>NZ_OX336425.1:2777265-4165897 GCF_946903285.1 Flavobacterium collinsii
AAGGCGGTAAAGATAATTAATAAATGGTAAACCTTTTCTATGGTTTTTACTATTTAATTGCGGCTTTTGCTATAAAATTCAAATTGTAGAGAAAATGAGGTTGCTTTTAAACACAAAAGACAATAACACAGTTTGTTATTGTCTTTTGAAAGTTTTTGTTTCTTATGGTTATTTCTTGTTGTAAACTAAAAGAGCTTCTTTTAAAATGTTTACAGCAGTAATTAAATCTTTTTTATTTAAAACATAAGCAATTCTTACCTGATTTAATCCCATTCCCGGAGTGGAATAAAATCCAGCTGCAGGAGCAACCATAACCGTTTCTCCGTTAAGATCGTAACTTTCTAAAAGCCATTGTGCAAAATCTTCAGAGTTGTCTATAGGTAATTGTACGATACAATAAAATGCTCCCTTAGGTTTCGTCACAATGACGCCTTCAATTTTGTTTAATTCTGTGATCAAAGTATCACGACGTTCTTTGTATTCGGTAATTACCTCGTCAAAATAACTTTGCGGAGTATCTATTGCGGCTTCGCATGCAATTTGTTCAATTGTTGGCGGACTCAAACGTGCCTGAGCAAACTTCATTACGGTTGCCAGTACCTCTTTGTTTTTGGTTACCAGACATCCAATTCGGGCACCACACATACTGTAACGTTTAGAAACCGAATCGACCATAATTACATTTTGCTGAACCTCTTCGAGATTCATTACCGAAAAATGTTTATCGTCTCCATCGTACAAAAATTCGCGATACACTTCGTCAGCAATCAGGTATAAATCATGTTTTTTGATTAAGCCTGCCAGCTGTCTGATTTCTTCTTCGGAGTATAAATATCCCGTTGGATTTCCCGGGTTGCAAATTAATATGGCCTTTGTTTTTGGAGTAATTAATTGCTCGACCGTATCAATGCTTGGTAAAGCAAAGGCACTTTCGATAGTTGAAATTACGGGAATTACTGTTGCACTTGTTGACGATGCAAAAGCATGGTAATTAGCATAAAAAGGCTCAGGAATGATGATTTCATCTCCCGGATCTGTAATTGTGGCCAATGCAAACAGTAAGGCTTCTGATCCACCAGTTGTTACAATGATGTCTTCTGAGTTTACATTTACGTTTTGGCGCTGGTAAAATTGTGCTAATTTTTTTCTATAACTTTCATATCCGGCAGACGGACTGTATTCTATAAGAGTTAAATCAATATTTTTTACCGCCTCGATGGCCACCTCAGGTGTCTTGATATCCGGTTGACCAATGTTTAAATGATACACTTTCTTTCCTTTTTGTTTTGCAAGATCTGCATAAGGAGCGAGTTTACGTATCGGTGATTCGGGCATGTTTCTGCCTTTGTGTGAAATTGTTGGCATGAGTTTTCTTATTGAAGTGCAAATTTGCATTTTTTTTTCGAATTTAACGTAAACATTACGGGTACTTATTAATTTGTAGTAATTATCGATATTTTTAGTAATTTTATCTTAAAATTTTATCAATGAAAAAACATTTCATGTTGTTTTTTGGGCTTTTGACAGCTTTTGCACTTCAGGCACAAGAGGATTTCCTAATTGAAAACCACGCGTCAAAGGTTACCATACCTTTTAAATTAATTAATAATCTGGTTTTTATTCCTATAAAAGTCAACGGAGTAGAATTAAATTTCTTGTTGGATTCCGGTGTTGAAGAAACCATTTTATTTAGCATGGATGAAAAACAGGAAGTTAGTTTTAAAAATGTTCAGAAGATTAAATTGAGAGGCTTGGGAAGTGAAGAAGAGATAGAAGGTTTAAAATCGACCAATAATATATTGGAAAGCCATGGTTTGAAATCAAATAATCATTTGCTGTACGTGATTTTAGATCAAAGTTTTAATTTGTCATCGCATATTGGAATTCCGGTGAATGGTATTATTGGGTATAAATTCTTTAGGAATAATCTGGTTGAGATGAATTATCAAAAAAAGAAGATTATCGTTCATCAAAACAATGAAGAAATCCATAAGAGGCTTAATAAAAAATTTAAAGCCGTTCCTATTACTGTTGAAAGAGCTAAGCCGTATCTTTATACTACCGCTCTTGTAGACAGTGTTGTTGTGCCTGCAAAAATGTTAATTGATATTGGTAACAGTGATGCTTTTTGGATTTTTGAGAATAAAAAAATTAAGCTCCCTAAAAAGAACTTTCCTGATTTTTTAGGAAAAGGTTTTAGTGGTGATATAGAGGGGCATCGTGCTAAAATTGAGAAATTTTCTATTGATGAGTTTAATTTTAAAAATCCGATAGTGGCTTTTCCCGATTCAAGCTCGGTTCGAAATGTAAAAATGGTACCCGATCGTATAGGTTCTGTTGGTGGGGAAGTCTTAAAACGATTTACGTTGGTGATGGATTATGCAGGTAAAACGTTATATCTTAAAAAAAATAGTAAATTTTCGGACCCCTTTACTTACAATAAGAGCGGAATTACAGTGCAGCACAATGGACTTCAATGGGTTCAGGAAACGGTTCATCTGGAAACAGTAAAGGTTGTCAATTCGATAGAAGAAACAGGCTACACAAATAAAAAAAATGATGATTTTAGATATAAATTTTCACTAAAACCTGTTTATGAAATTGTAAACATTCGCAAGAACTCAGCCGCAGAACGTTGTGGATTGAAGATAGGAGATATTATTGTTCGTATTAATCACACGCTTCCTTATAAGTATAACTTACAGCAGATAAATTTACTCCTAAAGTCTGAAGAAGATGTGTGGATTGAATTAGAGGTAGAAAGAAACAGCTTGGTTTTAAAATTCAGATTTAAACTGGAGGATGAATTGTAAAAGGAGTTAAATTCTATTTTTTAAGACAATTAAGGATTGTTATTTTGATCTTAGGTGTGTTTTGTAAATATTTAATTATTAAAACAAGCTCTTGGTGTTTAATAAACATTATTATTTTGTTATGTTTGTATAAAAATAATTGGGAGTTTATGGTTAAAAAATACGCTAATTTCTTACAATTTTTATTGTTTTTTATTGCCTTATTGGTTTGGTCTTCAAAAGCTGAGGCCCAGTGTGCAGGTACCGATGCGCAAAAAGTAATTTGTAACATTGAGAATCCAATCAATCAGTCGATCTCTTTGTTTGCCTTGTTAGGAGGCACTCCAACTCCCGGAGGGACTTGGACAGATGATAATAATTTAAGAGGTTTGGATCCTGTTACTGGAATTTTAAATGGACAAATGATACGTAGTGGCGGTGTTTATCATTATACGTATACTGTTCCGGGTGTTGCAGGATGTGTTGATAATAAAGCTGTTGTAACTCTTACAATTGGCGCATATGCAGGAGTTCCTGCTCCTTATGCTACAGTATGTACTTTAGATGAAGTTTTTAGTTTGTTTAGTGCGTTTAATAGTACCGTAATGCGGCCACATTCAAACGGCACCTGGACCAATGCTGCAGGTCGGATTGTAGATTCATCAATATTAACTGCGGGTTTGGAGGGATCGTTTGACTTTACTTATACAGTTCCGGCGGTTACTGCGTGTTCACCAATATCACCGTCTGTAAAGGTCACGGTAACCTTTTTTAAAGCACCTGAACCTGGAAAACCTAAGGATTTGTTGCTATGTGGAGAAACTGATTTAGACTCTTATACCAACTTAGATTTGCATACTTTACTTTCCGGGGAAGAGTTTGGAGGGGAATGGAGAGGTTTGGGTTTAACTTCTGTACGTGATCATAATGTTAACCTTAAACAATTATACAATACTCATGGTCCGGGAATTTTAAATTATACTTATACTGCTTTTTCATATCCTGATAATCGGATTTGCCCTGATCGAACTTCGGTCATAAGCATTACTTTGGAAAAAAGGCTTGATTTTACTGGTGCAAAAATTGTTGTTGAATCGGATATTTGTGAAGATGCGATTTCCAGGGCTACTTATTTAGCAAAAATTACACAAGGACCACAAGCTATTCCCAATGGGGAGTATAAGGTCACTTTCAATGTTTCCGGTCCAAATGCGGGCGGTGAAACAGTGACAGCGAATTTTGTAAATGGTGAATTAATTTTTCCTGTAAAATCATCTTATTTTAAGCAAGTTGGAGTATTTAATATTAATGTAACTAATATTGTTGCCACTGCCAGTAAAGAATCTTGTGCTAATATTGTTAATAATTTATCCTATAATTTGAGAATTAACCCATTGCCTCATTTAGAAGGAGCTTTGTTGATTCCGGATACTGTTTGTCAAAATAAAAAAACGGTAGTTCAGATTTCAAATGCAATTCAATTAACAGATGGTAATTATGATATTGTTTACAACATAACCGGAGATAATTTTGCAACGGGCTTAACTGCAAATATCACAGCTGTGGGAGGTAATGCAAGTTTTGAAATTCCGGCAAACTTCAATATAAAAAGTGGTGTTTCGACAATAACCATTATCAAAATAACGAATACTTTTACGGGTTGTACTAATGTAGCTAATGCTCAGGGGAATTTAATTATTAATCCTTTACCCAACGCAACAACTCTTGTTTTGCAGGTCGAGAATCTTTGTTTTGGGGCCGCTGTTCCTGTTGCTGTTTCCGGATTAGGAAATTTAACAGACGCTACACTTTTGTATACGCTTTCCGGTAGCAACTCTTCGACACTGCAAACTGTTGTTTTAGCAGTTGCAAATGGAAAAGCATCTTTTATTATCCCTGCAGAATTGATTTTAAATACTGGATCTACAACAATTATAGCCCGTAATTTGAAAAACAATGTTACGTCTTGTGATGTTGATTTAATCAATGTGTCAGACGACTTTATAATAAATACAATTCCAGATGCTCCTTTGGTAATAAGTCCACAGGAATTTTGTGAAGTGGAAGGAGCGACAGTTGCCAATTTAACTCCGCAAGGTGTTCGGTACAAATGGTATAGTTCTACAACGTCAACGACGCCCTTGGCCAGTACTTATGTTTTAAAATCAGAACAATTGTATGTGAGAGAGACTTCTGTTACAAATTGTATATCTGCGCCGACTTTAGTCTCGATTGTGGTAAATGATACACCAGCTCCAACTTTAAATCCGGGAGGAGAAAATTTTTGCGGTTTAAAAAATCCTACTATTGCAGACTTGTCAAAAGTAACCAATGTGTCTTCTACTGTTGCTTGGTATGATGCAGAAAATAATGGAAATTTATTAGCGTCGACAACATTACTTAGAGACAAAGTAACGTATTATGGTTTTGATCTTTCGAGCGTAACAAATTGTATTTCGGATAATTATTTAGGAGTTACCGTTTCTTTATTTGATTGTAATCCGGAAGAATTTGCCTTTTTTATTCCGGACGGATTTTCGCCAAATGGAGATAATGTAAATGATACTTTCAGGATTCCGGATATAGATTTTTTATATCCTGACTATACTCTTGAAATTTTTAATAGATATGGAAATATTATGTTTAAAGGAAATAAAAATAAACCCAATTGGGATGGAAGAAATTCTGAAGCAGCAGGTTTTGGTGATGGAATCGTACCAAACGGAGTCTATTTTTATGTTATTAATTTTAATAAAGACAACAGACGCCCGCAACAAGGCCGACTTTACCTGAACAGATAATTTCCTTTTTTATAGTATTTAATATAAGTTTCAAATGAAGAAAGTACTACTTTTTATAAGTTTCCTCTTTTATATCACATCAGCTTCAGCACAGCAGGATCCGGAGTATACTCATTACATGTATAATATGAGTGTGGTAAATCCTGCCTATGCAACAGGAGTTCCTGCAATGATGAATTTTGGAGGATTGTACAGAACGCAATGGGTTGGAGCCGTTGGAGCACCCAAGACTTTTACTTTTTTTGGACATACGGCGTTAAGCGATAAAATTGAAGTAGGCTTGTCATTGGTTTCAGATGACATTGGTGATGGCGCTAAAAAAGAAAATAATTTTTACGCGGATTTTGCTTATGTCTTAAATTTGGGTGGGAAAAATAAGCTTTCGCTTGGACTAAAAGCAGGTTTTACCTCTCTCCAGACTAATTTTAACGGTTTTGTTTTAGAAAGCGGAGATGCTGCTACAGATTTGGCTTTTGCTGAAAATGTAAATGTGACCAAGCCTAATATTGGAATAGGAGCTTATTATTTCAGAGATAATTTTTATGTTGGATTATCCGCGCCAAATTTATTGAGCAACAAACATATCGAAGAGAAATCAGGAATCAATGCTTACGGATCAGAGGTAATTCATACATTTTTAACTGCCGGATATGTTTTTCAAATCAATGATAAGGTAAAACTGAAACCCGCTTTTATGTCACGATTTGTCCCGGGAGCACCTGTTTCTGTAGATTTGACAGCGAATGTTTTATACAATAATAAATTTGAATTGGGAGCAGCCTATCGAATAAACGATGCGGTGAGTGCTTTAATGAATGTAAATGTTACACCAACTTTAAGAGTGGGCTATGCTTATGATCATACTTTGTCGAATCTGGGACGGTTTAATTCTGGCACACACGAAATTATGCTGCTTTTTGATTTAGATCTATTAGGAAAAGGATATGATAAATCTCCAAGATTCTTTTAAAATGAAAAATATGAAAAAACTACTTGTTATTGTATTCGTATTTTCAATACAGTTTATAAATGCTCAGGATTTTGAATTGGTAAGAGCCAAACGTTTTTTTGATAAAACTTATTACAGTGAAGCCATTACGCTATATGAGAAGTTAGCAGAAAACAAACCTTCCCAGGAAGTGATAAAAAACTTGGCGGACTCTTATTTTTATACCAACGATTTGATAAAAGCACAGCGTTACTACAGGCTTTTGATTCAAAATTACAATAATGATTTAGATCGGAATTATTATTTTAGATACGCACAGACTTTAAAAGCAAGCAATAGTTATGAGGATGCGAATTTAGCTTTAAAGGAATATTATGCAAAATCAGGTGTTAGTGATGCTGTTTCTAATTTTGAAAAAGAGCTTAAAATTTTAGAAAATGTTTCTGCAATAGGGAAACGCTATGATCTTAAAAATCTGGCGGTCAATACGCCTAATTCAGAGTTTGGAGCCGTGAAATATAATGATAATCTGGTTTTTGCGGGAGTAAAGTTAAAACCGGGATTGCTTGATAAGAAGTTTAAATGGGACAATAAAACGTATTTGAATCTGGTTACGATTCCTTTAAAAAATAGCAATTCGGTTGATTCTATTGTACATTATTTTGCTAAAGAACTAAAAACCGGTATGCACGAGGCCAACGCAGTTTTTACAAAAGACGGTAAAACGATCTACTTTACACGAAACAATTCGAAGAACAAAAGCAAAAAAACAAACGATCAGAAAATTTCGAATCTTCAAATCTTTAAAGCCGAACTGGTTGAAGGAAAATGGATCAATATAGAATCGCTTCCATTCAATAGCTCTGAATATTCCACAGAGCATCCGGCCTTAAGTGCTGATGAAAAAGTATTGTATTTTGCATCAGATATGCCAGGAACTTTAGGTTCGTTTGATATCTATTCAGTCAATATTAATAAGGGAGCATTTGATACCCCCCGAAATTTAGGTTCTACAATTAATACAGATAAAAGAGAGCAGTTTCCTTTTGTTTCAAACGATCAAAAGCTCTATTTCTCGTCTGATGGACATTTAGGTTATGGGTCATTGGATGTTTTTGTTTCAGAAATTAAGGGATATGAGTACAGTAAGCCTGTAAATGTTGGTTTGCCTTTGAATTCAAACGGGGATGACTTTTCATTTAATATTGATTCCAATACTAAAGAAGGTTATTTTGCATCCAACAGAGAAGGAGGAAAAGGGAGTGATGATATTTATCAAATTAAAGAAATCAAAGATTTAATAGTAGAAGATTGTAAACAATTTATTGCGGGAATCATTACGGATATTGATACAAAATTGCCTTTAGAAAATGCAGTTGTACGTTTGAAGGATTCAGATCTAAAGATTCTGAGTACAACGACAACTGGCGCAGATGGAAAATTTAGTTTTACAGTTGTTTGTGAAAGTGCATTTACAGTTTTGGGCACTAAGGATGGGTATACAAGCGAATCGAGAACAGTGTCTTCGGGAGTAACCAGAGATGCAAGTCATGATGCGTCGATGGCATTAAAATCTTTGGAAGTACTAAAACAAGAAGAAATTATAATTGCGGAAACAAAAAAGAAAGAAGAGTTGCAAATTGCAGAAAGTAAAAAGAAGGAGGAGGAAATTGAAACGAAACGAAGAAAAGAAAAAGAAGCTTTGGCTGTTATTGCTTTAAAAGAAGCAGATAAAAAAGCAAAAGCCGAAGAAATTGTAGCAGGAGAAATCAGAAAGAAAGAAAAAACAGCTCAAATTATTGCGCAGGAAAAAGATGTAGTAAAAGACAATAAAGGAAGATTAATTATTAAAACAGATCCGATTTACTTTGATTATAATTTATGGTACATCCGAAAAGAATCTAAAGTAGTATTGGGTCGTGTGGTAGAATTAATGATGAAATATCCCGACATGGAAATCGAAATAGGATCGCATACTGATTCAAGAGGTAATGAAAAGTTTAATGCAAATTTGTCTCAAAAAAGAGCCAGTTCGACCAGAGATTTTATAATAGATTCGGGTATTAATGCTAAAAGGATAGTGGCTAAAGGATACGGCGAATCTATACCTATAATAAAATGCCAGCCTGATGAAGCCTGTTCGGAAGAAGAACACGAATTGAACAGAAGAAGTGAATTTGTAATTAAGAATTTATAAATGGAGTAGTTTTGCCAGACCCGTAGGTTCTTAAACCTTTCGATTTTGCTATTATGGTTGAAATTTTAATTTAGAAGCCTTTTTTTTGGCTTCTTTTTTATTTAATTTTATAGAATAACAATGACTAAAAAAATAATTATGAAAAACCTAGTGGTATCCTGCTTGCTTGTGACTTGTATCGGACTTCAAAGCTGTAAAGACAATGAAAATCAGAAAGCGGCCGAAGCAGCTAAAGTGGCTGCTGAAACCATCGTAAGTACAGAATGTTATAAAGCTATCTATGAAAAAGATACAATCGATTTAAAATTAAACACATTAAAAAACGGAAAATTAAATGGTACTATGTCTATGAAAGTTTACGGAGCAGCTGAAAGAGTTGGTGAACTTGCGGGAGAGTTTCATGGAGATACTTTATTTGCAGACTATACTTTTAAAGAAGTTACAAACAATAGTAAAACTTTTAAAAATCCAATGGCATTTTTAAAGAAAGACAAAAAACTTATTTTGGGTAACGGAACCATGCAGATTAGTATGGGAGTGACTTATCTGGTAAAAGACAAACCTATCGATTTTGACCGTGTGAAATATAAATTTGATGCTGCAGAATGTGCTGAAAAAAAATAATAGCCACTCAAAACAAATCCGACAGTTTTAAGAACTTGTCGGATTTAGGCTAAAGCAGATAAAAAAAGCCGTTTCTTTAATTAGAAACGGCTTTGCTATTTTTTAGATCTTATTTTTTTATAAAACTTCACCTTTAATTTTTAAGGCTACTCTACCGTCAGGATAGTTTACGGCATTGGTTTCAACAGTAATTGTTTTACGGATCGGACCGGAAACCATGTTGTATTTTACATCAATTTTACCGGTTTTACCAGGCATAATTGCTGCTGCGGGTTTAGTAACAACTATCGAACTTACGGTAGATTCTGCTCCGGTAATTAAAAGTGGTGCGTCACCTGTGTTGGTAAATTCAAAAGATCTAACTCCGTTGTCACTTTTTGAAATTTTTCCATAATCAATTGTATTGTCTTGGGCTGCAAATTCAATTTTTGGGCCGTTTTGTGCATAACTTATTGTGCTAAACAATACGACTGCAATAAAAGAGGCTACATTTTTCATTTGAAATTTTTTTAAGTTGTAAGTAAATATACATTCTTTTAATTAACACACAAATTATTAATTCGCTTTTTATAGTGTACTTAATTATTTACTTTTGCTGTCAGTAATGATTACAAAAATTGAACCAGTTTTTCTGTTTAATTGTTTAATCGTTCTAACAGTTTAATCGATTGAGGATTAGCGAAAGCTGTGATTGTAGTAAAAAACGATTAAACAAATACACGAATAACGATTAAACAAATAAGCAAATTAACGATTAAACAACCCTAGTAAATGACAATTCCAGCACAATTTGACGCTAAGACGATCGAGAACAAATGGTATGATTACTGGATGAAGAACAACTATTTTCATTCAGAACCTGATCACAGAACACCATATACAATTGTAATTCCGCCACCAAACGTCACAGGAGTCCTTCACATGGGGCATATGCTGAACAATACTATTCAGGATGTTTTAATTCGTAGAGCACGTCTTAAAGGTTTTAATGCCTGCTGGGTTCCGGGAACGGATCATGCTTCGATTGCAACAGAAGCAAAAGTAGTACAGAAACTAAAAGCAGAAGGAATCAATAAAAATGATTTAACCCGTGAAGAGTTTTTGGCACACGCCTGGGAATGGACAGATAAATACGGTGGTGTAATCTTAGAGCAGCTTAAAAAATTAGGAGCTTCATGCGATTGGGAACGTACTAAATTTACAATGGATCCTGATATGTCAGCTTCTGTAATTAAATCGTTTGTCGATTTATACAATAAAGGATTAATTTACAGAGGATACCGAATGGTAAACTGGGATCCGGAAGCTAAAACAACTTTATCTGACGAAGAGGTTATTTACGAAGAACAACAAGGAAAATTATTTTTCTTAAAGTATAAAATTGAAGGTTCAGAAGATTTTCTGACGATTGCAACAACGCGTCCGGAAACTATTTTTGGAGATACTGCAATCTGTATTAATCCAAACGATGAGCGTTTTACACATTTAAAAGGTAAAAGGGCCATTGTTCCAATTTGCGGAAGAGTTATTCCGATTATCGAAGATGAGTATGTTGATGTTGAATTCGGAACCGGATGTTTGAAAGTAACTCCGGCACACGATATGAATGACAAAACGTTAGGAGAGAAGCACAATCTTGAAATTGTTGATATTTTTAACGAAGACGCTACATTAAATAGTTTCGGTTTGCATTATCAGGGGAAAGATCGTTTTGTGGTTCGTAGTGAAATTGCAAAAGAATTAGAAGAGACTGGAGCTTTGGCAAAGACTGAAATCCATTTGAATAAAGTTGGAACTTCCGAAAGAACCAAAGCGGTAATCGAACCAAGATTATCTGACCAATGGTTTTTGAAAATGGAAGATTTGGTAAAACCGGCAATTAAATCAGTTTTAGAAACCGGAGATATTAAATTACATCCAAAACGTTTTGAAAATACTTATGCACACTGGCTAAACAATATTCGTGATTGGAATATTTCTCGTCAACTATGGTGGGGACAACAAATTCCGGCTTATTATTATGGAGACGGAAAAGAAGATTTCGTAGTGGCTGAGAATATCGAAGATGCTTTAAAATTGGCTCAAGAAAGAACATCCAACAACTCACTGACAACATCTGACTTAAGACAAGATGTTGATGCGTTAGATACTTGGTTTTCATCATGGCTTTGGCCGATGTCCGTTTTTGGTGGAATTATGGACCCGGAAAGTGCAGATTATAAATATTACTATCCAACAAATGACTTGGTTACAGGTCCGGATATTTTATTTTTCTGGGTTGCCAGAATGATCATTGCAGGTTACGAGTACGCAGGTGAAAAACCATTTACAAATGTGTATTTAACCGGTTTGGTTCGTGATAAACAACGTCGTAAAATGTCTAAATCATTAGGGAATTCACCTGATCCTTTAGATTTGATCGATAAATTTAGTGCAGATGGAGTTCGTGTAGGATTGCTTTTAAGTGCTTCTGCCGGAAACGATATTATGTTTGATGAAGAATTATGCAATCAGGGGAAAGCATTTTCAAACAAAATCTGGAACGCTTTTAAATTAATCAAAGGATGGGAAGTTTCTGAAACGATTCCACAACCTGAATCTTCAAAAGTAGCCATCGAGTGGTACGAAGCAAAATTGCAGCAGACCTTAGTTGATATTGAAGATAATTTTGAGAAATACAGAATTTCAGATTCATTGATGGCTATTTACAAATTGGTTTGGGATGATTTCTGTTCGTGGTTCCTAGAAATGATTAAACCGGCCTATCAACAGCCAATTGATAAAGCAACGTTGGATAAAGCGATCGAAATGTTAGAAAGCAATTTGAAGTTACTTCATCCGTTTATGCCATTCTTAACAGAAGAAATTTGGCACTTAATTGCAGACAGAACCCCGGAAGAAGCTTTAATTGTTTCTACCTGGCCAGAATTGAAACCTTTCAACGGGAGTTTAATCTCTGATTTTGATAGTACTATCGAAGTGATTTCAGGAATCAGAACGATCAGAAAAGATAAAAATATTCCGTTTAAAGATGCGATCGAATTGAAAGCAATCAACAGTGAGAATATCACAACGTATTTTGACTCTATCGTTACGAAGTTAGGGAACATTTCAGCTTTCGAATATGTTACAGCTAAAGTAGACGGAGCATTGTCTTTCCGTGTAAAATCAAATGAATATTTTATTCCGATTACCGGAAGTATTGATGTTGAAGCTGAAATTGCTAAACTGACTGCAGAGTTGGTATATACCCAAGGTTTCTTAAAATCTGTTCAGGCGAAATTATCGAACGAGAAATTTGTTGCCGGAGCACCTGAGAAAGTTTTGGCTAATGAAAAACAAAAAGAAGCTGATGCTTTGGCAAAAATTGCTACAATCGAGCAAAGTATTGCCGGATTGAAATAGTTAGCTTTACGACTATATATTTAAACCCGACAGATTTTTGAAAATCTGTCGGGTTTTTTGTGTTTAAGTTTTTTGCTACGAATTCTCGAGTTACTCATTTACTCACAGATAGTAAAAAATAAAATTTGTGAATTTGTGGTTTTTAAAAATAAGTTATTTTACAGGTTCTCTAAGTATGGTTCTTAATTTTTCAGAAGCTGTTTTTCTAAAGTCAGATAAATAAATTTCATGGTGTAAGCCATTTTGTTCCAGTTGTTGTGCTGTAGAAAACTCCTGTATTTTTTTCAGCGTCTGGGGCTCATTTTCAAAAGGTCCGATATGAAGAACTTGTATTACTTTGCCTTCAGTCATCTCATAAAATTCAATTGATTTCGCCCGTTCTATTTGTTTTTTATTTGCGGTACTTTGAATAGCTTCTTCTGTTTGTTCTTTAGTTACAAAATTCGGCATCCTGATCATAACTCTGTAATCCCACTCACTTCGGGGTATTTTTAGCGGAGCTTCATCCATAGAAATGCCTTTGTATTTTTCAGTATCAAAACTCCACAAGGCTTCCAGTTTTGGAACAACAAAATCATTATTTACGGCTTTCTGTATAAATTTAATGGCATAAGCAGTGGCATACAAGGCCTGAATGTTCTCTAAGAATTCTTGTCCCGAAGGATCACCTTTTCCTGTAATCGATAGGTAATTTGTTTTTTCAATATAAACTATCTCGGGATTAGTTTTAGCAGTGTAGTATACTTTGTCGGTTTTTGTTAAATCTAGTTTGCTCATCTTTTAAGTTTTATTGCAAATTAAATCACAGAATGTGACAACAGTATGTCAGCAGAAATATTCTACATCTTTTTTCTTAAAAAAAATAGCCACGAATTCACGAATTGTTTGTTTTTATAGATGGTAAAAATAAAATTCGAGAAATCGTAGCGATTAAAAATAAGCCGTTATTTTTTCTTCCTCAAAACCAAAAATACAGGATAAGAAATCAAAGTGAGAACAACGATTATAACAAAACCTTTTGGATCGCTGTAAATAAATCCTATTAACAAAGCAATCGAGGCTACAAAGGCAAATATTGTCGTCCACGGATACCAAAAAGAATGATACGGTCGCGGTAAATTGGGCTCGGTGGTTCTTAGTTTTAAGAGAGAAAGATAAGCCAGTCCCCAAACGATAATAGAGATAAAGGCTGCGAAAGAAAATAATACTTCAAAAGAGCCAATACAAATTAAAAATAAACTGAAAAACGATGAAACTAAAAGCGCTACGATTGGTGTTCCTCCTTTATTTACTGTTGTTCCTTGTTTGAAAAAGAACCCGTCACGACTTAATCCGTAAAGGATTCTTGGTGGAATCATCATAAAAGCATTTAGTATACTGATTAATGAAAAAATGGAAATTACCGTAACAATAATAGCTCCGTTTTCTCCAAAAAGGATCTTGGCAACGTCAGCAGCAGCTAAATTTGATTTTGCCAGGGTTTCAATTGGTAAAACATGAAAGAAAGCAGCATTTACTAAAACATAGATGGCAACCACTAAAAAGACACCGCTGTACAATGATTTAGGAATATTTTTGTTGGGGTTATCATTTTCTTCGGCAAAAAAGCAAACGCTGTTCCAGCCGTTGTAAGTCCCGATGATCAACTGCAACGATTTGAAAAATCCGAAGATTAGTCCAATTTGAAAGAAAGAATTGTCTGTTTTGATTTTAGGAACTTCAGTGCCTGTATACATAAAACAGGCTATGACCAGGGCTACAAAACATATTACTTTTAAGAAACTGGTAATTTGCTGAATGACGCTGCCGTTTTTTACACCACTTAAGTGAATGAGCACAAAAGCAAGTAATAAAGAAATTGCCATCACGGTAGAATAGTTTGAGAGTACAGGAAACAAAATAATAATGTACTCACTAATTACAATACAATAAAAAGCGGGAGGTGTTACATTGACGATAAAATCAAACCAGCCAGAAAGAAAGCCGGCATATTCACCAAAAGCTCTTTTAATATAGTTATAGGAACCTCCTGCTTTGGGTAACATTGTGGAAAGTTCTGCATAAGAATTGGCTCCTAGCAAAACATATAAACCTCCAAAGAGCCATGAAGCAATAATGAACCAATAATTGTCGAGTAGGGAAGCAATGCTGCCGGGTGTACGAAGAATTCCAACGCCAATCGTTCCTCCAATTAATACAGCAATATTAAAACTTAAGCCAAGACTTTTTTGCAATTGATTTTTTTTAGCATCTGACATATATCGGAGTTTTGTTTTGGTGAGAATTTTTATGGAACAAAAGTAATACAATCGGATTACTTTCTTTAGTGAAAACAAAAAACCTCATCTATTGTCAGATGAGGTTTTCTGTTTAAAACCAAACTTTTTTGTTTTCGTTATTGAAATACGGCAAAAGTCCGGAGGGCAAAATCTAATTCAAAATTTTAGAATTTATATTTTAAGCTTGTCAAGATTTGACGAGGTGCAATTGGGTTGATACTGTAATTTTCGTGAACGGTATAATTCAATTCGTTTGTAATATTAGATAGTTTACATAAAACAGAGAATTTTCTCCACTCGTAACCTACAGAGGCATCAATAGTAGTGTAGCCTTCGATAGGAATATCTCTGTCTCTAATGGTAACAATGTAAGCAGGATTTGGTTTTGGATTGGCAGGTGTAGGCTTAACAGCTGTCCACAGATAATCATCATTCCATCCACCTAAACGGTTACCAATATAGTTAGCGATTGCTCCAAATGAAACTCCTTTAAACATTCCTTCCGGTACTTTATAGAAGAAACTTAGGTTGGCTGTATTTTTAGGTGTTCTTACAACCTGATCTCCCGCTACAAAACTTCCACTTGTTCCTGAAGTTTTAGTATAACGCATATCATTATAGCTATAACCGGCAATAATATTAAGTCCTTCAATAGGTGTTGCAGTAACATCAATTTCAACCCCTTTACTTTTAGTAGCTCCACCCAATACTTTTATGCTTGAATTCACATTTTCAGTAATACCATCGGCTAGAAATGGTGCGGTTTGAGCCAAATTGCTGTTTGAGATTTGGTAAACCGTTAAGTTTGTGCTTAACAAGCCCTCAAAGAATTCTTTTTTAATACCTGCTTCGTATTGATCAATGATCGATGCTTCAATTGTTTTGTTGTCAACCGTGAATCCTATATTTGGTGAAAACGAGTTCGAGTAGCTGGCAAATAATGAAGTGCTTTTTGTTGGTTGATAGATAATACCCACTTTTGGAGAGAAAGCATTGTCCAGTTTTTTAGCACCAACTTCTGCTATTGCATTTTCCGGAGCGACCGTTTGAACTTTTGTACCGGTGTTATAAGTTTCTTTGTAAGTGGTAGCTTGGCCTTCTTGCCATGACCAACGAATACCTGCTAATACTTTGACTTTTTCTGTAATCGAAATCAGATCCTGAAAATAAGCCCCAAAACGATTGGTTTCTGTTTTTAGAATTTGAGTCGCTCTTGCGTTTGGAATATCATTTTTTTGTTTTGAAGGATCAAAAGTAAACAAATTGATAGTGTCATAATTTGCCGGATCAAAAGCATAAGTGTATCCGGTAGCAAATGAGTTTTCCCAATCAACACCTGTGAATACTTGATGTTTTACTGATCCGGTATTGAAATTTCCTTGTAAGCTTAATTGGTCGCCCAATATCTGCTCTAAATTTTTATTTTGGACTAATGCTCTGGTCCAGTCGCCACTATTGGTTATATTAGACATCTGAGCTGTAGATTTTTGAGTTCTATCATAACTTTGGAAAGAACTATTAAAGTTTAGTTTCCAGTTTTTATTGAAATCATGGTTTAATAAAACCGAAGCACTTGCTGATTTTGTAGTACCATTAGACCAAAGTGATCCGTAGAATGCATTACGAGGTAAGTCAAGAATTTGTTTTCCGATAAGTCCTGTTCCAAAATCCGGAGTCCAGTCTGCTGTTAAATAATCCCCTTGTACCGTAATTTGTGTTTTTGGATTGATGATAAAAAGTAAAGACGGGTTTACGTATACACGTTCGTTTTTTACTACATTTCTGAAGCTTTCAGAGTTCTCGTAAGAACCGTTTATTCTAAAAGCAATTGACTTGCTAAGAGGACCATAAAAATCGAAAGAAGGTTTGTAGAACGCATAACTTCCAATTTGCATCGATACCTCACCGCCTGATTTAAATGAAGGTGTTTTGGTTACCAGGTTTAAGATACCTCCCGGTGCAACGTTTCCAAACAATAAAGCCGAACCTCCTTTTAAGAATTCAACTTTCTCCAGACCCGAAACATCAGGAATGGAGCCTGAATTGTAACGAAATCCGTTTTTAAACATATTGTTATCAGACATGTTGTATCCTCTTGAGAAAAAAGACTCCGTTGCACCACCTCGGGCAGAACCTACATAAACACCATTAGCGTTTTTAATAACTTCACTTAAACGAATGGCTTGTTGTTGTTCGATTACATCAGAACTAATAACCTGTATGCTTTGTGGATTGTCCATCGGTTTTAATCCTGAACGAACTGCAGTAACCGGTTTAGGCTCTCTATTGGTTTTAATTAATACTTCATTTAGTATTTCTCCTTTTTTGTTTTTTACCGTGTCATTGGCAGTTGAGGCTGCCTCGTCGCTTGAATAGTTTTGGCTGTAAGAAGCAAAACTTATAAAGGATAATGCAAGTAGTAAATTATATTTCATGTTGCTTATTTAGATTTAATAAAAATAAATTTTTGCAAATGTAATATCGAGATACGGTCTTAACAAAATTTTCAGAGTTTTTCTAGATTAAAATTTCATTAGAATAGTCTTAAGATTAGCTTAAGATTTTGCTTTTATAAATTTTATTAAGTAAGGAAGAAAGAGTGTAAAAGATATTTTAGGCTAAAAAAAGCCTTGCTCATTACGAACAAGGCCCAACTAACTATAAAATGATCAAATAATGAAAGGATTATATTATTTAACGGCAATTAAATAAGTTGCCATCTTCCAGATTTCGTTGTAATTTTTACCATTATGTTCTCCGGCAGCTTTTTCGGTATAAGCAAACTCTACCATATAATTTCCTGACCAAAGCGGAGTAAAAGAGATTTCTCCTTTGTCATTGCTCCATAATTCTTTTTCCCAGCCATTGGGAGCAATTACTTTTATTTTTTGTTTTTTAGCCGCTGCACCTTCATACAAAGCATTGATGTTTAGTACTGCTTTTTGTTTAGCAGCTGTCACTTCTTTAGCAAAGACACTAATGATGTTTGTATTTGCGGCAGCATCATTTCCTTTTGCGGCATTGCCAACGGTAACCGTTGCGCTTGAATTGTAATCTAATTTCATGGTACCGTATACATCTTTTACAGTATGATGCATCACTACCGTATAAACGCCGTCCTCATCTGGTGTAAAAAAGGCCTGATATTTATTTTCTAAGGCTGTAGCGGTAAGTTTGGTTTCTTTTTTTGACGGGCTAATTACAACCAGTGAAAAATCTTTTAAATCCGAAAACCATTTTGCCGAAGTTGTAATATCATTATCTGAAAATTCTCCAAAGAAAACAGATATTTCCTGAGCTTTTCCTTTAGCTCCCACTGCTTTAGTTTCGATCCACAAGGCATGAGCAAATAGGGCAGGGCTGGCAATTAACATTAAAAGTAAAAATGTTATTGATTGTAAAGTTTTAGATTTCATAATATGCAATTAATGAGTTAATAATTTCGTATCACAAATGTAAAGTTTAATATTAGTCTGACAATATTTATTTAGAATAATTATGAATAATTGCATTTATTAGTCGGTTTTGGTTTTGTCATTTTTGAAAAAAAAAACTTTAAAATGCTAAAAATGATACTTCTGAGATATGAATTATTCTCGCTTTACATTGAATTTAAACAACTTTAATCAATTATACAGAAAGGTTTATTTAAGTTTTTTTTGTTTTTTTCTTTTGGCGTCCGTACCAGATTATAAAGCCGGTGACGGGCAAAAACATACAGATCAAGCCTACGATTAGAGTAAAAACTTTTCCAATCCAGCCTGCCCAAAATCCAATGTGAAGATTCATCGTCATACCGTCAATTTCTAAACCTTTGATTACTTTTGCGGGAATTTCTATTTCTTTACCGGTGTATTTGTTGATAGAGAAAGTTCTTCCGTTTTCAATTCCTTTAAGTCCTATCTTTTCAGCTGCAACAGCAAAATAGCTGGTAATACTGTCTTTTCCGGCCACAGACAACCGTACTTCCTGTACCGTTTTATCTTTGGCATAAAGATTCTTCAAAATAGTATTCAAAGGCATTACAGTTTTGGTGGAATCATAATCCGGTTTTATTTTGCTCATCGTTTGGAAAGCATGTGGGGTACCATTAAAAATAGCATGTGTGGCTTTATTTAAAGGAGTATTTACTATAATCAATCCGGTAATTGTGATCATAAGAGCCGGAAGTAAATTGTAAAATCCGGGAACGTTATGCAAATCATAATTAAGTCTTTTAAAACTAGCGTTCGTTTTTATGGTAAAACTTTGCTGTCTGGTGGTACGGTTCCATTTTTTAGGCCACCACAGAATAAGTCCTGTGATGAGTTCGATAAGAAATATCCAGACTGAAATTTCTACAATAAGGTGACCTGCTTTGCCAAAAGGCATTTCGCCACTGTGTATGTGAGCGATGATATAAAAAACATCATAGGCACCTCCGGAATCCAGAATTTTTCCTGTATAAGGATCAATCCATGAAAATTGTAACTCCCTTTTTTTGGTTGCCGATGCGATTTTTATGGTTCGCTTAGGATCGCGATAAGTAACAAAATAAGTTGCTTTGCGCTCCGGACGCTGTTTTTTGAATGCAGCTAAAACTTCTTCGGGAGTGAGTCTTTTTTCCTTAACCTCTTTTACATACTGTGAATTATAAGCCAGTTCATCAATAATGTCATCACAAAAAATGAATAGCACTCCTGTCAGGGCAACAATAAAAACAATTAAACCGGAACCAAGCCCCAGCCATAAATGAAGCCAGTGGTTTAATACACTCCATTTACTTTTTTGTTTGATTTTCTTCTCTTTGGTTCGAATTGGATTTTTGGTCATGATATAAAATAATAAAAACCAAGCCCACAACTCTTTGTATAGTTGTCAGGCCTGGTCATAACTAAATTGAAAAATTAAATTTTAAAGTTAACTCCGAATAAAAAGGTTAGTGGTTTTTGCGGCTGACCATAACCATTGTAATATTCTTTATCAAAGAGATTGTCGATTTTCATGCTCAGTCTGTATTTCGGCTGATCGTAGAACAATAAACCGTCAAAAACGGTATAACCATTAGAACTGAAAGTGTTGGTATCGTTCATGAAAATTTTACTCACATAGTTACCCCCGAAACCAACTCCAAGTCCTTCAGCTTTACCTTTTAACACACGGTAACTCATCCAGAAATTGGCCATTTCCTCAGGAGAATAATCTAAGTTGTTACCAATGATTGCCGCATTTGAAGCTTTTACAAATTTTGCGCTGTTTTTTGTGTAACCTGCCACTACGTTGAAACCCGGAAACGGATTGGCAATAATTTCGGCTTCAAAACCTTTACTGCTTTTTTCTGCATCCTGAATGCTGTAGGTATTGGCTCCTTCAATGACATTTCGTAAGCCGTTTTTAATGGCGATTTGGTAATAACTTACTGTGGCGACTAATTTGCCTTCAATAAAATTGAGTTTCGTTCCAATTTCCCATTGATTTGCTTCTTCCGGATCAAAGTTTTCTATTCCAGTTTTACCTAAAGCAGGGGCAATGTTCGAGAATCCGTTTTGGATGTTTGCAAATACAGAGAATTGATCTACCACTGGTGCATATACAAAACCGGCCTTCCATGCCATTGTATTTTGGTTGAACCAAGGACTGGTGACAACCCCGTTTGTTTTAATGCTTTTCTGAAAATTTCGATCAAAACGCAATCCTCCAAGGAAAGTGAATTTTTTATTGAAAGTGATGGCATCAGACAGGTAAATCCCTAAATTGTTAGTTTCTGTTTGTGTATTAGCAACCGATGCATTTACGGTTTTTAATTTGTCATCCCAGGCTTCTTCGGTCATTGGCGGCACAGCTCCGGTAGTTACGTCAATCTGATCGTATTCGATAAACGGCCCGCGATACAAAGCACGCTGATAATCATCATACATTGTGGTATAGGTACCACCGACAACAACTTTATTTTCAAATTTTCCAAACGTATGAATGCCTGTAAAATCTTGTTGAATTTGATTTGAACCTGCTTCACGCGGATGATATTCGATGAAATTTCTTTGCAGCATTTTATCTGTCATCATCACCAGTCTGATATATTTTCCATCCGTATCGATAGACGATGAGGTATATCCGGTTTTTGAAGACCAGTGATCCGTAATTTTATAATCAATTAAAGCTCTGAAGGTTCTTGAGAACATTTTGGCTGCCATGTTTCTGCTGTGGTACGAAGTATTAAAATCCCATTTCAAATCATCCCATGAATTGTTTTTAGCAATTAGAGCCGGACTTACCCCTCTGGCAAAAAATAAATTTCGGTCGGTTTTATATAATTCTGCATCCACCAAAATTGATAAACGGTCGTTTACCTGATAAGAAAAAGAGGGAGCAATTAAATAATTTTTTTGGAAAACTTCCGGTTGGAAACTTTGTTCAGAATGATAAGCTCCGTTGATACGAAACAAAGCCGTTCCGTCATCGTTTAAAGTAGTATTGTAATCTGCAGTCAGACGATTTAGGTTCCAGCTTCCGGTGGTGTAACTAAGTTCAGCTTTTTGACCATTAAAAGGACGTTTTACAACACGATTCACAACACCTCCATAATTGGATATATTATTAAAAGAAGAACCAAAAAATACGGCAGATGGTCCTTTGATTACTTCAATTCTTTCAAAGTTTTGTGGATCTATGGGCGCTCGTACATAAGAAACCATTCCGTCACGTAAATAACCGTCAGAACGGAAACCTCTTAAATAAGCAGACACATTTCCGTCATTAGTCTGTACATAACCACCACCCGTAATACTTTTCATTGCTGTTGGAAAATCAGTAACCAATTGCTCTTTTAGAAGTTCTTTTGTAACCACTGTGTACGACTGGGGAGTGTTGATGTTACTTAACGGCAGTCTTGATACAAATTGTGTTTTCTTCTGAGCAAATTGATTTTGGCGCTGTGCGGAAACTACCACTTCACGAAGCTGTGAATTGCTTTCTTTCATGAAAATATTGGGCAAAACCTGATTAGTCAGCTCTACTTTTACGATTAACTCCTGAGATTCAAGTCCTAAAAAAGAAAAGGTTAGAGTGTAGTTTCCAAAGGGAACATTTTTAAATTCGTAATTACCATCCTGATTGGTTTCAACGCTGAGATTAAGTCCGCTTAAGGTAACATTGATATGCTCGGAATTAACTCCATCGGCTGAGGTTACTTTTCCTTTTATTGAGGCATTTTCCTGCGCAATAATTTGATTAGAAATGAAAAATACCACCAAAAAACTGAGTTGTAAAATCTTGTAATACAATGGATTTTGTTTGTTTTTAACAAATGACATATTATTCTTATTTAGATTGATTAAAATTTTGATAATTTTACGCAAAAGTATAGTATAGAGGTATCGGCAAAAGCCGTAAAAAGGATTAAAATAAACGCAAAAGGAATTATATGAAAAGTCAGTTAAGAAGCGAAATTTATGAAGACGGAGTGCTGCTCATTGACAATCCTATTCCGTTTAGTGAAACCTTAATTGAAGAGCGAAAAGAACATAATTTTAATGGCATAAAAGGAGTCTTAACAAGTATTACATTAAATGGGGTACAACTGGAATTTAAAGATGTAACAATTGCAAAAGATTTCTATTCGGTAGCTGTAGAGCATGATTTCTCGTTTATAAAACTGCACTTTGAAATAGAAGGGGATAATGAATATTGCCCTGATAATAAAAAAGAAAAAAGAATCTACATTCCTCAAGGACATTACAATTTCTTCTATTTACCAGTAATCAAAGGAAACCTGAACTTTAGGACTCAAAAAAGAAAAACGGTCGAAATAAGTTTTACGACAGATTATTTGCAGCAATTGTTTCACTCTAATTTAAAAGAAGCAATTCCGCTATTGGCTGAAGCTATTGAGAAAAAAACTGCCTTTCTGATGTGGGATAAGAGTCGGGTGATTTCGCCACAATTGCAAAAAATAATAACCGAAATAACAGGCTGTACTTACAGTGGAGTTATTAAAAAAGCTTTTTTGGAATCGAAAGTAGTAGAGATAATTTCGTATTTGTTTACAATCATTAATGAAAATGAAAACAAAGAAGAATTGGCAGAATTAAGCCCGTATGATTATTCTAAGATCATAGAGCTGGAAACCATTCTAAAAAGCCGATTTAGAGAGAATCACAGTCTTTCCGGCCTTGCTGCGAATATTGGACTAAACACTTTTAAATTAAAAAAATACTTCAAGCAAATTTACGGAGTCTCGGTTTTTGCTTATCTGACTACGATAAGAATGGAGTATGCCAAAAAGTTAATCGTAGAAAAAGGATTCGCGATTGCTGTTGTTTCAGAAGAGGTTGGGTATAAAAATCCACAGCATTTTACAGTAGCATTCAAAAAGACTTTTGGCTATTTGCCCAGTAAGCTAAAAAAATAAAAAGAGGCTAACTAAAATTAGCCTCTCTTTTATATTCAGAGAATAGTATATTAGAATTTGTAGGCGAAACTCGCGACAATATTCCTTGGTTTTTGCGGATTTAGGGTTGACCATCCACCATTAAAATAATCTTTGTTGGCAATATTGTTGATGTTAAAGGCTACGCGAAATTTATTTGAATTGTAGAAAACAGAACCATTAATAACAGTATATTCCGGTAATACAAATTTTCCGGTTTTAGAACTGTCCAAAATGGCATTTTCACTCGCATAATTTCCTCCAAAACCTAGACCGAAATGCTCGAGCGTACCTTCTTCAAATTTATAAGTTGCCCATAGATTTATGAGGTTTCTTGGACCTGACCAAAATGGCCTTTTGCCTTGTTCCAGCCAAACATTACCAACATCACCTTTTGTAATTTTGCTGTCGTTATAGCTGTATCCGGCAATAATACTTAATCCTTTTATTGGTGCGGCATTTAAATCAAATTCAAAGCCTTTGCTTTGCGCTTCACCACCTTGTGAACTGTACAATGGGTTGCTGGTTACCAAATTGGCTACATTAATATTGTAATAGCTAATAGTTGCGTTTAATTTGTCTTCAAAAACATTTGCTTTTACACCAAATTCCAATTGATTGGCATGTTCCGGTTCGAAAGTTTTGGATCCGATTAAATTGCCATCAGGATCATAATTTACGGCTGGTGCAATGTTTCTGAAACCATTCATATAATTGGCAAATACAGATAATTTGTCTTCAATTGGCTGGTATAACAACCCGAATTTTGGCGACAAAGCAGTTTGTGTATAATCGTCATTTTTATTTTTGATATCACCTTTAGTATCAAAATAATCTACTCTTAAACTTGCCATCGCTAACAGTTTTGATGTAATATTAAGCACGTCGGAAGCATATACACTGTAAGTAGCGTCCTGCGGATTAAAGTTTCCTGCCGGTCTGTTTGCCAGTAGTTTGTCAACAGATGTTTGCGTTAGATAATAAGGGGCGGCAGGGTCTAATTGTCTCACTTCGCCTTGTGCGGTAATGTTGTAAAGACGGCCATAACCGGAACCTCCACTCATTACATTTCTTTCAAAATAATCAAGACCAGCCACAAGACGATTGCGCATGTTACCAATTTTGAAATCTCCAATAAAATTCTGCTGAATATCAGTCGTTACAGTTTGTGATTGTTCTTTGGTGATATTAAATCCGAAATCTTTATTTCCATCTTCATTGTCATAGATATAAGTGTAATAACCTCTTGATTTTGATGAACTTCTTGATAAAACAGTCTGTGAAGTCCATTGCTCAGAAATTTTATAGGTCATCTGTCCCTGAAGGCTATATCTTGGATTTTTTATTGATAGATCGTTGCTGTAAAAAGATAAATCGGTATTATAGTTTAATTCGGCTAAGTTAGCATATTGCAAAGCAGAATCTCTGCCTAAAAACAGCATTGACGGCGTTGTTTTTTCTTCCAGCATTAATTCCGTATTGATCAAAAAGGAAAGCTTATCGTTTACTTTGTATGAAAGGGAAGGAGCTACAAAAAATGAAGTACGAAATCCGGCATCCTGAAAACTGTTTTCGGTTTGATAAGCAGTATTAATTCTGAAAAGAACATTATCTGCGTCGTCCAGTGGAGTATTGATGTCGGCAGTCACTCTGTTTAAACCAAAACTTCCGGCCAGATAAGATACTTCGCCTCCAAAACCACTGTATGGTTTTTTGGTAACGGTATTAATAAGTCCGCCGTAGCTCACTAAACTGCTGCCAAATAAAGTTCCGGATGGACCTTTTATGACTTCGATGCGTTCAACGTTTGCGGGATCTAAACTTCCGTTTGTTAAACCCGGTAATCCGTTTACAATATTGGCCTGGACTTCAAATCCACGAAGACTATAATACGAACCACCATCACCGCCACGACCTGTAGATTCCCATAATTTTTGAATTCCGGGTACATTTTTTAAAGCGTCTTCATAATTTGTAATGGCTTGTTCCTTAATCAATTCAGAAGAAACAATGTTGTAAACCTGTGGATTTTCGACATTTTTTAAAGGCATTTTTGAAACATAAGTACTTTGCTTAGGAAAAGCTTTTCCTCGATTATTGGTAATGATTACCTCTTTTAACTGTTTGTTTGAAACCTTCAACTGTAAGTTAAGTGTTGTAGTTTCACTGATCGAAACAATTACTTCCTGTTCCAGAGTTTCATAACCGGCTAAAGAAACTTGCAAAGTGTAGGTGTTTGGTTTTACTCTGTTAAATTCAAAAGCACCATCTTCATTACTGGTGGTACCGTATTTTGAACTTTTAAGGATAATGTTAACGCCAACAGCCAGTTCGCCATCAGATGTCGTTATCGTTCCTTTAATCTTTCCGTTGTTTTGCTGAGCAAAAGCACTGAAAGAAAAGAGTAAAAAGAGATAGATTACGAATTGAGAATTTTTAATTCGTTTTTCAAAGTTGTTCATGATTTTTTTGATTGGTTAATGTTATCAGTGAATAATTGCGGGAAATTAATAAGGAACTAGTTTTCTTTTAAATGCAAACACCTCTAAAGTAGAGGTGTTTTTTTATTGCAAATTATATTAAAACTTAAGAGTTAAGTTTACTAATAAGTTAGCAGGAGCTTGCGCCATTCCATAAGAGTCCCAGTATTTTTTATTGTTTATGTTGTTGAATTTAACGCCGATTCTCCATGTTGGCTTATCATAAAATACGGTCGCATTGTAAACAGAATAAGATGGGCTGTAAAAACTTTGGTCTTCAAACTTGTATTGTTTGTCTACATAATTGCCTCCAAAACCTAGTCCTAAATCTTTTAATTTGTTTTGAAACTTATATGATATCCAAAAGTTAACTACGTTTTCCGGAGCTCCGCTGGCCTTATTTCCTTCAATAGCTGCATCTGATGATTTTACGATACGATTATCATTATAAGCATATCCAAGCATAGCACTTAAACCTGCAACAGGATTGGCAATAAATTCAAAATCTATACCTTTGCTTACTTGTTTACCATCCTGAACATTAAATCCGTCAGAAGTTGTTCTTGTAGCATTATCAATCGTAATGTTGTAGTAACTTAATGTTGTACTTAATTTTTTATTGAATGCTTCTGCTTTTACCCCACCTTCGTATTGGTTGGCATAAACCGGTTTTAATATTAATAAGGTTCCGTCTGGCTGATTTACCGGACCCGAATTTTGAAAACCATTCATATAATTTCCAAATAAAGAAACCTGATTTTTAACAACCTCGTATACTAAACCTAATTTAGGAGATAAAGCAGTTTGGTTATATCCCTTTGTGTCTTCCAGTTTTTTCTGAACGAAGTTGTCCATGCGAAGACTCAACATGGCTGATAAACGATCTGTAAAGCTTATCACATCTGAGGCATAAATACTAAATATTTGTTCATCCGGAACTGCCCATGTAAGTTGAGATACTACTGCATCAACTTGTTTTTTTCTGATAGGATCAAAAGGTTTTGTGACATCGATAGTGTCCAGAACTGGCGTGGCACCATAATTAAAAGTACCTTTTGAGAATCTGTAATTAGTCCCTAATAAAAGTTTATGTTTGATGCTTCCGGTAGAAAACTGACCGTTAATGTTTTCTTGTATATTCGTAAATTGATTAAATATTGGACCAAAACGGGATACGCTTCTTTTTACTTCTGTAGGTGAAGTCCATTGGGTGTAATATTGATAACTGCGATCTACATTTTCATCTATAAAAGAGAAAACAGTAGTAGATTTCCAGTTTTCTGCCAATTGATATTCTGCCTGAACAAAAACTTTTGTTGATGAAGTTTTGGCATCAAGGTCATCGTGAAATAAACTTTTTCTATAGTCTACCTTTAAATCCGTTGGATTTGTAATTCCCGGAGCGTAGAAACGTCCGTAAGTAGGACGTGTGTTGTTTACATTGTAGATTTCGGTATCAATACTTAAGGTTAGTTTATCGGTTGCTTTGTAAGTAAGACTTGGCGCTATCAGGAATGTTTTGCTAAAACCATAGTCTAAGAAACTCTTTTCGGTATTTACCGCAGCGTTTAATCGAAACAATACGTTGTTATCAGGTGTTAGAGGAGTATTAACATCAAGCACTAGTCGGTTTAATCCAAAACTTCCTCCAGTATAGGATACTTCTGTTTTTTTAGTTTCAAAAGGTTTTTTGGTAACTAAATTTACAACACCTCCAAAAGAAGAAACAGACGACCCAAATAAAGTCCCCGAAGGACCTTTAAGAACTTCAATTCGTTCTGCATTATCAATAGAAATAGAGCTTCGCCCCGTCATATTTTCCATTCCGTTTCGTGCATTGACACCGGTGCTAAAACCTCTAAATGAAATTTCAAGTCCCCCTGATGGATAAATTTTTGTGGTTACACCGGGTGCATTCACAGCTGCACTTCTAATGTCTATTGCAATTTGTTCTTGTAAAAGTTCTTTTTGAATAACGTTGTAAACTTGAGGGTTTTCCAGATTTTTTAGTGGCATTCTTGCTACGTAATCGGTTTTTTTAGATAAGATGCTTTTTTTGCCATTCACGACAACTTCGTGTAATTCTTTGTTAGAAACTTTTAATTGTAGATTAACAGCGGATGTTTCGGTTTCAGTAACAACTACAACTTGTTCTGTAGTTTCGTAGCCTGTTAAAGATATTTGCAAAGTATAAGTATTTGCTTTTACTCTGTTCAGTTCAAAAGTACCATCGTCGTTAGTAACGGTACCGTATTTTGAGTTTTTAAGAATGACATTTACTCCAGCGGCAGCATCGCCATCAGATGTTGTTATCGTTCCTTTTATTTTTCCGAAGTTTTGTTGGGCAAATGAACAAAGAACAGAAAAAAAGAAACTGACTGTAAATAGAAAACGATAGGTTTTCTGAAAAGAATATTTCATTTTATAATATTTGGTTAGAGTTTTATTTTTATTTAGAATTAATAAAAACAGTGCAAATGTAAAAATTAATATTTCTTTAACAAATAATGTTTAGTTTGATTTCATGAACTTTGAGTTAAATCTGGGGTAGTTTTTTTAAATTTCTTTGAGGAATGATCGGAATGAATTAAATTTCTGACGTTTATTAAAAAACGTAAAAAGGGTAGAAGTTACACTTTGAATGCCTTAATTTTGTGTTTTAAAATGAAGCTCTTGATATGATTTTACCTTTCTTGAAAAAACTACAGTATTCTCCCAAAGGATATCGTTTGGCTAATACTGTATTTTTCTTTCTTTCGGGATTTGGATATTCTTCCTGGGTGTCCCGTATTCCACACATACAGGCGCAATTGCATTTGTCCGAAGCTCAGTTTGGAGCAGTTTTATTTGCCTTTCCGATTGGTTTAATGTTAACGATGCCTTTTACAGGAAAGCTTTTGAATAAATACAGCAGCCGTTATGTTATGTTGCTGGGAGCAATCATGTTTAATATTGTATTGTCTTTACCTGGATTGGTTGCTTTTGTGTGGCAGTTGGTTATTGTGCTCTTAATCTTTGGTGCGTCGCGTAATATTTTCAATTTATCAATTAATGCACAATCTTTGGAGGTTCAAAAGTTATATCCACATTCTATTATAACCCGTTTTCATGCCGTTTGGAGTATAGCAGTTTTCTCGGGAGCGGGATTGGGATACGTAATGGTAACACAACATATTGCACCGTCACATCATTTACTGGGGGTAAGTGTTTTTATGCTCGCACTAACAGCTTGTTTTTACCCAATGAGTATTCATAATGAACCCGTACCGGTTAAAAAGAAGTTCTTCTCGATGCCCGAAAAAAATCTGGTTAAGTTTGCCCTGATTTGTTTTGTGTCTATGGCTTGCGAAAATACGATGTACGATTGGAGCGGAATTTATTTTGAAAACATATTAAAAGCTTCTCCAAAGTTAACCAGTGCCGCATTTGTCTTTTTTGCAACAGCAGTAACTCTTGGACGTTTGTTTGGTGATTATGGCGTAATGAAATTTGGTACCAAACGAATTCTGTTTTACAGTGGTGTTTTAATCACATTAGGATTTGGTATTTGCTTCATCCTGCCGTTTGCTTACCCGACTATTTTTGGCTATGTCTTGATTGGGTTTGGGGTTTCCTGTGTGGTTCCGCTTGTATTTAGTATTGCCGGAAGATCATCAAAACTAAGTAGCGGTTCTGCCTTAACTTCGATTTCTACTATTGGTTATCTTGGCTTTTTACTGGTTCCGCCAATGGTAGGGTTTATATCCGAATATTTAAGTATGAAATGGGCATTTTTGGTAATGGCGCTTTTAGGAATACTCATGATCTTTATGGTGAATAAGATCGGGGAAAACGAGTGATTTTTTTGAGAGACTTAGATGCTAAGTTGCTAAGGTTCTGAGTTTTTTTAATTCCGGAAGAATGAACTACTTTGTAGCGATGGATTTTAATCCGTTAGAATTGTTTTATAGAATGTTAAAAAAAATAAACCCGGGTTAAAAAGGTATATTAGGTACTTAAAAGTATTTAGCGATATAAATATCTAACTATTTCTTCATTTTTTTTATCATAAAAATAGCCATCATTATAAAACTCATTTGTTAGGCTGACATCGTAATTATTTTCGATATATTGAAGAATTTCTAAAAAGGAAAGTAACGTTTTTCTTGAATGTTTGCAATTTATATAAAACAATTCCGTTTCTATCTCATTTTCTATGTAGCAGAAATTAAAATCAAAAGTGCTATATGAAACAAGCGAATTTTTGTCTGTTCTATTATATCTAAAAATAAATGAAGAGATTTTATTGTTAATGAAATCAATTATAATGCTCTTGGTTTCATTATGTCTACTGTATCCGTTGTATAATTCTTGCTTGCTATTTTTTAAATCTATGTCTGGCATCTGTTGGGCTCTCAGGATTAATGTACAATAATATTTTTAGATTAAAATTAGGACTATCTAACATTATCGGAATCTTACTTTGATAAACATGTTTTTTATCATCGTAAGTGTATTCAACGATTGGAACATAATATGTTTTTCTAATCTCCGGAGTACTAGGATTTCCGTTCGTGTCACGCCATTTTATTCTTTCTTCAAAAGAAACAATTTCATTTTCAATTAATATAAAAGACTTGGGGATAAATGAATTTTTTAAATACAATATTAAATTCACTAAAATGCATAAACCAAAAAAAGTAAAAACTAGAATTATGAACATAACGCGTTGGTCTTATTACTTCTTCACCATCACAAATTTTTCCGAACTTGGTTTACCGTTTAAATTCCCTGAAATCTCAGCAGTTAAAGTATTATTCGCACCTTTTGTATAGGTTATCTTTTGCGGATAATCGTGTTTAGAATTCTCGAAAACCAATTGTTTGTCTGATTCAGCAGTCGATTGAAAAGCCACCGGTTTGTCATCATTCTGGCCTTTCACCGTTGCAATATAAGTTAGCGTTTCGTCTTTTTGTGCTAGAACGATAGTTTCGAAATGAATGGTGTCTTTTTCTTTTATGAAATAGGAGGAAGCACTAAAAGTACTATCGTTTAGTTTTTGCCAGTTTTCGGTCAGAACACCCTCTGGAGATTTGTTTTCCCAGTTCCCAATGAGCCAGTCTGCAACTTTGATTTTATCTTTTTCGGCGGATTCCTTTTTTTGACAAGAAACTGCAACTAAAACAAGAGCTAAGAGAGTAATTTTCTGAAACATATTTATGAGTTTTGATTTTAAATGGAAGTACTAAAGTATGAAAAAGAATGGTTTATTTTAAAAAGTGAGATGTGAAAAGTGAGATGTGAAAAGTAAAATGTAAAAAGTGAAAAGTAAAATTGTAACGTAATTCATATTTAACGTCCCACATCTAACATCTAACATCTAACATCTAACATCTAACCTCTAACCTCTAATATTTCACATCTATCAAAATTCACAAAGTATCGAATAAACCAATTCCTTCGTTGGTTTTTGATCTTTTAGTTTGGTTCTGACGTCATCAAAAGTAACTTTAAAATCGCAACCTGATTTATATTCACTACAACCATAGGCAGTTTTTCCTTTCAGAACGGTACCCTTTTTACATTTCGGACACGTTAAGGCATCTGATGCTACGGCAGTTTTTGCTTTCGGAGCTGTTTTTTTCGTTTCTAATCTGAGTTTGTAATTTTCTTCAAAACGAATCAAACCTTCAACAGTTCCTTCTTCAGTTTTGAAACCTTTTATATTTACTGTTGATCCTTTTTGGACTAGTCTTAAATATTGATTCTCAGATATTTTTTTCTCAGCAAAAGTATAGGGCAGGAGAAAATCGCAACCCGATTTATATTCGCTGCATCCAAAGGCCGACTTTCCTTTTATAAGGTTTCCTTTTTGGCATTTCGGACAGGTTTCAGCCAGAATACCCGCAGCTTTCTTTTTTTCTGCTTTTACAACTGGTTTTTCAATCGTCGCAGCATGAGAAATATTGGCGTGTCTGGTTTCGCTTCGCACTTCGGTAACCAGAGCTTCGACCATGCGTTTCATGTTTTTTATAAATGCTCCGGCGGTATAAGTTCCTTTTTCGATATCTTTCAATTGCTTCTCCCAGGAACCCGTTAGTTCAGCCGATTTGATAAGTTCGTTTTGAATGGTATCAATAAGCTGAATTCCTGTTGGTGTTGGTAAAACCTGTTTTTTGTTTCGAATGATGTACTGGCGCTTGAAAAGTGTTTCGATAATATTGGCCCTTGTTGACGGACGCCCGATACCGTTTTCTTTCATCAGTTCGCGGAGATCTTCATCATCGACTTGTTTACCTGCGGTTTCCATGGCACGTAACAAAGTTGCTTCGGTAAACTGATTGGGTGGCTTGGTTTCTTTTTGCAGAAACGAAGGTTCATGCGGGCCTTTTTCGCCCACCACAAAACTGGGTAATAAGTCGGCTTCTTTTTCTTTGGCGTTTGGATCTTCGAATACAACGCGAAAACCTTTTTTTAAGATCTCTTTTCCAGTGGCTTTAAAAGTCACATCGGCGGCTTTTCCAATTACGGCGGTATTGGCAACCAGACAATCGTCGTAGAATACGGCAATAAAACGTCTTGTAATAATGTCGTAGACTTGCTGCTGATTGAATTGTAAATGAGCTTCTATTCCGGTTGGAATAATTGCATGGTGATCTGTCACTTTTTTATCGTTGAAAACCTTTGGCGATTTTTTTATTTTTTTCTCCAAAAGAGGTTGTGTTAATTCGGCATATTTGGATAATTTTTGCAGAATTCCCGGCACTTTTGGGTAAATGTCATTTGGTAAAAAGGTGGTATCAACTCTGGGATACGTAACTACTTTTTGTTCGTATAAAGTTTGAACGATTTTAAGCGTTTCATCTGCCGAGAATCCAAATTTAGTATTGCAGTATACTTGTAATCCTGTTAAATCAAATAGTTTTGGAGCGTACTCGTTTCCGTTCTTTTTTTCAACAGAAACAATTTCGAATTCGCTTTCTTTTACTTTGTTGGCTAAAAGTTCTCCGTCTTCTTTTTTCAGAAAACGTCCTTCTTCGTAGCTAAAAAGTGTTTCTCTGTATAAAGTTTGTAATTCCCAATAGGGCTGAGGTTTAAAATTTTCGATTTCTTTAAATCGGTCGACAACCATGGCCAATGTTGGTGTTTGCACGCGTCCAATAGACAATACTTGTTTGTAACCGCCATGTTTTACGGTATACAAACGCGTAGCATTCATTCCCAGTAACCAGTCGCCAATGGCTCTTGAAAATCCGGCATAAAATAAATTATCATAGTTTTCGGAGGGTTTCAGGTTTTCAAAACCTTCTTTGATGGCTTCGGTGGTTAGAGACGAAATCCACAAACGTTGTACTTCACCCTTATAATGCGCCTCATTCATTACCCAACGCTGAATAAGTTCTCCTTCCTGCCCGGCATCCCCGCAGTTGATAACTACTTCGGCCTTGTCAAATAAACTTTTTACGATTTTAAACTGCTTTTGGATTCCTGAATTTTCTACCACTTTGGTTTCAAACTTCTCAGGAAGCATGGGTAAGTTGTTCAAATCCCAGCTTTTCCAATGGGGTTTGTAATCATTGGGTTCTTTTAAGGTGCATAAATGCCCAAAAGTGTAAGTTACAGCATAACCATTGCCTTCAAAATACCCGTCGTGTTTGGTATTGGCTCCCAAAACAGATGCGATTTCACGTGCGACACTTGGTTTCTCAGCAATACAGACCTTCATTTTTCTCTTTCTTATTCGAAGCGAAATTAGGAATTTTAAAAGTGGTATTGAAATTATAGAGTTATAAAGTTACAAAGAGGCAAAGGTGCAAAGGGACAAAGGGTTTTTTGTTTCCCGCAGATTTGCGTGGAGTGATTTTATAAAATTTATTTAAATCTGCAAAATCTGCGAGAGAATAGAAGTACATAGCTATGCGGTTTATTTTAAGTGAAACACCTTTTACGCGCATTTTGAGCTATGTTTCTATGTGTTTAAAGATCCGTACAGAAAGAATTAAAGTGAAAATCTGTGGAATCTGCGTGAAAAATCTTTTGATATTTCTAATCTTATTGCCCATGAATAAAACATAAAAACCACAAACAGAAGCTTGTGGTTTTTGTAATTATAAATTTCAGCTTTGCCTTAAAGTAAAAGGTTTGCTATTGGGTTATTTTAATTTTAGACGCAAATTAGATTCTCTCAAGAATTCATTAACATGTTCTTGTTTGATTTGTGTTCTGTTTAACCCCTTCAGACTGCCTACATATCCTGTAAAAACATGGCTTATATTGAGGGGAGAAATAACTCCTTTATGAGATGTATTATGGCAAAAGAAGCAATTAACAAGATCGTTAACTGAAGTTTTGTTTATTGTTGTTGGACTAAATCCTGCCTGAACATAGGTTTCCATCGTAATATTGTAGGCTGCAACGGAACCTCTCGTTAATTTTCCAGGGTTAGAGTCTGAAAGAGTATCAGATAACGAATTTAATAGAGCTGCCTGGGCCTGAGTGGTGTTGTATCCTGCTGTATTAATCCATAATGAGCCATTGTAAAAATAATTATTCCAAATACCTTTCAGCTGTGTTTTAACGCTTTGATTGATAGTACGAATATTATTGAAGTTTTGTGAACCATTTTGACTCGTTTGCATATAAACCTGAACATTGTGAGAACCTTTCATTACTTTTTCAACAGGAATACCATATTTGTAGAGGGAAAAGACATCTGTATAAATTCCATTTTTTGTAGTTATATTTTTAACCGTTGCAGTGCTGGTTTTATTAAAAAAGGGATAGTCAACAGTACTGGTTACGGGCGCATCAGTTGATGGCGTCGCTTTTGACCAATCGTAAGCAGGTGCAAGGTTTTCATGCTCAAAAGTAGCCCATACAAATTCGGGATGATTCTCTACAACTCCCACTACATGCATCCCTAAAAGTGCTACTCTTTTTTTTACTCCGTTGATTACACCCTGAGTAATAAAATAAGTAGAAGGATCTTTAAGAGCACTCGCGTCAATCCAGGAGGTTTTAAGTTCTAATGATCCTACAGGAAAAGTTATATCTTTTATTTTGGTGGGATCTTTTTTTGCTAATGGACCATATTTTAACATGGTTGAGTACATAAGGTCATCCATGAAAATAGAATAATATACCGTAGTAGATTTAGGGACACCTGATGTGTATTTAGGGGTTTTTAAAATGTCATGGGAAGAACTTGCCTGAGCGGTATCTCTTAGAACAACAATTCCTTCACTTGTATCTACTCTTTTACCTTCCGCAGTCACCTGAATTAATTTACGCATAAATAATGGCAGTCCATTGACATCATTGGTGAGCCAAAGAAACTTTTGCCAGGACCATTGATGAAAGTCACAATTTGTTACCGTTGTATTGTTAGCAAATACGCTTGTTGGTCCTTCATTTGGCGGAGGAGTCTGGCGAGTGTTGTTTACAATCCTAAACCAATTAGCAGGAGCTAAACAAGTAGAAGTAGCGGCACTTTTATTTACAGTTGTATAAGTGTCTTTTTCTGTCTTTGGATCCTTTTTACAGGCACAGAGTGAGATGAGGGTGATTAAAAGCAATACTTTTTTTGTAGTTTTCATAGTGGGGGTCTTTAGTTAATTTTTGTAGTTATCTCTTTTTGAATAGTTGAAAGTAGGTAATTAAGAAACTGGCTTCTTAAAAAATGTCTTAAACGCTCCATTTTTAGGTATGAAGACAAGAAAAGCATGTACGAATAAAATAGGAGATTCTTCTTTTTTCTTAAATTGAAAAATAACAAGATAAATGCTTCAAAAAAGACATTTTGAAAGATTAAAATAATTATATTCGTTCTGCCAAAAATAATCTTAACCCATTAGAAATGAATATAAAACAAGCTACAACAATAGACGAAGTCATTCAGTTACTGGATGAAATAATAGCCCTGTCAAAAATAGAACAAAGCGCTATAGGTTTGTTTGCTACCCTATACCGTGAAGTTACCGTAAAAGTAAAAGAAGGTATCCAAAATGGCTCTTTTCAAAATGGAGAACGAATGGAAAAACTGGATGTTATTTTTGCCAATCGGTATTTAATGGCCTATTACCAATATAAAGCCAAAGAGAAACCATCGGAATGTTGGGGTTTTGCCTTTGAACAAGCCGAAAAGTTTTGGCCGATCGTTCTTCAGCATTTATTACTCGGTATGAATGCTCATATAAATTTGGATTTGGGTATAGCTGCCGCTGAGATCAGTACAGTTGAAGACATAGCGGATTTAAAAGCGGATTTCGATAAAATAAATACCATTTTAAGCAGTCTCGTAGGAAGTGTAGAAAAGTGTCTGATTAAAATTTGGCCAACGCTCACATGGATACTTAAAGTAACAGGCAAAGTAGATACCTTTTTTATTGATTTTAGTATGGAAACCGCGAGAGACGGCGCGTGGAAATTTGCAAACGAATTTGTAGCGGTTCCGGAAGACAAAAGAGAATCCTGTACACATGAAAGAGACGTGAGAATAACCCAAATTGCTCGTTTAGTTTCAAACCCCGGTTATTTTGTGAGTGCCGTTTTCAAGTTCATTCGCTTATTCGAAAGAGGAACTGTAGCTCAAAAAATAATTGATATGCAGATTATGGAGCAAAAAAAGGTCGATTGTGCTGTCGCAGCGTGATTTTAATTTCGATGGATCTTCTTTTTAAATATATATTCTAAGGGGATTAAAATTCAAGTTTGCAATATTGACAAAAAAAAAGATAACTTGTTTTGATTACTTGCGGTTATTGGTATTCTTGTCCTATAAGTATTTGAATACCAGAAATTATTTAAAGAAATGACATCTGGTAAAATTATCTTAATTAACATAAATATTAAGAAATAGCTTACGCCTTATAATTATCTTGGTTTGGTTATAATTTTAAATGAACTATTAAACTAATCAAGTAAAGTATGAATTCAAAAACAGAATTATCGGCAGCTAAAATTTCGACTAAAAAATTAAACCTTACATTAAATAAAATATTTGAAGAATCCAGTTTTCAGGGCTTTGCTGTGGGAATTGTAAAAGGTGATTCTGTTTATTTTTCTAAAGGTTATGGTTGGGCAAATGCCAAAGACAAAGTACCGTTTACCGAAAAAACGATCATGCCAATTGCATCTGTCAGTAAAACTTTTATAGGCTTTTCGGTTGCGAAAGCAATTGAGTTAGGGTATTTTACAGCTGAAACGCCTATCAATGAAATTTTACCCTATCCGATAATTAATCCTAACTTTCCGGACGATATTATAAAAGTAAAACATTTATTTACTCATACTTCTGGTATTATTGATGTTACAGAGGTTTACTATAGTACTTATCAACTTAATAAAAGACCGGATATAGCGCTGGATGTTTTTCTTCAAGAGTATTTAGATACATCCGGCAAATTGTATTCAGAGCGTAACTTTGACATTCATAAAGCGGGTAAGAAGTACAATTACTCGAATATAGTGTCTGCTTTAATGGCTCATCTGATAGAAATTAAGTCAGGTATTTCTTTTGATGAATTTACTAAAAAATATTTATTTGAACCTTTGGAACTTAAGAATACGCACTGGTTTTACAATGAAAAGAAAGCCAAAAAATATGCAACTTTATATGAAATATATCCAGAGGATGAGCCACCACATAAAGATTTTATTAATCCTGACAAAACGCTAAAAACATACAGTTGTGTTACATATCCGGACGGTAGTTTGCGTTCGACAGTAAAGGATTTGTCTTCGTTTGTTATAGAAATGATCGAAGGCTATCAGAATGAATCGGATATATTAGGGGATGAGTACTATCAGTTGCCTTTTCAGAAACAATTTAGTGAAGGGACGTTTCCTTTGAAATTTGAAGGCCTTGAAAATCAAGCCGTTTTTTGGACATACGATAAGATTCACAGTATCAGCCATGGCGGGAATGATCCCGGAGTTACTACCTCTGTTTCAATTGATTTAAAGAATAAGATTGGACGCATCATTCTTGTAAATTGTACTATTATGAATGAAGACCGAAAGGATCTTACAGGTGATTTACTGAAAATTGCGCAAGCGCTTTACGAAGTTCAATAAAAGGGTAAAAATAGCGGTTGAAAAAGAAAAAACAGAATATTTAGAAAGAGTGCCGAAAAGAAAGTAATAGCCTTGAAAGAGCTTTTTTATAGTAAGAATGCGCAAATGTCTTTTAAGAGACTTTTGCGCATTTCATTTAGCTGTTCGTTATTTTTAGTTTTACAATTCATAAAATGGTTTGGGAACTAAATTAATTCATAAAGTCTAAATTCCATTTTCCATATAGGCAAAGATATTATTTAGCTATGCTGAGTCTCCCAACTTGATTAGGAACTACAAATATGTGACTAATAAATCGCCTGGAGCTCTAAATATATGATTCAGGAGTTCGATATTATAAAAACAGACTCATTTTGCAGGGATTTAATTTTAAATTAAACTACTGTACAAAGTCGGGTGGTATCACAGAATCTTTAGATTCGCATCATAATTTTAGATTTTTTCAAAAAGTAAATTCTTAATCCTGTCAGAATTTATGTAAAATCCTGTAATTTTTTGCTGCTTATCGCGAATAAACCGAATACCTCCTAAATTTCGGGCACTACTTAGAAACAGATCTGACTGAATAGGAGTTAAATTGATAAGAGGCTGATTTTTATTGTTTGTAAATAAGCCATTTTCATTTTGAGCCAGAGTATAGCTTACTTTTAAATCCTGTGAGTAATAGGTTCCTGAAAATTCGTCCAGATTAGTAGCAGAATAGGTTTTAGGGCTGTAGTATTCATACACATATTCATCACTTTCACCAGAAGTGTAAATCATTTTCAAATGGCCATTTTCCTTGCGAAATTGAACAATAATGACATCATCTCCATCAATTATCATTTGAAATTTATTTTCTGCTATAGGGACTAATTTACTTTCATTGGCATTGCCCAATTCCTGATAGCGTAAAGTGTCATTTTTTACATAAATCCTGCGTCCGGCCATTCTCTCATTATCCCAGTAGTTCCCTGAGTAGGTTTCTAAAAGTTTGCCGGATAGTTTAACGGTTTTTAGCTTGCTGAAATCAATGCTGGGCGGTTGAGTAAAGGTATTTCCGAGTACTTCAACAGCCATATTCATAGCAAGACTGCCATTGTATCTGTTGTTGTTTCCAAGTACAAACGAAGTAACTTTTTGATTGGGGAATATGAAAATATTACTTGCATAACCGCCATCTAAACCGTACGTCCAAATTTTTGGAACACCACGTTCCGCATGTAGGTACTGCTGTCCATATAATAGTCTTCCAAACGTTGGATTAAAAGTAGTTTTACCATCATCTAAAGTAACCGGAGAAGTTAGTTTTTCGATCAGTTTTTTACTGCCAACTTTGGGATTTTCAAAATTGAGATACCAGCGGCTCAAATCGGCTGCCGAAGTATAAAGATTGGTCGTTCCGACAATGGAATGATTGATGAGGTTGTTTTTCAATCCTTTTTTAGTGGTTTGATACGAAACAGCTGCGTTGGGGATTATCATCTCATTATCATCACGAAGCAGCGTGTTGGCCATTTTCAAAGGTTGAAAAATATGTTCCTGAGAAAATTCAGCAAGAGTTTGACCAGTAACTTGTTTAACTACTTCGGCTAATAAAATAAGTCCGGAAGAAGTATGTGAAAATTTTGTTCCTGCCTCATAATCTAATTTTTTTTGACGGAAAATTAAATCTAAAGCATCTTTTTGTGTAAAAACATCTTTCTCTCTCCAGCCTGCAATTTCTTTTAAAGCTAAAAAATCGTGTAAACCACTGGACTGACTTAATAAATGCTTTAGGGTGATTTTAGATCCAAAATTGGGTAGTTGCGGAATATATTTACGAACATCATCAGATAAAGACAATTTTCCTTGTTCTTCCAATAACAAAACAGCAAAGGCAGTAAATTGCTTGGCCATAGCTCCTATTTGAAATTTGGTATCTGTATTAATGGGAATTTCATGGGTTAAATCTGCACTTCCAAAACCTTTTAAATACACGATTTGCCCCTTTTTTAAAAGGCCTGCTGCTACACCCAATTTAGCCGTAGAATTATCCCACTCCGAGAATACTTTATCCAGATTTTTAATTGGTTCTGGTTGTACAGCAAGTTTGTTTTTTTCGATAAGATTGATTATTTCAGAAGCCATTTTTGATCCTGCGCTGGGGTCTTGCCCTGTTACAAAACGGCCATCTGTAACATAAAAGCCTTCTCCTAATTTATCAGAATGCACAAAGTTGCCTTCATTTTGTTTTATGGCCTGGTCAATGGCAAAAGGAAATGTTTTGTAATAGTCCTCTTTTTTGTCTTCAAATTGATCTGCAAAACCGGTTATTTTTCTGCCCGCATAAAGTGATTTACCTGAGGTGTCTTTCAAATAGGCCAAACCAGCCGTACCGTGACAAATAGCCGAAACGATTCCGTTATTGGCGTAAATTTGTCTTGCAAGATTTTGAATTACAGTATTTTCGGCTACGCCAAACATAGCCGCACCGCCGCCGCCATAAAAAATAGCACCATAATTTTCAGGAACAACTTCGATGGGTTTCATCGTATTTTTGAGTTTATTCATGAAAAAAGGATTGTAAAGGAATTTTTTATGAATACTATCCGAAGCATTGATATAGCCAATAGGGACAGCTCCGCCATTAGGACTTACAAAATCTACTGTAAATCCTGATTTTGTGAATACATCGTATGGCACGGCAATCTCCCCAAAGTGATTGGCAGTTCTAATTTGTGAAGTTCCATAATAGTCTTGATTGGAAACTACAAATAGGATTTTGTTTTGCGAAAAAACCAGGGTAGAGAACAAGCAAAAACAAATGCTTATCGAAAAGAGAAATCTGAACGTTGAAATTACTTTGTACATATTTGCGTTTTTTTAATTTTTAAAATGGATACAAATATGTTGTGAATAAAGGGCCTGGAGGTTTTATATTATGGTACAGGAGTTCGGTATTATAAATATGAACTCATTTTACAGACAGTTTTTGGGTATTTCAGGTACGAAGCCTCTTGACTTCGTACCCGGTTACTATATTCCGTTTAAAATAGTTTTACTTTTCTTGGTGATTGATTAGAGTAAGTTTAAAGTCGGGAGAATTCTCTGAATGGATTTGCACTATCGTAGCTCAAATATTCGAATACTTTTTTATGAGTTTTTCTTAATATTTTTTCCATTCAAAACTTTTAAAACCGCTTTCCATTGCCCATTTTTTCCATACAGCTTGTAGAATTTCATTATCTCTTTGCCCTTTAGGATACTTGTAAGATTGTAATTTATCATTTTTATCTCTTTCGTGCGTTTCTAGTACATGAAGATTGATGTATTGATTTTTAATGCTTTTATTAGGTGGCAAGGATAACGAACTATTTATTTCGAGGGCTTTGGATATATCAACATTATTAGTTTTACAAAATTGCCTTACTTTGTCTATTTCAGAATTGCTAAAATAGAATTGACTATTTCTTTTGTTGTCGATGTATTCTAAATAGCCATCTGTGAAAACATAAAGATGGTTGTTGTACTTCACTAATGTGGTATCTATACCATCAGTTAAAATAGTATCTTTTTTAGTGATCGGTTCGTTTGCAATTTTTTCACTTAAAATACTAATTAAGTCTAATCCGTCATTGTGTGTGTTTGTATAGGTGAATTTGACATCTCTTTGAAAATCAAGTAATTTTTGTTCCAATCCCTTGTTTCTGTATTCTTCTGTAGAATTTATAAAACGTTGTTTTTCTCCCAAATCCTTAATTTTGCCTATATCAATAGATGTAATAGTTTTCTCTGAAAATGGAGAAAAGGAGATAGATGACTGATCCCCAATTTTTTGACCAGGTTTGACACATTCAGTTTTAAAAAAATGAAGTATTTTATGAATTTCATCTATATCTTTACATGGCTTATTGTGTATGCGACTTGATAAATCTGAAATAATGACTATATTTTGGTAGAGAAGTTGCGTTTTTTTATGTTCCTGAGTACATGATAATAACATAAGTAAAGCAGAACAAAGGAGTATGTTTTTTTTCATGAGCTATTATATTATTGTTGTTTGTTCTATTTCTTTGACTCTGTTTGCTACTTCATCTGTAGCGTAATACTTTGGAAGATGCTCTATAAAGCCTGATTTATAGGCCGCAATGACACTGTCGAAGATTACATCTGTAAAGAGTTTACCGCTTACTATTTTGGCATTAAGGTCATCAAATATGATCTTAATTTGTTTTTGTAATTCGGTATATTTATGTTCAATTTGATTTTCAGAATTATTTATTTCTGTTTCCAACTTCAGAATTTTAGCGTTATTTTCATTAGTCAAATCTTCATTTTCTTTGACTTTGCTCGTAAGTGATTCTTTATCTGCGTTTAATTCCAGCATTTCTTCATCCAAAAATTGAATTTTTCTGTTTTTTTCAGCATCAACAATTTCTCTTTGCGACTTTTTATAGGCATTGATTATAAAATCAATTAGAAAATGTGTAAGTATCAGAGGAAACATTCCAAATGCAAAAATCAAATAAAACTCGCCATGATGTACAACCTCCCAAATTTGCATTTTTGATTCTCTTCCCACTAATAAACCTTTTATTTCGTCTGTATTGAATGCTACCATAGTTGAGACTACCAAGTCAAATATTATTAAGCCAACCCAAAACAAAAGATTATTTACAATCTTATTTTCACTTCCGAGAATTTTTAGATTTGACAATAAAATGGGAATAAGAAAGAAAAGTGCAGCAATAAATCCGAATAAAGGACCTTGTTGCTTAAATATTTTAATTATGGCATTTGCATCAACAAGTTGTGGAATTCCTGGAGTTATTCCAGCTTGTAAAGAATCACGGATTGCATTACTTTCAAAAAACACTTTATAAATAGCTGAAGCAAAAAAGATTGATAGATAAAAAACAAACACGCCTAATGCAAATAGTACTAATATATTACCAATCGTCCAAAACTTTTTTATTATGAAAGATTGTTCCAATGCTCTTCTTTCAAGTTTATTTTTTTCAACTTCCTTATTGATTTGCAATAATCCTTTTTCGCCAGTATTTTGGTTGCCTGATTCTAGAATCGATTTCTCTTGTTTTAATTCGGTTATTTTATCTTTAACTTGACGCTTCTCAAGTTCATTATTTCGTTTCTCAAGTGTTATTTTATCTTGTTTCTCTATTTCCAGATTTTCTTTTGTTCTTTCAAAGGCGTTTGTGATGTTAGAAGTTAAGATGTTTTTTTTATTGTTTAAACCGTCGTCGGTTGCATAAGTTTTAATTTCCTCTTTGATAGTGAGATATTCGGTTCTGAAAATATCAATACTTCCGTGACTTTCTTTTGAATTTTCATATCCTTTCTTTTTGTATTCTTCCGTGCTAATATGTGCAGCCGAATAAACAAGATTATGCAACTGTTGCGAAAAAGTGTCTATAATATTTATAGACTGTGGTGCTTGAACTTGTGGAATGGGAAGAGGTGGGGAGACGTTAATATTTACACCAATATTGTGATCAATATTATATTTTAAACGCTCAAATTCTGATAAGAAGTTAGAGTAAGTCGCAATGTCATCCGAGACTTGAATATTTTCAACGTTATTGTGGCTTGCATTGATAGAATAATTGTACGAACCGTTAATTGAAATTTTATTGTCTATGAGACAAAATTTATGATTCATTACACCTCTAGTGTCTCCTGTTTCAAAAGCGTGAACACTGATGTCTGCACCTTTTAGCATTAATTTTACAGTTTCGTTTTGAAGATTTGAAGAAAGAATGACATCAACAAGTACATTTTTGTTTTTTGCTTCAATGATTGCCATTGCAATATCTCTGTCAGTAAACCAAGCCATTGCAATATAGATGCATTCTTTAGCATTGTTTATTTCAGAAATAATTCTTAGTTTAATTTCACTTCCGTTTGTTATAAGATCATTCATGTTTTGTGGTATTAGTTTTTTATTGTTTGAGGATTTAAATAAGTTTAAAAAATGTCTTTGTAAATATTTATCCAAAACTAACTTCTTATGATTCAGGTATTTTACGGAAATCCGTAATTGAACTTTTGAATCAATTTCCACAATCCTGATTGAAGCGATATTCTTTTTAGGTTATTTTGCCTGTGTTCATGAGGAGGAAGCTCGCACCAGTAGAGGAATTTGTGCAGCTTTTAAAACATCTCGCAGAGTGGGATTGAGAATGTGACCTTGTATGATTTGGGGGCAGCTTGTAGAGAGGGAATTCCAAAAAATATAAAAACCTCATCATTTCTGATGAGGTTTTCTTTTTTAATCTAATCCATTTAAGTATTAGTAGTATGCTAATTTGATAGTAAAAATATTAAAACGTTGATCAATAGTTGCCAAATCCATCGATACTTTTTCTTAAAAAATTTCATAGTATTGAAATTAATAAGTTTTCAGATCTTTCTGCATAAATTTAGCTGCTTAAACTTATGCCCTCTTTCTAAAACTCCAGGATGCAACAGAATTTTAAAGGTGCAAAGATATTATATTTAATTTGATTTCAAAATATATTTTAAAATTTAAATTAAATTGTTGTGCGAAGCTAGTTGCTTTTAAGAAAGAACACTTCGGAACGTGTGGTTCAACCGAAATTTTTAATTGTTTAATTTTTATTCGAACTGCCTGAAGAAGTAATGTGTCTGTGCCATTTATAGTTTGCTTTCCACCAAAACATATTCCAATGGTAGTTTATTCCACCTAATTCCCAATTGACATCAAATTTCTTTTCCTCGTTTTTGAAATAGGGAGGATGGGCTATTTTGCAATGCAACATTGGCGTGTTGTTACGCACTGTTTTTAAATGATCAGTAGTAAGTTCGCTTTTAGGAAAATATCTGATATCAATAATTGTTTGATGTTTTTCAGCTTTGTAAACATATAGATTAATGTCATAAATTGAATCATAAATTTCTTTAAGATCTAAAATTGCTTCATTAAAATTTTTAGGTTTTGTCTTTTTATTGAGCTTATTTTTATTCCTGCGCTGAATAAAAAAGTTTTCGCCTTCTACTTTTGAAATATCTGAAAGAATATAAACTAGATTTTCTGATATATCATTCCAACAATAAAGATTTACCATTTCAAGTAAGCTTATTGTTAGATTTTCTATCTGCTCTTCAATGTTCTTATTTGTATTCAAATGCATGGTCGTTTATTTTGTTCGGGAACGCTATTTCTTCACAATTGATTTTCGGAAGATTTGTCGCTAACAAATATATGATATCTCTTATAGATTTTGAATTGAAAAAAAGTTTGCAAATAGTTTTAAAACAATCGGTTGAATACAACCGGTTGTTTACAATCACTTAAAAGTAATCTGTTATTTCTAATTTGGTTCCGAAGAAAAACAATAATAAATCATGGAAATGCAACATAAAAAACAAGTCTTAGAATTTTTAGAATCAATGAATAGAAGAAATAAATTCAACAAACTAAAACCGGAGAATTATAGTGATAATTCGTTTAGCATACCCTTAAAAGTATCGAGTTACAACGAATTAAATCTAATGGTCTCAGATTTACTTAAAGCAAGTATTATTTTGCTTAATGATGATGCCAGAAATTTGTCAAGTATTGTATCGGTTTCAGATATTCATGTAATGACTTTACTGGAAATTGCCCTGCAACTTTTACCAGAAGAAGAAATGGAACTGCTGGATGATTTGCATAAGGTTTATTTGAAGGGGGATTTATAAAAGAGGAAAAAGTGTAAAATTGCGTGCACGAGCGGGACACTCGTGCCAGCGGGGGTTCAATTACCTTTTTGGTACTATTTCGGCTAATTTTACGATTCTATAGCCTTTTCCATCATAAAATGATTGTGATTTCACAAAGTAAATTTGACCGTCTTTATTTTTGAAATATGTTTCTACTCTTAAACCTTTCATATTGCCAAATTCAATAACCAAATGTTTAAACTCAGAAAATGTTATAGAACTCCAGTCAATATTATAAGTTTTACCAGTTTCTTTAATATCATTAAAATCTCTTATTGAAGTATCTGTAAACGCTTCCTGTGATACAGATTCGAACTTGCTTTTTACAATTTCACCAAGTTTAGCATTTGGGTTATTGGCCAAATCTTTAAGCTCCTGATAGGTCATTACTTCTTGCAGGAATTCTTCGTTAGTTTTTTTATCGATATTTTTAAGAACTTCCAATGTGTGGGCAGCCACTTTTTCGGGAGTTTCAAATGATTTGTCTTCTTTTTTGCAGGATAAGAATGTTAAGAATGCTAAGATAAATAAGGTTTTTAAGATTTTCATTTGGAGTTGTTTTTGTTTGATTTTTAGAATTTAAAAAAATAGACTTTTCCTGGCGCGAGCATTTCACTTGTGCCAGCGGGGAATAATATTTGAAAAACCGTTGTCACTAAATAATTTCTTCAAGTTTATAAACTTCTCCCCAACTATTTAGTAAGCGACTATCATAAATGTTAAAGGGAATAATTGAACTATCTTTTTCGGTAGACAATCCGGTAAATGTCCAAAATAAATCCTCAAACTTACAAACTAAATATCCTCTATCATTAAAGGAGTAGTCTCCAACAATCTTATAATTTTGTAAATGTTTGACATCGTGCTCATTCATTGGGCGAAAGGCATCGACGATCTTTTTTGCTAGCTCAACTTTACCATTCTCAAAAAACTCTAGTTGATTTTGGTAGATTATACAAAAAAACAAACCCCCTGCATGAAGATCAGTATTTGCGATTAAACCTGACTGGTACTTTTTATTAATTTCTATTTTCATTAGTAGATTATTAATGAGTGTATTCAATTTGTAAAGTTTTAGTTAGAAGATCCGTGCCCGCAAAAGTAAGACGCAATAGAAATCATTAAAAAAAAGCCAATCTTTGTGCGGACAGCAAATCCGTGCTACCGGGACTTAAGTTTTATGATTCAAATATAAGATATTTCGTGTGAGTCTTGCTTACGCAGCTATATTTTCGCAACGATAGCGCAGATTTGTAATCTGTGCCCGCAAAGTTATTCCTTGAACCTCCCACAAATAAAAAGTAAAATTTCTCGTCATACTTTTTTATTTTTGTAAGAAAAAAGACAATGTCTACAAAATACAAAGCAACAACGACCGAGGAAGCATATTTTATAACTATAACTGCTGTAGGTTGGATAGATATATTTACAAGACTAAATCAGAAAAATATTTTGATAAACGCTTTAAAATATTGTCAGGAAAATAAGGGTTTAGAGATTTATGCCTATTGTATTATGAGTAGCCATATCCATTTAATCTGCAAAGGAACAGATGGTTTTGTTTTATCTGATATTATTAGAGATTTTAAAAAGTTTACATCAAAAAAAATAATTCAGACTTTAACAAATGAACCCGAAAGCAGAAGAGAATGGATGTTAGAATATTTTAAAAAGGCATGTGAGCATTTAAAAAAGGATCAGACTTATAAAGTTTGGCAAAATGGTTATCATGCGGAACATATTTACAGTAATAAATTTATTAAGCAAAAAATAGATTACATTCATAATAATCCCGTAAAAGATAAAACTGTTAGTTCGGCTGAAGATTATTATTTTAGTTCGGCAAGGAATTATTCAGGATTGGAAAATGATTTAGATGTTGTTTTGTTGTACTTGTTTTAAAATGCTCAGCTGTTAGTGTTTACTCATCTTTGCGGGCACAGATTGCAAATCTGCGCTAACATGATGCATAAAAAACAAAAGCTACATGATTTTGTAGCTTTTGTTTTTTATGATTAGTATTTTGTTTTACTGTTGTGGGCACGGATTGCAAATCCGCGCTATCGGGTAACAATGATAGCAACTCTCTTATTCTGTTACTTAATTTTAACTTTCTCTACACGCACACCAATTAATTTATTGTTTTTTATCTTACTATATACGCTCTCATATATGAGCAGCCCTACATTTGTACAACAAATCGGATAATCGGGGTATTCACTTTCAAGTAAAAAAAATGGAAATCTTTCTCGTCTTGCCTGAAAATGACATTGCGGGCAAACTATTTCTCTTTCATTTTCAGGAATAGGAATTCCATCAAAAACATCAGGATTCTCACCTCTTAATACAATATATTTATGTTTGCTAATAAAAGTTACAAACGGTTGTTTGGTACTGTTTCCTGCTACATTGTTATAAACAGTACCAATATTTAAATGTTTTCTCGCACATGTTCCTAGTAATTCTAACAAGCGATAAGACATGGCACCAGGGATTAGGTTGTGACCAATTATTGTCATATCTAGATTTTTTCTTATTCTTCCATTCGTAATGATATCCATAGCACTATGAGGAAGCTTTAACCTAGTACAATCATGGCAAAAGTGCTCTTTATTTTCAGATGTCCATTCCGGAGCTAAATCGTAGACGTCCGTTCCTGAATAATAAAGATGATAAAGTTGTTCGCGCATCATATATATAGCTTAAATTGACCATTTATTATATTGGCTCAAAGACGATATCATGATCTAAATCAGTCTTTTTAGAATCATTAAGCATCTCGTACAGAGCCTTTCTCTGAATCTCTGTCGGAAGAGCGAAGTATCTTGACTTTGCTCCTATCTTGTATTTTTTTATTCAAAAATAATTAATTTTTCTTACAAATTAATATCGAATGATCATTATTACTTTTTGGAAAAGATACGACGTTGGAAGATTTTCTTTCCCCTGCTGGCGTGAGCGGGGAGATCGGAATTATTCAGGATTGGAAAGTGATTTAGATGTTGTTTTGTTGTACTTGTTTTAAAATGCTCAACTGTTAGTGTTTACTCATCTTTGCGGGCACAGATTGCAAATCTGCGCTAACATGACGCAAAAAAACAAAAGCTACATGATTTTGTAGCTTTTGTTTTTTATGATTAGTATTTTGTTTTACTGTTGCGGGCACGGATTGCAAATCCGTGCTATCGGGGTTTTTATTCTAAATCCCATAACAATTTTATTGACGATACTATTGTTAGAAAGCAAATGATCCAAAATATAATTTGCCCGGCTGCGCCTTTAAATTTTACTCCCGGTATCTCAAATTCTATTTTTCCAGAAACATACTCTAGAACTAAAACGATGAAAAGTGAAGTAATCGCTGCCATAGGTAATCCAACAACAACTGGAAAATGTTTTTGCGCGATAGGTAACCAGACTTTAGATTCGTAACCTCTTTGAGCCATTATATAGAAAATGTAAGCAGAAAACAAGGCAATTAAGGCCGCAGCTACCCAGGCTAAGGCATTTAAAATTTTTGTTTTGGTTTGGTCATTTTTGTTATTCTCGTTATTCATGTTTTCTACAATTAGATTTTATAATAGAATGCTCGTGACTTTTTTAGGCAATTTTATTTGTGTTCAAGAGCAGGACACTGAACCCCAATCTAATCCAATTATTTAGGCAGATGTGCAACCAATTCGACCTCTAATTTTGCGGTTGGCATGTATAATTGTACGACTTGTACCCATGTAGCCGCAGGAAAATCGCCATTGTAGAATTTTTTTCTAACGTTGTTGTACTTTTTCATGGTCTCAATATCTGTTGTGTATAGATTTTCTTTCACAACATTTGCAAACGTAGCGCCATAACTCGCTAGCGAAGCTTTTAAATCGTTATAGACAGTTGTGATTCCTGCCGGAGTTAATTCCGTCGTTACTGCACCCGAAATGTAAAGCACATTGTCAACTTTTAAAACCTGAGCATAACCAATAACTGTATCTTGTTTGGGTCCATTGTTCCAATGCCATTTTTCTTTTTTTATTTTAGCTTCTTGCGCAAAATTGATATTGAAAATGAATAAAAAAGAAAGTAAAAGAAAATGTTTCATAATGGTTTGTTTTTTTGTTAGGATATGGGTTAGACGTTCATCCTAGCAGGGGATTTTAAAATTGGTATTAATTATTATTTATTCTGTAGGAATTAAAATTTCTTTAATGTTTCCAGTAGAGTCTTTAGTGATCTTTATTTTTGTTTTTACATTATTTCCAATTCTCACAGTATTTCCTTGAATTATAATTCCATTAATTTGTTGTTCATTTTTTGGGCTTATTTTTTTCTGTGAGAGATTTATGTAAAAGCCAGCCGAAATTAATCCAATTAAAAATAGAATAACAGCAATTCGATTTAACCAAACAGGGAATTTTGCGGTGACTTCGAATTCATTATTATTGACAGCAATTATATAATAATTTAAAGTTACAATACTTACAATAGCAGAAAAAATGAATAATATTAATGTAATAATAAACGCACTTTCACAATGTTCAATATTTTGAGAGTTGTGAAATGCAACTAATCCTGCGATTGATGCAACGGCAACCGTGGTATATAGTTTTAGTGACTCAGTATTTAAATCTATTGCTTTTAATTTGTTCATTTATCTAGTTTTTGGGTTTTATACATGGCATAATAGGGCATTTACCACTATTTTTTAAAATTTCTTGCGCTTCGCGAATTGTTTCAGGATTAACTTCAAGACCATCTTTACTCACATGAAAAAGTAAAAAGGCAAATTGTTTAGATAGAGAAGATAATAGTAGAAACTGATACCTCTCATTTATGAGGTTCTCATCGCTAGGATTAATTGCATTTATGCTTTCATTCATTTGATTAATTAAGAATGATTCTCTAACTAAATCAATAACTTTAGTATTGATGTTTTCAGCATTTCTAATCCATTCTCTTACGAAAGCATCTTCTAAAATTCTAACCATTTGACTAGTGTTCATAATGTTTTATTTAAATTCATTTATTTTTCAAAACAAGACTACATTTTTCGATGGAAAAATGTAGTCTTGTTTTCTATTTGTTTTTATTATGTTAAGGTTTAAGTCAACAAACATCGTATTTAATTTAAATTTACAACCACGTAAAAACACCTGATTTTATTAAAATTATTTTTTGTTAAAAGTAAATCGCTTTAATTGGATGATTTTATAGAAATCCATAAAAGCTAAACAAATTATAAAAGCTTTAGCTCTGATAGAAGTTAAAATTCTTTTAGGAGGTTTTAGAAGAGCAAAAGATGGCAATTGATAAGGGAAGGGGAAACAATTACACAAAAACATCAAAATATCACTTAAAATTTTTTGGACAAGAAAAACTTTGCGTTTACGAGTGGGATACTTAAGTCATCTAAAGGATAAATGCTGTTGAACATTCGGCTATTTATTCCTAATAATATTTTTTTTAAATAATTCAATTGATTTTAATCTTTCTTTTTTGGAAGGATAGTTAGGTGAATTACTTTCAGGTATATAGTCATTTACAATTTTGATTATTTCTGATTTTTCGATGATGATTAAGGAACATAAGTCGGCAAGAAATTCTGATTCTTTTCTAAGCCTGTTAAATCCGGTATAAATTCTTCTATAGATTAGTGAAATTACTATGATAGAAAGAGCAGGTTCCATCTGTCTCGGGGAAAATAAAAATAAAAGTAAAGCTAGGAATATACCAAAACACAACCTCATATCATTTAAGAAAATAGGAAGTCTAAATGCTTTTTTAGTAATTAAAAATAATTTAGAATCTCCTTGAACAATATGGCCAAATTCATGACCCAAAATTGATTCAAGTTCTTTAGGATAATGGTGTGAATGTGATATTAATGCGCGACTTAGAAACAAATGAACAATTCCTTTTTCTAAAGTAATATGAGCTTCAATATCATTTGTCTTTATGTAATATATTTTTAATTTTAATTTGCTTAAATCTAATTTTTCAATAATTTCATAGCATATACTCCATATTTCTTTATAATTTTCCTGATTAAGTTCAATGTAAGACGATTTTGGTAAAAGCTGCTTTATCCTAGTAAGGTAAATGAAAAGGACATAGACTAAAATTACTAAATCGAAAAGAATACCTAATAATGATCTTTGATTAGCTGCGACATCATATTCTGAAGGATTAAAAAAAAGAAAGAAAATAATACTAGATGCAGGTAAAATAAAAAGCACTAACATGATTCTGAACTTTACTCTTAACTTATGTTTTCTAGCTTTTCTAAAGTAAAAACTTTTTAACAGATTTTCATTTGATGCTATTTCCATTTTAATCCAGTTTATCTAATATAGTCAAGAGCTGAGTGGCGTATTTTTCTTTAATTGCTACTTTTAAATCGTCTGGTAAATTTTGTTCCATTAAAGTTTTGTACACTTTGTCTTTTAATTCAAATGATGTAAGTTGTGATTCATCTTTTGACTTTTTGACTTTTTTGAATTCTAAATAAATATTAAAAATGGATATAATAATACTGCTAAAAGTCGCGCCTTGTTTTATTAATTCTAAAGCATCTGGAGAAAGACCAAAGTCAAAACCTGTTGTGCCATTTTCATTATAATTAACTACACTTGTTCTTTCTGTTTTTAATATTTTATCAATAAATTCTTCCCCTTCAAGTTTGTAGTTTTGTTGTTCCGTTTCATTCAATTCTTGGTTAATTATATTTTCAACCAAATTCATTAGTTCCAATTTATTACTTGTCATAATCATATTTGATTTAATTATTTTATTCGTCTTTTGGATGTTTTTTTATTTTTAATTGACCTGTTATGTATTGTTTTTAGCTGAAGGCCACCTGAGTGAAGGTCGGACTTAATGGGTTATAAATTGGGGATTATCTATAAAGAAATTAAGTTTTAATTTTTGAATTATTCGTAAAATCAATGATTTATTATAATTGATTTTATATAAAACTTAATCTAGAGAACAAATATCTGCTTTATTTTAAATTAATTACCAAGTGAAAATACCTGTTTTTTTTCTTTTGTTAAAATATTGTTTTATAGTTGTTTACTTCGTTTTTGTTAAAGGTAAAAATCCTTAGTGAATTGAATGTTTTTACATAAATCTATAAAATGCAAATTAAATACTGCCCCGTCTTAGCCCTGATAGCAGCGGCATCCTTTTTAGGCTAACGAGAACGTCTAAATTAAAACGAAAAACTTCTGCCTAAAAAGATATAGCGAATAGCAGGAACAAGCTCCTAAAAACCATCCTAATTCCACTAAATTGCAGTCTCAAAAAACCTAAAAAAACAACACTAGAATTTTCCGTAAAAATTTTGTAATTTTGCAGTCCAATAAAAGGAATTAGAAAATGTTAGATAGACTTCAATATGTAAAGCAGCGTTTTGATGAGATTTCGGATTTGATTATTCAGCCGGATGTTATTGCTGATCAAAAACGTTATGTGCAACTCAACCAGGAATATAAAAGCATCAAAGCTTTGGTTGAAAAAAGAGAAGAATACATTCTTGTTTTAGCAAATATTGACGAAGCAAACGAAATTATTGCTGACGGAAGCGATGCAGATATGACCGAAATGGCCAAAATGCAGCTTGACGAAGCAAAAGAACGCTTGCCGCAACTGGAGGAGGAAATCAAATTTATGTTGATTCCTAAAGATCCTGAAGATGCTAAAAATGTAATGGTGGAGATTCGTGCCGGAACGGGTGGGGACGAAGCTAGTATTTTTGCAGGGGATTTATTCAGAATGTATACTAAGTACTGTGAAAACCAGGGTTGGAGAACTTCTGTGGTAGATATGAACGAAGGTACTTCGGGAGGTTTCAAAGAGGTTATTTTTGAAGTTACTGGAGAAGATGTTTACGGAACTCTGAAATTTGAAGCTGGTGTGCACCGTGTACAACGTGTTCCTCAAACCGAAACACAAGGTCGTGTACATACCTCGGCAGCAACGGTGATGGTTTTACCGGAAGCAGAAGAGTTTGATGTACAAATCGATATGAACGATGTTCGTGTAGATTTCTTCTGTTCGTCAGGACCTGGAGGGCAGTCGGTAAATACAACGAAATCGGCAGTACGTTTAACGCACATTCCTACGGGATTAGTGGCGCAATGTCAGGATCAGAAATCACAACATAAAAATAAAGATAAAGCGTTAACGGTTTTACGTTCTCGTTTGTACGAACAGGAATTGGCTAAGAAAGAAGCTGAAGATGCTACCAAACGTACGTCTCAGGTAAGTTCTGGTGACCGTTCGGCTAAGATTCGTACCTACAACTACGCGCAAGGTCGTGTAACCGATCACCGTGTTGGTTTAACTTTATACGATTTAGGAAACATCATGAATGGTGACATTCAGAAAATTGTTGCCGAGCTTCAGTTGGTGAACAACATGGAGAAATTGAAGGAAGCTTCAGAGGTTTTTTAATTTGAGGTACAAAGGAATCTCTCCAGATTCTATAAATATTTAAGCCGAACTTATGTTCGGCTTTTTTTATGAAAAATAGATTAATCCCGATTTGTACGTTCCCAGTGGTTTCAACTATTGGGATGAAATATTTAGCATTCATTTTTCAGAATCCATTTCTCGAAATACATCTGGCAAAATATCGCCCATGGTTGCAACCATGGGCGATATTTTGTTTTTATCAATTCTAAGAAAAATCTTAAAACCGTTGATTCTCTGTGTCTTTGCTTCTCTGTTTCTCAAAAAAAAACTTTTTTTTCAATATTTTTCTTTTAATATTTGCGTGCCTTTTAAACCATAAAAGGATTACTAACCAATTGCTTAAAACTAATTTATGAAGAGAACTTTACTATTATTTTGCTTCTTTGGAAGCTTTTTTTATGCCCAAGGGCAATCGTATTTTGGATTTAGGGATGATAATTATGCAGGAATTCAAGCCGTGTTATTTAATCCATCAACTGTTGTTGATTCAAAACACAAAGTTGATATTAATATATTTTCGGCTAGTGCAACGGGACAAAATGATTTGTACGGGGTAAATTTGGCCGGGATTTTAGATGGCAGTTTTGATTTACAAAGAGACGGAAAGAAGAATATTAAAGCCAATAACAGGGGAAACTTTAATGTAGATATTTTAGGTCCGTCGATTATGTTCAATATTACGCCGGCACACAGCGTTGCACTTTTTACACGTGTTCGAAGCGTAACCAATGTTGTCGATGTAAATGGTGCGCTTGTTGACGAAGTAAATAAGAATATAGATGTTTCAAATAGTTTTTTAATATCGGGAGGAAATCCAAATGCCGTTACCAATTCGTGGGCAGAGATTGGAGCCAGTTATGGTACCGTTTTACTTGATGATGAAGAACATTTTATAAAAGGCGGTATTACCTTAAAATATTTGATGGCAGGAGTAAATGGCTATATTAACGGAAATAATTTGAGTGTTGCTTTTAATAAAAATGATGTTAATCCGGCTTTGAGCGAATATTACTCTACGGGAACCTTAAAGACTGCTGCAAGCTATGATTATCAAAAGGGTGATGATCCTAAGTTTGATGGGACTTCGGCTGGTGTGGGCGTTGATTTAGGGTTTACTTATGAGTATCGTACCAATTGTCATACTTGCAGAGGAAATCGCTATAAGTTTAAAACCGCAGTTTCTATAACCGATATTGGAAAGCTTAATTATAAAAATATGATTGAAAACACCTACGATCTGTCCGGAAGAGTTACGCAGGATGATATTGATAATGCCGATAATATTTTTGAGTTTTTTGATGCCAATTATGTAAAAACGGCAACAAGAAAAGGTATGCAAGCCAATTTGCCAACTGCTTTGCATACGAATTTTGACTGGAACATTAATAATAAGTTTTATTTGAATTTAAGCGGCGATTTTGGATTAGTTGATGCTAAAAAAATAAACGGTACTGCAATTGCCAATTCGGTTACGTTTACGCCTAGATTTGAAGATGGAAAATTTAGTTTTTATCTCCCAGTGACCTGGATGGAATATGGCGGAACTCAAGTTGGAACTGGTTTTAGAGCCGGGCCTTTATTTATTGGTTCAGGATCTTTAATTAGCAACTTATTTTCAAACAATTCCAAAGGCAGTAATCTTTATGTAGGTTTGAAATTTCCTATCTATCAGAGTTATGATTAAAAGACCTTAGCACCTTATATAAAAGAGCCAGTTTCATTTTTGTGAAACTGGCTCTTTTTGGTTAAGATGAGTTTTTAAACAAAAACCTCAGAACCTTAGTACCTCAGCACCTCAGTACCTAAAAAATATATATAGTGAAGGATATTAACTCATTAACCGTTTGTTTATAAAACGTATAAAGCAAGTTAGATACCTAGAAATACTCTTGTGAATTCAAAACATTTATAAAGATTAGAGTACATGTACACACCATTTTTGACTATTATTTCGCTTAACTTTTCCATAATAATTAAATTTTAGTTAGACCATTACTCTCCTGACGATTTTTATGGTGCCGAATCTTCGTGTGAAGGTTCGTGCGGTTTCGAAACGATGTTGGTAACAACAAGTTGTAGTAAGGATCCGAAGATATTTTTGAAAGTTGATTTACTTTTTCCCACCACAAATCTTTTGGCCAGATAACCAATTCCGATACTGATCGCTGATTGTGCCAGATGGCTTTTAAAGCCAACTGTTTCGTTGATTTCTTCGACTGTGTTTCGAATGAGGTTAAGAGGTTTTAAATGCTCTTTAATTTCATCGATTTCGTCTTTAATCGAACACCATTCGGCGTCTTGCCGATTTTCTAAGAGCCGAATCTTCCGGTCTAGTGAATCAAGGGTGTAAATAGTTTCCATAACAGTCTTTTTTAGTTTTTTGATTGACTTAGATCAGAATCGCTCTCTGTTTTAGTTTCTTTTAAAATACTGGAAACAATCATGTTTCCAATAGGGGTTTTAATAAGTCTGTGGTGCAATTTGTGCAGCACTATGGCAACAATTAAATAAAAGACTGCCAGTATAAAAAAACCGTAATAGTATTCGCCTAATTTTTTTCCAATCCATAAACTGATCCCAATATTGAGGAATAGGGTAAAAAATGCAACAACAGCTCCAACTGCGATCCTGGAGGTTAATGTCGATAAAACATCTGCTGATGCTGATACCGTTTTGAGTTTGATTAACTCTAAACTCGTTTTGGTATAATTCTCAGCTTTCTCGTAAAGATTTAAGTTCTCGTTTGTTGTTGCATTTGATTCCATGATAGAGGGGTATGTTTAGGATTTACAAATTTCACTTCTTAATAGTTCGATTTTACGGCTTTTGCTTCGTCTTTAAGCGTGTTGAAGTCTTCTTTTGCCTGACTGAATTTTGCTTTTCCTTCTTCGATAATTTCTTTACCGTTTGAAGAAATAGTGCTTACAATTCCGTCGAACTTGTTTTTCAGATTGTCTCCGTAATCTTTAGACTTGTCTGATATTTTCTTTCTGGTATTTGATCCTTTGTCTGGTGCAAATAAAACGCCCAAAAATGCTCCTGCCGCTGCAGCTCCTAAAATTCCTAAAATTGTGTTACTCGTTTTCATAATATCTGATTTAGTAATTAATATAAAGTGGTTAATAGTACTTGTTTTTTAAATTTCACGACCTTTAATAAGTCTGAATAGTATAGCAATAACGGCAATGACTAATAAAATATGAATGATACTTCCCAGGCTGTAAACAAAAAAGCCTAAAGCCCAAAGTATGACCAGAATTACTGCGATGGTATATAATAAATTTGACATGATTTGTGTGTTTAGGGTTAATAAATTCCTTTTCTAATTTAGTTTATACGAGAGGTACAAGCTAAGGTTGCTGTTTTTTGCATCAGGAAAAGTGTAGGTTGTTCCGGCAACGGTTCTTTCTTTTCCAACGGTTGTTAGTCCGTAATTGTAACGTAAACCAATACTTATTGGATCAAAATCGACTCCAACACCCGCTGCAAGACCGGCATCAAACTTGTTCAGATCATTAGTATCGATTTCCTGTTCAAAGTTGATATCTCCGCTACCCGTAACTTTTGAGCTTACGAGATAAGAAGCGTAACCACCGGCATGAACATTGAAATTTTTGGTGATATTAACTCTTACCAATAGTGGAACTTCGATATAGTTTAGTTTGAATTTTGAGTCTCCACTGGCAAAAACGTTATTGTATTCTAGTTTGGCACCTTTTGTGGTAAATAGGATTTCCGGCTGAATAGCAATAAAATCAGAGATAGGCAAAGTCGCGTAGAGTCCGGCATTGAAACCGTACAAAACATTGTCGTCGTTGGCATCATTAGAATACAAATTCGACATGTTGAATCCTCCTTTGATCCCGTACTCGGTATTTACATTATTGTTCTGAGCGTACAGCATTCCAAATGAAGCTGTTAAAAAAAGGGTGAAGGCGCATAAAAAATTGGTGTACATTTTCATAGTTCAATAGTTTAGTTAATAATAGATTGTAGAGGCGTTTAGATTACTATTTTTGATTTTTGAATTTCTCTTGAAAACTCATATTGTTGTGGCAGATACTGTAAAACCATTTTCAAAATCGTTTGATCATTTGTTTCCTTTGAAATTGATTCCAGTAACCGAATCTGCTCTTCTAATGAATCATTCATCGAATCTAAGTAGGCGTGGTTGAAATTGTATTCATTGGCATCAATCAAATCGTACAAGTCTCGTTTACGGGTTGCGTTGATTTCGGTGATAATAATGAGCTTTTTATTGGCCAGATTAGTTATTTCCTGTAACAACAGGTTTTGATTGATTTCGATTTTTTTGCTTATTTCAAGAATGGTATTGTCAGAACTTTTTTGTTGTGCAATTTGACTTTTAGAAATAATGGATTGACTTACATTTGCCGCCGCAATAAAAAAAAAGGCTTCAATTTCTTCCTTGTGATTCTTGGTAAAAGTTTCATTTTTTAAAGAGGTTTCTATTGAATAGTTTTTTTTGCATGATGAAACAAAAACTAGGATTAACAATAAAAATATTGTCTTAAAAAATATTGATTTTACTCTGGGCATTGCTTTCATTATTACTTCATAAAGTATTACATTACAAAGATGGCGACGAATAAAAGATTTTGCTTTACAGCATAAAAAAGAAACGTTATATAATTCCCATAAAAGATTTATATAACGTTTGTTATGTGGTTTTTAAAGGCTTTTTTGAAGCGCTAATCCGGAAGAAAAATAGTGAATACAGAACCTTGATCAGTTTGGCTGTCGGCCATGATATGACCCTTATGATTGTCGACAATTTTTTTGCAGATTGCCAGACCAATTCCTGTTCCCGGATATTCGGTTTTGGAGTGCAGTCGCTGAAACAATACAAAAATGGTTTCCTTAAACTGAGGGTCAAATCCCATTCCGTTGTCTGTAAAAGTTATCTTGTGAAATTTTTTTACATTTTGATCCAAGAGTTCGGGATAATTGGCAGAAAGTACTTTTTGACTTTCAATTGTAATTTCGGGAACAATATCCGGACGGCTGTATTTTAAAGAGTTTCCAATTAGATTGATAAAAAGCTGCTCGATCTGATACGGAATAACGGACAGTTTGGGCAATTTTGTAGCGGTAATAACGGCTTTCTTTTCGTCGATCATTTCGGTTAGTTCCGCCTCGGCATTTTGGAGTAGTTCATTTAAATTTGATTTAATGAACTCTTTTTTAGTCGTATTGGTTCTGGAGAATAAAAGTAAATCATCAATTAAAACACGCATTCTTTTGGCCGAAACCTGAATTTTTTCAATATAATCCCGACCATTCTGCGACATAGCTTCTTTGTCGGCATCCGAGACTCTGGAAATAAAAGTCTGGATTTTTCTAAGAGGTTCCTGTAAATCGTGACTCGCAACATGGTTGAAAGAAGCCAATTCTTTATTGCTTTTCTCCAGTTCGAGGTTACGTTCCTGAAGTTCTATATTTAGTAAATGCTCATCGGTAATATCAAAGTTAATACCCAGTAAAATTTTGCTTCCCTGTTGGTCCGTTAATAATTTTCCGGTCGTTTTAAAGTATCTAACTTCTTGATTTGGGAGCATAATTTTATAATAAACAAAAGGTAATTCTTCGTAATTCAGAATTCCTTCCATTGCTTTTGCAACGGCTACTTTATCATCAGGATGCACAAAATTTAAAAAAGTACCTTTTTCGGGAACAAAAGCATTGGGTTCATAGCCCAACAAACGGTATTGATTGTCGGAATAGTCAATCTTGTTAGTGTCTAAATCCCATTGCCAGGTACTGAATTTACCAATAACTTCCGATTCGGCCATAAGTCCGCTGGAAATTAAAAGCTGCTTGTTAATGACTTTAAGGCGCTCAAAATCACGACTGATTTGTCGATAAGCCAGTAAAATAAAAGTTAAAGCAACCAGAAATAGTGAAATTGAAAAAAGCGGGCTGAGAGAAATTTCGGCGTCGTAAATTTTTAGCCTTTTGGCCAGATAGCTTTTTTCGCTATCTTTCATTTCGTCTACTTTAAAACGAATGTTCTCCATCAAAATTCGTCCCCCAAACATATAATTGTCGAGTTTTCGTTTGTCATAGGTTTTGGGATCGCTGTATTTGAGGCAATTTTCAAAAGAAACAAAACGCTGAATGATGAGCTTGAATAACCTTTGAAGGTTTTCCTGCTGTTTTGGGTTGTCTGCCGTTAACTTTTTTAAAGTGATAAACGAAGTGTTTACCTTGTCACGCGAATAAAGGTAAGGGGTTAAAAAACGGGAATTGCGGGTTATGATATAACCGCGCTGTCCCGTTTCGGCATCCTTTATAGCTGACATTAACCGTTCTAGCTGAATGTTAATTTCATACGTATGCATTACCAACTTGCTGGACTCATTGAGATCCTGGTTGTGTTTGTAAGCAATAGAAGAAAGAAATAACAGAATGAAAACTGCGATTACAAAAATAACTCTCAAAGAGTTTGAAGAATTAAAATTTGGGATCCACTTCATCGGTGTTCTACTATTTTAGTCGCAACAGAAAATTATCACGGTTTAACCCTGAGGTATGATAGTGCCAGTTTACGGTAACAACTTCATTAATTATTTTTTTCAGATTGTTAAAATCACTTGGTTTTTTAATGTAAATATTCGCTCCCTGAATAAAGGTATCTTCAATGTCTTCTTCAGATGAGGAAGTAGAGTAGATAGCAATAATAATGTTTTTTAAATGCTCGGTTTTTTTAATCTCGATCAAGCATTCTTTTCCGGTTTTTTTAGGCATATTTAAATCCAGAAATAAAATATCAGGTAACATATTGTCAGGATTCATCAAATGATCCATTAATTGCATTCCGTCATGAGCAAATTCTACTTTGGTCTGGATCTTTATTTCTTCAAAGGCATCTTTAAAAAAAAGGCGATCGTCTTCATCATCATCAGCTAATAAAATGTGTAATGCGTTTTTTTGCATTTTAATGTGGTATTTGGATTTTATTTTAAATTTTCTCTTCGTTTCTTAATTATTCTCTGAAAAGCCGACGGTGTAATTCCGGTTGTGTTTTTAAACTGTGTACTCAAATGGGCTACACTTGAATAGTTGAGTAAAAAAGCAATTTCGGTCAGACTCATTTCGTTGATAATAATTAATTGTTTTGCTCTTTCAATTTTCTGTAAAATGATAAAATTTTCGATAGAAGAATAGGTTACTTCCGAAAATACATTCGACAGGTAGCCATAACTATGGTTGAGCTTTTCGGCCAAAAACACTGAACTTTTGTAATTGTTATTGTCTTCCATGAAAACAAGTTCGATTATAGCATCTTTTATTTTTTGAACCAGAACACTTTTTTGGTTTTCAACAATTTCAAATCCACACGGATTTAGTTTTTCTTTTAAAGCTTCAAGTGCATCAGCATCAAGATTATCATTGATCTCAATTTCACCAAAACCAAGGCTTGTAAAATTTATATTGTGCTGATCCAGATTGTGCTTTAAAAAAAGCGAACAAATGGTGTTGATGTCAAACTTTATAAATAGTTTCATTCTATAAAAATTTGGTTAAAGATACTTAATTTAATTTTGGTTCTATCGTTTAACAGTTGTTAGAAATTTACTAATATTTGAAATAATAAAGAAAATTCTCAAAAAAATACCGTCTAATATTTATACTAGACGGTATCCCGATTGAGTCAGAAAGGGTTACAAATCTGAGAGGATTTGATGAAATTCTTCTTTTGTTTTTCCCAGTTTTTGCTGAAGTCTACCATACATTTCGTCTTCTTTACCTTCAGCAAACATCAAATCATCATCCGTCAGAGTTGCAAATTTTTGCTTCAGTTTTCCCTTTAACTCATTCCAATTTCCTTTTATTTCTGTAGTATTCATGATCTTAACTTTTAAATATTAATAGTATTGTAAAGTTGTCGATTAGTTGTTGCTTTTCTGTTACATTCATTTTAGGAATATTTGTATAATTCACATTTTGAGCTTTTTAAATCTGATATCGGCGTAAAACCCAGGCCATTTTTTCGTGTTCCTGAAGTAATCCTGTCACAAAATCGGCCGAGCCTGCATCGTTGTTTTCCTCTTCAAAAACAGGAATATAATCCCGAAACTCATTCACTAGCTGTTCATGATTTTCTAAAAGTTCTTTTAACATTTGTTTCTGTGAAGGGTATTCTTTTGGAGACTCTTTAAGCGTTGAATTCTCGATAAACTCTTTCATTGTTCCAATAGTTTTGTCTCCAAGCTGACTGATGCGTTCTGCAACTTCGTCGATATGGGCCTCCAGAATTCGATATTGCTCTTCAAATAATTGGTGTAATTCCATAAAGCTGTTTCCCGAAATATTCCAGTGAAATTTTCTGGTTTTTACATAAAGAGTCATTTCGTTAGATAAAATTGTGGCTAATAGTACCGTACTCTTTTTTAATTGTTTTGGTGTTATTCCAATATGTGGGATCATAATTGTCTGATTAAAGGTTTGTTACCAAAAATAGAAAATGAGTCTTCTGATCTTCTTACATAATTTGTTAAAGAAGTTACAGGAATTCAATGTTTACGTAACCTGTTTGTAGTTCAAATAGTGTAGTTTTGCCGCCGAATTTACCTAAAACAAAACAAATTTTAATGAAAAAAACTTTACTCAGTTTATTACTAATTGCTATTACTTTTTCGGCCAAATCTCAGTCTTATCTGGGATACACGCATGATAATTATGCAGGTGTTCAAAGTGTTCTTTTTAACCCGGCTTCTATTGCTGATTCCCGTTTTAAAACTGATATTAACCTGTTTTCGATCAGTGGATCGGTATCGAATGATCTTTATGGTGTTCGTCTTTTTGATGTGTACAAAAAAGGATATGATTTTGATAGTCAGTCTATAATGACACCCGCTAAAGCAAACAATGCTTTGGTTAATTTTGATATTATGGGGCCGTCTTTTATGTTTAATATCGCCCCTAAACATACTATTGCAGTTTTTACAAGAGCCAGATCTATTAGCAATGTCTACAATGTTAATGGTAATCTTGTAAATGAAGTAAAAGATGGTTTAGACCATGCAAGCAATTTCAACTTTAATTTAGGCAATCCAAACGGAGTTTCTCATTCATGGGGAGAAGTTGGTCTTTCTTATGCAGCAGTTTTATGGCAGAATAATCAGCATTTCTTAAAAGGAGGTTTAACTGCAAAGTACCTTCAGGGAGGTGTAAATGGTTATACTCAGGGTAGAGGAGTGAAAGTGGCGTTTGTAGAAAACAAAGCAAATCCAAGAGCCAGTACTCTTTTTTCTGAAGGAGAAGTAACTATAGGAGCGAGCCAGGATTTTGAAGCTAATGAAGATTATAAATTCGATGCTAATTCGAATGGTTTTGGATTTGATTTTGGACTTGTTTACGAATGGAGACCGGAATACGAGAAATACGATTTAAACAAGGCAAAGAGAGCAGACAATAACTTTCGTGATTTAAATAAATACAAGGTGCGTTTTGGTCTGTCGGTTACTGATATTGGTTCTATTAACTACAGAAATTCAAAATTAGATACCTATAATGTTACAGGAATTGTAACGGAGAAAATGATTAATGATGCTGATAATCTGTATGATTTCTTAAATCAGCATTATACGAAAGTTTCGACTTCTAAAGGAGTTAAAACAAATTTACCAACAGCAATTCACGCTGATGTAGATTGGAACATGTACAGAAAATTCTACTTGAATTTAAATGGGGACATCAGCATGGTGAGCGATTCGAAATTAAACGGAAGCAGTATTGCCAATCGTGTAAGTCTAACGCCTCGTTATGAAAGCAGGTGGTTTAGTTTTTATGTACCAATGACCTGGATGGAGTATAGTGGAATGCAGGTAGGATCAGGGATTCGCTTAGGTGCTTTCTTTATTGGTTCGGGTTCTGTTTTGACGAATCTGGTTTCGAAAGAATCCAAAGCGGTTGATTTTCATCTTGGGGTAAAAATTCCGGTTTATCAGAAGAAATTCAAAGACACGGATGAAGACGGAGTAATCGATAAAGAAGATGCTTGTAGAAAAGTAGCAGGTCCGGAAGAAAATAATGGTTGTCCATGGCCAGATACAGATGGAGACAAAGTTTTTGATAAAGATGATGCTTGTCCGAGCGTTCCGGGTCCTGTTGAAAACAAGGGCTGCCCTTGGAAAGATAGCGATGGAGATACTTTATTAGACAATGTAGATGCCTGTCCTGCCATTGCCGGTCCGGTAGAAAACAAAGGTTGTCCATGGCCGGATACTGACAAAGATGGCGTTTTAGACAAAGACGACGCTTGTCCGGATGTTGCGGGTCCTGTAGAAAATAAAGGATGTCCTGTTTTAGATGCAGACAAAGATGGTGTTTTAGATAAGGATGATGCTTGCCCATTAGTATATGGTCCTGCAGAAAATAACGGTTGTCCTAAAGTTACCAAAGAGACATTGGCACAGCTGAAAGTGGAAGCAAAATCTATTTTCTTTACAACTGGAAAAGCAACTTTAAGTGATGCCAGAAAAGGAGAAACTTCAGGCAGATTAGATGCGATCAAAGAAATCCTGAGAAATTATCCAAATGCTAAGTTTGCAATCAATGGACATACCGATAATGTAGGGAATCCTAAAACAAATAAGAAATTATCTGAAGCAAGAGCAAAAGTAGTAATGGATGCTCTGATTGCAAAAGGAGTAAATCCGGCGAACTTAAGTTCACAGGGATTTGGATCTGCAAAACCGGTTCAATCGAACAAAACAGCAAAAGGAAGAGCAGAGAACAGAAGAACAGAAATTGTTTATTTAGGCAATTTGTAAGCTTAAATTGAATATAAAACCAAAAAGCCATTCGTAATTGAATGGCTTTTTTTATTTTTGCATACTTCTAAAATGGAAGTATTTCTACTGCATTAGAAGAACTAAAAAATCAAGAATGACAACACAACAACTACACGAACAAATTCTATTAAAAAAATCATTTTTATGCGTTGGATTGGATCCCGATCTGACCAAAATTCCACCTCATTTATTAGAAACTGAAGATCCTATTTTTGAATTCAACAAAGCAATAATCGATGCCACTCATGATTTGGCTGTGGGATACAAACCCAACACTGCTTTTTTTGAGGCTTATGGATTAAAAGGGTGGCTTTCGCTTCAGAAAACCATTGAATATATCAACGAGAATTTTCCTGAAATGTTTACGATTGCCGATGCAAAACGTGGTGACATAGGAAATACATCAAGCATGTATGCTAAAGCTTTTTTTGAAGATTTGAATTTTGATAGTGTAACCGTTGCTCCTTATATGGGGAAAGATTCGGTAGAACCGTTTTTAGCTTTTGAGAATAAACATACCATAATGTTGGCGCTGACTTCAAACGAAGGAGCTTTTGATTTTCAGACGCTAAACGTAAACGGAAAGGAATTATACAAACAAGTTTTAGAAACCTCTAAAACCTGGAAAAACAGCCACAATCTGATGTACGTAGTAGGCGCTACAAAAGCGGAATATTTTACTGAAATCAGAAAAATTGTTCCGGACAACTTTTTGTTAGTTCCTGGAATTGGTGCTCAGGGCGGAAGCTTGTCGGAAGTTTGCAAATACGGAATGAATGATAAAGTAGGTTTGTTAGTCAATTCAGCGAGAGCCATTATCTACGCTTCAAAAGGAACAGATTTTGCCGAAAAAGCAAGAGAAGAAGCTTTGAAGGTTCAAAAAGAAATGGAAGAGATTATTAACTCTAAGGTTTAAATAACTTTATAAATAGATTAACCGCAAAGTTCGCAAAGGATTACGCTACGAACGCAAAGCTTTTTTTGCGAACCTTGCGAAAAACCTTTGCGAACTTTGCGGTTAAAGAACTTGAAATCTGAAACAAAATAAACATGAAACAGTTACAAGATCAGCTTGGTACCTCACATACTTTCGAAACAGCTCCAAAACGAATTATTTCATTAGTTCCTTCTCAGACCGAATTGCTATACGATTTAGGCTTAGAAGAGAAAATTATCGGAATCACTAAGTTTTGTGTGCATCCTTATCATTTTAAATCGACTAAAAAAATGGTAGGAGGGACCAAGAAGATTCATTTTGAAAAGATAAAACTACTAGAGCCTGATGTTATCATTTGTAACAAAGAAGAAAATACGCCCGAGATTGTAGCGCAGTTAAGTACAATTTGCCCGGTTTGGGTAACCAATATTGTTTCTATCGAAGATAATTTTCAAATGATTTCGGATTTTGGACAGCTCTTCAACTGCAGAACCGAAGCTCAAAAATGGAATAATAAGCTAACTTTCGCTTTAGACGATTTCAAAAAATACGTTCAGGATATTCCCGAGAAAAAAGCAGCTTACTTTATTTGGAAAAACCCTTATATGGTAGCTGGAAATGATACCTATATTAATGAGTTATTAAAACTGAATCACTTTCAGAATATTTATAGTGATAAAGGCCGCTATCCTGAAATTGAACTCAAAAAAATGCGTCTGGAAGGCGATCCTGATTTGGTTTTCCTTTCGTCAGAGCCTTATCCGTTCAAAGAAGAAGATGCCTTTGAAATAGGACGCTTTACGCATCATGCCAAAACTATTTTCGTTGATGGCGAAATGTTCTCCTGGCACGGAAGCCGGTTGTTAAAGGCTTTTCCATACTTCAAATTACTACACGAAAGACTTAGAAATTAGTTCCAGGTTTTCTTTGTTTCAGGTTGCTTTACTTTGAACATAATTTAACCGCTAAGTCCGCTACGATTTTTCGCAAAGTTCGCAAAGATTAATATGCATAAAGCTTTGCGAACTTTCTGTTTTATACAAAATCATGGACAAAAAAACTTTGCGGACTTAGCGGTTAAATACACAATCCAATAAACTTAAACCGCATATTAGTTTCAGGTTTTCTTTGTTTCAGGTTGCTTTACTTTGAACATAATTTAACCGCTAAGTCCGCTACGATTTTTCGCAAAGTTCGCAAAGCTTAATATGCATAAAGCTTTGCGAACTTTCTGTTTTATACAAAATCATGGACAAAAAAACTTTGCGGTTAAATACAAAATCCAATAAACTTAAACCGCATATTAGTTTCAGGTTTTCTTTGTTTCAGGTTGCTTTACTTTGAACATAATTTAACCGCTAAGTCCGCTACGATTTTTCGCAAAGTTCGCAAAGCTTAACATGTATAAAGCTTTGCGAACTTTCTGTTTTATACAAAATCATGGACAAAAAAACTTTGCGGACTTAGCGGTTAAATACACAATCCAATAACCTTAAACCGCATATTAGTTTTAGGTTTTCTTTGTTTCAGGTTTCAGGTTTTCTTTGTTTCAAGTTGTTGGAGCGTATATTTTGGCGCAAAAACTTTAGCAAATTTGCGGTTAAACTATGTTCAAAGTGTAGCAACTTGAAACCTGAAACCTGAAACCTGAAACAAAAAAAGATAAAAAATTAGCAAAAAAAAATGCCGGCATCTCGAAGACGCCGGCATCATTTAACTAACCAAAACCAAAATAATAAATAACCAGTTTATTACACTACAAAGATCCAACTTATATGAATGTTTTGCTGTTAAGGTTTTGTTATTACTTTGTTGGACATAAGTTAAGATTTTTTGATTCCCTGTTTTGAGCTTTCTGTAGCGTTAAATAATTTTTGACTATTAAAATATAAAAACAATCAATTTTGTTTATTAATATCGCAAGGATAAGTTTGTATATTTGATAAAGTGTTAAATATCAGTGATGTGTGATTTCTTAAAAAAATTAGCATTTGATAGGAGGCAGTTAATTTTAATCAAAAAAAAAACAGAAAAAATGAGTGATTCAAACGAAAGTAAATGTCCTTTTCATAATGGGCAAGTGAAAGAAACTGCTGGTACAGGAACTTCTAATAAAGATTGGTGGCCAAATCGGTTAAATTTAAACATACTACGTCAGCATTCTAATTTGTCAGATCCGATGGAAGAAGGTTTTAACTATGCTGAAGCATTTAAAACCTTAGATTTGAATGCTGTCAAAAAGGATCTTTTTGATTTGATGAAAGATTCGCAGGATTGGTGGCCGGCAGATTATGGTCATTACGGACCTTTATTTATTCGTATGGCCTGGCACAGTGCGGGAACTTACCGTATATCTGATGGTCGTGGAGGCGCGAGTTCAGGAAACCAGCGTTTTGCTCCTTTAAACAGTTGGCCGGATAATGGTAATCTGGATAAAGCACGTTTTTTACTTTGGCCAATTAAACAGAAATATGGTAATAAAATCTCTTGGGCCGATTTAATGATCTTAACCGGTAACTGTGCCTTGGAATCTATGGGATTTAAAACTTTTGGTTTTGCAGGCGGAAGAGAAGATGTTTGGGAACCGGAACAAGATGTAAACTGGGGTTCAGAAAAAGAATGGTTAGCTACCAGCGATAAACCATATAGTAGGTATACTGGTGATAGAAATTTAGAGAATCCACTCGCGGCTGTACAAATGGGGTTAATCTATGTAAACCCTGAAGGTCCGGATGGAAATCCTGATCCGCTAGGTTCCGGTAGAGATATTAGAGAGACCTTTGCCCGTATGGCTATGAATGATGAAGAAACCGTGGCTTTAACGGCAGGTGGGCATACTTTTGGTAAAGCGCATGGAGCTGGCGATGCAGCTTTAGTAGGCGCAGAGCCGGAAGGGGCAAGCATAGAACAAATGGGACTGGGCTGGAAAAGTAGTTTTGGTAGCGGAGTAGGTGAAGATGCTATCACAAGTGGAATTGAAGGAGCATGGAAACCAAACCCAACTACTTGGGACAATGGTTACTTCGAAACTTTATTTAAATACGACTGGAAATTGACCAAAAGTCCTGCAGGAGCTCATCAATGGACTCCGACGGATGAAAGTGCTGCAACAACGGTAGAAGACGCTCATAATCCGGCCAAGCGACATGCTCCGATGATGACAACGGCGGATATGGCAATGAAAATGGACCCAGTCTATGAGGCAATTTCAAGAGATTATATGCAAAATTTTGACAAATTTGCTGATGCTTTTGCCAGAGCATGGTACAAATTGACTCACAGAGATATGGGGCCAATTTCGCGTTATTTAGGTCCTGAAGTTCCGAGTGAAATATTGATTTGGCAGGACCCGATTCCTGCGGCTAAAGGGGAGTTGAGTTATAGTGATATTGCCGCTTTAAAAGATAAAATCCTTTCAAGTGGTTTGTCGGTTTCACAATTAGTAAATACTGCTTGGGCATCGGCTTCTACATTCCGTGGTTCTGACAAGCGTGGGGGAGCTAATGGTGCCCGTATTCGTTTTGAACCACAAATCAGTTGGGAAGTTAATGCAGGGGGGCAGGTGAAAAAGGTATTGGCAGTTTTAGAAACCATACAAAATGATTTTGCTAATTCAGGAAAATCAGTGTCTATTGCGGATTTAATTGTTTTAGGAGGATCTGCTGCAATTGAAAAAGCAGCATCAAATGCTGGCTTATCGATAGATGTTCCATTTACACAGGGAAGAGGTGATGCTACTTTAGAACAAACGGATGTGCATTCGTTTGAAGTGTTAGAGCCAAAAGCAGATGGATTCAGAAACTATAAAAGTGCCAAAACAAATGCCATTACAGAAGAGCTTTTAGTAGACAGAGCACAATTGTTAACGTTGTCAGTACCAGAAATGACAGTGTTGGTAGGAGGTTTGAGAGTCTTGAATGCCAATTACGATGGTTCTAAACATGGTGTGCTTACTACAAATGCAGAAACATTGAGTAATGATTTCTTCGTTAATTTATTGGATTTGGGAACTACGTGGAAAGCGATCAATGAGACAGGTGAAAATTTTGAAGGACGCAATCGCACTACCGGAGAAGTAAAATGGACGGCAACCCGTGCAGATCTTATATTTGGTTCGAATTCTGAACTTCGTGCGATCGCTGAGGTTTACGCCAGTAGTAATGTCAAAGAAAAATTTGTAAAAGATTTTGTCTCCGCATGGACTAAAGTAATGAATCTTGACCGATTTGATGTACGTTAACAGAAGGTTCATACGCTCAGAGGTTCAAAGGAACAAAGGTTCTGAGTATTGAACGTATATTTAAAAAGGTAAACCCTACAGTTTTTTAAAACCTGTAGGGTTTGTTTATTTTAGTGAGGGAAAAACTTTGTTCCTTTGAACCTTTACCCCTCTGTATCTAAGAAAAAACAATCGTTTTGTTGCTGTAAACCATTGTTTTACGTTCGGCATGAAGTTTTATCGCTCGGGCTAAAACGATGCGTTCTAAATCGCGTCCTTTCATGATAAAATCTTCAACGGAGTGAATGTGTGAAACTCTGGAGATATCCTGTTCGATAATTGGTCCTTCATCCAGTTGTTCTGTTACGTAATGGCTAGTTGCCCCAATAATTTTGACACCTCGTTTAAAAGCCGAATGATATGGTTTTGCCCCGGGAAAGGCCGGCAAAAACGAATGATGAATATTAATGATTTTATTCTCGTAAAGTGAAATCAGTTTTGGAGTAATGATTTGCATGTAACGCGCCAATACAATAAAATTAATCTGATACTTTTTTAAAAGTTCAATTTGTTTGGCTTCCCCTTCTTCTTTATTGTCTTTTGTAAAAGGCACGCAGTGAAACGGAATATCAAATCGTTCTGCAATCGATCGCAAATCATTATGATTGCTAATGATGAGAGGTATTTCTATATTTAATTCGCCTGCACTGTAACGGCCAAGGATGTCAAACAAACAGTGATCGTATTTTGAAACAAACAATGCCATTTTGGGTTTCTGTTCCTGATTGTACAAATCCCAGGACATATCAAAATCAGCTGCTATAGTTTTTGCAAAATCTTCTTTTATCGATTCAGGGCTCACATAATGATTGGTGAGTTCACATTCTAATCGCATAAAAAACACATTTTGTTCTATATCAACATGCTGATCGATATAAGTAATATTTCCTTCTACTTTAGCAATAAAAGTCGTCACTGCGGCGATAATTCCTTTTTGGTCTTTACAGTGAATTAGAATGGTTATTTTTTGCATTTGGTTATTGGTTAACAAATAAACAGTTTAACAATAAAAATTATTTTTTGTCCTGCATGGCGAATACTTTTTTCAATAAAGGAGATGTTCTCGCATTGATATTGGTACGGATGTCTTTTTCTTCGACAGCAATCATTTTAAAAACACCTGCCAAAGCCTGATTCGTTGTATAATCAGTCAAATCAGGGTTTACTTTTCGCACTAAAGGGATGGTGTTGTATTTCTTGATTATGTTTGTCCAGACTACATCGGCACCTACTTTTTCAAAAGAAGTTTTGATTACCGGATTGAATTTTCCGTATAAAGCAGTTGTAGTACTGTTTTGTAAATAGCTGGTTGCGGCGTTTTCGCTGCCCAGTAAAATGTTTTTGGCATCAGCAAAAGACATGTTTTTAACTGCGGAAACAAATATTGGAGTTGCTTCTTTAACGGCATCTTCGGCAGCGCGATTGAGTACTTTGATACCTTCATCGGCAAGAGATGATAATCCGATTCTTCGCAAGGTAGCATCAACCCTTTGTAATTCTTCCGGCATTAAGATTTTTACAGCTTCATTTTTATAAAAACCATCCTCAGCGGTTAATTTGCTTACTTGCTGCGTAATTCCTTTGTTTAAGGCTTCTTTTAATCCCGAAGCGATATCGATACCACTGTTGCCTTTAATTTTTGACGACAATTGTGATAATTGATCTAAGGTTTTTTGTACCTGAGCATAAGAACTAAAAGAAAATGTAAGGGCAAGTGATAGAATTAAAATCTTTTTCATTAAATGAGTTTTATAAGTTTCAAAAATACTACTTATTCAAAAATAAAGCCACAATTTTATTTCAGGAGGTTAAACAATTTGTTGCATCCTTAACAATGTTCTTTGGGAGGTTCTAAGGTGCTGAGGTTCTGAGGGACTAAGTTTTTACTGTTTTTTGTTTCTGATAACCCGTTGGGTGTAATTGCTTTTAACACATAGTAACATAGATTCGGTATCTATAAAAAAGGCGTTTTACTTCATTTAAATAGATATAGCCTCTTATGTGAAAGAAATGTATTTCTTTTTGGGTCTCTTTTTACACTTAAATTCTATGTTTCTATGTGTTAAATCATCTTTTTGTTAATTGCACCCAACCGGTTTCTGATGAATAAATCAGATAGAATTATTATTCTATTTTACTAAAGCCTCTTCCTCTTAGTAACTCAGGACCTTAGTACCTTTTTTGAGTAATAGGAGTAGGTGGTATAAATGCAAAAGAGGCTCAATTGCTAAAATTGAACCTCTTTTAATTTTTTGTACTTCGTAGTACTATGTATTTTTATTTTTGGATTACAAATTTACCGTCTTTCTCACAGTAAACATCATTTGAGTTGGATTCGTATTTTTTAAAGCATGAATCTCCAGTTTTTTCGACCAAAATAAAACTCTTATCATACGAAATGAATTTTAACTCAAGACCTTTATCAGTAGTGATTGTTGTTTTATCATTAACTACTACAAAATCAACTTCTCCATTATCTTTGTAAGCCCAAACTTTTGCGGCAGTTGGATCATTAGAATCCATAATACTTCCCTCTGCACGATTGGCAAAACGATCGGTTTTTAATTTTCCTGTCAGTTTTTTATCATTTTGAGACACGCTTCCGTTGATATAGATAAAGTAAGCCGAATCAAATGTTGGGTTTTCAACTTTAGCAGTTAAGTTTTTTTGGTTAACCGTCATTAAACTTGTAATATTTGCTTGAGCTTCGCCTGGCCATAAACTAATCATACCGGCACCTTGTTTCGCTGTTTCAAGATATTCTAAAGATTTATCAAAGTTTAACAGAAACATTTGTGTCAAGGCTAAGTTCAGGTAAATTACTTTGTTGTAATCTTTCGGCTTTAATTTTTTGTATTCTTTACCAACATAACTCAAATAGAATTTTTCTAATTCTGAAAGGTAGGATTGGTCTAAAGAATTGGCCGCAATTTTGTTTAAAAATTCATCTGTTTTAGTGTTGAACTCAACAAGTTCGCTAAACTCCTCCGCTTTTTCAAATAAACCGTAGTTTAAAGTAAATTCTTTTTCAGTAATAAGAATGTTATTGTCACTAAGGTATTTATATCCTATATTATTCAAATCGCTGGCTAAGCTTTGATTTGGTTTTCCGTTAACATAAGTACCAGAATACATTCTGGAATTTGTACCTTTTTCATATAAGATTTCATTGTTTTTTCCTAAAACTAAATATTTGAAATCTCCATCTAAAAGGTAAGTACCATTATCGGCTCTTTTATAAGTAGCTCCTTTGTACCCCATTAAAACGCGAACGTCGGGATTGGTTGTATCTTTTTTAGTGTAATCTTCAATTGTATTTTTAGTAACATTATTCTCATAAGTTTTTGAATTCTTCTTGGCATATGTTGCATTCCAGGTGTCATCTCCTTGAATGATAATGTTATATGTTTTAATGTTTTTAAAAGAGTCTGATTTTGGGATGGTAATTTTAACTTTTTTCTTGTTAGTGTCTGCTTTTTGAGCATAAGAAGTACCGCTGATTAGGGCTAGCAGCAAGAACATTGTAATTTTTTTCATAGGTTTATTTTTGCCCAAATATAGGAATATGGACGTGAAGCAAACTACTAAAAAGAATGTTTTTAAAGGAAAAAAACCGTGCGAAATAAACAGTATTCCATCAGTTGTTTACACAGATGGATCTTAGAATTAGTATTGAATCTGGTTGGTTTGGAGTGTAATTTTATTTTAAAAGAATTATAGATTTATTACTTAGGGATTATTTTGAAACAACTTGGTAACTCATATCTGTTAAGTGTAATTCATTTTAACACATAGTGACATAGGTATTCCGTCCGCAAAAAAGGCGTTTCACTTCATTTAAATACATATAACCTGCTATGTGAAAGAAATGTATTTCTTTTTTCATTCTCTTTTACACCTAAATTCTATGTTTCTATGTGTTAAATCAATTTTTTGATATTTACATTTAATGGGGTAAAATTGGGATAAAAGTATAGTGTAGATCGTATTTTATTTTTTTAGCAAATCAATTTTTTCTTTAGTGTCTTCAACATAAAGACTCATTTCATCGTATTTCCAGGTTCCGTTTTTGGTACCCACCACAAATAAAGTTCCTCTGCTTTTTGAACCTCGTATTGGAATTTGTAAGTTGCAATGTTCTATGCTATTAGTTGAATTAACACTGCCTGAGGCAATTCCGTTATCTTCAATTGGGCTGCCCAATTTCTCCAGTACTATGGTGTTATGCTGTGCTTCGTTCATGGCAGCTTTATAAGAATCAGATTCTTTGAGCATAGAAGTTATTCCAAAGAAAAGTCCGGTAAGAAACAAACCAAAAAGGACTAAAAGGCTCAAACATCCTGTTGGTACAAACCATTTCCAGTTTCTGTCCCACCAGCTTTTTCTAACTTCAGTATAATCGTCTTCCATAAAAAGGGTAATTTTAGATTTGAGTTTGAATGATTAAAGATACTATTATTCTTCCAAACTCTAAATTCAAATCTAAAATTACCCTATTAAAAATTACAGCTTCAATTACAGATCTTTTGATGAAGAGAACTAGCTAATTGGTTAAATTTTATTTAGATACTACTCCCGTCTGAGGAGAAACCGTTTTGTTTAATTCACCATCTCGCTCATAAACATCCTGAAAGAAACCAATTTCTCCATTTTCATTGACTAGCGAAGTAAAATATGTAATATAAATAGGTACTTTTTTAGTTAGTTTAAAACTGTTTTCTGTTTTACCCGCCATAGCTTTATCTATTTTATCGGGAGTCCATTCAGGATAATCTTTAAGCATGGCAGCAGCTAATTCTTTAGCCATTTTTATGTTTATACAACCATGGCTGAACGTTCTTTTTTCAAAATCGAATAAAGTTTTAGATGGAGTATCATGCATATAGATGTCATCAGGGTTCGGGAACATAAATTTTACTAATCCTAATGAGTTTTCAGGACCCGGTTTTTGTCTTACCTGACCATTTACTATTTCCATATTATGTTTGGCAAGATAATTTTTATCCTCAGCGATTTTACTTTTCAACTCATTGTTTACAATACTTTGCGGAACGGTCCAGTAAGGGCTAAAAACGATTTTCTCAATTTCGCCATTAAAAATGGTTGTTTTTGTTAATGGTGCTCCAACAAAGACACTCGAAGACAGTTGCACCTTCCCATTTTTTACATAAATCAATTCATATGAGGGAACGTTGACTAAAACATACTCATCGCAACCGGCCATTTGATCCGAAATAATGCGACATCTCTCCATGTTAAGTTTTAGGGTCTCCATTTTATCAGCAAGAGTAACATTCATTTCTTTAATATGTTCTTCTGCTAAAATATAGTTAGGTTTGAAACCGTTACGAACTTTATATTTCATTACCGCATCCATTAATTCACGGTCGTAAACGTTACTTTTAGAATCCTTTTTTAAATCTCCCAATAAGTATAAACGGGTTCGGACTTGGGCGATAGTATTTGAAACAGCATCCGGACGTAAATCTTTATAAGGTGTTTCTTCCGGAACAATAGGCTTCCATTTATTAGAACGGTCTAGTTTTTTATATTTTTTCAGAACGTCCTGTAGTTTATAATATTGATCATAGGTTACTTTAATATTTTCAGTGGTCGAAGTAGTGGCTTCTTCGATCGTACTGTAATTTAAAAAATCTTTCAGCATAGCATCATACGACATTTTTTTTCCGGCATCTGCATTACTTTTTTTGGCGTAAGCAATATATAGAGAACTCAAAAGCATATCCGCATCTGTTTTAGACAGCTTTGTTGCTGAAGAAGAAAAAAGAGCATCGATTTCTTTTTGATAAGGAACAACCAAATCATTCGTTTTTTTAGTTTTTTGATATAATGCAGAACCAAACTCATTGATGGCATCTTCATCAAACCAAATAGTTCCCGGAGTTCTGTTTTTGTATAATGACATGACGTCAGACTTATATTTTTTCAAATCAGAATATCTTTTAAAGAAGTCATTTGAAATTTCGTTTACATTATCAGAACCTGAATTCTTGTAAACGGGCGCGACAGTTGAAGTTTTTTTATAAAAAACGTTCTTATGATCAGTTTTGGCAAAAGACGAAACAAAAAAACTTAGAACTATAATTAGGCTGAGTGGATATAATGTTTTCATTTTTTAAATTTTTACGGTGTTACTTTTGTAGGTAGTTTTAGGTAAAAATTTGGGGTTTTTCTATACTACTAAATTACTTTACAATGTTGATTTACAGGTTCTTGTATTTTGTTTGAATATTTCAAGATTTCCATGTTGTTAACCTTTTTATAAGACTTATATAAGATAAATCAACTTAGTATTCAAATTGTTACCCCTCTAAAAGAAAAAAGATTCTTTTTTTTGTTAACAAAAAGATATTAGCATGATCAAATGTTGTAATATTTTGTAAATTGCTCCCTTAAAATTATCATATTCATAAAATGGAACAACAAATACCATATATTCCTAAAAATAAAGTAAGAATTGTAACCGCAGCGTCTCTTTTTGACGGACATGATGCAGCGATAAACATTATGCGTCGTATTATTCAGTCAACCGGAGTTGAGGTCATTCACCTTGGGCACGACCGTAGTGTCGAGGAAGTGGTAAATACTGCTATTCAGGAAGACGCCAATGCGATTGCGATGACATCGTATCAGGGAGGACATAATGAATATTTTAAATACATGTATGACTTGCTGAAAGAAAAAGGAGCAGGACACATTAAAATTTTTGGAGGCGGAGGCGGAGTAATCCTTCCAAGCGAAATTTCAGAATTACACGAGTATGGTATCACGAGAATTTATTCTCCTGATGATGGTCGTTCTTTAGGTTTACAAGGAATGATTAATGATTTGGTGCAACGTTCCGATTATCCAATTGGAGATCAATTAAACGGAGAAATCGATCATATCGAAAATAAAATTCCAACAGCAATTGCACGTTTGATTTCGGCAGCAGAAAACTTTCCTGAAATCGCAAAACCTGTTTTTGATCAGATTCACGAAAGCAATACCGATTCTAAAATTCCGGTTCTTGGAATTACCGGAACAGGTGGAGCCGGAAAATCTTCTTTGGTAGATGAACTGGTTCGTCGCTTTTTAATTGATTTTCCTGAGAAAACAATCGGATTGATTTCTGTCGATCCGTCAAAAAGAAAAACAGGAGGAGCATTATTGGGAGACAGAATCCGTATGAATGCCATCAACAATCCTCGTGTGTATATGCGTTCGCTGGCGACACGTCAGTCTAATTTGGCATTGTCTAAATATGTTGCTGAGGCCATTCAGGTTTTAAAAGCAGCAAAATACGATTTGATCATTCTTGAAACTTCAGGAATCGGACAATCAGATACCGAGATTATGGACCATTCTGATGTGTCCTTATATGTAATGACACCAGAGTTTGGAGCAGCAACACAATTGGAGAAAATCGACATGCTTGATTTTGCCGATTTGGTCGCTTTGAACAAGTTTGATAAAAGAGGTGCTCTTGACGCCATTCGTGACGTTAAAAAACAATACCAGCGCAATCATAATTTATGGGATAAAAATCCGGATGAAATGCCGGTTTTCGGAACCATCGCTTCTCAGTTTAACGATCCGGGAATGAACACGCTTTATAAAGCGATCATGGACAAGATTGTAGAGAAAACCCAATCTGAGCTGAAATCTACTTTTCAGATTACGAAGGAAATGAGTGAGAAAATCTTCGTGATTCCGCCACACAGAACCCGTTATTTATCAGAAATTGCAGAGAACAACCGATCTTATGACGAAAGTGCTCTTTTGCAACAAAAAGTAGCACAAAAATTATACGGAATCTTTAAAACCATAGAAACCGTTTCAGGTAAAGTTCCGCAAATTAATAAAGCCGGAATCGATGATTCGACTGTTTTGCCAAGCGCTACGGAAGCACATGACGAAAACAGAATCTTTTTAAACCTGTTACTCAATCAGTTTGATAAGGTAAAAATGGATTTAGATCCATACAACTGGGAAATTATTTTGAATTGGGACGAAAAAGTAGCCAAATATAAAAATCCGGTGTACAGCTTTAAAGTACGTGATAAAGAAATTAAAATCGCTACACATTCAGAAAGCTTGTCGCATTTGCAAATTCCAAAAATTGCTTTGCCAAAGTATGAAGCCTGGGGTGATGTATTACGTTGGAATTTACAAGAAAACGTTCCGGGAGAATTTCCGTTTGCGTCAGGATTGTATCCGTTCAAGCGTGAAGGTGAAGATCCGTCAAGAATGTTTGCAGGAGAGGGAGGGCCGGAAAGAACCAACAAGCGTTTTCATTATGTGAGTGCAGGATTACCGGCAAAACGACTTTCAACTGCTTTTGATAGTGTGACTTTATACGGAAACGATCCGGATATTCGTCCTGATATTTATGGAAAAATAGGTAATGCCGGAGTTTCAATCTGCTGTCTTGACGATGCTAAAAAACTGTATTCAGGTTTCGATTTGGTTCATGCTTTAACTTCGGTGAGTATGACCATCAACGGACCAGCACCAATGTTATTAGGCTTTTTTATGAACGCAGCGATTGATCAGCAGTGCGAATATTACATCAAAGCCAATGATTTAGAAAAAGAAGTTGAAGCTAAAATCAACAAAATATACAAGGAAAAAGGAACAGAACGTCCGAAATACCAAGGTGATTTACCGGAAGGAAACAACGGTTTGGGATTAATGCTTTTGGGGGTTACCGGAGATCAGGTTCTACCTTTGGAAGTGTATAACGATATCAAAGTAAAAACCTTATCACAAGTTCGTGGTACGGTTCAGGCGGATATCTTAAAAGAAGATCAGGCACAAAACACCTGTATTTTCTCTACCGAATTTGCTTTGCGATTGATGGGTGACGTTCAGGAATATTTTATTACACAAAACGTTCGTAATTTTTACTCCGTTTCGATTTCAGGATATCATATTGCCGAGGCAGGAGCGAACCCAATTACACAGTTGGCCTTTACGCTTTCGAATGGTTTCACTTACGTGGAATATTACTTAAGCCGTGGTATGAACATCAACGATTTTGGACCAAACTTATCGTTCTTCTTTTCGAATGGAGTAGATCCTGAGTATTCAGTAATTGGACGTGTGGCACGTAAAATTTGGGCAAAAGCCATGAAAAACAAATACGGAGCCAACGAAAGAGCGCAAATGCTAAAGTATCATATTCAAACTTCCGGACGTTCATTACACGCACAGGAAATTGATTTCAACGATATCAGAACGACATTGCAGGCTTTGTATGCGATTTACGACAACTGTAATTCATTGCACACCAATGCTTATGATGAAGCGATTACAACACCAACCGAAGAGTCTGTTCGTAGAGCAATGGCGATTCAGTTGATTATCAATAAAGAATTAGGTCTGGCGAAAAACGAAAACCCAATCCAGGGATCGTTTATCATCGAAGAATTAACCGATTTGGTAGAAGCTGCCGTTTTACAGGAATTCGACCGCATTACAGAGCGTGGTGGAGTTTTGGGAGCTATGGAAACGATGTACCAAAGATCTAAAATCCAGGAAGAAAGTTTGTATTACGAAACCCTGAAACACAACGGAGATTTCCCAATTGTGGGGGTAAATACCTTCTTAAGTTCAAAAGGATCTCCAACGGTAATTCCGGCAGAAGTAATTCGCGCCACCGAAGAAGAAAAACAATATCAAATTACGATGCTCGATAACTTACACCAGTTCCACGAAGCAAAAGTAAACGAGCATCTAAGTAAACTACAAGAAGCCGCCATTAAAAACGAAAACTTATTCGCTCATTTAATGGAAGCGACTAAGGTTTGTTCTTTGGGTCAGATTACTTCGGCATTGTTTGAAGTGGGCGGGCAGTATAGAAGGAATATGTAAAATCTTTTCGATTTTATTTTATGAAAAACCTCTCAGAAATGGGAGGTTTTTTTGTAGTGTAAATTGAAGCGTTCGAAAATATTGGAAGTTTTAAATTTCTTTCTATTTTTAATGCTATATTATCAAATCGTGAAATTGGTCGCGGTTTTTTTGGGGGGTGTTAATTTTTTTTATAATCTAATCTTTGTATTTTTTTAAATCATAAATACTTAGTAATTTTCTATATTCTGTGGATGTAGTAGATGGATTTTCTCTTAGATATAATTCAACTTCGTCAAGAGGAATATTATCATAAAATGTATTCCATAACACACAATTCATTTTATTTGAGGGAGAAATATGCTCATCTATGATAACACTCTCAATTGTTTTATGTTCGGTTTGACATTGAGCAGAAATTTGTTTGATGCAAGTAATAATATTATTCTCTTGCTGTTTCTTTAATTTTGGAGAAGATTCTATTCCTGTATTGATTTTTGAAAACCCAAAAATTGCAAAATATTGTTTGCTTTGAATTTTGTATTTGTCAATTAACTTTAAAATTTGTGAATTTGATTCATCGATAACTTTAAAGTAATTTGCAAGTAATTCTGGACCAGTTTCGAAATGATAGCTAATTGTTTTTTGTGATCCAATGGCTAATATTTTATCACCATTTTTTAATGTATCTAAGTCCTCAGTTATACTTACTTTAATATCTCCTCCAGCATAGATTTCTTTAACAATGTTTTGAACTTTTCTTATATCAAGTGCTGTTACAGGGAGATTTAAATTAGAAATGCCATTATAAATAGAAGAAAAATTGTCTGTTCTAATTTTGTTTATTCTTATTGTAAGCACTCCATCTAGAACAATATCATGTTCACTTATTACTTCGTTATTAATTCCTTTTCCATATTCAACTAACAAGAAATTATTTTTAATTTTTGTTGCTAATTCAGAATTTGGTTCTACATAGGAAAATATAGTTTTTAAAATCTTTTTAATATTATCATCACCGACACTATAACCAAGAAAAATAATAGGATTATGAATAAATAATGATAATAATTGAGCTCTAATTAATTCAAATTTATTATCAAATATTTGATAATCGTTTTCAGTAATTATAATTTTTTGAGGGTCTTCATAACATCCGTGTATTTTATAGACAGAACCATAAGGATTACTCAAAAGTATGTTATTTCCAATAAGTTTTGTAAACTCAAAAATATTTTCAATTAAACCATCATAATTTGTTGTTATAATTGAACCAACATTTTTTCTGATTTTTTTCAAATCTTTAAGCTCCTCAATCATATCTTCTTTAAAATCAATAGTAGAGAATAATTCAGAGATATAGATTTTGAATCTACTTATATTAATTCCCTTTTGCATGTTTTCATAATAAATATCATTAATATGCTTAAATTTTCCATTTCTATCATCTTGCAAAGCTAAATTAAACTTGGTTTCAATTATTGTTGCTATTTTGAGATAATCAAATTTATCATTCTCATAACATTGTCCTTTAACATCAAAATAATATTCGGAATTTTCAGTTAACTCAAATGCAATCTTACTTAATAAACCATCCCACGTAAATGAATTTTTCAAATACCTCAGGCTAATTCCTGTGCCAACGAAAAGAATAGGATGATTTCTATATTGGGCTATAAATTCTTGAACTGTCATAGTAAATTTTAATTTAAAAAAATGCGTTATATTTTATCTATTTAATCCCGATGCTGTATCTTTCAAATGTAGAAAGATTTTAATAAGTTAACTAAGTAGAAATACCTAAAATTAAATTATTAAAGATCCCACTACTAGCGTGAGTGTCCCGCTCGTGTATACAAATTTGCGGTCCCCTGCTAGCGCGAGCGTCCCGCTCGTGAACCCAAAGTTTATAAAACAAATTAAAATTAAGTCGATGCGCACGAGCGGAACGCTCGCGCTAGCAAAAACAATAAAAATCCAATTGTCAAACATAGCCCGTGGTTTCAACCACGGGTGCACAATACGAGCAAGACAATATTACGTTCCCGTGGTTGAAACCACGGGCTATGTTTATACCGTTTTGGAATAGCAAAAAAAGAAAATCGTATTATTTTTTAGAGATGAAAGTATTATGATTATATCTCCCCCGCTAGTGTTAGCGTCCTGTTCTTGAACTCAAAGTTTATTTTTCCCAGTTTGAAAGGAGAAATCTTCGTACGCTGAGCACGCACTGTTGAGGAGCTACTTGCGAAGATTTCTCCTTACGTCGAAATGACAAGATTGCGTAAAAACTTTGCGGCTTAGCGCCTTTGCGAGATTTTGGCGTTAGAACTTTCACCTTTGCATCTCCAAATAGTATTCATTCCCTATTAGCAGTCTCACCAACATAACTCAAAAACTCACATTCATCCAAAGGAAACAGTTGTAGAACAGTTTCTAAAATGAGTCCTACATTTATAGATTGGTCCTTCTTTTCGGGAACATTATGCATATCATGATCGAGTGCCAGAATGCATAATTTAATCATATCACTTACAATACAGCCCAGTTCGAAATAATTTAGAATTTTGAGCTCAGCAATGTTGACTTTTGGTTCGTCATTGGAGGCTTTTAAAGTGTTGAAATAGCGTGCAGTTAATTTTTTAAGCTGTTCTGTATTTTTAAATGGATCGTTTTCCATGATGGTATGTTTTTTTAGTTTGTATTTTGTGAATCAGTTTATGATTTTTAATTAAAAGAAAAATCTTACTTTTGTTTGGTCTGGCGAAGAAAGAAATAGATTGTATCGTACCAAACCGTTTTGACGGGTAATGTACTGTATGAATAAGTTTTTTACCAGTTGAGGTTTTTCACACTTAATTATTATCTTTGAATTATGAGCACACTAACAAAACCAAATCATATAGGGCGAAAAATAAGCCGTATTCGTGAACTTCGTGATATGAAACAGGAAGCTTTAGCACAGGCTTTAGGAATAAGCCAGCAAACTATATCTGCTATTGAGAATAGTGAAACCATAGAAGAAGAAAGACTTATCGAAGTGGCAAAAGCATTGGGTGTAACAGTTGAAGCTATTAAGAATTTTTCGGAAGAAGCTGCAATTAATTATTTTAATAGTTTTAATGAAGCTGTAAGTCATAGCCATTTTGGGAATAATAATCATTGCACTTTCAATCCATTAGACAAATTAATGGAAGCGATAGAAGAAAATAAAAAACTTTACGAGCGCTTGCTTCAGGCCGAAAAAGACAAGATCGAATATTTAGAAAAACTGCTAAAAGGGAAGTAGTATTCGTCTGAAGATATTGATAAAAAGCATTAGCTGCGGCTGATGCTTTTCTATTTTGACGTAAAAATCAAATATTAAAGTCATCACCCTGCTAGCGCGAACGTCCCGCTCGTGAGCTCAAAGTTTATAAAACAAATTAAAATTAAGTCGATGCACACGAGCGGGACGCTCGCGCTAGCAAAAACAATAAAAATCCAATTGTCAAACATAGCCCGTGGTTTCAACCACGGGTACACAATACGAGCAAGACAATATTACGTTCCCGTGGTTGAAACCACGGGCTATGTTTATACCGTTTTGGAATAGCAAAAAAGAAAATCGTATTATTTTTTTAGAGATGAAAGTATTATGATTATATCTCCCTCGCTAGTGTTAGCGTCCCGTTTTTGAACTCAAAGTTTATCTTCCCCAGTTTGCTATCTCGACTAAAAGGAGAAATCCTCACGAGAAGCTCGACAAAGATTGAACTTTCGTTACGGAGCTACTTGCGAAGATTTCTCCTTACGTCGAAATGACAAGATTGTGTAAAAACTTTGCGACTTAGCGCCTTTGCGAGATTTTGGCGTTAGAACTTTCCCCCCGCTAGCGCGAGCGTCCCGCTCGTGAACCCAAAGTTTATAAAACAAATTAAAATTAAGTCGATGCGCACGAGCGGGACGCTCGCGCTAGCGGGGAGCGAGTGTGATTTGCTTCACCTATTCGTTATCACTTGAGTCTCCTTCGCCGGAATGATAATATTGTGGTTATTTTAGTGAGTTAAGCTTTCTTTTTTACAGGAACTTTTGTTTTTAATTTTTCAATAAGAGCGTCGGCTTCTTGATATAGAGAAATCGATCGCAGTGATTCTGCATAGCGGTAGTAATATTCGGGTTCTAAATCGGTGGTAAGGGCAAAAAGCTCGCGGTACCATTTGGCGGCTTTGTCCATATTGCACTTGGCATAAGAGGAGTTTCCTAATTTTTGAAATAAATCTACAGATTTGTAGCCTTTTGCGGCAACCCTTTCGTAGGTTTTCATCACATCAACATAAACGTATTTGTCGCTTACCTTATTGGTTTGATAAAACTTTTCATCCTGAGCAGAAACGCGAATTGAAAAAAGAGTCAGTAGCATTACAATAGCTAGTTTTTCTTTCATGAAAATGGATTTAAATGGGGACTTAATATTTTTTTTATTTTTTTTGAACAATTTAAAAGCAAAGGATTTATTTAATGTTAGCTGATTGTGTTTTTTGCAAATATATCTAAATCAGTAGTATAAGATGTGTTTTGGCGATCTTTTTTTGATTTTATCGATAAAATTAGAGTCGAAAACAATAGTAAATACTTGTCTGGTAAATAATTTCTTATGGATGTAAAAACGTTTAAGAATTGTAATTATTTTAGTTGCGCTAAAAGAAAACTAACTTTATACAGATTTAGGGAACGGCAGTATGAGAATTGAAGACTATTTAAGTAAAATAAATGATTTCTGTATTGAAGAAAATAGATTGGGAAATTCTGTTATTGCTGAGCTGCAAGAACTTATTTTAAAAACTTCGTTAGAGAGTAGTCAAAGCTATTTTACATTGGGGATGCTTTTTCAAAAATCAGATAGTAATCGTATTGTATTAAATTCCGAAATATTTCAATTTATTGCCAATTGTTGTGGCTTGATGTTTATTGATGAGAAAGAAACCGGAAATGTTTGTTTCGCGCACAGTCAGGAATTACGACCTGAGTTTAAACAAAGCTTCACAGCAATTGATGTTTTAGATTTGAGTTATGCTATTTTGCATTCGTCATTTTATAAAAAAGATTTAAAAATAACTGAACTAAAAAATCCCATACCACAAGAGGCTGCTGTATTTTGGAAATTAGTTCAAATAGGGAAGGAATTACGAGATAAAAAAAAGTAATCAATTAGAAAAAAGCATCGGTTGATGCTTTTTTAATTTTCAAGGGAAAGTAAATTTTGAAGTTATAATGAAAATTGTATTAGAAAATAAAGGAATTAAAACAGATACTTATTATGTGCCACCTTTTGTTTTACACGAAGGAGAAGAAATTCTTTTGTTTCTTTTTAATGGAGGATGTTTTTATGAGACAGAGATGTTTCTTAAAGATATTTTTTGCGGCACCACAAAAAATGAAAATGTGACTTTGCATAGAAAGATGACCTTTGTTGAGCATTTTAAAGAATCAAATTTTAGGAGTCGTTTTTACCCTACAACTGTTGGAGAATATTTGAGAAAAAATGCAAATCTGAAAGATCCGTTTTCAAAAAAAATATTCGAAATTGAATGGATTACCAGTAAAACAAAAGTGAGTACGCTTGCCGGAACTCCAAGGAGGCTTTTGTGTTTGTATGCGGCGTTATCTAAAACAAAAGATATTGTATTTGATTTGGTTGGGCAAGATCCTGCCGGAGCTGAGTTTACTTTTAAAATGGTGAAAGAAGCTGTGAAAGATGGTGGTTCGGCAATTTTACTGGATTGCTTTAATGGTACGAAAGAACATGCTTCAAAGTGCATTGAACTAGAATGGAATGACGGTAGTTTACCAACTAATAAAGAGTTTAAATTTAACTTTAAGTAAAACAATTTGCGACAGAAAACTGGGCTCTACATTGCTTTATACCCAAGTAAACTCCGATTGTATAAATAAAATTAAAATTAAATGGGCAGAATGTGGAAAACCGTAAGATGATCCCAAAGATTAAATTTATTTTAGCAGAAATAAAAGTGGAGTTGAGAGACCACTTAAATAAACGAGGAGTAACTGAAAATCCTAAAGAGTAGGGAAACAAAACAAAAAATAAAAATATGTTTACAAAATTGGTTTACAAAGCGGTTATGTGTCTTGGTTTAACTTTAGTAATGCAACAGAGTGTTCTTGCGCAAGCAAAAACAAAAGATGAATTAAAAGCAGAACGTGAAGTTTTAAAGTCAGAGATGAAATCAAAAGATGCAGAAGATCGTAAAGCTAAGCTTGAAAAATTGACTGAACCTAAAACTTCAGGTATCTCAAGTATTGACGGACTTGCATCAAATTCAACACAAATGTTAACTTCTACAAAGGAAATTAATGTATTAATTCCTGAAATGTACAAAAGAACAGTTGGTGAGTCTGTTGATGGTGTTGCAGATGTAACTGTTAAAAAACCTACTTTAGATGAACTTAGTGCTTTGGGATTAAATATTGCGACACAAATAAAAACAGTATCTGATGCATCAGCAACTATTGCAACAGCTTCATCTGATTTAAAAAGTGCCGGAATGATGCAAGCTCCTAAAGGTGCAAAATCATTAGGTTATTCAAAAGATGTATTGGCTTTAGTTTTACCAGAATTAAACTTAAACTTAAAAGTTGTAAATAATTTAATTTCGACTTTAAAATCATCAGGTAACTATTAATTATATGAGAAATTTAATTTTTCTTTTATTACTGTTTGTGAATGGCTTAACAGGCTATTCACAGGCAGTAGTAAAACCAGTTTTAGGCGTTGCTGAATTTACTTCAGAGGTAAATTCTAAATATTCGGGTGCAGTTGCTGAAAAAGTAGTTCAGGTTGTTACTAATTCAAAACGTTTTACCGTTGTTGACAGAACAAGTTACGACAGAGTAAAAGATGAATTGGAATTACAAAAAACAGAAGCTTTTCTTGATAGTAAAAACACTGCAAAACAAGATGCAGCTTTAGCAGCTGAAAATATCATTGTTGGAAATATTTTAAAAATGAGTGTGTATGCAATGAAAAATACAGATGGTAGTGTAAATGGCTATAAATCTAGTGTTGCTTTTACTCTAAAAGTTAACGAAGTAGAGACTGGAAAAACAACAGAAGCTGAAAGCTTTCAAACTGATGTTAGTCCGTTAATGCTATCACCGGAAAGTGCTGTAAACGAGGCTTTAAAATCTATTGAGCCTAAGTTGAGTGCGTACTTCATCAAGACATTTCCATTAACTACTAAAATTAGTAAAATCCTTGCTACAAAAAAAGAAGCTGCTGCTACGGTCTTAATTTCAGGTGGTAAAGAATTTGGATTTAAAGAAGGTGATAAATTAATCGTTGAAAAAAACGAATTAATTGATGGTAAGCCTTATCCGTCGCAAATTGGAGAACTAAAGGTGGTAAAAATTGCAGGAAGTGATTTTTCTGAATGCAGTGTTTCTGATGGTGGAAAAGAAATTTTAGCAAGATTTAATGCTGCTGAAAAGTTAACTTGTAAACTAATCGTAAAATAACAGTGTATGTTACTACAAAAAAGAATAGGTGCTTTAATTATTCTGGTTTTACTTTCGGTAAATTATAGCTTTGGTCAAAAAAAGCTTCCAACGCCCCAGGTTAATTATGTTTCAGGAAATGCAGGAACAATTACTATGCGAGCAATTGGTAGTGGCAAAAAGCAGCAAGATGCTATTAGCGAAGCCGAAAAAAATGCGATCAATGTATTGCTTTTTAGAGGGCTTCCGGAATCGGAGCAAAAAAGTGCTTTAATTGGAAGTAATGAATCAGAAGAAATAGAAAAACACAAAGAATATTTTGATCAGTTTTATACTCAAAAAAGATATAAAACTTTCATTATGTCGAGTATTCCTGTGGGAGATTTTGCCAGACAAAATGGTGGTGTAAAGAGTCAAACTTTAGATGTTAAAGTGAATCTGGTTGCATTGCGAACTGACCTTGAACAAAACAACATAATCCGCAAGTTTGGATTTTAAAATAAAATTTATGAAATATAAATGTATACATTACATTGTTTTATTTGTAACGTTTTGCGTTACAAATTTTGCATTTAGTCAAAATGCTGCAACAAATAGCGGCGGACAAGTTGTGACAGTTCAGCCTAAAATAATGGTAATTCCTTACACAAGAGAAGGAGAAGATTTGCGAACTGTTCTGGAAGAAGATCCAAATAAAAGAATTGCGATAACAAAAATTAAAGAAGGTTTTGATAGCAGAGGATTTACAACTGTAGATTTTATTGCAAAATTAAAGGCCGCTAAAGATAATCACGTTTTTACGTCTGATAGTCAAACCGATATTAAATCACAAATTATTCAAATGTCCGGAGCTGATGTTTATGTTCAGGCAGAAGTTATAATTGATCAGTCGGGTTCGGGAAATTCAGTTAAATTAATTTTGACAGGTTATGAAGCTTCAACTGGAAATTCATTGGCCAATAAAGTTGGTGAAAGCGGAAGATTTTATACCGAAGATTACAACAAATTGGCTTCGAAAGCTGTTGAAAGTTGTATTCAGGATTTCTTAAATGTAATGCAGACCAAATTTACAGATATTGTAAACAATGGTAAATCTGTAATTGTAGACATTAGTTTTGATGCAGGTTCTCAGCACAATATGACTTCAGAAATTGGTTCTGACGGACTTCCGTTATCAGACCAAATTGAAGCTTGGATGGAGAAGAATGCATTTAAGAATAATTACCACATTCAAGGTACAACAGATTTAAAAATGATCCTTGACGATGTAAAGATTCCATTAAAAGATCAGGCAACAGGCAATAATTACAATCCAAACAAATTTGCACTTGAACTTTTTAAATTCTTCAAAGGATTAGGCTTGCAACCGGCAAAGGATATTAAAAGCAGTACAATTTACATTACAATTAAATAAATAGAGATGAAAAACATTTATTTTATAATAATAGTTTCACTTTTTTCCTTGATATCGAAAGCACAAACAAGTAAAGATATAGGGAAAATTTCTCTTTCGGTAGTGGTTCCTGAATATATGGAGGACTTAAGTGATTCTCAACTTTCAAAATTAGACACAAAAATTTCTCAAATTGTGACAGCTTCTGGCTTATCAGATTCAGGTTATAATAATAATTTTGTTATTTATCCAAAATTTGCGATTAATGAAACTAACGTTGTTGAAGGCGGAATGCAAAATATAACTGTTGTTTCTATTGAATTAAGTTTATTCGTTAAACAAGTAGATAGCAATATTTTGTTCTCAACAATTAGTAAAGCAATCAAAGGTAGCGGAAGTAGTAAAGAATTGGCAATCACAAATGCAATTACAAAAATTGCAGTAAATGACCCAGGCTACAAGAAGTTTATTGATGAAAGTAAAACGAAGATTTTTAAATATTATGAAACAAAATGTTCAGATCTTATTAAAAAATCTGATGCATATGTAAAAACACAGCAGTTTGAAGAAGCTTTGGGGCTGCTAATGTCAATTCCAGATGCTGTGAGCTGTTATAGTCAAGTTCAGGTTAAAGCAATTGAAGCCTACAAAGGTTTTCAAAAAAAGAATTGTGCTAAGCAAATACAGTTAGCAAGAAACACGATCGCAGCAAACAATTATGTTGATGCATTGAATATTTTATCTGACATTGATCCATCTTCTCCTTGTTTTAAAGAGTCGCAAACTATTGCAAAAACTGTTGAAACAAAAGTTAATGCTGAGGAGAAAAAACAATGGGATTTTCAAATGAAACAATACAATGACGAAGTAAGTTTAGAAAAACAAAGAGTAAATGCAATTAAAGATATTGCTGTTTCTTATTACAAAAGTCAAACATCGGATATTAATTACACATTAATTGTGAAGTAGAAATGAGCTAGTTGGCTTAAACTCTTTTGCGAAAAAACGTGATTTTAATACTCAAAGTTTTAATTTATTTGAAGCTGATCTGTGAATCGGAATAGGTAAAAAAAAAGCATCAGCCACGCTGATGCTTTTCAATTTCAAGTAAAAAACAATTAGCGACGGAAAGCAGGGCTTTTATTCACTGATTCGTCCATCTTAACAGTTTTTGATTTTTTAGCAGAAACCGTAATTTCATGTTTGGCAACTTTACCATTTTCTTTTACTTCCAGAATATAAGTTCCGGCAGGATATGCCTCTAAACTTAAAGTTTTTGAAACCTCTAATTCGTTTGCTACAGTTTCTCCTGTGTACACCAAATTTTTGTTTTCATCATAGATAGTAAAAACTGATTTCTCAACGGAGTTTAAAGTAAAACTAACTACTTTTCCATTTCCGGTTTTTATATTCAAAATATAATCCCCTTTTCCATCAATTGCATACGTAAAAATTGTTGTTAAAAATACGGCAACAACTAAGCCCACCTTCGTTAAATTTGTCATGTCTTTTTTAATTGTTTATTACTCTTTTTGGAACGTGTAAAACTACAAATAGAAATTTAATTTTATGCAAAAAACTTACTTTTTTCTGTACTTAAATTGCTGAATTAAAGATGTTTCTGTGTTTTATACGAACTATATACGTATTTACTGGGATGACGGTTGTTTTTATTTGCTATTTTTTTAATAGTGTAAAAACGACCTTTTTTATAATTATTAAGAATATTTTTCTAAAATTATAGAAATCAGTTGTTTGTGATCGGAAATGGACATAAAAAAACAGCTCAATAACGATAAAGAGCTGTTTAAAACGTATTATTTTACTAACTAGATAAATTCACTTTTATACTGACTCAGTATAAACTTTTTTAGCGTACCGCTACGCTTGTTTTTTTAGCAGAAAAACCTGCTTTATAACTTGATGAAATTGCTTTTCTTGACAATACTGTGGCAGCATCGGTAATTGTAATTTCATGTCTTACTTTTTTTATACTATCCTCAACCTCTAAGAAGTAAGTTCCTTCAGGAAGTTCTTCCAGATTAAAAGTTCTCAAAATTCCATCTTTACCTGAAGCATTTTCAGAATAAAGTAAACTACCGTCTTTATCATAAATGGCGAGGTTAGCTTTTTGCACTTTGTTAAGGGCAAACGTAATCAGCTTTCCGTTGGCTTTTAATACATGAAGATTAAAATCTTCATTTCCGTCAATTGCATACGTACTCATTCCTGTAAAAAGCACTGCACATACTAAACTTAATTTTAAAATCTTTTTCATGACTTTTGTTTTTTAGATTAATAGTTCTAATTCTCTGATGCTAAATTACTTCGGAGATGCTAATTTTCTCACAACTCTATTTTCTTATTTATGTGCTATATTCTCATTTACGAAACCGTTATAGGTTAAATTTTGAATTTTGTTTAAGGTTATTGTTAATTCTGTTGTTATGCTTTAATGTTTTGAAAAAGTTAAGGTAATGTGGTTTTATTTCTATTTCTTACAAAATTCATGTTTAAGAATTTGCCTTCAAGGTGCGCAAGGTTTTCTATCAAAGATTGTTTGTAGTAACCGTAAAGTTCGCAAGGCTTTATCAATAATTAGCTTTGCGAACTTTGCGTTTGTGTAAGAAATATACATAAAAAAACCTTGCGCACCTTGCGGTTAAACGATTAAGTTAAAAGCAAAAAAAAACAGCTCAATAACCACAAAGAGCTGTTTTAAAACAATCACGTTTTTACTTTACTAACTATCTAACCTCATTTTTATACTTTATGCGAGTATAAACTTTTTTAACGTACTGCTACGTTTGAATTTTGAGCAGAGAAATCTGCTTTATATGTAGATGAAACTGCTTTAGAAGATAATACTGATTTGTCATCGGTTATCGTAATTTCATGTCTCACTTTTTTAACACTGTCTTCAACTTCTAAGAAATAAGTTCCTTCCGGAAATTCTTCTAAACTAAAAGTTCTTAAAATTCCATCCTTACCTGAAGCGTTTTCAGTATAAAGTAAAGAACCGCTTTTGTCATAAATACTCAAACTTGCTTTGTGTACCTGGTTTAGAGCAAACGTAATTAGCTTTCCATTAGCTTTTAATACATGAAGGTTGAAATCGTTGTTACCGTTTTCATTTCCATCAATTGCATAAGTACTCAACCCGGTTAAAAGGACTACACAGACAAAACTTAATTTTAAAATCTTTTTCATAGCTTTTAGTTTTAAATGATTAACTCATTTCTCTGATGCTAAATTACTTCGATAACAGTTTTTTTTGCACAACTCTATTGGCTAATTTATGTGCTGTATTCTCATTTACGAAACCGTTATAGGTTAAAATTTGAATTATTTTAGGTGTTTTTGTTAATTAGGTTGTTATTTTTTAATATTTGATGTTTTTTGAGGATTTTACAAAGTAGCGCTAATTCTTACGAAAATGCTATATGTTTATAAAAAGACAAGATTAAATAGTATATGTTAAAAAAAACAATCGAAAAAATATGAGTACTAAAAAAAACAACCTGATAATCGTAATTTGGAGTTTGTAATTTTTTGCTTTTTTGTGAGATATTCTCATTTACGAAACCGTTATAGGTTAAAAAGTAAATTATGTTAGGTGTTTTTGTTAAATTTGCTATTATTTTTTAAAGACTCTATCATGAAGACTATTGCCCCAGCTCTTGAAGTGATATCTAATTCTTACGGAAGCTCCTTTACCTATACCAAACATGCTGAGAAAACCAACAGCAAGGCACATATATGGCATTACCATCCCGAAATTGAGTTGGTTTACATAAATGGGGGGGCAGGGAAAAGACAAATAGGGAGCCATGTTTCGTATTATACCAATGGTAGTTTGCTTTTGATAGGGGCAAACCTGCCACATTGTGGTTTTACAAATGAACTAACAGGAAATAAAGATGAGACTGTAATTCACATTAAACCTGAATTTTTAGGGAATGACTTTTTTGTCGTACCCGAAATGAGAAAGGTCCGAAATGTTCTGAGTCAGTCAAAAGGAGGAATCGCTTTTGGTGGAGAAACGAAGAAAAAGGTAGGTGAAAGAATCGAAATGATGGAAAATCAACTTCCATTTGAGCGTTTGTTGACCCTTTTGAGTATTTTGGATGAGCTAGATTCATCAGAAGAATATACGGTGCTGAATGCCGACGGTTTTTCGTTAGAATTGCAAACGCAGGACAATGACCGTATGAATGTAATTTTTAATTACGTGAAAGACCATTTTCAGGAATCAATTGCGATAGACGAAGTTTCAAGTTTGATAAGCATGACAACACCTTCTTTTTGCCGTTACTTTAAAAAGATCTGTAATAAAACATTTACAGAGTTTGTAAACGAATACCGTTTGGTGCACGCTTCAAAACTATTGGCAGAGAAACCTATAAGTATCAATGAAGTGTGTTACGAAAGCGGGTTCAATAATTTTAGTCACTTTAGTAAATCTTTCAAACAATATACTGGTAAAAGCGCCTCACAGTATCGTCTCGAACATAAAATTATTATTAGCTAAAGAGGATGTATTATTAAGTTTCTGAGATGCATCGTATTAACATTCAGAAAAAGTAAAGACTTTTTTTGCATTTTTTGGAGTATAAAATCGGCGTTTCTGTAGGTTGTGTAGTTTTTTTGTCAATTTACCGACAAAGGTTGTTGTTATAAAATTTATATTTACATGTTTGTTATGCTTAAAATGTAACAATCAGGGCAAGAATATATTTAACACAATCAACTAAACTTTATAACTGCATGAATTTATTTAGAAAACGAATTGCGTTTCTCCTTATTGGAATGGCTTTTTTAAGCTGTAGCAAAAAAGAAACGGTATTTTCAGATCCGCTACTAACCAACCGAGATACCACGGTAAACCCTGCTGAAGATTTTTTTAACTATGCTAATAATGGCTGGTTTAAAAAAAATCCTATTGCTGCTACTGATAGTAATAATGGTATCATGAGAATTGTAATGGATACTATTAATAAGCAAATTAAAAGTATCTGCGAAAACTCGGCAAAAGACGAATCCCTCGCCAAAGGCAGCAACAAACAAAAGATAGGTGATTTTTACGCTTCAGGAATGGATACCACTGCGATTGAAAAAGCTGGTTTGTCTCCGTTAAATACAGAAATTAAAAAGATCAGTGAAATTAAAGATGTTTCGGGGCTGGTCAATACAATTGCACATTTGCAAACGGTTGGAGCAGATCCCGGTTTTTCATTTTATGTTGCACAGGATGATAAAATCAGCACCAAGTATGCGTTGTTTTTCGGGCAAGGTGGTATTGGAATGGGGCAAAGAGATTATTATCTGGATACTGATAAACGAAATGTTGAAATTCGTGCAGCATATTTGGCGCATCTTAAAACAATGATGCGATTAACAGGTGAAGAAGAATCTCTTGCTGCAAAAAATGCGGCAGTAATATTGAAACTTGAAACCGAACTGGCAAAATCATCCCGAAAATTAGAGCAATTACGTGATCCGATCAAAAATTACAATAAATTAAGTATTGATCAGTTCAATGCTCTTACGTCCAATATCGATTGGAAGAAAGTCCTGCCGATTTTAGGAGTGACCAAAGCTGATTCTGTAATTGTTGGTCAACCGGAATTTTTTAAAGCCCTAAATTCGACACTTAAAAGTTATACGATCGAAGAATGGAAAACGTATTTGAAATGGAATCTTATAAATAGTTATTCCCCTTATTTGAATTCGGCTATTGAAAAGCAAAATTTCAAATTCTATTCTACAGTATTAAACGGTGTATCGACTCAAAAACCACGTTGGAAGAGAGTAGTAGAACAAACCGATTCGTCTTTGGGGGAATTAATTGGTCAGGTATACGTTGCTGATTATATGCCAAAAGGTGTAAAAGAGAAACTGCTCGAAATAGGAAACAATATTCGTGATGTATTTGCTTCGCACATTAAAAAGTTAGACTGGATGAGTGAGGTTACCAAACAAAAAGCATTGTATAAGTTGAGTAAAATGGTAATGAAATTAGGGTATCCTGATAAATGGAAGGATATGAGCCAGCTTTCAATAGATAGAAACTCGTACTGCGGAAATGTAATGAGAGCTAATATTTGGGATTATAAATTTATGATAAACAAATATGGTAAACCGGTTGACAGAAACGAATGGGTTATGCAACCACAAACCTACAATGCTTATTACAATCCAAGTAATAACGAGATTGTAATACCAGCCTGTAACATTATCGTTCCGGGTTACGAAGGTCGTATGCCGGACGATGCCATACTATATGGAATTATTGGAGGTTCGTTTTTTGGACATGAGATCACACATGGTTTTGACGATCAGGGGAGTCAATACGATGAAAAAGGAAATTTAAACAATTGGTGGACAGCAGAAGATTTGAAGAAATTTAAAGCCAAGACAAAATTAATTGTAGATCAATACAATAAATTCAGCATACTTGGAAAAAATGTAAACGGAGATGCTACTCAAGGTGAAAATATTGCCGATTTGGGAGGTGTTATTATGGGATATGAAGCATTTCAAAAAACAGCTCAATATAAAAACAAGGAAAAGATCAGCGGACTAACTCCTGATCAGCGTTATTTTTTGGCCTACGCTTATTCCTGGATGATCAATAGGAGGAATGAGTCAAAAATCAATCAAATTATGACCGATGTACATGCACCTGAGCAATTCAGAGTTAACGGGCCGTTGAGTAATATTCCGGAGTTTCATAAGGCATTCAATGTCAAAAAAGGAGATAAAATGTATCAGCCGGATAGCTTGCGAGTAGTAATCTGGTAATGCTTGTCTTTTCAAAATATTAAAGCCATTCGTTTCGACGAGTGGTTTTTTTTGCCACAGATTTTGGGGATTAGAATGATTTTGATTTGGAGTTTTTTTTGCCGCGAATTCCACGAATTCCACGAATTGCGCGAATTTGATTTACGAATGTTGATGTTGGATGTTTTTAATCTGTGGGAATCTGGTTAATCTGTGGCTGTATTTTTTGCCACAGATTTTGGGGATTAAAATGATTTTGATTTGGATTTTTTTTGCCACGAATTCCACGAATTCCGCAAACTTAACTTGCGAATGTTAGTGTAGGATACTTTTACTCTGTGGGAATCTGGTTAATCTGTGGCTGTTTTTTTGCCACAGATTTTAGAGAGTAGGATGATTCTGGTTTGGAGTTTTTTTGCCGCGAATTACACGAATTGCGCAAATTTGATTTGCGAATGCTGGTGTTAGGTATATTTTAATCTCTAAGAATCCATTAATCTGTGGCTGTATTTTTTGAGTAATTTATGTCCCATTTAATTGGTGGAAATTTGTGAAATTCGTGGCAAAACTAACTTTCAAACCTAAATAAAAAAATCCAACAAATTCCTTGATTCTGTGTCGAAAAAACGACCGGATTTTTCATAAGGTTCATTTTGAAAAAGTTATATTTACAATCCTTAATCAGAAAAATTTAAATATGAAAAACTTTAGAATTTTAGTATTTGCTGTTTTTTTGGGCGTTACTTCAATGAGTTATGCAGCAAAAGTAGATACGTTACAAGTTGCGAGTACAGCCATGAGCAAAACCTACAAAGCTGCGGTTGTTTTACCAAATTCGTATGCAAAAAGCAAATCGGCATTTCCGGTGATGTATTTACTGCATGGGGCTTACGGACATTTTAGCGACTGGCTGAAAAACACACCCAATAAAAAATTAGTGCAAAATTTATCCGATCAATACAATATGATTATCGTCATGCCCGAAGGAGAAACGTTTAGTTTTTATCTGGACAGTCCGGTGAATAAAGGAAGTCAGTTTGAAACTTTTATCACTCAGGAAGTGATTCAGAAAGTAGATAAAACATACCGAACCATAAGCAACAAAAGCGGAAGAGTCATTACAGGTCTTTCTATGGGAGGGCATGGTGCTTTGTATTTGTCTGCCAAACATCCGGATTTGTTTTGTGCTGCTGGTAGCATGAGTGGTGCGGTCGATATGAGTGTAATGCTTAATAGAGATGCATCGGCACAGATCGTAAAATTAATGCAGCCCGTTTTTGGGGATAAAAGCGACAGTTCCGAAATGTATGCGCAATATGCGGTAATGGGAATGCTAGACAAATTAAAAACAAATAAACTCCCTTTAATTATAGATTGTGGTGTCGATGATTTTTTGATAGAACCCAACCGAGAATTGCACCGAAGATTGGTTTATAATAAGGTAGATCACGATTATACCGAACGTGCAGGAGCACATACCTGGGATTATTGGGAGAATTCATTGCCTTATCATGTATTATTTTTTAATAAAATACTACTTAAAAATCAGCAGGTTATGAAAAAATAATGGAAAATTCTAACAAGAATGGCGCGAAATATTTTTTTTGGTTTGATTTTTGGAATACCTTTATATATGTATATTCTAAAAACAAATAATACCACAGAAATTATGAAAAAGATACTTACCTTGTTAGCAGTTGCAGTCGTTGGACTAATCGGATTTTCAAGTTGTGAAGGACCAGAAGGGCCTCCGGGATTAGATTCTGCAATTCCTTATGTTTATGAAGTTGATGCCAATTTTGTTGGACCAAATTTTTCCGTTACTAGTACACCTTCAGGTATGCTATCAGGAGATAATATTTTAGTATATGAATTAGTAAGTACAAGTGGACCGGATAGCTGGGCATTATTACCTCAGGTATACTACTTCAATAACGGTCTGGAAACTGCCCAATACAATTATACCTTTTCGAAAAATAGAGTTACAATCTTTATTAAGGGGAGTTTAAGTGATTATTCTCAATTGCCGAGTAGCTTTAGATTAGGAAAAGTCTTTAGAGTAGTTATTGTTCCAGGGGATGATGGGAAAAATGCAAAAACCGGAAAAAAAGTGACAACTGATAATTTAGATTATAACGCGGTTATTAAAAAGTACAACATTGATGATAGTAATGTTAAGCAATTAAACTAATCATTGGAGTATAAACTAAAAAAGGAGATCTGACGATCTCCTTTTTTAGTTATATGTTTTTTTATTGTTTAACAAAGGTTTTTTGAGTAATTCCTTGTATATTTTCAATTGTAATAAAATAGGTTCCAGTCGGCAAATTTGTAACATCTACGTTTATTATTTTAGAAGTCACAGTTGAAAAATTATTTGAATTTACAATATTGCCCAAAACGTTTAAGATTGTAATTTTTGCATTACTCATATCTACAGCTGATTCAATGTTTAAACTTGAAGAAGTTGGATTTGGGTAAAGTTGTATATAGGGTTGAGAAGCAGTACCGTCTAAATAAGCTTCGTTACTGTAACTTGTCGCTAGTCCATATATTTCTTTATTTTTAACGGAAACTACATAATTCATTGTAGCAATTCTTCTAAATTTATATGTAGATTTGAAACTATATCCTCCTCTTCTACCAGAAACAACAGTAAGTGGTAGTGAAGGAAGATAATCTTTAGAAGTCGCCCCCGGGATGTTTGACCATGAAGTAGTAGGATAACCTCCTTCTAAGCTTTGACTTTGCCATTGATAATTTAGTAAATAAATTCGGAAACCATAACCCTCTGGATAAGGATTGTCAAGACTGGTTGTAGATCCCGTGATAATTTGTGGATTTTCGAAATTGCTAGGATCTGTGATTTTTAAAATTTGATCACAACAAATCGTATTATTATCGCGTAATCCTCTAATTAGAATTTTTATTTCATTGCTTATTCTAGATATATTCTGGTAAGTTGCTATTCTCCTGACTAGATAATGAGTATCTTCAGGATTTGTAGATAAAGAGGGATCTGAAAAATTTAAATCTCCGTTTGATTCATTTGGTATTGTTATCCAAGGGTTGGAATTAACGCTGTTGTTTTTATATTGCCATTTATAACCATCGACATCCGTTACAATGTCACCTCTGGTATTTGTATGCCATGGGTCTTGCAACATGTTTAAGTTTATTTTAGATGAAACCCCGTATAGATTTAATGTTTTGGTATTTGACAGTTCATAATGCCCATCGGAATTAGCTACGCTATTTGTGGAAATTGTATTGGTAAGTATTGGCGAAGGCGCAACTGTAATCGTTATAATGTTACTTTTGTTTGGTTTGTCAACACTGTAATTATATCCTAAGTTTCTAGTAACACTAAAATCTCCGGGTTCAGTAATATAATCAATGTTTAGAATCTTATTTATATTGTCAAGATTTTGAAATCTTACACTAGGATTTCCGTTTGCAGCCCAAGAAGAGTTGATACCATATGCTTTATCTTCGTATGGATTGAGGTATTGAGAGCCAGTTATAGGTGTAGGTTTATCTCCCAATCTTACAATTTGATTACAACATAAAGTGTTTGATATTCTTGAAGGATCAGGAGCATCTGAAGGAGGGATTATGGTTCCACTTCCGTCTAGTGTTGCATTTTTGATAACTGCTAGATTTGAACTTTTGAAGGCTGCTCCCCCTGGATTTTTGTATTCAGCATATATGAAACCTCCAGATGTTAAAAAATCTCCCCAGCTAAGATTTATGTTGAAACTTGCGACTGCGACTTTTCCGCCTCCAAAGTAAAGTTGTCCGCCATCGCCTCCAATAGCAATATTTGCGTTTTGAGGAGATAATTTTGAAAAATAAATTTTGATTGTACCTTGATCTCCAATTGCTGCGTTAGCAGGAACTTCTACTTTGGCTGATAGTGAAATACTTGAATATGAAACACCACCAAGATTGATTGGTCCTGCATTGATACTAACACCATTGACCATGGTTGGGGTTAGGGTTACTCTTTGTCCAAATAATATGGTATTGAATAAGAGCAATAAACTAAGATAAATGTAATTTTTATTCATGATTTTTTTAAATTATAATAAAGTTAAAAATAGGATTAATATTATATTTTTTAAATTTTAAAAAGTTAAATTATAAGTGTAATACTATAATTTAACACAATAGGAATTTTGAGATTTAGTATAAAATAAAAAAAAGGAGATCGTCATGATCTCCTTTTTAACTTTATACTATTGTCTCGTCCTAAAAAAGCGATACAGATTATTACATAAAAATAATTAATTAAACAGTTGCAAGAACCCTCTTGCAACTGTTTTTTGTTTTATATCTTCTCATTTGAATTTGATTTTGAGAATGCATTTGATTTGGTGTTAACATGTAATTAGAATAGTGAGGTCTGAGATTATTATAAATATTGATAGATTCCTTTATTATTAAGTTTGTAATTTTTCTTTTTTGATGATACTTATCGATCATAAATTCTTGTTTTAAAATTCCATTAATTCTTTCTGCTATCGCATTTTCATAAGGATCTGAATTTTGGGTCATGCTGCATAATATTTATTTTTCATAAGTTCTTTTTGATACTCATGTGCACAATATTGCAAACCTCTATCTGAATGATGGATTAGAGTTAATGTATTATGCGTTCTTTGCTTAAGAGCCATTTTAAGAGCTCTTAAACTACTTTGAGTATTGAGATTCTCAGCAACATAATACCCCATTATCTTTTTTGAATAAGCATCTGTGATCAAGCTTAGATAACACGGATTATCTCTTTTTCCGATATAAGTAATATCGGATACCCAAACTTGTTCAGGGCGATTTATTTCTAAATCTAAAATTCGATTTTTGTGCTTTCTAAACCGGTGATGTGAATTTGTGGTTATATGGTAACTGCGTTTAGGTTGTACCAATAAATGATTAGCTCTAAGTATATCAAAGAATTTATCTCTTCCAATCTTCATCAAATGGAGTTGATCCAATAAAAGATAATAGAGCTTTCTAGCACCTATTCTAGGCATTAATTGCCTAAGATCATTAACCATTAAAACAACTTCTTTAGCTTTATTTTGTTTAATTGTTGTTCTTTTAATTTTTCGATAATAAACCTGTCTGTCTATCCCGAACAAATAACAGGTAAATCCTATTGTTTGTTGTTCTCTTTCTTTGAAATGGGTGATTGTTCGGGCACAGAGTTTTTTCGGATATCAATATGATATTCTTTTTCCGCTAAATCAATCATCATATCAAATAAGATTGCTTTCTTGTCTGCAACAAAAGCCTGTCTTTCCAGGAGTGCCTTTTGTTTCTCTAAAAGTTTGACTTGAGCTTCAAGCTCCATAATCTTTTGTTCAGGTGTTTTTGCCATTTTCATAGAGGTTTGGTTTTCCCAATCAAAGTTACCAAATTTCCTAAGCCATTGGACAACTGTGCTTTTGCATTGGATGCCGTACTGCTTTGTAGCCTCCGTTGCTGTGAGTTCTCCGCGTTCTATTTCCTGAACAACTTGTAATTTAAAAGACATAGAGTAGTCTTTTTGTGTACGCTTTACATAGCGTATTTCTTGAGGTACTTCCATAATGATACTTTTTGTGTATCGCTATTTCAGGACTAGACATATTTTTAAGTGCTATTCCGGATCGGTATCAGTAAGTTCTTTTTCTTTTCCAAATTTAAGCGAAACCAGAATACCGGCTAAAAGTGAAAGCGCAATGAAGGCTAAAGAAGCCCATTCCGGTACATGGAAAAAATCGTGAAGCAGCATTTTTAATCCTACGAAACTTAAGATCGCAATAAGGCTATATTCCAGATAACTGAATTTTGCCAACATATTGGCTAAGAAAAAGTACATCGAACGTAATCCCAGAATAGCAAAAATATTAGAACTGAATACCAAAAATGGATCGGAAGTAATGGCTAGAATGGCGGGTACGCTGTCTACCGCAAAAAGAACGTCCATGAATTCAATCACAATAAGGGCTACAAATAATGGAGTAGCCGCTTTTTTTGCCGTTTTTGTGGGAATGAAAAATTTCTCTCCCTCCATTTGGGAAGTAATCGGAATAATTTTCCCCAGTGTTTTGTAGATAAAAGAGTCTTTGGGCTGAAAATCTTCATTGTCTCCGGTGAACAACATTTTGATGGCTGTAAAAAGCAGGAAGGCGCCAAATAAATAAGTGGTCCAGCTAAATTTATTGATGAGCATTACTCCAAAGAAAATCATTAATCCGCGGAAAACAACGGCACCCAGAATTCCCCAGAATAAAACACGGTGCTGGTATTTTTGAGGTATTTTAAAGGAAGCAAAAATAATTGCGATTACAAAAATATTGTCAACGCTTAACGATAATTCAATCAGATAACCGGTTATAAACTTCATAGAAGCTACAGCGGGTTTCAGATTATCAGGATTTGCAATATAATCTGTGGTATAGAGCCAATAAATAACTCCTGAAAAAAGAAAAGAAAGGGTTACCCAGATAAGAGTCCATTTGCTTGCCTCTTTAGTACTAATGATATGTGGGTTTTTGTTAAAAACGCCTAAGTCTAAAGCAAGAATAAGTGCAACAGCTATTAAGAAGAAAATCCAAACCATTAGGATGTTTTTTTAGTGATTCACAAAGATAGTTTTTAAATTAAATCTAAAAATGAATTATTAAAAAGTTAACTCTAAAATGTTCTGTTGTTTAGATGTTAAAGGTTTTTAAAAGACAGGTTTACAAAAAAAAGTGCCCTTCATAATTGAGGGGCACTTTTGAGTATGATATAGCTAATAATTACAATGCTGAATTTACAGTTTTGATAATTCTCGCAGCGATTTTATATGGGTCACCGTTTGAAGCAGGTCTTCTGTCTTCTAACCAGCCTTTCCAGCCTTTTTGTACAGTCATTAACGGAATTCTGATAGAACATCCTCTGTCTGAAACACCATAAGAGAAATCATGGATAGAAGCAGTTTCGTGTTTACCGGTTAAACGTTGGTCGTTGTAAGCTCCGTAAACTGCAATGTGCTCTGCAGTAACAGGTCTGAAAGCTTCACAGATTCTTTCGTAAGTAGCCTGGTCTCCACATGTTCTTAGTACTTCGTTAGAGAAGTTAGCATGCATACCTGAACCATTCCAATCTGTATCTCCAAGTGGTTTTGGGTGGTATTCGATGTAATAACCGTATTTTTCAGTCAAACGATCTAATAAGTAACGGGCAACCCAGATCTCATCTCCGGCTTTTTTAGCGCCTTTAGCGAATAATTGGAATTCCCATTGTCCGCAGGCAACTTCCTGGTTGATACCTTCAAAATTGATTCCTGCAGCAATACATAAATCAGCATGCTCCTCAACTAATTTTCTTCCGTGAGTATTTTTTCCTCCTACAGAACAGTAGTACATCCCTTGTGGAGCAGGGTAACCTCCAACTGGAAATCCAAGAGGAAGTTGAGTTTTAGTGTCCATGATGAAGTATTCTTGTTCGAATCCAAACCAAAAATCATCATTATCATCATCAATTGTGGCTCTACCGTTAGACGGGTGTGGTCTTCCATCAGCATACATAACTTCTGACATTACCAGGTATCCGTTAATACGTGTTGGATCCGGATAGATTGCAACTGGAACTAAAAGACAGTCAGAAGATCCGCCTTCGGCTTGTTTGGTTGATGAACCATCAAATGACCAATTCCCAAGTTCTGCTAACGTTCCTTTGAAATTTTCGTGCTCTTCAACTTTAGTTTTACTTCTAAGATTTTGGGTTGGTTCATATCCATCTAACCAAATGTATTCTAACTTAATTTTAGCCATAATAATATAAATTAATTTTTTTGTTTTTTTTCGTTGGGTCAAAGATAGATTTATTTTTTCACTCCTAAAAATTAGGGGGCTATTTTGTTTAGAGTGATACTATTTTTTAGATAAGCGTAATTTTTGAAGGGGTATATTTTTAAAAAAGTAATTTTATATAGCGTAAAAAGGCAAATTCGTAAAAATGAGGGGCTGTTTTTAAATTTTTAAACCATAGAATTGTGGAAAAATGTTGATTTAATGAATAATACTGCGGCATTTTGTTATATTTCTTTGAATCAAATTCATTATTCTTTGAAAAAAGCGTTTAATGTTGATAAATCGTTGGATAATATTCTAAAGTTTATGTTTCAAACAGGGGAGTTTATTGTTTATATTTGTTTCTCTTTTTTAATGAAAATAATTACAAATCTTTAAACTTATATACATGTCAACATTACGTTTCCAAGCTTTACAAGAAGCTTCTACAAGAAAGCCGGTACATTTTGAAGAAATAGACAGAAAATCGAACATCTTTGGTTCAAATGTGTTTAATGAAAAAGCAATGAAGCAATTTTTAACTTCTGATGCTTTAAAAGGAGTAAGAGATGCTATTCAACATGGGACTAAAATAGACAGAAAACTGGCCGATTATATTGCCATGGGTATGAAAGAATGGGCATTATCAAAAGGTGTTACCCATTATACACACTGGTTTCAGCCTCTTACAGGAACAACAGCAGAAAAGCATGATGCTTTTTTTGAAACTTCTTATGATGGAAGTGATCCTGTAGAAAAGTTTGGAGGAGCACAATTGGTACAACAGGAACCAGATGCTTCAAGTTTTCCAAATGGTGGAATCAGAAATACATTTGAAGCGAGAGGGTATACCGCCTGGGATCCAACTTCTCCGGCATTTATTTATGGTACGACTTTGTGTATTCCAACTGTATTTATAGCCTACACGGGAGAAGCTTTGGATAATAAAATTCCGTTGTTAAGAGCTTTATCTGCTATGGACGAAGCAGCGACAGAAGTATGTAAATATTTCGATAAAAATGTAAAGAAGGTTACCGCTACTTTAGGCTGGGAACAAGAATACTTTTTAATTGATAAGGCATTGGCCAATTCCCGTCCTGACTTAATGATGACAGGAAGAACCTTATTAGGGCATACTTCGGCAAAAGGACAACAGTTAGACGATCATTATTTTGGATCTATTCCGACGCGTGCGTTAACTTACATGAGAGATTTAGAGCAGGAGTGTATGTTATTAGGTATACCTGTAAAAACACGTCATAATGAAGTAGCGCCTAATCAGTTTGAACTAGCTCCAATTTTTGAAGAGACCAATTTGGCGGTAGATCATAACTCTTTATTAATGGATGTGATGCAAAGAGTAGCAGAGCGTCATGATTTTAAAGTGCTGTTTCATGAAAAACCTTTTAAAGGAGTAAATGGTTCGGGAAAACATAACAACTGGTCATTGGCAACAGATACAGGGGTTAATTTATTGAGTCCGAGTAAAACACCAATGAGCAATCTGCAATTTTTAACCTTCTTTATCAATACGATTAAGGCAGTTAACGATTACGAAACTTTATTAAGAGCCTCTATTGCAACGGCGAGCAACGATCATCGTTTGGGAGCTAATGAGGCACCTCCGGCAATCATATCTGTTTTTATCGGAGCGCAATTGTCTAAAGTATTGTTGGAATTGGAGAGTGTAACCACCGGGAAATTATCTCCTGAGGAAAAAACAGATTTAAAATTAAACGTTGTTGGAAAAATTCCGGACGTTCTTTTGGACAATACAGACCGAAACAGAACTTCGCCTTTTGCTTTTACAGGAAACAAATTTGAGTTTAGAGCGGTGGGTTCGAATGCGAACTGTTCAAACGCAATGACTACACTGAATGCTATTGTGGCCAAACAATTAAAAGATTTTAAAATAGAAGTAGACGGTTTAATTGAATCTAAAGACATGAAGAAAGACGATGCGATCTTTAATGTTTTAAGAGAATACATCAAGCAGTCTAAAAAAATTCTTTTTGAAGGTGATGGCTATAGTGATGCCTGGGAAAAAGAAGCGGCTAAAAGAGGGTTGAGTAATTTTAAAACTACTCCGGAAGCGATTAAAGCGAAAGTTTCGAAACAGGCTCTGGAATTATTTGACGAACTTGGAATTCTGAATCATGTTGAAGCAGAAGCCCGTTACGAAATTGAATTGGAAGAATACACTAAGAAAATCCAGATCGAAGGGAGAGTATTAGGAGATATTGCCAGAAACCATGTTATTCCAACTGCTATTCGCTACCAAAATACTTTAATTGAAAATGTAAAAGGGTTAAAAGAGATTTTTGGTAAAGAGTTTGAAACCATTGCAAAAGAACAAATTGTTCTGATCAAAGAAATCTCAGGTCATATAGAAGGAATCAATTCTAAAGTACTGGCGATGACCAGTGAACGAAGAACGGCAAATCAATTGACCGATGCGCAAAAAATGGCAGAAGCTTATTGTAATAAAGTAAAACCTTATTTTGAAGACATCCGCAATCACTGTGATAAATTAGAATTATTAGTAGACGATGAAAGCTGGACTTTGACGAAATACAGAGAATTGTTGTTTACCAAGTAACATTTAGAATATACGCTTTCTTAAATCCTGTCTTTTTCAAGACAGGATTTTTTTTATGATTTTGTTAAAAAATTGATATTATGATTTTGTTTTAACAAATGTCTAAGTTAAATTGTGATCAAATTATTAAAAGTAGCTTTTTTCCTGCTAAGAAAAAAAAGCATTAAAGTAGTTCATCGAGATAGTTTTACACTTCATCGAAAAGTAATTAAGATATTGGAAAATAGGTATTTATACCTGTTTTGGTTGGTGATAAGTTTTCTAATTTTGATCATGAAGAAAGAAAATAAAAGCTTTGATTTTTATTTTTGAATGAAGATTTTGAGTGCATGATTTCCCTAAATCATACTGACCTACATAATAAATTGAATTAATAACCAATTAAATATATTTATTATGAAAAAAGCAATTTTAAGCATCTCCGCGATGCTGTTTGTGGGAGTCGCAGCTTTTGCGCAAGGTAACATGAGTGATGTGGACCAGACAGGTTTATTAAATGGTGCACTGGTAATTCAGGTAGGAGCAACTAATAGCTCAGATGTTGACCAAATAGGTATTGCCAACGTTGCAATTGTAGGACAATATGGAGATGATAATGAGTCTACTGTTGGACAATTAGGAGGAGGAAATGTTGCTGTAGTAACACAAATCGGAGACAATAATGATTCTAGCATCGCTCAGGGAATCTGGTTCGGTAATCTTGCAGTTACTACTCAAATTGGAGCTTACAACAATTCTGATGTATTACAGATAGGTAACTTCAATACAGCTACTACTAATCAATTTGGTCTTGCCAATAACGCTTTGACACTTCAATTCGGAAATGACAACACCGCATCTACAGATCAATTTGGACTGTTTAACAATGCAGCTACTTTACAATTAGGCTGGGACAACACTTCTAGTATTCAACAATACGGAGCCGGCAACTTTGCAGCCACTGCACAATTTGGAAACGATCATATGAGTACAGTTACTCAAACAGGTTTCTTAAATGGAAGTGTAGTAATTCAATCTAACTAAGAATAAACCAGGAAAAGGAAGAACTTGAACTATTAAGTTCTTCCTTTTTTTAAATTACAATAGGTCATGAAACGTTTAGCCACTTTTATATTCTTACTAATCACAGGGATTTTGTTCTCTCAAGTAATTGATGTGAATAGGAGTGACTATTTATTAAATGAAGCATACAATCGCAATCAAAATCAAGCAGTAAATCAATATATTAAAAGCAGCAACATCGTTAATGTTGCTCAAATTGGAAACTACAATCAAGCCAATTTAACCATCATAAGTAATAATGCTTATGTTACCGCACAACAGACAGGCAACAATAACTACATGAATGTCTACAAATATGCTGATGAAATCAATCAGTCCTACACACAAACAGGCAATAACAATTATATAAATGATACTTCGATGTATTCGCGTGGAGTCACTTCCATGGCAATCAATCAGTACGGCAATAATTTATCGGTAATCAGTACCGGCTCAAATTCGATATCTAAAGATTTAATAATTAATCAAACGGGAAACTCGGGGACAATTTACATATTCAATCGATAGTATCATGAAAAAGTATTTGAGCATATTGATTATTGTTTTTGCTATTTTTTTTTCTGAATCTGGATTTTCTCAGGAAGTTCACATTGAAGTAAAAGCCAAAATAGAAGTAAAAGAAATAGAAAATTTACTTGCTATTACGGGAACTGCAGAAAACTTAAAATCGCAGTTTAAGAACATATCATATAAATTGACTGTATTTAAAAAAAATAAAAAAAACTCGAATAAATCAAATAATGCTCAGGATGGCAGAGTCACATTAGAACCGATTCAAAAAGTTGAACTTTCTAAAACGCAAGTTAATTTTACACCAGAAGATGAGATTATAATATTGCTATTAATTTATGATGAAAAAAATGAATTGATAGGGAAAGACCGTGTTGTTTTTGGAGAAGACAAAGTATCGGATGCCGGAAAACCAATTCCTGTAGATGGAATTGAAATGATCGGGATTGTTGCTAATGATACCAAAACAAAACTGGGGAATGATTTTTATGATTTTTTTTATGCACAATATTCAAAGCTAAGAATTAATACAAGTAAAATCGTGACCGTTCAGGAGGAATTGACTTTTGGACGTACAACAAAAATTACTATTCTGATAGATGGAGAAATAGTGGAAGAATTTATTTCACGTCCGGACGAAGATTTTTTAAAATACATGGCAGAATCTGCCGCATCAAAAGCATTTAAGTATTTTAAAGACATCGAAAAACAGAATAAAATAATAACTCAGTATTAATAAATAACTCAATATTAATAATCGAGAAGTAATTTTTTGTAGAGGAGTTTATCTTTTTTTAATGTAGGAAACTAAATAACAGCAATATGAAAAAATTAATTTCATTCGTATTTGTGTTGGGTTTTTGTACCGTTTCTTTTGCACAGGATCTTGCTTATAAGCCTATTAATCCGGCTTTTAGCGGTGGTGAAACTTTTAATTATCAATGGATGCTTAGTTCTGCACAGGCACAAAATGATTATAAAGATACCACTGCAAACGGCGGATACAAGCAGCCAACAGATCTGGAACGTTTTAAAAGTACTTTAAATAATCAATTGCTCAATAGAATTTCAAATTCATTATTTGATAGTCAATTTGGTTCAGGTACAGGTTCTGGAGGTGGTACTGGAGGCGGTACCGGTGGAGGACTTACTCCTGGTAATTATGTCTTCGGAACGCTGTCTGTGGATATTTACAATTCTAACTTAGGAATGGTTGTCAATATTCTGGATATAGAAACTGGCGAGCAAACGCAAGTTATTATACCGGGTAAATAGTCTGGTATTCGATTTTTATAAAAAGTAAGTTCATGTTTTATTATTAAAAAATAACTAATTATGAATAAAACTCTCCTTTTTCTACTATTAATAACCTGCCTACTCTCAGGATGTGGCGCTTATTTTAATCAACCCGTAGGAGTTCAGAAAGCTGTTTTTGGAGAAAACACTTCTGCAACTGAACATTTAGTCGATATGCCAAAACCAAAAGAACAAATTGTGGTAGGGGTATATAAATTTAAAGACCAGACAGGTCAATACAAAGCGACTGAAGTTGGAAGCACATTTAGCACAGCAGTTACTCAGGGTGCTACCTCTATTTTAATAAAAGCACTTCAGGATTCAAAATGGTTTGTTCCTATAGAACGCGAGAATCTTGGAAATTTATTAAACGAACGAAACATTATCCGGTCTACACGTCAGGAATATGAGGCAAAAAAAGAAGGCGGTGAAGCAGTATTGACTCCTTTATTGTTTGCAGGAGTTTTACTGGAAGGTGGTATTATTTCCTATGATACCAATATTATTACCGGAGGTTTCGGAGCCCGATATTTTGGCGCCGGAGGTTCTACTCGATACCGACAAGATCGCGTTACAGTATATTTAAGATTGGTTTCCACTTCAAACGGAAAAATATTAAATACTGTTTATGTTTCTAAGACAATCTTATCACAAAGTATAGATGCCAGTTTATTTCGATATGTAAATCTAAATCGACTTTTGGAAGTAGAAACCGGTTTTACCAGAAACGAACCCATTCAGCTGGCAGTTACCGAAGCCATAGAAAAAGCTGTTGAAGGTCTTATTGTACAAGGAATCAAAGACAAGCTTTGGGAAGTGAATGCACCTCAAAATCAAATCGATGCTTTTGTATCAGCCTATGATGCGGAAAAAAGCGAAGCCGATCTGGCACAATTATACGATAGAAATTTAGAAGATAAAAGAGGCCTTTTTGGTATAGAGGTTTCCGGAGGAACAGCCATTATACAAGGCGATTATAAAAGTCCGGAGCCGGCACCAATGGTCAGAGGAGCGGTGAAGTATTTTTTCACTCCGGCTTTTAATATAAGTGCCTCGGCCAATGCATTCAAAATTGGGAATAAAGGAAGAGACAAATTGGGATATGTATCTACAGATCTAAATCTCGAATGCATCATATTGCCTCACGATATCCTGACTCCATTTGTTTTTGGTGGTTACGGATTTGAATTTAATAAGGAATACAAAAATTTTCATAGTAAAGTTCAGTTTGGAGGTGGTTTAGAATATATGGCGACCAGTAATTTAGGAGTAAAATTATTCGCAGAATATAATATGACCTTTAGCGACAATGTTGATTATATCGTAAGAGGTAAAAGAGATGATTATTACTGGAGACTTGGTTTGGGACTCACTTATTACTTTCCAAAAAGTTCCAAGCATAAGAAAAGATAGTTCGTCAATACATATACTGTAATAGAACGATATTTTTTCGAGAACAAATAGAGAAAAAAGTCAATATAAGTTTAACAAAATCAAGACCGCAATGAAAATAGGACTAAAAATATTGATATGCTTTATGCTTTTGGTTTCTTGTAGTGAAGATCAAATCGATGAAACAGGAACGGGAGCAATAAAAGGAAGAGTAGTAGATGCCCGAACATATGAAGGAATAGAAAACGCACGTATTTCTTCAAGCCCAACTACGAGTACCGTATTTTCGGATAAAGACGGATATTTCGAGATAGATAATATAACAATGGGAAAATACTCTTTTCAAGCACAGAAAGATGGTTTTACCGCCAGATTTGAACCTGCGACCGTTGAGAAAGACATAACAGCTCAGATTATTTTTGAGTTGCAAGTCTCTACTGCCAACAACAAACCACCAGATGTTCCTGTATTAACCGCACCTACAGACAATGCTATAGGACAACCGCTAACACTAGATTTAACCTGGACGGCAAAAGATCCGGAATCAGATCCGATGACCTATACCGTTACGGTGAAAAACGGAACAACAGACGAAACTAAAACCTATGCCAGTTTAAAAGACACAAAACTTAACATTTCAGGTTTAAGTTTTAGCACAAAATACTATTGGCAGGTAACAGCCGATGATGGAATTAATAAACCAATAAATAGTGTCACAAACTCCTTTACGACGTTAGCATTTCCAAATCCGAGATATTTGTATGTTAAAAAAGTAAAAAATAACAACGTCATTTATACCGCCGATGAATCCGGAAACGAACTTCAGCTGTCATCTGCCGAAGTAAACAGCTACAGACCGAGAAAAAATTTAAGCATCAACAGAATTGCTTATATAAGTTCTGACGGCTCATTAAATCAAATTTTCACAATGAATCCGGATGGTACTGATGTCAAAAAAATCACAAACTTTATACCTATAGCAGGGTTTAATATGGAGCATGTGAATTATTGCTGGAGCACCAACGGAAGACAAATTATTTATCCAAATTTTGATAGATTGTATCGCATTGATTCTGACGGATCGGGATTGATTCAATTGTTTAAAACGCCAAACGGAAAATTCATTTCAGAATGTGAATGGAGTCAGGACGGGTCGCAAATTGTACTTAAAGTAAATGATATGTCGGGTTACAATGTTGAGATATATGTGATCAATACCGCCGGTGATGTGTTGTATCAGGTACTTTCCGGAGTAACAGGTGGAGCAAGTGGTATTAGTATTTCTGTAGACAATAGTAAAATTGCTTATACCAGAGATATTTCAGGATTCGAAAATTCGACTTACAGACGATTAGACTCCAGAATATTTATTTACAATGTTGCTACCAATACTTCAACCGAACTGGCAAGTCAAAAACCAAATGGATTTAATGATTTCGATGTAAAATTCTCTCCAAATGAAGCAGAGCTGATTTATGTCAATACCTCAAATGATGGTTTATCAGCCAATACGATACAAAAAGTTACTATTTCCAGTAGCAATAGTAATGGTTCCAGAACAACACTATTTCAGAACGCCTCAATGCCGGATTGGAGGTAAAATACTAAAAACTCAATTTTTGATAACCAATTTTATAGAAAAAAATCGGCAGTGCCTAAAAACCTGCCGATTTTTTTTGCGAATCAGACATACGAATCAATCAAAGAATTAAAAAAAGGGATTATCTTTGCACCACATCAACACAAACTAAGTTACATGAGTTCAGATTCTAGCAAAAGGTACGCACAAAGAGGTGTTTCGGCATCAAAAGAAGACGTACACAACGCCATAAAAAATATTGATAAAGGTTTATTCCCGCAGGCATTTTGTAAAATTGTACCTGATTATTTAACACAAGATCAGGAGCACTGTTTGATTATGCATGCTGACGGTGCCGGTACAAAATCATCATTAGCGTATATGTACTGGAAAGAAACCGGAGATATTTCGGTTTGGAAAGGAATTGCTCAGGATGCTTTAATCATGAATATTGATGACTTATTGTGTGTAGGCGCAACCGACAATATTTTGCTTTCGTCAACAATTGGAAGAAACAAAAACTTAATTCCGGCCGAGGTCATTTCGGCGATTATCAACGGTACCGAAGAATTAATCAACGAATTAAAATCTTTTGGTGTAACCATCCATTCAACAGGAGGTGAAACTGCCGATGTTGGTGATGTTGTTCGTACTATTATTGTAGATTCTACTGTAACTGCTCGTATGAAACGAAGTGATGTGGTAGATAATGCCAACATAAAAGCTGGAGATGTAATTGTTGGATTGTCTTCTTTTGGTCAGGCCACTTACGAAAAAAGCTATAACGGAGGAATGGGAAGCAACGGATTAACTTCTGCACGCCATGACGTTTTCGGAAAATATCTGGCAGTGAAATACCCGGAAAGTTATGATGCAGCTGTACCCGAAGAATTAATTTATTCAGGTCAGGTAAATTTAACGGATGCTGTCGAAAACAGTCCAATAAATGCTGGGCAACTGGTTCTTTCTCCAACCAGAACGTATGCGCCAATCATTAAGAAAATTTTGGATACTTATACGCCAAATGATATTCACGGAATGGTGCATTGCAGTGGAGGAGCTCAGACTAAGATTTTACATTTCGTTCAGAACTTACATATTATAAAAGACAATTTATTTCCGGTTCCGCCATTATTCAAGTTAATTCAGGAGCAATCTAAAACCGATTGGAAAGAAATGTATCAGGTTTTCAATTGCGGTCACCGTATGGAAATTTATGTTCCCGAAAATATTGCACAAGACATTATTGCAATTTCAAAATCATTTAATGTAGATGCACAAATTGTTGGTAGAGTAGAAGCAGCAACTGCTAAAAGACTTACCATTACCAGTGAATACGGAACATTCGAATATTAATATTTTTTGAGTTATAAAGGTTCAAAGGTTCTGAGTTGCAAAGGTTTTTTATACTGGAGTTTACACAGAACCTTTTTTATTAATCATTAGCATTTTAGTAGCTAATCCCGCTATCCGCTGCAACCTTTTATGCCGAACCCCGGCACAAAAGGGTTTTCACTGCTATCGGGGCTAAAAAAAACATCAGGTTATGTACGAATTACTTTTTTGGAGATATTTAGAAGAGGTTTATTTAAACCATCATGAAGTTTATGAAGCCCTTGTGGAAAAAGAAGAAGTAGAAGGTCTTGAGACCCTTCCCGTTGAGGTTATTTTAAACAGAATCAACTCGGTTTTTTCTCAATGGGAGAGAGTAGATGAAAACAGTTGGAAAAACGACGGAGGAAAAGGAGCATTTCAGGTAATTACTACACCGCAAAGCATCAAAATCGATTGTTACGGAACCGAAGGAAAAACGATGAACAAGCTGGTAGAACTGATGGAAGAATTCAAATGCCCGCTCTACGATCCGCAAGTACCGGAGCGTTATGATGAAATGAGTGAGTAGATAAAATCCTAACAGGTTTTAAAAACCTGTTAGGATTCTAATTTTAGCGTTTTTTTAATTTTAAAATAATATCACCGGAATCTAATAAGACCGTTTCGTCGTTTATTTTAAAATCAGACCACATTTCAGGATTATCACTCTCAGGATCAAGTACCAATCTTGCATCACAAAATCCTAAATCAGGAATGGTGATTGACTTTTCTACTCTACAATTTTCAATTTGTAAATTACCAATCAACGACAACCAATAAATAGCTTGCTTTATTTTTTCTTTTTCAATAATCAAAAGGTTTTTATTCCCAATTTCAAGGGAAATTTTTTCCTCAATACTCTTTTTTTGATTTTTAAGAGATTCTAATATGATATCAAAATGGTTCATTTATTTAGTTATTTAAATGTGATTTTTTGGTTTCTCAAACAAAAATAAATTATTTAAAAGATTGAATGTTTATAAATTTAGCCAATATCTCATTTGACAATATAACGAACAAGACAAATCTCGTAGAGATTACATATTGATAGAAAAAAAACAAAATCTCCCCGCATTTGTCCCGTAGGGACTACAGGTATTAAATATTTTTTATACAATTGTGTTTTATTCTTTTATCAATATTTTTTCTTTGTGAATCTTTGAGTATTTTCGTGAATCTTTGCGAAATAGCTCTAACACAAAGTCGCACAAAGATTTCGCAGAGACACACAAAAATATAAGCCATGACAAAATCAAATTTCAGTTTTTCAGACAATATCATTTTAGAAGACGATTCCGTTTTATTACGTCCTTTACAAGAATCAGATGTCGATAATTTATTGGAAATTTCTATCAACGAACCCGAAACCTGGAAGTACTCACTCGTAGGTGCAGATGGAAAAGAAAATCTGATCAAATATATTCAGTTAGCGATAAAAGCACGAGAGAATCAAAAAGAATTTCCGTTTATAGTTTTCGATAAAAAAACTCAAAAATATGCAGGTTCAACTCGTTTCTACGACATGAATCTGGAGTATAAAACACTTCAGCTTGGGTTTACCTGGTACGGATCAGCTTTTAGAGGAACCGGATTGAATAAACACTGTAAATTTTTATTGCTGCAATTTGCCTTTGAAAGACTTGGTATGGAACGAGTAGAATTTCGTGCCGATAATAATAACGAACGAAGTATTGCTGCCATGAAAAGTATCGGCTGTAAAGTTGAAGGCGTTTTAAGAAGTCATATGCCAACTGCAAATAGTGATGTTCGTCGTGATTCTATTGTGTTGAGCATCCTGCAAAACGAATGGTTTGATGAGGTAAAGGAAAATTTAAAAAGTAAGCTTTAAAAAAAGGCGCTAGCCTCGACTCATATTGTAGGACCGGATTTTAATCCGGATTAAATGTCGCAAGAGCAAAAGAAGAACCACCGGTTCGGTCCATTTTACAAACCCATTGCAAACGTATAATTTGTTTAAAAAAAAACATTATAATATGTGCCGTCCCTCTGGAACTTTTGAACGTGTCGTATGATTTTTTCAACGGATTGAAATCCGTTGCTATAAATATTTCGTTCCTACGGAACTCTTAAACACAACTCATAATTCACAACTCATAATTCATAATTCATAATTCATAATTCATAATTCATAATTCAAACCCATAACGATCTACTTATCCGTCTTTCAAAAGTAAATTTTGCTCTTTTCTTAACCTTTCAACTAATGAATTAAGATAGGTTTTTATTTTTAGAGGAAGTAAGTTCCAGGTTGAATCCTTTTTAAAACTTCTGCAATAATCAAGATCACATTCTACGGCACGAATTGCATATTTTTTGTTTTGGTAGACGGTAATAATTTTGATACGTCTTATTTCGTTGTACTCTGTTTTTGTACCGTAAACGATTACTGGATCGATATTTCCGTCTCCGTCAAGATCTCTGGTACTGCTGTATTTTGTCCAGAACCAGATATTTGTTTCTTTAGGATCACTGTCTTCCAGCAAATCATTGATTCTCCATTTTTCAAGAAAACTTCCATGATCATTATGGACATAAATGGCCTGGATTTTTGTGTTTAAAGTATCTTTTTGGGTGATTGTTTTTTGGTTTTCGCAGAAAAGCAATTCATAAACCCCACTTTTATCTGAGCACTCGAAGGCTTTATAGATTGGAAAATCAGAAAGAGTGCCGAGTTCCTTTTGAGTGATTTCTTTTTTTGTTAGTCTGAGGCTTTCTGTTTTTTGTGCAAAACTGAATGTGCTATAAAAAAGAATCCACAATAAAATATATTTTCTCATGTATATTATGACATTTTAGAGAATCAAAGATATTTAAAAGCTTTTGAGAACGGATCATTTTATTTTTTTTAAAAGCGTATTTTGTTGTATTTTTCAAACCTAAAAGTATTGGTAAATCGATTTAGTAAATGCCAGATACTGTTTTAAGCAAAAAATAATCATTAAAAGAAAACTAATGAATAGAATAAATTGTAAAAATTTTGTTTTTGGATTGTCCTTTTTAATATTTGGTTGTACTGCAAATGCTCAGAAGAAAACGACTGAAAAACGAGATCTGATTCAGTACGTTGATCCTATGATTGGGACAGCCAAAATGGGACATACCTATCCCGGTGCAACAGTTCCGTTTGGAAGTGTACAGTTGAGTCCTGAAACCGATACTATAGCTTACAGTACAAATGGAAAATACAACGGAGATGTCTATAAATATTGTGCGGGATATCAATATGAAGATAAAACAATCGTAGGATTTAGTCACACTCATTTTAGTGGGACAGGACATTCTGATTTAGGCGACTTTCTAATTATGCCGACAACAGGAAAATTACAATTGAATCCGGGTGTTGCTTCAAAACCATTATCAGGTTACCGATCGGCATTTTCCCACACCACCGAAAAAGCAGAACCAGCCTATTACAGTGTGCTTTTGGAAGACCATAAAATTAAAGCCGAACTTACAGCGACAACACGTGTAGGAATGCACCAGTATACCTTTCCAAAGTCGGATGAAGCACATATAATTTTAGATCTCAACTCGGGAATTTATAATTATGACAAAAAAAATGTATGGACTTTTGTTCGTGTAGAAAATGATACTTTGATTACGGGCTACCGTCAGACAAACGGCTGGGCGAGAACCAGAACAGTCTATTTTGCTATGGCCTTTAGTAAGCCTATTAAAAGCTACGGTCAGGCGGCATTAGAAAAAAGCGTGTACAGAGGTTTTTGGGGAAGGTTTGACCAGACGAAAAATTTTCCAGAAATGGCGGGTCAGAACTTAAAATTGTTTTTTGATTTTAATACAGAAGAGGGAGAGAAAGTCAAAATAAAAATGGCTTTATCGCCGGTAAGTTCTGCCGGTGCACTCGAAAATATGAAAAAAGAAGTTCCGGCTTGGGATTTCGAAAAAGTAAAAAAGCAAAGTCAGGAAGTCTGGAATAATGAGTTGAACAAAATCCAGGTGGAGACCATTCAGAAAGAAGATTTGGTAAATTTTTACACAGCTATGTATCACGCCTTTTTAGGTCCGACCGAATACATGGATTTAGATGGGAACTACAAAGGTCTGGATATGAACGTTTATAAAACTGAAAATTTTAAAAACTATACCAGTTACTCCTTATGGGATACCTATCGTGCTTTGCATCCGTTATTCAACTTGGTGCAGCCAACACGAAACTCGGATATGATTAGTTCGATGTTGGCACATTCTGATCAAAGTGTGCATAAGATGTTACCTATTTGGTCGCATTATGCTAATGAAAATTGGTGCATGATTGGCTATCATTCCGTTTCTGTAATTGCGGACGCGATTGTAAAAGGTAATACTCATTTTAATGCTGAAAAAGCACTTCAGGCTTGTGTCAACACTGCAAAAGTACGTTATTATGACGGATTGGAATATTATATGACAAAGGGTTATGTTCCTGAAGACAAAAACGGTGCTTCGGTTTCGAAAACACTGGAGTATGCTTATGATGACTGGGCGATTGCGCAGGCCGCAAAAAAGTTAGGCAAAACAGAAATTTATAAAGAGTTCATCGAAAGATCTAAAAATTATAAAAATGTGTACGATGCTAAGACGGGGTTTATGCGTCCTAAATTAAACGACGGAACTTTCAAGAAAGAATTTGATCCGCTGGATACACACGGTCAGGGTTTCATTGAAGGAAACTCGTGGAATTACAGTTTGTATGTTCCGCAGGATCCAGCAGATATGATTCAAATGATGGGAGGGAATGAGAAGTTTAAAGTTCGTTTGGATTCCTTGTTTAATATGCATTTACCGGATAAATATTTTGAAAATACAGAAGACATTACAAGAGATGGTATCATCGGAAATTATGTTCATGGAAACGAACCATCTCATCATGTTGTTTATTTGTACAATTGGACGAATTCGCCATGGAAAGCTCAGGACAAAATCAGGATGATCCTAAAAAAAATGTACCGAAACGGAGCCGACGGTTTAGGAGGAAATGATGATTTTGGACAAATGAGTGCCTGGTACATTTTTAGCAGTTTAGGATTTTATCCGGTTGCTCCGGGCTCTGACGAGTATGCATTAGGGAGTCCATTAGTGAAAAAAGCAGTTTTTAATCTGGAAAACGGAAAGAAATTTGAAGTAGAAACGGTAAATCAATCCGATAAAAATGTGTTTGTAAGCAAGGTTTTATTGAATGGTAAAAAGCTTGACCAACCTTTCTTGAAACATGAAGATGTTATCAATGGCGGAAAAATTACTTTTTATATGAGTTCAAAACCGAATAAGAAACAATATTAAAATTTGATAAAATTTGTGTAATTCGTGACGGAACAACAAAAAACTTCCCGAAATTTGCACTTTAAATAAAAGTAAATATGAAAATAAATCTAAAATCAGGAATTGATAAATTGCTTTTCGGAATGAAGCAAAATGATGTTACAGCTGCTTTAGGAAAGCCTGATAAAAATTATAAAGACGAAGATGATAATGTGATTTTTGTATACAATGCACAAAAAATCAGATTGACATTTTATCAGGAAGAAGAGATGAAATTAGGTTATTTAGTAGCTTCAAGTAGTGATTTAGAAGTTTTCGGCTTCAAATTAATCGGAAGAAAAATTGCTGATGTCAAGAAAGATTTAGCGACGAAAGGAATTACAAAATATACTCAGGAGACTTTTGATACTTTTGAAAATTACTTTAATGAAGACAATTGGTTCATTCTTCAAACCGAATTTGACGAAGTTGTAAAATTCGAAGTGGGTGCAATCATTAACGATAAAGATGAATTTGACTGGAAGTTTCCGGTAAAGAAGTAATCTCATTCTTTGGAATAACAGAATGATCAATAAAAAAACCGACAATCACTTGTCGGTTTTTTTGTATTTGAATTGAAACAGATTAACCTTTCAACCATGCATTTTTAAGTTTCTCTTTTGAACCATCTGTTGCTTTAAAAGTTTCTTTTTCTTCAGAAGGCACCTTTACCGTTCCTTTGATAGTTTGTTCAACTCCCGCACGTTTTATTTTAATCGTAATCGGATCATTCTCTTTCCAGTTTTCACTTTCACCAATCAAATCATAAATGTTGTCTAAAGTATACGTCTTATCGTTTACCGCAAGAATTACATCTCCTGCTTTAAGGTTTAAATTGGTAAAGAATACATTTAGGTCGATGTTAGAACGAACGTTTATTGCTTTAGTAGCTTTATCAACTCCTATATAAGGAGCCTGACCTTTGATGAAAATTGATCCCGGAACTTTTTCAGAGGCTTTGGCAACACCAACTTTAGCCAAATAAAACTCATAAGGAATAGGAGTAGTACCAGCCACATATTTGTTAAGGAACTCCCCAACTTCAGGATAAGTCAATTCAGTTACTTTAGCAAAAAGCTCGTTATCGTTAAATGGTTTTTCAACACCGTATTCGCGTGCTAATTTGTGCATTAAATCCAGAATTCCTCTTTCGCCATTGCTTTTTTCTCTGATGATAATATCGATACACATCCCGATCAAAGCTCCTTTTTGATACACATTTAAATATTGGTCTTTATAAGGCTGATCCAATACATTTTTACTCATTACGGTAAATGACATGGTATCGTTTAAACGTTTAGACTGCTCAATTTTATCGGCAATACGGGTGTAAAATTCAGCCTCGTTAATCAACCCCTGATTGATTTGAAACAAGTTGGCAAAATATTCGGTCACTCCTTCGTACATCCATAAATGCTCTGACATTTTTGGTGCATTGTAATCAAAAAACTGAATTTCTTTAGAGTGAATCGTTAATGGAGTTACAATATGAAAGAATTCGTGAGAAACTACATCTTTCATAGATTCTACCAGTTTTTCTTTAGGCATAGATTCCGGCAAAACAACCGTCGTAGCAGTTGGATGTTCCAATGCTCCAAAACCGTGGGCATCATCCTTAGCCATACTTGACAGATACAAAAGAACAGTATACTTTTTGTTAGCATTTACTTTGCCTAAAAAGTTTTTTTGTGCCGTCATCATCGTTTTCATTTCCGGAGTGATACTTTCTGCTGTAAATTTTCCTGTTGGAGAATAAACGGCGATTAAAATATCCATTCCGTTTACGTTGAATGTAGTATAATCAGGTTTAGAGTACATGATTGGATTTTCGACTAAAACAGCATAGCGTGAAGTGGTGAAAACATCACTTGTTTTGCTTGCATCCTCATCGGTCATAGAAGTTGCTCCCCAAAGGGTTTCCGGGTGTGTAATGGTAACTTTATATGGAATTTCAAGTTTGTCTTTAAAATAACCTACAAAACCATGTGTGTTTACTAAGAAATTTACTCCGGCATTGATATTGGTGCCAGCTGGAGAAAAGACGTCGTCATTTCCAAATCCCGATCCTTTTTCAGTATCAAAAGTATCTCCTACTAAGTAAGTTATTTTTTTAAGTTTTTTAGCATCAGAAATCGACCATGAGTTGTCATCAATTCTTTTTACTGCTAATGCATTTCCTTTGGCGTCAAAGGCTTTAAAATCGTCTGAAAATTTACCGTAGTTGTCCGTAGAATAAGTTCCCGGAACCGTTTTTGGGATGCTGTAAATTATTTCGTCAGTTTTGATTTGCGGAGGTGTTACCGTTACCAAAACTTTATCGTCTTTAACGTCAACAAGATTAATATTAACATCTACGATATTGCTTTTTGCGGTACCTGAAGGGCTCCCTGTTTTACAGCTCCAAAGTGTGACTGCGAGAGCTAGGGTGTAAAGTATTTTTTTCATTTCTTCATGTTTGGTTATTGCTATTTGACTTACAAAAGGTAAAAAAGTTACATTTTGATTAAAAATAAAAAAAAACTCCTGAATCTCAGGAGTTCTATCTTAGTCTAGTTTATTCTTTATATAATATTTGCCATCCAAATCTTCGTCAAAATCGTCTATTTTAACTGGTTTTGGTTTTGGTTTATTTGCAATTGCCTTTTTTTTCCACATCTCAAATTTTTCAAGTGGCATTTTCTTTTTCATGATTTCCAGAACTTCTTTTTCTGCCAATCCAAATTCTTTTTTTATGATTTCAAATGGATTTTTTTCTTCTAAGGCTAACGAAACAACTTTTTCAGTTTGTTCCCAATTCAATTCTTTGCGGTTACTCTTTTTCATCACGTGAAAATTAATTCAAAATAGAGGTTAATGATTAATAGATTGATTTTCAATTTAAGTATCAATATTAATAAAAAAAATAATTAGTTGGTTCGATCAACGATATTTTTTTTACTGATTTTAACTGTTTTTTATGGATCTCGCTTTTTGAAACGGTATTTTTAATAAATTTTTGAGATTGTTGTTTTCTTCAACAGCCATATGGGTGTCTACGCCATAAATTATTTTGTCTTTAGGCAAACTGGTAAAAGTGCCAAAAAGACGGTCCCAAACCGAAAAAATATTCCCATAGTTACTGTCTGTATAGGGAAGAACGTAATGATGATGTACTTTATGCATGTTTGGGGAAACAATAAAATAACTAAGGAAAACATCTAATTTCTGCGGTAATGCGATATTAGCATGCGTAAATTGAGTCGAAATAACGGATAAAGTCTGGTAAAGAAAAACCATCCACATTGGGCTTCCTACAATCAAAACACCAAGAGTGGTAAAGACAAACCGGATAATGCTTTCGCCCGGATGATGTCGATTTGCCGATGTAGTGTCGATCCAGGTGTCGGTGTGGTGCACCAAATGAAAGCGCCATAAAATTTTGAACCTGTGTTGTACGTAATGGGCAAGATAAGCGCCAATTAAATCCAATAGCAATAAACCAATTATGGTGTAAAGCCACAGCGGCAAAGTAGGCAGCCATTGTAACAGTCCAAAATCGTTCTCTGTTGTCCATTTGGCTGTTTTAATTAAGATAAAGGCCAAAACAAAGTTGACAACAATTGTAGTGAAGGTCAGGAAAAAATTAATCCGGGCATGCTGCCATTTTCGATATTGCAGGTGAAACAAAGGAAAGGTATTTTCGATCAGCCAAAAGAAGGTGATTCCTCCCATGAGAATTAAACTTCTATGTGAAGACGGAATCGTACTGAAATAGGCAATAATGTCATTCATAAGAATCGAATAAAGTGATACGAAAAAGAGCTGAATAAAGTCACTGGAGAAAACGGAAGAACCTAAGTTGCTCCAAAAAAAAGAAAAGAGAAAACCGAATAGTATTATATTTGATTTTCTCTTTTAAAAGTAATTTATAGATAAAGGTTTTAAGCTTTTTTGATTAAGCTGATAATAAAAAGTAGCACCCAGGCCCCTCCAACCGCAATTATAATTTGCCAGAGAAGTCCGCCTCCGCCAATGCCAAGTCTACCGGCTATCCAGCCACCAATGATACCACCCACAATTCCTACGATGATATTACCTAATAATCCAAAACCTGCACCTTTCCATATCTGACCCGCAAGCCATCCGGATATTGCACCAATAAGTAAAAAATATAAAAATGTCATAAGATAAATTTTAAAGGTTAGAGATAAGTTGATTAAGCTTCGGCATGATTTTGTAGTAATGTTTTATAAATAAATCCGGCTACAATTGCACCCAGAATCGGAGCTACCCAAAATAGCCATACTTGTGACAACGGCTCTCCGCCAACAAAAATTGCCTGAGATAATGATCTTGCAGGATTTACAGAAGTATTGGTAATTGGAATACTGATTAAGTGTATTAAGGTTAGTGCTAGACCAATGGCAATACCAGCAAATCTTCCGTTAGCAAATTTATCTGTAGCGCCCAGAATTACCAATAAGAAAAACAGCGTAAGTACAAACTCAGCAATAAAAGCAGATTGTAAAGAATATCCGTCAGGCGAAAATGCTCCAAAACCATTTGATGCAAAAGCTCCTGCTTTTGTATTATCAATTGCAAAACCGGCTTTTCCTGATGCAATGGTAAATAAAGTCCCAGCTGCGGCAGCTGCACCAACACATTGTGCGACAATGTAAGGGATTAAATCTTTTGCAGGGAATCTGCCACCCGCCCATAAACCAAAGGAAACAGCAGGATTAAAGTGTCCGCCTGAGATATGTCCTACAGCATAAGCCATTGTTAGTACTGTTAAACCAAAGGCCAGGGCAACACCAGCAAATCCGATTCCTAAATTAGGAATTCCGGCGGCAAAAATTGCGCTTCCACAACCTCCAAAAACCAGCCAATAAGTTCCAAAAAACTCTGCAAATAATTTTTTCATAATAAATAGTTTTAATTAATAGTTGATTGTTAAAAAGTATATTGGTATGCCCATAAAATCAAGATAATCTGAAAGGGCAAGCGTATAAACAAAATCCACTTGGGTAAACCAAAACTTGCTTTTTTATTCTGATACATGAAAAGATTGGCAGGAAATACAGCAATTAAAATAGCTATAATTCCCCACGCACCAAAATGGGAAGTAACAGGAATCATCAGAAGTATACCGAAAAGGATTTCGGCAATTCCGCTTAAAGTATTTATTAATTTGGGGTTTGAAAAGAATGGGGGAATGATTCGAATGTACATTCCCGGTTTTCTAAAATGATTTAATCCGGCAATAATATAAAGCGACGCCATTAAATATAAATGCCAGGGTAAATTCATGATATAGGATTGTTTCTTACGAATTTATAAAAAAATTAACAATTATTGCATTACAAAGAGGCTTTTTTTTAGAGCGTTTCTGAATTAGCTAGTTTTTGCGTTTGAAATTTACATTCATAATAATAATGGCCAGGATGATTAAAACAATTCCAACCCATTGCAATAAGATTACTTCTTCGTCTAATAAAATGTAAGCCATAGTTACAGAAACCGGAAGTTCAAGTGCAGAAACGATACTTCCAAGACCAATTCCTGTTAACGGAAAACCTAAGTTCATTAACATTGGAGGGATGATCGTTCCGAATAAGGCTAATATGATTCCCCATTTGGCAAAGATCGCAAGGTTAAAAGGGGTAACCTGTGTTACCAATGCAAACGAAAACACGATAATGGCACCTCCAAACAGCATGTACAAACTACGTTGTGCCGATGAGATTTCGGTTGCAACGCGATTGGCTGTAAACATGGTTGTCGTAAAAGACACTGCAGCTAACATTCCCCAAACAAGACCTCTCCAGTCCAGTTCGATTTCATTGTGCAGAATATTAGTGGCTAAAACGGTACCAATAAGAACGATAAATACCGAAAATACTTTTTGTCTGGAAGGCAATTTTTTTTCTAAGATCATTTCAAGTAAAACACCTATCCAAACCGTTTGCATCAATAAAACGATACCAATCGAAACAGGAATGTATTTTACAGCCAGATAATAAAACAAACTGGTCATTCCTAAAGAAGTACCGGCAAGCATTAAACTGAATATGTTTTTTGGAGTAGCTTTGACTACTTTGTCCTTATGTTTTATTTTCTGAAACGTATTAATCAGCAAGATACCAATGATTCCCAATACAAATTGAGAGGTAGTTACTTCGGCGGTAGTGTATCCTTCTGTATAGGCCATTTTTACGAAAGTGGCTAACATTCCATAAGTAGTGGCTCCTAATGCTACTAAAAATACTCCTTTTAATACGTTGTTTTGTGACATCTTAATCTGTTTATTTTAAAAAATTTAAGCCGGCAAAGGTAAGCTATTTTGTTTAGGATTTAATATAAAATATTCAGAAACGTTGTGATTGCGTTTATTTTGCTCTTTTCCTGAGGTTTAAAATTGAAGATTTAACAGATTTGATAAAATAAAAAACCACCAGAAAGATACTCTGATGGTTGATTTTAAGTTCGGTATAGTGTTTTGTATTACTTAACGGGCTATTCTTTATAAGTTTCGATTTCAAAAATCAAAGTTGCGTTTGGCGGAATTACACCTCCGGCACCTTTTTCTCCGTAAGCTAAATTAGAAGGAAGAAAAAATATTGCTTTTTCTCCGTCCGTCATCATGTCTAAAGCTTCAATAAAACCAGGAATCATTCCGTCTTTTTTACCTACAACAAAAGGGAACGCTTTGTATCCTTTTTGAGCGTCACGGTTGGCATCATATTTACCATAAGCTTTTGCTACAGCCGCAATACTACTGTCAAACAGATTTCCGTCTTCAAAATATCCTGCGTAGTGGAAGTAAATGTTAGAGCCTTCAGCACCTTTAACTCCAGTCCCTTTTTTAGTGACTACATATTTTAAACCTGAAGCTGTTGTAGTAGCTTTGGCTTTAGTAGCAGCAAAATAAGCAGCTTTTTCAGTGATTACTTTTTGAGATTCTGCTTTTTTGGCTTCCTGGCCTTTAGCATCCGCAGCAAGTACTTTTACAGCATCAAATTTTTTGGCTGCAGCACCTTTACGCGTAATAGTAATTTTAGTCATAATGTCGTCCTGAACAATCTTATTAACATTGTCCATTCCTGAAACTACATGACCAAAAATAGTATGTTTACCATTTAACCATGGGGTATCTTTATGTGTGATGAAAAACTGACTTCCGTTTGTAGCAGGACCAGAATTCGCCATTGCTAAAACTCCACCTTTTTCAAATTTCAATTCTGGTACAAATTCATCCTTAAAGGCATATCCCGGACCTCCTGAACCATTTCCGTCAGGATCTCCACCCTGAATCATGAAATCATTGATTACTCTGTGAAATTTTAATCCGTCATAAAAAGGTTTTCCTTTAAGTTTTTCAACTTTAACGTTAGGGTTAGTTCCTTCTGCCAACGAAATAAAGTTTGCTACGGTTACCGGTGCTTTTACATATTCTAAAGAAAGTACGATGTCTCCTTTTGTAGTAGCTATTGTGGCAAAAATACCTTCATTTGGATTCGCTTTTGGTGCTGCTTTTACTGGTGTAGCTGTCGTTTTTGGCTTTGTTTTGGCAACTGGTTTTTTTGTAGTCTGAGCCTGAATGTTTACTACAGCCAGACAAAATAAGAATAGAAATTTAAACTTCATGATGTTCCGAATTTAAGTCTATGTTGGTTTCTTTTAAATAAACTATTGTGGTTTCTCTAATAATTGAATTTCGAAAATAATATTTGCATTTGGCGGAATTACTCCTCCTGCACCGGTTGCTCCGTATGCCAGGTGCGCCGGAATAAAAAGAACTGCTTTGTCTCCAAATGAAAGTTGTTCAATTCCTTCAATAAAACCAGGAATCATTCCGTCTTTACGTCCAGCCTGGAAAGGAATTGGCTGATATCCTTTTGCTTCAGCTCTTGCAGCATCAAATTTCCCGAAAGCTTTATTAACTTCTTCAACACTTGAATCAAATAAAGTTCCGTCTTCTAAAAAGCCTGAATAATTAATGTATAATTGCGCTCCTGTAGTCGGTTTTTTACCCGTTCCTTTTTCAGTAATTACGTACTCTAAACCTGAATTAGTTTTGGTTGCTTTAGGTTTTATTGAAGCTAAGTAAGCTACTTTTTCTTTTTGTACTCCGTTATATTTGCTTTTTTCTTTGGCAATTTCAGAGAAATAATCGTGAAATACTTTTACAGCATCAAACTTTTTGGCAGCCTCACCGTTTCTGATGATTTTTACCGAAACAATTTTATCGTCCTGTTTGATCTGATTGACAACTTCTTGTCCTTTTTCAACAACATGACCAAAAATAGTATGCTTTCCGTCTAACCATGGAGTTTCAAGGTGAGTGATAAAAAACTGACTGCTGTTGGTAGCCGGACCATTGTTTGCCATTGCCAAAACACCTGCTTTGTCAAATTTCAAATCGGTGATTTCATCTTTAAATCTGTATCCTGCATCTCCTGAACCTGTTCCTTCTGGATCTCCGGTTTGAATCATAAAATTGTCAATAACCCTGTGAAATTTTAATCCGTCATAAAAAGGTTTGCCTTTAAGATAATCTTTGGTTACAAACTCGCTTTTACCTTCGGCTAAGGTTACAAAATTAGCAACCGTAACAGGTGCTTTTTTATAATCTAATTCAACAATAATGTGTCCTTTATTGGTTTCAATATCGGCATATAAACCATCAGGTAAGTTGCTGTGTTCGTCTTTACAAGAGTATAATGAACTAACGGCAAGTAATACTAGTAGAATACTTTTTTTCATTTTTTAGCGGTTGTTTTTATGGGTTTAATGTATCTTTTTTAGTCTGAGTTACGGGTTTAGGAGCCGTTGTTTTAGGCGTTTGTGTAGCCGTTGTTGCTGGTGCAGCGGTCGGATCCGGTACAAAATTGCGAAGTGTAACGGTACACATTAAGGATTGATTTGGTCCTATTTTTTTGTTGTCTCCGTGATACCCGTAGGCGATATGAGAAGGGAATAAGAAGGTCACGGTTTCATTTTTATGCATCATTTTGATACCATCACGTAATCCCATCATAATGTCCTGCTTGTCTACATAATAGGTCTGCGGTCCAAGATCGGCTTCTGAGTAGATTATTTTACCGTTTATGTCTTTTACTTCCAGATTAAAATAAGCGATGTCGCCTTTTTTAGGAGTCTTTAGATCGGTTTCATTTCGTTCGTCATAATACAGCCAGTATCCTTTTCTGGTTGCATAGTATTTTATTTTCGGATTACTTTTGATTATCTTTTTGATAACATCCTCTTCATTGGCTACTAATTTTTTATTTCGATCGGCTGATTTTTTCATGAAAGTACCTGAAGCCTGAGAAATAGGTCTTCTCGCGTCTTCATGTTGTTTACAGCTAACCAATAAAACGGCAAAAAGTAGGGCACAACTGCCTCGTTTTAAGTAGTTCATATTTGTGTTATATTTTTAGTTTGTTTACTAAATCTTCAAATTTCTTTAAGGTTTCTTCCATCGAAACATCTGATCTTCCTCCTGCTGCATTACTATGTCCGCCACCATTGAAATGATCTCTGGCAAACTGATTTACGTCAAATCCTCCTTGTGAACGGAAAGAGATTTTGATGATTTTTTCTTCTTTATTTTCGATAAAAATAGCAGTAAAAACGATACCTTTTATACTCAATCCATAATTAACAACGCCTTCGGTGTCTCCTTTTGCATAATTAAAAGAATCCAGTTCATCCTGAGTAAGCGAAGTGTAAGAGGTTTTATGCTCTTCCAGAACTTTCATGTTTTGTAACGCACGGCCTAACAATTGTAAACGGCTGTATGAACTGTTGTCAAACAATAAAATTGGAATTTGGGTATTTTCAACACCTAAATCAATTAGATCTGCAATGATACGGTGTGTATTTCCTGTCGTTCCCGGAAAACGAAAAGAGCCGGAATCGGTTAATATTCCTGTGTAAATACAAGTAGCTATGGTTTTGTCCAGATCCTTTTTTTTACCTAAGAAAGAAATGAAGTTGTAAACCATCTCGCAGGTTGATCCAAAGGAAGTGTCCGAATACGTATAAAGAGCATAATCATCCGGTTTTTGGTGATGATCGATCATGATAAAGGGAGCAGTTAGCTTCGCTAGGGTATGTTCCATTTCACCGGTACGATGAAAAGCATTAAAATCGAGTGTAAAAATAAGCTCAGCTTCTTCTAATATTCGGGTACAGTTTTCGGTATCTTTTTCAAATATTTTAACCGTTTCAGAACCCGGAAGCCAGGCTAAAAAATCCGGAAAATCATTCGGTGCAATCACCGTTGGCTGATGATTGTTTTTTAATAAAAAATGGTATAAACCTAAGGTTGAACCCATAGCATCACCATCAGGACCTCTATGCGGAATGATAGCGATTTTCTTTGGGGTTGCGAGTAATAATTGTATCGCTTGAATATCTTGTATTTTCATAGTGTGCGAATTTACATTTTTTTAATGTAATGTGAAATGATTTTGTTTGGTATTCAATTTTCAGTCGCAGTGTTCAGTGTTTAGTCTCAGTATTGGGTCTTGGTCGTAGTTTTTATTGCGAGTCTCAGTTTATAGATTGTCATACAAAGACGCAATCACAGTTTTCGATATGCAAAAATCTATCGATTCCCTATGGAAAATAACTATTTTGAAAATCGAACACCGTGACTGAAAACTGAGACTGAAAACTGTCACTGAGTACCGAAAACTAAATCAAAGCCACTTCTGATACAATTTATACTTGGCTCCTTTTACAATTTGCGATTTATAAATTCCGACAGAACCGGATGAAAAGTAGGCTATGGTGCAGGCGATAGCGATGAAAATTCCAGATTGGATACCAAAAAGCTCCATACCCATAATGGTGCAGGCGATAGGGGTGTGGGTAGCTCCCGAAAATACGGCTACAAATCCAAGACCAGCTAGAAAAGCAATTGGCAGTGGAATTACTAAAGACAAAGCGCTTCCCAAAGTAGCGCCTACAAAGAACAAAGGAGTCACTTCTCCGCCTTTAAAACCTGCTCCCAGTGTAAATCCGGTGAATAGAATTTTAAGCAGGAAGTCGTACCACGGATTAGCGTTTGAAAAAGAATCGACAATTACAGGCACTCCTAAACCGGAGAATTTGGTTAGTCCGAAACCTGCGATAGCCATGGCTAAAACAATTCCTCCAATAAAAGGACGTAGCGGAGGATATTTGATATTTTTCGAAAAAAGAGATCCCCAGAAATGGGTGCTTCTCGAGAAAAGCAAAGCTGCGAAACCGGATAAAACACCGATCACAATCACATAAAATAAAGTCGTTGCGCTAATTTCAGGAACAACCGGAATGCTGTAATGCGTGTGTTTTACCTGCCAGAATTCGACTGTAAAATAAGCGGCATAAGCGACCAAAAAGGACAAGAGGATACTCTTGAAATTGATTTTACTAAAATATAAAACTTCCAACGCGAAAATTGCTCCTGCGAGCGGAGTTCCAAAAACAGAGGCAAAACCTGCACTGATTCCGAGGATGATTAGAATTCTGCGTTCAGCATTATCCAGTTTGAAAAGTTTTGTAAACTGATCGGCGATAGCGCCGCCCATTTGTACTGCTGTACCTTCGCGTCCTGCTGAACCGCCAAATAAATGTGTGAGCAGGGTTCCTAAAAGTACGAGAGGAGCCATTTTAAACGGAATGACTTTTTGGGGATTTTCGTATTCTTCGAGTAGTAAATTATTGCCTTTTGCGACAGATTCTCCCCAGTAATAATAACTCAATCCGACTAATAATCCGCCAAAAGGTAAAAACCAGATTAGCCAGTCGTGCTGAATTCTAAATTGTGTAACCCATTCTAAAGAAACTAAGAAAAATGCCGAAGCAGATCCAGACAGGATACCAATTAGTACACAAATGAGAATCCATTTGAAAACAGTAAGGAGTGTTTTTTTGGGGTTTTGAAAAGCCATTAATAAAGTTAGTTTTTTAGCCACGAATTCACGAATACAACGAATTTTAATTTAGACAAAAATAATCTTTTTAATCCCTTAATCAGTGGCTAAAAAAATCGTGAATTCGTGGCCGAAAAATTATTGTACAACAGCTGTAAATTCTATTTCAACTAAATATTCCGGTGCAACCAGTTTACTGATTTCATAAAAACCGGTTGTAGGTTTAATGTCTTTAAAAAATAACGAGTGCGCTCTCGCTACTTCTTCAAAAGTCAAAATATCCGTTGTGAAAATTCGTGTTCTGATGACATCTTTCATTCCAACATTTAAATCTTCTAAAACTTTTTCAACGCGCTCCAGGATGTTATAGGTTTGGGCATAAGCATCATCGGCTTTTACTTTTTCACCATCAACAATAGCCACAGTTCCTGAGACTTCAATGATGTTGCCAATTCTTACCGCACGGCAATATCCCATTTTGTCCTCCCAAGGCGATCCTGTTAAGATGTTTTCTCTTTTCATTTTTTATGGTTTATTGAATTTGCTTTTTTTGTTTTTTAGGCAAATTTCGATTTGTTAATAGGGTTGCAATTTATGAATTATGCCGATAAAAATGAGCGCGATCGAATTGAAATCATTTCGGGATTCATTCTTTTTTGTGATATTTTCAATAATGAAAATCTGTTTTTTAATCGATTTGATGCTGCTCATAAAGCCGAAGTTTGTTTTGGGTTGTAGTAAGATTTTGCTGCAGTGTTTCTATTTTGTTGAGTAAGTTTGCAATGACATCAAGGCCTTCAAGATTAATTTTCAGGTCGTAATGAAGACGTATCATTTTTTCGACTGCCGGTAATTGTTCGGGTTGAAAATATTCGTCTTCTTCAAACACTATAATTTCGATCAAACCATAGTTGTGCAACTCCGTGATGAAGGTATTTTCAATTTCGTGGTACAAACAAAATTGTTTTATCTGGATTAAGTTTTTACTACTCATGATTTCTTAATTTAGCTAGTTCTTCGAATAATTCTTTTTCCTTTGCAGACAGTTTGGTTGGGATTTTTATGGTGTAGGTAATGTATAAATCGCCAAATTGATTTTCTTTTTTGTATACCGGAAATCCTTTTCCTTTTAGTTTTACCTTAGTTCCGGGTTGGGTTTCGGCAGGTACTTTTATTTTTACTTTTCCATCAAAAGTGGCTACAAAAATTTCTCCTCCTAAAATAGCAGTGTATAAATCCAGTTCAACATCGGCGTATAAATTATTGCCTTCGCGTTTGAAATCGGAATTGTTATCGATTAAAAAAGTAATGTACAAATCGCCATTCGGACCACCATTTGCCCCGGGAGCGCCATGATTAGGAATTTTTATTATCTGTCCGTTTTCGACTCCTGCCGGGATAGTGATTCGGATGTTTTTTCCATTAACACTTAAGTTCTGTTTGTGAGAGGTATAAGCAGCCGCCAGATCTAACTGTAATTCGGCATTAAAATCCTGTCCTCGATACTTTGCCTGACTTCTGGAGCTTCTTCCTGAAGATCCATACATAGAATTGAAGAAATCGGAGAAATCACTTTCTGAAAAATCTCCTCCGCTAAAATCAGTGTAACTTTGGTTGCCTTGCTGTTGTCTGGAATACTGTTGCTGGTTGGGATCGTAACCTGCTTTTTCAAACTCGTCCGCATGTTTCCAGTCTTTTCCGTATTTGTCGTATTTTTTACGATTTTCAGGATTGCTTAAAACTTCGTTGGCCTCATTGAGTTCCTTGAATTTTCTTTCCGCTTCTTTGTCATTTGGATTCAGATCGGGATGGTATTTTCGTGCCAGTTTCCGGTAAGCTTTTTTGATTTCTGCTTCAGTTGCAGATTTTGTGATTTCTAATACTTTATAATAATCAATATAATCCATGGCTTGAAAATTTAATAAATTAGCTATTTCATCAGGTATTTTAAAGGGGGTAAGAGTATGTATTACATGTTGAGTGTAATTGTTTCTATGTTTTGAATAATTTTTTTTGCAGAGGATCATCTGTAGTGCTGCTTTTAAAAAGATTGAAGTTAGGAATAAGTTGTTAATTATCAAAACGATGCTTTTCGAATCTTAAAAAAATAACATTTCTACAGTTTCAAAAGTCCCGATTGATTTGGCATTTGGTATTAGGAATTTGAAATTAATTTTGCTCCGATTCACAGTTTTTGGCAGGTTTTTTGATTCCAAAAAAATGCATAATATAGTGTTATAAAACTCTTAAAGTTGTAGTGCCTAATGATATTATATTATTTTTGTGAAGCCAGACCCTGTTTTATTCCAATTATAAAAGCCGATTCGATAATACTTTTTCAATGAAACATATCCTATTTTTTATATTATTTTTTACTGCTGTCACTGTATCAGCACAAAAGGAATTTGGAACGAAATTCAAGCCTATTGCAGCACCAAAATTTGGGGCAAAACCGAAAAAGACTCCAATTCCGGAAATAAAAGATCCACAGGGTGAAAATTTGGATATGCCCGGTATTAAAACTCCTAATGTTTTTGATAATACCAGTATTACGCCAAAATCTCAATTTCAGATTGGAGCCGAAAAAAGTAAATTCACGATGTCTACCGAAACTGATTTTGCCAATCCAGGAGATCGTTACGTACCTAAAATGGAAAAGGATTTAGACAAAGCCCTAAGAGATGCCGGTTTAAAAGAAGGACGCGGAACATTAGTAAAAAGAAATATTTCTTTAGGTGATTTTAGAACAAAATCGCAATATTTTATAGTGAAATTTCGCGATTTTGGGGCTATTGATGGCGATTTGGTTAAAGTGTCTTCTAACGATAAAGTAATAAAAGATCAGCTGTTTTTGGAATCCAGTTTCAAAGACGTAAAAATTATGCTGACAGATGGCTTTAATAAACTTGATTTTGAAGCACTGAATATAGGTACCTTAGGTGGAAATACCGCCGAAATTCAAGTCTACGACGATAAAGGACAATTAGTAACCAATGATTATTGGGATAACCTCGCCGCAGGATTTAAGGCTTCGATTATTGTTACAAAAGAATAGAGTAAGAGGTTCAAAGTAACAGAGGTTCAAAGTAACAGAGGTTCAGAGGAGCAAAGTTTTAATACTTTTACCTCTGAACCTTTGTTGCTTTGTCACTTTGTACCTTAAGATTAAAACGGATCCGCAGTCACTCTAAACTTCATTTCTGCTTTTACGGTTACATCTTTGGTAAGCGTTTCTTTTAAAGTAACTTTTGTTCTGATTTTATATTTATCGGCTTTAATGTACTGATCGAGTCTTGCATCTGTGCAAATTAAATCGATACTGTTGGTTGAGGCATTAATGTTATCCTGATAGGCAAGTTCTATTTCATCAGAATCTGTGGTGGAAATATACAAATGAACAGATTTTAAAAACGTAAATGTTTTATCGGTTGGGTTTGTAATCATTAATTTAAGCGATTTCAACTTAACATCTTTTACTAAACTGGCTTTCGTTTTATTGTTTTCAAATTCGGCAGACGAATTCGTAGTCACATCAGGTGTAATAATTTCTGAAGGCAAATTGATAGGAGAAGTGCTTTTAATCTGAATCGAAGTTTCGTTGGAAATAGTAAACGTCAATAAATCATCTACTGCATCACAAGAGCTTAAAAATAAAGATAAGAAGAGGGAGAGGGCAATTAATTTTGATTTCATAGTTAAATTTTAATTGGGTTTTTCGGTACTTACGAAATAATCTGGTTTTTGGATTTTTTGCGAAGATACTAAGATAGTAAGTTGCTAAGGTACTGAGATACTAAGTTTTTTTAGAGGTACTAAGCTGCTGAGATGCTAAGTTTTTCTTTTTTTAAGAGTTTAGTACCTTAGAATCTTAGCGCCTCAGCCCCTTAGAACCTTGTAAAGAAAAAAAATCAAAATTCCATTTTTCAAATTCGAATATAAAAAGTATTTTTGCGCATGCAACACAACGTACTTATTTTAGATTTCGGATCGCAATATACTCAGCTTATTGCGCGTAGAGTTCGCGAATTAAATATATTCTGCGAAATTTTCCCTTACAATCACTTTCCTAGTGATTTATCACCTTATAAAGCCGTAATTTTAGGAGGAAGTCCTTTTTCTGTTCGTGCAGAAGATGCTCCGCATCCTGATTTATCTCAAATTCGAGGCAAGCTTCCAATGTTGGCAGTTTGTTACGGAGCACAATACTTAGCGCATTTTAGCGGAGGTGAAGTAGCCGCTTCAAACACCAGAGAATACGGTAGAGCTAATTTGTCTTATATTAAAGAGAATGAGGTTTTCTTTAACGGAGTTTCTGAAAACAGCCAGGTTTGGATGAGTCATAGCGATAGTATCAAAGCTTTGCCAACCAATGCTGTAAAATTAGCCAGCACGCACGACGTAGAATTTGCCGCTTATAAAATTGAAGGCGAAACTACTTATGCGATTCAATATCATCCGGAAGTTTTTCACTCTACAGACGGATCAAAAATGCTGAAAAACTTTTTGGTAGATATCGCAGAAGTTCCTCAAAACTTTACACCAAATGCTTTCGTAGAAGAGATGGTCGGAGAGTTAAAAGAGAAATTAGGAGATGACAAAGTAGTTTTAGGATTGTCAGGTGGAGTAGATTCAACTGTAGCAGCGGTTTTATTACATCAGGCCATTGGTAAAAACTTATATTGTATTTTTGTTAATAACGGTTTACTTCGTAAAAACGAATTCCAAAATGTATTAGATCAATACAAAGGAATGGGATTGAATGTTAAAGGAGTAGATGCAGGAGATCGTTTTCTGTCTGAATTAGCAGGAATCAGCGATCCTGAAACCAAACGTAAAACTATTGGTCGTGTATTTATTGAAGTTTTTGATGATGAGTCACACTTAATCGAAGATGTAAAATGGTTGGCACAGGGAACTATTTATCCTGATGTTATCGAGTCAGTTTCGGTAAAAGGACCATCAGCAACCATTAAATCGCACCATAACGTGGGTGGATTGCCGGATTATATGAAATTAAAAATTGTAGAGCCGCTTCGAATGCTGTTTAAAGACGAAGTTCGAAGAGTGGGAGCTACTTTAGGAATAGATCCTGAGTTGTTAGGAAGACATCCTTTCCCGGGACCAGGATTATCAATTAGAATTTTGGGAGATATCACTCCGGAAAAAGTTCAGATTTTACAAGATGTTGACGCTGTTTTTATCGAAGGATTAAAATCCTGGGGATTGTATGACAAAGTTTGGCAGGCAGGAGCAATCCTGCTTCCGGTAAACAGTGTTGGGGTAATGGGTGATGAGCGTACTTACGAAAAAGTAGTGGCGCTTAGAGCCGTTGAATCAACAGATGGTATGACAGCTGACTGGGTGCATTTGCCTTATGAATTCTTAATGAAAGTGTCTAATGACATCATCAATAAAGTAAAAGGAGTGAATCGTGTTGTTTACGATATCAGCTCAAAACCACCTGCAACAATTGAGTGGGAATAGTATTGTTTTTCCAATTAAGGCGTTACATTTGTAACGCCTTAATTTTTTAAACCTACTATTTATGAGAGAATTTTTAACGTTTTCTCTTGTCTTTGTTTTGTCTTTTAACAAAATAACTGCGCAAGATTCATTTGTTGAGCATAAAATTCAAAAAGGAGAAACTGCCTATTTTATTGCCCAAAAGTACAAGGTTTCTGTCGAAGAGATTTACAAATTCAACCCCGAATCACAGAGTGGAATTCTAGACAATCAGATTATTAAGATTCCTGTTCACCCGGTTGAAAAAACAAACCCCGGTCAGCAAATTATTCACATTGTTGGCGCAAAAGAAACCCTTTTTGGTTTATCGAAACAGTACAACGTTTCAGTTGAATACCTTCAAAATGCAAATCAGACGATTCTTGCCAACGGACTTCAGATTGGTCAGGAATTAGTTATTCCTCAAGGACTGGCAGATCTTTCCAAAAATGAAAGTACATCATCTTCAAAAGTAAACCATCAGGTTGTTGCTAAGGAGTCCTTATTCAGCATTGCCAGACAATATAATGTTTCGGTGCTGGATTTAGAGAATCTAAACAAAAATCTTCTTCAAAATGGATTACAGATTGGTCAGTCTATTGCGATTCCGAACAAACGAAAAACACTGGATGGGCGAGTTCGTGTCATTAATCAGGAAACTGTTTTTCATGTGGTAGAGCCTAAAGAAACCAAGTTTTCGATTGCTAAAAAATACGAAATCTCAATTGATCAGTTAGAGTCTCAGAATCCTGAAATCGTAAACGGACTGATTGTAGGGAACAAGTTAGCAATCAATACCAAAGGAGTAAAACCGACAAACGAAAGTGAAGAGTTGATGTTGGCTCTGGCTGAAAAGCAGGTGGTGGTCGAAAAAACAAAAGCGAAAACGGTTGAACTGGAGGATTTGAAAGACCGATTGGTTGTTCAGAAAGAAATGAATCAGAAAATCATAAAAATTAACGATCTGAAAGTGAATCTGAATAACATGAACGGTTCCAAAGAGAATTCAGTTGAAAAGTTGCGATTGGTATTGGAAGCTAATAAAAATGTTCAGGATGTTTTAATGGCGAAACTGGATTCGCTGGTCACTATAATGAGTAACGATCTGGTCGATTTAAAGAGAATGGATGTTCTAAATATCGACGAATCAAAAAGACTGGAAAAACAATCTTACGAAAGTATTGGAAAAACCAATGAGTTATCGTCTCAGTTGAAGAAAGAGCTGGCCGAGAATAGAAAGGTATATGCCGGTTTAATGAATAAGGTAGAGAAAATTGCTGCGGAGGAAAACCAGGAATACAAGAAGAAAATCCGTGAAAGTGAAAAGAATAATACTACAACTTCACTGCTGCAACGTCTTTCCCTGGAAGAAATAAAGCGTTACAAAATAGAGCAGGAACAAGGGGATGCCCAAAATCAGCTTTTGATTGCTAAAATAGATTCGCTGGATACTCAGAAAAAGATTGAAGTAAAAAGACATATTAGCAAAGCATCTTATTATAGTATGGAAGCCCGAAAGTTTGATGACAAGGTGGCTTTGGTGAAACTAAAAAAGTATCAGGATCAGGCGATTAAAAATCAGAAAAAAACTGGTGCAACAGAAGATTCGAAGATCGTTTCATCGGAAGAAATGAAGTGCGAGTTAAAGGAAAATCCGCTTAGAAAAGACAAAACGATAAAGGTTGAAGTTTTTGATAATCTTAAAGAAGTTTCAAACGGCTATTACTTAGTTTTAGGTATATTTACAGACGCAACGCTAAGAGACAGGTTCATTATGAAACTCATTGATTCGGGCGATTTTAACGCCAGTTTCTTCTTTAACATTAACAGTCTTTCTTACTATGTCTACTCAGATAAGTACCAAAATATGGAAGAAGTTTTGTATCAATGCAAGAAAAAGGAGGAAGAGGAGTTATATAAAGAGGTTGTTATTGCTAAGATCGAGATTGATCTTAGGGAATAAGCAGTGTAGAAATAATAAGTGGCAGGAATCTTGCTTTAAAGAGAATTTTGTAACTTGTTATTGAAATTGAAATTAAATTGTTTTAAGCTTTATTATGAAATATTATTCAACATTATTGTCTCTGATTTTTTTTGCAACCAGTTCTGCATTTTCACAAGAAAAAGTGGTAAAGTACACGGTTTCAAGCGGAGAAACTATTAATCAGATTGCCGTAAAATTTAAGGTTACGCCTTATGATATTTATTCATTAAACCCGGATGCCAGAAATGGTGTTAAACCGAATACGGTTTTATTGATTCCGACCTCCGGTACTAAAGCGGCGGTTAAAACTGATGTTGCTTCAGTGAAGAGTTCTACCCCGGGAAAAACAGTTACGCATGAAGTGCAACCCAAAGAGACTTTGTTTGGGATTGAGAAAAAATATAATGTTTCGGATGAAGCTTTAAAAGCGGCCAATCCTTTTTTGGTAAAAGACGGTTTGCAAATTGGACAGACTCTTACGATACCATCAAAAGGCGGCTCAGTAAAAGCAGCGGTTTCGGTTCCTGCTAAAGCTAAATCGACAGCTACGGAAAAGTATGTTTATCATGACGTGCTTGCAAAAGAAACTAAGTTTTCGATCGCAAAACAATACGGAATAACAATTGAAGAATTAGAAAAACGCAATCCTGAGATTGTTTCAAATTTGCCGGTTGGTTATCGCCTAACGATAAAAGGAACAGCTCCTAAAACAGAAACTTCTTCCCAGCCCGTGACTAGTGTTGCTAAACCGGCAGAAATTAAGAAAGGGACAGAAATGACTAAAAAAGCGGTTTCTTATATGGATTATCAGGTAAAACCAAAAGAAACTTTTTATAGTTTAACACACACTTTTCATATTACTCAGGAAGAATTAACAGCTTTAAATCCGGCACTTTCTGAAGGGGTTAAAGAAGGAATGGTTTTAAAAGTTCCTGCTGGATATTTAGCGGCAGTGCCTATTGTTGTGCAAGAAAAACAAGAACAACCACAGCAAAATATTGAAAAAGTACTGGAAAATAAAAGTACGGGAGGGATACAAATTATAGACAAAGTAAAATCGGAAACGGTTTCTGTAAATCCTGAGGTGGTTGAACTGACTAAAAAACGTGGACAAACCGATCGTCAAAAACTGGTTTTATTGTTGCCGTTTAATTTGGCTAAAATGCAAAATGATACCACAAGTTCAGCTACCAGAATTAAAAACGATAAGTTCCTGAATATGACTCTTGATTTTTATTCGGGAGCTTTAATGGCGATCGATTCTGCGAGAACTTTAAAATTGCCAATTGATGTTGCCATTTATGATTCTCAGGAAACAAAAAACAGTTCTAATATTTCGGGTTTAATCGCTCAGAATAAATTGCAGGATGCCAATGCTGTAGTGGGACCTTTTTATCAGAGTAATGCCGAATCTACTGCTAATACATTGCGTTTGTATAATATTCCGGTGATTTCGCCATTGTCAAAAGATAAAGCGAACCCGATTGATAATTTGTATCAGACCATTCCATCAAACGATATGGTTAGAAATGCTATGTTTGAGTATATGCGCGGTAAAAATGGAAACATTGTTGCGGTTGTAGATAAAAAGAAAGAATCAGTTATTAGTTACATCAAGCAAAATCAAAAAGGAGTTGTGTTTGCAAGTCTGACAGAAACCGGAGCTTTGGATGTGGCCAATTTAAAAAGTTTATTATTGCCTAACCGAATGAACTATGTGGTAATGGAAACAGCCAACACAGCCATGGTTAGAACCACTATAAAAGCTTTGCTTGATGCTCAAAAAACCTGTCAGGTACAATTGGTTGTTTTAGAGCCCAACAGTACGCTGGACTCAGATGAAATTAGTTTTGATAGTTTAATAAAACTAAAATTGATGTATCCGTCTGTTACGCGTGACAGCGACGATCCGTCTGTTTTGATTTTTGAGAAAGAGTACCGATTGAAGAATAAAGTGAATCCAAATACGTATGCGACAAGAGGATTTGATGTAACTTTTGATACCATGATGCGTTTGGTTCAGGGAAAAACATATCAGGAAACAGCCGATTTAATGACAACGGAACAAGTTGATAATAAATTTCAATTTTACAAGAAAGAGGATGGAGGACACGCAAACAAAGGCGTCTACATTTTATATTACGATAATGATTTAACTTTAAAAGTAGCAAATTAATGACATCAAAAGTAACCTATTTAGGCGATTTAAGAACAAAATCAATTCATGTGCAATCCGGAAGTGAAATCATTTCGGATGCGCCAGTAGATAATAACGGAAAAGGAGAAGCTTTTTCTCCAACAGATACTGTTGCCAATGCTTTAGCCAGTTGTATGATGACGATTATGGGGATTAAAGCCCGTGATCTGAACGTAAATCTAATCGATTCCACTGCAGAGGTAACGAAAATAATGAATGCAGAGCCTAGACGTATAGGAGCGATTGAAATTGTTTTTGAAATGAAAGGAGATGCCGATGAAAAAAGCAAAACAATTTTGGAACGTGCAGCAATGACTTGTCCCGTATTTTTAAGTTTAAATACTGAAATAGAAAAGAAAATTACTTTTAACTGGAAGTAATTTAAAATTCAATATTTAAAATCCCAAATTCCAATTTTTGTTGGAGCTTGGGATTTTTTTTTGAAAAAACAGAGAATTTTATTGTCCGTTTTCGGGTTTTAAATCCTCTAAAATCGGAGTGCTAATTGTTTTTACCTCCTTCTGAATTTTCCCGTTTTTCTGTTCGAAAATTTGAATGGTGTTTTTGCCTTTTTTAAGCCAGCAACCCGGAACATACAATGTTTGCTGTGGGCCAACGCTCCAATAGCGTCCAATGTTAATTCCGTTTACAAAAACAATTCCTTTACCCCAGTCGCGCATGTCCAGGAAGGTATCCCCGGTTTTGCTCAGATTAAAAGTTCCCTGATATAAGGTAGGGCGGTCTGTTTTTCCTGAGTTTTTGTAAGTCGTTAAATCCGGTTCCTGAGCCATTGGTAATTTGTACATTTTCCAATTTCCGGTAATGGTTTCACCATTAATTATTACAGGACTAATAATTCCTTTATTGTTGGCATTAATTTGAGAACCGTAATTAATACGTCCCATATTCTCCACCAGAATATCTAATGTGGCGTTAAAAGGAACTTCAATTTCGCAATCGTATTTTTTATAGTATCGGTTCAATTCGGCTACTTTTTTGCCATTGACATACACTATAGCGTAATCGCGTAATCCTTTTAGTTCTAACTTCCCGCTAATAGGCTGAGTAAATCTTTTGCTGTACCAAACGTAACCGTCTCCCTGATTTAGCTGTTCAAAGGTTAAAGGATTGTCCGCAGTTACAGGGGGGATTTTAGACTTTAAATCGGCTAAATCAACGGTTTTCGTTAATGCTATATTTGGAATAGTGATCACAGGCATTTTTGCCGGAATAGCCGGAGTTTCATTTGTTTTGAGCAGGGCTCTTAACGCATTGTATTTTGGAGTTGCCCAACCAGCTTCGCTAATTGGGGCGTCATAATCATAAGAAGTCATGTCGGGTTGAATGTCATGTTCCTTATCATAATTGGCTCCTGAAGTAAAACCAAAATTAGTTCCTCCGTGAACCATATAGTAATTGAATGAAACCTGATTGTCCAAATATTTTTGAGTTTGGCTTACGGTTTCCTCGGGAGTTTGTGTCGGGAAAGGTTCTGCCCAATGATCCAGCCAGCCCGGGTAAAATTCAGCTACCATATACGGACCTTGCCCATTATTGAATTGGTTGACCACATTTTTTAGTTTTGTAATGTCGCTTTCTCCATTTGCAGTTGGCAGTGCACCCGGTAAAGCTCCGCCTTCAAATAACCAGCTTCCGTCTGAAGTAAAAAACGGAACTTCGAAACCAATATCTTTTAATTGCTGAAAAACGGCAGCACTATACTTTTTATGCTCGTCAAGCGGAATATCTTTGCGTTGCGCTACATAGGATCCAAATTCGTTCTCTCCCTGAACCATGATAATTGGGCCTCCTTTGGTAATTTGTAAATTCTTAACCTGATTGTATAATTCAGTAAAATAGGCTTTAGTTGCCGTCAGATAGGCTGTGTTATTCCCTCGAATAACCATATTGGGTACGTTTTGCAGGAACCATGGATAACCTCCAAATTCCCATTCGGCACACACATACGGCCCCGGGCGTAAAATCACAAACAAACCCTCTTCCTGAGCTGTTTTAATGTATTCGGCCAGGTTTTTATTTCCGGTTTTGAAGTCCCAGATTCCCGGTGCTGTTTCATGGTAGTTCCAAAACACATAGGTTGCCACGGCGTTTAAACCCATTGCTTTCATCATCTTTAAGCGATGACGCCAGTAGGGTTGAGGAATACGGGAGTAGTGCATTTCTCCCGAATGAATTTGTATGGGTTTTCCGTTGAGCAGGAAATTTCCATTGGCTATAGCAAAACTTTGTTTTTCCTGTGCGGTTGCACACAATGAGAGAAACAAAAACAGAAATGTAAAATATATTTTTTTCATCTTTTATTTTAATTAGTGTTGGCTATAATGAACAAGAGAGCACTATAAATCGTGCCCTCTTGTTTCTACTAACTAACCAATAAATTTTATTCTGAAAATTCTAATTTTTTCAACTTGTTCCATCCGCCACGTGTAAAATCAGGAATTTCTACAGGAGCAGAACCGTTGTCAAGAGAAATTTCTGTTAACGGGCCTAAACAAGACCATTCGGCTAAATCATAAACATCCATGTCTAATGGAAGTCCTTTTTGCAGACAGTAAATCAAACGGTAATCCATTACGAAATCCATTCCACCATGACCGCCCACTTTTTTAGCCTGCTCTTCAATGTTTTTTACGATTGGGTGTTTGTATTTTTCCATTAATGCTTTTTTCACATCTGCAGGAACAAAAGAGTGTGCGCTTAATTTCTCGTGATTTGGTTTTACATCGTCACCTAATGTTGCACCGTCTAAAGCATATCCTTCTAATGGATATTTGTTAGCAAAACCTTTTGTACCGCTTAATTGGTACATTCTGCTGTAAGGACGAGGTGAGGTAACATCGTGCTGAATCTGGATTGTTTTTCCGTTTTCAGTACGAATCATGGTCATTGTGTGATCTCCATTTCTGAAATCTTTAATTTCTTTTCCGGATTTTTCTTTGATGTATGCCGGATTTCCAACTGCTTTAGTATCCATAGAAACTAAGAAGTTCATTTTATCACCACGATGAATGTTTAAAGCCTGACAAGCCGGGCCCATACCGTGAGTCGCATAAATATCGCCTCGGTGTTTGATGTTGTAATCCATTCTCCAGTTGTTCCAGTATTCTCCCCAGAAAGGCTGAAGTCCGTGAATGTAAGATCCTTCAGCATGAAGAATTTCTCCAAACAAACCTTGCTGAGCCATGTTTAAGGTAGTAAGTTCAAAGAAATCGTACACACAGTTTTCAAGCTGCATACAGTGTTTACGGGTTTTCTCAGAAGTATCAATAAGCTGCCAGATTTCTTCCATTGTCATTGCTCCCGGAACTTCTATGGCTACGTGTTTACCATCTTTCATCGCTTGCACACCTATAATAGCGTGATGTTTCCAGTCGGTAGCGATGTAAACTAAATCAACATTTGGTAAAGCAGTAACTTTTCTCCAGGCATTTTCGTCACCGTAGAATTCCTGAGCTTTAGGAAATCCTGCTTTGGTTAAAGTTTCGTTTGCTTTAGAAGTGTTTTCCTGTGTCATATCGCACAAAGCGACAATTTCCACACCCGGAATATGTGTCATACGTTCTACTGCTCCAGGGCCACGCATTCCGAGACCTATAAAGGCAACACGAACGGTAGGTATTGGTGTTGTTGCCAAACGCAAAACGTCGGTTTGACCTTTTGCACGGGCAGGTGTTTTGGTTTTAATCATTTGTGCCGATGCGTTTGTTCCTCCAAACAGAATACAGGCGGCTAACATGAATTTTAAAATGCTAGTTTTCATAATAGTTTAATTTGATTTGAAATGATTGATAATCTAAAATCCGATTATCGGGGATTATTGTTTTATGAGTGTTTTTTAGGGTAATGTATTAAAATTTATTTCCGGTTTTTTATTGGTTAAAGCTTTTGTAAAAATAGTTTTTGGAGTTGTATAATCATTAAAAAAACCTCCATTTTTTAGATAAAAGAAACCATTTTCGGTACCTCCGGCAAAATCCATTCTGTATTCTTTTGCACCGGTATTGTCGTTTGTGAATCGTGCCGAATTGATTTCTGACCAGTTGCCTTTGTCGTCGCAAACCCATTGGTTGTTAAAAAGAACTTTACGGGATAGATCTCCCTGTTCGGGAATAAAGTTTTCCAGAAAAGAATGGAATCTTTTTAAGTAGGTGTTGGTTTCCGGACGGTTAAAGCTGGCAATTAAGAGCCATTTATTCAATTCCGGAGCATAAAAATAAGCTGTATAGGTGGTCGTATTATTACCTGCTGGAAATCCACGAAGTAAAAACTTATAGGTGTTTCCGGCTTTCCAACTATATTTTAGATAGCTTTGTCCTCCCGAACCTTCATTTCCGAATTCGCCGGTGTGTACATTTTCTCCTTTTTTAAGCATTTTAATTTTGTGAGTTTCGGGAATGCTGGCAGGATCATCGGTCGTAAACGGACTCCATACAGAAAATAAAATTCTTCTTTCAGTAGCTGAGTTGACCTGAATTCCGAAATAACCTTCTCCAAAACCATTTGCCATAAAGTAAGAACCAATTTTGTCTTCGTTTTGAGGAACGGTAATTTCGTTGTAGTACCATTCGGTGTTGGTGTTTTCAGGTACCTGATAATTTAAGTGAACAGAAGGTCCGCGGCGTCCCCAGTGGTAAAAAGCTCCTTCGTTGTTAGGTACATAAGAGATTTTGCCGTCAAAATCAGCACTTGCAATCGTTAAACGACTAATAGACGGGAAACGATCGCCGGTTTTACTGATTCCTTTTATTTTAACCGCAATGTATCCTTCTTTTTTAAGGTTCCAGATTCCTGCTATAACAGCCTTTTTTGAAGTGGTGAAATTTACTTTTTTGGATTCGTTATTGATCGAGAATTCTAATTCCGATTTTCCATACACCTGAACAGATTCTTCTACTGTAATTTGAAATGTTCCGGGTTTAGAAATTCTGAAATAAGCGGTAAAAAATTCACCGGAGTCGGTCCAGTTCTCGATACCATTGTCTGTAATCGAAGTAGTTCCGTCTAAATGTTTAGAACTATATGCATTTCCTCCAAGGGGCAGGGAAATTGTCGTTTTTGGGTTTTCTATGGTTTCATTTTCCAATGGTACATCATCATTGCTGCCAGCGCAGGAAGTTGAGACAAGAAAAGAAGCAAAAAACAAGTACAATATATTTTTCATTTTTTGAGATTAAGTGATGATACTTTAAGCAGTTGTTTTTGAAATGCCTCTCTAATCGATCCAATTAGAGAGGCTTCAAAACAAACAATAAATAAAAAACTATGGGTTTTGTGTTAAAGTCCCAGGGTAAGCATTAACTTCAGATTGAGGAATGTATTGTACTACACGCAGACTCGTTGCCGGAACGTCATTCATTGGTAAATGAGGACCAGGGTAACGACGTGTCATTGTTTGACCGTTTCTGTAAACGTCATAACCACGATGCGCTTCAAAAGCCAATTCTAACTGACGCTCTTCATCAATACGCTGTACAGCGTTTGTACTGTTTAAAGAAGCATAACCTCCGCCAACAATTGCTCTTTCACGAATGATGTTCAGATTGGTCAAAGCGTTGGAATAATCTCCTTTTTTAGCATAAGCTTCTGCCATGTTCAGGTACATTTCTGCCAATCTTGAAATAATAGGCGAGTGCAGGTGTGAATCATTATTTTGTAAAGAACATTTTGTAATATAAAACATTGGATATACACGGTTTAAAAGCATCATATAATCTTTTTCTCCTGTATACGTTTTGCCTTGGTATACAATAGAATATTGATTTTCAGCTGCATTTACGACAGTAAGGTTATAATCTGTAGTTCCAATTGTGATAAAATAGGATCCATCTGCCTTAGTTTTTAAAGGCTGTTGCACATAATTGTATCCAGTTTGTGTACCACCGGCATTGAAAACATCCATTATGAAGCGGAAAGCCTCTGTTTTATTTCCGCTGGCATCTTTTGTGTATTGCGGATCAATAAAAGCCCAACGAGCATCTTTTTTCAGTCCAGCTTTTCTTAACAAGTCAAGATATTCTCCACTGGCATACATTTCGCCCCATCCTTGTCCCTGGATATTGGCATACATTCCTCCAATACCATAATAGTGATCGTATCCGGAATATTCTGAAGCGACTCTTTTTATTGCAAAAATAGTTTCTGTTTGTTCAGCAGAATCTGGTGCATAAGTGTTGTACTTCATAAAATTGGCACGGCTTAATAAGCTGTATCTGCCACTCATGATTACTTTTTTAGCATAATCAATAGAAAGCGTTGCATATTCCTGATTTGGAGTTTCATAAGTACCACTCATGTACAAATATACTCTTGAAAGCATGGCTTGCGCTGCCTCTTTGGTGGCATAAGTAGCTGCTTTTCCTACGGTCATTAGTGCTTCTGCTTTTTTCAAGTCGTTAATAGCCTGGTCGTAAGTTGTTTTTACGGTAGAACGATCCGGAAGTCTAAGGTTGTTAAGATCTGCCGGTAAGCCGTTTACAATTGGTACACCTAAATTGGTTTCAGGTGATTGGGCATAAGGTCTTCCGTACGTACGGCATAAGTAAAAATAAATCATGCCTCTTAAGTAATAAGCTTCCCCTAATTGCTGGTCAATAGCAGGGCTTTCACCTTCTTTAATAGATGTTATCAAATCACTTGATTGCGAAATAATTTTATACCCATTATTCCAAAAAGTAGACAATCTATTATTGTCAGGAACATGTTGATAGGAAATAAAAGAGTAAAAGTGATCGGTAGAAGTTCCTCTAATCATGATGTTGTCTCCCGGATATTCTCCAACGCGGTGCATGACATCCGACCAGCCTTTTAATTGTGCGTAACATCCGTTTAGCAATACTTCTACGGAAGCTTCTTTATCTTGTTGTATTTTATCTTTTGTATAGGAAGAAAATGGCTCTCTGTCTAACTCACATGAGCTCAGAAAACTAATTGCAATACCTAGTAGTAATATCTTTTTCATGATTTTTATTTTATAACGTTAAGTTAAGACCTAGTGTAATTTTACGTGTTTGTGGGTACATATCTCTAGCTACACCCGAAATCACGTATTCTTCAGTTGAAGCATCCCAATTTGGTGACAACTCCGGAGTTACACCTGAAAAATGTGAGATGGTAAATAAATTTTCTCCGGTAATAAATAACCTTAAGTTGGTAATGTGTAAATGTTGAAGAGGTATATTATAACCTAAAGATAAACTTCTCATTTTTAGATAAGTTCCAGTTTCTAAGAAACGGGAAGATGATTTTTGGGAGTTACTTGGGTTGTTGTAAATCGCCTGTGGGTGTGTAGCAATATCACCCGGTTTTTCCCAACGGCTCCATCCGCTATTTAGATTCATTTGGTTTCTGTCTGAATAAGCACCATCCGAATCAAATTCTGACCTGGCGTAGTTGTAAATTTCACCTCCAACAGAATAGCTGAATATAGCTGCAAAATCAAAATTTTTATAGTTTAAACTGGTTGAGAATCCTCCGAAGAAATCCGGAGTATAAGAACCCACTACTTTTTGATATTTGGAAGCCTCACCATAACTATAGGTTTTTACACGTTCTCCGGAAGCATTAGTAGTAAACCACTGTGGTTTCCCATTTTCAGGATCAACACCAGCCCATTCGGTTAAGAACCAGCTGTCTACATCATATCCTGGTTTTAGTAGTTTTTTAGCAGCACCTTCCACACCGCTTCGGTCGGAAACAATTATTTCCTGTTTGTCACCATAAAGACCGGTTACTTTATTTTTGTTAAACCCAATATTGGCGTCAAATGACCAAACAAGATCTTTAGTTTTGATAATATCTACATTAACTGAGGCTTCAAACCCTCTGTTGTTTACTGCCCCAACGTTTCTCCAGATACGAGTTACTCCTATAACACCCGGAAGCGGAACCTGGTACAATAAATCTGAAGTATCTTTATCATAATAATCTAAAGTAATATTTACTCTCTTGAAGAGACTTATGTCTAGACCTATACCGGTAGTGAATGTTTTTTCCCAGCTTAGATCAGGATTTGCTAATTGTGAAATTAAGGCACCGGGATTTTCATCATAACTTTCTTGAAAAGAGTATAACGGCAGGTGACCGTATAAGCTGTTTGGACGATTTCCGACCGAACCATAACTGGCTCTTAGTTTTAGGTTATTCACCCAATCCGCTTTAAAGAAAGCTTCATTATGGATATTCCATCCACCACTAATAGAGAAGAAATTACCGTATTGTGCATTTTTACCAAAATTAGAAGCTCCGTCACGTCTAAAAGAAAATTGTGCCAAATAGCGATTATCATAGGTATAATTTACATTTGATAGTAAGGATTGTACTGCCCATTGTCTTTTATTTCCGTTTACAGCTTCAGGTTTGGCAGCTGGGTCTGTCACACTAATTCCGGGAGGAATTCCTGTTGCAATTGCCTGTGTTTTTTTGAAATTATATTCATTCCATTCATAACCTGCAACCGCATTCACATTATGGGAACCAAATGATTTGTTAAACCTTAACAGTTGATTAGTGTATAGCTTGTTATAGGTTTCGAATCTGTCTTCTATTCTACCTTTTACGGCTAATGCTGAGGACGATCTCGGATCCGAATAAGATGTTGAATTGTAATTGTCAAATATGTAATTGTTTACAGAAGAATACGTCAGCCAGCTTGTTAATTTTGCATCGAAATCCATATTGGCACGAACAGTATATTTTTCCGATTCAGAATAATTCCATTGTAAATCATACAAATAGTTAGATCCGGTTGTATTTACCCAAGTTGGGTTTGGTGCATTTCCTACTAATGATCCATCCGGTAAATAAGGACTGTCCCAAGGCAGGTTACGATACATTGCTCCAACATCATGTTGCTGATTGTATACTTTTTCTCGCGTTAGATTGATCTGTGGTTTTATGGTAAGCCATGAAATTGGTTTGTATTCAAATTTCATCAAACCGTTATATCTTTTATAATCGTAGCCCTTTATAGCTCCGGTTTCATCATAAACTCCTAAGGAAACATAACTTTTAAAGTTTTCTCCACCACCACTAATCGATAAGTTGTAATCCTGAGCAATACCGGTTTTAGTACCATTTTTCCACCAGTCGTAGTTTTTGTTTCTTAATTCTGGAGTCCACCACCAAACGTTCTGAAAATCTTGTTTGTTGGCGAAAGTATTGTAATAATCATACAGCTCAGATCCGTTCATCATTTTGAGATTTCCATTGTTTATGGTAGACAGTGCTGTTCTTGAAGAGAAATTAATGATTGATTTCCCGGCTTTCCCGCTTTTTGTAGTAACTACAATTACCCCATTGGCTCCTTGTGAACCGTAGACGGCCGTAGAAGCAGCATCTTTAAGAACCGTTAAATTTTCGATGTCAGAAGGATTCATAGGAGGAGAACTGTTTCCAACGATCACACCGTCTACTACCCAAAGCGGGTCAGTGCTTCCGTTTACGGTAGTTTTACCTCTAATAATCACTTTTGAGGCACCTCCAGGCTCACCTCCACTGGTACTGACAAAAACTCCACTTGCTTTTCCAGCCAGTAAGTTTTCAACAGTTGGAGTGGTAACATCCAATAGTTTTTTATTGTCTAAAGTCTGTAGTGACCCTGTTAAGCTTTCTTTTTTTACTTTACTGTATCCCACGATAACAACTTCATCCATTTGCTGTCCGGCTTCTTTCATCGTCACTTTAATAGCACCGTTTCCAGCCGGGATTTCCTGATCCTGCATTCCTAAAAATGAGAATACTAAAATGGTGTTGGCATTTGGTATCTCGATTGCAAAACTTCCGTCGATATCCGTTTGGACACCGGTCTTGGATCCTTTTATAATAACATTTACACCGGGAATTGGAATTCCTTTTTCATCCACAACTTTGCCCTTTACTATTTTTTGAAAGGTCAGTAAGCTGGTTTTGTTTAAAGAAATCTCTTTTGAGGGAGCAGCAGTTGTAATTTGAAAAGTTACGGACAACAAAGTACACAATGTTGTTTTTAAACTTTTATCAAGTACTGTCTGCAACTTTAAAATCTTAGGATTTTTTGAAAGTGCTTCTTTCATGCTCTTGTTTGGTTTTGGTTAATGATTGTTTTTTTGTCAAGTTGTTTTTTTGCCGTAATTGGTATTTGAAGTGTTCCTTTTTTATGGCTTAAGAATCGAATAAAAGAGGCTTAAAACATAGGATTATTCCCACTCAATGTTTTTATTACTTGACGAAACTATCGATTATATTTTTATTAACCAAGAAAAAACATGAAAAATGTGCTCGAACACACAAAATTTGTGTTCTCGAGCACATAAAATTGCACAAAACGTTTTTTTTAAACTAAAAAAGTAGCGTTTTGTTAAAATTAAAGGGCCGAAAAAGAATAGTTCGATATTTATATTGTCAAAATGTAAATATTCTATTTTTAAGTTATTAAAAAGAGTTGTGTTTAATTTTGTGAATTTCGTAATTGCTATCCCTTTATGTTGATAATAAAGTAAGTTTTCTATTGTTATTCTGTAAGGTCGTTTCAACAGGATTTTTGCCTTTTGAGGATGAATTTACTTTGAGAGTAGTTGTGTTTTTGGAGTAAAAAAAGGATTCAGTCTATGAGTAAAAAAGATCAGGATTAGGAAAGTGTTTTGAGTCCGATTTTAGGAATTCAAGAGGCAGTTTTTTTGGAAGCGGAATTCTGAAAAATCTGAAGAGAAATCAATTCAATTTTTGGGTGCGTAGAGGTGTAAGAGATATGCTTTTTTTGTAAAAAGATATGGGATTAAATTATAAAAGATGATTAAAAAAGAATCGAAATACTAAGAAAAGCAGATCAGATGCCTCGTTTATTTAAAGACTGGTAGAAAAGTAATTTAGATCTAATGAATAGAATGGATTGTTTGTTAAGAACAATTAAAATGAGGACAAATGGAGAAGTGGAAACAAAAGCAGCAAAAGTCTGAATAAAAAAAAGTAGTATTTCGCTTTTTGATTTTGGTAACAAAAAAAGCCTCTCCAATCCATAAGATCAGAGAGGCTATAGGAAACAAAAATTTTTAAGTACTAATTATAAAACCTTGTTCCTTTGTTGTTTTTAAATAACATTGGTAGTAAAATCTAGTTTGCTGCTTACTTTTGATTGTTGAATCTTTTAAGCAATGGCGTGATATGATTTTTAGTGTCTTCGTCTAAGGCAGCTAAGGTTTTATCTGCTTCATCCTGTGAAAATTTGGATAGTCCGTAGATTCCTGCTGCGGCCACATTGTAAGACTGATTTTTAGCGCTTTCAATCATTAAATTCTTGTAAGTTGTATCTCCGGTTCCTGCAAGCTTTATAAGTGCTGTAGCTCTTGCATATGTCTTTTTATCGTTTTGGGCAATGTTCAGTAAGGCTTTAAGAGCTGCTTCTTTTATTTGACTGTCTCCCAGATCAATTCCTTTGATGCTAAGCGTTCTTAAGTCTTCTTGCTGATCTTGAAGTCCTGCTAAAAGTATCAGCTGTGCTTCGTGACTTTTGTCTTTCGCTGCAAATTTTATCGCTTCAATTCGGTTGTAGAATGAAGGCGCATTTTTGTACTGATATTGGTAATCGGATATTTTTTTATTGTCAATCACTTTACCTACCAGAATTTTGTCAGGATCAAGATCTATAAAATCCGGTTTTGAAGGAAGGTCAAAACTGAAATTTTGCTCTCTTTTATCAATTAGAATATCTTTTCTGACTTTAGTTCCATTAATATAAAAATCTACTTTTAGCGGAAGACTAAAGGTTTGTACCGAACTTTCCTGAACTTGTTTTACGGCAATTGTAGTTTTTCCATCGGCATAGCCATATTCAACATTCAGAATAGGGTTTCCTTCCTGAAAATACCATTGGTTAAAATAAGGATTCCAGTCTTTTCCGGTTACTTCTTCCATTGCCAAACGCAATTGATGACTTTCTCCCGTTTTAAAGGCATTGGTAGTAAGATACTTATTCAAAGATTTAAAGAATGCATCATCACCCATTTGATTTTTTAAAGCATACAATATGATAGAGCCTTTTGAGTAACTGATGTTGTCAAACATATCTTCTTTGTTTCCATAATGAAAACGTGCCAATGGTGGACTAACTCCGTCTTTTGAAGAACGCAGACAGTTTTGTAATTTCTCATAACGAGATCGGTCTTCGGCATCCTGTCCTTCATCGTGACCGTGCCAAAGTACCTCTCCAAAAGTGGCAAAAGATTCGTTCATGGTTAGGTTAGACCAGGATTCGGCGGTAACATAATCTCCAAACCATTGGTGAAAAAGTTCATGAGCAATTGTACTTTCCTGATTATCGTCTAACAATTCTCTTTCGGTTTTTTGTACGTGTTCACCGTGAAGGGTAGCTGATGTGTTTTCCATTGCACCGGATACGTAGTCTCTGGCTACAATTTGAGCATATTTTCCCCAAGGATATTCAACGCCTAGCATTTTTCCGTAAAACTTCATCATGTCTGGAGTTTTTCCAAAAATCTGTTTGGCATATGGTGCGTATTTTGGTTCAAGGTAATAACTTACCTCATTTCCGTTATAAGTGTCTTTGTAGATTTTAAAATCCCCCACAGCCATCATAAACAAATAAGGAGAATGTGGTAATTCCATTTTCCAGGTATCAGTACGGGTACCATTTTTATTGTCTTTCTGAGAGATTAGTTTTCCGTTTGAAAGCGAAGTGTATTTGGTATCAACGGTCATGGCAATTTCAGAAGTTGTTTTCTGATTGGGTTTATCAATGGTTGGAAACCATGCCGATGAGGCTTCAGTTTCGCCCTGTGTCCAGATCTGAGTTGGTTTGTTGTCTTTTCCGTCAGGGTTTATAAAATACAATCCTTTTGCATCGGTAATTGCGGCACTTCCTTTGACTTTTAACTCATCTGGTTTTGCCGTATAATCGATAAAAATGGTGTATTTTTCGGTGCTTTTATATTTTCTGTTTAAAGTTATAAAAAGCTGTTCGTTGTCATAAGTATACTTTAACGGAATTGTCTTTTTACCATCAACAACAGTAATTGCTTTAAAATCCATTCCTTTGGCATCAAGTCTAAGCGAATCGGTTTCATAAAAGTGAGGCTTTAAAGTAAGCCATGCTTTTCCATATAGATAACGTTTCGCATAATCAAAGGATACGTCAAGTTTGGTATGTACAAGGTCATTTACTTTTAAAGGCGTGACCTGATAAATGGATAACGGGTTTTTAGTCTGATCGCTATTTTGGGCCATCGCATTTTGACCCGCCACAAGGAAAAGACTGAAAAGTGAATACTTTAAAAAGTGTTTGTTCATTGTTTGGTTTTTAGAATGATTATTTTGATTGATTATTGTTTAAACTATTATTCGCTGTTGGGTGTAAATCATTTTAACACATAGCAACATAGGTTCTGTACTCATTAAAAAGACGTTTCACTTCATTTAAATACACATAATCTTCTATGTGAAAGAAATTTATTCCTTTTCTGTTCTCTTTTTGGACCAAAATCTATGTTTCTATGTGTTGAATCATTTTTATCCTCGACGAGTTGTTATTATTAAAGCGGTTGAAATATAGTTGTTAAGGCTTCAAAAATGTATTTTACTTGCTATAAAACTCGTATTTTTATTTGGAAAATACAATTTTACCGAAAGTATTTTAAAGTTTCTCTATAATTCGGACTTCACCATCTTTTTCATCTTCTGTTAAAATATTAGATTGTTTTTTAGTGTATGTTTCAAGAGACCACTGCACAATTTTATTGTCAGGATATAATTTGGCTTGTTTTTGCAGCCACTCCTGTGCTTTTTGTGTGGAAGAAGTTTTTTCGATTGCCCAGGCCGAAATCAATTGATTGGCAGGCAGAAAATTCATAACCGTATTGTCTACCTTTGGGGTAAATATCGTAATTTTTTGTAAAGCCGTTTGTGCTTTTTCAGGATCCCCCAGACTTGTATAACATTGATAATTCAGCCAGTTTTCCAGTCTTTCGTCAATATCTTCTTCGTATGGTTTTCCAACTCCTAAATTTTCCGGCCATAATTTGGCGTCTGAAATAAATTGTAACGCTTTTTTGAATTGTTTGTTTTTCATTTCATCCAAAGCCTGCATTAATTTTGCTTCATGATACAATTGTCGCCCTACTGTAGCGCCTTCAAACGGAAGAATTTCCAGTTGGGTTAAGAATGCATCGGCAGCAGCGTATTTTTTGTTCAGAAGCAGCGTTTTGGCATACAACATTCCCATCACATAATTAGAGGGATGTTTTTTATAGAAAGAAGCTGCGGTGGCAAGGGCTTTATCAAATTGTTTCTGAGCAATGTAATATTCGGTTAAAAGTTTAGGATATCTCCAGCTCTGCTGATCCAGTTTAATGGCTTGTTGAAGACTGGATAAAACCAGTTGGCTGTCATTTTTAAACAGCGAAGCTTTGGCCCCATAAAAAGCCGGATCAGCAGGCAGGTTGACACATTGTAAAAACAAGTCTTTTGCTCTTGAACTATTATCGCGATTCCATTCGATTAACGCCAAATGGTATTTCAACTGCCACTGAGGGGTGGTTTTTATGAGTTTTTCCAGAATTTCGGCTGTTTCTCCACGGAAAGGGAAACTATTGTCAGGTTGGAGTTTGCTTAAATCAACAGCTTTGTTTTCTAAATAAGCTTTCCAGTACTCAATTTCAGCATTTGGATAGGCAAGCGAAAGTACTTTTAGCGCTTCTTCTTTGCGGTCAATTTGTTCGTACCAAATTCCCAATTCAAGATAGGTTTGCTGTGGCATTTCGTTTTGAATTAAAGCCATAAACTGTTTTTTGGAGACATCAGAAGACTCCCATAGGTATTTTTCAAAACCAACAAAATGGTTGAGCGGATCAACCTTATTTATCGTATTGAGAATTTCGACTGCTTTAGTTTTATTGTTTTGCAGACGGTACAAGACGGCGAGTATTTGCAGACTTTCTAAATTGCCCTGATTGTTTATCAAACTTTTTTCGGCATATTCTGCTGCTTTTGCAAGATCGTTTTCAGTAAAGTAAATTTTGCTTAAAGCGGTATAAGCAGAACTTCGGAATTCAACGCTTGCTGCTGCGATATCAAAACCGTCTTTGGCATCGGTAGTATTGCCTAAATGCAGATTGGCCAGTCCGTAATAATAATTGGCAGCAGGGTGGTACGTATCAATGGATAAAGCTTTACTTGCTGAGTGGACAGCTTCACGATATTGGAATTTACGAATTTGTAAAATGGCCAAATCAGCCAGAGCAGGAGCATAATTAGGATCTTTTTGAAGACAGGCTGTTAGTTTTTCTTCCGCTTTTACATAATCTTTAAAACTAAGATAGTTTTTTCCCTGAAGGTATAATCCGTACATCGAGTTGTGGTCAAAATCTTTTGGAGTTTCCAATGGACGATTCAGATTTCCATCTTCCGGAGCCGAATTCCAAACGAGTTTAGTACCGCCAAGTGTCAGTCGAAGTTTAGTTTCGTCAACTGCAATCTGAATCGAATCTTTGAAGGACTGCAAAGTGTTTACTGAAATATCTTTTGAATATATTTTTTTTCCATTGTCAAAGACTTCCAGTTTTTCGTTTAGTTTTTGAAGTGGGGAAAAATAGATTTTCAACCAGCCGTTTTCATTTTTCACGTTTAAAGCGCCATAATTATTAGCTTTTACGAACCCTTTGATTTGTTTTACCGGAAACCAGTATTCCGTCCACAAATCGGTTTGATAGGGAGCAAAGGAACGTTGCTTGAAAGGGGTTAAACTGCTGTTTTCACTTGCCTGATTGAAGAGCCTTCCGCTCTGAACTTCTACGTATTGACCGTCGGTATCGGTTAATAATTTTTCCCAGATCATTCCTTGTTGTGACAGTCCCCAAATCCATATTTTTTTGCCGGGTTTGTCATCGTGATTACCATACCTGCCCATTCCAAAATCTTCATCATGGTAATATCCACCAAAAAAATCGTCGTATTTACCAAAGACATGATAGGATTTGTAACCGCCAAAATCGTTGTTTTTATAGAAGGATAGGTCTTTGCCATTTTCCTTGTCAATGGGCCACGAATTGTGCTCGCCATTGTGTCCGATATAACTTTGTCCGGGGTAAATAAACTGCAGATTTTGGGAGGCTTTTATACCCGTATTCATCCAGGTATAGTAAGGTTGCTCGGTTTCGGTGGAATTGAACCAGAAGGAATTTGTGGTAAAATAAGCTTTGTCTTTGGGTAAATTGATGTCCAGTTTCCATGATGTTCGTGTGAGCAGATCCAGCACGCCGATCACGCAACTTACACTTCCGTCCGCTCGGGTAAAGGTGACATAATCAACAGGAGTAGCACAGTTGGGAGTGTGTCCGATGATACCATAATTTCCCTCAACACCTCCGCTAGTCCACGGACCGCGCATGGCGATATCCCTGAATTTAATCACATGATTGTTGTAGATAAAGTCCTTTCCGGTTGATTTCTCAACAGCCGACCAAACTTTTCCGCCAATTTCAGGAAGAATCATGAGTTTGATGTAATCATTTTCGAGTTCGATTACTTTCCATTCTTTTTGTATGGGTTTATTGGTAAAACCATCAAAACGAAAATAGGGATATACTTTTGTATCCGGTTTCGGAATCGGATCAGGATCTGAAAAAGGGTAGGTGGTGAATACTTTTTTGTACTCTTTTATGGTGGGTTTATTTTGTGCATGGACAAACAGGCTTCCAAGGAGCAGGATCGGCAAGAAAGGTTTAAGTTTCATATGGAGAGCTATTTACGGTGGTTAGAACTTAGTTGGTTAGCTGGGCTGTTTTACCTCGTTTATGTCATTTCGACGAAGGAGAAATCTCCACAAGAAACGCTCAATCTTTGTCGAGCTACTATCGAAGATTTCTCCTTCGTCGAAATGACAAACCAAAGTGTGTAATCTTTATAAAATGGACGTTATTTTACGATCAACAACCAGCCTTTTCCTTTTGATACCGGTAATTCATCTTTTACCGTAAAAGTTTGTGCCGGTTGGAAATTCAATACTTCAGGTGCCGTAATAGTGGCTTTTGCCGGATTGATTCCTAATTTTTTCCAGTCGATAAGTAGTTTCACTTTTACATCAGTATCAGCCCAGCTTGCGATAGAGATTAAAGCAGTTCCGTTTTTTTTGTAAACCGTCGCCAGCACTTTATCGTTTGATGTTTTTACCGGACAGTTTTCGCTCCAGTAGCCAATCATTTCCGAACCTTTAATTCCAAAAGTATCCCATAATTTCCATACCGGTCTTGGGTCTGCATTGTGGCTCCATGGCATTCTGTTGGTCATTCCGTACACCATTCCTCTCCACGGATTTCCTCCGTCCTGTAGCATTTCACCCATCAATCCAAAAGGAATTCCGCTTACTTCCGTCAGAAAAAAGTCAGGATTGTTTTTTTCGTAGTCAAAATATTCTCCAAACCACAGTTTGTTGATGTACGGAAAATGCTCCATATACAAATTGGCACTGTTGTTAAATCCGTCACTTTTGTTGTATTGATTAGCACTGTGGAGGTCAATAATTCCTGGATGCCCGTCTTTGGTAAGGACTCTTTTGATTCGTTTCATGGTAATTCTGTCAAAAGCGACATCATCGAGATAAACGCCATCGATGCCCACATTTTGTGTCAGCCAGTTCATTCCTTCTACATAATAGTTGTGCCAACGGTTCATTCCGCTGTTTACAATGGCAGCGTCTTTAATTTCAGGTACAAACCAAGCCGCAATATAATCGTCTCCCACATGTTCCTGCAGCCAGGAGAACCCGCCTCCTTTACCCGGAGAGTAAATTTCATGTCCTAAACTTCTTAAGGCAAAAGTCTCGTAAGCTTTGTTTGAAACTTCTCTAACGGTATTGTAAATTTTAACTTTTAATCCTTTTTCATGAGCTTCATCGATATAACTTTTCATTTTTTTAAATTCAATGAAAGGATAGTTGATATAAGGATTGATGGCGTTGGCATGGTGAATGTTGATTACTGTTGCCCCGGTTTTTGCAATTGTATCGATATCACTGTATTTGTGATAAAACTTAGTATCCCACTGAAAATCGGTGTTTAGAGCATGGAAAGGGGTGATTAGTAAATTGAAATTATAATACAAAACATCTCCCTTTTTCATGTTTCGGGCTCCGCTGTACGCATTCACCAAAACCGATTTTGGATTGGGAGTGATGGTAATTCCTCCTTTATTTTCGTTCCCCCAGGAAGTTGGAAGCAATAAAGGTTTTTGCAAGTAAAAATTGGTGTTTAACGGACGGCTGTATTTTTCGTCGCGTAAAGAAAATTGCAATCCTGAATTTACATTTCCAATCCAAGCCCCATCCTGATTTTTGTGCGCAACATCCCATTTCCAGTCAAAATTGGCAGGACGATCGCCTCCTTTTTGACCTAATCCCATCATGTATTTTGCAGAAGAGGGCTGAATTGGCATTTGGAAATTGATATCATTAAATACAGCATCTTCAAGTGCCGTGATTTTTACGGTGTACGTTAAAAAGCCATCAAATTCTAAGGAAGCATGTACATCCATCTGAAGTGATTTTGATGTAGAAATACTTTCCCAGGAAACGGTTCCGCTTTCTTTTTTCAGAAATTTAAGGCCTGTGTTTTTCCACTGTAGAGACTCTTTTCCTGTGGCATCCAAAAAATGAAAAGCTAACGGAGCACTTAAAATGTCATTGGCTTTTGAACCAACTGTTGTCATTTCGGGTGTGAAATAAGTTTGAATTTGTGTTGGAAAACCATTGGAACCCAAAACTACTTTTCTGCCCAATAAGGAGATTTCTGTATCTTTTACAGTTAATGGAGTGTAAGGAGCAATAACCGTATTCTCCTGCGCTAAAGTAGAGTTTAACCATTTTAGACGTGTCATTTTCTCGGGAGAATCGATGCCGCCGTTTTGCGTAATTTCATTCGTTACTTTGATCTGAAGTACAATTTCTTTCGACTTTCCGTCGGCAGTTACGATAGCTTTTCCACTATAGGTTCCGGCAGCAGCAGTTTGGGGAACATCGATTCCGCACCACAAGGCCTGTATTTTTCCTTTTGAAACAGAAACGGTATTGGCAAAAACCGATCCATCGTATTTAGTCCCGTCAGTATTGATGCAATTGATCTCTTTAGATTCGATGATGGCTCCTGTAGAACTGATTAGATTTGAAAAGGTAACCTTTACGTTGTCAAGATTCTGCAAAGCATAAACACCCAATTGAAACGCCAGATATTCGCCTCTTAACGCCGTGTCCGAAAAAGTATTTTGAACACCTTTTTGAATCCATCTTTGTGGCAAATCATTTTTCATTCGGATAGAATACAGTCGGTCTTCCGGGAATACCAGAAAGGAGTTGCCGCTGTTTTTCGCAATAATATCTTTCGTTTCGGCCGCAGTTGCGATTACTTCCATTGGGTAAAAACTGTTGAAAGCATTTACACTCTGAATTTCGGTAACCGTACAATTGTCAGTTAAATTGGATTTGATTTTAGCAAGCCAGGTTGCTGCTGCTTTATCTTCGGGTTTGGCATATACACCTTTTGGATAATTGGCATCACCTTCGTCAATGTATGGCAGGTAATACACATAATAAGTTCCTTTTCCTGAAAGGGGTTCAAAGAATATAGTGCCCTTTTCTCTATTGATGTCAGTTGTTTTTATGTTTTCAATAGTTTTGCCAGAAGCATCCTGAACAATGATTTTTTTCAGTTCGGGTTTTTCGTCTCTTCTGCGCCATTCGATGGTGGTTTTGGCAACATCTCCCGTACCGTTAAAGGCTACTACAACTCTGTGATTCCCCAGTAAGTTAGGGTTCCAGCTGTCGTTACCGTCTGAGTATTTTATTTGCGCAGTTAATGAAATACTGAAAACGAATAGGCATAGAATGAATAGTCTACTCAAAATGGGTTTGTTTTTTAGGTTTGTTTTCATTGCTTTTATTATGTGAGATGTTATCTGTGAAATGTTAGTTATGAATTATTAGTTATGAGTTATTAGTTATTAGTTATGGGGTTCGGACAATAAACAACAAACCATAAACAATTAAACAGTTAATCGATTAACCATACTAATATACTGCTTTCCAGCCATTTTTTTTCCAGTAGGCGATTATGGGTTTGTAAGGTCCGTATTTATGTTGTTGTTCTGAGAAGTTATCACTGAAAGGGCTGTGTGCATAATCAATAGGTTTGCCCATTTTATTGGGATAATCAAATGTTTTAGGATTGGGTCTGTCGTGTACGGCATCATCATTTACATAGGCCGCAATATCCAGTGCCTGTAAGTCGGTTAGGTAAGGTTTTCCGGGGCTGACTTTATCATACGGCATATTGCTTTTTAGCCATTGTGCCTGTTTGATGACTCTGTGCATACTTGAACCCGGCTGATATCCGTATTGCCCCCAAAGCGGTGGGTAGGTGTAGCCTGATTTGTCGGCATTGTACTGACCTTCTCCGTTGTTTCCGTGGCAGCGGGCACAATTTTCGATAAAGAGTGCTTTCCCTCTTTCCGGACTTGCGGCTACATCCGGAAATTCAATTTCGAGGTTTTTGGCTCCTTTGAAATCACCATCTTTCGGAACAAATTTGCTGATCCATTTGAAGTACGATAAAAAAGCAACCATTTCTTTGCTGTCGAGTGGAAGTGGTTTCCCGGAATGTGGACGCATGATACAATTGTTGACCCTTTCGGCCAGAGTAAGGACCTTATTTTCACGTCCGCGATACTGTGGATAATTGTCGTGAGAGGACATTAAATTAAAGGCATAAGGTTTTGTTCCTGCATCCTGGTGGCAGTTGGTACAATTCATCTTGTTGCCTAAGTATTTTCCTTTGATTCCGTTTGGACCAATGTAATACGCTGTTTTTAGCATTAATTCTCTGCCATAACGAACGGATTCTCCAAATGGATCGTCTGGAATTTTTGAGGTGTCAATGGTGATATACGAATCATCATCAGCAGTTTTGTTTGCTAATGTCTGCGAATTAGAGGTATTGCACGAATTGAAAACGACAATTGGCAATGCTGAAAAAAGTCCGATAAGAATTGTTTTTTTCATGTCGTAAAATTTTTAACCTGTTTTGTATCCCAACAATCCCAAAGCCTTGAGATGAGCCTGTTCCTTTTTTATAGTATTAACCAGCTGGTTCCAGTTATTTTAATACATAGAAACATAGCTTCTGTTTACTTAAAAAAGGCGTTTCACTTATTTAAAATGCACAAAGCCAACTATGTGAAAGAAATGAGTTTCTAATGGTTTTCTTTTTTGCACCTAAAAATCTATGTCTCTATGTGTTTATAATTTTTTTAGTCTAAACGTCTTGTATTGTCATTTCCAACAAGATCGTACCTTTAATTCAATAGAAATGGTTTTAAGTTTTCTTCGGGAATGAATTGCACCCGATAAGGCGGAATTTCAGATTCTAATGCCCATAATAAAACTCCTTTTTTATTGGTTAAAACCGTAATATGTCTTTTGGAACAACAAGCCAAAATGAGTTCTTTGTTTATCATATAAGCACTTCCCATTCTGTCGTTGTAAACGTCTTTTGGCAATAGTATATGGAAATCCAGTTTTACAGTTTTACCTTTTTCATCTACTTTTAGTGCAAAAACAGAAGATTGCTTTTTATCGACTCCGTTATCAAAAAACATCAGATTGCCTTCAGGATTGATGTGGGCGGCGTGTGCCTGAGAGAAATCGCTGTCTTGCGACATTTTAAGATTTCCACCTCTTCCTAATTTCCAGAGTACCTTTCCGGTTTTGGCATCTATTTTCCAGATTTGACCGTTGTTGTAAAACGAGATCAGGAAATTACCATCTTTATCATAGTTTAAACTGTTGGCATGCATCCAGTCTTTCTTGGTTTGGAGTAGTTTTTTATCTTTCATGGGATCTAAATCATCAAAAACGCTCCATTTCCAAAGCTGTTTTCCTTTTTTGTCCAAAATCAGAATCCCGTCGCCATTAATCGTATCTTTTTGTTTTCCGCCAATAGAACTTAGATCGGTTATTCTTTGATCGACAAGTAAAGTGACAATTTCATTGGCCGATTTTTTGATGATTTCGTGATGAATCACCTGTTTCAAATCGCCCTGTCCTTTTTTGATATGGGTTAAGGTATCTCCTTGTAAATTGATTTCGAGTATCTCACTTCCGTAACTTGTAGGCTCATCATTTTTCCCCAGAATGGCAATAATGCTTTGCTCTTTGGTAAAATGAGTCACTTTAAACCCCGTTCCTTCAACGGTATGGTACCATCTTAAATTGCCTTTATAATCTACAATATAAGCGACTCCCGGTGTTTCTCTTTTGGCTAGTAGCATAAATCCTTTTTTGAAATTTTCCGGTACCAGTTCGGGTTTGGGGCAGTTTGCTTTGAATTGTTTCTGCAGCCATTCCGGCAATTTTCGGGATTTGAAGGTATATACTTTGCTGCTGTCTTTTTCCTGTCCGTTGCTCGTTATCAATTGAAAGCTATAATTTGTCTCAGGAGTGATGTTGCAAAAGACTAAAGAATGGGAGCTGCCTGTTTTTGAAATTGGAGAGGTTATTTTATATTTTATTCCTTTCTGATCAGACCAGTATTGGGCATAGACCTGAACATTTTCATTCGTAGTGACATCGATTTGAATTTTCAATTCGTTGTTACCATGAGTGCCAATAGTGATGTTCTTGATCGGATTGACCTGATTTTTAGAACAGCTTGCGATTGTAAGCAATATCCAAATAAAAACTCCTTTTACTATTACATTTTTAATCATCTGAAAGGCTTCTTTTTATGAGACAGAAAAGTTATACTCTTGGTATTAAAATTATTAAAAAACATCCAGTATAATCAGCTTAACTTCTTTAGGGCTAAAAATCAGGAACAGCAGGTTTTGAAATACCTGCCTGTTCCTGATCTGATTTTTTATTGTCTGTCGGCGTTACTCAGGTTAGGGTTTAAGTCCACCTGACTTTGCGGATAGGTATAATACTTATTTTTAGGCATGGTGATAGGTGCGGTTTCTCCAACTCTTACATGATAGGCGTTTACCAGAACATCAAATTTATTCATTCGGATTAAGTCCTGACGACGTTTTCCTTCATAGAATAATTCCCATCCTCTTTCCTGTAAAATAGCATCTCTTAAGGAAGATTTATTGTAATCTGATATAACCAGCAGTTTGGCATGGGATCTTCCTTTTACCTGATTGATAAGGTCTATGGCTTCTGCAGTTGGACCGTTTATCTCGTTTAAAGCTTCGGCTCTGCTTAACAATACATCTGCATAACGCAATATGTTTACACTGTGACCGTCATAATAAGTAGTAGTTTCATCGTCGGCATATTTTCTCGTCGACACATCAGGCATATAGAATTCTCCTTTTGGTGGCTGGGCTCCTAAGGAAGGCGCTTGTTTGTGCAGCAATTTATCAGTGCCCATAAACTCCGGGAAGAAACATTTTTTTCGATCATCTTCATTACCAAAAGTGTTGTAAAAATCCCAGTTTACGGTATAATACTGCCATCTGTTTTCAACAACGGGATGGTCTATCGGGCCAAAATGGTTCAAAAGTTCGGTTCCGTTTACATTGGCATCACTAAGGGAAGAAAAGATGTTTTCACTGCACCATTTGTTACTTTCTTTAAAAAGTCCTAAATAAGTAGGGAACAGGCTGTATTCGTTGAGGTTCATGACTTGTTGTGTAAGAGTAGCTACTTTTTGCCAGTCATGATTTCGTAAATACAATTTTGCCAATAGCGTTAAGGCAGCGCCTTTTGTAGCACGTCCTACGTCATTACTTTCATAAATTGCATTTTTCTTGTAGTTAACGGGTAAAACGGCAGCAACATCATTCAAATCTTTAATTAAAAGCGCTTCTATAGTTTCAACAGAAGAAGGCGGTGTTTGCTCCAGATAGTTTGGATTGTCTAAGTTGGCTTCTGTTACGAGGATAACAGGTCCCCATGCATCTGTTAAATCCATGTAAGCAGAAGCTCTTAAAAATTTAGCTTCGGCTATAAACTGAGTTCGTTCTGCGTCCGTGATACCGCTCATTTTGGTAATATTAAAAATGGCAAAATTAGCGTTGGCTACCAACTTGTACATAGCATTCCAGTCTTCCAGAAGTAAACCATTGGCAGAATTCCAAAGCCCTAAAGATAATTGCCCTGGGTCACCACCGTATTGGCAATGACCTAAATCTGTAGCGATATCTGTTAAAGCAAAATGTCTTGTTGCCCAATACGAAAAGTTGTCTCCCACGGAAGGACCTTTTAATCTTCCGTAAATAGAATTAATAGAAGCAATAGCATCCGATTTGGTTTGGAATCCATTTGTATCGGTCAAACTGCTATACACGGTAGGATCAAGGTCCTCATTGCATGAAAATTGCAAACCGGCTGTCAGTAAGAGGAATATAATTGTATATTTTTTCATTTTAATAAATTTTATGTTACTAAAAAACTTTTTGACTAATGAATGGCAACCTTAATACCCAAAATGATGGTTCGTGAAGCCGGGAATGAATTAAAATCGATTCCTCCTCCTAAGTTTTGTTTGGTAGTATCGTTAGTGAAATGTCCATTAACCTCGGGATCGTTTCCTGAATATTTTGTAATAGTCAGCAGGTTTTGTCCGATGGCATACACTCTGATATTATCAATGAATTTAACCTGTTTCAAAACACTTTCAGGAATAGAGTATCCAATAGAGAGATTTTTTAGGCGCAGATAAGAGGCTTCCTCGACAAATTTTGAATTGACATAACTGCCATAAGTGCTTTTGTAATAGCCGTCTCTTGGAACATCAGTATTTTCATTGGTACCGGCAACCCATCGATTTAATGCGTCGGTACTTGTTGTTGATTCCCCAACCATTTTGGTCATGTTGTAAACCGAATAATCAAAAGCTCCTTGAAAAAAGATATTTAGATCGAAGTTTCCAATTTTAAAATCATTGTTAAATCCAAGGGTATAATGAGGTGTTGAATTGCCTAAATAAGTTCTGTCGGCTGCTGTTATTGCACCATCACCATCTAAATCCTCGTATTTTGGATCTCCCGGTTTAGACAAGGGCTGTGGAGCATATACCTCTCCCGTTTTGATGACTCCGGCATATTTAAAACCATATAGTACCCCCATTTCTTTGCCCGGTTCCAGTCTTGTAAATTCTCGTCCCGAAACAGTTCCGCTTGGGTTAGAGGTGTTTTGACTGATAATAGCAACATTATCGGCAAGAGAAACTACTTCTTGTTTGTTGTAAGCAACATTTAATGAGGTAGTCCATAAGAAACGATCGTTTCTGAAATTGGTACTTGTAATGCCTAATTCAATACCTCTATTGTCAATAACTCCGGAGTTGATGGTTTGGGTATTAAAGCCCCACCAGCCACCAATAGGAACTTTAAGAAGTGCATCGGTAGTTCTCTTTTTATAGACATCGATTGTGGCCGTTATTCTGTCATTAAAAAGTCCCATATCTAAACCAATATCGGTCTGAGTAGTTTGTTCCCATTTTAAATCTTTGTTGGCTAAGTTGGCAGGTTCAGTACCATTAGAAAAATTTCCATCTCCAATCGTTACTCCCCAGGCTTTTAAAGTAGGCATAAAAGCATAATCTCCAATACCGTCTGCCCCCGTAACACCATAACTAACTCTTAATTTAAGATCGGAGATCGTTTTGGAGTTTTGCATAAAAGACTCGTTCGATATTTTCCAGGCTACGGCTCCCGATGGGAAAGTACCATAGGAATTATTACTTCCAAAACGAGATGAGCCGTCCCTTCTTAGGGTAAAAGCAGCCAGGTATCGGTCGTTAAAAGAATAATTTAGCCTTCCGAAATAAGAAGTCAGCTTTGTTTCGATTTTTTCTGTTTCGGGTTTCAAATAAACCGCTGCGGCATCAAGATTGTGATAGGTCAACACATCGTTAGAAAAGCCTGTACCTGCCGCTTTTAAAAATTCATAAGTGTCTTTCTGATTAGAAGTTCCAATCATGGCACTTATGGAATGTTCGTTTATATTGAATTTATAAGTCAGATATTGATCAGTACTCCATCTAAAATAGGTTTTGTTTTCCTCAGAACCGGATCCCTTCAAAGCTGCTCCCGCTACTAGTGTTCTTGGAGTATATTTTCCTTCGATGTTTTCCTGCCATTCAGCACCTGCACCAAAGTGATAGGTTAGCCCTTTAATGATCTCATAGTCCAAAAACATATTCCCGTTAACCAATCTGTTTATGATATGATCTGTAGGTTCTAATAAAAGTGCTAAAGCATTATCTTTTCCTTGAAATTTGTAATAAGAACCATCAGCATTATATATCGGAATGGTAGGTGGAGCAGTCTGAATAGAAAACATTGGGGATAAAATGTTATCTCCAAAATCGCTGTTGTTTCCTTCGCTGGCGGCCCCGTAAATATTAGTACCTACATTTAAACGGTCATTAAATCTTTTTTCGCCACCCATTCTTACACTGTATCTTTTAAAATCGGTATTTTCGATAGCTCCGGTTTGTTTGATATAGTTTCCCGAAAGAAAAAATTTAGATGTTTTATCACTTCCGCTAAAAGTAATGGTTCTGTTTATTACTTCTCCGGGACGTGTTGCTGCCTTAAACCAGTTGGTATTTGCAATAGGAAAATCAGAAGAAAAAACAGGAGGTCTTCCATTTTCTCTTGCAATTGCATTTTGGATGTCGGCATATTGTTGTCCGTTTATAAGAGAAGGTTCTTTAATGATGCTTTGAAAACCATCTGAGATTTCGGCTTCTATCTGCATTTTTCCTAATTTTCCTTTTTTGGTTGTAATCAGGATAACACCATTCGCTCCTCTTGAACCATAAATCGCAGTAGAAGAAGCATCTTTTAAGATCTGAATGTTCTCAATATCGTTTGGACTTATTGAGGCTCCGGTACTAGTGATGAAACCGTCTACAACATATAGAGGAGAATTAGAGTTATTAAGGGAATTTCCGCCCCTAATTACAATAGAAGGATTTGTCCCGGGAGCGTAGCTGTTTTGCTGTACCTGAACTCCGGAAGCACGACCTTGTAAGGCCTGACCAACATTGGAGATGGTACCTCCTAAATTCAAATTGTCTTTGCCAATAGAACTTACAGAACCGGTAAGGTCTTTTTTCTTGGCTTTTCCGTATCCAATAACTATTTCCTCTAATTTTTGTCCTACCTCTTTCATAACGATTTTTAAAGGCGAGGTTCCAATAGTTATTTCCTGATCTTCCATACCAATGTATGAAACGATAAGTTTGGTCACATTGTCTGCAACAGTAATAGCAAAACTTCCATCTGTATCAGTTTGTACTCCGGTATGGCTTCCTTTTACAACAACATTTGCTCCGGCTATCGGAAGTCCGTTTTGGTCTGTTACTTTACCCTTCACTGTTTTTTCAAAAAAGAATGCAATATCAGTTCTGCGATTTATTCTTACGGCTGAGGTCGCTGAAACCTGAACTGTAAAAACAAATACTAAAAAAAGTGTGAGTTTAATCTCTGTACCGGTAAGATTTTTTAGCCTCAAATCTCCGGGTCTTTTTTGGGTTAATAATTTCATACTTAAAATTGGGTTTGGTTAATGTTTATTTGTTTTTTTTCGTTTGTAAGCTTTAGACTTCTTTTTTTTATGAGATAACTTTTTTTAGGTTGTAATTTATCTTCTGACGAAATGGCTAAAAAACAATGGCCGTTCTATTTTAATCTTTTTGTATGGGGCTATTTCTTGTGGTTTTTTTGTTTTTTAGAACCAAGAAAAACCATTAAAAAATCTTTTAATTAACTTATTTTTAAGATTATGATCTAACGAAGCTATAGATTATATTTTTATAAAACAAGAAAAAACAATAAAAATGTGCTCGAACACACATAATTAATGTTCTCGAGCACATTTTTTTGTGCAAAACATTTTTTTTTACTTAAATTCGTGTGGTTATTGTTGAATTACTAAGAAGCAAAAGAGTAATTATTTTTTGATGTATTTTAGTATTAAATACTGTTTTGTTGTGCTATTTGTGTTATTTGTGTTAAAATAGCGACAGATTTGTTAGTGATGGGTTTGGTATTTTAGTAAGAAATAAAGGCTGTTCTTATGTATTTATTCTGAAAAATGCCGTGTTTTCTTTTATTAAATTTTAACCTACATTCGTAATTCACAAAAAACAAAAAAAAGATGCCGATTGGAGCAATCTTCAGAATCTGAAATGTTAAAAAAATTAACAAAAATAAAAATCAATTATAGTGAAAGAATATCAGGTAGTTTTACGAGATAAGAGACAGAAAAAGGGCATAGAAGATTCTGTTGTTTCTTTTTGGGAAAATGCAAATTGCCTCACTGATTTTTGCTCCGCATGGAAAAGTGATTCATTTTCAAAAATAGAATTCAGAGCTTTTTGGGATCTCGAAAATCTTTTTTTTAAATTCAGGGTTTTTGATACCCATATTTATCTGGATCAAAAAGACGATAGTTTTGATAGTATCAGAAATTCAGATCGTGTAGAATTATTTTTTAGGACTAATGAATCTTTAGAACCGTATTATTGTTTAGAAATCGACACAGCTGGACGTGTAATGGATTTTAAAGCACGTCCCGATAAGGACTTTGATTTTGATTGGAAATGGTCTAAAAAAGATTTAGAAATCACGACTTCAAAAGATGAGATCTCTTTCACTGTCGAAGGTCGAATTAGTATTCAATCCCTAAAAGATTTGAATTTAATACAGAACAACACTATTGAAGCAGGGGTTTTTAGAGCGAAATTTGCTCAGAATACAAATCAGGAATACGAACCTACCTGGATTTCGTGGGTAAATCCTAATACTGAAACACCTAATTTTCATATTGCTTCTTCTTTTGGGAAATTTATCTTGATGGAGTAGTGGCTTCTGAAGTAAGATGGTTTTTCCACAAAGATTCACGAAGGAATCACAAAGCTTCACGAAGTTTTTTTACATTTTTTGTGTATTTAGGCTTTGGGGCCAGGAGTCTTGTGACGGTTAATTTAAATTTTTAAGGATAAGTTGAATTTTAGAAACAATCTCGCAAAGGCGCTAGGTCGCAAACTTTTTTATGCGTGATGCTTATTGTTTTTATTTGTATGTTTCGTTCCTATGGAATTTTTACATTACGAAGTTTTGTTTCAGCAGGTTTATATTGTTTTAGATTAAGAAAGATCTGTAAAATCTGCCAGATCTATTGGAAAAAACAAACAGTAAAGAATCGATACCAAAAAACCTTGCAGTCTTGTTAGGATCATTAGTTTGATTAAAAAATATCCGCGTAAATCTGCTTAAATCTGTCAAATCTGCGTGAAAAAACAAAGATTCAATAAGGCAAACGTAATAGTACACGGATGGTACTGATTCGCTTTGCGAAGACGCGGATTAATACGGATTTTTTGTTTGTTTTGTGACTTTTTGAAATAGATCAATACTTTGAAGGAACTCTGCGAAATGCTTTTTCCTGCAGAGTTTTTTTAAGTCATTTTTTGTGTATCTCTGTGTGAGCTTGGTGAGGCTATGTGTAACAAAACGCTGCGAATTTTAAGAAACGTAAAAAGAAGCATTCTCAACGTTAATAATATCGATGGGTAGTAAAATGGTTTCCGGAATATCTTTTCGGAATAAAAAGTGCTCCACCAAAGTACTAACACCTAAATAAGCCTGTCTCTTTTGATTCTGATGAATTAAGAAATGAACCAGTCCCTGATTTAAAAAGTTGACATTTTTCTCTACTAAATCGTACCCAATAATCGCAATCTTTTTATTTTGAACAGAAGACAGAATAGAGGCAATTTGATAAGCTTTTGAGGTGGTGATAAAAATTCCTTTCAGATTTGGATTTTCGTCTAAAAATGCAGAAAATTTAGTTTCAACATTCGGATGTTTTAATTTTAGAGTAGTCAGTGAAAAGCTGCGGATTTTTTTCTCATCAAAATAACTTCTGAACCCCTTTTCCTTTTCCTGCATGTGCACAGCATTTTTAAGGCTTTCGTCAATATGAATGATGGCAATCTGGCCTTCTGTTAAAATCAGATTCATTAAACTGGCAGCTACACGACCGCTTTTATGTAAATCCTGTCCAACAAAACTTTTAATGGATTCGCCTTCAATCTGGTTGTTAAACGTATTCACCATGATGTTTAAATCATCGTATTGTTTTACGATTCCCACTGTTTCTTTGTGGAATAGAGGAGCAATCAAAACCGCATCAGGCGATTTTTTGACAATTGCTTCATTGGTGCTTAAAAATGATTTGGTGCTTTCCGGATTAAAAAAGTGTGTTTCAATAATAACACTATAAGCTTTAAATTCGGTAATAGCATCCTGGATTCCGTTTACACAGGGAAGCCAGTAGGGATCAATTTCAGGATCGGGAAGTAAAACACAGATTCTGTAAACCTTTGTGTTTTTTAAATTTCGTGCAATTAAATTCGGCTCATAATTGATGACGTTCAGGACTTCATTTATTTTATCTAAGGCCGCAGGAGAAACTTTTCCTCTGTTATGCAAAACCCTGTCGACAGTTCCTTTAGAAACTCCGGCCATTTTTGCTATATCCTTAATGGTGTACTTTTTATCCATATAAGCAAATATAGAAACTTTGATTTAATTTTTTTAAAATTCTGTAAGAATTAATTAGTGTGCTCGAGAACATTTTAATGGTGTGTTCGAGCACATTTTTCTTTTTTTTCTTGTTTTATAAAAATATAATCTATAGTTTCGTAGAATCAAAATCAAAAGAATAAAACAAATCCTTAACCAATTTGCATTGTAATTTATTGTTTTACAGTGCTTTATTATAAAATTTTTAAGTGAAAAAAATTACTTCATTAGCCCCGGGCAGAACCTGCCTCTTCGGAGACCATCAGGATTATTTAGGATTGCCGGTTATCGCCTGTGCAATCGATCGAAATATACAACTATCTGCCGAACAAAACCTAACTCAAACATTTGTTTTAAATATGATTGATATTAATGAGATTCGTATCATTGATATCGATGCCACTTTCGACAAATTAGAGCCCAGAGATTATTTTGCTTCGTCCTTACGGGTATTGCGCAGATACGGCTGTGTGCCTAATGTTGGCTACGACATTACCATTACTGGAGATATTCCAATAAACTCCGGAACGTCGAGTTCTTCCGCTTTATTGATGGCATGGATTCGTTTTTTAATCGATGCTTTTGGAATTGATCGTGAAGTTACTCCCGAGTTTATTTCTAAATTAGGTTATGAATCTGAAGTTTTAGAACATGGAGAACCAGGCGGAATGATGGATCATTTTAGCATTGGGGTAGGGAATATCGTGTACATTAATACCAAAGATCCTTTTTCGTATAAAATAATAGGGACGAACTTAAAAGGCCTTGTTACTGGAGTTTCAGGAGTTCCAAAAGAAACTATCGGTTTGTTGGGAGAGATAAAAGGAAATGCTTTAATGTCAATTGATATTGTAAAGCAAAACTTCCCTGATTTTGATCTGTATGCTTCCGAAGTAGAAGATCTGGACCGCTATCGAAATTGTCTGCCGGACCGATTGATTCCTTTCTTCGAAGCAGCCTTAAAAAATTATCATTATACCAAAGAAGCTTTAAAAGAGTTTGAAAAACCAGTTTTAGATCTTAAAAAAATTGGGGAATTGATGAATCTGCATCATGAGGTTTTACGCGATTTATTAAAAGTTACTGTGCCCCGTATTGATGCTATGATCAATGCCGCTTTGCGTGCAGGTGCCTATGGAGCAAAAATTGTGGGTTCCGGTGGTGGCGGAAGTATTGTCGTTATCGCAAATCCGGAAAAAGAAGATTTGGTTATCGAAGCCATTTTAAAAGCAGGGGCTCTGGAAGCTTATGCCGTGTCCGTTGATCCTGGCGTCAGGGTTATTGAAAATGTGGAGATTTAAGCTTTGAAATGTGAAATGTGAGAGGTGAGTTTTGGTAACATGAAACCTGAAACATGAAACCTGAAACATGAAACCTGAAACATGAAACATGAAACCTGAAACATGAAACCTGAAACATGAAACCTGAAACATGAAACATGAAACTTCAAACCTGAAACAATTTTAATCCAAGAGATTTAAGGAAATTCAAAATGAAAAATATATAAATATGCATAATAATTTAGTTATTCTTGCGGGTGGTGCATCCTCACGCATGAAAAAAGAAGCCATTTCAGACAATTTATCTGCAGAAGAAATTGCGCAGGCAAATGAAAGAAGTAAAGGGTTAATAGGAGTTGGAGCAAGCGGAAGGCCTTTGTTGGATTATCTTTTGCTAAACGCTAAAAAAGCAGGATATAAAAACATCTACATTATCATTGGTGAGCAGGGTGAGCTTTTTAAAGAATTTTACGGAAGCCATAACACTGATAATGATTTTCACGGACTCAATATTTCATTCGCTGTTCAGTACATTCCCGAAGGAAGAGTAAAACCATTTGGTACTGCCGATGCTTTGTTTCAGGCGGTAGAACAGTTTCCGGAATTAAACACGCAGCAATATTCAGTTTGTAACAGTGATAACTTGTATTCAGCAGCTGCTTTATTGGCGCTTAGGGAAACCAATAGTCCAAACGCTTTTATTGCTTACGATCGTGAGGCTTTGGAATTTCCTTCTGAAAGAATTTCCCGATTTGCTATTGCCAAATTGGATGAGAATAATCAGCTATTGGATATTTTAGAAAAACCTTCAGCCGATGTTTTGGCTGATTATAAAGACGTTGAAGGAAAAATAAGAGTAAGTATGAATGCTTTTAAGTTCAACGGAAGTACTTTGTATACACATTTAAAAAATTGCCCTGTTCATCCCGAACGCGACGAAAAAGAACTACCTACAGTATTATTAAATGCCGTAAAAGAAAACCCAAATACAACGGTGGGTATACCATTTTCAGAACACGTTCCGGATCTGACTGCTAAAGAAGATATTGCCGATGTAAAAGAATATTTAAAGCAGCATTATCCGGTTTTAGACTGGAACGCTTAGAAAAAATTAACAAAAAATTGATATCTAATTTACAGATAAGTATAACTTATTAGACTATTTTTGTTTTAAAATTGCAAAAAATACGCACTGAGTTGTGTTTAAATTGCAATATATTTGCAAAAAGTGTTGGTGTTATTTTAGATGGATAAAACAACTAATCTATTAACTATCAACCAAATAAAATTATGTCAAAAATTGAGACTGCAATACCTATAGAAAAGAGGAGTTCAATCATTCCGATGATTATTCTGACCGCATTATTTTTTATATTGGGATTTGTCACCTGGTTAAACGGACCTTTAATTCCTTTTTTCGAATTAGCGTGCGAGTTGTCTTCTTCTCAGGCTTATTTTGTAACTTTTGCTTTTTATATTGCCTATTTTGTAATGGCAATTCCATCATCCTGGGTAATTGAGAAAGTAGGCTATAAAAATGGTATTTCTTTAGGATTATTAATCATTGCAGCCGGAGCATTTATGTTTTATCCGGCCGCCGAAAGCCGAACTTTTTTATTGTTTCTAATTGCTTTATTTATCATGGGAACCGGTTTGGCTATTTTGCAAACGGCTTCCAATCCTTATGTAGTAGTGATTGGCCCAAGAGAAAGTGCAGCAGCCAGAATTAGTGTACTGGGAATTGCAAATAAACTGGCAGGTTTTGTAGCGCCATTGATATTAACAGCTTTGGTACTGTCAAACATGCAGGAGTTTACGGCAGATAAAATTGCGCTTTTGGACAGCGTTTCCAAAACAAATGCTTTAAATACTCTTGCATTACAATTGCAAAGACCTTATCTTTATATGGGATTGATTATAATGGTTTTAGCACTTTTGGTAAAACTGTCCCCGCTTCCGGAAATTGATCTGGATGAAGAAGGAAATGTAGCGCATTTGAGTATTTTTAAGCAAATCAGAAACGCTTTCAGACGTCCGCAATTGGTGCTGGGAGTAATAACTTTAATGTTGTATTTAGCAGCCGAAGTTTTAGCAGGAGACTCTATTGGAGGATTTGGAAAAGAATTAGGAGTATATGGAACCGAAGGGAATTTTTATTTAAAATTGACTTCATTTACCATGTCGGCAATGGTTGTGGGATATATATTAGGGATTACATTAATTCCAAAATATCTTTCGCAGGTAACAGCCCTGAAAGCGTCAGGAGTTTTGGGTGTAATTTTAGTATTGGCAATAGTTTTGATTTCGCCAAAAATTATGATTCAGCTGCCTGGAATCCCAAGCTTGCCGGTTGTTATTCTTTTGGTAGCATTGTTAGGACTGGCAAATGCACTTTGCTGGCCGGCAATTTGGCCAATGGCATTAGAGGATTTAGGGGGATATACTAAAATAGGAAGTGCAATATTGATTATGGGGATTATTGGAGGAGCGATTTTTCCTTTATTCTACGGAATGATCACAGAAAATATAAATGCATCAAATATCGCAAACGGTACCGCAGGAATTTCAAAAAGCGGGAATCAAATTGCTTATTTAATGCTCTTACCATCGTATTTAATGATCCTTTTTTATGCAGTAAAAGGACATAAGTATCGAAGCTGGTAAAGTGTAACGAGAAAAATTAAAAAGACTATATCATGTTAAAAAGTAAAATCGACAAAGCAACGGGGTTCGAGAAACGATTCGAAAACATCAATACAGTTGTTTTTGAAAATTCTGGCGATGCGTCAAAAGCAGTAGCTCAGGAAATTGCGGCTTTAATTCAATCCAAGCAAAAAGAAAATAAACCTTGTATTTTAGGTCTGGCAACTGGTTCTTCTCCAAAAGGGTTATATGCTGAACTGGTACGTTTACACAAAGAAGAAGGCTTGAGTTTTAAAAATGTAATTAGTTTTAACCTGGATGAATATTATCCAATGGAGCCTAATTCAATCAACAGTTACGTTCGTTTTATGAAAGAATTGTTGTTTGATCATGTCGATATTTTACCTGAGAATTACCACGTTCCGGACGGACTTTTAACTAAAGAGCAAATTGCGGATTATTGCCACGATTACGAAGCAAAAATAGAAGCACTTGGCGGAATCGATTTGCAGATTCTTGGAATTGGAGGTAACGGACATATTGGTTTTAATGAATCGGGATCGTTACAAAACTCTAAAACACGTTTAGTGGCTTTAGATCATATTACCAGAGTAGCAGCAAGTAAAGACTTTTTCGGATTGAGTAATACACCAAGAACAGCAATTACACTTGGAGTTAAAAAGATTATGGAAGCCAAACAGGTAATTTTACTGGCTTGGGGAGAAGGAAAAGCAAATATTGTAAAAAAATCAGTAGAAGATGAAGTGACCAACCGTGTACCGGCTTCATTTTTACAGGAACACAACAATGCTGTTTTTGTTTTAGACAAAGAGGCTTCTTCAAAACTAACCAGAATCAACAAACCATGGTTGGTAGAAAAAGTGATCTGGACCGATAAATTGACCCGTAAAGCGGTTTTAGGATTAGCACTTCAGCTTAAAAAACCAATTTTAATGCTTACCGATGCCGATTATATCGAAAACGGAATGAGTGATTTATTGGCTGATTCAGGTCCTGCATACGATATCAACATCAAAATATTCAATAAATTACAAAATACAATCACAGGATGGCCGGGAGGTAAACCAAATGCCGATGATACCAATCGTCCTGAAAGAGCAGAGCCTGCCAGAAAAAGAGTATTGATTTTCAGTCCGCACCCGGATGATGATATCATCAGTATGGGAGGAACTTTTATGCGTTTGCAGGAGCAGGGACATGAAGTGCATGTGGCGTATCAAACCTCTGGAAATATTGCAGTAGCCGATGATGAAGCTTTGCGTTTTGCAAGGTTCGTAATTGATTACAATGAAAAATTCGGAATCAAAAGTGCCGAAGCTGACAATATTTACCAAAAAGCGGAAACTTTCTTAACCAATAAAAAGAACAGCGAAATTGATATTCCTGAGGTTCGTTACATCAAAGGATTAATCAGAAAAGGAGAGGCGAGAGCGACCAGTCATTTCGTAGGTTTAACGGATGACCAGATTCATTTTATGGAATTACCATTCTATGAAACCGGAACAATCGAGAAAAAACCAATTGGGAAAGAAGATATTCAATTAACGATGGACTTAATTGAAAAAATTAAACCACATCAAATTTACGCTGCAGGAGATTTGGCAGATCCACACGGAACACATAAAGTTTGTCTGGACGCTATTTTTGAAGCCGTAAAAGCACTGAAACCAAAATCATTTATGGAGGATTGCTGGTTGTGGTTGTACCGTGGAGCATGGCAGGAATGGGGAATTGACGAAGTAGAGATGGCTGTGCCAATGAGCCCGGATCAGGTATTGGCAAAACGCCACGGAATCTTCAAGCATCAATCTCAAAAAGATGGTGTTGTTTTCCAGGGAACCGATGCCAGAGAATTTTGGCAAAGAGCCGAAGACAGAAATGCCGAAACAGCTGCTTTGTACCAACAGTTAGGTTTAGCGACCTATGCCGCAATGGAAGCTTTCGTGAGATGGCATTATTAAAAAAGGGACTAAGGTTCTGAGGTGTTAAGGTACTAAGGTTTTAAGTTTAAATATTCGCCACGAATTCATGAATTATTCTAAGTATAATTTGTGAATTCGTGGCGAAATCATTTACCCTAATAGCTGTCTTTTATTAATCGTTAGTTTGGCAGTACGTTTAAAAAAAAGGTTAAGGCCCTGCGACTGTAAACTGAGACTGAAAACTGAGACTGAAAACTGAGACTGAAAACTGAGACTGAAAACTGAGACTGAAAACTGCGACTGAAAACTGCGACTGTAAACTGAGACTGTAAACTGAGACTGTAAACTGAGACTGAAAAACTGAGACTGAAAACTATTTTTTAATCTGTGGCAAAAGAAAAAATTAATAGCTTTGCAACTAATCAGAAGCAAGAGAAAAGAAAATCTTTCCTCTTGCTTCTTTTTTCTTTATAAAAAAATGGAACCAGACAAAAAACTTCTCATCAAATTAGCCCATACCAAAATGCCTTTCGGAAAATACGAAGGCCGTTTTTTAATCGATTTACCCGAATATTACGTCGTTTGGTACCACAACAAGGGATTTCCAAAAGGAGAACTAGGACAGCAATTGGCGCTTATTTATGAGCTAAAATTGAACGGACTCGAGGAATTGATTCGTAATATTAAAAAACAATATCCTAAACCTTTAAAATAGTAAGAAAAATCCTTTGTGGTTTAATTTTTTTTATCTAAGTTTGGAATACAAAATATTATAATTTCTAAAAACAAATTGATACCACAGAATTCAAGACTGAATTTTTTAATGTGTACAAGTCAATGTTTTAGAATTATAATATTTTTTTTATGTCAAAACTTACTTCAATAGCAAGTCTTACTTGTTGGTACGGAAAATACCCTTGGTATTTCCCTTATTTTTTGCATTCCTGTTCTTTTAATCCAAGTGTTGATTTTTATATCATCACAGATAATCAGGAGAAAATCGAAAATAAGCCTGAAAACGTCACCATCGTTTTCAAAACCCTTCATGAAATAAAAGTTTCAGTCTCTGAAAAACTTGGTTTTACTTTAAATTCAGATCGTTGGTTTGAATATATGGGTACAGTGCGTAAATAGAAGACTATGAACAAATATGAGCATTTGATAATTTATTTTTTCGGTATACTTTTTCTTGTCGTCTTTTGGATTATACGTTTTAGAAAAATTCATAATCCTAAAGATTTAAAAAGAAAAGATATTTATTTAAAAAGTCTGTGTTTTAGATTTTATTTAGATTCTTTTATAATTATGGGCTTGATTTTTACCTTGATTCGAGAATTTTTTAAATTGTACAATGAATAAAAATCTAACAATAGACGTTATGAAGAATTACTTTTTTAGAGTAACTATTTAAGAGCCAATTTTATAAGATGGCGATAGGGGCCTCGTACTTTTTTATATAGAAAAAGATATTGTACCTAAAAAAAGTGATAGACAGTATGTATCCTAAGAAGAAAAAAATGAAACCATGAAAGTACAATATGAAGATTTTAAAATTCATCTGATAGGCTTATTCTTAATGATAATTTTTTGGATGACTTTTTATAAAGTATGTGAGAAGTTAAAATTTTTCACTGAAGATGACCTCTTTTTTAATAGTAAAACGTTGAGCTTTTACTGCATATCCGTTCCTATAGTAGTAGCCTACAGTATTGCTTTGATCTTAGAGTTTATTGAATTGTATAATCAGTAGTTACAGTGAAAATTGATTGAGTTAAAGAAGATAATCTGTGAAAGAAATCTGTAATGTTCAATAAAACAAATCTGAGTAATAAAGTAAGAAAAATCCTTTTTTATTAAGGTTTGTTTTACTACATTTGAAATTGAATTGTAATAGTTTCCAAAAGCAAGTTGATACCACAAGGGCAATTGTAAAATTGCAAATAATCAACTTTTAGAAACTATATGATTTGTATGTTTAAACCCGCTTCAATTGCATGTATTACCTGTTGGTATGGAGAATACCCGTGGTACTTCCCTTATTTTTTACATTCCTGCTCTTTTAATCCAACTATTGATTTCTATATCATTACTGACAATCAGGAGGAAATCAAAAACAAATCTAAAAATGTCAAAATCGTTATCAGAATCCTTGATGAGATAAAAGTTTTAGCTTATAAAAAGTTAGGTTTTCAGATAAACATTGATACCCCCTCAAAATTACGTGATTTTAAACCCGCCTATGGATTTTTGTTTTCTGATATTATTAGAAAGTATAAATTCTGGGCTTTCCATGACATTGATATTGTTTTTGGGTCAATTCGAACTTTCTTTCCTGATATAATTTTAAAATATGATATAATCAGTAGCCGACCACAGTATATAACAGGTTCGTTTTGTTTGTTCAGAAACAAAGAATACATCAATAGATTGTTTATGAAAAGTAAAGATTATAAAAAGGTTTTTACTAATCCTGAATATTTTGGTTTCGAGGAATGCAATTTTCTTTTTGAAGAATTAAAAAGGGGAACTTCAATATTAGAGATAGACAATCCAATAGAGAGTATGAGCTATATTGTTGAAAAAGAACAGAAAGAATCCCGAATAAAAGTCTACTATGATTTTCTATACATTGATGGTATATCTAAAGATATTGAATGGAATAAAGGGGTATTGACTTATGATAGATTTTTAGAAATCATGTTTTACCATTTTAAGGAATTTAAAACTTCCTGCGCACTACAAAGTGTGTTGAGACCTATGCCAATGCGATACAGTATTACAAAAACTGAGATACTGGAATCTAAAGCGATATAATTTGTTAGGGAGAATTAAAGAAAAATATAAAACTAAAATAAATGATAAAAATGTCACAAGTTAAGAAGAATATCGCTCCGTTTTGCTTGTTGTTACTTTCGTTTAACGTTGTTGCTCAGGACGGAAATAAAAAAATCATCAACAGGAGGACCGGCAACGCCAAATGAACTTATTGGTTTTTGGAAAATGGTTCGGGAAAGGTCAAAGTCGGACAAGGGGTAATCGTAAAACTGAACAATTATCCTTTTAACGAATATGGCTCCATAAAAGGAAGGGTTAGAAGAATTTCATTGGTGACCAATCAACAGACGCTTTCAGACAATCAGAATAAAATCAACTCTTATCTTGTAGATATAGATTTACCTCACGGATTAAAGACGAATTACGGAGTTGAATTGAATTTTCACGCCGAAGCAAAAGGAACCGCTGAGATTATTACCGAAGACAGACGATTGATTGAACGATTCTTTGATAACCTGAGGTATAAACTCAAATAATTTACCTTATAGCCCAATTTACCAGCATAAAAAAAGGCAAGATTAAAAAATATAATTAGGAGCATTCTTCAAAAAAACACCTAATTAAAAGTTAAAATTATTGATTACGGAAACAGGCAATCGTTCTAATTAAAAATTTGCAAATTATCTCATTCTCTAATTGATAAATTATCTAATTAAATTTGTACTTTTGCCAAGTTTTTTACACAACTACAATACAAACAACAACAGAATGAATCAAACAAAATATATTTTTGTTACAGGCGGTGTGACTTCTTCATTAGGAAAAGGTATTATCGCAGCATCTTTAGCAAAATTGTTACAAGGAAGAGGATACCGTACAACTATTCAGAAATTTGATCCGTATATCAATGTGGATCCTGGTACGTTGAATCCATACGAGCACGGAGAATGTTATGTAACGGATGATGGTGCTGAAACAGATTTAGATTTAGGTCATTACGAGCGTTTTCTTAATGTTCCAACTTCTCAGGCGAATAACGTTACAACAGGAAGAGTTTATCTTTCGGTAATCGAAAAAGAAAGAAGAGGGGAGTTTTTAGGAAAAACAGTTCAGGTAGTTCCTCATATTACTAACGAAATCAAAGACAGAATGCAATTGTTGGGTAAATCCGGCGATTATGACATTGTAATTACTGAAATTGGTGGAACTGTTGGTGATATTGAATCGTTACCTTATATAGAATCTGTTCGTCAGTTAGTTTGGGAGTTGGGTGAAAATAACGGAATCGTTATTCATTTAACATTGGTTCCATATTTGGCTGCTGCGGGTGAGTTGAAAACAAAACCAACGCAACACTCCGTGAAAACGTTGATGGAAAGTGGTATCAAAGCAGATATTTTGGTTTGTAGAACCGAGCATGAATTGTCTCAGGAATTACGTCAAAAACTGGCTTTGTTTTGTAATGTTAAAAAAGAAGCGGTTATTCAGTCAATTGATGCTTCAACCATATATGAAGTTCCAAATTTAATGCTTGAAGAAGGATTAGATGTAGTAGCTTTGAAAAAATTAGATTTGCCTAAGAAAGCATTACCGGATCTTAAAAACTGGAATACTTTTTTACGCCGATTAAAAAATCCAAAACACACCGTAAATATTGGTTTGGTTGGGAAATATGTAGAAATGCAGGATTGTTACAAATCTATTTTAGAGGCGTTCATTCATGCAGGTGCTGCAAATGAAACCAAAGTAAATGTAATTTCGATACATTCAGAACACATTAATGCTGAAAATATCAAAGAAAAATTGGCAGGTCTGGATGGAGTTTTAGTTGCTCCGGGATTTGGAGAAAGAGGTATCGAAGGAAAAATCGAAGCCGTACGTTACGTACGTGAAAATAATATTCCGTTTTTTGGAATTTGTTTAGGAATGCAAATGTCTGTAATTGAATATTCAAGGAATATTTTAGGTTACAAAGAGGCAAACTCTACAGAAATGAACGACAAAACGCCTCATCCGGTAGTGAACTTGATGGAAGAGCAAAAAACAGTGACTGATAAAGGTGGAACAATGCGTTTAGGAGCCTGGAAATGTGATATCAAACCGGACACACTTGCGTATAGAATTTACGGACAAAAAACAATTTCTGAGCGTCACCGTCACCGTTACGAATACAATAATAAATATGCTGACGAACTGCAAAATGCAGGTTTAAAAGCTTCAGGGGTGAACCCGGATACAGGTTTAGTAGAAATTGTAGAACTTGAAAATCATCCATTTTTCATTGGTGTACAATACCATCCTGAATACAAGAGTACAGTAGCAAATCCACATCCGATTTTTGTAAACTTTGTGGCTGCTGCAGTGAATGCGCATAAAAAATAATAATTAATATTCTGAAAAGTGTAACTTTTGGGTTGATCTCATCACTAATACCTTTTTAACGAATAACTTTTTTAAACTATAATGGAAGAAAAAAAATTTGATCTTAATTCAATCATTGGTTTTGTATTGATATTTGGAATTTTGATTTGGATTATGTACCAAAATCAGCCTTCTGATAAAGAGATTGCTGCTGAAAAAGCAAAGAAAGAACTAGTTGCCAAACAAGAAGCACAAGCGAAAGCGGATAAAACTAAAACAGCTGTTTTACCGGTTGTTGCTGCAACTCCGGGAGATACAGTTCAGCTGGCGCAATTACAAAAAACATTAGGTGGTTTTGCTTATTCTGCTACACTTTCTTCTGCCAAAGAAGGTTTTACAACTATTGAAAACGAAAAGATTAAACTAAAAATCGCCAACAAAGGAGGATTTATAGTAGAAGCTACGTTAAAAGGATTTGAAAGATTTGAGAAAGATTCCAAAAAATTAGTTGAATTAATTAAAGACAATAATTCTAATCTAAACATTCAATTACAAACAACTGATAACAGAACTTTAAATTCTAAAGATCTTTATTTTGAGCCAGCGTTGACTAAAAACGGTGAAGATCAAATTTTGACTATGCGTTTGAAAGCGGGGGCTAATGAATTTTTGGAGTATAAATATGTATTGAAACCAAATGATTATTTAATTGGTTTTGATGTTCGTTCACAAGGTTTGAATAAGGTATTAAATTCTTCTAAACCATTAGATTTAGTTTGGGATTTAAAATCGTATAGAAATGAGAAAAGTATTGCTATCGAAAAACGTTATGCGCAGCTCGAATATGAATATGGAGACGAAAAATACAGTTCAGTAAGTGACGGTGTAGGAAAAGAGGATACTCCGGAAAAAGTGAGTTATGTAGCTTTTAAGCAACACTTTTTTGCGGCTATTTTAGCGACTGATAAACCATTTGAAAAATCTAAATTGCAATCTGATGCTTTGGTAAAAGATGAAAAAATAGATACTACTTTTGTTAAGCAATTTAAAGCAACAGTTCCTTTGGCTTTTTCTAATGGAGAATTAGATTATAAAATGAGCTTATATTTTGGACCGGCTGATTATAAAGTATTAAAATCATACGATAAAAACTTTGAAAAAATTATCCCATTAGGATGGGGGATTTTTGGATGGATTAATAAGCTTATCTTTATTCCATTATTCGGATTTTTAAGTTCAACGATTGGATTGTCATTAGGAATTGCGATTATCATCTTTACAATTATTATAAAATTGGCGATGTCGCCAATTACTTATAAGTCATTCCTTTCACAGGCTAAAATGAAAGTTTTACGTCCTGAGATTACAGAATTGGGAGAAAAATTCAAAAAAGACCCAATGAAGAAACAACAGGAAACCATGAAATTGTACAATAAAGCAGGAGTAAACCCAATGGCAGGATGTATTCCGGCATTGATTCAGCTTCCTTTTATGTATGCTTCATTCCAGTTCTTTCCTGCAGCTTTTGAATTAAGACAGAAAAGTTTCCTTTGGGCAGACGATTTATCTTCTTTTGATGCTGTTGTAAAATTACCATTCCATATTCCTTTGTACGGAGACCATATCAGTTTGTTCCCAATTTTGGCAGCAATTGCGATTTTCTTCTACATGAAAATGACATCTGGAGACCAGCAAATGGCAGCACCTCAACAAGAAGGTATGCCGGATATGGCAAAAATGATGAAAATCATGATTTATGTGTCGCCATTAATGATGTTAATTTTCTTCAATAGCTATGGTGCCGGATTGAGTTTGTATAACTTTATTTCGAACTTAATTACCATTGGAATTATGTACGTAATTAAAAATTACATTGTTGATAGTGATAAAATTCACGCTCAGATTCAGGAAAATAAATTAAAAGAGCCTAAAAAGCAAAGTAAGTTTCAACAACGTCTTCAGGAAGTAATGGAACAGCAGGAAGCTGCGAAAGCTCAGAAAAAAAATAAATAACAATAGTAAAAAAATCTCGATTCATCGGGATTTTTTTATACCTAAAATATACTTTATCAAAATCAGAATCGTTAAAGTTTAAAATTGAATATAAAAGATATGATTTGTAAAAAAATATTAGTCGGATTACTTTTTTTAAATACCGTTTTTGCGTTAGCGCAAGAGGTTAATAAATCAGATTCCAGTGGCAAAAAAGACGGGATTTGGAAAGGAACTTATGAAGTTTCTAAGCGACCTCGTTATGAAGGTACTTTTAATCACGGAAAAGAAACCGGTGTTTTTAAATTTTTTGATGATACCAAAAAAGGAGATGTTATCGCAACTCGTGATTTTACGACTAATGACGGAAGTTCCTATACCATTTTTTACGATCAGAACAAGAATAAAGTGAGTGAAGGAAAAGAAATCGGCAAATCGAGAGAAGGGGACTGGAAGTATTACCATAAAGCTTCAAAAGCCCTTATGACGCTTGAGAAATATAAAGACGGAAAACTGGAAGGAGTAAGAACAGTTTATTATCCGGATTCTAAAATAGCCGAAGAAATGAATTACAAAGATGGTCTGAAAGACGGTGTTTATAAAAAGTACGGGCAAAACGGAATTCTTTTGGAGCAAAGTACATTTAAGAATAATGAATACAATGGTGATGCTGTTTTTTACGATTCGGACGGTGTTGTAGCATCTAAAGGAAAGTTTCTAAGAGGAAAAAAGGCAGGAATGTGGCAATTCTACTTAAAAGGAAAACTGACTAAAGAAGTGAACATGAGTGATCCTAAAAGTAGTTATCAGGCAGATTCAAAACCAAAGACGGAGTAGGTCTGAGAATAAATGTATCCTTTGGGAAAATAGATTTTTTTAATGTGTGAAGTTAGATTTCTGGGTAGTCAATTTATTAGATCAGAAAGCTTGTAACAAAGGCAATAAGTTTTGTCTACAATGGCATTGCATAAACTAATTAAAACTTCAGTAATTATCAAAAATAGGGCTTATCTTTGCAGCCTTGTAAAAATATAAACGATTTAGAATGAAACGTGTAGTTGTTGGACTTTCCGGAGGAGTAGATTCAAGTGTTGCGGCTTATTTATTGCAGCAACAAGGATATGAAGTTATTGGTCTTTTTATGAAAAACTGGCACGATGATTCAGTTACGATTTCTAATGAATGCCCGTGGTTAGAAGATAGCAACGATGCATTATTAGTAGCCGAAAAATTGGGTATACCGTTTCAAACGGTCGATTTAAGCGAAGAATACAAAGAAAAAATCGTTGATTATATGTTCAACGAATACGAAAAAGGAAGAACTCCAAATCCTGACGTACTTTGTAATCGCGAAATTAAATTCGATGTTTTTATGAAAATCGCTCTAAGTCTTGGAGCCGATTATGTTGCGACCGGGCATTACTGCCAAAAAAGCGAAATTGAAGTGAATGGAAAAACGGTTTATCAATTGATTGCCGGAAATGATGTTAACAAAGATCAGTCGTATTTTTTATGCCAGTTGTCTCAGGAACAATTATCTAAAGCTTTGTTTCCAATTGGTGCATTGACAAAACCGGAAGTGCGCGAAATTGCTGCTGAAATGGAATTGGTTACTGCTGAGAAGAAAGATTCGCAAGGACTTTGTTTCATTGGGAAAGTACGTTTACCTGAATTTTTACAGCAAAAATTACAGCCTAAAGAAGGTCTTATTGTGCAGATTGACAAAAATGACCCAATTTATACTATTGAAAAACCAACAGGAATTTCTTTAGAAGAAGAACTAAAAATCGATTCTCAAAAACTGGATTACCTTCCAACAATGGGTAAAGTAATGGGCAAACATCAGGGGGCACATTATTTTACAAACGGACAAAGAAAAGGTCTAAATGTTGGTGGTACTACAGATCCCTTATTTGTAATTGCTACGGATGTTGAGACTAATACAATTTATACCGGTTTAACAAGCAATCATCCTGGTTTATTTAAAAAAGCATTGTTTGTTAGAAACTCTGAAGTACACTGGGTTCGCGAAGACTTGAAGTTGAATAATGGTGAAAAAATGGAAGTAATGGCAAGAATTCGTTACCGCCAGCCATTGCAGAAAGCAACTTTGCACCAGTTTGAAGATGGAATGTACGTTAGTTTTGAAGAACCTCAGTCTGCTATCACGGAAGGTCAGTTTGTTGCCTGGTATTTAGAAAATGAATTAGTTGGTTCGGGAGTAATTTCTTAGCTTTATACTTTTTTACGGAGGTTTCACCTTTAAAAAAGTAATCATGAAGCATTGTTTTGTGTTTTTATTATTGATTTTATCTTCTGCGATGTTTTCGCAGGAAGATGCATGGGTGTATTTTAAAAATAAACCAAATGCGCAAGCGTCTTTAGATGCTCCTCTTTCAATTTTGACACAACGTGCTTTAGATCGAAGGGCCAATCAAAATATTGTGTTAGATGTTACCGATGCACCTGTAGAGGATTCTTATATCAGTCAGATTAGATCTAGTACAGGAATAACTGTAATGGCAAAATCAAAATGGTTGAACGCACTTCATATTCGGGGAACTCAGTCTGATATTTCGGCACTTAAATTATTGTCATTTGTAGATAAAGTGATTTTTGCCAATAAAAATTTAAATACCACTTCTAAAAAAGTTACTGAAAGTAAGATATCTCAAGTAAAAGACAAACTTAAATCAGCTACTGATTATGCCTACGGTTCTTCGGCAGGTCAGATAGAAATGTTAAACGGACAAGTTTTACATCAACAGAATAAAACAGGTTCAGGAAAAGTAATTGCGGTTTTAGATGCCGGTTTTCCGGGTGTTAATACAGCTTTACCTTTTAAGAAGCTGATTGACAACAATCAGATTTTAGGAGGATATGATTTCGTTAATAAAAATGTCAATTTCTATTCAGGAGACAGCCACGGAACAATGGTGCTCTCGACGATGGGTGGTTATAAAGAAAACGCCTTAGTGGGTACGGCTCCCGATGCTTCGTATTATTTGTTTATTACAGAATATGACCCTACTGAAAATCCCGTTGAAGAATCGTATTGGGTAGAAGCAGCAGAAGAAGCGGATCGTGTAGGGGCTGATATTATAACAACTTCTCTGGGGTATTTTGAATTTGATAATGCCAATTATAGTCATACTTATAGCGATATGAATGGCACGACCAATTTTATCTCCCGTGGTGCTGAACTGGCTTTTAGTAAAGGAATAATTGTTGTGGCCTCAGCAGGAAATGAAGGGGCTACCTCAGAGCCTCATATTGGCGGACCGGCAGATGCTGTTTCGGTAATTACTGTTGGTGCTGTAACAGCTTCAAAAGTAAAATCTAGTTTTAGTTCGATTGGTCCAAGTTCTGACGGAAGGATTAAACCGGAAGTTATGGCGCAGGGAACCGCTGCTATTGTGTCGGATACTGCAGGAAATATTACAACTATAAATGGTACTTCATTTTCCTGTCCGATTATGGCGGGGATGATCGCTTGTTTGTGGCAGGCTTTTCCATCAAAAACAAATAAAGAGATTCGGCAAATGATTTTGCAGTCTTCAGATCGATATGCAGCGCCCAATAATAATTACGGCTATGGAATTCCTAATTTTGGAGCCACCTTAGGAGTAGAAAATTTCCAGTCATTAGATGCTGTTTTTTCTGTATTTCCAAATCCTACCCAGACAACAGTTTCCTTTTTGTTTGAAAACAATACCGCTTTTGTTTCCATTTACTCTGTTTTAGGACAAAAGCTGATCGAAAAACAAATTACCAATCAAAATCCAATTCTTTCTGTTGAAGCATTAAAAAGCGGACTCTATTTTTATACTTTTGAGGCAGATGGTCTCCATAAAACAGGAAAGATAATCAAACAATAATTACATTTTTGAATGAACAGAATTACAAAACTTTTTAATATTAAATATCCAATTATTCAGGGAGGAATGATTTGGAATAGTGGTTATAAATTAGCAGCTGCAGTAAGTAATGCAGGAGGTTTAGGATTAATTGGAGCGGGTTCTATGTACCCCGAAGTATTACGCCAACATATTCAGAAGTGCCAGCAAGCAACAAGCAAACCTTTTGGAGTTAATATTCCGATGTTATATCCCAATATTGAAGAAATTATGAATATTGTGGTTGAAGAAGGCGTGAAAATCGTTTTTACTTCCGCCGGAAATCCAAAAACATGGACTTCTTTTTTAAAAGAAAAAGGAATCACAGTAGTGCACGTAGTAAGTAGTAGTGTTTTTGCCTTGAAAGCGCAAGAGGCCGGAGTTGATGCTATTGTAGCGGAAGGATTTGAGGCAGGAGGGCACAATGGACGTGATGAAACGACTACCCTAACTTTAATACCAATGGTTAAAGAGAAAATTCAGATCCCAGTTATTGCTGCCGGAGGAATTGCGACGGGTAGGGGAATGTTGGCTACCATGATTTTGGGCGCCGATGGTGTTCAGGTGGGAAGTCGTTTTGCTGCTTCAGTAGAGTCTTCGGCACATGATAATTTCAAAGAAACTATTGTTAAAGTTAAAGAAGGGGATACACAATTGACACTGAAAGAACTGGCTCCGGTTCGATTGGTAAAGAACAAATTCTATCAGGATGTTCAGGAATTATATGAAAAATGTCCTTCAAAAGAAGATTTAGTACAGCTCTTAGGAAGAGCGAGAGCTAAAAAAGGAATGTTTGAAGGAGATCTTGAAGAAGGTGAACTTGAAATTGGTCAAATCGCGGGATTAATTGATGAAATTTTACCGGTAGAGCAAATTATTCAACAAATGATGTCCGATTTTGAAGCTGCCTGCAAGGAAAAGGCTAAATTTGAATTCTAAATTACCCGCAAGAAATACAATATGAATTCTATACGCACTTTTATACTTTTACTTTTTTTCGGACTTGGTTTACAGCAAACTTATAGTCAGTCTTATCAATTTAAAACTTCAGGTTTTAGTGTTCTGGAAAAAAATGAAAAAGGGAAATGGGGAGAATGGTCTAATCTTGATTTGGTCAATTTGTCTGTAATTCTGGACACCAATAAACACAGAATTGTTGTTTATTCACAGGAAATTCAGCTTTTTAGTATTTTAGATTATATCGAACGCGAAGAAAATGATACCGATATTGTGTATTCTTTTATGTGTAAAGACAATGATGGTGTAGCTTGCAAGCTATCAATCATCACCCGAAAAAAACAAGATTTCCGTAAACAGCTTTATATTAACTACGACGACCGTATTATTGTGTATAATATTTTTAGTGTCTGAGGTTCTGAGTTACAAAGCTACAAAGGTGTAAAGATGTATTGCTTTGTTTGATTAGTAGTGTGAAATGAGCAAAAAAATCCTGAATTATCAAATTCAGGATTTTTTATTTTCAGATCCAGTATCTTAGAATCTCTGTACCTTTGCATCTAAACCTCTTTTTTAAGACTCAATATCTTTAATAAACTCGTCGTACTCCAGATAAAACATCTCAAGAGCATGCATGTTTTCATTGAAGAAATCAAAAATGGCGTCCCAGTTGTTTCGGTTGCTAAAACCAACTCCGGATTTTTCGATCCATATTCGGCTTATAGTTTTGCCACTTTCAAGCGTGTAGTTTTTTTCGAAAACCAAATCTTTAATGAATTCTTCTTCCAGAATATTTTTCAACGCTTCAATTTTTTCAAAATAGGCATTTCGTTTTTCATCACTTCGGTGTTCAACATCAATTAAAACCTGTGCTTTTTTATTATCAACATAAAATTTAAAAGAGAAATCTTTAATTTTGGTATCATAAAGGACCCATTTGCGAGGGTATTTTTCGGCGAATGCTACCCAGAATTCTCTTTTTATCTTTTGTGATTCTTCTTTACTGTACATTTTTAGGACTTGATTTTAGAAAACTTGTAGAACCGCGTTTTCTGGACTATATTTATATTTTATTTAAAAGTACAAAAATAAACTTTGCTTATGGATTTTCAAGATTTTTTGCAATATGTTCCTGATTTAATTCCAGTAGTACTACCGGCGGAGTCAGCACATATCAAAATGGCTCCAAAAGAACGCCTCGAAGCCTTAAAGAATCTTGATTTAAAGAATAAAAATCCGCGTATTGCAGCGGTCATGATGTTGTTTTATCCCAAAAAAGGGAAAACTCATCTGGTACTAATCGTCCGAAATGCTTATAATGGAGTTCATTCGTCGCAAATTGCATTCCCTGGTGGGAAATATGAAACAACTGATGCTGATTATGAAGAGACGGCCTTACGGGAAACCCACGAAGAAGTAGGTGTTGCACCTGAAAAAATAAGGGTAATCAAGCAGTTTACTCCTATGTACATTCCGCCAAGTAACTTTTTAGTGCATCCTTTTTTGGGAATTTCTAAAGAAGAGCTTTTGTTTTATCCGGATATAAGGGAAGTAGCTGATGTGATAGAATTACCGCTTTCGGTTTTTCTCAACGACGAAATTGTTATCGAAGTCACATTATCAACTTCTTATGCCAATAATGCTTTAGTTCCGGCATTTAATATTCAAAATCATATTGTTTGGGGGGCGACAGCTATGATATTGAGTGAATTGAGAGATGTTTTAAAAATAACTTTTGACAACAAAGCATAAAAGAAAAAATAACAATTTGATATTCATGATTATAACAGTTTTTGCTGAAATTGTTTTATGGTATCGCTAAAAGAATAATTTTTGTATGTTTGCGTCCTAACAAAAAAAAACACTTGACAGCTATGGGATTGTTTAAACGAAATCCTTTTGGACATATATTATTCATCAAGAAATGGTTGATCCGTATTTTGGGCGCCATGACTCACCGAAGATATAGAGGTTTTAATGAATTGCAGATTGAAGGATCTGAGATCATTAAGACATTGCCAGATACAAATGTTTTGTTTATATCAAATCACCAGACCTATTTTGCTGATGTTGTAGCCATGTTTCATGTGTTTAACGCAAGTTTAAGCGGACGTCAGGATACGATTAAGAATATTGGTTATTTATGGCAGCCGAAGATGAATATTTATTATGTTGCTGCCAAAGAAACTATGCAAGCCGGTTTATTGCCAAGAATCCTGGCCTATGTTGGAGCTATTACTGTTGAGAGAACCTGGCGTGCAAAAGGTGTCGATGTTACAGAAAAACGTGATGTTAATCCAAATGATACTGAAAATATCAGAATTGCACTTGAAGACGGCTGGGTAATTACCTTTCCGCAAGGAACAACCAAATCGTTCAAGCCTGTTCGTAAAGGAACAGCACATATCATAAAACAGCACAAACCTATTGTAATTCCTATCGTTATAGACGGTTTCCGTCGTTCATTTGATAAAAAGGGATTGAGAATGAAGAAGAAAGGAATCTTACAATCTTTTATCATCAAAGAACCTCTTGATATTGATTATGAAAACGATACCATTGAAGAAATCGTTGAAAAAGTAGAATATGCAATTGAGCAGCATCCTTCTTTTTTAAAAGTTATTCCAGCTGAAGAAATTAAAGTAGAGGAAGAACTTAATAAAATGAGAAGATGGGATTATTAGGGATTTTAGATTTCTGATTTTAGATTGTTTTTTTGTTTCAGGTTTCAAGTTTCAAAATAAGCTTAGCGACTAGTTTCTTTGAGTCTTAGTACTCAACGCCTCTCATCAAAATCAATTTTCTTTAACTCTTTATAATTGGTATACAACCTGCGTAATAAAGTTCCGTAAAGCAATCTATAGATGCCCCAGAACATTCCAAAAAGTACTACGGTAAGTAATACCATCGCACCGATTGAAAACAGCATCGCTTTTCCGTTTAATGCTAGTTTTTCTCTAATAAGCGCCATATCAGGATTGTAAACATATCCGATGAAAAAGCTTAGTATAGATGAAACCACAAGCATGCCTAAATTATACCAAACGTAATATTGAACCGTTTTTCGGGTTTTTAATATACTGCTCATTAATAATTTGGTAGAAACCGTAGTGGTGATGGTTTTGTAGTTTTTATAGAAAAAGTAAATAAAAACAAAAATCACGACATAATTAAAATACATCAAAATGTCCATAAATAGTATGATCTCAGGATGATTCATTTTCTTTAGATCAGCGTCTACATTAGAAAAGTAATTTGACAGTGTCCAAAACAGAACCTCTAAAATGCTAATAATTAAAATCCACTTCACGATCGAAGATGATTTTTTGTGGATCATTTTGTAGATTTCCTTTTCCGATATTTGTTCAAAAGAATCCGAGTTCTTTTGCCAGTCTTTTTTTAATAAATCCAGTTCTTTCATAATAATTTTTAAGGATTTAGTATTTTTTTAAGTTTCCCTTTAATTCTATTCATTTTCACACGAGCATTCACTTCGCTGATTCCTAAGGTTTCTGCTATTTCTTGATAATCTGTGTCTTCTAAATACATAAAAACTAATGCTTTTTCGATGTCATTAAGTTGGTAAACGGCTTTGTACATCAATTTAATTTGTTCTTCTTCTTCATAATTGTAATCTACATCTTTTATAAAATGCTGATGACTTTCATATTCTACGGTTGATACGGTTCGTTTAGTTTTTCGGTATAAGGTAATAGCAGTATTTAAGGCAACACGATACGTCCAGGTCGAAAATTTGCTGTCGCCTCTAAATTTTGGATACGCTTTCCAGAGCTGAATGGTAATTTCCTGAAACAAATCTTTGTGAGCGTCTTCACCGGCAGTATATAACCTACATATTTTGTGGATTATATTCTGATTTGCCTGCAATTGCGCAACAAATGATTGTTCTAGATTTTCGCTCATAAATTTATTAGTAGTACTGAAAGCTATTTTGTTACAGCTTACAATTATTTTTTCTACAAAAGCTTATTGAAATTAAAATAAATTCTTCTTTTTGAATCTGAAATTATAACTCTATAAATGTTACATTTTAATTATAAGCTCCAAAGTAAACTCTTTTTAATAAGCTGTGGCAATAAAAATTATAACTCTTTGGTTTTGTAATAATTCACCATTAAATCTACAAATTTACTATAACCCTCCAAACCATCTTTTTGATGGTTTATCTTTAAAAAGTTGTCATAAAAAATATGAAAGCCTTTATCGATAAAAGTATCATATTGTTTCCAGAAATCCTGACTTTCCTGATAATTTTTTAAAATACCAGGGTGTGTTTGTTTTTTTAATTGTTTGAAAATAGTTTCATTTTTGATCTGCCAGATTCCTAAACAATACCTTAGCGCAAAGCTGTAACCAGAATATTGGTAATATAAATTATCATTTTTGACAGAAGCCAGTACACCAATAAAATTACATTCACTCTCGCTTGCATAACCCATTTGATGTGCCATTTCATGACAAGTCGTTACGGGGAAATTATACATAGGCAATAGATCATTTACTTGTGCTTCATTGGTGAACGGATTTAAATAACCGCCAAAACCCATGTAAGTCAACGGTAGGCTAAAGAGCGATTTTTTAACGCTGGGGATTTCATATTTGAAGTAAGGATATTCTTTTGAAAGATTTTCGTATCCGTTTAAATTCATTTTGAAAGCCTCATTTTGAGAGTAAGGGAAGACAATCTTTGAATTATTGTTTTTAGTAATCTGAAATTGGATTTCGTTAGTTTTTATAATTAGCTTTTTTGTAAAAGACAGCAATTCAGCATCGGTATATTCTTTGTGGATCTTCATTTTTTCAAAAAGAGGTTCTCTATAGTAGTTCAATGCCCAAAGTAAGTGGAAGAAAAAGTAAAATATAGAGAGAACACTTAAAGCTTTTAAAAGATGGTCTTTCCATTGGAGTTTCCATGTTTTGCGGGTTTTCCAAATCCATCTGATCAAAAATAAAATCAAGACAGAATAGATGATGTCTCCGGTAGAAAATGGTATTTTGCCCAAGAGTATTCTTGACAAGTGGGATATTTTTAAATACAATCCATTACTGTAAACGCGCTCGATGAATTCCGGAAAGTAGGGGAGAATCTTTAAAAGGATAATCTGGACAAGGAGAAATAGAGGTAAGATGTATTTTTTTTTCACAATTTTAAATTTGGATACGTAAATATAAATACAATATTAGAACTAAAAAAGAAGCGTTTTGCGGAATTTGTTTTTTGCGAATGGGATTAGTGCTAATTCGTGAAATTTTTGACAAAAAAAGCATTTAAACTTTGTAACTTTGGAACTCTTAATTGTTAAACTACAAACAAAATATAATGAGTCAGGAAATAAGAAATCTGGAACCAAAGGCACTATGGAATAAGTTTGCCGATTTAAATGCCGTTCCACGTCCGTCAAAGAAAGAAGAGCGTGTAATTGAATTTATGAAAAACTTTGGAAACAGCTTAGGTTTAGAAACTTTTGAAGACGAAATTCGAAATGTAATCATCAGAAAACCGGCAACTCCGGGAATGGAAAACCGTAAGGCAATTGTAATGCAGGGACATCTTGATATGGTGCACCAAAAAAATGCCGATACTGTTTTTGATTTCGATACACAAGGAATTGATATGTATGTGGATGGTGACTGGGTTCGTGCGCGTGGTACGACGCTTGGTGCTGATAACGGATTGGGAGTAGCAACAATTATGGCGATTTTGGAGAGTAAAGATATTCCGCATCCGGCAATCGAAGCTTTATTTACAATTGATGAAGAAACGGGAATGACCGGGGCTTTAAATCTTAAAGGAGGCATTCTGCAAGGACAGATTCTTTTAAATTTAGATACAGAAGAAGATGACGAAATTGATATTGGTTGCGCTGGTGGAATTGACGTAACGGCTACAAGATCCTATAATGAAGAAGAGGTTCCGGAAGGATCAGTTGGTCATATTATTACTGTAAAAGGGCTTAATGGAGGTCACTCGGGAATGGATATTCATAAAGGATTAGGTAATGCTAATAAGATTATGAACCGTTTGTTATTTGATGCTTTTGAAAACTTCGGTTTGCAGGTAGTGGAGATTAATGGTGGAAGTTTGAGAAATGCAATTCCCAGAGAAAGTGTCGCTAAAGTAATTATTTCTGAAATGTTTGATGAGGCCTATATTTTTGATATGCAGGAAATTATCAATGATATTAAGGCTGAGTATAAAACCACTGAACCGAACTTATCTATTGAAATCGTAAAATGTGATTTACCGGAGAAAGTAATGGATTTAGGAGTTCAGGAAGGTATTATACGTGCAATTTATGCGGCTCACAATGGTGTTTACAGAATGAGTGCTGATATGGATGATTTAGTAGAAACATCAAATAATATTGCTAGAGTAATTGTAAAAGATGGCGAAATAACAGTTGGTTGTTTAACACGTTCTTCTGTTGAAACTTCAAAGTTTGATTTGGCTAATGCTTTACGTTCTGCTTTCGAGTTAGTAGGTTGTGAAGTAGAACTTTCTGGTTCTTATCCGGGTTGGACTCCAAACGTAAATTCTGAAATCTTAGATACCTTGGTTGGGATCTACGAAAAGCAAAATAACGAAAAACCAAAAGTAGTAGCTTGTCATGCAGGTTTAGAGTGTGGAATTTTAGGAACAAATTATCCGGATATGGATATGATTTCTTTTGGGCCAACAATCCACGGTGCGCATTCTCCTGACGAGAGAGCAAGTATTTCATCAGCACAGAAGTACTGGAAATTTGTATTGGAAATCCTTTCGAATATTCCGGTTAAATAATATTAGTATTCAGTCGCAGTCTCAGTATTCAGTTTTAAAGAACTGTAGACTGAGACTGTAAACTGTGACTAAAAATTAATCTCTCTTAGGAGCGTTTTTCTTTTCTCTCTTTTCTTCTTTTTTCTCTTTAGCCGTTTTTAACGGTTCTTTTTTTGCTGTTTTCTTAGCATCCTGACCTTTTGACATAATTTTTTACTTTAGTTATTTGATTGATATATTGATAAATGTAAGAACTATTTTTATTACTTATTAATTATTTTGCTGATATACTTCAACAGAGTCTTTGGTAAGTCTTTCTTTTAGCCACAATTTCATTTTTTGCTTGGTCTCTGAATCAACTTTTTTCTTACTTTGAAAAAGGACTACAGGGATTATTTTTGATTTATTGGGTTCTTCCTGAACATTGTAATTTCCAATTTTTAAAGAACTAATTGCAGGAAAAAGTATTTTAGCTTCGTTATTGATCTGAGCAGTGTTAAATTGATATTGCTCTAATTGACTTCGGAGATTGTTGATTAAGATGTCTTTTTGGTCGACTACACTTTGATTGTTGTTGATTTGATTCATAATGTCTTTTCTTAAATTAACAGTGTCTTGTCTGATAATTAATTTAGTATTGGGCAAATCGTAACCAGTCAGTTTTTTATTAAGGTTGATAATTTCATTGTCATCAAATTTTTTGGCTAAAAAAGCCAGTTCAATTCTTCTGGGGTTAGTATTGTATTTGATTTTCTTATAAATAATAGGGTAGTCTTTATCTAGGAATTCTTTTTGTATAAAAATTTCAGTTCGGGAAGTGTAGCTTTTTTGGATATATAATTGATAGGCAAAATAGATACTCGGTACAATTAATAGTGAAATGAGTAGTGTAATGCCGTATTTGACTCTCTTTTGCTGTTGCAAATCCAGTTGCTTTGTAATGGGATAGTTTAAGAATTTTACAATCACAAAAGTTGCAATGCAGATAAATACACAGTTGATCGTATAAAGATAAAGCGCGCCAAAAAAGTAAGTGTAATTTCCAAGTGCAAGTCCATAACCGGCTGTACAAAGGGGTGGCATAAGGGCAGTTGCAATCGCTACACCCGGAATCGGATTTCCTTTTTCGACTCTGGTAACGGCAATTACACCTACTAAACCACCAAAAAAGGCGATTAGAATGTCGTAAATATTAGGAGAAGTTCTGGCTAATAACTCAGATTGTGCTTCTTTGAATGGGCTAATATAAAAATAAATAGCCGAGGTGGTTAAACTCACAACTGTTGCAATCAACAGGTTTTTCATTGATTTTTTCAGAAGCTCAAAATCATACATTCCTAAACCAAAACCAGCACCCACAATAGGGCCCATTAAAGGCGAAATAAGCATGGCGCCTATAATTACGGCTGTAGAGTTTACATTTAAGCCTACAGAAGCGATAATAATGGCGCAGGCAAGAATCCAGATGTTGGATCCTCTAAATGATACTGCACTGGTTATGTTTTCGATTACCGATTTTTTATTTTCTTCTCCTTTTTGAAGGTCAATAAAATTTAGGATTTTTTGAGTAATATCTGTCATGGTATTGGTTGTATTGTTTTTTTGGAAACGGAATTCTCAAGAGTAGTAAGATATCTAATTTACTCAAAAAAACAATCAAAACCTTCAATTTTTGAAGAAAGTGTATTAAATAAAGATTAAGTTATAAGCTTGTAGAATAAAAAAATCCTCAATTTTTAAAATTGAGGATTTTGAGTTAAGAGTAGTTTTTTAATTCCTTTTGAGTACTTTATATTGTTCGTAACATCCGCTAATAGCATCCATAATCTGTAAATCATTTGCGGTTTGTATAAAGGAGTCTGAATAGTTGCAGCGTTGCAGGATTTCAGGGATTTCGTCTTTACTGACACCTAAAAGTACGGAGACTGTTTCACGATCGTATTTTGATTCTAACAGATTGCGAACGGTATCATCCTTTCGCATTTCTTTCAGTTTCTTGAGTTCTTTTCCGTTTTTTCCAAAGAAATTGTAAAGCATATCGGCGGGATTAAAAATAGAGCCCAGTACTTTTCCAAAAGCATTTGGGGAGTATTCGCCTGCTTCGTAACCTTGTGTTAGGCCTGAAATACTGTAACGATAATTTTCTTTAGTTGGAATTAATTTCGAATCTACTTCAAGGTAGCCGGTTAGTTTAAAAGGAGTAATGATTACTTCTTCCAGTGCAATTGCTTTTTCGGTAAGTTGTATGCGGGTTACTTTGTTTTTAATCCAGTCATTGGTTACTCTGATTCTTAGAGATTGAAAACCTAAAATCGAGAAGTGAATGGTGTCATTAAGCTGAACATCAATTTCAAAATACCCTTTGGCATCAGACTTTGCGCCACGTACTTTGTTTGTATTGATGATGTTTACGTTAGGAAGAGGTTGTTTGGTATTGTCGTTGATTACATAACCTGAAACTCTTTGTGGTGCTGTAGACTCGGCGTCTTGTGCGAAACCAACGGCTGATAATAGTGTAAAAAAGAAAACTGCGAAATATTTCATATCCTGATTTAAAGCACTAAAAGTAGTAAATCAGGATTAAATATTTCGCAGTCTTGGAATATAATTATAAGAAAATTAACAATGCAAAAAAGGATTGCTTTTAGTGTTTAACTAAAAAGAGGTAAGGAGAAGGATTCTCGGTATAAAAAAATCCCAAATTCCAATTATGATTGGAATTTGGGATTTATATTTTAAGAAATTAAATTATTAATCTCTTCTTGGTCTTCTTGGTCTTGGTGAATCACCAAAGCTTTCAGAACGTCTTGGTGCTCTGTCTGAGCTACCTTCGTTTCTTGGAGCTGAGCTTCTAAAACCACCTTCTCTTCTTGGAGCAGATGAATTTCTGTCGCTTCTGAAACCACCTTCTCTAGGAGCAGAGTTTCTGTCGCTTCTGAATCCACCACCTGAACCTTCACGTCTTGGAGCAAAGCTTCCTTCTCTTCTTGGTCCGCCAGAGCTACGTCCACCACCACTGCGTCCGTTATGGTCACGTCTTCCACCACCATCATTTTTCGAAATTTCAACATTAATACGACGTCCTTCTAATTGTACATTGTTTAATACTTCCATTACTTTATCAGTATGCTCAGGATCTGTGTTAAAGAAAGAGAAACCTTCTTTTACATCTACCTTGAAAACGTCATCACGACCTAAGTCTAATGTTTCTTTCAAGTAATCTTTAAGAGACATCCAGTCGAAATTATCTCTTGAACCGATGTTTACAAAATAACGAACTGCTCCGTTGTTGTTGAATTCTCTTGGTTCAGAATCGTTTCTTTCACGTCTTTCTCCTGAAGATTGAGAAGAAATATCTCTGTTCTTTTTGTAGTAAGCAATGAAACGGTTAAATTCTACTGAAACCATTTTCTTAATCAATTCTTCTTTAGATAAACCTTCAAGAACATTGTTGATTGCTGGTAAATAGTTGTCAATTTCGTGATCAACTTCAGTATCTTTAATTTTGTTTGCTAAGTGCAACAATTGAATTTCGCAGATTTCGATTCCAGATGGGATAGATTTTTCTTCGAATTTTTGTTTGATGATTCTCTCGATAGAAGAAATTTTACGCAACTCACTTTTTGTAACAATTACAATAGAAGTTCCTAATTTTCCTGCTCTACCAGTACGACCTGAACGGTGGTTATAGGTTTCGATTTCATCTGGCAATTGGTAGTTTACAACGTGTGTTACGTTATCAACGTCAATACCACGTGCAGCAACGTCAGTAGCAACAAGCATCTGGATTTGTCTTCCACGGAAAGATTTCATTACACCATCACGTTGCGCCTGAGATAAATCTCCGTGCAATGCAGCAGCGCTGTATCCATCTTCAATTAATTTTTCGGCTACAGCCTGAGTATCTCTTTTAGTACGACAGAAAACCACAGAGAAAATATCCGGGTTTGCATCGGCTAAACGTTTTAAGGCTTCGTAACGGTCACGTGCATTTACTAAATAAAATTCGTGAGAAACCGTTGCTGAACCTGAATTTTTAGTTCCAACTGTAATTTCTACAGGTTCGCTCATAAATTGTTTTGCAATTCTGGCAACCTCTTGTGGCATAGTTGCAGAGAACAACCATGTGCTTTTTTCATCTGGAGTATCTGATAAGATCGCGCAGATATCGTCATAAAATCCCATGTTTAACATTTCGTCAGCCTCATCAAGTACACAGTAATCTATGTTTTTAATGTTAACCAATCCTCTGTTAATCATGTCTTGCATTCTCCCTGGAGTAGCCACAATAATTTGTGCTCCTCTTTTTATTTCCCTGGCTTGCTCTGTAATACTAGCCCCGCCGTAAACTGCTACAACATTAATACCTTTCTCGTATTTTGCGTAGTTTTTAAGTTCGTTGGTAATCTGTAAACAAAGTTCTCGTGTTGGCGATAAAACTAATGCCTGTGTATTTCTGTTGTCAGCATCAATCTTTTGAATTAGCGGAAAACCGAAAGCTGCCGTTTTCCCTGTCCCTGTCTGAGCCAACGCAACCATATCTGTGTCTTTTTCCAATAATAGGGGAATCGCCTTTTCCTGTACCTCTGACGGATTTTCAAATCCTAGATCTAAAATCGCCTTCAGTAACGATTCATTCAATCCTAATTGTTCAAATTTATTCATATGTGTATTTAAAATAGGGTGCAAAATTACTGTTAATTATTCAGATAAACTAATGCTCTTTTAAGAATTATGTATTTGTTATGATTTGATTATCAAAAAGTTATGTTTAGTGTAAAATCATTTTTATCGAAAATTGAAGAATTCTCTAAAAAAAAACGTCACGAAATATCAATTTTGTACTCTAAAATGTTGTATTTTAAACAATTATTTGGTTGAATTCAGAAAATCAATTAGTTGCTGGGTTGCTTTTCCACGATGCCCTATTTTATTTTTGGTTTCCAATGGTAATTCGGCAAATGTTTGTGTATAATTTTCAGGCTGAAAAATAGGATCGTATCCAAAACCCTGATCTCCGGTTTTTTTCAAAGTGATATTCCCTTTTACGATTCCGGTAAACAAATGTTGTTCTCCTTTTAAGTTTAAGGCAATAACGGTCTTGAACTGGGCGCTGCGGTCTGACTTATCTTTTAAGGCATCTAAAAGCTTATTCATATTGTCATCGGCATTGCGCTGTTTGCCTGCATATCGGGCCGAATATACACCGGGTTCGCCATTTAATGCGGTAACTTCCAGACCTGAATCGTCTGCAAAACAATCGTATCCGTATTTTTCTGTTACGTAATTGGCCTTCAAAATTGCATTTCCTTCAATCGTATCTGCCGTTTCTTCTATTTCTTCAAAACAGCCAATATCTGAAAGACTTAATAATTGTATAGATCCTTTAAGAATACTCTGAATTTCCTTGATTTTATTTGAATTGTTTGATGCGAAAACGAGTTTCATAAATATTTAGGTTTAAGGTGATTTTTTTCAATACTAAAGATAGTGATAATACCAAAAGTATAAGCAACAAGATCGGTCCATATAAATTCTTGTCCGAGAACATATCTTCCAAAAAGAGTTTTTCTAAGTTCAATCATCCAGTTTCCCTGATAAAGTTGAAGAAATTCTATACTGTAACAAATAGCTAAAGATATGACCATAATTTGGGATGCTTTTTTGTAAATAAACACCATTCGAATTAAAAGATAGATCATTACAGCATAAAGAAAATCACCAAGCCATAGCGGAATTTGAGGGATTTTTCTTGAAAAGAGGCCTAGAAAGATGACTCCTATTAGGAAAATGAAATAATAAATGCGGCTATTTTTCAATTGTAATTTTAATTGTAGATGTTAGTATCTATCTATATTAGGTAAACAAAAGTACAAATATTCGGATGGGTTCTACTTATTTTATACATTTATCGATTATATAAAGGTCTTTTAAAAAAGAGTTGTATGAGTGTTGTGTGAAATCTAAAAAGAGGACCGTTTCACTTTCAGAACAGTATCAAAGCGGCTTTATGAATTCGGCTTTTCTGCTTCATTCCACCGGTCACAAACAAGGTGGGAGTGAAATTGATTGCTCCATCAATTATGCCAGTTATTACTGTTTGGAAGAGTTGCTGAGACTTCAAAAAATTAAAAATTAAAAACTATAAATTATGATCAGAAGAATAAGTAGGGTTTTATTTGCTGTAAGTTTGGTTTTGCTTTTGATAAGCTGTAAAAACACGAAACAAAAACTTCAGGAATATGTTGCTTCGTACAATGCGACCGCTGCAAATTTTAAAAGCGAAAATGTTACACTCACAACCGCCAGAGGGTATATAAACGACAATAAAATTGAATTGCGATTTGAAACGGATTTGCCGGAAACTGAACCTAATAAGCAAGAGGCTCAGGAGAAATTTCCTCAACTGTTGAAAGAACTGATTGGTAAAGATCAAATTTTTAAAGAACTGGTTGAAGAAGGTGTGCAGTTTCATGTTTACTTTTTAGCAAACGATAATACTGTTCTGGCAAAAGAGATTGTAAACAAAGAAGTTATGACTAAATTGATACAGAATTAATTTATATTTTCAATTAGAGATCGAATCTAAAGATAACATTTAAAAAGGAAGCCTCTTTGCAAAGTTGTAAAGAGGCTTTTTGTTGTTTTAATGTTTGGTTACATTGGTTAGGTTATCCGGGAAGTAATTATCGGATAAATTGCCAAATTCATCACCACGCATGAAAATATTGATATCGACCTCGCTAAAACTTTTTTTACCTGCGGCAGCTAAAAGTTCATTGGCAGAGTGTAATGTATTTTTATGAAAATGATACACACGATCGGATTTGTCGGTTACAACTAAACCTTTCATCAGCATTTTGTTTTGAGTTGCTACTCCGGTTGGGCATTCGTTATTATGGCAGCGCAATGCCTGGATACAGCCTAATGAGAACATAAAACCACGTGCGCTGTTGCACATATCTGCTCCCAGGGCTACGGCATGTAGAATGGAGTAGCCGGAAATGATCTTTCCGCTTCCGATAATACGAATCTTGTCACGAATATTTAAACCAATTAATGTTTTGTTCACGAATATTAGTGCAGGTTCAAACGGCATTCCTACACCATCGGCAAATTCTAGCGGAGCAGCTCCCGTACCACCTTCGGCACCATCAACTGTAATAAAATCAGGAAAAATATTTTCTGCGATCATTTCGTGGCAAATGGCTTCAAATTCAGCTGTATTTCCAATACATAATTTAAAACCAATAGGTTTTCCATTTGACAATTCACGTAATTGTGCAATAAAATGAATAAGCCCTTTGCTGTCTGAAAAAGCATGATGTCCGGGAGGAGAAAGGATCATTGTATGTGGCTTAACACCTCTTATTTTGGCAATTTGTTCTGTATTTTTTTTGGCAGGAAGTACTCCGCCATGGCCAGGTTTTGCTCCTTGAGAAAGTTTAATTTCTATCATTTTTACATTTGGAAGATTGGCTTTCTCTGAGAATTTTTCAGGATTAAAATTACCTTCATCATCTCTACAGCCAAAATAACCGGTACCAATTTGCCAGGTGATATCGCCGCCACCCGCAAGATGAAATTCGGTTAAACCACCTTCTCCGGTATTCTGATAGAAATTTCCTTTTTGAGCACCAATATTTATGGCACGAACGGCATTTTCACTTAGTGAACCGAAACTCATTGCCGAAACATTAAATAGTGAGGCCAGATAAGGTTGTTTGCAGTCTTTTCCGCCCACCAGTACACGAGGCAATTCCTCGTTAACTTTTGCGGGAAAGATGGAGTGTTTTATTCCTTCGTAACTGTCATGATTCAGATTTTGCTGCGTTCCGAAAGGCGTGTTTGAATCGATGTTTTTAGCCCTTTGATAAACCATAGAGCGCTGGTTTCTGGAGAATGGTTTTCCATCGGTTGATCGTTCAATAAAATACTGTTGGATTTCGGGAGCAATCATTTCAAATAAATATCTGAAATAGCCCAAAACCGGAAAGTTTCTTAAAATTGCATGTTTTTTTTGAGTAGCGTTGTAGATACCTACCACTAATAATATGGGTAGAATAATCACCAGTAAAAAACCTCGTTTCGTGTAAAGATAAATTGCTAAAACAATTAGAAACAATAAGAATCCATAGATGAAGAATTTTTTTCTCATGTTTACAAGTATTTAAAGAGTAATAATTTTTAATCAATTGAATCGCAGGCGTACATAAACGTGCTTAATTCCTTTTTTATCCGACTCTCTTTCGTCAATTTCAAGAATATCGGTCAGTGATTTTAACATAGGAGTAAGTTTTGAAAAACCATAATTTCTAGGGTCAAATTCTGGTTTTTTCTTTACAATAAGATTTCCAACATCTCCTAAAAATGCCCAGCCATCGTCGTCTTCAATATCTTCAATGGTAGCCTCGATAAGCTCGATTGTTTGTTTGTCAATTTTATGAAGTGCCTTTTCAGTAGGTTTTTCGGCCGGTTTTTTAGTGTCGGTTGTAGTTGTAACTTTGGGTTTCTTCTTCTGAATAGCGCCGTCCAGAACTTCAATGTATATGAATCTGTCACAGGCAACAATAAAAGAATTTGGGGTTTTCTTTTCTCCAATACCAATTACTTTCATACCTGATTCTCGTAATCGAATGGCAAGACGTGTAAAATCGCTGTCGCTGGAAACAATGCAAAAACCGTCTAGTTTCCCGGAGTAAAGTAAATCCATCGCATCGATGATTAGAGCAGAATCGGAAGAGTTTTTTCCAACAGTATAGCTGTATTGCTGTATCGGAGTGATGGCATGTTCAAGTAAAACACCTTTCCAGCCGTTAGAATTTGGTTTTGTCCAGTCAGCGTAAATACGTTTTGTGGTTGGTGTCCCAAATTTCGCAATTTCTTCCATCATTCCTTTTACATTGCTGTAGGGTACATTGTCAGCGTCAATTAGAACGGCTAATTTTAAATCTTTTGAGTTGCTTAATGGCATGTCTTAGAGATTAATTTTTTTTAAGTACTTTCAAAGTTAAACTTAAAATTTGTTTTTTAGGAATTTGGTGCTGAATAAGTGTTTTAGAGCGTCTTAATTATTTTGGTTATAAATAAGAATTTCTTTGCTGAATTTTAATTAAAGATAATTTTGTCTTTTATGATAAAAATAAATACATTTGTAAAGAATTAATCAATCAGTATATGTTTTCAAAAGCGTGTGAGTACGGAATTAGAGCTTCTATTTTTATAGCAACCAAATCTTCTAAAGGTATAAGGGTTGGAATAAAAGACGTCGCCAAAGAGATAGATTCACCCGAGCCATTTACTGCTAAGATTATGCAGATTTTGACAAAAAACGGCATTATACATTCAGCAAAAGGAGTAGGAGGAGGTTTTGAAGTTTCGGGCGAAGCTCTGAAATCTATAAAATTAATTCAGATTGTCGATGCGATAGATGGCGATAAAATTTACAAAGGTTGCGGTATTGGACTTAAAGAATGTTCAGAACAGCATCCTTGTCCCGTTCACTATGAATTTAAAAAAATAAGAGGTCTTCTTTTGGAAATGCTTACTAAAACAACTTTAGAACAGCTTGCTTTAGGGGTAAAATCGGGTGATTTCTTTTTGAAAACATTGATTACAAACGAATAATATTAAATAAATACCTTAAAAATGAATACAAAAACCAAAATTTCACTAGTAGCGCTAATGGGACTTTTAACGATAACTTCCTGCGGAAAAAAAGAAACGACACCAGTGGAGCAGCCAACAGAAGTAAATAATACAGAGTCAGAAGGTGTACAACCTGAAGCAACTGTAGAAAATGTTTTAGTCATTGAAGGAAATGACCAAATGCAGTTCAATAAAAATGAATTGAAAGCTGTGGCAGGAAAACCAATTAAACTTACTTTAAAACATGTTGGGAAAATTCCAAAAGAAGCAATGGGGCACAATTTGGTTATCCTTCAGGAAGGAACAGATGAAGCGGCTTTTGCTTTAAAAGCAAATGAGGCAAAAGCGAGTGATTATATTCCGGCATCTGAAAAAGCTTCAATTATTGCCCATACAAAATTACTTGGAGGTGGTGAAGAAGATACGATCGAATTTACAATTGATAAAAAAGGAACTTACAAGTTTATTTGCTCTTTCCCTGGTCACGTGGCTTTGATGAAAGGTGTATTAATTGTTGAGTAAACAGTAAAGAACTCCAATAGGTAATGAGATTGGAGTTTTTTTTAAAACTAATAAAGGATAAAATTATCTTTTATTAAAACAAAAAGAAATGAAAAGAGAAAAAAAATTATGGATCGTATTTGCATTGGTAATGAGTATATCATTTGCAGTACTGGGTTATTATGGTTACGAAATTTACCAACAGGCACCACCAGTTCCTAAGAAAGTGATTTCTGAAAGTGGAAAACTTATTTTTTCTGAACAGGAAATTAAAGACGGACAAAATGTATGGCAAAGTATAGGCGGTCAGGAAGTAGGATCTATCTGGGGACACGGAGCTTACGTTGCTCCCGACTGGACTGCTGATTGGCTGCATCGGGAAGCGCTTTTTATATTGGATAAATTTGCGAAAGAAGATTTTAATAAAAAATTTGAGGAGCTTGATGCTGAGAAACAAGCAGCATTAAAAGTTCGTTTGCAAAAAGATTTACGAACCAATCGATACGATGCAGCTTCGGGTGTTCTTGCAATATCTGAAAATCGTGTGGCAGCAATTAAAAATCTAAGTGAATATTATAAAGGGCTGTTTACAAATGATCCTCAGTTTGATAAATTGAGAGAAGAATATGCGATTCCGAAAAATTCGATTAAAGATGAAGTAAGAATGCAAAAAATGAATGCATTTTTCTTTTGGGCCACCTGGGCAACGGTTACCAATCGTCCCGATTCGGATATTTCGTATACGCACAATTGGCCTTCAGATGAATTGGTTGGAAACAAAGCTACTAAAGAACTTTTAGCCTGGTCAGGAGTTAGTATTATTTTATTGATTTTGAGTATCGGGATCTTAGTTTTTTATCACGCAAAATCAGGGGAGGAAGAAGAATTTCCGCTTCCAAAAGAAGATCCGTTAATTAAACAGGGAAAAACACCCTCGATGAAACTGGTTGTGAAATACTTTTGGATCGTTAGTTTATTAATGATTCTGCAAATGCTATTCGGAATCATAACAGCGCATTATGGTGTTGAAGGAAATGGTTTGTATGGAATCCCTATTGATCAGATTTTACCTTATGCAGTCACACGTACCTGGCATACCCAATTGGCTATTTTTTGGATTGCAACGGCTTGGCTGGCAACAGGATTGTATATCGCGCCGGCAGTTTCAGGGAGAGATCCAAAATTTCAGTGCTTCGGAATCAACTTTTTGTTTGTCGCCTTATTGATTATTGTTTTAGGTTCAATGGTCGGGCAATGGTTTGGTGTGATGCAAAAATTAAATTTAGTACAAAATTTCTGGTTTGGACATCAGGGTTATGAATATGTTGATTTAGGCCGCTTCTGGCAGATTTTTCTTTTAGTTGGATTGTTTTTGTGGTTAACATTGATGGTTAGACCTTTAATTCCAATTCTAAAGAAAAAAACGCAGGAAAAAAATCTCATCATTTTGTTTCTAATTTCTTGTGCGGCAATTGCCATGTTTTATGGTGCCGGATTAATGTGGGGGCGACAAACTAACCTTGCCATTGCAGAATATTGGAGATGGTGGGTAGTGCACCTTTGGGTTGAAGGTTTCTTCGAAGTATTTGCAACCGTTGTTATGGCTTTCTTATTTGTTCGATTGGGATTGTTAAAAACAAAAATGGCAACATTAAATGTTTTGTTTGCCACCATAATTTTCATGTCTGGCGGAATTTTGGGAACATTTCATCACCTGTATTTCTCAGGTACTCCAACAGCAATTATGGCCTTGGGAGCTACTTTCAGTGCACTTGAAGTAGTGCCTTTAACCCTAATAGGATTTGAAGCCTACCAAAACTATAAAATTTCCAAATCGACTCAGTGGATTGCAGATTATAAATGGCCTATTTATTTTATGATTTCGGTGGCATTCTGGAATTTTCTGGGAGCCGGGATTTTCGGATTCATTATTAATCCGCCCATTGCACTTTATTATGTACAAGGCTTAAATACAACTCCACTTCACGGGCATACGGCTTTGTTCGGGGTTTATGGAATGTTAGGAATTGGGCTTGTATTGTTTGTGCTGCGAAGTTTATACAGAAACGTAAACTGGAACAACAAACTGCTTAAAATTACTTTCTGGTCGCTAAATATTGGACTGTTTTTAATGGCCATATTGAGTTTACTTCCAATTGGAGTGTGGCAGGCAATTGAAAGCATCGAGCATGGAATGTGGTACGCCCGCTCATCAGAATTGATGCAGCAACCGGCTATGATTACATTAAAATGGCTTCGTGCTATTGGAGATTCTATTTTCGGAATAGGGTTTATTACTATGGCATGGTTTGTATTTGATCTCACATTAAAAAATAAAATAAATAAAATTTAAAATTGATTATCATGGAAAATTTAAAAAACAAAACAATAGGATCATTTGTGGCGGAAGATTTTAGAACAGCTGCTATATTTTCAAAATATAAAATCGATTTTTGTTGTAAAGGAAACAGAACAGTAACGGAAGTCTGCGAAAAACAAAATATAAATTCTGATGCCTTAATACAAAGTGTTTATGAGGTTTTAGAATCAGAAAATAATGATGTCATCGACTTTAATTCATGGCCTTTAGACTTACTGGCAGATTATATTGAGAAAACACATCATAGATATGTTGAAGAAAAATCACAAACTCTGCTGGCTTTTTTAGATAAATTATGCAAGGTTCATGGTGCCAGTCATCCGGAATTGTTTAGAATAAATGAATTGTTCATAGGATGCGTCGGCGAATTGTCTCAGCATATGAAAAAAGAAGAATTGATTTTATTTCCGTTTGTAAAAAGAATGGTAAAAACGAAAGAAACTGACGGTATTCTGCATCAGCCTTCATTTGAAACGGTATCAAATCCAATTGCAATGATGATGCACGAACATGATAATGAAGGAGAACGTCTTAGGGAAATTGCTTCCTTGACAACAAACTACACGCCTCCGGCAGATGCCTGTACAACTTACAAAGTAACTTTTGCGATGCTTAAGGAATTTGAAGAAGACCTGCACAAACACATTCATTTGGAAAATAATATACTATTTCCAAAAGCAGTGCTTTTAGAAAAAGAATTTGCTGAAGTAGAATAGAAATAAATATAAACAATGAGAAGAACACCGATAAATGTCAATAAACAGATTATTATCGGTGTTTTGTACGCATATAAATCGCCTGTTATTTGTTACTTTTAATGAATTGGGTTTAGCTCAAAAAAAAACATAATATGAATTCTCAAAAAACCTGGATTATTTGCTGTTTTTTTAACTTTCTGATTGCCTGTTTATTTGGATTGTTAATGCGGTTGATGTATCTTTTTTCTTTAGATTTTATAAATTACAGTTTCCTGCTTCATGCGCATTCTCATGTTGCAATGCTGGGCTGGGTCTATCTGATAATTTATGTTTTGGTTGTTCATTTTTTTATTTCAAAGGAGAAAAGGCGTAAGCCGGTTTACAATCGTTTATTTTGGCTGACAGAATTTTCAATTATCGGAATGATGATTGCCTTTCCTATTCAAGGTTATGCATTGTTTTCGATTGTGTTTTCAACGCTGCATATTTTGTTGAGTTATGTTTTTTGCCGATTGGTGTGGAAGGATAGTGACACAGAAAAAACGCCAGCGCTAAGATTTTTAAGAACGGCTCTTTTGTTTATGGTTTTGTCTACTTTTGGAGTATGGTGCCTAGGCCCGGCTGTGAGTACACTTGGCAAACAAAGTGCTTTTTATCAAATTGCCATACAGTTTTTTATACATTTTCAGTTTAATGGCTGGTTTTTGTTTGCTGTTTTGGCATTGTTTTTAAAACAATTTCAACAGAAAATAGATGAAATTCAATTCAAAAGATTTTATTCCCTTCTCATTATTTCAACACTTTTAACCGTTTTGTTTCCGGTTCGCTGGTTTATAGAAAATAATGTTTTAAACTACATAAATGCTTTGGGTGTAGTGCTGCAGTTGTTTGCTTTTGTTTGTTTCTATAAAATGCTTCGACTTCAAATAACTAGTTTTAAGGCAAGTTTAGATGCAACCACAAAAATGGTTTATGGTTTGGCTCTTTTCTCTTTAGGATTGAAGGTTGGTATTCAATTACTGACGATCATTCCTGATATCACTGAAGTTTCGCATCAAATCAGAAATTTTGTAATTGGCTTTATTCACTTAACCACGTTAGGAATAATCACCGGATTTTTATTTGGAATTTTACTTCAGAAGAATATTCTTTCCGGTAATTCTTCTATCTTAAAAGTGGGAGTGAAAATATTTATTTTGGGATATATGGCAACAGAGATTCTACTTTTCTTTCAGGGCGGACTTCTTTATTTTGGAAGAGGAATGATTTCGGGATATTACGAGAGTATTTTTGTTTTCAGCTTGCTTTTGGTCTTGGGATTAATTTTAATAATGAGTTCTAAAATAAAAGACTAGTTTGTTTTTTAGAGCAAAAAATCATATTTTATCTTTTTTTAGGACTTGAATTAACGGAATGAACTTTTGGTTTTTTTATAAGTTTAAATCTGTTAAAATTCATATTGCTTTTAAGAGAAATTTTCATAAAGATTGAATTCCGATTATTTTTCAAGAAAAATAAATGGCAAACCTGATTTTAGAATAATAATCATTAATTTTGCACCCTGTATAAAATAAAAATAGTACTACACAATATATTATGGTAAAAGATTTATTCGAAAGAATTCAGGACAATAAAGGACCATTAGGAAAATGGGCTTCTCAGGCAGAAGGCTACTATGTTTTCCCAAAGTTAGAAGGAGAGTTGGGTCCTAGAATGACATTTCACGGAAAAAATATTTTAAACTGGAGCTTGAATGATTATTTAGGTTTAGCTAATCATCCAGAAGTTCGCCAAGCAGATACAGATGCTGCGATTCAGTTTGGTGCTGCTTACCCAATGGGAGCTCGTATGATGTCTGGACATACAAAATACCACGAACAATTAGAAGAAGAATTGGCTGCTTTTGTAATGAAAGAATCAGCTTATTTATTGAATTTTGGTTACCAGGGAATGGTATCTATTATTGATGCTTTGGTGACTAAAAATGACATCATTGTTTATGATGTTGACTCTCATGCTTGTATCATCGATGGTGTGCGTTTGCATATGGGGAAACGTTTTACTTACAAGCACAATGATCTGGAAAGTATGGAAAAAAACCTGCAACGTGCTACAAAAATGGCACAGGAAACAGGTGGCGGTATTCTATTTATTACCGAAGGTGTTTTTGGAATGCGTGGGCAACAAGGAAAATTGAAAGAAATTGTTGCAATGAAACAAAAGTACAATTTCCGTTTGTTAGTGGATGATGCACATGGTTTTGGTACACTTGGTAAAACAGGAGCCGGAGCAGGTGAAGAGCAGGAGGTTCAGGATGATATCGATGTTTACTTCTCGACTTTTGCAAAATCTATGGCTAATATCGGAGCTTTCGTAGCGGCAGATAAAACAGTAATTGATTACTTAAAATATAACTTACGTTCGCAAATGTTTGCTAAAGCATTACCAATGATCCAGACAATTGGTTCGTTGAAACGTTTGGAGTTGTTGCGTAATTCGTCTGAAATTAAAGATAAACTTTGGGAGAATGTAAACGCATTACAAAACGGTTTAAGAGAAAAAGGATTTAATATTGGAGATACTAATACTTGTATTACACCAGTTTACCTGGAAGGAAGTATTCCTGAAGCAATGGTAATGGTAAACGATTTAAGAGAGAATTATGGTATTTTCCTTTCTATCGTGGTATATCCGGTAATTCCAAAAGGGATTATTTTGTTAAGAATGATTCCAACAGCTTCTCATACATTAGCTGATATTGATGAAACGTTAACTGCTTTTGAAGCCATTCGTGAAAAATTAGTAAACGGAACTTATAAAGAAATCGCTGAACGTACCACTGTTGACGTTTCGTAAAACTTTAAAGAAATAAATTCCTGATATGGGAATTATATAAAAGAATCCATTCGTTATACGAGTGGATTTTTTTTATTTGGGGTACTTTTATCATTCAAAATCAGTAAAATATCAATTATGAAAAAAATAATAGTAATATCCATGATAATGCTCGCTGTTTTTATTTCCTGTAAAAAAACGACTGATACCGATCCGGTGCAGGTAGCACCAAGTCCGCCAAAAGAAGCTGAGATCGCTGAACCGGCAGGAGATCAATGTTATGCATCAAGAACTCGTAATAGCGTGACTGAGATGAGTCTTAATGTCAATTCTCATCAGGAAGTAAACGGGAAACTAAGTTATAACATATCAGGGAAGGATAGAAACGAAGGAGCTTTGATTGGAAATATGAAAGGTGATACATTAATTGCAGATTATACTTTCATATCTGAAGGAGTTACATCTGTGAGGGAAGTTGCATTTTTGAAAAAGGACGGAGCTTTTATTGAAGGCTATGGCGATGTAATCGAAGTAAACGGGAAGTTCTCTTTTAAAGATAAAAAACAGTTGAAATTTGATCAGAAAAATGTTCTGACTAAAGTAGATTGCAAAGCAGAGTAAGCTCTAATTGTATTAAAAAGTAAAAAAAAATCCATTCGTGTAACGAATGGATTTTTTTTATGGGTAAAATTGTTAACTGCGACTGATGCTGAAAACTATTTACAAGTATTTTAAATACGTTTTTCTCTGGCAGTGCACTTTTGGGTCGAAATTTTTCCAAAGTAAATGAATGGCTGTATTATCAGCTAATTCAGGGGTTCTGATACAATTTTGAATCCCTTTTTCGGAAAAAGTCTTATAATATTCATCAAAAATAATAGCAGTAACTCCTTTGTTTTGATACTCGGGATGCACTCCAATCAGGTAAAAAACAACATCTTTACTCTTTTTACGGGCTCTTAGTAAATGAATAAATCCAAACGGAAATAATTTTCCTTTTGCTTTCTGTAAAGCTTCAGAAAAGCTAGGCATTACAATACTAAAGGCGACCAGATTATCGTCTTTGTCAACCACAAACTTGATATATTCCGGATTGATAAAGCTGATGTATTTCTTTTTGAAGTATTCTTTCTGAACATCCGAAATTGCTACAAACGAAGCTAATTTAGCGTATGAATCATTAAACAAATCAAACATTTTGTCTACGTGAGGCATGATGTCTTTTGTTTTGGTAAAAGTCAATGAGCGTAAGCCGTATCTTTTTTTGATGAGTTCCTGTGCTTTAAGGAAAAATTCAGGTTTTACGTTTGAAAAAGGAAAGATGCTTTCGAGGTACTCTTTTTCAACCTGAAAACTCAATTGTTCAAAATGTGTGACATAATAGGGATGGTTGTACCATGTAATCATAGTTCCCAACTGATCATAGCCTTCGGTAAGGACCCCAACTTTGTCTAAATTCGAAAATCCCATTGGACCTTCAACATGTTCGAGATTGTGCTGTCTTCCTAATGCATACACTTTATCAAGTAATGCTTTTGTAACCTCAATATCATCGATTGCATCAAACCATCCAAAACGGACTTTTCTTTTATGCTGATCATTCACCTCGGACCAGTTGATAATGGCGGTAATTCTTCCTACAATCTCATTGTCTTTATAAGCCAGATAAAAATAGGCCTCGGCATTTTCAAAAGCAGGGTTTTTAGTTTTATCAAAAGATTCCAATTCATCTGCGATAATAGGTGGCACCCAGTATGGATTGTCTTTATAGAGTGAAAACGGAAATTTGATATAGTCAGTTAATTCCTTTTTGGTTATGGCTTCTTTAATTGTAATCATTAAGATTCTGTATGTAAATAGTGCTCCTTACTGAGCGTTTAGTTATTAAAATTTTATTCGTATTTCGATTTACGTTTACGTTCTTTTGCCTGGTAATCTATTTCTTTTTGTTCTAATTCGTTGTCTTTATTCTTTTTTGCTCTTTCCTCTCTTTTAGATTGTACCTGATTTTCTTTATAACGCCCATCATAACGCCAGGAAACACCAACGCCTCCATACAATATAGAAGGTGTGTTCTTGAAATTAGTACTTACAGATGCGTCAACCTGAAGGTTGGAGTTGATGAGGTAAGCTGCTCCACCACGTACAATAGCATCGCTGTAAAAATCGCTTTTATAGCCCTGATTTTCCACAAAGCCCGACCATTTATCGTTAAATCCATGTGTAAGTGTAAGTACATAGCCGTAGCTCGGGTAGTCTGTTGAAATATAATCGGCAATAATATTGGTAACAAAAACCCATTTCCCGCCACCAAAAAGGTTTTGAGTAATCAACATCACTTTTGGAGAAATACTCGATTGTGGAGAAAATGAATAAGGATTATCAGCACCAACAAAATTGGCACCAGCAAACAAGGATACTGCCGGAATCAACTCGTGCCAGTTAAAGCTATGATTGGCTTTATAACTGTAGATGTTAGCCTCTTTTTTATAATTTTTATAGGGATCGTAAATTAGATATTTGGCTCCTAAAACCGTTTGTCTGAAATTGTTTTTTTTGTAGCTCGTATAGGGAGTGTCAAAATTCTCCATTTGGTATTGCAAATCGACAATAAACTCCAGTTTTTCTAAAAAAGCTCCGTAGCGAATCGTCAGATCGGTACCAAAACCACTTGCATCATAATCCAGCAGATTGTGTTTTTCTTTGATGCCATATACACCAAGTTCTGCCTGTATAACTGATTTTCCAACAGCATACGCAGACATTGTTTCACCTGGACGGTTTGAATTGATGACATCGGTATACTGCGCGAAAAATAATTGTGGGAATAAACAAAGAGCTACAATAAAAAAGGTTTTATTTTTTAACATACACGTGTTTTTGAATTAAAAAGTAATAACGCATTTCAAATGTACTATATTTTATTATTTATTTAAGATTGATATTTTAATTTTAAACAATGGATTTATTAATTTTGGAAAAAAATTATATGATCATGCAAGAAGCATCTTTTGTAAATCTGTTTAAAACGATAATGTGGATCATTGCGTTTTATTATATTTTTAAATTTTTAGCACGAATCTTTTTACCGGTATTGGTGAAGAAAGCAGTCGAAAAAGCTGGAGAGAATTTTCAGAGACAACAACAATATAGTCAGGATACTACATGGCAAAAAACACGTACTAATAATGATGAAATTATTATCGATACGGCCAATGCAAAAAAATCCCGTGAAACCAAAAAGGTTGGCGATTATGTTGATTACGAAGAAATAGATTAAATTTGTGACCTAGATTTATAGGATTCATCATTTAACCCAAACCAGCCTAAATTGAAAATAGTAAATAAGTTCTATCCGCATGCCCTTGTTATCCTGGGCTTTATCCTCGTTTCTTTAATTTATTTTTATCCAGTTTTACAAGGAAAACAAATTTTCCAGTCGGATATTGCTCAATATACCGGAATGGCCAAAGAGCAAAACGATTTTAGAGCAGCAGAACATGCTGAACCTTATTGGACAAATTCTGCGTTTGGTGGTATGCCAACCTATCAGTTAGGGGCAAATTATCCAAATGATTTTGTAGGCAAATTAGACGATGTTTTGCGTTTTCTGCCTCGTCCTGCTGATTATTTATTTCTATACTTTTTAGGATTTTATGGTTTGCTGTTAGTTTTAAAAACAGATCCCTTAAAAGCATTTATCGGGGCGCTTGCCTTTGGTTTTTCGACTTACTTAATTATCATTCTTGGTGTTGGACATAATGCAAAAGCACATGCAATTGCTTATATGCCACTTGTTATTGCCGGATTTATACTGGTTTTTCAGAAAAAGTATATTTGGGGAGGATTGCTCACCATGTTTGCGGTTGCATTAGAAGTTAATGCCAACCACTTTCAAATGACTTATTATTTATTAATTTTCTTATTGATTCTTTCCGCTTATTTTGCGTTTAACTTCATTAAAGAAAAAGAATTTAAACCGCTTTTAACGGCAATTGGTGTTTTGGCGGTAGCCGGAATTTTTGCTATTGGTGCCAATGCAACTAATTTGTTGGCGACCAGCGAATATGCTAAGTTTAGTACACGTAGCAACAGCGAATTGACTTTCAATCCTGATGGCTCTAAAAAGACGAATGAGAATGCTTTGAGCCGTGAATATATCACAGAATACAGTTACGGAATTGCTGAGAGTTTTAACTTAATCGCGCCAAGACTTTTTGGTGGCTCCAATCATGAAAATGTGGGGACTGACAGTCGTATGTATTCGTTTATGATTGAGCAGGGAGTACCATCAGAGCAGGCACAGGATTTCGTGTCCGGAATGCCTACGTATTGGGGAGACCAACCTATTGTTGCGGCTCCTGCTTATATTGGAGTTGTGGTTTTCTTTTTGGCGGTTTTAGCTTTGTTTATTGATGATCGAAAAATAAAATACGTATTTCTTACCGGAGCATTATTTTCATTAGTGCTTTCCTGGGGGAAAAACTTCGCGTTATTGACAGACTTTTTTATCGATTACGTTCCAATGTATGATAAGTTTAGAGCAGTGTCATCAATTCAGGTTATTCTTGAACTGTGTTTCCCTGTCTTGGCTGTTATGGGATTACAATCGTTTTTTAAAGCAAAAGAAGATCCTAAATTGCAACAAAAAGCACTCGTGCAAACGGGAGTTTTTGGATTGGGCGTTATTTTGATTTTAGTCTTCGCTAAGAGTATGTTCCATTTTACAGGAAGTAGTGATAATTATTTCTTAGAAAGTTACGGACCCGCTTTTGTAGATGCGTTGAAAGAAGACAGGAAGAGTTTATATTCTGCTGATTTATTAAGATCAGGCTTTTTTATTGTAGTTACTTTTGCAATCTTGTGGTTGTTCATTAAAAACAAACTGGCTCAAAATACTACTTTAATTATCGTTGGTATTCTAATGATTTTTGATTTGTTCTTTGTGGATAAAAAATATGTTTCGGCCAAAGATTTTGTGAGTCCGGTACAAATTGCAGCACCATTTCAGGAAACACCTTCTGATGTTCAGATTTTAAAGGATACCACACATTACAGAGTTTTTGAAGTAAATGGTAATATGTCCAGTGCACGTGCTTCTTATTTCCACCATTCTTTGGGAGGATATCATGCTGCAAAACCAAGAAGGATGCAACAGTTGTTTGACTATCAGATTGCAAAAAATAATGTCGAAGTTTTAGACATGTTAAATGTCAAATATATCATCCAGACGGATAAAGAAGGAAAAGAGTTTCCGACTATAAATCCAAATGCAAACGGAAATGCATGGTTTGTTAGTGCTGTAAAATTGGTAAACAAACCAGATGATGTAATGAAGGCTCTGGATCATATTGATACTAAAACAGTGGCAGTTTTCAATGTTCACGAGCACGAAAGTAAATTTAAGAATGCCCGAATGAAAAAACAATGGGATACCACTGGTACCATTCAGGTAGTACAATACAAGCCCAACTATATCAAATATAAATCGAATAATGGAAAAGATGGTTTGGCTGTTTTTTCTGAGATCTATTATAAAGATGGATGGAATGCCTATATTGATGGTCAACTAACGGATCATTTCCCGGTTGATTATGTTTTAAGAGCTATGGAAATTCCTGGTGGAGAGCATACAATCGAATTTAAATTTGAACCACAGGTCGTAAAAACTGGTAGTTTGATTACATTGGCAAGCTCAATTGGAATGTTTCTTCTTTTAATTGGAGGAGTTTATTTCGAAAAGTTCTTCCGCAAAAATTCACAAAGAAATCACGGAGATACGCTAAAATAATTTAAAGATCTTTGTGGGATTTGGTGAAAACTTGGTGAATCTCTGTGAAATGAATGAAATCTGATGGAACAAAAAAAACTCTTAATCATTACCTATTATTTCCCGCCGGCTGGAGGTCCAGGCGTACAGCGTTGGTTAAAATTTACAAAGTACTTACCGGAATTTGGTGTTCAGCCAATCGTTTATGTTCCTGAAAACCCAACGTATCCAATTGTGGATGAAGGATTGGTTAGTCAGATTTCTGATAAAGTAATTGTCCTTAAAAATAAAATCTGGGAGCCTTATCAATTGGCTTCCATTTTTTCAAAAAATAAAACTAAGAAAATTAGTTCCGGAATTTTCCCGCACAAAAAAAAACAGACCTTTTTAGATAAAACCTTTCTTTGGGTACGAGGCAATTTATTTATTCCGGATGCCCGTGTTTTCTGGGTAAAACCTTCTGTAGCTTATCTCGAAAAATACATCAAAGAGAATAATATTGATACGATAGTTACTTCGGGGCCACCGCACAGTTTACATTTAATAGGTTTGGAGTTAAAAGAAAAGCTGAATGTAAAATGGTTTGCTGATTTTCGCGATCCCTGGACTACAATTGGATATCATAAAGCATTACGCCTGTCTGATTATGCTGCTAAAAAGCATAAAGATCTCGAGCATAAAGTACTGAATAGTGCTGATACTATAATTGTTACGAGTAAAACTACGAAAACAGAGTTTGAAGCAATCACCAATAAGCCAATTTCGGTGATTACAAACGGTTATGATATCGAGAATGTAGAGAAACAGACTTTAGATACCAAATTTACTTTGGCACACATTGGATCTTTTCTATCCGACAGAAACCCTCCATTTTTATGGGAATGTCTCGTAGAATTACTTCAGGAAATTCCGGATTTTAAAAGACATTTAGAAATTAAATTGATTGGCGCAGTTAGTCAGGAAGTATTAGATGCTATAGGGGAGTTTAATTTGAATGCTTATCTGAATCTTTTGGGGTATGTTTCGCATCATGAGGCAATTGCCCATCAAAAGAAATCACAGGTTTTGCTTTTAATCGAGATTAATTCGGAAGATACTAAAAGTATAATTCCGGGTAAATTATTCGAATATATGGTGTCTAATCGCCCAATAGTAGCCATAGGACCTCAGGGTTCCGATTTTGCCGATATTATAAAAGAAACGAATACAGGAGTATTTTTTGACTATTCTGAAAAAGCGAAGTTAAAAAGTGTACTTTTGGACTTTTATAATCAGTTTTTGGAGGGTAAGTTACAGGCTAACGGTGTTGGTTTGCAACAATATTCCAGAAAAAACCTAACAAAACAGTTAGCGGAGCTGGTTAATAAGTTATAAATTATATGTTGGTGGTTGTGAATTTGGTGCTAAATTTCGATAAACAATCTGCAATAAATCTAAAATCTGCAATCAAAAATTTACAATGGGTATTGTTTTAAATCAGTCTTTTAAAAATACAATTATCACTTACATAGGTTTCGGTATTGGAGCCATTAATACACTTTATTTGTATCCTGTTTTTTTAGGTGCAACTTTTTATGGTTTAACTAATTATGTGACTTCTTGTGCCAATGTGATTATGCCTTTGTTTGCGATTGGAATGCAAAATACCTTGGTTAAATTTTATTCGCAATATCAAACGGAGGAAGAAAAATCCCGTTTTCTATCCTTTACGGTTTTGTTTCCTCTGCTATTAATAATTCCACTTTTACTGATAGGTCTTGTTTTTTATGATGAGATTCTGTTCTTTTTGTCAAAAAAGAATGCAATTGTAAGAAGTTATATTTGGCTAATACCTTTTATCGGATTGTGTATGGCCTATTTTGAAATTTTTTATGCCTGGTTGCGGGTAAACATGCATTCTGTTTTTGGAAACTTTGTAAAGGAAGTGGGGTTACGATTGTTTTCATTATTTCTACTAATAGGTGTTTACTACAATTGGCTTAGTGTAGAAGGTTTTGTGTATGCAACAGCAATTTTATATTTTTTAGCATTCCTGATAACCATGCTCTATGCATTTAGTATTCAGAAACCAACTTTTCAGTTTACAATACCATCAAATACAAAAGATATATTAGTATACACTTTTTATATTATTTTATCCGGAAGTGTTGCCAATTTGCTTTTGGATGGAGATAAGATGATATTAAATCAATATATGCAGATTGAAAATATTGCTTTCTATTCTGTTGCTACCTATATTGCTTTAGTTATTTCGGTTCCAAGCCGTGCGATGCATCAGATTGTATATCCAATTACAGCAAAATTAATGCACGATAACAAGTATGAAGAGTTGAACCAGCTTTACAAAAAAACCTCAATAAACCTGCAGATTGTGGGTGGTTTTGTAATGCTTTGCATATTTGTAAATATCGGTCAGTTATACGAGTTGGTTCCGAAAGAATACAGCGGTGGAATTGCAGTTGTATTTATGATTGGCTTGTCTAAATACTTTGATTTAATTTTAGGAAACAATAATGCGATTATTTTTAATACTAAATATTACCGTATGGTATTGTATTTAGGATTAATGCTGGTTGCGTTGACCGTAATTTTAAACATGATCTTTATTCCAATTTTTGGAATCTTTGGGTCTGCTTTTGCTACTTTATTATCGATTACTTTATATAGTCTGGCAAAACTGCTTTTTGTGGTTAAAAGACTTCATTTATATCCTTTTACTATTCAGACAGTATACTCGATGTTAATTACATTTGCATTATTTTTATTGTTTTACTTCTGGGAGTTCCCTTTTTATCAATTGATTAGTATCGCTTTAAAATCAATTTTAGTAACCATTTTATATGTATATCTAAATTATAAATTTGCGATTTCTCCTGATATCAATAAGGTAATCGACACTATTTTGAAAAAGATAGGAATTAAAATTTAAAGTGATTTCTGGATAGAAAGCGAAAGTAATTTACAATTGAAGCTGTTTTGTCTTTATATTTGTTAGAAAGGATAACTAACTTATTGCTGACAGTATATGAAAAATAAAATAGTTTGTTTTTTAGCAGTTTTTATTACTTTGTTTTCTTTGCTGGCTTTTGCTCAGAAAGACAGTTCTCAAGCTCTCAAAACGGTTGTTAAGGAAGTAAAACAAAAAGGATATCCCGTAAAACCTTTTAAAGACACACTTTTTTATGTTTATAACAAAGTAGGTTCTTTTTCGCCCGAAAACAGGGCAAACGCCATTACAGAAAAAATCAGGAAATTATATGAAGATTCTTTTTTTATAGCAGATTCTATTGCTCTTGTGCCTTCAGATATTTCTCAGGATATTGTCTATAATAATGATTTTGTAATCATGTCTGTTCTTGATGTTGATGGTAAAGCCGAAAATCAAACGGCAGATTTCATTGCAAAGCGAAATTTAAATCTGATCAAAAGAGCTATCGTTTATCAGAACGATAATTATTCGATGCTTCCAAAAAGGCTTGGGTATACCGCACTGTTGGTTTTGATTATTGGTTTTGTTTTGTACTTTGTCGGCAAAATTTTCAACAGAGTAAAACTGTACATTCTAAAAAATAGCGACCGTTATTTTAAAGGTTTTAAGTATAATAGTATTAGTATTCTTTCACCTCAAAAGCAACAGTTTTTGCTGATGCGATTGTACGGTGTTATTAAAGCCATTACGCTGATTTTAATCGTATACCTTTCATTACCCTTATTGTTTAGTATTTTCCCCGCTACAGAAGCTTATACGACGACCTTGTTGCGTTGGATTCTTTCGCCGGCAAAACTTGCGGTTATGGGCTTTGTTGGCTTCCTGCCAAGTTTAGTTACTATTGTAGTTATTGTTATCATTTTTAAATATTCGATAAGGGTTATCAAATTCTTTTTTGATGAAATTAAAAAAGAGAATATTAAAATTGATGGTTTCTACAGTGATTGGGCGATGCCGACTTTCAATATCATTCGCTTTTTGATGCTGGCTTTTATGCTGGTCGTTTTATTTCCGTATTTACCAGGGTCGGATTCTCCTATATTTAAAGGGGTTTCGGTATTTGTAGGTATTTTGTTTTCATTAGGATCTTCCAATGCAATTGCCAATATGGTAGCAGGATTGGTAATTACCTATATGCGCCCATTTAAAATTGGAGATTTTATTAAGATTGGCGATGTAAGTGGAGAGGTAATTGAAAAAACAGCATTGGTTACCCGAATCAGAACCCCTAAATTTGAGGATATTACAATACCTAATGCCACCGTTTTGTCGAGTACTTCTACCAACTTTTCGGCGAATACCAAAGAGGTAAATAACGGATTGTTGATTCATACCACGGTTACAATTGGTTATGATGTTCCGTGGAAAGACATTCACAAAGCATTGATTGAAGCTGCTTTAAAAACAGAAATGACGGAGCAGACACCGGCACCTTTTGTTCTGCAAACAGGTCTCGAGGACTTTTATGTTGCGTACCAGATTAATGTCTATACCAAAATGCCTACGAAACAGCCTCTCATTTATTCGTCCTTGCATCAGAACATTCAGGACTCCTTTAATGCTGCCGGAATCGAAATCATGTCTCCGCATTACAGTGCATTGCGAGACGGGAATACCACAACAATTCCGGAGAACTATTTGAAAAAAGATTATGAAGCGCCTTCTTTTAGTGTTAAGAATAGAGAATAGAGGAGAGAAGCAAGATTATCGAGGTAAGAGAGTGTAGAGGAGTGAATATAGAATATAGAGTATAGAGTATAGAGTATAGAATATAGAGTATAGAATATAGAGTAGAGAATATAGAGTAGAGAATATAGAGTAGAGAATATAGAGTAGAGAATATAGAGTAGAGAATATAGAATATAGAATATAGAGTAGAGAATGTGGGAATAAAGGGTAACGTACTGATGTTCTGGGTGTAGTCTTAAAATTTTAACAGTTTTTCATTTTGTGGTTAATTTTATAAAAATTAACTTTAGCTAAGAATTCGATAACACTTTGTGCTGTAAGCTAAAGATATCTTACTTATGACAATAAAAGTGTGTGTTGTGTTGTTTATTAAATTGGAATACTTTTTGGAATTTTAAAATTGTGGAGTAATTGTAGTAGTATTTGGATTAATTTTTAACAGATTATTATGAAGAACGGTCAACTCAGCCAAGAACAAAGCTTACAAGTATTTTCTAATATGATATCAAATAAAATTCATAATGGATTTACACTAGAAGAACGAAATGATGAATTACTTTTCGCTGTTCTTACTAAAGGAGGAAAGGTAGTGAATCATAGTTTAAATTTTATGATCTTTTGCCTGACCTTGGGATTATGGTCATTTGCATGGCTTTATCTAACAATAGAAGCCTCTAAGCAGAGAAAGGTATTAGTTGCTATCGACGAAGATGGTTTTCCTTTTGAAGAAAGATGTTTAGTTGCGTAGTAACTTAAAAACGAAAAAAAGTCCAAATACCAATACAATTAGCGTATTGGTATTTGGATTTTTTTATTGGAATTTTATTAGAGTTATAACTTGTCTTTCAAATATATCCCGGTAACCGATTCTTTTACTTTTACAATATCTTCGGGAGTTCCTACGGCAAGTAAATGTCCTCCGTTTTCACCACCTTCGGGTCCCAGATCGATAATCCAGTCGGCGCATTTTATAAGGTCGAGATTGTGTTCAATTACTATGATGGAATGTCCTTTTTCGATTAAGGCATCAAAGGAGGCCATTAATTTTTTGATGTCATGAAAATGAAGACCGGTTGTAGGTTCGTCAAAAACAAATAAAGCTTTGTCTTTTGTAACACCTTTTACCAAAAAGGAAGCGAGTTTGATACGCTGTGCCTCACCACCCGAAAGAGTAGATGAAGATTGCCCCAATTGTACATAACCCAAACCTACATCCTGCAGAGGCTGTAATTTTTGTGTAATTTTGGATTGTTTGTTTTTGTCAAAAAAAGCGATTGCATCATCAATAGTCATGGTTAGAATATCGTTGATGTTTTTTTCGTCGAAATTGATTTCTAAAATTTCTTTCTTGAAACGTTTACCGCTACAGGTTTCACAGGGTAACGAAACATCGGCCATAAAGACCATCTCGACGTTTATAGAGCCTTCTCCTTTACAGGTTTCACATCGGCCTCCATCTACGTTAAAAGAAAAGTGTTTGGCCTGATAGCCTCTTATTTTTGATAGTTTCTCTTTTGCATACAAGTCACGAATATCATCGTACGCCTTGATATAGGTTACCGGATTGGATCTTGAACTTCTTCCAATTGGATTTTGATCAACGTATTCAATATGTTTTATTTGCGAAAAAGAACCTTTTATTTCGCTAAACTGACCTGCTTTTTCGGCAGCATTGTCCAGTTTTTTTTGCATAGCCGGAAATAATATCTTTTTAATCAGCGTACTCTTTCCGCTTCCTGAGACTCCTGTAATTACCGTTAAAACGTCTAAAGGAAAAGTAACGTTGATATTTTTTAAGTTATTCTCTCTTGCTCCGACAATATCAATATGGTTTTTGAATTTTCGTCTTCTTTTTGGGACAGAAATTTCCAGATCACCGTTCAGGTATTTGGCAGTAAGGGAGTCTGATTGTAAGATTTCATCATAAGTACCCTGAGCTACTAGATTCCCTCCAAAAGTTCCGGCTTCGGGGCCAATGTCAATAATCATATCGGCAGCTTTCATAATATCTTCATCATGTTCTACTACAATTACCGTATTGCCTAAATCACGAAGTGACAGTAAAACTTTAATTAATCTCTCAGAATCTTTAGGATGCAGACCAATACTTGGCTCGTCGAGAATGTACATCGATCCAACCAAACTGCTTCCGAGAGAAGTGGCGAGATTAATACGCTGTGATTCACCACCGGAAAGTGTTGCCGAGTTTCGATTTAAAGTCAGATAATCCAGACCTACCTCGGTTAAAAAGGACAAACGATTGTTGATTTCAATCATTAATCGTTTGGCGATTTGCTGTTCGTAAACATTTAGATTGATGTTTTTGAAAAAAGTAACTAAATGTTTAATGGGTAAATCGACTAAATCTGAAACCGTTTTACCGTTGATTTTTACGTAGGAAGCTTCTTCGCGTAAACGTTTTCCACGGCAAACGTGACATTTTGTTTTTCCGCGGTAACGGGACAACATGACACGATTTTGAATTTTATAATTTTTCTCTTCAAGTTCTTTAAAAAAATCATTCAGGCCTTGAAAATACTGGTTTCCTTTCCATAATACCTCTTTTTGTTCTTCAGAGAGTTCAAAATAGGGTTTGTGAATCGGGAAATCAAATTTATAAGCATGTTTTACCAATTCATCTTTGTACCAGCTCATGCTTTCGCCTCTCCAGGGGTAAATGGCACTTTCGAAAACAGATAAGGAAGTATTTGGGACGACCAAATCGGAGTCGATGCCTATAATATTTCCGTAACCTTCACAAACGGGACAAGCTCCATACGGATTATTGAAACTGAATAAATGAACGTTGGGTTCTAAAAAGGTAATGCCATCCAATTCAAAATTATTAGAATAGGAGAATCTTTTATCGGAGTTTAATTCCTGTAAATAACAAATGCCTTTTCCTTCAAAAAAAGCAGTCTGTACAGCATCAGCCAGACGGTTGTAGAATTCTTCTTCGTCCTTAACCACGATACGGTCAATAATCAACAGTATGTCCTTATTGTCCAATTGATGAAGATCCGCTGGCGAAAAATCATCGAGACGAACCATTTCATTGTTGACTAAAATACGGGCAAATCCTTGTTGCAACAGTACTTTTAACTTGTCTTCTAACTGTCTGCCTTCTTCGAGATGGATAGGGGCAAGAAGCAGCCATTTACTATCCAGTTCCAAAGTTTTTACATCGGTAATTACATCGGTAACCGTGTTTTTTTTTACTTCTTGTCCGGAAACCGGGGAATAAGTACGACCAATTCGGGCAAACAAAAGTTTTATGTAATCGTATATTTCAGTCGAAGTTCCAACTGTAGAACGGGCATTGGTGGTGTTTACCTTTTGCTCAATTGCGATAGCCGGCGCAATACCTTTTATGTATTCTACTTTTGGTTTATCTAAACGTCCCAAAAACTGACGTGCATAGGAAGATAAACTTTCTACATAACGGCGCTGTCCTTCGGCATACAATGTATCAAATGCCAAACTTGATTTACCAGATCCTGAAAGACCTGTGATAACAACAAGTTTATTTCGGGGTATTGCAACATCTACATTTTTTAAATTATGTACCTGCGCTCCTTTAATGATAATATTATGTTTTGGGTCGAGTGTCGAAAGATCAATTTGCATAAAAAAAGTCAATTTCTACAAAAGTAATCAATTTTGATTTGAGTTTTGTTAATCAGATTGTTCCAAATTCTAACAGAATTGAGTTTTGCAAAAAGAATATAATGACAAGAAATTAGGAATTAAAAATCGATTGCATGCGAGTGAAAAAACGGTAGAAGCAATTAATAAAAATAACGAAGAGAATTTTTACTGTAAACTTGATATAATAGTTGTTTTTAGTGGGTAATTGTTTAGTTTTTAGTGTTTTGTATCTTATTTTTTGTGTTAAAATAGTGGTGATTGTTGCATTTTTTTACTTGAAATAAAACGAAAAAATAGTGTGTACTGCAATAATTAACGATTTATTGTTAATTATTCTTCTTTTTGTTTGCTTTTTAAAATATTAATTTGTTAAATTTGGTCAAAATATTAACATAACTACATAACCCAAAAAGCCACGCCTATACAAGAAAACTACTTTTTATAAAATTACTCCAAATTTTAAATAGAAACTAAAAAAGTAGTATTATGGCTGATGTGCATATTCCGGACGCTCTATTGGTGAAAAATTATGTCGAAGGCAACGAAAATGCTCTTGCGACATTAATTAAAAGGCACGAGTCTAAGATATATGGTTTTATATATTCAAAGATTGCAGATAGAGATATTTCAAATGATATTTTTCAAGACACTTTTATTAAGGTGATCAAAACCTTAAAAAGTAATTCCTATAATGAAGAAGGTAAATTCCTGCCTTGGGTAATGCGTATTTCTCACAATCTGATTGTAGATCACTTTCGTAAAACCAAAAAAATGCCTATGTACAGAGAAACCGAAGAATTTTCGATATTTTCGGTCATGTCTGATGATTCTTTAACAATCGAAAATAAAATGATTTTTGATCAGGTCGAAGTTGACTTAAAAAGAATAATCGAAGAGCTGCCTGAGGATCAAAAGGAAGTGCTGGTGATGCGTATGTATCAGGATATGAGTTTTAAAGAAATCTCTGAACTTACAGATGTTAGCATCAATACGGCATTGGGAAGAATGCGTTATGCTTTGATGAATTTGAGAAAAATAATTGATAAACATCAAATTATTTTAACCAACTAATACTAATTAGGATATTGCTTCGTTATACTATAATAAAAACGTTTTGACGGTATGGCGAAAATTTACTCTAAAAAGGCATTAGCTTCTAAAGATTTAAAACCTAAAAAAGAAGTCATTTCTTTTTTATTGAATTATTCACAAGCATTGACAGTTGTGAAAATTGAAAATAAAAGTTTTGAAATTATAGCTAATTAAACAGCCCACTCCATTTGTCGGATGTTTATTTCGAAAGAAAAACCAGATGGTCGTTCTGGTTGAAAGCTCACTATTTGCATGAAAATGCGGGTAGTGAGTTTTTTTTTTTTGCTTCGATTGGTTTAGGGGTAAGAACTGTTTAGTGTTTTTTAAATCGTGATTTTTTCCTGTAGATCCATTCTTTTTTTTGAATGACTCTATTCGGTTTATACAGTATGTGTGCTGTTACAGAAGAGTTGTAATGTGTTTAATATCAGGGTTTTTGAATGTTTTTGGAATTAAACTTCGTGATCCTAATATTTTTATATGCTTCTTCATGGTAGGGAGTGAGTTCTCTTTGAATTTTAGGAGGATAATTTGTTAAATTTCTATATTTTATTTGAATTTCATTTATTTATTTTATATTTAGCTTTATTTTAGTTAAAAAGTGAATTTTTATGTAATGATTTTGCTCTATATTAGCGATTTGTGTATTAAAAACCTTTCAATATACAGAAAAACTTATTTTAGAGTGCCGCTTAAAAATGTATAACCAAAACCACATAATTTATGAAGAAAAACTACCCACACTTAGTTTTGTTTGTTGTTCCTCTTGGTATTTTGTAGAGAATAGTAAGAATGGTGAGTTATCGTTTGATATTTAAAGGAATGATATGGCGGTTTGTGCTGTTTTCGCTTAAATGTTTTCGATAGTATATCTCATGAGATTGCCCTAAAATCTATTAAACAACTAAACCAAACCGAAAATGAAAAAGAACCTCAAGATGTTCTCGTTACTAGTAATGATTAGTATTGGAGCATTTGCTCAAAAAGATGAATTAAAAGAAGCGCAGTCTTATTATGGTAAAGGAAAAAACCAGGAAGCTTTAGCCGTTTTAAAAAAAATAGAATATTTGATATTGAATGCGCCGGACGAGATAAAGACGGAATATTTTTTTACAAAAGGAAATATTTACAAGGATCTGGCAGCTAAAAATATAGATGCTGCAAGTAATTTTACGTTGGCATTGGCGTCATATCAGGATGTATTGTTGTATGAGAATGAGTCCCGCAACTACAAGTATGCATTTAAAGCGAATTCTGCTTTAAAAGAAATGAAATCGAAATTGGTTGATGGCGCTTACAGCGATTACAAAGTTGGGAAATTCAAAGAAAGTGCTGATAAGAGTTACGAAGTTTATTTGTTTGATAAAAAGGATACTTTGAACTTGTTTAATGCAGCCTCTTCTTCTATAACCGGTAAAGATTACAACGCGGCAATTAAATATTTTGAGGAGCTTAGAAAGCTTAATTATTCAGGAAAAGGAATGCTTTTCTATGCGACTAATAAAAAAACAAAACAAGAAGAAGCTTTTGTGTCGATGAGTGCAAGGGAGTCAAGTATCAATGAAGGTCTTTATGAAAAGCCAAGAAATGTAAACCCGCCTTCGAGAAAAGAAGAGATTCTGGTTTCTTTAGCCTATTCGTATTTAGAGAGAAATGATTTTCGTAACGCCGAAAAATATTATGAAGAAGGGGTGAAAGTTAATCAAAATTGTATAACCTGCTATATTAATCTTGCTTATGTTAAAGTGCAGTTTAGAAAAGAAATACAGGATCAGATGTCTTCATTGGGAACCAGTGCCAGTGAAATGAAGCAGTATGATAAGTTAGAAATTCAGAAAGATGAAGTTGTGAAAAGTGCAATCCCGTATCTTCAAAAGGCATTAGCGATTGAACCCAAAAATGAAGGTGCTGCAAAATCGCTTTTGGGTATTTACAGAACGTTGAATATGACAAATGAATACAATGCGCTGAAAAGCAAACTGTAAAATTAAATAGAGGAGCTGCTAAATTTTCTTTTTGGCGGCTTCTTCTAATAAAGATTTTTTACCAATGGTTCGGGTAATAACGTCTTTCTCTAAATCCCACCCTCTGGCCGGAGAATATTCACGTCCGTACCAAATAATCTGTAGATGTAAATCATTCCATAGTTCTCTAGGGAATAATCTTTTAGCATCTTTTTCTGTTTGTACTACATTTTTTCCGTTGGAGAGATTCCATCTGTACATTAGTCTGTGAATGTGTGTGTCGACCGGAAAGGCAGGAACGCCAAAAGCCTGTGACATCACTACACTTGCAGTTTTATGACCAACTGCCGGTAAGGCTTCCAAAGCTTCAAAACTCTGTGGTACTTCACCGTTATGCTTGTCAATTAAAATATGTGATAATCCGTGAATCCCTTTAGATTTCATTGGAGATAAGCCACAAGGGCGAATAATTTCTTTAATTTCTTCAACCGACATTTTAATCATATCATACGGATTGTCAGCTTTTGCAAAAAGCAATGGCGTAATCTGATTCACGCGAACGTCTGTACATTGTGCTGAAAGTAAAACTGCAATTAATAGAGTATACGGGTCTTTATGGTCTAATGGTACTGGTATAGTGGGGTAGAGTTCTTTTAACGTATTTATAACAAATGTTACGCGAGCTTCTTTATTCATTTCCGTAATTTTAATCCCGTAAAAATAGTATTATTTTAATTGTGAATTGTATAATGTACATTGTAAAATGTGAATTGTGAGATGTGAAATGGGAATGGTTAATTCTGGGGAATGAATTATTTCTAAGTCGTAATCTAAATAATCTAACAATCTAAGAAAGTCTAACAATCTAAAATATCTAAATAAATGGTAACATTACAAAAAGGAGATAAAGCGCCAAGTTTCTCGGGAGTTGATCAGGATGGTAAAGAACATAAGCTAGCGGATTACGTTGGAAAGAAACTGGTAGTTTTCTTTTATCCAAAGGCAAGCACGCCTGGATGTACAGCTGAAGCTTGTGATTTAAGAGATAATTTTGAGCGATTTAAAGCGAATAATTACGAGCTTTTGGGGGTAAGCGCCGACAGTCAGAAAGCACAGTTAAAATTTAAAGATAAGTATGAGTTTCCTTTTCCGTTATTGGCTGACGAGGACAAATCGGTAATCAATGCGTTTGGAGTTTGGGGACCTAAGAAGTTTATGGGAAAAGAGTATGACGGAATTCACAGAACCACTTTTGTTATAGATGAAAACGGAATTATTGAAGAAGTGATTGCCCAGGTAAAAACGAAAGAGCATGCTGCGCAGATTTTGAAGTAAGGTTAGTCTCGGTCTTCAGTCTCAGTATTCAGTCTCAGTATTCAGTCTCAGTATTCAGTTTTCAGTCTCAGTATTCAGTTTTCAGTCTCAGTATTCAGTTTTCAGTCGCAGTTTTTGGTTGGCAGTTTGGTAACTGAGACTGAGACCGCGACTGCAAACTAAAAAAAGTCCCCAAAAGAAAATTTCTTGTTGGGGACTTTTTTTTATTATGTATTTTGCTCCAGTTCTTTCTGCGGATGATATCCAAAAAGATGGTGTTCTTTGATGATTTCGGCAATACCGGTTGGAAGCATGTGTTCCCATCCTGTTTTTCCCTGATTGATCATTTTTAGAACCTCGCGGGAGAAAACTTCTAAATTATGAGGGTCGTAATCTGCGATGTCAATTACTTTTCCGTTGAATTTAAAGAATTTGTACAATTCTTTCATTCTTGGATGTACTTTTAAGTTGTTTGAATTCATCAGAACGCCATTTTCGTCTAACATTGGATATAAGAAAACTTTCATATCTCTGTAGAACAATTTTCCAAAGGCTTCCAGGATTCCACCACTTAAATGGCGGTAGTATTTCTCATCAAAAATATCGACTAGATTGTTTACGCCCATTGCAAGTCCCATTCGGGCTTTGGTATAATTGGCGAAATATTCTACTACTTTATAATATTCTTGAAAGTTCGAAATCATTACGGTTTGACCCAAAGAGCAAAGAAGCTCAGCTCTGTCCATAAAGTCACGTTCGTCAATTTCACCATCCGAACGTAAGTTAGAAAGAGTAATCTCGAAAACAACAAGTGTATTGTCTTTGTCTACTTTACTTTCTTCTAAAAACATTTTAAGAGATTTCTCGTACATGTCCATGTTTACTTTTGTAACAGGACGAAAACTTCCTCTTAAAGCAAGAAGGTTCTTTTTGTATAAGATGGCTGCCGGGAGAATGTTTTTTCCTTCCGGATTAAACATTACGGCATCTGTCATTCCGTTCTTAACCAGTTGCAAACTCATCAAACGATTATCAACATCCGCAAAACGTGGTCCTGAGAAGTTAATAGTGTCAATTTCGAGTTGGTCTTTGTCTAAGTGATCGTATAGATAACGAAGTAATCGTTTTGGATCGTTGTATTTGTAAAAAGCACCGTAAATTAGGTTTACCCCTAAAATACCAAGTGTTTCCTGTTGTAGTCTGGCATCGGTTTCTTTAAAACGAATGTGTAGAATAATTTCGTTGTATGCTTCGTCCGGTTCAATCTGGTAGCGGATTCCTACCCAGCCATGGCCTTTAAATTGTTTTGCAAAATCTATAGTAGCAACAGTGTTAGCATAACTAAAGAAAAGCTTTGTTGGATGTTTTTCTCTGCTTAATCGTTCTTCGATGATTTGTCCCTCAAGGGTAAGCATTTTTTTTAACCGTTCTTCGGTTACATAGCGACCATCACTTTCAACTCCATAAACGGCATCGCTAAAATCTTTGTCATAGGCAGACATTGCTTTTGCAATTGTTCCCGATGAACCCCCGGATCTGAAAAAATGTCTTACTGTTTCCTGCCCGGCACCAATTTCAGCAAATGTTCCGTAAATATTCTCGTTTAAATTAATGCGTAACGCTTTGTCTTTTATAGAAGGGATCTGTTCGATGACCTTGTCACCTTTGAGTTTTATTTCTGTACCCATTTTATTTTAAATAGATTTGTTACAAAGTTAGTAAATTAGGCTTCTAATGAAAGAGAAATAATCCTATTTTTGTAAAAAAAATAAGTTCAATTGAAGGTATATTTTTTAGGTACTGGTACTTCTCAAGGCATTCCGATAATCGGAGTGGATCATCCTGTTTGCAAAAGCACTGATGCTAAGGATAAAAGACTTCGTGTGTCCATTTGGATTACATGGGGCGAGCATTCCTATGTGATCGATTGCGGACCAGATTTCAGACAGCAAATGCTTTCCTGCGGCTGTCGAAAACTCGATGCTATTTTATTTACGCATGAACATGCTGATCATACAGCCGGTCTGGACGACATTCGCCCGTATAATTTTAGACAGGGCGAAATTCCTGTGTATGCACATCAGCGCGTAATCGACAATTTAAAACGTCGTTTTGATTATGTTTTTGAAACCGTAAACAAATATCCGGGAGCACCTAGCGTTAAAACGATCGAAGTAGTCAATAATATCCCTTTTGCAGTTGGTGATAAAATAGCTATTCCAGTTAATGTCATGCATGGTGATTTGCAGGTTTTTGGATACCGTATTGATGATTTTGCTTATTTGACGGATGTCAAAACGATTGATAAAATGGAAGTTGAAAAACTGAAAAACTTAAAAGTGCTGGTTGTGAACGCGCTACGTGTAGAACCACACGATACTCACTTTAACTTGCAGGAAGCACTGGATTTTATTGAGCTGGTGAAACCTGAAGTTGCTTATTTAACACATATTAGTCATGTTTTAGGTTTTCACGAAGAAGTGCAAAAACAATTGCCGGAAAATGTTTTTCTGGCTTATGATAATTTAGAAATTACAATTTAATTATATTACAAAATGAAAAAATCCTTAATGCTTTACCTTTTTATCCTGGCGATATTAATGAATGTTTTTACTTATATGTTTTACAGCAGTGAAGTAAAATTTGAAAAGGAAAGATATGAGAAAACAACAAAGAAACTTAGAGATAGTATTAGTCTGGTATCAACGAAACTGGCTGAAGCGGATTATTTCTCTTTAGAGCATAATGAAAATGCACAAAATTACTTTGATAACGGCGCTAGTGGTGGAAAAGTAATCTTATATGAAAAATTGATTCCGCTGGTAACAGAGAAATTATTAGACTTAAATGCAAATCCAAACGGGAATCCTTATACGGGACAGGATAAAATTGGTCCGAACAAATTTATTATCAATAAAGTAAAAATTCTAAACCACAGATGGATTATTGCAGACTATAGTAATGGGGAATTATGGGGAGAAGTCTTATTAAAGTACTTTGTTAATGACGATGAAAGTATTACTTTTGAAGTAAACCAAACCTGGTTGTATCAAAAATAAGAATGTATTGTTTCGTTTTATAGAGGTTTAACTAAATATTTGACGTATGAAAAAGATTTTTTTATTTGCGGTTGTGATGGGGCTTTCGTTCTCTTGTGGAAAGAAAGTTGCTGAAGAGAATAAAACTCCTGAAAAGAAAGAGGAAGTAAGACCAGTTGTTGTGGGAGGTGATTCTGATGCTCATGGCTGTAAAGGTTCTGCTGGATATACCTGGTCTGTTCTTAAAAATGAATGTGTTCGTATTTTTGAAATAGGTACAAAATTGGCTCATGCTGAAGATGGAAAAACATACTCGACTGTGGCTTATGTTATTTTTGACGGAAATAAAGCAGAGCTTTTTCTGGACACTCAAGATGAAGTAATCCTTTTAGAAAGAAAATCGGAAGGAGAGCCTTGGGTAAAGGGTGATTATCAGTTAATTGCCTGGAAAGGTTATGTGCTGAAAAAGAATGGTAAAATTATCTATACAGGAGAATAGTTTAGCGTTCAGTCACAGTCGCCGTTTTCAGTCTAGACCTAAAACGGCGACTGTGATTAAAAATCAAATAATCCCTTTGATAAATTCAGAAGTTACTACCTGCGCAAATTCTTCATTTAAACTGGCGAGAGCCGTCTGATGTATTATTTCAGCAGAGAATTCCTCTCCGTTTACGCCTTTTTTATTGAAAGTTGCTGTAGCATCAGAAATTAAGTAAACATCGTAGCCAAAGTTCCCTGCCATTCTTGTGGTTGTAGAAACACAATGATCTGTAGTTAGGCCTACAATAACAATGGTTTTGATTTTAGCATCGTCAAGTAATTCTTTTAAATTAGTTCCGATGAATGCACTGTTTACGTTTTTCCTGATGATTGTTTCGCCTTGATTTGGTTTTACAATATCCTGAAATTCATTGCCTGGATGTGTCTCATTTAAAATGGACTTCGGATTAGAAGAACAATGTTGGACATGAAAGATAGGTAGTTTTTTATTTCGCCATATTTTCAGAAGTTCAGCGGCTTTTTGTTCAGCATCGGTATTATTTCGGACTCCTCCCCAGTAAGCAATATCATTGAATCCTTTTTGAATGTCAATTAATAGTAGTGCAGGATTTTCTGGTTTTGTGTAATTCATAATTTTAGAATTTTGAATTTGATCATTTTTGAGAACTAAAATTGCTATGTACTGAGACTTCGAACTGCGACTGAAAACTGAATACTACTCCGCCAGCCAGTTCTTAAAGTCAAAGAAATTCTGTGGTGCAACACCGTGACCAACAGGATATTCTTTATAAGTTACCGGGATGTTTAATTTTTCTAAAATTGCCGGAGTTTTTCTGGCCCATTCAATCGGTATAACCTGATCGACAGTTCCGTGAGAAGCAAATATTTTCAGGTTTGTAAAATTGTTATTTTCGTAACCTTCTTTTATGATTTCGTCATTGAAATAGCCACTCATAGCCACTACTCGCTGTACTTTTTCAGGATACGAAAGCGCTACAGCATAGCTCAAAATTGATCCCTGACTAAAACCAACCAAAGTTACATTGTTGGCATCAATAGGATATTTAGCAGTCAATTCATCAATGAATGAAGCGATTATATCACGGGAAGTTTTTGCTTGTTCATTGTCTGAAAATTTATTCTGGTCGGCATCAAAGTTAATCGCGTACCAGGCGTAAGCTCCATATTGTAAATCGTAAGGGGCTCTGGCTGAAACGATGTAATAGTGATCAGGAAGTTCGGTTGCAAACGAAAATAAATCGGCTTCGTTGCTGCCATATCCGTGTAACAAAAGTAAAACAGGATTTTTGTCTAAGATAACTTTTGGTGCTTGTATTTTATATTCTAGAGATAGATTCATTTTTTTAGTTTTCAGCCGCAGTCTCAGTTTTAAGTTGAATTACGGACTTGTTAGAATTTTTATTGGCGTTTTTGCTTGTCTATATTCAAAATTGGTACGCGGATGAAACAGATTCGCTAAAGCGAAAACGCAGATTTTAAGGGATTACTTTTTTGGAATTTGGAATTTAAAATTTGGATTTTTTTCTAATTGTAATTTAAAAATTAACCTATTTTTTGAAACCATTTTTGGAAAAGTTCTCCCACTAACGGAATAGGTTTTGTTTGCCCCTGAATGGCTGTAAAAATACCATAAGTCCATAAAATCGAAATAGAAATCCACATCGGGAAAGTAATGAAAAAGCTGTCAAAATTGCTGATGATGGCTCCGAATGAAATAAAGGTCAGGGAAAGTCCCAATGCCTGGCGGATGTGAAAAGAAGCAAAGTTGTTTTTGTCTTCAGAGTTCATTGACATTGCAATTAATACCCCAATAATCAAAATATAACTGGTGATAGCGATTGGTTTTCCCTTTTCAATTGAATTGTTCATTGTAATTATTTAGAGGTAACAAGTTTATTTTGATTTAATATTCCGTACACAGTTCCTTTGATTTCTGCTCCTAAAAAAGCCGAGTTTTTAGACTTGGAGAGAATGTTTTCTTTTGTAAAGGTTGATTTTCCTTCCGGAGTAAAGAAAGTAAAGTTGGCTTTTGAGCCTTCGGCAATAGTATTATTTTGAATCCCGAAAACAGATTTTCCTAAAGTTAATTTTTCAATTACGGTTTCTAAAGGTAAAACAGTTAATAAAGCACCAAAAGCACTTTCAAGACCAATTGTTCCGTTTTTAGCGGTATCAAATTCCATTTTCTTGAATTCGATATCAATTGGGTTGTGATCAGAAGTAATCATATCAATTGTACCGTCTAAAACTGCATTTAAAAGCGCAGTTCTGTCTGTTTCGTTTCTAAGTGGTGGTGTTACTTTAAAACGGGTATCGAATTCTTCCAGTTTTTCGTCAGTCAATACAAGATGATGTACAGCAACACTACAGCTTACTTGTAAGCCTTTTGCTTTTGCTTCTTTAATTAATGCTACTGTTTTTGCTGTCGAAACTGTTGGAATGTGTAGTTTTCCACCAGTGTATTCCAGCAAAAATAAGTTTCTTGCAACTTGAAGTTCTTCTGCCAAAGCAGGGATTCCTTTAAGACCTAGTCTTGTTGAAACGATTCCTTCATTGGCAACTCCGTTTCCTTTTAGATTAGGGTCTTGAACGTAAGTAATCACTAAGCCGTCAAAGTCTTGAACGTACTGCAATGCAATTTTTAAAAGATTGGCATTATCGATGCTTTTGTTGTAATCTCCAAAAGCGACGGCTCCTGCTTTCTTCATATCAAATAATTCTGCCATATCCTTTCCTTCGCTGGCTTTGGTTAAAGCTCCAATAGGGAAAAGTTCTGTTGCAAAACCGGCTGCTTTGTTTTTTACAAAATTTACCTGCGATTGATTGTCAATAACAGGGAAGGAGTTGGGTTGAAGCGCAACCGCTGTAAAACCGCTTTTAGCAGCAACATTCAGTCCGTTAGCGATCGTTTCTCTATCTTCGTAACCTGGTTCTCCAAAGGAAACACTGCTGTCAAACCAGCCCTGAGAAAGATGTAAGTGGTCAAATTTAACTTCGGTTGTATCCTCGATATCAAGAATCGAAGTTCCTATTTTTTCAATTAAACCATCTGCAATTAAAAGATCAACAGTCTGATTGTGAAACGGACTTTTTGAATCGATAATTTTGGCGCTTCTGATGATTATTTTCATATGTAGAGAAATTTATTTTTTATTTACAAATTCTTTCTTGTCATTTCGACGAAGGAGAAATCGCATCCAATATTCCGTGCAGTGCTTTCTCAGCGAGTATGATTTCTCCTTAGGTCGAAATGACATACAGGCTAAAAAACTACTTTACAAATTTTATAATTGCCATTTCCAAAGCTAAAAATAACAGTGCAAAGATAACAAACCATTTCCAAATTTGGCTGTCTGTACGCTCAGTTTGTAAGGTGTTAAAAATGGTTGAAATGGTATCAGCCGTTTTAAAATCTGAAACGACATTTGTGTTTACCTGACTCAAATCGCTTTCACTTCTTTTGTAATTGAAACTCAGGTTTTCAATCCATTCTTTTCGATCAAAAACACTATAGTTTCCGGCTGTTTCAGGAAAATCATTGAAGGTCAGTTTGACTTTGTTGTTTAATACTTGCTGAATTGGGATAAAAGAATCATCGTTTCCTTTTACTTCCAAAATAGCGTCCTTAGTTAATAGTACGTCTACAAAATAAGGCTGATTGCTTCCTATAACCAGGGCATTAACTCCTGTTTTTTGATTGTTTTGCCCCATTTTATAAAACAAGGGAACGATTAATGGCGATTGCTGAAAGTTTGAATTTGCCGCATTAATAGGGGCGGAAAAAACTGTAATTCCGGAAACCGGATTTTGAATGGCTGTAACAAACACGCTTTGATCTTCGTACGATAAAACGGCCGGATAAGGGCTTGAAAGATCGAAAGAACTATTTGTTTTCGGATATTGAAAATTTGTGATTTTATTCTCAAAAACACCAGAGAATAATGGATGATCAAAATTGATTTTGGTGATTAGCTTCGCTTTGGTTTCAAGAGCCGTAAACTGAATTTTCCCAAAATTACCTAAAAAAGAATTCAAATTTGAAATCGAAGTTTTCTCGGACGGAATCACAACTAAATTACCTCCTTTAGAAACAAAAGCTTTTAAAGTAGTTTGCAGTGCCTGAGGAACTTCTGTTAATTCATTTAAAATGATCGTGTTTTGTTTGTTCAGACTATTGTAATCCAAACTGCTAATTGAATAATTGTTATAGTTGAATTCTGCTGACGTATAAATTCGGGACAGGAAATTGCTTTTTTCAGGCTCACCAATGCTGATGATATTGGTTTTCTTCGTTTTTAGAATGCTGAAATAGAGTTTGTTGTCGTAAGTTAATCCATTGTCTTCAATAACGACATAGCCATGAAAAGCCTCTTTAGGAATGGTAAAGTTGATTTTCTTTTTCTTTGCATCAAAATTGATAATGGTCTTAGCAATTAGCTTACTTTGATTATATAACGCCATCGAAATAGGCTTGAAATCTTCACCGTAAGCAGATAAACTAACACCTATTTCGTAGAAGTTCTCTAAGGTTTGATTGATAAAAACACTGTCTATGGCGATGTTGTTTTTTTGTTCAGCTTCCGGGATAATGAAATAGGGTTTCTCTTCTGTATCAATGTTTTTTACATCTTTTTCGACTAAACCTACAGCATCCGTAATAACAACAATATCTTTTTTATGCGCTGATTTGTGTGCTTTGATCTTTGCCATTATTGATGGAAGCTCAAAAGGAGTAGCACTGTATTTTAAGTTTTGCAAAGCACTTTTAGATGACTTGATATCTGTGTTCCAATAATTTTCGGTATTGGTCAGTAATGAAAAAGTGGTGTTTTCGGGCGTGTTTTCCAGTAGTTCCTGTACAGCACGTTTTAGCAGTTCACCTTTTTTACCTTTGGCCTGCATGCTAAACGAGTTGTCAAGAATGATATACATTTCGTTAGCTGCATTTTTGCTGTCTTTGGCCTGAAAAAAAGGCTGAGCAAAAGCGAGAATAATACAGGTTAGCAATAATAAACGGGTAGCCAGCAATAATCGTTTTTTGATTTTAGAACTCTTTCGGGTTTGAATAGCAAGTTCTTTAAGGAAACGAACATTGGTAAAGAAAGAGGTTTTAAAACGTCGTAATTGAAATAAATGAACCAAAATTGGAACAATTAACAAAAACAGAAAGTATAGAATTTCGGGATGTTTAAAATGCATTCTGGCTTCGATTTACTTCACTACGTTTTATTTTTCGCGAAGACACTGGTCAAAAATACAAATTTTTACTCAAAACTGCTGAGTTATGAGAGAGATTATAAGCAAAGGTTACTGAGGTTAAAAATTATTGTATTTGTAGGGTTTGCGGGTTTTAGAAAAGTAAACGATATTGTTTGAAAAATGTAACTTTTGTAATCCCTTTTGTAACAAAAAATAAGTTTAGAAAAGATATTATTCCCTATTTTAGCGTATCCAAAAATTAATTCAAAGATTATGAAGAGATTATATGTAATACTTTTTTCTGCTTTGTCCTGTGCAGGTTTACAAGCTCAGAACAAATTCAATTTGCTGGTAGGGACTTATACGAATACCTGTCAGAGCAACGGAATCTATGTTTACGAATTTGATGCTGATTCCGGTGCTTTTAAATTGAAAGGTTCTTCTGAAAGTGTTGTGAGTCCAAGTTATTTGTCTGTTTCGGCTGATAATAAGTTTGTTTATGCCGTAAACGAAAACGGACCTCAAAGTTCGGTTAGTGCTTTTGGTTACGATCCGGTAGGAGGAAAACTTACTTTTTTGAATAAAAATGATGCTTTGGGAGCAGATCCTTGTCATTTGATTAATGATGACAAAAATGTGCTTGTTGCGAATTATTCGGGTGGTAATATTGCTGTTTTTAAAAAGAATGCAGATGGAAGTATTTCCGAAGCACAGCAGTTGGTTCAACATGAAGGGAAAGGAATTAATGCAGCACGTCAGGAGAAAGCACACGTGCATATGGTTGCTTTTTCACCGGATAAAAAGTTTGTTTTATCTAACGATTTAGGTCTGGATAAGGTTTTTATTTATAAGTACAATGCGAGTTCTAAAAATGAAATCTTAACCCTAAAAGGAACTGTAGACGTGAAGCCAGGAAGTGGACCAAGACATTTGACTTTTAGCAAAGATGGTAGATTTGTATACCTGGTTCAGGAATTAGACGGTACGCTGACTACTTTTAGTTTTGATAAAAACGGAAACCTGAAAGTGGTTGCCGAAACCAGTATTTTGCCAAAAGGATTTAAAGGAGGAACGGGAGCTGCGGCCATTAAAGTTTCGCCTGACGGAGCATTTTTATACGTTACAGATCGCGTAGATTCCAATTCGATTGCAGTTTATAAAATTCAAAAAGAGGGTGGAATTGAACTGGTGGATCAAATCAGTACTTTAGGAAAAGGTCCAAGAGATTTTGCAATCGATCCTACCGGAAATTATCTTTTAGTAGGACATCAGTATACCAATGATATAATTGTTTTTAAAAGAGATATAGCAACTGGAAAATTAACCGATACCGGTAAGAGAATCGGATTGTGTTCTCCGGTGGGGTTGGTTTTTACGAAAATATAGGTTCTTAAGGTTCAAAGGAGCAAAGGTACAGAGGTACTGAGGTTCGAACAATAAAAAAGCTCAAAATATTGAATTAAGAATAACTTAATTCAATATTTTGAGCTTTTTACTTAATCCTTAGTGCCTCAGCCCCTCAGCCCCTTAGCTCCTTTAAAAAAAAAAACTATTTATCCTTATCTTTTCTCTTCTTGTCTCTCGTTTTTAACATGTTTCGATTGACAGATCCGTGGGTTTTCTTTTTTGTTTTGGAAGGACCTCCAAGGTTGACTTTTTTATTCTTTTTAGCTTTTTCGTGAAAGGCACCATCACCATCAAGTTTTTGTTTTTTCATTAAAAACTTAATAGGTTGTCTGTCTTTTTCAGGTTCAATTAACTTGGTTGAAATTTCAACTTCTTCAGGGAAATCTGCGATTTCAAGTTCCTGATTCATTAAAACTTCAACTTCAATTTTAAATTCTTCTTCACGTGGTGTAATGAAACTAATAGCTGTCCCTGTAGCGTCGGCACGACCTGTACGACCAATTCTGTGCATGTACAGTTCAGGGAATTCAGGAAGTTCGAAGTTAATAACGTGGGAGATGTTCGAAATATCTAAACCTCTCGCCATAATGTCTGTCGTGATTAATCCACGAAGATTTCCTTCCTGGAATTCTGCCATCGTACTCAAACGATAATTTTGAGATTTATTGGAGTGGATTACCCCAAATTGCCCTTCAAAATCTTCTTCGATTCGGGTATGAAGCATATCCGAAATCTTTTTATTGTTTACGAAAACTAAAACACGTTCCATGCTTTCGTTGGTTTCAAGTAAATGCTTTAGGAGATTTACTTTAGTATTGAAATTCGGAACATTGTAAGTAATCTGTGTAATTTTTTCTAAAGGAGTTCCTGAAGCAGCAAGTGTTACTTCTTCCGGAAAGTCAAAAAAGTCATTCAGTACAGCATCAACCTCATCTGTCATAGTTGCTGAGAAAAGAATGTTCTGACGTTTGGTTTTCATCATTGCTAAAAGAGCTGTCAATTGTGTACGGAAACCTAAATTCAGCATTTCGTCAAACTCATCAATGACTAATTTTTGAGTTTCATCAAAACGTACTACGGCATCCAGGGCTAAATCCATGGTTCTACCAGGGGTTCCTACTAAGATATCGACACCTTCGTATACAGCTTTTTTTTGCGTATTGATGTTCACTCCACCAAAGATACCAAGTGTTTTAACCGACATGTATTTGGTTAATTTCTCGACTTCTTCTACAACCTGAACTACTAATTCACGCGTTGGAACCAGAATTACAATTTTTGGCGTATTGGTATTGGTAAATTTGTAAAGTTTTAAAAGTGGTAATAAGTAAGCAAACGTTTTACCGGTACCGGTTTGCGCAATTCCCATCATGTCCCGGCCAGACATAATCACGGCAAAAGATTTTTCCTGAATAGGGGTAGGCGTAACAAATCCTAATTCGTCGATTGCTTTTTGTACTGATTTTGGGAGATTGAATTTTTCGAAAGTGCTCATTTGCATTAAATTTTGTGCAAATATAGCTATAAATAGCTGATAATTGATGTTTCTTAGAAATTACAACGGTTTATCGTATTCGTATTTCTCAAAAAAGCAGTTTAAAATGCTATAAAAAACGTTTTATTCGCAATAAAAGCTCATTTGGATTAAAGGGTTTTGCAATAAAATCGTCTACACCCAGTTCAAAAGCTTCTTCAACGGTGTTTTCTTCCTCTCCAAGAGAGGAAAGTGCGACAACACGAATGTTACTGTAATTTTGTTTGATTTCATTGATGATTTCTAAACCGGATTTAAGCGGAATAGTAATCGTGGTAATAACCAAATCAGGCATAATAACAGGCAGGCGCTCCATGGCACTGATGCCATCTTTTGCAATACTTATTTTGTACCCTTCTTTTTTAAGAATGAATTTTAGAATTTCAACGGTCATGTCATCATTATCGATGATCATAATTTTTTTATCGCTAGTATCCATTTTGACTCTTATTTTTTAAACAATTCTATCTCGTCCAGCATTATCATAGCTTTTTTGTTTTTTCGTTTCCTCCAGACGGGAAGTTCCTTCTGGTTTTCTGCGACGATTTTAATTTTGACAAAACTACTGAAGATTGGATTTCTAATTTCCCATGATTTTGTTGTAATTTCGTAGTCTTCTGTTAAAATGTCACAAATTTGATCGTTTATAAGCTCCCATTTTTGATTTTTGAAACCGTATATTTTGATGCTTTTGGGGGTGAAAATCCAATGCCTATGGTCGCTTAGGAAATTTAATTTCAGCGTATTAAAAGTAAGATTTTTGGTTACGATTTCAATTTCGGGATTCGTTTCATACCATCCAATCCAGTTACTATTGAAATCTTTGTAACCTCTGTTTCCGTCGACTAAGCCATAACTTCCTTTACCTTTAAATTCAGCTGAAGGAGGTGTTATAAAGGTAACTTTTAAATCCTCGCCCAAATGAGTGGTTGTATTTTTGCAAATTTCAATCCATTCTTTATAATAATTATCCGGAGAAAGCCCGTCTTCACTCAATTCGTAAATTCCAAATTGATTGCAGGATTGGGCGAATTTTAAAACTCTTTCTGTTAAACCTTTTTTTACTTCTTTCTCTCCTTTGGAATTTACGATAAACATACCGTGTTGGTTTTTCCCGTAAAATTTGGCTTGCTCAAAATAGACAAATTCTAACGCCAGTCGCAATTTGTGAACACGTGAATTTAAAACGGAATCATTTTCGACGGCTGTAAATGCCTGCTCGAGTAAATGATCGTATTGGTCCATAGCTTCCGGAGTTAGGAAAGTATTTCGGGCCTGAACGGGACCTGAATAGATGTCTAAGTAAGCTTTGCTTTTGTTTTGATTGGCTTCCAGCAGGTCAAGGTATTTTGCGACAAAGGGGGCAGCTTTTCCGTAAAAACCTCTGAAAAAGTCGGCTGTTACGGCTTTCACATCAATATCGGTATTCCATATTAATTTGGCGAGAAGATATTGTCGCAATTCCGAAAAATCTCCGGGAACATCAGCATAGCCCTGCACGAATAATCCTTTTACTTTGTTTTTTTTAAAGAGCTTATAGTTGTCCTGAAAAGATTCAAAATTAGGAAAGGGTGACATGAAATTAGAGAACTGTACGGTATAATCCCATAAAAACAAGTGTGGTGAAGTTACGCTCCAGTTTTCTAAATTTTTTAAAAATGAAGGAGAGTTCTGATTGGTAATGGGTTTGCCGCGATCCAGTTCGATTGGGCATAAAATAGTATAAATGTTGGGTTCTATTTTTAAATTTACAGGAGGTTTGAAAGTATGAAGATAGGCCAGGGTTGTAATTTTTGTTTTAGGAAAGTGAGCTGCAATTTTATTCAGAAAATAATAAAAAGAACCTTGTGGACCACCATATTTATTGTTGATGGCTTTGCATTCGGTACATTCACAATACACCACGTCATCATTCTGGCTTACCGAATAAAACTGCGCATTAGGAGTTTTTGCGATAATTTCGGCCATGTTTTTCTCAACCAAGCGTACGACAGTATCATTGGTCATGCACAAAGATTCCGTATTTCGTTCGTCTTCGTACAAAGCAAAAAGTTTAGGGTTGTTTTTAAAATACTCCTTTGGCGGAACAAGGGTGCTAAAAGAATGTCCCCAAAGGCCAAAATCGTCAATATGCCAATCGAGTTTGTGCCAGTCTCTGAAATCTTCATCATAACAATCGGGATAAAACAAAGCTCTGTAATCAAAGGAAGGCTGGTAGGTTTTAATAGTGTTTTTTGCAAAGGTAAATTGAGTTATTTTCGGAATGTAGGTTTCTGTAGCTGTGAATTTTCGAAATTCCCAGATTTCCAATAGAGTATAAATAGCATATCGCAGGTATTTTTGATTTGTAGCAGTTACATAAATTGATTTTGAATCACTTTTGATGATGAATTCATTTACTTTAAGTTTTTTGTCGTTAGCAATTTCCAGAACTATTTCGGAGGCAGTGCTTTCTTTTTTACTTTCAGATACAATTTGAAATGGCTTTGAAATGGCTTTGTCAAGATACTTCTTCAGGATTCCTGCCGCCGCCTGAGTATTTTCGGCTGTCGCAATAATCTTGTTTTGATCGGATATTATAATTTCAGATTGTGCCATCATCTTAAAGCTAAGCAGGGTGAGTAGAAAAAATGGAAAATAAAGAGTTTGCTTTTTTTTCATACGATTTAGAATTTATATTGCAGTATAAAAGCAAAATCAAGTTCGTTTTGAAATTTCTTCGGGCTGTATTCTTGTTGATTGTCCGTGATTAATAGACCGAAAATATAATGGGTTTTGATTAATTTATAAAAACCGGCACTTAATCTGTAAGAGCTTAAAGCCGCTCTGTTTTGATATTCTACTGATCTGGTCTGGTCGTCCGGTGAAGTTCCGTAACCCGCAATTACAGTAACATAATCAAATTTAGTTCCGTAATAGTAACGCGAAGTCAGAGTTAACGAAGTGCCTTCTTTTTGAATATAGGATCTTAAATTGACCCAATAGGAGCCAAAGTATTTCCCCAGGCCTACATTTAAGGTTTTTAAATTGCTGTTGTCCTGCATTTCGATGAAGCGAAAGCCTAAATCGGCTTCCCAGCCTTTGTTGAAATTGTAGAAATAGGAGTAGCCCAGTCTCCATTCTGGAAAAGCACTGTCTTTGCTGTAGGCAACATCGATATAAGAGTAATTGTTTTTCTTTCCCGAAAGATAGGATTCTACTTCAAACTGAAGTCCGCTGGCCATAACCAGATTGGAGGACAGTCTTTTTGCATAACTGACTCTTCCTATTACGCTTCCCCAGGTACGTTGCCGCATATAATCGGTACTTACCAGATGCCAGGGGCCGACACCGTCACGATCAATTGTGGTGTAGTTGTAGTAAGTACCTGCACGATCGATATTAGTTTTAGAGTATAAGGTAAAAAGACGCTGTTCGATGTCGGCATCATGGGGGTATTTTGCCCGAATCGATTTTAGTTCTTTTTCTTCATTTTTAGTGTCGTTTTGCAAAGAATAAATGGAAATTCTTTTAAGTCGGAAGTTTTTATTATCAGGAAACAACTCAATGGCTTTATCGGTTAAGTCCAGAGCATCGTCATAATTTTTGACTGCTAAATCCATATTGATCAGATAGAGATAGGCATCTTCGTATTTTGGGTTTTTATCTATCACATAATTGTAATAAAACCGGGCACTGTCTTTTGCTTTTGTCAAGTCGTAATTTCGTCCCAGTACAAGATAAAAATCAAGATAATTCGGGGCCAGTTTTTTGCCTAATAAAGCTCTTTGAATATTGGCCTTATAATTTGGACGGATGCTTTTCATGTCTTTGATGACTACAGTCAAAAGACTATCCGTATCTATTTTTTGTCCTTTAACCGTTTGAAAGGCTAATAAAAAGAGGCAGATAAGCAGTTTTACAAAATGTATATTTTTGTTATGGTTCATAATCCCATTATTTTTTAGTTGGACTTGCATATCCTTTTCGAATCATAACGCCCCAGTTTTGTTCTTTTCTGCGGAAGAAGAGCCAGTAGCCTTTTAATGAGGCATAAATCGTTACAGGATGGTAAACAAAAGGTTCAATAGCAGCCATTCCGATAAGAATCATTAGTTCTTTATAATTTGCATAACTTTTATACAGTATTTCATCGATTAATATGGATATTATAGTAATGGAGAGGTAAAATAAATAAACCAAAAGGCTTATGATAAGCAGGTACTGGTAATCGATCATTCCAAATATAAAACTTGAAATCAGGGTTAGAATACCAACAAATTCGACGATCGGAACCAAAAATTCAAAACTAAAAAAGTACGGTAACACTAAGAAGGCGGTTCGTCCGTATTTTGGATTTAAAAACATTTTTCGATGCAGTTGTAAGGTTTGCACCAATCCTCTTGCCCAGCGGATGCGTTGCCGTAAGAATATTTTTCTGGTACTTGGAACTTCGGTCCAGCAAAGTGATTCGGGAATGTATTTGATTAAAAACTTCTCTTTATTGTCGTGCATGTATCTGCGCATTCGTGTCACAAGTTCCATATCTTCACCCAAAGACTGGTGCCAGTATCCGCCTGCTTTAATCACAATATCTTTATCAAACATACCCAGACCTCCCGAAACCAGTAGCAAGCCGTTTAGCTGACTCCAGGCCATTCTTCCAAAGATAAAAGAACGTACATATTCTAATTCCTGAAAACGTGGATACCATTCTTTAGGATAGTGGACTTTAAACAAAAAACCTTCCTTTATTTCACAGGAGTTTGAAATCCTGATTCCGGCGCCACAGGCAATCACACGGGTTTCGTTTTCCATGAACGGTTTAGCCAGTTTTAGAATAGTATCTCTTTTTAAAATACAATCCACATCGGTACATAAAAATAATGGGTATTGCGAGGAGTTTATTCCGGCATTTGTAGCGTCGGCTTTGCTTTTTCCGTTTATCTTGTCTACAATCAGTAGTTTTGAATAAACGGGATTTTTTGATTTATAGTGTCCGCGAACGGGTTGTGTGGCTATTTTTTCCTGGTAATAAAAATCAATTTTAACCAGATCAAATTCTGCAATAAGTTTTTCGAGTGTATCGTCAGAACTTCCGTCATTGACAATAATGATTTCGTATTTTGGATAGGTTAAAGAAAGGAGGGATTTGACATTGTAAACAATATTTACGCCTTCGTTAAAAGCGGGAGCTACAATAGAAACGCCTAGTATGTGGTTGGAACGAAGTAAAACCTCCTCATCCAGATATTTTTGATATTTCAAGTGTTTTATAATTGCCCAATAGGATAAAACAGAGAGGAATATGTAGAACAAAATATATCCAACAGAAAAATAGGCGACAAAAATATCGTAACAGCGAATCATATGAGATAGAAAATCCGGAATCATAGTTGTAATTTTCTAATGTGATTAATCATTTTTTGCGTATCCTTATCTTGTGTTCCTATTACATCCAAACGAACAGCATTAAGATTGTTTAAAGCCGATACCATTTTTAATTTAAGGTCCTTGATTTCTTCTTTTGGAATTTGGGTATTTAAAAACGAAATTGTTTTTTCAGACCCTATTACAGCTAGCGCGTCCAGAATTTCTAATTGTATTTCGATGTTCTCCTGTTCAAACTGCAACAGTAAGTCACTTTCGGCTTTGTATAGGTATAGATCCCGAATGGCGATGATAACATCTGTCCTTAGACTTTTATTTTCATGTTTGAGTAATTTAATGATCTCTTGTGATTTGTTTCTGTAATTGTAAAAGACCATTGTCATTACTGCTAATTTCAGAATAGTAGGATTGTCGGATTCGATCCAATTGTCTATTTCCGGTGGAATTGGGATGTTTTGGGAATGCAATACATCCATTATTTTTATTGTAGTGGTAATAGATACTTTTACAGGAACTTTGTTCACCGCCTGCCAGTCGCCCTGAGTTAAAATCAGGTAAGCAACATTGGCATTTGACCGAATGATTTTATTGGGATGAAACAGGTATTTCTTTAAAAGTGAAATTCCCGGTTTGTATCCCAAGGCCTGAAAATGATAAATACCATCACATTTTTTATACTTTCTGAAGTCCCGAAGTAAACTTGCTGAATAATGATTTAAGTTCAGCTGTTTGTAAATAAGAAGAATGTTTTTGGCTGTTTTTCCTTTTAAGTTGCTTTTCATCCGAATCATATCTTCGATCAGCATGTTTTTGCACCAGTTTTTATGAATGGGAATTTCGGATTTAAACTTGGCAATTTTATATTTTAGTATGCTTTTCTCCGGTTTTGAGAGTGTAATCTCAGTCAGGAAAATTTCAGATTTTCGTATAATATGATGTCTGTAAGGTAGCGTGTATTGATAATGAATTCTTTTGAGTATTAAGGCAAGTGCTAAAGCTAAACTTGTAAATACAAATAATGGGATGGCGTAGTGTTTTATATAACCTATAAAATGCTCCATAAATATTGCTTTATAGAGTGAAATTACGAAAAAAAACAGAATAAAGCTAATGAAAGGTTGCTTTACCGGGCTTAGAATCCTTCAAAAACGCCCAATCCGAAAAGAGCAAAGTCGTATTTTACCGGATCGAGCGGATCCATTTTTCGGAGTTTCAGGTCAAGTTCTGTTAAGGCCTTTCCGTCATTTTGTTTTCGGGTTAGGATCCCTAGTTTTCGGGCTACATTGCCGGAATGTACATCAAGCGGGCAGGACAATACAGCAGGAGAAATTGTTTTCCAGATTCCTAAATCAACACCTTTTGTATCCTGACGCACCATCCAGCGCAGGTACATGTTGATTCTTTTTGCAGCCGAATTGTTTAGCGGATCTGAAATGTGTTTTTGAGTTCTCGGTAAATGATCGATCTCGAAAAATATTTTTTTGAATTCGCTGATGCTTTTCTGCAGACTATCGGCTTCCTGATTTTTGGCAAAAACCGCTTCCAGGCCATTGTGGTTTTGGTAAATATGACGTAGTCCTTTTATAAAACCTGAAAAGTCTTTTCCGTTAAAAGTGCGGTGTACAAAATTTTCAAGACGTTCCAGATCTTCATCCGAATGCGACATCACAAAATCATAAGGAGTATTTCCCATTAACTCCATCATTTGATGTGAGTTCCGGATAATCATTTTACGATTTCCCCAGGCGATCGTTGCGCTTAAAAAGCCAGCAATTTCGATGTCTTCTTTCTGAGTAAACAAATGAGGAATCTGCACAGGGTCACTGTCGATAAAATCGAGATTGTTGTATTGAATTACTTTTTCGTCCAGGAATTCTTTGAGTTCTTTTTGTGTCATAATTAAAAGGAAAGATGCTAATGGATTGTTGTGGAGTTCTTAATTGCTAATTAATCCGTCAACCATTATTAACTTTCTGTCGGCCATATTAGCCAATTCTTCATTGTGGGTTACAATTACAAAAGTTTGTCCAAATTCATCGCGAAGCTGGAAGAACAACTGGTGTAAATTTTCGGCCGAATGCGTGTCCAGATTTCCCGAAGGTTCATCGGCAAAAATAACATCGGGTTTATTGATTAACGCTCTTGCGACAGCTACTCTTTGCTGCTCTCCTCCCGAAAGTTCATTTGGTTTATGATGTATGCGATGTGATAATCCCAAGTATTCTAAGATTTTTTTTGCTTCGTTTTCTGCTTCAGCCTTAGGTTTGTTGGCCATATAAGCCGGGATACAAACGTTTTCCAGCGCCGTAAATTCAGGTAATAATTGGTGAAACTGGAAGATAAAGCCTAAATTTAAATTTCGGAAATTAGACAATATCTTGTCCTTTTTGCTCTTCTTTTTAAAATAACGGTTCAAATAGATGAGTACTGACAAGATAGGCTGCGAGAAAGCAAAAAGTGCGACATATTCCAATAAATCATCCTCATTTTTAGTTCTGAAGAAGACTAGATAAACCAATAATAAAATGGAGTACAAAACGCCAATCCACGATACAATTTTGAATCTTTTTTCCTCTTTTGAATTGTCCGTTTCAGTGTCCTGCAATTTTAACACATTTTCTCCATTGATAGTCAGGGAAGAGGCAGCATTTCTTTCAGGTTTGTCTAAGGTTCCTAAAATTTGTAAGAGCGTTGTTTTTCCTGCACCTGATGCGCCAACAATTGAAACAATTTCTCCTTTTTTAATGTGTAGATCGACTCCTTTTAAAACTTCTAATTTGTCGTAAAACTTATGTATATTTTTTGCGTGGATCATTTTGAAACTGTTTCTACAAAGAAACAAAGATTCTTTCGATATAAAAATGCAGCTAACAGAATTTTAAGAACAAGTTTTTAAGAGCAATATCAATGATAATATCAATGACAATGACAATGACAATCTCAATTTTGTGGAATTGGAAAAAGCTAAGAGAACAAAAAAAAATCACTACTAAATAATCGGCCTGGTTTTTGGGAGAAGATTGAAGGATATGCTTTTTGGTAATGAAAAGCGTTGAAAAGGTGGGAATTAAGAAATAAATTACGATCAAAAAATAAGTTAGTTTTAAAGAATTCTTTTTAAATTCGAATTTCTAAATACGATGAAAATGCAGGAAGCCAATGTAATACATGATGATAGAACAAAGAAACTCCTTTTGGGGCTGATTTTGGATGGAATAGGAATGCTAACCTACAGTATACTGGGGGTTGCAGAGATTGCTGATTTGATCTGGGCGCCAATAGCGGCTTTTATCATGATCAGAATGTACCCGGGAAGAGTAGGGAAAGTAGCAAGTGTACTGACTTTTGTGGAAGAAATACTTCCGGGAACAGACATTATTCCCTCCTTTACAATAACCTGGATTTACACTTACTTTTTTCAAAAAGGAAGTAAGGAGCAATCTTAAATCTTTTTAATCGATTTTGTACTTTTTAAGGTAAGTTAAGATTTAGGCTCTTTATCTTTAAACAAGAATCCCAGTCCCATATTTTTAAGCATTTTCTTTTCAAAATTCCAAAAGAAACGGAATTGCCCAAACAGTGTACCAATGGCGACTAATAAAACCTGATAGATTGGAAAAATAATCAGCAATCGGATCAAAGTAAACCAGCCTCCAAAATCTTCTTTGGTAATGCCTAGTAAAACGCAAAAGGGTTTAGACAGCCATGCAGATGCCGATCCTGTGATGGCAAAAACAATTAGTATTATAATGGCTTGTACATTTGAGGTAATACCCCAACGTTTCTTTAGTCTGTTCATTCTTTATTTGTAACGATTACAAATATAAGAACATTATCTTATAGGAACATAACCTGCGAGCTTTTGTTTGTGTGTATTTTGAAAATAAATCATATAGTTATAAATCAGATAATTTACTTCGTAGCCATAATGAATCGTTGGCTGGTAATCAATCCTCATTTCATATAAATTAGGGTCGTAACGTTGTGGTTGTAAAACACGATTGTTCCATTCTGTCACGTACAAATTATTCTTGTTTTCGAGATAAGTTAACGAATAATAATTTCGCGGAAGTGCTCTCGAAGCCAGCCAGGTACTAAAACCATTATCGATGATGATAACCTCATATTCTAAAGAATCATTGGCAATTCGTACCGTATCATTTACAGCAGCATTTGGTTTAGAGGATGTTTTTGCAGAAACAGTATTTTTTGAAGCTGTTGAGCATGCTATTATCGTAAACAGAAGGACTAGTATAAAAAGATATTTTTTCATAATTTTTGTTTGAACCCTAAATTTACAAATAAATGAGGAAAAGGTTTGGAGATTTAACAGTTTGTAAACAAAGGTTCAAAGGTTCAAAGTCGCATAGGTTTAAAAGGTTTGTTGTAACTTAGTTCTATAAAAGAGAAAAGTCTGTTTACATGAATGTAAACAGACTTTTTATTGCTTTGGTTGAGACCTGTGGACCTTTGTAACTTTGAGCCTTTGTCCCTCAAAAAGAAACTATTTCCCAAACAATTTCCCTAGTAAACCGCCAAGACCTCCGCTTTTGGTGAGTGCCATTGCATCGGCTACGTCTACTTTTCCGTCGTTATTTTGGTCGAGGCCAAACTGCATTCCGTATTTATTGATGGTATCCATGATGCCAGAAGCCTGTCCGCTGTTTCCGGAGATTGAGCTTATAATATCTGAAATATTAAAACTACTGTCGTTTGGATCTTTTGCTTTGTTTACTAAAGAACTCAAAACCTGTGGAATCATGCCTGAAGCGACACCAGCTGAATCGGCGCTGCTTAATCCGAATTTTTCACCAAGACTACCGCTCAATTGCTGTGTTATTTGCTGTACAACAGGATTAGAACTGTCTAACTTTGAAGTTCCGTTGAATAAGCCTGCCAATTGTTCTGCACCTCCTTCTGAAGCAATTTTTTGCAATCCTGAAAATATTGAAGAACTAGTTTCTTGTATAACCGCTTCATTATGCTCATTTGGGACAGCAGCATTGTTTACCACTGCATCTCCTCCGTATTGTTGTACTAATTGTGTTAATTGTTCAAACATGATTAAAAGAATTTAGGTTAGAATTTAAACTCAAATTTAATCAAAAAAAGAAAGGGATTTATTAAACGATGTTAATAAATCCCTCCTAAATAATTTATTTTTAATTCATTAGCTTAGTAAAGAAATAATTTGTGAGGCTAATTCTGTACCAATTCTGTCTTGTGCTTCATCTGTAGCAGCTCCAATATGTGGTGTCAATGAAATTTTAGAGTGCATTAAAATAGCCATTTCCGGTTTTGGTTCACTTTCAAAAACGTCTAATCCTGCAAATGCAACTTTTCCTGAATCTAAAGCTTTTAACAAGGCTACTTCGTCGATAACACCACCACGGGCACAGTTTACGATTCCAACGCCATCTTTCATAATCGCCAGTTCTTTTTCTCCAATGATATATCCATCCTGAGCAGGAACGTGTAAGGTGATAAAATCAGCTTCTTTGAATAAAGACTCTAAAGATTGAGAAACGATAGTAGTAGTGATAGACTGACCGTCGAAAAACTCCACTTTAACGTCTACAGAAGGAATAAAGCTATCTGCAGCGATTACTTTCATTCCTAAACCAAGTGCCATTTTTGCAGTAGCCTGACCAATACGTCCAATACCAACAATACCAAGAGTTTTTCCTCTTAATTCGGTACCGTTTGCGTACGCTTTTTTCAGTCCGTCAAAGTTAGAATCTCCTTCAAGAGGCATATTTCGGTTAGAATCATGTAAAAAACGAACACCGGAAAATAAGTGTCCAAATACCAATTCAGCAACAGATTCTGATGATGAAGCAGGTGTATTGATAACATGGATTCCTTTGCTTTTTGCATAATCAACATCGATGTTGTCCATACCAACACCACCACGGCCGATAATTTTTAATCCCGGACAGGCATCGATAATGTCTTTACGAACTTTGGTAGCACTACGTACTAAAACCACCGCTACATTGTTCTCGTTTACAAAATTAGCTACTTGTTCCTGAGCCACTTTTGTAGTAATAACTTCAAAACCACCTTTTTCTAAAGCAAGAATTCCACTTTTTGAAATTCCGTCATTGGCTAATACTTTCATCTTAGTTTATGTGTTTATTCGTTTATTTGTTTAATCGTACAGATTAGATGATAAACATATATTATAATTTTTTCTTTTTCTTTAGAAGCTAATCCCGCTATCCGTTGTGATCTTTTTTGTTTTTAAAGAAAAAACAAAAAAGGATCTCCACTTCTATCGGGGCTAGGAATTCTGTGTTCAGTTCCTGTTTTTGGCAAACTGCGAACTAAAAACTGCGACCGTAAACTAAACTTTAGTCTCCAAGGCTTTCATTACATCTACTAAAACCTGAACGCTTTCGATAGACATTGCATTGTAGATTGAAGCTCTGTAACCACCAACTGAGCGGTGCCCCGGTAATCCTGAAATTCCGGCTTCTTTCCATAAAGCATCAAAAGTAGCAGTATGATCGGCATTGTTTAATAAGAAAGTAACGTTCATTTTAGAACGATCTTCAACCGCTGCAGCACCTTTGAACAGTGGATTTCTGTCAATTTCGGCGTAAAGTAAGTCGGCTTTTGCATTGTTTAGCTTTTCAACAGCAGCAACTCCTCCTTTTTCTTTGATCCATTGTAAGGTTAATAGCGAAACATATACGGCAAAAACAGGAGGTGTGTTGTACATGCTCTCTGCTTTAATATGTTTAGCGTAATCTAACATACTAGGAATTGTTCTTCCGCTTTTCTCCAGTATTTCTTCTTTGATCACTACCAAAGTAGTTCCTGCAGGCCCCATATTCTTTTGAGCACCAGCATAGATTAAATCAAATTTAGAGAAATCCAGTTCACGTGAAAAAATATCAGAACTCATGTCACAAACCACAGGAACGTTAGTTACCGGGAATTCTTTCATTTGAGTTCCAAAAATAGTATTGTTGCTGGTACAGTGAAAGTAATCAGCATCACTTGGTATTTCGTATCCTTTTGGAATATGGCTGTAATTGTCTTCTTTTGAAGAGCCAACGATAACAGTTTCTCCAAAAAACTTTGCTTCTTTTATAGCTGCAGTTGCCCAGGTTCCGGAATCTAAATAAGCTGCTTTTCCGTTTTCTTTCATCAGGTTATATGGGGCCATAAGGAAGGCTGTGCTTGCACCACCTTGTAAAAATAAGGCCTGATATCCTTTTCCCTGAAGTCCTAATAATTCTAAAGCAAGGGATCGGGCTTCTTCCATAACGGCAACGAAATCTTTGCTTCGGTGCGAAATTTCAAGAATAGAGAGTCCTGAATCATTAAAATCTAAAATTGCTTTTGAGGCTTTCTCAAAAACTTCCTGAGGTAAGATACTTGGTCCTGCGCTGTAGTTGTGTTTTTTCATGGTTGTTGTTAATAGTCGAAAAATTTAAAGACGCAAATTTCGGCAATAGGACCTGAAAAAGCGATAAATTATTCGAAATATTTGCACATATTTTTACTTTGTTGTTAACAAAAACGTTATAGTATCTATGTTATCTGCGTAATCCCACAATCGTGGTTTTTGGGTTTGCCCGAAAGGAATGCTGTTTTGAGTTAAGTCATGGCTCACGATGCATTGAATTTGCTCAGAATCAGTCTCTAAACGAGCTTGTAGGTTTTCGATATTTTCATAGAATTCATAAAATACGCTCGAAATAGGAGAGGCGTAACTTGAATCTTCTTTTAAAGTTAAAAAGCCATTGTCTAACAATTTGAAATTACTCATCAAAAATACGGCTTTGTTGTAGTCGTAATTGTTAGCATATTTTTCATAATGAATGACATCCTGATACTTAAAAATAGCCTGAAAAAAGGCATCAAAAGAATATCCTTTTGGAACAAAAAGTTTGGATACATTGCGGCATCCCAGACCGAAGTATCTGAAAATATCTTCCCCCAAAGCTTCTAATTCCTCATGAGTTTCTTTTCCGTTTAAAATCGCAACCGAATTTCTGTTTTTACGAATGATCGATGGCTTGTCTTTAAAGTAATATTCAAAGTAGCGGGCAGTATTGTTGCTTCCGGTAGCAATTACCGTATCAAAATTTTCTAGTTTACCTTCCACGAAAGTGATCTTATCTTTTAGATTTTCATCAGTAAAAATCAGGTATTTGGCTAAAAAAGGCAATAAGTGCTGATCGTTTGAAGAAGTTTTTATTAAAGCCTTATTTCCAGTGATTAAAACCGATAAAAAGTCATGAAAACCTACTAACGGAATATTTCCTGCAAGGATCAAGGCGACCGTTTTTTCTGTTTTTTCCGTTTTTTCGAATTCTGATGCATAAGCGGAAAGCCATTTTTCAATATTCTCTTCTGTCAAAGCTTCGGCCCAGGAGTTTATGGCAAAATACACTTGCTCAGGTGTATACCATCCATTGTGAGACTGCGAAAGGTTAATCAGTTTTATGAAATCATCAAAAAACAGGTCATTACCTAAAACCGATTCATTTCGTGTGTTTTCTGCTTCAGAGAACTGACTTAAAAATCGACCTAGTGCTATAAAAGACTGTTTTTTTTCGTTTTGTAACATAAGTAATTTGTTTATGAAAGGTTTTGATTGTAATTTTGCACAAAAATAAGCTATATTAAGTTATAAGGCAAAGCAGAATAAAATGTTTGACATTTTTAACGTAATTCTTATAATTTTTAACTCGTAACTAAGAACAAAATGGCAATAATTATAACTGACGAATGCATAAACTGTGGGGCTTGTGAACCAGAATGCCCAAATACAGCAATTTATGAAGGAGCTGACGATTGGAGATACAAAGACGGAACCAGTCTTTCAGGAAAAATAATTTTACCGGATGGAACTGAGGTTGACGCAGGTGATGCGCAAACACCAATTTCTGATGAAGTATATTATATCGTTCCGGGAAAATGTACCGAGTGTAAAGGTTTTCATGACGAACCTCAGTGTGCTGCTGTATGTCCGGTTGATTGTTGTGTGCCAGACGATAATCACGTTGAAGACGAAGAAACTTTGTTGAACAGACAGGCGTTTTTACACGCGGAGTAATTATTTTCTGTTTTAGATAATAAAAGAAATCCTGAGTTTGCACTCAGGATTTTTTTATGCCTTCATTTGCCAGGTCTGGTAAAGTTGAACTTCTTTTTCGACTTAGCTTGCGAAGATAATATGGTGTTTGAATTTTTTAAAAATTAAATCCAAGTCTCGCATAGTAGTAAGCTCCACTGAAACCCATCTGTACAGCATCCCAGTAACCACCTGCTTCAGTGTTTCCTAGCTCGTCTTGTTTTGTTGGGTAAACGTTGAATAAGTTATTGCTTCCAACACTTAATTTTAGGTTTTTCGTTAGTTTGTAACCAACGGTTAAATCTGTAATTAATCTTGGATTGTATACGTCGTTTTCATCGGCGTAGTCTACTAAGACGACTTTACTAAAACGGGTGAATGCTAAACCGGCATCAAATTTATTTTTAGCATAGTTTAGATTTAAACCAAATTTGCTGTCCGGAGCCGAAGACAATAAGAATGCTTTTTCACGTCTTCCAAAGAAAGTACCTTCGTCTAAGGTTCCATTTTTTACATTATCAATTTTCATATCATTGATGTTTCCAACCAAAGTGGCACTAAACAGTGATTCTCCGAATCTTTTCTTCCAGGCCAGAACTAAATCTAAACCATGAGTGCTGGTATCTACACCGTTAACAAAAAACTGTGCTTTGTCGACACCAAGATTTAAAGGAGTAGCATCAAAATATCCGGTAAGAACGATACGGTCTTTTACCTTAATATAGTAGCCATCAACTGTTGCTGTGAAATCACCAAAAGAAGCAGTGAATCCCAATGAAGCATTTACCGCTTTTTCTTCATTTAGTTTCTGAATTCCAAAAGCTTTGGTAACAGGGCTGTTGTTTGGTGCAAGTAAAACTTCGGTGGCTCCTCCTGCATTAAAATTTGTAAAACGTAAGTTGTAATAAATTTGTGCCAACGAAGGGGCACGGAAACCGGTACTTACAGATCCTCTAAAGTTAATGTGTTTTCCGGCTTTTACCCTGGCGGCTAATTTACCGTTTAAAGTGCTTCCAAAATCACTGTAGTTTTCAAAACGAACGGCGGCACTTAATAAAAAGGCTTCTGTAATGTCCAGCTCAGCATCTGTATATAAAGATAAGTTGGTGCGGCTTTTGTCTACGGTATTCAAAGGGCTGTATCCCGGAAAACCTTGTGATCCTCCCGGTCTGGAAATTGTTGGGGAAGAAGTTGGGTCTGTAGGATCGTAATCCGGATTTGGAATTGTTGGTGCACTTTGTGTTGTAGGATTGGTTATAGGTCTGCCGTTAGTGTCGTAAGTAGCATAAGAGCCTTCTTCTCCTGAGAAAATGGTGAATTTTTCGGTTCTGTATTCTGCTCCAAAAGCAAGATTTAAGCCGTTTAATACAGAATCGTAGTTTTTAGAAAGATCAAAGTTGGTTGTGTTTTGGGTCAGACTGTGTCCTCCTGCATCAAATTCTGTTGGAGATTTGTCTTCTAATGAAGCATTTATAGTTCCTTTGATGTAGTAATGAAAAAGGTTTTTACCATAAGTATTACTAATGTCAATATTCCATCCGCTGGCGGTTTTAGTTCTAAATCCTGCTGCCAGAGAATTATCGATAATATTAGAGGTAATTCTAGGGGTGTAGCCACCCGGATAAACCGATTCAACAACTCTTTCTCCTCCGTTTCGGGTAAAAGCATAAGCGTCTGTATCTCTGTAGTTGCGACCTCCAAAAGCATAAAACTGAGTTTTTTCGGAAACGGGGATTGCTAAATTTCCAAAAAGATTAAAACTCTGAATAGAAGCATCTCCAAAACCTTTTCTAAAATCGTAAGCAGGTCTTAATGTTTTGTTTTTATTGATGTACTCCGTGGTGAAATTGGCATATCCGCCTTTTTCACCAATTGCAACTCCATAGTTGGCAGCTACTTTTACAGATCCGCCGTCAAAAGACTGATTTTTACCATAAGAATTTCCATTGCCGTTTTGGTCCAGTCTGAAGTTTTTGGTATTTGGAGTTCCTTCCAGGAAATCGCCTTTTGCATTGGTATTAAACACACCGTAGGTTACAGATCCTGTTAATTCGTCTACATTGTCATTTAGCACAATATTTATAACGCCGGCAATAGCGTCAGAACCGTATTGTGCTGCAGCGCCATCTCTAAGAATCTCAATTCTTTTGATAGAAGTGGCCGGTATTGCATTTAAATCTGTTCCTGTATTTCCACGTCCACGTGTACCAAATAAATTAATTAGTGATGATTGATGTCTTCTTTTTCCGTTAATCAAAACAAGTGTCTGATCTGGACCCAAACCTCTTAAAGAAGCAGGATCTACGTGATCGGCACCATCAGAACCGGATTGTTTGTTAGCATTAAATGAAGGAGCAACATATTGCAGTAACTGATTGATTTCTAGTTTACCACTTTGAGTCGTGACGTCCTGCACATTAATAACGTCAATTGGAACAGCCGAATTTACAACAGTTCTTTTTGTATTTCTGGAACCTACAATGACAACATCGTTCAGAACCTGACCTCCGTTTTCGTCTAATGTAACATCGGTTTTACTGTTTGAGGATGATTTTTCTACATTTGTATAACCTACGAAACTAAAAATTAATACGGCGCCTTCTTTAACTTTTATAAGATAACCGCCTTCAAAATTGGTAGATACGCCATTTGTGGTTCCTTTTTCAAGAATATTAACTCCGGGTATCGGATTACCTGATTTATCCTTTACAACTCCTGATATTTCTTTTTGGGCAAATAGAAATGCTGTGTTAAATAGAATTATTAATAATGCAATCTTTTTCATAGTTACTTGAGTTTGGTTTATTTATTCTTGTTGGTCTGTTATAAAAGTAACTATTTTTAACAAAAAATTAATAAAAAGTTTAATTATTTTTAAGACAGGGCTCTAAAAAACATTAATCGTCATTTTTACTTCACTTGCGAGCTATTAAATCTTATATTTGCAAAATTTTAAAGCCAAAAAATAATATTTTGGCAGAAATGCTAAGTGAATACGTAAATTATAACCTGTTAAAAGTGATTCCTGCATATTAAATTAGGAAGGACTCAAAAAAACAGGTTGACATAAAAACAAATAGAATCAACAGATGAAAGCAGGAATTGTAGGATTACCAAATGTTGGAAAATCAACATTATTTAATTGTTTATCTAATGCAAAAGCGCAAAGTGCTAACTTTCCGTTTTGTACAATCGAACCTAATATTGGGGTTGTAAACGTTCCGGATCCAAGAATTAACAAATTAGAAGAATTAGTAAAACCAGAGCGTGTACAAATGGCAACCGTTGATATCGTTGATATCGCAGGTTTGGTAAAAGGTGCAAGTAAAGGAGAAGGTCTTGGAAATCAGTTTTTAGGAAACATTAGAGAGTGTAATGCTATTATTCACGTTTTGCGTTGTTTTGATAATGATAACATCGTTCACGTTGACGGAAATGTAAACCCAATTCGTGATAAAGAAACGATTGATATAGAACTTCAATTGAAGGATTTAGAAACAATCGAAAAACGTCTGGAAAAAGTAAAACGTGCAGCCAAAACCGGAAACAAAGAAGCTCAGACAGAAGAGGCTTTGTTAAACCGAATCAGAGAGGCATTGTTACAGGCAAAATCAGCCAGAACCATTATTCCTCAAAACAATGACGAAGAGGTTTTAATGGAAGCGTTTCAGTTGATTACTGCAAAACCGGTATTATATGTTTGTAATGTTGACGAAAGCTCTGCTGTAAACGGAAACAAATATGTAGATCAGGTTCGTGAATTGGTAAAAGATGAAGAAGCTGAAGTTATTATTCTTTCAGTAGGAGCAGAAGCTGATATTACAGAGTTAGAAAGCTACGAAGAGCGTCAGGTATTCCTTGAAGATATGGGATTGACTGAGCCGGGAGCTTCGGTATTAATTCGTGCAGCTTATAAATTATTAAAACAACAAACTTACTTTACGGCTGGTGTAAAAGAAGTACGTGCCTGGACAATCAATATTGGAGCTACAGCACCACAAGCTGCTGGAGTTATTCATACTGATTTTGAAAAAGGATTCATTCGCGCAGAGGTAATTTCATACGAAGATTATGTGCATTACGGTTCGGAAGCAAAAGCAAAAGAAGCTGGGAAATTCAAAGTTGAAGGAAAAGAGTATATCGTAAAAGATGGTGATGTAATGCATTTCCGTTTTAACGTTTAATCTTCTTAGAAAATAGAGTAAAGATTATAGAAAATAGAGGAAACTGCTGGAGGAATTCAGCAGTTTTTTTATGTTTTAAAGAATTTGGAAAATTTTGGCTTAAAAATTGGTTACAGGAAATTTAACCAATTACTAATCTAAAATCAATCAACCAAAATGCTAAAAAAATCATTCAAATTTCTGGGTTGGACTCTTTTCGGAATTTTTACCTTCCTTGCATTGTATACTACATCAGTTCTTATTATTTCAAAAATCACTGTTAATTCTGATGTCACGGAAGTGAATGAGAAAGATGCGATTCCAATTTACATCCTTTCAAACGGAGTTCATACTGATATAGTAGTTCCACTTGTTAATGAAGTGAAAGACTGGCGAAAAGAAATTCAGTTTAGTCAGACACAAGCTAATGATACACTGGCAACATTTGTAGCTTTTGGATGGGGTGATAAAGGTTTTTATCTATATACGCCGGAATGGTCAGATTTAAAAGCGAGTACAGCTTTAAAAGCAGTATTTGGAGTAAGTTCGTCAGCGATGCATACCACATTTTTCAAACAGTTAAAAGAAGGAGAAGATTGTAAACGTATATTGGTTTCAAAAGAAAACTACCAAAAGTTAGTAGTTTATATTTCAGAAAGCTTTAATAATCCCACAAACCCAGAGTGGATTAAGGGTTATAGTTACGGAAGCAAAGATGCTTTTTATGAAGCTAAAGGAAGTTATAGCCTTTTTTATACTTGTAACACTTGGGCCAATTGTGCCTTGAAGGCAGCCAATCAAAAAGCAAGTTTGTGGACGGTTTATGATAAAGGGATTTTTTGCCATTATCAATAAAAGGAGAAAAGCTGTCTTGTGAGCGTGTAGTCCCTACGGGACAAAAGCTTTGGGTGATTAGGAATGTTGCCAATATTGAATCACTACGAGATATTTTTTAATTTTAGATGTTATTATTGTGTGGTTTAACGAGACAAAGATCATGGTTGATTACAAATGGCAATAACATTTAGTTTCTATAAAATAAACTCCGATAGGAGTTAAATTTCGGTAGAAAAAGAATTAGATCCCATTGAAAAATGTCCCGTAGGGACTATATGTATTTCCATATGAAATTTTATAGGTAAGAGGGATACATGGTAAAAATGTAAAAATTGTCTGTAATACAGGAATTTAATCGTTTAATTATTCTTTAAATTTGAAAGAATATCAAAAAAACGAATCTTGTGGAAAAGCAAAATATTTTATCCAAAACCTGGTATTTACTGAAAACCACTTTTTTAGAGTTCAATGACGACAATGCAATCAAACTTAGCGCTGCTTTATCGTATTACACCATATTTGCACTACCTCCTTTATTGATTATCATTATAACGATTTGTGGTTTCTTTTTTGGAGAAGAGGCGGTAACAGGTGAGTTGTACGGACAAATAAACCGATTAGTAGGTAACGATGCTGCGATTCAGATTCAGGATGCCATCAAAAATGTACAATTGACGGATAGTAATGTTTTTGTAACGATTTTTGGAGTTGTGATGCTTTTGATTGGTGCTTCGGGGGTTTTTGCTGAAATACAGAGTTCTATTAATTTTATCTGGGGGCTGCGTGCCAAACCCAACAAAGGCCTAAAAAAGTTCATTCAAAACCGAATCATGTCTTTCTCTATGATTGTTTCTGTTGGTTTTCTAATGCTAGTGAGTTTAATGTTAAATGCTGTTTTAGATCTCTTAAACTCCAGACTCAAAATATATTTAGAAGATAGCATGGTGTATTTATTTTATGTCATAAATTTGATAATCGTTTTGGTAAGCATCACATTGCTTTTTGCAATTATATTCCGAACTTTACCAGACGGGGTTATCAAATGGAAAGATGCTTTTATTGGGGCCGGGTGTACAGCGGTTCTTTTTTTGATTGGCAAATTTGCGATTGGATTTTATTTAGGAAATTCAACAATAGCGAGTGTTTACGGTGCAGCCGGATCGGTAATAATTATTTTGGTCTGGGTGTATTATTCGGCAATCATTTTGTATTTTGGAGCTGAGTTTACCAAAGTGTATGCCAAATCATTTGGAGGACAAATTGCTCCAAACGAATACGCTGTAGAAATAAAAAAAGAGATTTTTGAAATTAAAAAATAATACCACTATGAAAATTATAGCCTTTGGAGGAAGTAACAGTCAGCATTCAATAAACAAACATCTGGCGACTTATGCTGCCAGTTTATTTGACAATGCAACAGTTGAGGTTTTGGATCTCAATGATTTTGCCATGCCTTTATTTAGTGTTGATTTAGAAAAAGAAATCGGTCAGCATGAGTTGGCAAAAGCATTTTTGCAAAAGATTGAAAATGCAGATCTTTTAGTGGTTTCTTTGGCAGAAAACAATGGGAATTATTCTGCCGCTTTTAAAAACTTGTTTGATTGGAGTTCCAGAATAATGAAGGAAATCTTTCAGCAGAAACCAATGCTGTTATTGGCTACTTCACCTGGGCCAAGAGGGGGAGCTTCAGTTTTGGAAATTGCCAATAATGCTTTGCCGAGATTTGGTGCACAAATTAAAGGTACTTTCTCATTGCCTGCGTTTAATGCAAATTTTGATTTGGAGGAAAATAAAATCTCAAATGCAGAGTTAAATAAGGAACTAAAAGACATTATTAAGTCTAGTTTTTAATTTATGATCCTAAAAAAGATTGCCTTTAGCATTTTACTTCTGAATTTTGTTTTTCTGCATTCGGTACACGCCCAAAAATATGATGCCATTGATAATATTGTACTCAGGTATCCTGCACATTTTAGTACTGTAGAAAATCTGGCAGATAGAATCCAGAAAGATTTTACTTCAGATCGTGATAAAGCGAGAGCGATTTACAGTTGGATTGCTTTAAACCTAAAATACGATTACAAAGCCTATCTGAATCCGCCAAAACCAGTTCGGTTTAGTTACAGAAATGAAGCCGAAAAACAAGCGCAGATCAAGCTTATAAAAGATAAAACATGGCAGCAAGCTTTTGCATCTCAAAAAGCAGTTTGTGAGGGTTTTACACTGCTGTATCAGCAGCTGGCTTTCTTAACAGGTTTGAAATGTGAAGTGGTCAGAGGAGATTCTAAGCGATTGCTGAGTGATATCGGACGTGAAAATTCATTGTCTAATCATTCGTGGAATATCGTTCAGATAGAAGGAAAGTGGATATTGGTTGACGTAACCTGGGGACAGGGCTATTATGACGGCAACAAGAAGGTGGCGGTGAGTCATTTTACATCCGCTTATTTCGACACCGATCCGAAGTACTTTTTTGCGAAACATTTTCCGGATTCCGGTACCTATCTCAATACAAAATTAAATAAAGACGATTTCCTGAACGGACCTTTGATTTTTGATGCTACAATTGAAGGTGATCATGAAATTTTGAAACCCAATTCGGGAATTATTCATGCAAACGATGGAGACAAGATCACTTTCAGAATAAAAAATATCTCAAAGACAGATACATTATATTATCTGAAAAATGGGAAACCTGTTAAAATTGAAGCTCCTAGAGAAATAAGAGGGGCTTTGGAATTTGAAGTAACCTATGATAAAAAAATAGGCTCATTTATTACTTTTTTTCTCGATCGGAACGGTATAATGGCATTTAAAATTCTTCCGAAGTAAGCCAAATGGGCGATCTTTGTGCAAAGTACTTTCTTCTTTTACCGAATTGCCGTATCTTAGCGTATAAGGTTTTTGAAATTAACTTAGCAGCCAGATCATGGAAACAACTTTTCCGAAATCAATTTTAGATAATGATTTCTATAAATTTACAATGCAGCATGCTGTAATCAAACTTTTCCCGAAGTCTCAGGTGCGTTATGGTTTTATAAACAGGGGAAAACATGATTTTCCACCGGGTTTTGGAGACTTACTTCGAAAATCGGTTGATGCAATGGGAGATTTGCGGTTGACAAAAGAAGAAAAGCAATACTTATCCAGTCATTGTTCTTACTTAGATCCCACTTATTTTGATTTTTTGCAAGGCTATAATTTTGACCCGTCTGAAGTTCAAATTACCCAGACAGGTTCTGAGTTAAAAGTTACAGTTGAAGGATACTGGTACCGGACAATTTTGTGGGAAGTGCCCTTGATGGCTCTAATTTCGGAATTGTATTATAAAACCGGTCATTTACTTCGATCAGACGATGAAACTTTGAGAAGTCTGACCAAAAGCAAAATAGACAATTACAATAAAATCGGAGTTTCGATTCTGGAGTTCGGAACGCGTCGTCGTCACTCATATGATGTGCAGGCTGTGGTAAATGAAACACTGCGGGAATTTGGTGCGGAGAGTTTTATAGGCACAAGTAATGTTCATTTTGCAATGACTAACAACATACGGCCTTTGGGTACACACGCTCATGAGTGGTTTATGTTTCATGCTGCACAATATGGCTTTAAAATGGCCAATTCAATGGGGCTGGAACACTGGACACAGGTGTATGGCGGTGATCTTGGGATTGCCCTGACAGATACTTATACTACGGCTGTATTTTTCGAACAGTTTGATAAAAAGTATTCCAAGCTTTTTGACGGAGTACGTCACGATAGCGGCGATCCGATTGAGTTTGCAGAAACAGTAATTTCGCACTATGTCAAAATGGGAATTGATCCGAAATCGAAAGTCATTGTATTCTCTGACTCGCTGAATTATGAGAAGGTAAAAAATATTACCGATTTTTGTAAAGACAAAATTAAAATGTCATTTGGTATCGGAACTAATTTTACCAATGATGTTGGTTTGCGATCGATGAATATGGTTATAAAATTAACAGAAGTTAAGCTGAACGATACCCATTGGCAAGGCGTTGTAAAACTTTCTGATGAAAAAAACAAAAATACGGGAACGCCCGAAATGATTGCTTTGGCGAAAGAGGTACTGGGAATCAAATAGTATTTTTTTGTTCAAATTCTGTTTTTTTATATTTTTAGGAACTTTATTATTTTAAAATCAATGTAAATAGGGTTTAAAGCTGTTATGAATCGTAACAAAAAGAAAAATACGCTTTCATTTTTTGACTATAAATGGTACATTAGCCAAAAATCCAATTCACCTTATGCTAGAGCAAAATCAATATACCGAAGATAACATCCGATCACTCGATTGGAAAGAACATATCCGTATGCGTCCCGGAATGTATATCGGGAAATTGGGAGACGGATCTTCGCCAGATGATGGTATTTATATTCTTTTAAAAGAGGTTTTAGACAACTGTATTGATGAGTTCGTAATGGGCTCAGGAAAAACTATCGAAGTGACTATCAGAGATAAAACGGTTTCGGTTCGTGATTACGGGCGTGGAATTCCGTTAGGAAAAGTAGTTGATGTAGTTTCGAAAATGAACACGGGAGGGAAGTACGATTCTAAGGCTTTCCAGAAATCGGTTGGTTTGAACGGTGTCGGAACAAAAGCGGTAAATGCATTATCCAATTTTTTTCGTGTAGAATCAGTTCGTGATGATAAACAAAAAGGAGCTGAGTTTTCTGCAGGAAATTTGGTTCTTGAAGAAGATATAATTGAAACAACAAAGCGAAAAGGAACAAAAGTAACCTTCATTCCTGACGAAACGATCTTTAAAAATTATAAATTCCGTTTAGAATATGTAATTAAAATGGTGAAGAACTATTGTTATCTAAACAATGGTTTGACGATTATTTTCAACGGAGAAAAATATTATTCAGAAAATGGACTTCGCGATTTATTAGAAGAAACCATAAATGCAGAAGATCTTGAATATCCAATTATTCATTTGAAAGATCATGATATCGAAATTGCTTTAACGCACAGTAAAACGCAATACAGTGAGGAATATCACTCTTTTGTTAATGGACAGAACACCACACAAGGAGGAACGCACTTAGCGGCATACAGAGAAGCCATTGTAAAAACCATTCGTGAGTTTTACAATAAAAACTTTGAAGCATCCGATGTTCGTAAATCGATTGTGAGTGCGATTAGTATTAAAGTTATGGAGCCGGTTTTTGAGTCTCAGACCAAAACAAAATTAGGTTCTACAGATATGGGTTCTGATGACGGAACACCACCGGTTTCGGTTCGTACCTTTGTAAATGATTTTATCAAAAACAAATTAGACAGTTATTTACATAAAAATCCGCCAACTGCAGAAGCTTTATTGCGTAAAATTCTACAGGCAGAAAGGGAGCGTAAAGAATTATCAGGAATTCGTAAACTGGCAACAGATCGTGCTAAAAAAGCGAATCTTCATAATAAAAAATTAAGAGACTGTCGTGCGCATCTTCCCGATACAAAGAACCCACGAAATCTGGAGAGCACACTTTTCATTACCGAGGGAGATTCGGCTTCCGGATCGATTACCAAATCGCGTGATGTGAATACACAGGCAGTTTTCAGTTTGCGTGGTAAGCCTTTGAACTCTTACGGAATGAGCAAGAAAATTGTGTATGAGAATGAAGAATTCAATTTATTGCAGGCAGCCCTGGATATCGAAGACGGACTGGAAAAATTACGTTACAATAACATCGTAATCGCAACCGATGCCGATGTCGATGGTATGCACATTCGTTTACTGTTGATTACTTTTTTTCTGCAGTTTTTTCCGGAATTAATTAAAGAAGGACATTTGTATATTTTGCAAACGCCACTTTTCAGGGTTCGTAATAAAAAAGAAACCATCTATTGTTATTCTGAAGAAGAAAGAAAATCTGCAATTGAAAAGTTAAAACCAAAACCAGAAATCACCCGATTTAAAGGTTTGGGAGAGATTTCACCTGATGAGTTTAAGAATTTTATTGGAGAAACCATTCGTCTTGACCCAATTATGATGGATAAAAATACTTCGATAGAGCAATTATTGTCTTTCTATATGGGGAAAAATACTCCAGACAGACAAGAATTTATTATCAAGAATTTGAAAGTAGAATTGGATGCAGTTGAAGAGGAGGTTTAAGATTTAAATAAAATATACTATTGTCAGACGGTCTTCAAAATAAAGTTATTTTTCAGCAAGTTGCCGAGTTATTGCAAAATGCGCGGCAACAGGTTTTACGTACCGTAAATTCAACAATGACAATTACTTATTTTGAAATTGGAAGAATAATTGTTGAAGAAGAGCAGAACGGAAAAGACAGAGCTGCATACGGAAAACAGCTTTTAAAAGGCCTTTCTAAACAATTGACAGAGGAATTTGGTAAGGGTTTTTCGGTTGAAAGTTTGGATCGTATGCGGAAGTTTTATCAAATTTATTCAATTTCGTCATCACCGATGACGAAATTGCAAAATAGAATTCCCCAGTCATTGACTGGGGAATTGAAAACAAAGAAATCACAGTCAGTGACTGAGGAATTTCAATCTCAAAAAGTGCAGTCATTGGTTTCGTTTTTCAAATTAACTTGGACTCACTATATTTTCTTAATGCGAATTGAAGATGAAAAGGAAAGACGTTTTTATGAAATTGAATCTGAAAAATACAATTGGAGTGTTCGTGAGTTAAAACGGCAATATGATACAGCACTTTATACCAGATTAGCTTTAAGTCGTGATAAAGAGGGGATTTTAAAACTTTCAGAACAAGGTCAGATTATTGAAAAACCGAAAGATATTATAAAAGATCCTTATATATTGGAGTTTCTGGGACTACCCGAATTAAATCAGTATTCCGAATCGCAATTGGAAGAGGAGATTATCAATAAATTAGAGCACTTTTTATTGGAGTTGGGGCATGGTTTTACTTTTGTTGCCAGACAAAACAGAATTACTTTTGACGATAAACATTTTCGAATCGATTTGGTTTTTTACAATAGAATATTAAAGTGTTTTGTACTGATTGATTTGAAAATAGGAGAGCTGAAACATCAGGATTTAGGTCAGATGCAGATGTATGTGAACTATTACGATCGGGAAATGCGATTGGAAGACGAAAACAAAACAATTGGAATTGTACTTTGTCAGAACAAAAGTGAATCGGTAGTAAAATATACTTTACCGGAAAACAATGAGCAAATTTTTGCCAGTAAATACAAAACAGTATTGCCAAGTGTTGAGGTTTTAAAAGAGCTCCTTGAAAATAAATAGAATTATAATAAGAATATAATTAGATGAAAGACGAAGAAGACGATAACATCATTCCGGGCGACGACGAGAATAATTCAGAAGAAAACCTGGATAACATTCAGGAAGGAGATGACGATGAAATTATCGATGTAGATGCCAAACATTTTGAAGGAGCGCATTTTTACGAAAATCAGGAACAGGAGGGGGAAGACGTAATTACCAAAGTTACCGGAATGTATAAAGACTGGTTTTTGGACTATGCCTCGTATGTAATTTTAGAACGTGCCGTTCCGGCGATTGAAGACGGATTTAAACCGGTTCAGCGTCGTATTATGCACTCTTTAAAAGAGCTGGATGACGGTCGTTATAATAAAGTAGCCAATGTTGTTGGTCACACCATGCAGTATCACCCACACGGAGATGCTAGTATTGGTGATGCTATGGTGCAAATTGGGCAAAAAGATTTATTGATTGACTGTCAGGGTAACTGGGGTAATATTTTAACAGGTGACGGAGCAGCAGCTTCCCGTTACATTGAAGCACGTTTGTCAAAATTTGCTTTGGAGGTTTTGTATTCGCCAAAAATTACCGATTGGGGTGTTTCGTACGATGGTCGTCGTGCAGAGCCAAATAATCTTCCGGTTAAGTTTCCGTTGCTTTTGGCACAAGGAGCAGAGGGAATCGCGGTTGGACTTTCGACTAAAGTTTTACCTCACAACTTCAATGAATTAATTGATGCTTCGATCAAAATTTTAAAAGGAAAAGCTTTTACCTTATATCCTGATTTCATGACACAAGGTATTGCCGATGTGTCGAATTATAATGACGGACTTCGTGGCGGACGTGTACGTGTACGTGCTAAAATTGCTCAGTTAGACAAGAATACACTGGTGATTACACAAATTCCGTTTTCAACCAATACTTCGAGTTTAATTGACAGTATTTTGAAAGCCAACGAAAAAGGTAAAATCAAGATCAAGAAAATTGAAGACAATACCGCGGCCGATGTTGAGATCTTAATCCATCTTTTTCCGGGAGTTTCTCCGGATAAAACCATAGATGCGTTGTTTGCTTTTACAGCCTGTGAGACTTCGGTAGCACCTTTAGGTTGTGTTATTGAAGACAATAAGCCTTTGTTTATTGGGGTTTCTGAAATGTTGAAAATATCGACGCACAGAACCGTTGATTTGCTTCGTCAGGAGTTGGAAATTCAATTAGAAGAATTAAAAAACAAATGGCATTTTTCGACTTTAGAAAAGATCTTCATTCGTGAAGAGATGTACATTGATTTCAAATTGTATTCTGACAGAGAATCACTTTACAAATATTTGTACGATCGTTTTGATCCATTCAAAAAATCATTCGTCAGAGAAATCAACGATGAGGATTTACAGCGATTGACTCAGATTCCGATGATTCGTATTACCCGCTTTGACTCTGATAAGGCCGATGACTTTATCGCAAAGTTGGAAGACGAAATGAAGGAGGTAGAATACAATCTCGCAAACTTAACGGATTTTGCAATTGCTTATTTTACTAAGTTAAAAGAGAAATACGGAAAAGGTCGCGAACGTCAGACTGAACTTCGTGTTTTTGATAATGTCGAAGCTACAAAAGTGGTTTTAAGAAACACGAAATTGTACCTAAATCGCGAAGAAGGTTTTGTTGGAACCAGTTTAAAGAAAGATGAATATCTAGCGGATTGTTCTGATATTGACGATGTTATTGTGTTTTTGCGCGATGGTAAAATGATGATTACAAAAGTGGATACCAAGACATTCGTTGGAAAAGACATTATACACGCTGCAGTTTTTGATAAAAACGATAAACGCACGATTTACAACATGATGTACCGCGATGGAAAATCAGGTCCTTCTTATATAAAACGTTTTAATGTTACTGGTGTGACGCGTGATAAACCTTATGATTTAACGAATGGGACCAATGGATCACAAGTCGTTTATTTTTCGCATAATCCGAATGGAGAGGCTGAGGTTGTTACCATCCTATTGCGTCAGATTGGAACGATAAAGAAATTGAAATTTGATATTGATTTTGCTAAATTAGCGATCAAAGGAAGGGCTTCAAAAGGAAATCTGGTTACGAAATACCCAATCAAAAAAATTGAATTAAAAGAGAAAGGTATTTCGACGCTATTGCCAAGAAAAGTGTGGTTTGATGATACGGTGAAACGTTTGAATGTTGACGCCAGAGGAGAATTGTTGGGTGAATTTAAACCAAGCGATAAAATCTTAATTATCAGTCAGAGTGGTAAACTAAAGGTTATTATACCTGAATTATCGACTCACTTTGATGAAGATATGATTGTCCTGGAGAAATGGAAGCCTAAGAAACCAATTTCGGCTATCTATTATGATGGAGAAAAAGAACGTTATTTCCTGAAACGTTTCCTTGTTGAAAATGAAGGAAAAGAAGAAAGTTTTATTACAGATCATCCGAATTCGCAATTAGAAATTGTATCTACAGATTACCGTCCGTTAGCCCAGTTGGTTTTTTCAAAGGTAAAAGGAGTTCAAAAAGAAGATTTGCATATTGATGTTGAGGATTTTATTGCGGTAAAAGGTTTTAAAGCACTAGGAAATCAATTGACGGCCGATAAGCTGAGACAGGTTAATTTGTTAGATCCGCTGCCTTATGAAGAACCGGTTGAAGAAGTTCCGGAAAGGAAACCAGTAGATTCTGAAGATGAATCTGTGGAAACAGAATTAGATGACGACGGCCAAATAGGTCTGGTTTTAGAATAATAAAAAACGAAAAACGCTAAGATACTCTCTTAGCGTTTTTTATGTTTCCAGGTTTTAAAACGTGCTGGATTTGTTTATTAAAAAGCTTCCAAACGGAAACTTAATAGTTTTAGTTTTGTGAATGTCTTTTTCGGATTCGCATATTGATAAATTCAACAGCAAGCGAAAACGAAATGGCAAAGTACAAATATCCTTTAGGGACAGCACCAATATGCTCGCCTGCAAGCGCTGCATTCGATAAATGCATACTTTCTGTAATCAGCATAAAGCCGATCAGAATCAAAAACGAAAGACCTAATATTTGTATGGACGGGTTTTTGTTGACAAAATTTCCAACCGGAACCGCAAATAGCATCATAACCAATACTGAAATAATAACTGCGGTAACCATGATCGTTAAAGCGCCATGAACTCCATTTGTCATACCAACAGCTGTTAAAATGGAGTCGACCGAAAAAATTAAATCGATCAACAGAATCTGCACAATGACGTTTGAGAATGATTTTTTAGCAACAGCCTTAAGTGTTTTTTCTTCTTCGGCGTGATGATCTACCTTTTCACTGATTTCTTTGGTGCTCTTATAAATCAGAAACAAACCACCCAGAAATAAAATTACGGCCTGACCGGTAAAATCTCCTTCAAACCAGCCCCAGTGAATACTAAAAAGAGTCGCTTTCATAGCAATTAGATACGAAATTCCCATCAACAGGGCGATACGCATAAACATTGCCAGAAACAGACCAATTCGGGTAGCTCGCTTTCGATCTTCCTCTGGTAACTTTCCCGTAACGATCGATATGAAAATAATATTATCGATTCCCAGAACAATTTCAAGAAAAGTCAATGTTAGTAAGGCGATCCATGCGTCAGGATTTAGAAATACTTCCATACTAAAAGTGTTTTAAAACATTTTATAGATTATTTACTCAACTCTTACTACCGTTCCGCGTTGTTTTTGGTCAGAACCTACCATTCCAAATTCAAAAGTATAAGAATCTTTAGAAGTGGTTAGAATTTTCATGCTGATGGCTTTTTCTTCAGCCATATTTTTAGGGTGCTTTTTCTGCAAGATGTATTCGCAATCACTTACCCAGCGTACTGTTGAAGTATCTGTTTTGCCTTCAAAAGTTTCGATTTCGATATTGTCTTTACGTTCAAAAACCGTTGTTTTTTTAACACCATTTACTTCAAACTCAAATTTGAATTTTCCGTTTTTGAAATCTTTGCAGTTGTGTTCTGCATTATAACAGGAGAATAAAGTGATTAAGGGTAACAGGAATATAATTTTTTTCATTTTTAAAATTTAATTGTTCTATAGATTATAAAAGATGAGGCTTCCATTTATAGAAGATTAATCATCACTCGAAAGTTTTTTCAATTCATCATCCGTAAAGTTCTTGATTTCTTTTTCCTTGGCAAACTTTTCGGCATTGTAATTTCCGGATTTATTTTTCGGAATGGATAAACTGTCCCAGTCACCTTTTTTTAATTGTTTGGCATAAAAAACAATCTGTCCGATATGATAAGGATAATGTGCCAGTTGTCGATTGATGGCTTCAATAACCGTATGCCCTTCGTTACGGATATAAATGATATCTGAAAGCTGTTCCGGTTGCAAGCTGTTCAAAGTATTCAAAAAACAATCCCAGCCTTTATTCCAGCTAACGATGACTTCTTCTTTTGATTGCAGGTCATTTTCAAATTCCGAATCGCGATTGCGCCATTCTTTTTCACCGTCAGAAGTCAGAAAATCTGTCCAGCGCGAAAGCATATTACCGGAGACATGTTTGACAATGGTGGCAATGCTGTTGGTATCTTCATTTAGGGTAACAAAAAGTTGTTCAGGTTCTAATTGCGCGATGGCTTTTTCGCCCAGCATTTTATAGTATAAAAACTGTTTTTTAACGCTTTCTAAATAGGAATCAGTTGCTTTCATAATGATACATTTGGTTTAGCGGAAATAGGGTTTTATTTTATAGCAGGAATTCGCGACAGAAAACTACACAATTTTGATATCATATTTGTCTAATAACCCAGTAATTCCCTGAGTTGAAAATTGAGCTTTTCGCATTGGATTAAACTCAGGATCAATTTTATAATTGTAAGCGGTTCTAAAATCGGTACTTGCCAGTTGGGTGTCGTTAAAAATAGCTCCTTCAAGATTACAATTGTCAAATAACGAACTGGTTAGATTGCATCCAATAAAAGTCACTTCCCGCAAAGAGGAGTTGATGAATTTAGTTTTAGGCATTTTTTTGTTCGAAAATGCAGCATAATCTAACGTACTATCTTCAAAATAAACCTGGAATAAAAAATCATCACATTCGTTAAAAGCAATTCCCAGAAGTTTGCAATTTTTGAAAGTAACATTTTTTAGACTGGTACTAAACAGACTTGTCATTGATAAATTGCAATCAATAAACTCGCAGTCTAAAAAGGTATTATAAGCAAAATTACTGTTCGAAAAATCACAATTCTTAAAAACACAATCTTCAAATTCCCGATTGTTTATTTTCTTATCAATATAAGTGACTTTTTCGAAGGTTTTCTGAATGTGAATTAGACTTTCCATACAATTATATTGAATATTTTTTTGCAGATTAGTAGTTGAATTTTGGTTACAACTATTTGGGTTTAATGATTAGCACTATTGCTTTAGTCATTAAACAAACCTTTCATAATGATTTTCAATCCGTAAAAGATCAAAAACATGGCGCTTAAACAAGCTACAATTCCAATGCCCAGAACCAGATAGTGCCAGTTGGTATGTTGATTCATAAAAGCATTATAAATTAACGATGGCCCAATAAACAATAGAGGCAATGAACCCGATAAATATTTAATTCCTTTTCCCAGTAATTCTTTATTTGTTGCCATTTTTTTTGTTTCAGGTTTTTGACAGTTTCAAGTTTGAGGTTTCAAGTTTCAAGTTCAGAAATTTACGATCAGAAGGTCATGATTATTTTACATCTCACATTTCACATCTCACATTTCACATTTCACTATAAACACTTCACTAAAAACATCTCACATTAAAGATTATAATTGTCGACAGCGTTTCTTACACTGCCGTATTTTTTTAATAATTCACTGGCTTGTTCATAGGATACAGGAATTTCTCCCATTATCATTTTTACACCACGATCTACCAGTTTTATATTGCTCAATTGCATATCGACCATTTTGTTGCCTTTTACTTTTCCAAGCTGAATCATTGCCGCAGTCGAAATCATGTTAAGTACTAATTTTTGAGCTGTTCCGGCTTTCATTCGGGAACTTCCTGTGACAAATTCCGGACCTACCACAACTTCAATTGGAAATTGAGCTGTAAGTGCCAATGGGCTTCCTGCATTGTTGGTGATACAGCCTGTAAGGATGTTATTTTGATTGCAACTTTCTAAACCACCTATAACATAAGGTGTAGTTCCCGAAGCTGCAATACCAATCACCACATCATTTTTATCAATATTATTGGCCTGCAAATCGATCCAGGCCTGTGTGGCGTTATCTTCGGCATTTTCTACGGCACGGCGAATGGCAGTGTCACCACCGGCAATAATTCCGTTTACTAAATCAAAAGGAACACCAAAAGTAGGAGGGCATTCTGAAGCATCGACAACACCTAAACGTCCCGATGTTCCGGCTCCGATATAAAATAAGCGGCCTCCTAATTTCAATTTGGAAACCACTTGTGTTATTAAAGTTTCAATTTGCGGAATCGCTTTTTCGACTGCATCCGGAACAGTTTTGTCTTCCTGATTGATGTTAACCAAAAGTTCATGAACCGACATTTCTTCTAAATGTTCGTATTTTGAGGCCTGTTCTGTAGTTTTTGTAAAGGTCATTTTTTCATGTTAATTGAACTGGGTCAAAATTAATCTTTTTTATTGCAATCCCGAAATTTAGAACGTAAACTCACAAAGATTTAAAATCGTAACGGTTATGATTTTTGATGAAACGATTGCTTTATTGAACTTCTATTACAACAACTAAAATATTATATTTGTTAAATAATTAAAAAATTGGAATGGATATAATTAGCTTTTTAACGAGTATCGCAAAAATATCAGTTTTTGTTTCATTATTACTGGCATTCTTTTTACTCACTGTGAAAACAAAAAACAAACTGGCAAACGGACTATTTGCTTTCTATTTGATATTTTTTGCCATTGACAATAGCGGGATGTTTATTGACGATGAATTTATTAAAGCTCATTTTAATTTAGAATTTTTCAGATGGACGGTTTGTTCTCTAGTATTACCTTTTTTTTATCTGTATGTCTTATCAGTTTGTTTTGCAGATTTTCGATTAAAAGCAAAGCATTTATTGCATGCAATTCCATTTGTACTCATAAATATATTTTACCTTTTCAGACTTTACTTTTTAACGAATGAAGCTAAAATAGTATTCTATAAACACCGCGATCAAACGCCTGAAATGTCATCTTTGTTTCTTGCCTTGGCCTTGCAAATTGTATTTTATAGTATTGGAGTATTTTTTGTTTTAAAAAAATACAAAGCAATATACCAGGAAAATTATGCGAATCCGAGAAGTTCTGTTTTTAAATGGTTACTTCAAATATCTACTATATTTTTTGTTTTGTATTACTTGTGTATTGCTAAGAATGCTTTAAGATACATTGACTTTGATTCGTTATGGATTTGGACGAACGTTATCTTACAGCTGATGGTTTTAGTAATAACCTGTTGGTTTGTACTAAAAGCCCTGAATCATCCGGAGCTTTTTCGTGGGATAGATTCCAAATTGCAATTAGCCAAAGATATTCTTCCTAAAGAGAATGAAAGTAATATCGAGGCAAAAGAGTATCAAAATGAAGTGATTGCAGGTCAAATTTCGACCTTGAAATTGTATATGGCACAAAAGGAACCTTTTCTTGATCCGTCGCTCACGATTCAGGAGCTTTCTAACCAGATTAATATTCCGGTTCGCGATTTATCGGTTTTGATTAACCATCATATCGATCAACACTTTTTTGATTTTGTAAATGAATATCGCATTCAAAAAGCAATGAATATTCTGAAAGATCAGTCCAAGAGTCAGCTTACGGTCTTGGAAATTCTGTATGAAGTAGGTTTTAATTCAAAATCGTCGTTTAATACCTCCTTTAAAAAATATACTAATTTAACGCCAACAGCTTATCGGAATGCTTCATAATAAGGGCTTTGCATAAAGTACTACTTTGTGTTGGAAAAAGTCGAACTCATTTCTTCTGGGAAAATGAGTTCGACTTTTTTTTGTCGGTCGAATTCTCAAAATTTCCAGGGCAACTTTGCTTCAAATTAATCGAACAAGTTTAAAACCAGAAATTATGAAAAAAGTTTGCCTCCTTATTATTTTAGTACTGCCGGTGTTTGTTTTGGCACAAACTACTGCAAAATTAAAAGGAAAAATAGCCAGCGAAACAACTGCATTAGAATGGGTAGATGTTTCTGTATTTAATTTAGAAGGAAAGATTATAGAAGGAGCCACAAGTAAACAAGACGGTTCTTTTGAAATTAGTCTAAAAGAAGGTTCTTATAAAATTGGAATAAGTCTTTTGGGATTTATAGATTACGAAAAACATATTACGATTGAAAAAGATATCGATTTAAAGACCATAGTTTTGAAAGAGAACACCACTCAATTAGGCGAGGTTGTGATCAAAACTCAAAAAAAGACGATTGAGCAAAAAACAGATCGCTTGGTTTATAACCTTGAAAACAATGTAACAACGGTTGGAGGTGATGCTTTAAGTGCTATAAATACAGCACCTGGTGTTGTGGTTCAAAAAGATGTGATTAATATTTTAGGTAAAGGCGCTTCACGTGTGATGATCGACGGACGTATCGTTGAATTAACCGGTGAGGAACTAAACAATTACTTAAAATCAATCTCGGCAGCAGATATCAAAAATATCGAGGTTATCAGCACTCCTCCGGCAAAATATGAAGCCGAAGGAACAGGAGGGCTCATTAATATTATACTGAAAAAAGGTGCCCGAAACGCCTGGAAAAACACAACTACTACATCTTACGATCAAAATAAGTACGGGGCATTGACTTTGAGAAATAACTTCTTTTATAACAAAAATAAGTTTCGATTCTCGGCCAGTATTAATGGAAAAGCAGGGCATAAATACGCTGATGAATTTCTGGACATGTATTTCCCCGACGGGCTTTCGGAAATGATTATAAAAACAAAATTTAACGATCAGAATTTATCCGGAAAAGTAGCTTTGGATTATGATTTTTCAGATCGTATCACAGTTGGTTTTCAGTTTTTAAACGATAGAAGTAACCCGGATTTTAATTCGGATATCAGAATCAATAATTACAATACCAAAAACGAATTGGATAATTATATTCTGAACAATAGTTTTGTGGATAAAAAATCTGGTAATCAGACGTATCACGGACATTTGATTACAAAATTGGATTCTTTGAACAGAAAACTGTCTTTTGATGTAGATTACTTTAATTACGATTCCAAATTTGACAGAAGTTCTATTGCCAATAATTACCGACCAGACAATACTTTCGTGGGGATCAATCAGGCAGCCAGAAATATTTCGAATCAGGAAATTGATAACTGGAGTTTCAAGGCAGATATGGAGCATCCGCTTGATGCATTTAACTTGTCATACGGTGCAAAAATGAGTTTTACAAACAGCAAAAGTTATATACTTTATTACGATACAATTACGGGGGTACCGGTACTGGATCCCAACCAATCCAACCGATTTAGATATGCCGAGAACAATCAGGCGGTTTACATTAACGGAGATAAAAAACTCAACGAAAAATTGAATCTTCAACTAGGTTTACGACTTGAGAATACTAAAACAAACGGTCTTTCGGAGACCTTAAACGAGGAAACAAAGAATAATTATCTGAGATTGTTTCCAACGGTTTATGTTTCGTATAAGAAAAATGAAAACAACAATTTCAGCTTAAATTATGGGAAAAGAATCAGCAGACCTCAGTTTGACTTGATGAATCCGTTTCGTAATTATATTAACAGTAACAGTTATTCAGAGGGAAATCCGTTTTTAAGGCCCTCCTTCAGTGATAATTTCGAATTTACCCATTCGTACAAAGGAACCCTGAGAACCAGTGTTTTCTTAAACGTGATCAATGATGGTTATGGTGTAATTTTTACTTCAATTCCGGAAACCAGCACACAGATTGTAACTAGAGAAAATTATTTTAAGGATCTAAAATATGGAGTAGGAGAAAGTTATTCGGCTAGTTTTGCAGATTGGTGGCAAAGTGAAAACACGTTGTATTTCTTAGGATCAAAAACAAAGTTTATAAAAGATATTCATGCCACGCCATCCAATAGTTTAGAAGTTAATTTTTCAACTAACAATACATTCTCATTGGGCAAAACGAGTAAACTTCAAATTGATTTTAACTATAATACACCTTCTAAAAGTGGTTTGTACAAAACAGGATATATGTCGAGTTTTGATATTGGATTTAAGCAGGAATTGTTGGGTAAATCAATGCAGATTGCTTTTCTGGCCAATGATATTTTTAATACTTCTTATTTAAAAGATCTTGTTTCGGTTGTAAATGGTGTAAAGCAAGTGTACAGTCAGAATTTCTCGAACCGATTTTTGCGTTTGTCCGTTATTTATAATTTTGGAAATAAAAAGATAAACGTAAAGCAACGTGATTTCGGAAATCAGGAGGAGAAAAACAGAACTGGGAATTAGGTTTATAAGGTGAGATGTGAGATGTAAAAAGTGAAATGTAAGAAGCAGAGAAGAAAGTTTTCTGCTTCCCGGGTTTCCAAACTACAATATAAAGGCCAAAAGAATCCCCAAAACAATCATAGAGACTTTGGCAACATTAAACTTGTGTCCTTCGCTGCTTTCGAAAATAATTGTGGAGGAAATGTGAAATAAGATTCCAATTACAATGGCCGTAATCTCTGTATAATATTTGCTTAAAATAGGCAGATATTCAGAGGCAACGGTTCCTAGTGGAGTCATTACTGCAAAGGTAAGCATGAAGGCAAAAATGGCCTTTTTATTCAGGTCGGCATTGATAAAAAAAGTAGTTAAAATTACGGCGATTGGCAAATGATGAATTGCGATTCCAAGCGCCAAACCATGATGATGACTTACGGGGAAACCTTCCAGAAAAGCATGAATACACAAACTAGTAAATAGGAGCCACGGAATCTGAGACATCTTAGCATGTCCGTGAACGTGTCCATGTTCTGCTCCTTTAGAGAAAAATTCAAGTATAATCTGGAATAAAATTCCAACCATGATAAAGATTCCGATATTAGCATTGTGTGTTTCGTAAACTTCCGGCAACAAATGCATTACGGTTAATGACAATAAAAATGAACCGCTAAAAGCAAGCAATAGTTTTAGGTTGGTTTTGCTTTTTGGTTTTAAAAACAAAGCCACCATATAACCTAAAAGTACAGAAAATAAGGGTAGTAGATAATTCATTCTTTATTGTTTAATCGTTGATTTGTTTAATCGTTTAATTGTTTTTTGTTTAGCGATCAAACGGTTAAATAAAAAACAATTAAACGATTCCCCAATTTTATTTAAAAATCATGATTAATCGTTCGCTTTCAGTTTTGTGGAATTTTTTGAGTCTGTAATCTCCAAAAATATCCAACAGGAAAATACCGGCTTCGGCCATTAGTTCTTCAAAATCTTTTAAAGTTAAGGCTTTTACTTTTTCTGTGAAATGGTACTTTTTCCCCTGATCCTCAAAATCTATTTCTTTAAAAATATGTCCGTCTTCAACATATCTTTTGATTTTGAAATCAATCCCGTCTACATTTTTTACTTCTTCCGGTACCAATGTTTCGATAACCTGAGTAACATTCATAAAATCGATAACTGCAAAACCATATTCAGATAAACTTTCTTTAATGGCTTTAAGTGTTGTCAAATTGTCGTCGTCGCTTTCGAAATATCCAAAACTGGTAAATAAATTAAAAATGGCATCAAATTTTTCTTCAAATGGTTCACGCATATCGTGCACCTTAAAATGCAGAGTTTCGTTACTGTTTTTATTGGCTTCGGCGATACTGTTTTCAGACAAATCGGCTCCTAAGACATTAAAGCCTAATTGATTTAAATAGATCGAATGGCGCCCTTTTCCGCAAGCTAAATCCAATACTTTTGCTTTTTCCGGAAGATTCAGATAATGGGTCAGATTGTCCATGAAAATCTGAGCTTCGCGATAATTTCGGTCTTTATAAAGGATGTGGTAATAGGGAGTATCAAACCATGAAGTAAACCAATTTTCGGTATTACGTTCCTGATTTGGTGAGGATGAGTTTGCTGCTTCAGACATTTATTCTATTTCAATTAATTCAAAGTCCCGCAAATTTAGTGTATTTTTGCCGAAAAATAACTATTTCGCAACGATACCTCACGAATCATTGCAGAGATGCAGCAGGTGTACAGAGATGCAGATGCAGAGATGAACAACAGTGCATTTGAAATAATTCAAAAATAAAGATGGAAGAAAATTTTAGAATGATAGCCAAATGTTTTTTTGGTTTTGAAGAAATATTAGAGAATGAATTGCGTGCTCTTGGTGCTCAGGATGTCGAAAAAGGAGTGCGAATGGTAAGCTTTAAAGGCGATAAAGGTTTTATGTACAAAGCTAATTTATCGCTTCGTACAGCGCTTAAAGTTTTAAAACCTATTTATTCGTTCAGAGCCAATAATGAGCAGGCATTGTATAAAGGAATTTCGGGTGTAAATTGGTCAAAACTATTAAATGCCAATCAGACTTTTGTGATTGATGCGACCGTGCATTCGACTTATTTTAACCACTCTGAATTTGTTTCTCAAAAATGTAAAGATGCTATTGTAGATCAGTTTAGAGAAAGAACCGGACAGCGTCCGAGTATCGACAAAGCTTTTCCTGATTTAAGAATCAATGTTCATATCGATAAAGATCAGGTTTCGGTTGCACTGGATACTTCAGGGAATTCATTGCATCAGCGTGGTTACAGAACCGCAACGAATATTGCGCCAATCAACGAAGTTTTGGCAGCAGGAGTATTATTATTGTCAGGATGGGAAGGACAAAGTCATTTTTTAGATCCAATGTGTGGTTCGGGAACTTTCTTGGCCGAAGCGGCTATGATTGCCTGTAATATTCCGGCGAATATTAACCGTAAAGAATTTGCATTCGAAAAATGGAAAGACTGGGATAATGATCTCTTCGATCAGATTGTAAACAGTTTGATGAAAAAAACAAAGGAGTTTCATTATACGATAAAAGGTTTTGATAAAGCACCAAGTGCTGTAAATAAAGCCAAAGACAATATCAGAAATGCCAATTTGGAGGATTATGTTACCGTAGAAGAAAATAACTTTTTTGATACAGAAAAAGCTGTAGAAGGAAAATTACACATGGTTTTCAATCCGCCTTACGATGAGCGTTTGGATATTCATATGGAAGAATTCTACAAAAATATAGGAGATACTCTAAAGAAAAGTTATCCAGGAACAAATGCCTGGTTTATTACAGCAAATCTGGAAGCTCTGAAATTTGTAGGTCTAAAACCATCCCGAAAAATTAAACTTTTCAACGCAAGTCTTGAAGCACGTTTAGTAAAGTACGAAATGTACGAGGGAAGCAAGAGAACGAAATTTCAAGTTAACGAATAGTTGCAAAGAGACAAAGGTTCAGAGGTACAAAGAAAACATATTTTGTCGCTTTGAGTTTTTGTAACTCTGAGTCCAATAAAAAAATCAAATTTAAAATTTAGTAATAGTTGCAAAGAAACAAGGCGTCATAAACACAAAGAGAAAGCCTTTGTCGCTTTGAACCTCTGGAACTTTGAACCTTTAAAAAGAAAAAAATGACAAAACTACAAGTAAGAGCTTTTTTATACCAATTAGGATGTTTCGCAATTCTATTTATTTTAGGGAGATTTTTGGTAGCTTCTTATACTGGATTAACCGGATTTTGGATTCCGATGACCGCTTTTATTGTGGCCACTTTAATTTCGCCTAAATTTCAGTCGGTAAAAACAAAAGACGGAGAAAAGCTTTTCATGAAATGGATTTTTATAAAAGGAATTAGAGAAATTGGATAATTAGTTTGATTTTTATATGAGGATAATTGGACTTATAGGTGGAATTAGCTGGGTTTCTACAGTAGATTATTATAAACTTGTAAACGAGGGAATAAATGATAGGCTGGGAGGGCTTAATTTCTCGGAGTGTTTGATCTACTCTTTCAATTATGCTGATATTAAAAAGAACAACGATGCCAATGATTGGGATTCGACTTTTAATATGCTTTTAAAAGGATGTCAGTTTCTTCAGCAGGGCGGGGCAGAAGCTATTGTTTTATGTGCTAATACCATGCATTTGATTGCTGAGCGACTTCAAGAAGCGATTGATATACCAATTATTCATATTGCAACTGCAACCGCGGTAGAAATTCAGAAAGAAGCAATTAAAAAAGTGGGTTTACTGGGAACTAAGTTTACCATGGAACTCGATTTTTTTAAAGATAAATTGGCCGAGAACGGAATTGAAACTATTATTCCGAAGAATGATGCCGACCGTGATTTTATGCACGCCACAATTTTTGAAGAGTTGGGAAGAGGCTTGGTAACAGAGTCAACCAAAAGACGGTATCTGGAAATTGCCAATCAATTGATTAAAGAGGGAGCTGAGGGGATTATTTTAGGTTGTACCGAAATTCCTTTAGTGATAAAACCCGAAGATATTTCTGTTCCGGTTTTTGATACCACTTTAATTCATTCGATGGCTGCTGTTGAATTTCAATTATCATAAAATGAAAAAATCCAAATTCTAATAGATTACTATTGGAATTTGGATTTTTTTATAATAGAGCTTATTACTTTTTAATGGTCTCTTTTTTTATTAATTCAGGAATGATTGTCTTTTTCTTGTAAAGCGGAATAAAGTAAGAAACGGTATAGTTAAACCCGATTCCGAAACTACCATCGTACGTCCTGTTAAAGCCCGGAATGTAAAGATTATCAAAGCCCGAAGGTTTTTGGTTGGCGGCTAAAAGTTTTAACTGAACTCCAAAGCCTACAAACACATTGTTGAAAACTTTTGCTTTTACTCCCAATGCAACTTCAATCCAGCCTGCTGTAAGGCCATTGTATTTTTCTCCGGAAACAATTGCTGGTTGTTCTCCCCAATACGGATTTGCGTTGTAAATCTTATAGGTATTTAATTGTTGGCTAAAAGTACTGAAGCCGCCTCGCATACCTATTGTAATTAAATTTTCCATGTCCAGCCAGTTTTGGTACAAATTGTAATCAAAACCTCCTTTAATATAAGTTCCGGTTACAGTCGAATTTAATCGGTCATCATCCGTGGTTTTGTCTTCAAAACCAAGTTCAGCAGCCAGGTAGTATTTTTTTGTCAGACGAAAATCACCCGTAACCTCAATACCCTTGTAGTTCTTATCGTACAATCCACGGGTTAATTTGTACAAATCAACTCCTACGCGAAGTCCGTAACGATCCGTTTTGATACTATCCAGTTTGGTTTCCTTAACAGCCGGTTTGGCTGCCTGGGGCTTCGGATTTGTTTTAACGGCTTCTTTCGTTACTGTTGTGGTTGATGTTTCCTGAGAATGACCCAAAAACATTGAAAACAACAAACAAATACTAAAAATATATCTCAACATGTGTCTCATTTTCAAGTTCAACATTAAGCTTTTTTACAAAAATCTGCTTGATCCACAATATGTCATTTCCGGAGTCAACTAATGAGAAAGGTTTTAATTGATCAAGTGTAAAGGTGGTTTTAAAGCCGCAAGCTCTCGATACATACACATTTTGATGGGTGTAATAAAAAGTTAAAATGTCTGTATTTTTTGTTGCAGGATTAGTACTTAAAGAGTTGTAAACAAAACGATAAGTTGTAGTATTCTGATCTGTCCTTAAGGGGATTGAAACAGTGTTTGAATTGGTTACATATCTTGCAGGATTCGTTTCGTCTGTTATGCTTTTATTAAAAACAATTCCTTTATTTTCTCCCTCTGCTCCTCCAATTACCATTAGATCTTTTACATTTTGTTTTAGAGTAGGTTCGGCGTCGCTATAGAATGTAATTACTAATCTTGGAGTAGTAGGAGTATTGGCATCACAAATGTCGTCTTTCTCACAACTGGACAGACCAAAAGTAAAGATTAGTAAAAGAGAGATTATTTTTTTCATTTAAGTTTTATTATCGAAGTTCTAAAAGTACAACATTTTCGACATGATGCGTTTGTGGAAACATATCAACAGGTCTAACGCGCGTTACCTTGTATTTTTCATCCATTAAAGCCAAATCACGTGCCTGAGTTGCTGAATTACAACTTACATAAACTACTTTTTCGGGAGCAATCTTCAAAATTTGATCAATAACCGCGGCATGCATTCCATCTCTTGGTGGATCTGTGATAATAACATCCGGTTTTCCGTGCTGAGCAATGAAAGCTTCGTTGAAAACAACTTTCATATCACCTACAAAAAACTCACAATTGGTAATATTATTGCGTTCTGCATTGGCTTTCGCATCTAAAATTGCTTCGGGAACACTTTCGACACCAATTACTTTTTTGGCTTTTTTAGAAACAAACTGTGCAATAGTTCCAGTTCCGGTATACAAATCATAAACCGTTTCGTTACCAGTAAGTCCGGCAAAATCACGGGTTATCTTGTATAATTCATAAGCCTGATCTGAATTGGTCTGGTAGAAAGATTTAGCATTGATGCTGAATTTTAAACCTTCCATTTCTTCCAGTATATAATCTCTTCCTTTGTACAATTTAATATCCTGATCGTAAATCGTATCGTTTTGTTTGGAGTTTACCACATATTGCAATGAAGTAATCTGCGGAAACTTTTTGTAAAGATGATCTAAAATCAATTCACGGTTTTTAGGATCGTTTTCAAAAAACTGAATCAAAACCATGATTTCACCAGTAGATGCCGTACGAATCATTACTGTTCTCAGTAAACCGGAATGTTCTCTCGGATTAAAGAAGGCCAGATTATGATCGTTTGCAAAAGCCCTGATTTCATTTCTGATGGCATTTGAAGGATCTTCCTGCAAATGACATTTTTGAATGTCCAGAATTTTGTCCCACATTTTCGGAATATGAAACCCTAAGGCATTTCGGTTTCCTAAGTCTTCTGTACTTTCAATTTCCTTTTCGGTTAGCCAACGGCTGTTAGAAAATGAAAATTCCATCTTGTTTCTGTAGAAAAACTGTTTTTCAGAACCTAAGATGTTTTCGAATTCAGGAAGTTCTACTTTCCCGATGCGCTGCAAATGATTTTTTACTTCGTTTTGTTTGTAATACAGCTGTTGACTGTATTTCATATTTTGCCATTTACATCCTCCACAAACCCCAAAATGATCGCATATTGGCTCAATACGATGTTCTGATAATTCGTGAAATTTTACGGCTTTGCCTTCATAGTAGGCTTTTCTTTTCTTAAAGGTTTGTACGTCTACTACATCGCCAGGAACGACATTCGGAATAAAGATTACTTTTCCGTCAGGAGCTTTTGCTACTGATACTCCTTTTGCTCCTGCATCAAGAACCTGAATTTGATGAAAGACAACTTTGTCTGTATTTTTTCTTCCCATAGCGCAAAAATAAGGGTTTGTAAACTTTTATAAATTTAATTTTTAAAATATTTTATCAAATTCCCTAATTTAGTCGTTTAATCGAGTTTAAAAGTTAACTTTGTTTATAACAATCACCCTGAATACTGCATTTTTAACCTATTAGTATTGTTGTCTTTTATGAAGTTGTATCATAGTCTGTCACAAATTGGCTTTTTGAAGAAAAGTTACGCTTTCAAATTTTTGTTTGTTGCTTTTATCGGTATTCATATTCCCCTGATTGGAATCTTGTTTTATGTATTGTATTATAATCACAGTGTTTCGGCTACTTCTATTTTGATTTTTTCTCTGGTTATGACTTTATTGGCAACATTGTTGACGCTGTTGGTTTTAAATCACTTAATTAAGCCTATTTCCATAGCTTCGAAAGCCTTGGACGATTACAGAAATAATAGAAGATTATCTATTTTGCCAACAGAATATAGTGATGAGGCGGGTTTGTTATTGTGTAACATTCAGGAATCTATTTATGAATCAGAAAGTTTTATCAATGAAAAACAGGATTTGATCTATATGCTTTCGCATGATTTGAAAAATTTTGCAGGAAATCCGCAGGGGTTGGCAAGGCTGATTATAAGTGAAAATCCATCAGAATCTGTTCGTCAGTTAGCAGAATTGATTTGTGAATCGACTAATCTGCAATTTAGATACATTGAAAACTTCATTAAACTATTGCAGGAACAGGATAGGGTAGTGAAAGGGAATTTAGAAATGAGAATGATTTCATTTCCTAATATTTTGCCTTTTATCAACGAACAGGTAGAGCAACGTTTGATCGATAAGAACATTAAATTAAGTTTGAACTTGGAAATGGTTGAGGCAAAGTTAAGAATTGATGAAGGCTTGCTGGTTCAGGTTTTGGTGAATTTGATTAGCAATGCTGTTAAATTTTCTTATTTTGACAGTGAAGTTAAAGTTCGAATTTATACGGAAGATGGAAGATTTATTGTAACGGTTACAGACAACGGAATTGGTTTTGATAAAACTCAGATTGATGAACTCTTTAAGAAATTTACAAAAATGAGCCGACTGGGTACTGCCAACGAATCTTCGACAGGAATTGGTTTGTATCTGTGTAAAAAAATAATTGAGAAGAACAAAGGGAAGCTTACGGCTTCCAGTGATGGAAAAAATAAAGGAGCTGAATTTAGAATCGAGTTTGAATTGTAGTTTTCCTAATTTAGAAGTTTGTAAAATTTTGAATTGCTGAGATTCAAAAGACTTTAAAATCTCAGCAATCCAGATTTTTAGTCAAATAAATCAGAAGATAAATAACGATCACCGCGATCACAAATTACGGCAACAATAACTCCTGATTCCAGTTGTTCGGCAATTTTTAATGCTACAGCTACAGATCCTCCGCTACTCATACCGGCAAAAACACCTTCTTCAAGAGCAAGTCTTTTAGTCATTTCTCTGGCTTCAGTTTCACTAACATCAACAACGGTATCTACTTTTGCGGCGTCGAAAATTTTCGGTAAATATTCCTGAGGCCATTTTCGAATTCCCGGGATCTGAGATCCTTCGCTGGGCTGGGCGCCGATGATTTGAATGTTTTTGTTTTTTTCTTTTAAGTAAGTCGAAGTTCCTATGATAGTTCCTGTGGTTCCCATAGCCGAAACAAAATGGGTTACCGTTCCGTCAGTATCATTCCAGATTTCAGGACCGGTGGTTTTGTAATGCGCTTTCCAGTTGTCGTCATTTGCAAACTGATTTAGCATCAAATAACCGCCTTCGGCGACTTTTTTGTCGGCGTAGTCCCTTGAGCCGATAATTCCTTCGCTAGCGGGCGTTAAAATAACTGTAGCGCCATAAGCGCGCATGGTTTGGGTTCGTTCTTTTGTAGAATCTTCAGGCAGCACCAATTCAATTTCGATTTGAAACAATTGTGCGATCATGGCCAGAGCAATTCCAGTATTTCCGCTGGTGGCCTCAATTAGCTTGTCGCCTTTTTTAATATCGCCTCTTTCGACAGCGGATGCAATCATGTTATATGCTGCTCTGTCTTTTACACTACCTCCGGGATTATTTCCTTCAAGTTTCAGTAAAAGTTTTACGTTTTTATTTTTAACCAAATTGACAGTTTCCATCAAAGGAGTGTTTCCAATTAGGTTTAGCAATTTCTGTGGACTCATTTTTATTTTTTTTCTTTTATTTTGACTTCAGTTGTAGTGGTATTTAAAACGATCGAATCTTCAGGAATCGACTTGGTAATCCATGCATTTCCACCTACAATGCTGTTTTTTCCAATTATAGTTTCACCTCCTAGAATAGTAGCATTGGCATAAATACATACATTTGCTTCTACAGTGGGGTGTCTTTTGGCGTTTTTCATTTCCTTGCTTACGCTCAAGGCCCCTAAAGTAACGCCCTGATAAATTTTTACATGTTTTTTAATCACGGTAGTTTCACCAATTACAATTCCGGTAGCGTGATCGATAAAAAAGGGAGAGGCAATATCGGCTCCGGCATGAATGTCGGTTCCGGTAATTCGATGTGCGTACTCGCTCATTAATCGCGAAAAAAGCAATAAGTCCAAAAGATACAATTCATGACTTAAACGGTAAATGGCAATGGCGTAGAATCCGGGATACCCCAGGTATACTTCGTCAATACTATTAGATGCAGGGTCATTTTCAAGGATGTATTCTGCATCGTGATTTAGCTTTTCTAAAACCCCTGGTAATTTCTCCAGAAAACGATCCCAAATGGATTCACAGAGATTTTCAGATTTTTTACACGCCAGAACAGCGATTTCCTTAAAACGAATTTCCAATTCTTTGATGCTTTCATCTAAAGCTGCATTTGAATCAAAAAGGGTATAAAATAGCTTTTCAGTAAAATCTTCTGTTTTGGTTTTGATGCCGTAATTTATGTTTGAATGACTTTTTAAAGCTTTTATGTTTTGTATGATAATGTCTTTTGTCACAGTGGTGAAATTGAATGGATAATAAGAAAGGCTAAAAGTAAGGTGTTTTTTGTAAATAAAGGCAGGAATTCTTTAAAGAAATTTTCTTTTGAGTACTGTATTTGTGATAAATAATAGAAATGCAAATGGTTGTGTTTTATGTAATTCTTAAGGAGTTAAATGTGTAAATTAGCGTGTAAAAAATATAAAAATGAAAAACAATTCGACTTTTAAAAGCGCTATTTCTGATATTTCCTTTCCTGAAACCGATAAAATTTACGGAAAATCGATACACGACCCCATATTAGGATTGATTATTAAAGATCATCCTTCTTTTAGTGACGAGGATTGTATTGCCGTAAAAGAATTGAATGAATACCGTCAGAGGTATATTTCAAACTATTTGTCAACCGAAATTGGTGCGCTTTCGGATCTTGAAAAAAATGTTATTTCTTCGCTGAAAGAAGATAAATCAATTGTTAGTACAGTTGAAGATGAAACAGAAACCAGGAATTTTGGGCAAAGAGTCGCCGATCAGGTGGCAGATTTTGGTGGGAGCTGGACGTTTATAATTTCGTTTTTGTTTTTCATTGTGGTTTGGATTGGTGCGAATGTTTACATTTTGGTGAACAAAGGCTTTGATCCGTATCCGTTTATTTTGTTGAATTTGATTTTGTCGTGTATTGCTGCATTGCAGGCTCCGGTCATTATGATGAGTCAGAATCGTCAGGAAGAGAAGGATCGAAATCGTGCTAAAAAAGATTATATGATCAATCTAAAATCGGAACTGGAGATTAGAATGATTCATGATAAAATAGATCATTTGATTATGCATCAGCAACAGGAGTTGATCGAAATTCAAAAAGTTCAAATCGAAATGATGAACGATATCTTGAATCAGATTAAAAAATAAGTCTTACAAAAAATAGTAAACATTGAAGCGATTCAAAATTAAGAAGAGATGAGTTTTTATGTATAAAAGAACGGAGTGTTTTGAATAATTGAATCTGTTTTTTTGACAAAAGGCAGCTTCAGTTTTTGAAAATAAAAGAGGAGTATGATGAATGAAATGCACTTTGGCTACTGGTGAAAATCAGTGAAAAAAAAGTAAGAATAAAGTAGCTTTTAAATTTCTTAAAATGTACTTGTAAATAGGGTATATTTTAGAGACCTGAGAGTACGTTTGTTTTTCTGAATTTTGAGGCTTGTTTTTTTTGTGAGAACAAAAAAAATAATGGAGGTAGTTTTGGGAGGAGGGAATTGCTATTTTAAAGTTTCATACTTTTGGATCTTTAATACTTATAATAAATGAAAGCGTTTAAAATTTTAATAATGATTCTTGCCATTTCGGTTGCGTTATACGAGCAGGTATCAGCAGAAAAAAACATTTACATTATGGTAATTGCGATAGCAGTTTTCATGTATGGAATGATGCAGTTGAGTGCAAAAACACCGAGTAAAAATCAAGATAAAGAAGAGAAGGATGTTGACTAAAGGAGATAAGGTTTCAGTCTTAGACGAAGCCATAAATGGAACAGTTGTTTCGGTGAAAAACAACGAGGTTTTGATTGAAACAGAAGATGGTTTTATGATGACATTTTTTGTCAACGAACTACTTAAAGTACAGGATTCCAGCAATTTAATGAATTCTATTAAAAGAATTGATTTAGAAGAGATTTCAAAGGAAAAAACAGAGCCGAAACCAAGGAGTTTTGTGAAAGAAAAGAAAGATAAACGCGAAATTTCGGCTCCTGAATTTGATTTGCATATCGAAAAACTGGTGCCAAACAAACGCGGAATGTCTAACTATGATATTCTCACCTTACAGACGGAAACGGCAAAAAGACATATTGAGTTTGCGATCAGAAACCGCATTCCGAAAATCGTTTTTATTCATGGTGTCGGCGAAGGAATTTTAAAGGCCGAACTTGATTTTTTATTGGGGCGTTACGACGGAATCGATTTTCAGGATGCCAATTATCAAAAATATGGCTTAGGAGCCACCGAAGTTTATTTTAGACAAAATCAGAAATAACAGTTTATTTCGATAGAGGAATATTGAATTTAAAGCATAAAAAAAAACGTCCGTTTTTCTTTCTGAATTCGTTATGGAATCAGTTTAGAAAACGGACGTTTTTTTGTAAGATTTTTTAAGTCAGTATTTGTCGTTTGAAAATAGTTTTATGGTGTGGTTGAAATTTCAAGAACCCCAAAAGTGTATTCGTTTGGCAGCTTGAAACTACTGTTTCCTCTCTCGAATTTTACGCCTTTAAGAACAATAGTATGAAAGTAAGCGGTTCCAACAAGTTTTGTGGTGACTTCGATAGTTCCATTTACATTTTGTACACTGTTTCCTGCTATCCACGTTTCTTTCACAGTTGGAGTAGAAGGTAGGGGACTAGTACAAAAGTAGCCTGGAGGTAAAGAGCCGTCAATACCAAAAGTACGTATTAAAACTTTATTGGTTGTAGTGCTTATTAAACCAATTCTTGGTTGGGTTGTGACCTCATTTTTAAGTAGCAGAGGATCTATGTTGTCGATTGTTAAAGCAGTTGATGCTGTTTGGTTATATACTAGGGTTTTGTTACCCGGGCATTGTTTTAAGGGGCCCGTAAAAAGTGTACTTGGCGAATTGTAAGAGGTCTTAAAAAGTCCAAATGGATATTCGGCCTCTACCTGCGGTCCTGAAGGTTTTAGAAAAGTAATGTTCTGGAAAACAAGGTTGTGATTGTAGCCTGTAATTGTAGAGCTCCCGTCGGCGTTATCCGTTACAGCTGCCGTAGTGATATCCACGATTTTTCCGGCTGTGGCTTGCCATTCCTCAGTTACGCCTGGTGTTGTTGGGGGGATCGCGCCACAGATATTTGCAGTACCAACCAGACCATTATAGGCTCTGTATACCACACGGGTTGTGGTGTTGTTGATATCGTAATATAAGGGTTTGCCTGCTAATGTTGCATCGTTTAAAAGAGTGTTATCAGGAAACTGAATCATTAATGATTCTTGTTTTTTAAGTTTGTATATAAGACCGTTTGTTTTATCATTACAGGTCTGAGCCGTAATAGTAGGGTCACTAAAATCAATTGTGTCTACCGTTAAATCGCCATCATCGCAGCCGTTTAATAAAAGCGCAAAGAAGAGAAGGCTTGCATATTTTTTCATCGTAATTTTATTTGAGGTCAAAAATAGTGAAAAATTTGTCAAATGATATTCAACATTTGACAATTGATATTTCATAACTTTGCGGCAATGAAAAAAGTATATCTTGATAACGCCTCTACAACCGCTATGCGTCCTGAAGTAATTCAGGAAATGACAAAAGTGATGACAGAAGATTTTGGTAATCCGTCTTCTACACACAGTTTTGGAAGAAATGGAAAAACTATTTTGGAACTCTCCAGAAAAAGCATTGCCAAGTACTTAAATTGTACCGCACAGGAGATTATTTTTACTTCAGGAGGTACTGAAGCCGATAATTGGATTCTTCGTTCTGCTGTTGAAGATCTTAAAGCGGAGCGTATCATTACAACCAGAATCGAACATCATGCAGTGCTGCATACCGCAATGGTTTTAGAATCGGAGTATAAGGTTCAGGTCGATTATGTGAATATAAACCCTAATGGAAGTATCGATTTAACACATTTGTCAAATTTATTAGCCGAAGACAAAAAGACAATTGTTAGTTTGATGCATGTAAACAATGAAACCGGAGCTGTTTTAGATCTGGAAAGAGTTGGTGTAATTTGTAAGCAATACAATGCTTTGTTTCATTCGGATACCATTCAGTCTGTTGGAAAAACGGAGATCGATTTGCAAAAAATCCCTGTTGATTTTATTGTGGCAAGCGCGCATAAATTCCACGGTCCAAAAGGGGTGGGTTTTGCTTTTGTTCGAAAAAATTCCGGATTACAGCCTTTAATTTTTGGAGGAGAACAGGAGAAAGGACTTCGTGCCGGTACAGAAGCTGTGCATCAGATTGCCGGAATGGCTAAGGCATTATCACTTTCGTACGAGAATTTAGATCAGGAGAGAAATTATATTACCGATTTAAAAATGTATTTGATTGATCAGCTCGAAATTTATTTTCCAGGCTTTAGGATCAATGGTAAAAAAGAGGATTTTTATAACATTATCAATATTATTTTGCCTTTTTCAGCCGACAAAACTTCAATGTTGTTGTTTAGTCTGGATATGAAAGGAATAGCAGTTTCAAGAGGTAGTGCTTGCCAGTCCGGTAGTGTAAAGCCCTCCCATGTTTTAAAAGAAATGCTTTCGGAGACGGATTTAAAGTTACCAAATCTCCGAATTTCATTTAGTCATTTCAATACCAAAGAAGATATTGATTGGTTGATTGAGAGTTTAAAAGGCGTTTAAAAGGTGCTGAGGTGCTAAGGTTCTGAGGTTTTATAGTTACAGAGGTACAGAGGTACAAAGGGTTGTATTACGATTGTTGTAATCTGTAACTTGAAACTATTTACTCACGAGTCGCAATTTTTTTTTGCATTTAGCAAATCAGCAATCTAAAATCTACAATCTAAAATTACTTGCGTATCACTTTTACCTGCGAATCATTCGTTAGTTTTATAATGGTTGAAGGTTTTCCGGCAACTCTGTCGTGATAGAGATTTACTACATAATCAACACCATTTACAATCTCGGGACTGATGTCTTTAAAGGCAATTGGAGTGGGTTGTCCTGAAATATTAGCCGAAGTAGAAACGAGTGGCTTCTTCATTCGTTCTAAAAGTTTGAAACAGAACGGCTCTTTTACCAGACGGATTCCAAGCGAATTATCTGTAGCGATAATGTTTGGAGCAACATTACGGGGTTCATCTAATATTAAGGTAGTAGGTTTTTCGGATAAATCTAAAAGTTGCCAAGCTACTTCGGGGATGTTTTTGAATACATTGTACATCATTTTTTCCCCGTTCATCAATACAATCATACTTTGTGTTTCAGCACGTTGTTTGAGTTTGTATATTTTGGCAACAGCCTCTGGATTTGTTGCGTCGCAGCCAATTCCCCACACCGTATCGGTAGGGTAGAGAATGATTCCGCCTTCTTTTATGACTTCGTACGCTTTGATTATTTCTTCGTTCATATTACAAGTCAATTATTTTGTATGATGGGACTCCTTTGATTTTGAAGTTATGATGATACATGTAAAGATTAATTAGTCTTTCTGATATAAAACCAAAAATTCGCGCCTGATAAGCATCTTCCGGAATTGTAATTCGGGATTCTAGTTCAAACAGAATGGAAAAAAGCCAGGTGTAGTAAGCATCAAATTTTTCTTTTGAACTAACCATCATATTTCCCATATGAAACAGAGTTCCTTCATCGAGAAACTGAGTAATACTGTTTTTGTATTCCGGGTATTTTTCCAGAATGATCTGTTTGGTTAAATCCCAGTCCTCTTTTCTGTGTTCCTCACAGTAGTTGTCGGTCAAGGATCCTTTTTTGAACTTATAAGGACGGCATAGAATTACGTCATACTCTGAAAGAAGAGAAGCTATTTTTTTCTCCAGTTTTTCAGAAGCTACGTTGTATAGTTTAGTGTTTTTGAAATCTTCGTTTTTGATTTTTTTCTGTGCCGAAGGTTTTAGATTGTACCAGTCGTTGTAAAAGTTAAGGTATCTTCTGTAATGACAAATCCCTACATAGTCTGCTTCTTTTTCATTTTTCCAAATCCAGTAAGCAGCTGTCAATTCACAATAGTTGCTGTTTTTGTTTCCGATATTGTCCTGAGTATTGTCTCTTAAGATAGTATCAGTGATTGATGGATTTGTTCCCACCTGAATCGGAACCAGAATATCATTGGATAATACAGGGTTTTCTTTATGAGTTACAATGAAAATCTTAATCATTATTCAGTTCTGTTTTAGATCTTTTTAAAGCTATGGCAATTATCTGATGCATGTCGTAATATCTGTATTCTGATAATCTTCCTCCAAATATTACATTCTTTTCTTCTAAAGACAGTTTTTTGTACTCTTCAAACAAGGCTTGATTTTTGGCATCGTTTATAGGATAAAACGCTTCATTAGACGGGTTCCATTCGCATGGATATTCTTTTGTAATAACAGTTTTGCTTTGTTTGCCAAATTCAAAATGTTTGTGCTCAATTATTCGGGTAAAAGGATAGCTGGCATCATTGTAATTAACAACAGCATTTCCTTGAAAATTATCAGTATCAAGAACTTCGTTGTCAAATTGTAGAGATCTGTATTCCAGAACCCCTAATTTGTAATCGAAATACTCGTCAATCTTTCCGGAATACACAATTTTATCGGCAAGTCCGTCAAATTTCGTTCGGTCTGAAAAGTAATTGGTACTGGTTATCACTTCAATTCCGTCTAATAATTTGTCAATTAATTTATTGTAACCGCCAATAGGGATTCCCTGATAGGTATCGTTAAAATAATTGTTGTCAAAAGTGAATCGAACCGGAAGTCTTTTTATGATAAAAGCTGGTAATTCAGTGGCTTTTCTTCCCCACTGTTTTTCGGTGTACTCCTTTATAAAATTATCATAAATATCTTTTCCGACAAGGCTTAGTGCTTGTTCTTCCAGATTTTGTGGATTTTTTACTCCATAAGTCGCTACTTGTTCATCAATTTTGGCTTTGGCTTCCTGAGGAGTTTTGGTACCCCAAAGCTGATAAAAAGTATTCATATTAAAAGGTAAATTGTACATCTTACCTTTAGAAAGTGACATTGGGGAATTGGTAAAGTTGTTGAATTCAACAAATTGGTTCACATAATCCCATATTGCTTTATCGTTGGTGTGAAATATATGTGCACCATATTTATGAACATTAATTCCTTCCATATTTTCGCAATATACATTTCCTCCTATATGGTCTCTTTTGTCAATTACCAGACATTTTTTTTCTGCTTTTTTTGCTTCATGAGCGAACACACTACCATAGAGTCCTGATCCAATTATTAAATAGTCATATTGCTTTTTCATGATGCAAAAGTAGAGATTAATTAGTAAATTGCAACAAATTACAAAAGTAAAAATGGCAGGAAAAATACAAGTAGGATATTTGGTTTCGTATGATTATGAGTTGTTAAAAACATCACTTCCAACAGTGTATAACGATGCAGATGCAGTTTTTGTCGCCATTGATAAAAATAGAAATACTTGGAATGGCGGAAGTTTTACGATCGATGATTCTTTTTTTGATTGGATTAAGAATTTTGACGTTGATAAGAAGGTGGTGATTTATGAAGATGATTTTTATGTTCCAGCCTTAACTACAATGGAATGTGAAATTAGAGAACGAAAAATGCTCGCCGAAAAAATGGGAATTGGAAATTGGATTGTCCAGGTAGATTGCGATGAATATTTTGTTGACTTTAAAAAGTTTGTTTCTGATCTAAGACGATATGATTCTTATTTAATTAATCCGGAAAAACACCCCATACAGATTTGTGCTTTTTGGGTGATGCTTTATAAGTATACCGATAAAGGGATTTTATATGTAGATAAACCACTAAAGGCTATTTTTGCTACAAACTATCCTAATTACAAAAGCGGACGAAGAATTAAGGAGCGTCAGATTTATACCAACAACATTGTTCTGCATGAATCGTTGTCAAGAACCGAAGCAGACTTACGTTTTAAGCTTGACAATTGGGGGCATAATGTAGATGTAGACAAAGGTTTTTTGGATAAATGGCTTGTTGTGAATGAAAATAATTATAAAGATTATAAGGATTTTTACTATTTGCAGCCTAAAAGATGGAAGAAATTGGGATTCTTTTCAACTAAAAGTATTCCTCAGATAAAGGAGATTATTGAAAAAGAAAAAAGGCTGAACGTACCTAATTTTAAGCTTTATTTTAAAAATTTCGGTCAGTGGCTGAAATACGCGCTAAAGAAGAAAAAGGGATAAGTAACTTTTTGCTCTTAATAGAATTTAAGGATGGAAATATTCTCTGGTTTTTATTTTTAGAAGGAGGTTTAGAAACGATTAAAATTTTTCTACTGTCGATTTTAGCAGCAAATTTAATCTTAGAATAATTGAATTTTGTTAATTATAAGGTTATTTTTGCATCCTTACGTTTAGTACTTAGAGCTGTGGAAAACAAGCTGTTTTTTTGGCTGTTTAGACAGGAGTAAAACCTCTTGGAAACAGATAATAATTAATATCAAAGTTATATTTAATGATCTCAAAATTTAAATTTTCAACAGCAGTAAAAAGCTCCAGAGATATATTGTCTTTTATTAAAAACTTTAAGACTTCAGGCGAGTTGTTTGGAAATGGAGATCGCAATGTTATTAAATTGTTTGATCTTGAAGGAAAAACAATCAACATTAAATCATTCAAAATTCCGAATTTAATTAATAAAATAGCCTATCGTTATTTTAGAAAATCAAAGGCAAGACGTTCGTATGAATATGCTACAATTTTATTAGAAAAAGGTATTGGGACTCCTCAGCCAATGGCATTTTTGGAGAACTTTAATCTTGTAGGTTTAAGAGACAGTTATTATGCGAGTGAACATCTGGTAACTGATTTAACGTACAGAGAACTTGTAGAAATTCCGGATTATCCGGATCATGATAACATTCTGAGACAATTTACTCGATTTAGTTTTGATCTTCATGAAAAAGGTATTGAGTTCTTAGATCATTCACCCGGAAATACTTTGATTAAAAAGAAACAGGACGGTAATTATGAATTCTTTTTGGTTGATTTGAACCGAATGGAATTTCACGAGTCGATGACTTTTGAAATGCGAATGAAAAACTTATGCCGTTTGACCCCTGTAAAAGAAATGGTAGCGGTTATGAGTAACGAGTATGCTAAGTTTTATAAAGAATCAGAGCAAAAAACATTTGATACTTTATGGAAATACACCGCTGATTTTCAGGAGCAGTTTTACAGGAAAAAGCGTTTGAAAAAGAAACTTAAATTCTGGAAGAAGTAATTCGATTAAGCTCCTTGTATCGAACAAAGACACTGTAAGCGTTTAAATAACATATCGTGATTCCTCTGGCTCCGTCTAAAAAGCCCAAACGAATTAGAAACTGATATAAAAAAGTATAAACAGGATGGAAAATCATCAGTAAAAGAGATGGTTTCTGTCCTTTTTTTTGTTTTTCATTGGCCTTTAAAACGCCGTAACTGTACATTTTTGCTTTGTAATCAGTATAAGAGGTGTAAGAGAAATGAATGATTTTGTTTTTTAAAGTCGAAATCTCTCCTTTTACAATCAGTTTTTCATGCACCATTCTGTCCTGATTGTATCGACAGTTTGTTTTGTTGAAAAGTCTGAAAATCTTATCGGTTTGCCAGCCACTAAAATGCAGTTTTCTGTTTTTGAACATAAAAGTTCGGTAAATGAAATAGGCACTTGCAGTATCTTTTTGATTGATGGTGGCTGCGATTTCCAGTTTTAGTTCCGGAGTTAATCTTTCATCGGCATCGATGAATAAGATCCAGGAGTTTTTTGCCTGATCAATCGCAAAATTGCGTTGAGAGGTATAGTTGATGAATTGGTTCTGGATTACCCGTACGTTTTTAAAAGACTCAATTATACTAAGGGTACGATCAGTACTGTAAGAATCGACCACAATGATTTCATCGGCAAAATCGATGTCTTCCAGCAGTGATTTTATGTGCTGTTCTTCGTTAAGCGTAATGATCAAAACGGATAACTTTTGCCTTTCAGTAGTATTCATCAGATCTAATTCTTGTACTCCTGAAAATAAGTAGCTAACTTTTCAAGCATTAAAGCTAGGGGATACTCATCGTAGTATTGAAAAGTATGGTCTTTTATATATTGTTCGGTATGCTGCTTGTATATTTCCGGTTTTAAATCTTTCAGGTGGATGGAGAAATTTTTGGCTTCATTTTCAAATATTTGCCAGGTTTCTTTTCTAACGGATGGTGTGAAGATAGAAAAGGTTGGAATGTCAAGGGCCTTGGCCATGTTTACAGCTCCGCCTTCATTTCCGATCAACATTTCACATTGCGAAAGTAAAGCTAGAAAAGGTCTTAATTCTGTGCAGTACAAGTCAAAAACGATGTGTTTTTTGGTTTCTGCACTACAATAGTTGTATACTTCCAGAGCCTGTTCTTTTTGATCCGGAATATAATTGAAAATAATAGTAGCATTGGTTTTGGCAACAGTGAAATCGATTATTTTAGCCATCCCCTCTAAAGGATAGGTTTTGTAAACTTCACTTCCTAAAATTCCAAACATAATTAATGGTTTTTCGCTGTCAACCTGATAACTTTTGAGAAGGTTTTTGGCATCATTAATTTCAGATTCTTTCAGGAATATTTTTGGTTTTACATTTGTAATCTTTTCAGAAATAAACGGTTTTAAAAGCATTAAACGGTTTTCAATAGCTAATCCATGTTCGGATTCTACGGCATCTAAACGCTCGTAGGTGTAGTTGTAGAATGCTTTGGTGTACCATTTGCGATAAGAAACTTTGTATTTTGCTCCTGAAAACAGCGTAATTAAATTTGTTTCCAACTTAGAGTAAACGTCTATAACGGCATCGTATTTATTGCGTCGGATTTGAAAAATAAATTTAAATAGAGAAGGAGTTGATTTTCTAACCTTGTTGGATAAAGGAATAACATTATCAATATTCTTGTTCTCTTTTAGTACATCGACAGAATTTGGGTAACACATATAATCGATAATCGAATCCGGGTATTTGGTTTTTAGATTATTACAGATTATGGTGCTCGTTAATACATCTCCAATTCTTTTTTGCTGAATGACTAATATTCTCATTTATATAAAATTCAATTTGTGGGCTAAATTAGTAATAATTTTATAAAGTGTGCAAGGACACGATTAAGATAAGGTAACTAAAATAAAAAGCCGTATTTTTGTAAAAAAATAAATTCCCCCAATAAAATGCAAATTAGCGGTCTTATTATTACTTTCAATGAAGAGAAAAACATTGGTAAATGTATAGATGCTTTACTAAGAGTTTGTGACGAAGTAATTGTAGTCGATTCATTTAGCAAGGATCGTACTGTTGAAATTGCTAAAGAAAAAGGTGCAGTAGTTATTGAACAGGCTTTTTTAGGTGATGGTCCGCAACGTACACATGGTCTGCCTTATTGCAAAAATGATTGGATTTTAAATCTTGATGCGGATGAATTTCTGGATAAAGATGCTGAAAAATTTATATTAGATAAAAAATATCTCGAAGGAAACTATGATGCTTTTAGTTTTAGAGTAAAAAACTTTCTCGCGGATAAACTTATCGATTTCTCAGGATGGTATCCGGATCAAAAAGTACGTTTCTTTAATAAACAAACAGCCCATCCTTCTGATTCAAAAGTGCATCAGAAAATAATAACTCAAAATGAGAAAAAAGTAGCGGTACACATCTTGCATTACGGCTGGGACTCTTTGGATCAGATTATAGCAAAGAAAAATCAATATTCCGGTTGGCATGCACAACAATTGTTTGATCAGGGAAAAAGAATAACCGCTATTAAGCCCGTTACTAACGGAGCAGTTGCGTTTATCAGATGCTACTTTTTTAAGAAAGGTATATTTAATGGTATAGACGGATTGTCAATAGCAATGATTCAGAGTTTCTTTTCATATATGAAATATGCCAAGCTTTTAAAACTTCAAAAGAGGCTAAAATAAAATTTGATAAAAACGGAGGTGCTAATCTCATTTACAGTACGGGTTTAATATACAAACCTGGTGCTTCAAGCTATGTTATTACTTGTTTTTTTGATTACGACAGGTGCCGGATGTATTTTCTGCAAGGTGTTTGTTGCTTAATTTTGGCTCAGCAGTCATTATTTTTGTAGTCTTTTTCTTTTATTTACAGGTAAATTGAGCTGATTTTATTTAACATTAATAAGGTTTTTTGTTTCATTTATTTTTTTTTACTTAAAAATGTTTTTTTTGTGAAAAATAATACTATTAATGATAGCTTTGCTAAAAAAATAGAGAATGTCAAAGTTGCCAATTTTAATGTATCATAACGTTGTTGAAGATGAAGCGAAGTCTTTAAATCTAAGTGTTTCTGTAGCAAAGTTAGAAGCACAGTTTAAATTTTTACGTGACAATAATTACACCACATTTCATTTTAAGGATTTAGAAAATTTAAAAGAACTTCCTTCAAAAAGCATTATAATCACTTTTGATGATGTTACGGAGTGCCAGTTGTTGTATGCGGTGCCTTTGCTTGAAAAATACCAATTAAAAGCCTCTTTTTTTATACCATTTTCTTACGTTGGTAATTTTGATTATTGGATCGAAGGAAAAGAAAAAATTATGAGTGTCGAACAGCTAAAAGGATTAAATCCTGATTGTATTGAGCTGGGATATCACTCTTTTGAACATAAAAGATACAGTTCGTTGTCTAAAGAAGAGTTAGAAGCTGATTTTGCGAAGTCTAATGCGTTTATTTTGGACAATCAATTAGATATAAAACCTGTTCTGGCATATCCTTTTGGGAATTATGCTAAGAAACATTCTGAGTTTGCTGTTTTTGAAAATATGATGCGTGATAACGGTATAAAATACGGTTTGAGAATAGGCAACAGAGTAAATAATTTTCCCTTTAAAAATAACTATTTAGTAAAGAGAATAGACATAAAAGGCGAAGATAGTTTGTTTAGATTTAAATTAAAATTGAAAATAGGTAAGCTTAAATTATTTTAAAAAATGCTATGGAAATTAGTGGATTAGTAATAACGTATAATGAAGAAAAAAACATTGGCAAATGTATAGATGCGCTGTTTAGAGTTTGCAACGAAGTAATTGTTGTAGATTCGTTAAGTACAGATAATACGGTAAAAATTGCCGAAGAAAAAGGTGCTAAGGTTGTTTCACAGAGTTTTTTAGGAGACGGACCTCAGAGAATTCATGGTTTGCCATATTGTAAAAATGACTGGATTTTAAATTTAGATGCCGATGAGATTTTGGCTGAAGATGCCGAAAAATTTATATTATCAGGCCAATATGAAAAACAGAATTTTGATGTGTATGCCTTCTCTCTGTATAATTATATGGGCTGTAAGCTCATTAATTTTGCAGGTTGGTACCCTGACAAAACTTCACGATTTTTTAACAAACAAACCGCTTCTCCTTCAAAAGATAGTGTACATCAAAAAGTTTGTGGTAATAATAAGACCCACTTAAAAGTTCATATACACCATTATGCATGGGACTGTTTTGGACAATTTATCAGTAAGAAAAATTTATATTCAACCTGGCATGCTCAACAACTTTACGATCAGAATAAAAGGGTAAACAGTTTTAAACCTATATTAAACGGGACAGTTTCTTTTGTTAGGTGTTATTTTTTTAAAAAAGGCTTTTTACATGGATTAGACGGTTTCACATTTTCAATGACTCAGGCTTTCTTCTCTTATATGAAATATGCTAAGCTTTTGAAGCTTCAAAAGCAGAATAAGTAAAAAAAGTATAGAAAAAAATAAAGCGGAATGAGTAATCATTCCGCTTTATTTTTTAAAGAGATTATATGTTAAACGGCAACATCGTATTCGCGAAGCGCATTGTTCAATGAAGTTTTCAAATCTGTTGATGGTTTACGGGTACCGATAATCAAGGCACATGGAACCTGAAACTCACCGGCAGCGAATTTTTTAGTATAGCTTCCAGGAATCACAACCGAACGGGCAGGAACAAAACCTTTCATTTCAACAGGTTCGTCACCAGTCACATCGATAATTTTTGTTGAAGCGGTCAAGCAAACATTAGCACCAAGAACAGCTTCTTTACCAACATGAACACCTTCAACTACAATACAACGAGAACCAATAAAGGCACCATCTTCAATAATAACCGGAGCAGCCTGAAGTGGCTCTAAAACACCACCGATACCTACGCCTCCACTTAAGTGAACGTTTTTACCAATTTGTGCACAGCTTCCCACGGTTGCCCAAGTATCAACCATTGTACCTTCGTCAACATAAGCACCGATGTTTACATAACTTGGCATCAAAATTACACCGCTCGAGATATAAGCTCCGTAACGCGCTACAGCATTAGGTACTACACGAATTCCTTTTTCAGCATAACCTTTTTTTAACAACATTTTATCGTGATACTCGAAAATACCTGATTCCCATGTTTCCATTTTTTGAATTGGAAAATACATTACTACCGCTTTCTTAACCCATTCGTTTACCTGCCACTTGTCACCAACCGGTTCGGCGCAACGTAATTTTCCTGCGTCAATCAATTCAATAACGGCTCTGATAGCGTCAGTTGTAGTTGTTTCTTGTAATAAAGCTCTGTTCTCCCAAGCTTGTTCTATTATAGTCTGTAAAGAATTCATATGTTATAATTTTTGGCAAAGATAAGGTATTTAAAGAAAAGCAGAAAAGTAAAGCCTTTGTAAAATGTTACAGGTGTAACTTTTTGTTTGTATTTTGATAAATTAAATAAGCCTTCGTAAAATTGTAAGAATGTTGTTGATTTATAAGCGTCTTTTTTAAATAGAAAAACATGATAAATATCAGATTTTTGGTTTTTACTTCTCTTTAATTTCGCGGTATAATTCCTGAAATATTGAGGGAAATTGTAAAATACCATTCCAAAACAAAATTATTTAATTAGTAAGAAATGAATCAAGAGAATCAACTTCAAAACCGAATAGCAGTTATTGATAAAGAAGTCACGTGGGATAAAACGCAAGTGATTATGAGTAAAACAAATGCTTTTGGTATTATTGAATATGCCAACGAAGTATTTGTAGATGTATGTGGTTATGAAGATTATGAATTGATGGGTCAGCCACATAATATAATACGTCATCCGGATATGCCAAGAGTTATCTTTAAAGTGCTTTGGGAGAATCTTAAAAGCGGAAAAAATTTCCATGCTATTGTTAAAAATTTAGCAAAATCAGGACGTTATTATTGGGTAATTACTGATTTTGAAATTGCAAAAGATGAGAACGGGGTTATTGTTAATTATTTTGGAAGACGACAAGCAGTTCCTCAGGAAGTTATCGCGTTACATATCGAGCCATTGTATAAAAAACTGCTTCAAATTGAGGCGGCAAGCGGGATGGAGTTTAGTGAAAAGTATCTTATTGGATTTCTTGAAGAAAAGAAAAGAACTTATGTTGAATACATAAAAGAACTAATATATGAACATGAGAAATCTCAAGCGAAGTTTGCTCATTATGAAGTACAGGAAAATGATGAAGAGGAGGAAAGAGGTTTTTTTAGAAGATTGTTTAATAGATAGAATTGAATTTTTTTAGGTTTTGAATATTTGGGAAAAGTCCGTTTTGAGTTTTCAAAACGGATTTTTTATTTCTAGTAAGGAATGTAATCGTAATGTTCTATTTGCAGGTTTTTCTAAACCTGTATGGGATTGTTTTTATTAGTGCGTTACAAAGTAAATGACGGTTAGGATTAATTTTTATTTTGTTTATAACATTATGGTTTTTCCTTTCTATCTTTGTTGAAAAATCAAAAATGCCAAGAATTCTTTCCATAGACTACGGACAAAAACGTACCGGAATTGCTGTTACCGACGAAATGCAAATTATTGCTTCAGGTTTAACAACAATCCCGACTAATACCGTGATTGATTTTCTGAAAGATTATTTTACAAAAGAAAAAGTTGAAGCAGTTTTAATTGGAGAACCTAAGCAAATGAACGGCCAGCCATCGGAGAGTGCTTCAATAATTAAAGGATTTGTTACTCATTTTTCTAATATTTTCCCCGATATGAAAGTTGTTCGTGTAGATGAACGCTTTACATCAAAAATGGCATTTCAAACCATGATTGATAGTGGACTTAGTAAAAAACAACGTCAGAACAAAGGTTTAATCGATGAAATTTCGGCTACAATTATGCTTCAGGATTACCTTTCTTCAAAACGTTTTTAGATTTTTTTATACCCGACCCTCAGGCCTTTTATTTTTTAGAAAAACATAACTTTTATGATGCAATTTTAGTTTTTTTTTGCAATTATAAAAAGTACCTTTGCACTTTAAAAACAATACTGTTATGTCTGACGAAACAATACGTTCTAATAGTGAAGTAGTACTCATTGGAGCGGGAATTATGAGTGCCACTCTTGGAGTAATTTTGAAAGAATTACAACCTGATATAAAAATTGAAATTTACGAAAGATTAGATGTTGCTGCTGCCGAAAGCTCAGATGCCTGGAATAATGCAGGAACAGGACACTCAGCCTTCTGTGAACTAAATTACACTCCCGAAAAGGCTGACGGAAGTATTGATCCCAAAAAAGCAATAAGTATAGCAGAATCTTTTGAGATCTCACGCCAATTCTGGTCTTATTTAGTAGAAGAGAAGAAAGTACCATCTCCTGATAATTTTATTAAAAGTGTTCCTCACATGAGTTTTGTATGGGGAGAAAAAAATGTGGAGTATCTTAAAAAGAGATTTGAAGCATTGCAGAATAATCCAATTTTTTCTCAAATGGAATTTAGTTCTGATTTTGAGCAATTAAAAAAATGGATGCCGCTTGTGATGGAAGGCAGAGATGCTAATGAAAATTTGGCTGCTACCCATATGGAAATTGGTACTGATGTGAATTTTGGAGCTTTAACCAGAAGCATGTTCAGTTATTTAGGTAAACTTGATGGTGTTTCTTTGCATTTTAATCATGAAGTGAAAAAATTAAAGCAACGTGATGATAAATCATGGCGTATTAAAATTACCGATCTAGCTACCGGTAGTGTGAGAAAAGCCTATACCAAATTTGTATTTATCGGAGCAGGTGGAGGTTCGTTGCCTTTGTTAGAAAAAGCAAATGTTCCGGAAGGAAATGGCTACGGAGGTTTTCCGGTGAGCGGACAATGGTTAAAATGTACCAATCCCGAAGTAATTGCCAAACATCAGGCAAAAGTTTACGGAAAGGCAAGTGTTGGAGCACCTCCAATGTCTGTACCGCATATTGATACCCGAGTAATTGATGGTGAAAAAGCATTGCTTTTTGGTCCGTTTGCAGGATTTTCAACCCGTTTTCTGAAAAATGGTTCTTACTTAGATTTGCCATTATCTATAAAGCCGAACAACTTAATTCCAATGTTGTCTGCAGGATATCATAACATTCCTCTAACGAAGTATTTGATTGAGCAGGTTCGTCAGTCTCCAAAAGACAGGATGAAAGCATTGCGTGAATATTTGCCAACAGCACGTTCTAAAGACTGGAAATTGGAAAGAGCCGGACAACGAGTTCAGGTTATTAAAAAAGATGAAAAAGAAGGTGGAGTTTTAGAGTTTGGTACAGAAGTAATCAATACACATGATGGAACTCTGGCTGTATTACTTGGAGCTTCTCCAGGAGCGTCGACAGCTGTTGGTATCATGGTTGATCTAATCAGCAGATGTTTTACCAATCAGATCAAAACACCGGAATGGCAAGTAAAGATGAAAAACATGATCCCTTCTTACGGTCAGACTTTAAATGATAAACCGGAGCTTTTAGCAGAACTTAGAAAACATACATCTGAAGTTTTAAAACTAAAAAATAGTTAAGTTCAGATTTTACAATAAAAAAACAAATCCAGATGAATTAATCTGGATTTGTTGCTTTAAATTCCTTTGTGATTTTTAGAATCTTCTCAGCCAGATTGCTCATCCAGATCAATTGCTCGATTACCATCTGAGCTTCCTGCATTTTAGCTTGTCGTGTTTCTTTATCTAAGCCATCGTCATCGGCCAGGCGTTTAAAATTGACACGTTTGAGCTCTTCAAATTGTAAAGTCACATCTTCCTTGTCAAAGTAAGTGTCGTTTACGATCTTTTCATTTCTTAAAACCGAGATAGCATGATCCAGGTTAGAAAGAATCGTTTTTATAATGTAATTAAAAGATTCTGAAGCAGAAGTGGTTTGATGAGACTGAATATAAGTTGATAAAGAAGCAAGAGCCGATAATATCGAATGGTTTAAAACTACGAGCTTATTGACTAATGGGAGTGTTTTTTGTTTCGATTTGGGTTCCTGCATCATACGTTGAAAAGAAGTCATCAAATTACCTACCTCAACAAAAGCATTTTTTCGGGACAATCGGTATGAGGTAGGAACCTCTCCTTTTTTATTGTAGAAATCGGCAATCTCTTTCAGGTAATTTCGATTTGCACGGATTGAATTTTCAATGTGTATTGGAGTATTGATAAACTCCCAGGCTGGCCATAAAAACTGATTGGCTAAAAACGCTAAAATAGCTCCTGCAAGTGAATCCAGAATTCGAAACTGAATTACTTTAACCACATCCGGGGTTAAAATACCATAAATAAAAACGACATACATTGTAACGAAAGTGGCACTTATCTTATAGTTAATTTGTGTAAACGAAATGCCAAGAAGCATACAAACAATAGAGAAGATGCTTAATACAACATGGTTTTGAACCAAAGAAACGATTCCGAAAGCTAACAATCCACCTAAAATAGTACCGAAAATTCGATTGTAAGATCGTTCTTTCGTTAAACCGTAACCCGGGCGCATGATCACGACAATAGTTAGTAAAATCCAATAGACGTTTTGAAACGGTAGGAATTTTCCAATCACAAAACCAATTAAAATAGTCGTTGTCAGTCGTATTGAATGTCTAAAAATCGAAGATGAATAAGATAAATTCTCAATCAAAGTGCGCAACGGGTAGTATTGAGGAGTAAGAAATTTTTCGAGCTCCTTATCCTTGTCTTTTAATTTATAGGACTGCATGGCAAGTGAAAAAGCACGCTGGATGATTTTAATTTTTCCAACCTGGTTTTTAGCATACTTCAACATATTCGTCAACATTAAAACACCCTCAGCCGCTTCTTCTTTGCCTAAGGTTTTTTCGTAATCAAAAATGGCAAATTCAAGAGCGTCCAGTTCATTTTTCAAGTCGTTCTTATCAACGTATACGCTAATATTGTGTACATTTTTAGATAGTTTTTTTAAAGTAGAAGCTAATTTGTAAGCTACATTCTGATAAGTTCGCAGAACATCTGGGTGTGCGGCAAATTTTTCATGTAGTTTGTTGTGATCAAATGAAGTGTACAATGCCAGTTCCTGAATTTCAACCAAAGTGATAAAAACAAGCAGCATTTTTCGATTTTGACTTGTAGCTCCGGAAGTGTTTTGATTGCCAATAAGCATCTTTCTTAAATCCTCATGAATCAGGTTTAGTTCTACCTGAACGCTTAATTGTTTTTCGATGATAGCTTTTCTGTTGGCTTCAGGGCTCCATAAATCACCTCTAAGTTTTAAATATTTGGCAGTTAGTTTTATGCCTTCGGCGATTTGAAGTTCAACATATTTATAAGGTTGAACAAAATGAAATATAAGTGACACAATCAGGTACAGGATTCCCCCAATAAAAATAAAACCGGAATACTCGAAAGCTTCCCAGCCTTCATGTAAATGACCAAATGATAAGGAAATTGATAGTAAAGCAGAGAAGGAAACTAATGTAGCACGCTGACCATATACAGAAATCATCGAACATAGAAACAGTAAAAAGCCTAAAAAAGGATAAAACAAAAAGGGATAAGGATAGGCAAGATTTACTAATAAGTTAACTCCCGAAACAATAAATGAAGCAACAATTAGACCTTTTATTTTATGGCTTAAAGAACTCGGAATATCACTTGGGTAAGTATAAAAGGCTCCTAATGCAATGGTGAAACCTATTTCGAAGTGTCCAAGAAAGTTTAAAATTAAGACAGGAACGACTGAAGCAATAGTTACTTTTGAGGCATTTAAAAAAGAAGTACTGTTGGTAAATTTCGAGATACGATCAAACATATATTGAGGTTTACAAACAAAGGTAAGAATTGTACGAATTAATTTGGCATAATTATGGATGAGTTTTTGGCGAGATTGCAAAAAATGATATATAATATAGGTTTCGAATTATTCATTGACTATTTTTTACTATTTTTGCCAGCTGAATTAAGGGAATTAAATTCAGTGTTTTTCAGTAGATAATACATTAAAATATTACAAATGATTTTACCAATTGTAGGATATGGTGATCCTGTTTTAAGAAAAGTGGGTGAGGTAATTACGCCGGATTATCCAAACTTAAAAGAAACAATAGCAAACATGTATGAAACCATGTACAACGCTTTAGGAGTTGGACTTGCCGCGCCTCAGGTAGGTGTGCCTATTCGTTTGTTTGTTATTGATACGACTCCTTTTAGTGATGATGAGGATTTGCCGTTAAATGAGCAGGAAGATTTGAAAGGTTTCAAAAAAACTTTTATCAATGCTAAAATTTTGAAAGAAGAAGGAGAAGAGTGGAGCTTTAACGAAGGTTGTTTGAGTATTCCGGACGTTCGCGAAGATGTTTACAGAAAACCAACCGTGACAATTGAATATTGTGAGGAAGATTTTGTAATGAAAACTGAAGTTTTTGATGGTTTAATTGCAAGAGTTATTCAGCATGAATACGACCATATTGAAGGAGTTCTGTTTACAGATAAAATTTCGTCCCTTAAGAAACGTCTGATCCAGAAAAAATTAAAAAACATTACAGAAGGCAAAACATTTCAGGAATACAGAATGAAATTTTTTGCTGCAAAAAAAGGAAGATAGGTATTCTAAAGTATGAGTTTAGAATCAAAGAAATATAATAAATCAAATTCTTAATACTAATTTTAATAAACATGAATTTAGAGAAAATTTTAGCCATTTCTGGGAAACCAGGTTTATATGTATTGAAAGTACAAACTCGTACAGGTTTTGTGGCAGAATCATTAGCAGATGGAAAAAAAATCACAGTAAACTTAAAAAGTAATGTAAGTTTATTATCAGAGATTTCAATTTATACTTACGAAGGCGAAAAACCATTAACAGAAGTAATGCAGCGTATTGCTACTAAAGAAAATAAAGGTCAAGCCATTTCTCATAAAGAAGATAATGCTACATTATCGGCTTATTTTAAAGAAATTTTACCTGAATACGACGAAGAGAGAGTTTACCCTTCTGATATTAAAAAAGTATTAAACTGGTACAATACCCTTCAGGCGAAAGGTTTGGTGACAGATTTAGCTCCTGCTGCTGTTGAAGCTGTTGAAGAAGCTCCGGTTGCTGAAGAAAAACCAAAAAAAGCAGCTGCTCCTAAAAAAGCAAAAGCAAAAAAAGAAGAATAGTAGTTTACACCATTCTTTTAAGTTTCTAAGTGACTAAGTTCATTTTAGATTGTTAAAAAATGGTTAGGCTCAGGATCTTAGAACCGCAGAATCTTAGGACCTCAGAACCTAAATACTTAAAAATATATTAATCCTGTTAAGATGTTTTCTTGACAGGATTTTTTACTTTTACAAACAATCGTCACAACCCGGATAAAATTTCAAAAATGAGCAAAGAACTTCAACTAAAAGCCTTCGAAAGATTACTAATTATTATGGATGAACTTCGTGAGCAATGTCCGTGGGATAAAAAGCAAACCTTGCAAACACTCAGACATCTCACTATTGAAGAAACGTATGAGTTAGGTGATGCTATTTTAGACAATGATTTAAATGAAGTGAAGAAAGAATTGGGAGATTTGTTGCTGCATATTGTTTTTTACGCGAAAATAGGTTCAGAAACCAATGATTTTGACATGGCAGATGTGTGTAATGAGATTTGCGATAAACTCATTCACCGTCATCCTCATATCTACAGTGATACCAAAGTTAAAGACGAAGAAGAAGTAAAGCAAAATTGGGAAAAGCTAAAGCTAAAAGAAGGTAAAAAATCTGTTTTGGAAGGAGTTCCAAGAAGTTTACCGGCATTGGTTAAAGCAAGTCGAATTCAGGACAAAGTAAAAGGAGTAGGTTTTGATTGGGAAGAACCACATCAGGTTTGGGATAAAGTGCAGGAAGAACTGGAAGAATTGCAAATAGAAGTAAAAGCCGGAGATCAGGACAAAATAGAGGCTGAATTTGGTGATGTTTTATTCTCTATGATCAATTATGCCCGATTTTTAAATGTAAATCCTGAAGACGCTTTAGAGCGCACCAATAAAAAATTTATCAAACGCTTTCAGTATCTTGAAAGTAAAGCAGGTGAAATGGGTAAACCTTTAATGGACATGACTCTGGCTGAAATGGACATTTTTTGGAATGAAGCTAAAAAACTGTAGTTACTCCGCCAGTCTTTTTAAAGCTTTGATGTCCTGAAGTTTGATCTTTTTGCCTACTAATTCAATTAATTTAAGTTTATTAAAATCAGATAGTAATCGGATGCAACTTTCTGTAGCAGTACCAATAATTCCGGCAAGTTCCTCCCTTGTGAGTTGAACTTTAAGGGTTCTGTCTTCGTTTTCACCAAAATCATCGTGTAATTGTAGTAAAGTTTCCGCTAAACGTTGTTTTACCGTTTTTTGAACCAATGCAATTTTATCGTTTTCAGATTCTTTTAAATCTTCACAAACCGACTGCATCAAATTCATAGAAAACTGATTGTTGTTATTGAAAAAGTGAAGAATTTCAGCTTTCGGAATAAAGCAAACCTCCATATCAGCAACTGCTTTGGCTGATAAGTTAGCAGGTTCATTGCTAATCATAGAACGCTGACCCAAAAGCTCCCCTGATTTTACCAGTTTTACTATTTGATCTTTTCCGTTGGCACTTAATTTAGAGAGCTTTCCAACTCCGTCTTTTACACAAAAAACGCCATTGGTAACTTCGCCTTCTTCAAAAAGAGCTTCACCTTTTTTAATTGTGTAGGTTGTCTTGCTATTGGCCAACTTCACAACTTCATCTTTATTAAGCGCTTTTAGAGAAGAAAGCTGTCTTACGATACATTGGTCACATTTATTCATAGCAAAAATATTTACTGCAAAATTAACCAATATTCGCTTTCGTAGCTAGTCTTCGGACAGAAAAAACACATAAAAAATATGACATCGTTATTTGACAGATTTATTTCATTAAATTAGAAACCGATTTCCTTCTAATATGATAAATGTCATATTAAAAGTCACCTCTTATTTTGAATATTTGTTATATCAAAAAAAAACAAATTATGAGTGAACAAGGTTGTTTTCATTGTGGGCTTACCATTCCTAAAAATGAAGAAATCAATTTTGATGAAAAAAAGTTTTGTTGTGCCGGTTGTAAAACGGTCTATGAAATTTTTAGTCTTCATGATTTAACCTGCTACTACGATTTTGAAAAATCCCCGGGTGCTACTCCACAAGATATAAAAGGGAAGTACGACTTTTTAGATAATGAAGCTATTCTTTCAAAAGTATTGGAATTTCAGGAAGGAAATACAGCAATTGCTTCCTTAAACATTCCATACATTCATTGTAGTTCATGTATCTGGATTCTCGAAAATTTAAGTCGAATTCAACCTGGAATAAGTCTTTCTCAGGTGAACTTCCCTGAAAAAAGAGTCCGAATTACTTTTAATTCAGATATCGTTTCTTTAAAAACCATAGTTTATATGCTTAGCTCTATAGGTTATGAACCTTATATAAGCTTAGAAAATTACGAATCGGGGAAAAATAGTGTTGACAGAAGTCTTACCTATAAATTAGGTGTTGCTTTTTTTTGCTTCGGAAACATCATGTTGCTTTCATTTCCTGAGTACTTCGAAATAAAGGAATTTTGGCTGGATAACTATAAACCCTTTTTCAGAATCCTGATTTTTATTCTGGCATTGCCCAGTTTCTTGTATTCGGCTAGTGGTTATTATGTTTCCGCTTACAAAAGCATTAGATCGGGAATGTTGAATATTGATATTCCAATTGCATTAGGAATTATCGTAATGTTTGTTCGCAGTACTTTTGATATTGTGATGAATTATGGATCCGGTTTCTTTGATAGCTTAACAGGTTTGGTTTTCTTCATGTTATTGGGAAAGATGTTTCAGATTAAAACCTATAGTTTTTTAAGTTTCGAAAGGGATTTTAAATCCTATTTCCCTATAGCGGTTACAAGAATCAATTCAGATGCATCGGAAGAAAGTGTTCCTGTTTACGATGTTTTAAAAGGAAACAGACTGCTAATTCGAAATCAGGAACTTATTCCTGTTGACGGGATTCTAATTAGTGAAAAAGCAGAGATCGACTATAGTTTTGTAACAGGAGAAGCAGTTCCGATAACTAAAATGTCTGGAGATAAAGTTTTTGCCGGAGGAAAACATATTGGTAAAGTAATCGAAATGGAAGTGCTGCATTCGGTATCGCAAAGTTATCTGACACAATTGTGGAGTAATGAGATCTTCCAGAAAAAAGTGCTTCAAAAGCATAAAACCATAACAGATACTATAAGTCGTTATTTTACACCCTTACTATTATTAATTGCTTTTGCGGGGTTTGGTTATTGGGTTTCTATTGATGCAAATACCGCTTTTAATGTTTTTACTGCTGTCTTAATTGTGGCCTGTCCGTGCGCATTAGCGCTTACTGCGCCGTTTACGTTTGGTAACATATTGCGGATCATGGGCAAGCAAAAAATGTATTTAAAGAATGCTTTGGTAATTGAGCAATTGGCCAAAGTTGATACTATTGTTTTTGATAAAACCGGAACTATCACAACAAATAAGAAATCGAATATTGTATACGAAGGAAACTCTCTTTTCAAAGAGGATTATAGACTTATCAAAAATGTCCTTCGTGCTTCAAATCACCCTTTGAGCCGAATGTTATATGACTTTCTGCCTGAAGAGACTAGAGTTAAAATTGATGATTTTCAAGAAATTACCGGTAAAGGAATTCAGGCTTCTGCAGAAAACACAACTATTAAAATTGGATCAGCGGCCTTTGTTGATAGCCCAGTTGCGGAATCTTCAGAAATTGAAAAAACGGGTCTTCATATCAGAATCAATGAAGTCTATTATGGAAAATTTACATTTCAGAATCAATATCGGGATGGTTTGGAAGAACTTTTTTCGACATTGAGTCAGGAATATCAAATAAAAGTACTCTCGGGAGATAACGATGGAGAGCGCGCTACTCTTGAAGCCATTTTGCCTAAAAATACGGAATTGATTTTTAATCAAAAGCCGGAGCAGAAGCTGGAGTTTATTAAAAAGTTGCAGGATGAAGGATGTAATGTGATGATGGTTGGAGATGGTTTAAACGATGCAGGTGCTTTGGCACAAAGTAACGTAGGGATTTCTATTTCTGAGAATGTTAACGTTTTCTCGCCTGCCTGCGATGCCATATTAGATGCAAGCGAGTTTTCTAGACTTAATTATTTTTTAAAATTATCGCACAAATCGATTATGATTATTAAAATGAGTTTTGTTTTATCACTGCTGTACAATGTTGTAGGACTTTTTTTCGCAATTACAGGAAACTTGTTGCCTTTGGTCGCTGCTATTATCATGCCTTTGAGCACGATTACAATTGTGAGTTTTGTAACATTGATGTCTAACTATTTAAGTAAGAGTAATTTAAAATAATTATAAATAATTCAAAAGTTATTTTTTTATAAATTTAACATAAGACTCTGTCTATGATAATTATCATATTTTACATGCCAATAACCGAGTAATTTTGTTAATATAAACTTAAGGTATGAGTGTTATTTATCTATTAATTTCAGTAAGTATTTTCGTAGCAATTGGATTCTTTATTGCTTTTATCGTAGCTGTCAAATCGGGACAATACGATGACGATTATACGCCCTCAGTCAGAATGCTTTTTGATGATGAGACCAAAATTACCCCCAAGAAGAAAAATTTACCAATCAAAGAAAAACAAGTATAATTATGGAAATGGAACAGTTTTATTACGACAACAAAATTGTTAAAAAATTCATTTACGCCACTATCCTATTCGGAGTGGTGGGGATGTTAGTAGGGCTTACCTTAGCGGTAATGTACCTTTTTCCCAACATAACAGACGGGATCTCCTGGCTTAGTTATGGCCGATTACGGCCTTTGCACACCAATGCGGTTATTTTTGCCTTCGTGGGAAATGCCTTTTTTGCAGGGATGTATTATTCGTTGCAGCGTTTGTTAAAAGCAAGAATGTTTAGTGATTTTTTGAGTAATTTACATTTTTGGGGCTGGCAGCTTATTATTGTTGCGGCAGCTATTACATTACCTTTAGGGTATACTTCTTCAAAAGAATATGCTGAGTTGGAATGGCCAATTGATATTGCGATTGCACTTATTTGGGTGGTAATGGGGATAAATATGATTGGTACGATGTTACGCCGCAGAGAGCGTCATTTGTATGTAGCAATTTGGTTTTATCTGGCAACCTTTGTCACAGTTGCGGTTCTGCATATTTTTAATAATATCGAGATTCCGGTTTCAGCTTTCAAAAGTTACTCTGTTTACGCTGGAGTTCAGGATGCTTTGGTTCAATGGTGGTACGGTCATAATGCGGTTGCATTTTTTCTTACTACACCATTTTTGGGATTAATGTACTACTTTGTTCCAAAAGTAGCCAATCGTCCGGTATATTCTTATAGATTATCAATTATTCACTTCTGGTCCCTGATCTTTATTTATATCTGGGCTGGTCCGCACCATTTATTGTATTCCGCCTTACCAAATTGGGCTCAGAATTTAGGAGTTGCATTTTCTGTAATGCTTATTGCACCGTCTTGGGGTGGTATGATCAACGGACTTCTAACATTAAGAGGAGCATGGGATAAAGTTCGTGAAGAACCGGTTTTGAAATTCTTTGTAGTAGCAATTACGGGTTATGGAATGGCAACATTTGAAGGACCAATGCTTTCACTTAAAAATGTAAATGCTATTGCGCATTATACAGACTGGATCGTTGCACACGTGCACGTTGGGGCTTTAGCCTGGAATGGTTTCATGTCATTTGGTATTATTTATTGGTTGATTCCCAGAATGACCAAATCGGATTTGTTTTCTAAAAAATTGGCCAACTTTCACTTTTGGATAGGAACTTTAGGAATCATTATATATACAATTCCCTTATATGTGGCAGGTTTTCAACAAGCTTCAATGTGGAAACAATTTAATCCGGATGGAACTTTAGTTTATGGTAATTTCCTTGAAACGGTTACTGCTATTATGCCAATGTATTGGATGAGAGCCATTGGAGGTAGTTTATATTTAATAGGAATGCTAACATTGGTTTACAATATTATTATGACCGTAAAAGCAGGTCAGACTATTGAAGACGAATTGGCACAGGCTCCGGCTTTACAAAGAATTAGCAGTGGAAGACTTAATGGAGAGAAATTCCATACCTGGTTGGAGAGAAAACCAATTCAGTTAACCATTTTGGCTACAATCGCTATTTTAATCGGAGGTGTTATTCAGATTGTACCAACTATTATGGTCAAATCTAATATTCCAACGATCTCAAGTGTGAAACCTTATACACCTTTAGAACTTGAAGGACGTGATTTATATATAAGAGAAGGTTGTGTGGGATGTCATTCACAATCCGTTCGCCCTTTTAGAAGTGAAGTAGAGCGTTACGGACCACAATCAAAAGCAGGAGAGTTTGTATACGATCATCCATTTTTATGGGGATCAAAACGTACGGGTCCCGATTTGTTAAGAGTAGGTGGGAAATATAATGACAACTGGCATTTTAACCATATGTGGAATCCACAAAGTACCTCAGCAGGTTCAATCATGCCAGGTTATAAATGGTTGTTTGATAATGAAGCGATGGATATTTCCCTGACTCAGAAAAAAATGCAGGCAATGGTTTCACTTGGTGTTCCTTATACCGAAGAAGAGATTGCAAATGCTCCTAAGACATTAAGAGTGCAGGCAATGAGAATTGAAAAAAGTCTGGAGAACGATCCTGATTATGTAAAAAGTTATGAGGACAGTAAGAAAAAAGCAATTACCAAAGGTGAAAAATTCATTCCGATGAATGAAAGAGAAATTGTCGCTTTAATTGCTTACATACAAAGACTTGGAACTGATATCAAAGTAAAGCAACCTTCTAAATAACAGCATTATGTTTGAGCAAATAAAACACAATATGGAGAACATTTCGGGTATAGAGATTTACCCGATACTTTCTCTACTGATATTCTTTTTCTTCTTTGTAGGTCTCGGTTTTTGGGTGTTCTCCTATAAGAAAGAAAAAATTGAGGAGATGAGTGCGATACCTTTGGATGAAGGGCTTATTATAATTTCAAAAGATAAATAAAAATGAAAAGATTTTTCCCAGTATATGTAAGAGTGCCATTGATTTTCTTCATTGTCTTTGCTTTGATGGAATACTTTATAGATTCGGGCGACAGACCAGCTTTTATAAAGTATCCGATGGTTTCCGTTTTTCTATTTGTTTTTCTGTTTATCCTGATTGCAATCGAAATAACGTTGAGCGCTGTTAATAGAGTAATGTATCAATTAATGTCGCCTGAAGAAAAAGCAAAAGTGGAACATGAAAAGAGTTTAAGCTTGACTGAAAGTACCTGGTACAAAGAGTTGATGCATAAACTTACTCAAACAGAACCAATTGAAAAAGAAGGAGATTTGTTGATGGATCATGATTATGATGGTATTAAAGAGTTAGACAATAATTTACCACCTTGGTGGGTATATCTGTTCTACATCTGTATCATATTTGGTGTAATCTATGTTGCACGTTACGATATTTTTGGTGGCGACGATCAGGAAACTGAGCTGAAAAAAGAAATGGCGCAGGCTAAAATAGATGTAGAAGAATACCTTAAAACAGCGCCTGATCTGATGGATGAAAAGACAGTGGTGCTGTTAACAGATGATGCAAGTTTAGCTGCCGGTAAAGAAATTTTCATGACCAATTGTGCAGCTTGTCACAGAGCAGACGGTGGTGGACAAATTGGACCAAACTTAACGGATGATCACTGGATTTTAGGTGGTGGTATTAAAGAAGTTTTTCATACTATTACTAACGGAGGACGTGACGGAAAGGGAATGGTCTCCTGGAAAACCAACGGTATGAAACCTAAAGAAATTCAAAAAGTTGCAAGTTACATCCTGTCTTTACAAGGTAGTAACCCAAAAGATCCGAAAGAACCGGAGGGAGAAGTTTGGGTAGATCAAAGCGCTCCTAAAAAGGGCGACACAGCAGATAAAACAAAAGATAGTACAGAAGTTAAAAAATAATACCACCATGTCAAATTTACCAGACGAAGCTTTTAGAGATACCATTGGAACTATTGATGAAGGTGGTAAAAGAAAATTTATTTTTCCTAAAAAACCGTTTGGTAAGTTTTATGAATACCGGAAAATAGTCAGTTATGTTTTGCTGGCGATTTTAATTGCGAATCCGTTTATAAAAATAAATGGAAACCAGTTCATGATGTTCAATGTTATAGAGCGACGCTTTAATATTTTTGGATTTCCATTTTGGCCTCAGGATTTTTATCTCTTTGTAATATCAATGCTGGTAGGTATTGTGTTTATTATTTTGTTTACCGTTGTTTTTGGAAGAATTTTTTGTGGATGGATTTGTCCGCAGACAATCTTTCTTGAGATGGTTTTCAGGCGAATAGAATACTGGATTGATGGAGATCGCGGTGCACAAATGCGATTGTCAAGACAGGAATGGAACGCTGAGAAAATTCGAAAACGAGGAATCAAATGGACCATCTTTTTTCTGATTTCTTTTGGAATTGCTAATGTGTTTTTAGCTTATCTTGTAGGTAGTGATGAGCTTTTCTTAATGGTAGAACAAGGGCCAATTCAACAGGCCAGTAATTTTATTGCGTTGCTTATTTTTACAGGAGTCTTCTATTTTGTATTTGTTTGGTTTCGAGAGCAGGTTTGTATTATTGCCTGTCCCTATGGGCGTTTACAAGGTGTGCTTCTGGATAATAAATCTATCAATGTGGCGTATGATTTTGTACGTGGAGAAAAGGAAGCAGGACGTGCTAAATTTAATAAAAAAGAAGACAGAGCTTTAACCGGAAAAGGAGATTGTATCGATTGTCATCAATGTGTACACGTTTGCCCGATGGGAATTGACATTAGAAACGGGACACAGTTGGAATGTACAAATTGTACAGCTTGTATTGATGAATGTGACTCTATTATGGAAAACGTTGGTTTACCTAAAGGATTGATTCGTTACGCATCTGAAGATGAAATCGAGAAAAAAGCACCTTTTAAATTCACAACAAGAATGAAAGGTTATACGGCCGTTTTATTCATCTTGCTAAGTGTGTTTGTTGGGATGTTGTTTTTAAGAACGGATTTGGAGGCTGTCATTCTACGTTTGCCGGGACAGCTGTTTCAACATAAAGGAGATAAAATCAGTAATGTGTACACTTATAAAATCGTCAATAAAACGATGAAAGATTATAGTGATATTCATTTTGAGCTAATCGACCAAAAAGGTGAAATTAAAAATGTTGGAAAAACACATTTCAAAGTGGTTAAAGAAGGCATTTCGCAAGGAACATTATTTATAGAAATAGACGAAGTACTTTTAGAAAGCGATAAAACAAAAGTGAAGATTGGGGTTTATAATGGTAAAGAATTACTAGAAACCACCACTACCAACTTTTTAGGACCACGAAGTTTTAATTAAAAAAATACGATTATGAAAATAAATTGGGGAACCGGGATTGTCATTGCATTTGCATTGTTTATGACTTTTATTTTATATTTTGTTTTTGAAGTGCAGTCCAACAGTAAGTACGATAATGATTTGGTTGTAGAAGAATATTACAAGCATGATTCACATTTTCAGGATGAAATGGCACGTGTTCAGAATGCTCAGGATTTGCAGCAAAAACCTTTAATTGCCTATCACGAAGATGGAGTTGAAATTGTTTTTCCTACCACTTTTGAAAATGATAAAGTCAAAGGAAATATATTATTGTACCGCCCGTCAAATAAAAAATTTGATTTTAATACCCAGATTGTCTTAACCAATTCAGTATTGTTGATTCCAAAAAACAAACTGATAAAAGGTCGTTGGGATGTTAACATGGAATGGCAGTACGATGGAAAAAAATACTTGTCAAAAGAGGTAATCTATGTAAATTAATATTGCAAAATGACTTGTTAAAGGGAGATTCTTTCAATTGACAAGCGATTGTTCGTATAGATTTTTTAATCATTATTAGAGATGTAATCTATAGCAAAAAAACGAAAAAGATGTTGTACTCCGCTTTCATATTTGGATTAATAAGTAGTTTACACTGTATCGGAATGTGTGGTCCAATTGCGATGATGTTGCCTGTGGATCGTCAGAATGAAGCCAAAAAGGTAACTCAGATTATTACCTATCATTTAGGGCGATTGACCGCTTACATGATCATAGGGCTGATTTTTGGACTATTAGGAAGAGGATTCTTTTTAGCCGGACTTCAGCAAAAAATGTCAATTTTTATTGGCTTAGCAATGATAGTCGTTGTTTTAGTCCCTGAGAAAGTCTTCTCAAAATACAACTTTTCTAAACCGATCTATAAAGTTATCTCCAAGGTAAAATCAAGCTTAGGAAATCAATTTAAAGATCGAAGCTATAAATCACTTTTTACTATAGGACTGTTAAATGGCTTTTTGCCTTGTGGAATGGTTTATGTAGCCTTATTTGGCGCTATAGCAATGCAAAGCGCCAGTTTAGGAGTTCTGTACATGTTGCTGTTTGGATTGGGGACTGTACCGCTTATGACAGTTGTAGTGTATGTAAATTCCTTGATCAAACTTCCCTTTAGAAATAAAATACAGAAAGCAATACCTTATGTTGCTGTGATAATTGGAGTTTTATTTATCCTTAGAGGCTTAGGTTTAGGAATTCCTTATATTTCTCCATCTAATATGAGTTTGTTTGTCCAGTCGACTCCTAATTGTCATTAAAAAGGGATCATGCGAAAACCTCTGTGTAGCAGAAAAAGCAGAGTAGCAGAAAAAGTTGTAAACTGATAAAAAAATGTGATTATAAAGGTTTGCTCCTTAATCTTAAGAGTTATTAATGTCAAATGAAATACCATTTTAGAGGAGTTGATCTTAATTAGAATTTTCTTCTCCGGGTTTAAATGTTTGAAACAGATATAAAAGGGCTGAAAGCCCAAAAGAATAAGCATAGTGCAACGCACTATGAGTTAGATAAAGATACAGAATTGCCCTGAAAGGGCGGCAAGAGCCTCCACAAATCATGTTGATTCTAATAAAAATCATACGATTTCTTAGAGGATTTCATAGAAAGCGGGAAAGATGTTTTTTGTTACACTTTAGTTTTTACCCTTTCGAGGACGTAAACAATTATCCCGATCATTTGTAGTATTCAGCATGTTTCTATTGTCAACGCTCTTTCAGAGCAATCTAAACCGTCATAGAGAAGAGGTTTGTTTCGGGAGATTTTCTTTTTAAGTGCAAATCAAAAGCCATACAAATATTACGAACAAAAGGCCTGCCTGCTTCGGTAATACTAATTTTGTTTTCTTCAATAACAATTAATTGATCATTTTCTATTTCTTTTAAATCAGATAAAACAGTTGGGATTTCTTTAAAATATAAATATTCATCACCCCATGAAGTTTCAAATTCACAGGTTAAGTTTAAAATGTGTTTTCGGATTATTAAGTCTTCATCATCAAGAACATGACCTTTTATAACAGGTAATTTATTGCATTCCAATAGTTGATAATAATCTTCCAAAATTTTGGTGTTTTGAGCAAAGCTGTACCAACTGTCGCTAATAGACGAAACACCCAGACCTATCATAAGCTGTGTTTTTGAGGCACTGTACCCCATAAAATTTCGGTGAAGTTCTTTATTTTGTACCGCTTTGTACAAACTATCAGAAGCGAAAGCAAAATGATCCATTCCAATTTCATGATAACCATTTTGAGCAAGCAATTGTTTACCAACTTCATATAGTTTTCTTTTTTCGGCATCTTTTGGGATATTTTCCTCATTAAACCCACGCTGTCCATTTCCTTTTATCCAGGGTACATGCGCATAACTGTAAAAAGCCAGACGATCCGGTTTTAACGAGTTTGTTTTTTCAACCGTGTCAATAATATTTTCTACAGTCTGAAAAGGAAGACCAAATATGATATCGTGACCAATAGAAGTATAGCCTATTTCCTTTGCCCAAAGGGTAACTTTAGCAACATTATGAAAAGGTTGAATTCTATGAATTGCTTTTTGAACTTTCTCTGCATAATCCTGAACACCGAAACTAACTCTTCGGAAACCTAAATCGTATAATTTTTTAAGTTGTTCGTAAGTTGTATTGTTAGGATGACCTTCAAAACTAAATTCGTGATTTTCGGCTTTTTTGGCGATGCTAAAAATACCGTTGATGAGTTGTTCTAAGTTATTTTTTGAAAAAAAGGTTGGGGTTCCGCCTCCTAAGTGAATCTCTTTTATGATTGGTTCTTCGGGAAGTAAATTACAGTAAAGACTCCATTCTTTTAAGAGCGCTTTGATATAAGTTTCTTCGACAGCGTGATTTTTTGTAATGCGTTTGTTACAGCCACAAAAAGTACACAGACTCTCACAGAAAGGTAAGTGAATGTATAAACTGATTCCGTTTTGTGAATTACTTTCTGCAAAAGCTCTCTGGAATGATTTAATCCATTTTTGCTCATTAAAGTTGTTTTCATTCCAATAAGGAACTGTTGGATAACTGGTATATCGTGGGCCGGGAACGTTGTATTTCTGTGTCAGCGAAATTTTCATAAAAGAGGATTTTGGATACTCAAAATTAGAATACTGGCATTTGAAATAAAATGACAAATATCATGTAAAAAAAGGAGGCTCAAAATGAGCCTCCTTTTACTGAATTAAATAACTAACATTAAATAGAATCCTGAATGATTTTAAGCCATTTTTTCGCAAACATATGATCTTGATAAGCACTTATTTGTTTGATGCGGTCATCATCGAAATCATAGAAAGGAATTATGTTTTTTTTAGATGTTTCTCTATCGAGAAATTCAAAATCAATTTTTAGTATGGTGTCTGAGTTTCCATCAGTTGTCAACGCTAGTTTACAAGAAGAGACACTTTTTAAATCGACATAAGTAGATTCCTCCTGATTTGGATTAAAGTTCATTAGGATAAATTTTCTGTTCTTTTGATCTATAGTCAATGTTTTATTGCTTTGAGATTCTGTTAGATCAAAATCTTCGGGATGAGTTGGATTGAATTTCTTTTTTATGTTTAAGATTTTCGTTTTGCTTGCGGCACTTGATCTTGCTGAAAAATAAATAGGAATGGCTACTATGATGGCGATCACAATACCAATTATGGTTACACTTGTTTCCATTTTTGTTGTAAAATTTGATAAATTATTATGAAATAGTAAATAGTTTTCAGGATGAAAACGGTTTATTGATTCGGAAAAGAAATGCCTTCTCCGCTAGAATTTCATAAAATAATCTACCAGAAAAAATGGAAAGGGTAGAGCATTAAAAGGATCTTTTTGCTCTGGATGTTGAATTGACTGGCAAAGTTTGAAGCTGTATTTACAGCATGATGTTGTGGAATAGCAACCAATAAAGAGTCAAACCACTTAATTAAACCGGGATGATTCGTTTTGATGTTTCCTACCAGATTATAGCCTGTTTGTGGCTGTATAAAAGCCAAAGAGTCGGTATAGTCGATAGAAAAAGTAGTATCTGCCTTTTTGTTTTCAGTTTTTCCCACTACAGATTCGTTTGCCTGTGAGGCAAAAAAAGCAATGATCAAAAGTGATACAAAAATAATGGTCTTACGAATCCAATTCATGGTCGCGAATTTAACCCTTAAAAGACAATTAAAGAAATTTTGCAGCATTAATTAACCTTAAAAAAGGACTAATTATTTTATCCTCAACATTTAATAGGTGTAGTTGAGGATAAAACAAAGTTATTGTTGCATTTTGAAATAATAATCAGCTGAGTGTTTTCCGCTTCCGTAGAATAAAAAGAATACGCAAATCAGCAAAACTACAATAGCAAGAATTAAGCTTTCGGAATGCATGTGTCCCATAAAATTAATCAGAATGGCCCCAAAAAGTATGGGTAACTGAGCAGCTATTGCCCAACGGGTGAGTAACCCAAAAACAATCATGATACCACCAATCATATGAGCTGGTGCTATATAATGTAATAAAAACATTCCGCCACCAAACTTATCAATGGGAGAAATTAAATCATGCAGATATTGAACATTCGTTACAAATGAAACTCCTTTCATAAATAAAAAAATCCCCAATACAATACGTACTAAATCTACAGGTAAATAAGTGTGCGAATTCGCCCATTTATTTAAACTTTTTACATTTTCCATGATACTACGTGATTAAAAATTACCCACTAAAGTTACTGATTTTTAATGGTATATTTAATTTTAAGTAGCTGAAAATAAGTTTTTTACTTTTAATTTAACGTATTTATAAGAATGTTTAAAAAATTAAACCTGAATCACTCCCAAATTAAAAGCTTTTTGAATCGGAGCGTGGTTGGCGGCTTCAATTCCCATAGAAATCCAGGTACGGGTGTCTAAAGGGTCGATGATGGCATCTGTCCACAATCTTGAAGCCGCATAATATGGGGAAGTTTGTTCGTCGTAACGTGCTTTTATTTTATTAAATAATTCGGTTTCTTTCTCTTCGTCTACGATTTCTCCTTTTGCTTTAAGAGAAGAAGCTTCGATTTGTGCAAGTACTTTCGCAGCTTGCGTTCCGCCCATAACGGCAAGTTCCGCACTTGGCCAGGCAAAAATTAATCTTGGATCATAGGCTTTTCCACACATTGCATAGTTTCCGGCTCCATAAGAGTTTCCAACTATTACGGTAAATTTAGGAACAACCGAATTGCTTACTGCATTGACCATTTTAGCACCATCTTTTATGATTCCGCCATGTTCTGACTTTGATCCGACCATAAAACCTGTAACATCCTGTAGAAAAACTAAAGGTATTTTCTTCTGATTGCAATTGGCAATAAAACGGGTCGCTTTATCAGCACTGTCAGAATAAATTACGCCTCCAAACTGCATTTCTCCTTTTTTAGTTTTCACCACTTTTCTTTGATTGGCTATAATTCCAACGGCCCAACCGTCAATTCTGGCATATCCCGTGATTAGAGATTGACCGTAACCTTCTTTATAAGCTTCAAATTCTGAATTATCAACCAAACGATTGATGATCTCCATCATATCATATTGCTCGTTTCTCGCTTTTGGCAAGATTCCGTAGATATCTTTAGGTTCCAGAGCAGGTTTTTCGGCTTTGATTCGACTGTAACCAGCTTTGTCAAAATCACCAATTTTGTCTACTATGTTTTTTATCTTTTCAAGGGCATCTTTGTCATCTTTGGCTTTGTAATCGGTAACACCTGAGATTTCGCAGTGCGTTGTAGCACCACCTAAAGTTTCATTGTCGATGGTCTCTCCAATGGCAGCCTTAACCAAATAGCTTCCTGCAAGGAAAATACTTCCGGTTTTGTCCACAATTAGAGCTTCGTCGCTCATAATAGGTAAGTAGGCACCGCCGGCAACACAACTTCCCATTACAGCAGCTATTTGAGTGATTCCCATACTGCTCATTTGTGCGTTGTTTCTGAAGATTCTACCGAAGTGTTCTTTATCCGGGAAAATTTCATCCTGAAGAGGTAGATAAACACCTGCGCTGTCTACTAAATATATGATTGGTAATCTATTTTCCATGGCAATTTCCTGCGCACGCAGATTTTTCTTCCCGGTAATAGGAAACCAGGCACCGGCTTTTACGGTAGCATCATTGGCTACCACAATGCATTGTTTTCCTCTGATGTATCCTATTTTAATGACAACTCCTCCAGACGGACAGCCACCATGTTCAGCATACATTCCTTCTCCAACGAAACCTCCAATCTCAATGCTTTTAGAATTTTCGTCCAGCAGGTAGTCGATGCGTTCGCGTGCTGTCATTTTGCCTTCGGCATGTAGCTTTTCGATACGTTTTTCGCCTCCGCCTAGTTTTACTTTGGCAAATTTGTGTTTTAATTCAGAAAGTAGTAATTTATTGTGATCTTCGTTTTTATTGAAGTTTAAATCCATAATATTTTAATGTTTTAACAAAATAGTGTTGGCTAATTTACAAAATCAATTGAAACCGACATAATAAATGTCATACGGATATGAAATAAAATAAAGGTTGTGATATTCAAAATTTAAAAGCCCTTTTAGAAGAGGTAAAGACTGTATTTATTGACAGTGTATAAAAAAACCAGAAGCTGCCTTCTGGTTTTTCATGTATATATTGTTTTGATTATTTTTTAGAATCGCCAACCATTCGTTTTAGAATGGCCCACTGTTTTAAAGCATCACGCGCTTCTACAGCCGGGTAGCCTAACATGGTTTTTCCGGCAGCAACATCGCAGATAACTCCTGAACCCGCTCCAACTACAGCACCATCGCCAATAGTGGTGTGGTCTTTTATAGAAGCGCTTCCTCCAATGATAACGCCGTTTCCTAATGTTACAGAACCGGCAAGGCCACTGTTTCCAGCCATGATACAAAATTTACCTAATTTACTATTATGTCCGATTTGTACTAAGTTGTCAATTTTACAGCCATCTCCCAAGATAGTCGAGCTGAATTTTCCACGGTCTACACAAGTGTTTGCACCAATCTCAACTCCGTTTCCGATAATTACGTTTCCGATTTGCGGAATTTTCACCAAGCCTTTTTCGCTACAAGGACGAAATCCGAAACCGTCTGCGCCAATCGTTGCATTAGGATGAATGATACAATCGTTACCGATATGACAACGTTCGCGTATAACTGTTCCTGACCAGATAATGGTGTTTTTTCCAATAGTTGATTCATCGAGAATGGTTACGTTTGGATAAATAGTTGCATGAGAACCAATTGTTACTTTTGGACCAATGTAGCAACCGGCACCAATTTTGGCACCTTCACCAATGATAGCTGTTTCGTCGACAGTAGCTGTTCTGTGAATAGTGGTATGGAATATTGGGGTAGGCGGGGCAAAAAGGGCTAAAATTTGTGACATGGCTAAATCGGCATTTTTTACTTTGATAAATGCACGATTTTCCCCTGGCTCTATTGAAATATCTTCGTTAACAACTGCAATCGATGCATTTGAAGTTGACCAGTATTTTTCATATTTTTTGTTTCCTATAAACGAAATTTCTGAAGTTGTAGCTTTTTCTAATTGTTCTGTGGCTGTAATGCTTTGTGAAGTAGTGCCGTAAATTACGCCATTGATTACCTCGTTAATTTCTTGAATTGAATAGGATTTCATTTAATGAATATAATAGATTATAGGGGTTAATTTTTTCCAAATAAAATCAATTAGATTCTAATTACCTAATGTTATTTTTGAGTTTATTGAAATATGTTTAAAATAATAGTGTAAATATTACAAAATTAACATTTTAACTATCGATTTGGTAATGTTTTTTAGTTTGTATTTAAGTTGTTATCATTGGTTTTTTGGCACAAATTTGGTTTTGATTTGATGTGAATTAGGATTGAAATCTGGTATTAAATTATTGATAGGTAGTAACTTACAAAATAATTAAAAGCTATGTCAAAGATTCTTGGTATAAAAAAAAATCGATTCGCTTTTCATGAAAGGAATCGATTTTATTTTTTTAATCTTTTATTTTGGAAAGAGAAATGGCATTAATGCAATATCGTAGACCGCTTGGTTCGGGGCCGTCAGGAAAAACGTGTCCTAAATGTGCATCACAGGTATTGCAAACAACTTCAACTCTAATCATTCCGTACGATTTATCGGCATGGTATCCGATCGCATTTTCTTTTAAGGGTTGTGTAAATGATGGCCAGCCCGTTCCTGATTCAAATTTCTCAGAAGCATCGAAAAGCAAGGTTGCACAGCATTTACATTCATAGATTCCGGGGTCGAATAAACTGCAAAGCTCAGAACTGAAAGATCTTTCGGTGCCTTTTAATCGGGTTACCTGAAATTCTTCCGGAGTTAGAATCTGTTTCCATTCTTGTTCTGTTTTTTCTACCCTTTTTTCTGGAACCGGATTTCCTTTATTTGTAAAACGAATTACATCTGCCCATTTTATCATAACTTTTTTTTTAAGTTTACAATCTCAGTCTTCAGTCTCAGTCTCAGTCTCAGTCTTCAGTCTCAGTCTTCAGTCTTCAGTCTTCAGTCTTCAGTCTTCAGTCTTCAGTCTTCAGTCTTCAGTCTTCAGTCTTCAGTCTTCAGTCTCAGTCTTCAGTCTCAGTGAACTGAAAACTGCGACCGGATACTGATAACTAATTTATTCTTCCTCTTTCTGTCCCATCATCATTAGAAATGCTTTCAGGAACGGATCAATGTTGCCGTTCATTACGCCGTCAACATCACTGGTTTCATATCCTGTACGAACGTCTTTTACTAGTTTATAAGGTTGCATCACATAGTTGCGTATTTGTGAGCCCCATTCAATTTTCATTTTTCCGGCTTCGATATCGGCACGTTGTGCCTGTTGTTTTTTCAGCTCGATTTCGTACAATTGAGAACGTAACATTTGCATAGCACGTTGTCTGTTGTCTTGTTGAGAACGTGTTTCGGAACATTGAATCTGAATTCCGGTTGGCTTGTGTACCAATTGTACCTTGGTTTCAACTTTATTTACGTTTTGTCCTCCGGCACCGCTTGAACGCGAAGTGGTAATTTCGATATCGGCAGGATTGATGTCAATCTCGATACTATCATCTACCAACGGATATACGTAAACAGATGCAAATGAAGTATGACGTTTGGCATTACTGTCAAAAGGAGAGATTCGGACTAAACGATGTACTCCGTTTTCACCTTTTAAATATCCAAAAGAATAATCGCCTTCAAATTCTAAGGTGACGGTTTTGATCCCGGCAACCTCTCCGGCCTGGAAGTTCAGTTCTTTTATTTTGTAACCGTAACTTTCTCCCCACATCATGTACATTCGCATAAGCATTCCGGCCCAGTCACAACTTTCAGTTCCACCTGCTCCGGCTGTAATTTGGACTACGGCGCTTAAACTGTCGCCCTCATCTGAAAGCATGTTTTTGAACTCAATGTTTTCAATATGTGCCTGAGTGGTGTTGTAATGTTCGTCTAATTCTTCTGCAGAAAGTTCCCCTTCTTTGTAAAAATCATACGCCAGTTGTAATTCATCTGTCAGTTCGATTGCTTTGTTGTAATCTTCGATCCATTTTTTTTTGTTTCGAAGGTTTTTCACAATGGCTTCGGCTTCTTTTGTATTGTTCCAAAAATCAGGCGCAAAGGTCTTTTCTTCTTCGTTTGCAATTTCGATTAGCTTGGCATCAACGTCAAAGATACCTCCTCAACGCACCAAGGCGCTCCACAATACCTTTTATTTGTTCGGTCGTTGTCATAAATTAATAGTAGTTTTATATGTTTTTTACAAATATTACGTTAATTTGGTTCTATAGTAATTAGGAAGTTAAAATTTACTGAAACTTACCAAAATTAACTAACAGTAATACGTAATTTTGCTGTACAAAAATAAGATATAGTTTTTAGAATATGGAAATAAATTTAATTAGCGATACCATTACTAAACCAACATATGAAATGTTGCAGTATATGTTTAATGCTCATGTTGGCGATGACGTATACAGGCAGGATCCTACAGTTATCGAATTAGAGACTAGAGTAGCTGAGTTTTTTGGTATGGAAGCCGGGCTTTTTTTTCCATCTGGAACTATGGCAAATCAAACCGCAATTAAATTACATACACAACCCGGAGAACAATTGATTGCAGATAAATATGCTCATGTTTATCATTATGAAGGAGGTGGAGTTTCGTTTAACAGCGGTGTTTCCTGTTGTTTGTTAGACGGACATCGCGGGATGATAAATGCGAGTCAGGTTGCTGCGGCAATTAACGATCCAGAGTTTTATCACAGTCCTTTAACGAGTTTGGTTTGTGTAGAGAATACCACTAATAAAGGAGGTGGTGCTTGTTATGAATTAGAAGATTTAAGAGAGATAAAAAAAGTTTGTGACGCCAATAATTTGAAATTCCATTTAGACGGAGCCAGAATTTGGAATGCATTGGTCGCTAAGAGGCAAAACCCAAAAGAGTTTGGAGCAATTTTCGATACGATTTCAGTTTGTTTGTCTAAAGGATTAGGCGCTCCAATAGGTTCTGTGCTGCTTGGAAGTAAAGAAGATATTCGTAGAGCGTTGAGAATAAGGAAGATACTTGGTGGGGGGATGCGTCAGGTAGGTTATTTAGCCGCAGCGGGATTGTTTGCTTTGGCACATAATATTGAAAGACTGGCAGAAGATCACAGAAGAGCTAAAGAAATTGCAGCTGTATTAAGTACAAAATCCTGGGTTTCAGCAATAGAGCCTGTAGAAACGAATATTTTGATTTTTTCTTTGGCAGAAGGATATAGTGATCAGCTTTTGATTGAGAAATTAAAACAAAAAAATATCTTAATAAGCTCGATGGGACATAATAAGCTTAGAATTGTCACACATTTAGATTACAAAGAAGTAATGCATACCTATGTAATTGAGACACTTCAGAAGTTTTAGCGGAAAAGGTTCTAAGGTGCTAAGACTCTAAGATACTAAGGTTTGATTTTAAATGCTACAAGTAAAAAAAAAGCTGTCACTTTAGGACAGCTTTTTTTTAGAACCTCAGAACCTCAGAACCTCAGAACCTCAGAACCTCAGAACCTCAGAACCTCAGAACCTCAGAACCTCAGAACCTCAGAACCTCAGAACCTCAGAACCTCAGAACCTCAGAACCTCAGAACCTCAGAACCTCAGAACCTCAGTTATTTAAAAAGATTATCCATTCCCGGAATCATTGGCATATCCATTTTGGCAACAGCATCCAATTCTCTTTCGTTTACGCTTGTTGCTTTTTCTATTGCTTTATTCAGAGTTACAATAAGGTAGTCTTCAAGTTGTTCTTTATCTTCCAATAAAGAATCATCAATAGAGATTGATTTTACTTTTCTATTTGCGGTTAATGTTACTTTCAATAATCCGTCAGCGCTTTGTTCATCAATCAAAACAGTATCTAGACGCTTTTTTGTATCTTCAATTTTTTGTTGGGTTTCTTTAAGTTTGCCCATCATTCCCATTAAGTCCATTTTTGTTGATTTTTAAATTATTTCATACAAAATTAGTATATTGCTGTATGAAAGCAATAGATATTTTATGAAAAAATTAATTTGGTTCTGTTGTGTTTGTAGTATTTTTGCTGCTCCGTATTTAAAAACTAATGCTCAATCAATGCAAAACGATATAATGGCTCCAAAAGCCAAAGAAATTCCAAAATCACTAAAAAAACATAAAGAGACTAGAGTAGATAATTATTTTTGGTTGAATGACCGTGAAAATCCTGAGGTAATTGATTATCTGAATCAGGAAAATGCGTACTACCAGAAAATGACTTCGCATACAAAAGCATTTCAGGAAGATTTGTATGAGGAAATGAAAGGAAGGGTTAAAGAAGACGATTCCTCGGTTCCTTATTTTTATAACGGATATTTTTACATCACTCGTTTTGAGACAGGACAGGATTATCCAATTTTTGCCAGAAAAAAAGGCAGTCTTTCGGCAGCCGAAGAAATTTTATTCAATTGTAATGAATTGGCAAAAGGACATGCTTACTTTAAATTAGGAGGTTTAAGTATTAGTCCTGATAATAAATTTGCAAGTTTTGGAGTGGATATTGTAGGAAGAAGAATTTATACCATTCAATTTAAAAACTTAGAGACCGGAGAAATTTTATCGGATAAAATCGAAAATGCAACGGGAGGATCTGTTTGGGCTAATGACAATAAAACCGTTTTTTATACCAAACAGGACGAAGTAACTTTAAGAGCGGATAAAATCTTCAGACATAAATTAAATACAGATTCTGCAACAGATGTTTTGGTTTTTAATGAAACTGATGATACATTTAATGTTTCTGTTAGTAAAGAAAAATCAAGAAAGTATATTGTAATTGGTTCCGGAAGTACTTTAACGACGGAATACAGAATTTTAAATTCCGATAATCCCGATGGGGAGTTTGAAGTGTTTCAGACTCGTGTTCGTGGGCTGGAGTATAGTATTTCGCATTTTGAAGATTGCTTTTATATTTTAACCAATAAAGACAAGGCGACTAACTTCAAGCTGATGAAAACGCCTGAAAACAAAACAGGGAAAAGGAATTGGGTAGATCTTATTCCGCATCGTGAAGATGTTTTATTAGAAGATATTGAGATTTTTAAGAATTACTTAGTAGTAGAAGAACGCTCAAATGGTTTGAACCACATTCGCATTATGCCTTGGAATGGTGAACCGGATTATTATCTTCCTTTTGGCAGTGAAACGTATAATGCCTTTACGACTACAAATGTTGATTTTGATACGGATGTTTTACGTTACAGCTATCAATCGCTGGCAACGCCATCTTCTGTAATCGACTTTAATATGAAGACTAAAACGAAGGAGGTTTTAAAAGAACAAGAGGTTTTAGGAGGAAAATTTGATAAAGATAATTACATCGAAGAACGTGTTTGGGCAACTGCCAGAGATGGCGTTAGGGTGCCGATTTCGATGATTTATAAAAAAGGATTGGAAAAGAATGGTAAAAATCCATTACTTCTTTATGCATATGGTTCGTATGGAATTACAATGGATACCTATTTTTCTTCTACGAGACTTTCATTGCTGGACCGCGGTTTTGTTTATGCCATTGCCCATATTAGAGGGGGAGAAGATTTAGGAAGACAGTGGTATGAAGATGGAAAACTGTTAAAAAAGAAAAATACCTTTACAGATTTCATTGATTGCTCTAAATTTGTCATTAACGAAAAATACACTTCTTCTAAACATTTGTATGCAGAAGGAGGATCAGCCGGAGGACTTTTAATGGGGGTTATCGTTAATGAAGCGCCGGAATTGTACAACGGAGTGATCGCTCAAGTGCCTTTTGTAGATGTTATTACCACAATGCTGGACGACAGTATTCCGTTGACAACAGGAGAATATGACGAATGGGGAAATCCCAATAATAAAAAATATTACGATTATATGTTGTCGTACTCACCGTACGATAATGTAAAAGCACAAAATTATCCTAACATGTATGTTTCTACCGGATTACACGATTCGCAGGTACAATATTGGGAACCTGCCAAGTGGGTAGCCAGATTGAGAAACTTAAAAACAAATAGTAATTTATTGTTTTTAGATACCAATATGGATGCCGGACATGGCGGAGCTTCAGGACGTTTTGAGGCTCTAAAAGACTTAGCAAAAGAATTTAGTTTTTTATTAGATTTAGAAAAAATTAAAAGCTAATTAGAAATTTTTTGTTAAATTTGCAACCTATCAAGGTTATTTTAAAATACCTTTGATTAACTATTTTTTTATGAAAGAAGAAATAAACGCTTATAATAATGTTTTAGAATTAATAGGTAATACCCCGCTTATTAAGCTAAATAAAATCACCGAAGAGTTAGAAGGAAATTTCTACGCAAAGGTAGAAGCTTTTAATCCAGGACATTCCTCAAAAGATAGAATAGCGTTATACATTATTGAAGAGGCTGAAAAAAGAGGTATTCTATCACCAGGTGATACCATCATCGAAACGACATCCGGTAACACAGGTTTTAGTTTGGCAATGGTAAGCATTATAAAAGGTTATAATTGTATTTTGGCAGTAAGTTCAAAATCATCGAAAGATAAAATTGACATGTTGAGAAGTTTAGGTGCAAAGGTTTATGTTTGCCCGGCTCACGTTTCAGCAGATGATGAGAGATCTTATTATAATGTAGCGAAACGTTTGCATGAAGAAACAAAAGGTTCGGTATACATTAATCAGTATTTTAATCAGTTAAATATTGATGCACATTATAACTCTACAGGACCAGAAATCTGGGAACAGACAAAAGGGAAAATAACACATCTTATTGCCTGTAGTGGAACCGGAGGAACAATCTCAGGAACTGCAAAATTCTTAAAAGAACAAAATCCAAATATCAGAATTTTAGGTGTTGATGCTTTTGGGTCGGTGTTGAAAAAATACCACGAAACAAAAGAATTTGATAACAAAGAAATTTATCCGTACCGTATTGAAGGTTTAGGTAAAAATTTAATTCCTTCGGCTACCGATTTTGATATCATCGATAAGTTCATGAAAGTGACAGATGAAGAAAGTGCTCACTCTGCAAGAGAAATCACCAGAAAAGAAGGTTTGTTTGTAGGATACACTTCAGGAGCGGTAATGCAGGCTATTAAGCAATACGCGGAAGAAGGTGAGTTTACAAAAGACAGTAACATCATTGCCATTTTCCCTGATCACGGTTCTCGTTATATGAGTAAAGTATTTAGTGATGACTGGATGAACGAACAAGGTTTCTTTGACAGTGTCAATGAAGAAGAAGTTCAGAAAATTGAATTTGTAAAGTAGTACATTAAACTGCTTTCTTACTATAGCAACTCCATTCGTTTTACGAATGGAGTTTTTTTATGCAGAAATTTGTTTTAAACGGCTAATTTTAGTTTTTTGTGAATTTATAAGTGTTTGTATAGGATGTTAATATTTTTTTATTTGCTGTAAGTTGTTTGTTTATTTGTAGTAATTGTATGGTTTATTTGCGATAAGCTTATATTTTTAACAGAATAAATTAAAGTATAAATAAATGTAATTAGAAGCTTTAAATTATCAATTTTGGTTATTTAACGGTTATTTTGGTCCGTTGTCGAATAAATTTTCGTCCATATGCATAATAATTTAGTTTAGAGCTGTTAGAACGACACCGTGTTTTTTTAATCCCTAAACCTATCTATTATGAAAAAACTACTACTCACTTTGATGTTTGTTAGTTATTTGAATATCAATGCTCAAAATCCAATACAAGAGTTTAACTTCAATAGTACTTTAAATAATACCGACAATACAGCTTCTTTTGTCGGCGTTGCAAATTTTGTTGCAGATAGGGCAGGGGTGGCCAAAGGTGCTCAACGTCTCACTAATAAAGCTATGGAAGCTGTTGTGGAAAATCTTCCTCAGGGTAATAGTCCCAGATCTGTCAGTATCTGGGTAAAACTAAATGATATTGCATCGGCAAATTATATATGGGGTTACGGTACAGCTTATAATGCGCAGTATTGCGGATTGCTGCAGCAAGGAACGGCTTCGTCTAACTCTGATTTAAGTTTAGCAGGCTGGGGAGCCTCTAATGATGTGTTTGTTTCAGTTTCGCTTGCCAAAGACGTTTGGTATCAATATGCGATAACTTATGACGGAAAGACTTCTAAGATATACCGCAATGGTGTTTTATTAAAAGCTGCTGAAGGAATTAGTCGCTCTACGAAAGGAAATATTTTCAGATTAGGGGAAATAAACACTACAGTGGGTATCAATGCCGATATAGACGATTTAAAAATTTATGATGTTGCCATGACAAGCGAACAGGTTGAAGCTTCTTATGAGAGTTCAAAAGCAGTTACTCCTGTTGTAGCAAATACTGAAACTGCTGCTGTTTCAAAAACAGTGAAAAATGCAGTGGTAAAAACCAAAGTTGTACCAAATGCCAGTCCTGTAGTGAGTGATTCGAATAAAGTTTCTAAAAATGTTGAGGTATTTTCACAAGGGCAAAAAATTCTTGGAAGCAATAATACTATCAATATTAATGATCTGCCTGAAGGAACTTATTTGTTGAAAATCACCAATATGCCTTCAAAAAAATAGTTTAAAATTAAGAACAAGGTTTTGGTTAATAGAGAATAGTCAGTTAGTTTTTATTTTTTCAATGTTGCTTAAGAGCAATAAATTTTTTGAATAGTGAGAGAGCCTTCCGAAGTTTATCTGAAGAAGGCTTTTTGATTCTTTGTTATTGCTTTTTTTGCTGTCCCGGAGCATAAGCTTTGGCACTTTTGCTTCCTGACATTTTTTTGGCTTGTCCCGGTGGGATTTTTCCGGAGCCAGAACCAGTACTGTGCGTATGAGCTGTACAGCTGATCACACTAAGAATTACAAATACAATAACCAAAAGGATTACTGCATATTTGGTATATTTTGATGTTTTCATTGTTTTATTTTTTTTTGTAAATATAGCAGATAAAAAGGATTTATTTTTTTTGAAATTGATATTAAGACGAAAAGTAAAAACAATATTTTTAGTTCTTCCCAACCTTTTGATTCAAAATGTACTCTATAGAAGTATAATCGTTGTTGCATGATTTTAACTAAAAAGAGTATAGTATGAAAAAGAAATTCACTTTAGAAATAGCCAATCCTTGTTCTGAAAATTTTGACCAGATGATTCCTAATTCACAAGGTTCGTTTTGTGATTCCTGTGCCAAAAATGTAATTGATTTAAGCAGAAAAACAAATGCCGAAGTGGCCAGATTTGTTGCCAATAATAAAGACCAGAATATTTGTGCCCGATTGAAAATAACGCAGTTGGAAGAGGAGTTCGCACACCACGAAATTTCCAAAATCAATACGCTAAAGTATGCGGCAGTTGCAGCTTCAATTTTGTTAGCATCAAATGTTACAGGACAGGAGAAAACTCCGCTTCAAACTGAAATAAATGAATCAGTACCTAAAAGTAATGTTTTAGGTAAAATAGCGATTAGTCAAACCGTTCAGGAAGAAATTTCGATAACAATCAAAGGGAAGTTGTTAGATGCAAAAACAAACAGGCCTTTAAGCGGCAAAATTTATCCGAATCTAACGCTTAGTATCAATGATTCACAACCTGCTATGAAAATAGATCCCAAAACAGGTGATTTTTCGATTACGTCCCTGGTTTCTAAAAATGATGAAGCACTTATGATTACAATCTCGAGCGGGGATTATTATTTATCCAAAACGATTCCTTTCGACATTAAAAAAGTGAAAGGAAAGATTCTTCATCAAAATATAATGATCAACACTGAGGAGCTGATTAAAGTTTATATTGCCCGAGGACTGGGGATTAACTATAGAGAAAAAAAAGTGATTAAAGGGAATTGATTGAGTTGTTGTTGTTGTTGTTGTTGTTGTTGTTGTTGTTGTTGTTGTTGTTGTTGTTGTTGTTGTTGTTGTTGTTGTTGTTGTTTGAATAGAAAAAGCTCTGGGGTTTCCAGAGCTTTTGATGTTTGCAGAGGAGTTATTTTTTGTGATACTATCTTGGAAATTTGTAAGTAAAAAAAGAAGAATAGTTTTTAATGTCATTCATTTTTAACTTATATAGTTATTGAGACATTACCCATTTTAATTTTATTTTTTTAAAAGTTTTGGTATAAATATATAACCGAGAATTATAAGTATAATACAGACTGCGCTGGCATAATCTACAAAGCCATAATAATTTCTTACTTGTTCTCCGTTGCGCTCTATCATTCGTGCAGATTTTGGATTACCATTGTGAAGTTTTCTAAATGTAACAGTATCCCTAATTAAAAAACCATATTCTATCGTATCATCATTCTCAGAATCTTCATACTTTTTTCCATTCTTATCTATAATAAAATAAGTATATGTTTTAGCCGAGTTAGCACTTCCTTTATATGATTCACGATCATAAATAACACCTTTACCAATATTAATTTCTTTTTTATATGTGATATTATTAATAATCCTCTTGAGTGAAACAAGAAAGATTATTAATATAAAACCATGAAATATTATTTTTTCTTTCACAATAATTAGTTAAATATAGTTTTAATATCAATTGTTTCAACTTCTATTTCTTTTGATATATCTAATCTAAAGAGTTCATAACTGAAGTCTTTTGTTTCCAATGTACTAACATCTTTAGATATTGTTATTTTTTCTATACAGTTGTAATATCTTCAATTTTTCGTTTTTTATGAGATTTGAAGAGTTGGTTTAGTTTTTTTTCAAGTAGCATAGTCAAAAGCCTTTACTGCATTGTATTCTAAAACCACTCCATTGACATCATTTGCCTTGCTGTAAAACAAACTAGTTGGGAATATAAAAGTTAGAATTAGTATTAATTTTTTTTTATTTTTAAAACTAATAAATATAGTATCAAAAATATTGATATAAAGAATAAGACAGGATCTATAAAGTATGTCAATCCAAGTCTTAAAGCACTATCCGGTTTTTCTAGGAATAAAAAGTGATTGGATAAATTTGAATGATAGACAATTATTTTATTTGGTTTATTCTTTGTGTAGTCTTTTCTTTCATTAAGATATGGATATCGATTATTAGACAATGTTATTTGCGCAGTTTCATTATTAGAACTTAATACGCCTTTATATACTACAGATGTAGAGGTTGTTCCTGAATGTGAAGCAGGGTCATCTGAATTAACTAAAAGAGTATCACGAACCATTCCTTCTTTAACACATAAAAAAGAATAAGTTGTTTTAATCTTTGGGAAATTATATGTTAATTCAATGATTAAGTAAAAGATTGAATAAATAATGATGAGATAGATTATAATTTTTTTCATGTTTTTAAATGATGGTTATTTCAGGGCTCCTTTTATGTCTGTTTTGCAGTATTTTTTCGTTCTTTTCTTTTGATAGTAATGTAATAAAATAGGGCTGATATTGCTGCCAAAATAAATATTGGAGTACTCCAATAGTCGCGCATTTCATAAGAAAAAGGACTATTTATTATGTTATTTTTTCGTCGGTATATTATTTTATTTTTTACAGAGCTTATTCTCCAAATTGGAATTTGAGATGTATTTTGATTTTCGATTATGCTTTTGGAAATTGTAATGCCACTTTTTAATTTGTCAGATTTGCAGTATCCATAAAATATCCAGGAAGTTTTATTACTGCTACTATTCATCGGTGGTATTTTTTCGCTTACAACTAATATATCTTTATGATAATATTTTTGCGGATTAAATGTGGCGTAAAATATCTTGGTTTTAGTAAAATCATTGGCTATTTCAATTCCTAATATTGATATCCCTAGAAATATTAGTGTTAAACAAAATGTTTTCATAGTTTATTCATTTTTTATATTTCATTAGAACTAAGGTTAAAATTAATGAAGGAATTAGTGAACAAATAAAGTAGATTTTTAAAAGTGCATCCGCCTTTTTACTCTGTAAATATTTATGGTTTTTTAAAAAGATATTGTCATTTATTACATTTCTATATACTTTTAAACCTTTTTGATACACCATTTTATATTTAAATTTAAAAATATCTTTTTCATAACTATTGTCCTTATATAAATAGCTTATTTCTCTTGAAATATTTTCATTTATTAATTTACCTTTAATTGTTGTACTATAACTTGTTGACCCATCTTTAACTTTTGAAGTTTTGATTATTGTATCCAAAACTAAAATGTCATTTGTTAAATATTTATCTGACTGATTTAACGCTTTAATGTTTTGAAAGGGTCCTTTTAAATTAAATAAATTACTAAAAATTATTGCTAAAGATATTAGTGCGTTAATTACAAGTATAATAGTAAATATTTTTTTCATTTGGTTTTAATTTTTAAGACGAGTAAAATTATAATAAGCGGAATGAATGAAAGATTAAAATACAAGTTCGAAACAGCATTCATCTTTTCAGAGCTTATATATTTTTTGTCTTCTAAAAAGGCAATACCATTGATGCTGTTTTTTAAGACGTTTATTTTTTCTACTTTTTTATGATAAAAGCTATCTAATATATTTGAATTTACGTACTCATAAGTAATCTCCTGTTTAGTTTTGGAGTGTAACAAATGTCCTCTGATTATAGTGTAATCCTTGAAAGTTGTGGATGATCCCTGATTTGAAGTTGCCTGAGTTTCAATATAGGCGCTATCAACTACAAAAACAGCATTTTTCAAATATTCTTTAGGATTGTACAATGCGATATAATTTTCATAATTTTCCTTAAAAGGTTTCTTTATATCTCCATCAATAAGACCGTGTACAACCATTGTAAAGGTCACAATAAGCGAAGTTGCCAGATGTATTAATAATACAATTTTAATTATCTTATGTTTTTTTAAAAAAGTAATGTTTTTCATTTTAATTAAATCTTATAGTGTGTTTGTATTCGCCCCAGCTGGTGTAAGTGTCTCGCTCGTATCTCTATCTAAGTTATTCTATAAAATACGTACTGTTTTATTTCAATGAATATATTTATAATTAAAATATGATTTTTATTTATTCAAAGAAAAAAATGATTAAGAGAATTGATTGATTTGTTGTTTTGTCTCGTCCTAAAAAAGCGATACAGATTATTACATAAAAATAATTAATTAAACAGTTGCAAGAACCCTCTTGCAACTGTTTTTTGTTTTATATCTTCTCATTTGAATTTGATTTTGAGAATGCATTTGATTTGGTGTTAACATGTAATTAGAATAGTGAGGTCTGAGATTATTATAAATATTGATAGATTCCTTTATTATTAAGTTTGTAATTTTTCTTTTTTGATGATACTTATCGATCATAAATTCTTGTTTTAAAATTCCATTAATTCTTTCTGCTATCGCATTTTCATAAGGATCTGAATTTTGGGTCATGCTGCATAATACTTTATTTTTCATAAGTTCTTTTTGATACTCATGTGCACAATATTGCAAACCTCTATCTGAATGATGGATTAGAGTTAATGTATTATGCGTTCTTTGCTTAAGAGCCATTTTAAGAGCTCTTAAACTACTTTGAGTATCGAGATTCTCAGCAACATAATACCCCATTATCTTTTTTGAATAAGCATCTGTGATCAAGCTTAGATAACACGGATTATCTCTTTTTCCGATATAAGTAATATCGGATACCCAAACTTGTTCAGGGCGATTTATTTCTAAATCTAAAATTCGATTTTTGTGCTTTCTAAACCGGTGATGTGAATTTGTGGTTATATGGTAACTGCGTTTAGGTTGTACCAATAAATGATTAGCTCTAAGTATATCAAAGAATTTATCTCTTCCAATCTTCATCAAATGGAGTTGATCCAATAAAAGATAATAGAGCTTTCTAGCACCTATTCTAGGCATTAATTGCCTAAGATCATTAACCATTAAAACAACTTCTTTAGCTTTATTTTGTTTAATTGTTGTTCTTTTAATTTTTCGATAATAAACCTGTCTGTCTATCCCGAACAAATAACAGGTAAATCCTATTGTTTGTTGTTCTCTTTCTTTGAAATGGGTGATTGTTCGGGCACAGAGTTTTTTCGGATATCAATATGATATTCTTTTTCCGCTAAATCAATCATCATGTCAAATAAGATTGCTTTCTTGTCTGCAACAAAAGCCTGTCTTTCCAGGAGTGCCTTTTGTTTCTCTAAAAGTTTGACTTGAGCTTCAAGCTCCATAATCTTTTGTTCAGGTGTTTTTGCCATTTTCATAGAGGTTTGGTTTTCCCAATCAAAGTTACCAAATTTCCTAAGCCATTGGACAACTGTGCTTTTGCATTGGATGCCGTACTGCTTTGTAGCCTCCGTTGCTGTGAGTTCTCCGCGTTCTATTTCCTGAACAACTTGTAATTTAAAAGACATAGAGTAGTCTTTTTGTGTACGCTTTACATAGCGTATTTCTTGAGGTACTTCCATAATGATACTTTTTGTGTATCGCTATTTCAGGACTAGACATTTATTAAATAGAAAAAGCTCTGTGGTTTCCAGAGCTTTTGATGTTTGTAGAGGAGTTGTTTTTTGAGATACTATCTTGGAAATGTATAATTAAAAAAAGAAGAATAGTTTTTAATGCCTTTCATTTTTAACTTATATAGTTATTGAGAAACTACTTTAATTAATCTGATATTGAGAACTTACCCTATTAATCTTTAATGGGACACTGTAATTTGATATTTCTACAATGATATTTTTATCATCCTCAACAATATAGCCTTCATTTTGGTTTTGTGAAAATGATTGAATGGTTATCGCAAATAATAAGACTATTGAAAGTTTAGTTTTCATTTTTACTTTTTTTGTTATTGTGATTAAGCACGGAATTATCATTATGATTAAAGCATAGATAATTATACCGCTAAAATAAATTTCTGGGCTCAATTTATCGCCTTCTCTTAGAATCATTTTTTGTGCTTTTTTACAGTACCATACTTTGAGATATTCGCCTTTAGAATCAGATAATGTATTTTGTTTCAAGTAAGATCTACTATAATAGATATTATCTTTTGTTTTTTGTTTTTCTAGAGTACCATAATACCATGAATTTGATCCACTAGAACTTGTAGAATTGTTTTCTTCTTTTTTATAAATATATAATTTATCTTTTTCATAGTATTTGTCCGGATGTAAGTTATAATAAATCAATTTAAGATTCATAAAGTCATTCATTGATTCAGAAATAAGTCCGCCAAAGGCAAAAACTAATGTAACGTAACACAATATTTTTTTCATTTTTTATTGTTTAGGTGGTTCTACGATTTGTATCTTTTTATAAAGTGAGGCTGTTTCATATTTTACTCCACGAACTCTAATGTACATGCCCGCAGTAAAATCGCTGGCAAATGTCTGCGACTTTGCGCCAACTTGCAAACGTCTAGTTTAAAACACATAAACTGTAAAGTTTCAGACTTTAAAGCTAAATTTACTAGATACAATTTATGAGAAAGAAAGAATCAAAATAATATTAAGAAATAAATATAAAAAGTCGGGAGATTTTTACGAACTTTAATAATTCAATAAGCGTAAAAAAAGCGCAAAGTCAGAGACATTTGCACAGCTTTTCAGTTGAACACTTCGGAAAGCTGGTACTTTTATCATTTTTACTTTTCAAATAAGAATATTATTTTAATTATTCGTTATCCTCGGCTTCCCATCTACCGAGCTTTTTTCTTTTTTTAATTTGATGTTAATGCTAATTCTCTTATTTCTTCATCTTCTGATTGTGAAATAGTTTCTAATGCATCAATATTGTATGGCTCTGGTTGTGCGCCAATAGCATAGATGATTTTACGAATAAAAGGATATTTTAAATCTTCATCATACTTATAGAATTCAGGAAGAGAAGATATGACCTTCATTAAGTACTCTATACTTTTTTTATCTTTATTATAATATTGTTGTAATGATGAAATGATTTCTTCATGATCATGATGTCCAGATTCTAATAAAAAAAAGTGTAATAATTTTAAAAAATCAGTTTCCGATATAGAAATAGGAAATCTCCACAATATTGCATTAAATCTATTATTGAAAACATGGTTAGTTTTTGATTCTAATAATAATTGCTTTAACTCTTCAAAATTTGCCTTATAAGGAAATATTGGAAGTAGTTCATCTCTACTCATTCTATAATTCTCGTGGAAAATTTTCCAGTCTTTTTCTGATACTTTTATCACTTTTACTTTTCAAATAAGAATGTTATTTTAATTATTCATCCTCCTCAGCTTCCCATCTGCCAAGTCGTTTTCTTTTTTCAATTTGATGTAATGCTAATTCTCTTATTTCTTCATCTTCTGATTGTGCAATTATTTCTAATGCTTCAATGTTATACGGTTCTGGTTGTACACCAATAGCATAGATAATTTTACGAATATATGGATATTTAAGTGCTTCATCATATTTATAAAATTCAGGAAGTGAATAAAATGCCTGCATTAAATATTTTAGATTCTCTTTATCTTCATTAAAACTATTTTGAAATGAACCAATTATGGATTCATGATTATGATGCCAATTCTCTAATAAAAAGAATTGTAATAATTTCATAAAATCACTATCCGGCATAGAAATCGGAAATCTCCACAATATATCAGTAAATCGTGTATCGTATATAGAATCAGTTTTTGACTCTAATAACAACTGTTTCAACTCTTCATAATTTGCCCTATAAGGAAAAATGAGAAATAATTTTTCTCTACTAATTCTATAGTTTTTATCAAATACTTCCCAGTCTTTTTCGGATACTTTTATCATCTTAATTATTGTTTCAAAATATTATTTCTGTCTCATTATGCTGATCACTACTAATTAGGATATTAAAAAACATATTATATGTTTTATAAACTTTGGATCTTCGTATGTAAACTATATCTAAAATCGCCACACCAATTTTTGTATATTTGCTGTTAAATTACATTGAAGAAAGTTTAAGAAATAATGTAAAGTAAAGAACATAAAAAGGGTAACAGATAGTAAGTTATTTTTTTATTTGTTATTACTGAAAATCTATTTACTAAAAGATATAATAAGGAATTCATCTAAAATTTACTCGATTTATGTCGTTTATTTTGAAAATGTAAACGAACAAGTTTAAAAAGAAAAAACTCTTAGCAGTAGTTTATACTATTAAAAAAATCAAAAATAATTCAAAAATGCCAATATTTATCTGTCATAAAAGAAAATCCGTTCAAACTATACAAAAAGAATATCCAAATTCTGAAATAATTGATGTAACATCAAAAGCTACAAATGATTTTGTAAAATTTAGCCCTTTTTATCCAGTTGGAAATATTCCAATTCCTTTTATAGATAATTGTTACAGTGAATCTGTTGAAGGGATTTGGCAAGGCCTAAAGGTTTTTGAAAATTACGGAATTGATGAATCTAAGTTTTTGATTAAAAATATGAAAAACTTGAAAAGAACGACTAGAAAATTCGGTATTGTATTAGGACATCAAAAGGGAATAAATAGTTCTGAACTTTTGGATTATTATAATGCTAGACTAAATATATATGTTCCGTCTTATGAATATGTGTTAAAAAAATATCTTAATGATTTTGTAGAAGAATTGAAAATAATTTCTTCCACTAAATCATTAGTATTATTAGATTAAGAGACAAATACAGATCTTCAAAATATAACTAAGCCGCTATCTCATGCAAGTCTTATTAAAAGTTTTATAGAGAATAACTAGTTCATTTAATTTTTAATCTCCTAACTCTTTAAGAGGAGTATTATAATGAGGATCATTAATATCGGGATTTAAGCACATTTCTATTGCAATACTCAAATTATAAATTAATTCATTATATATGTAATATGTTTCTTCGTCATCTTTATATAATTCTAAATCGTGATATAAGCCCGGTACTACAGTCATTAAATAATGTAGTATATCTTTAGGAACATTTTCTTTATATTTCCAATCCATTTTTAATTCTTCTAAAATATCATATAATTTATCTAATAAAACAAGGTCAATTCCATCCATCGTGTGATACTTTATTAAAAAACCATTATCTTCATTAAAAAGAAATTGTTTAATGTCTTTGGCAGTTATTTTGTACATATTAATTAGTTTATAAGTTTAAATGCTGTAGTTGGAATTTCGTCAATAATGATTAAAAATTCATGAGATTTTTTAGCGAAACTTTGTACTCTATCTCCTTTTAAAAAGGTTTCTCTTATACCCTTATTTGATAGATCAATATATTTTCCGTTGATTTTTGTCAAATCAATTTCAACAACTTTCTCCCCACCATGGTCTAAGGCATAGGCTAATGCTTTTTCCTTATCTGTCCAGCTTGAAATATAAGGAGTTACTGTATTATCAACTTAACTTATATAATCAATAGACTTTTTGATTGAAATTTATCCCTCTTTTAGAACTTTCCACTTTAGATATCCGCCAGCTTTGCTAATTTCATCTAAGTTTTTAGAAACTAATTTAAGTTCATTAATGTCGGCTCTTAAAGCAGGAGATTCTTTATTTAATAAATTACATGCTTTAAAAATATCTCGATTTTGAATTAAAGCTTTGAATTCAGAACTAGCAGTGGACATATCATTTGCGAATGTAATTATAGAACACTCCGGATCGATCGAATTTGGATATAATTGTACTATTGAGAAAACAAAAAGTAACGCTAACATAAATTTATTAATTCTTTTCATAGTCATTAATTGAAATTGTTTATTCGATTTGTAAAACTCCATACACAGTACAACTGTAATATTCTCTGTATTCATAAATATCAAAAACTATAAGATATGTATTATTACATTCTTCTGAATTTAAAATTTGATATCTATAGGGAAAAATTCTTTGTTTGTTCTCTAAATTCGGCAATTTATCTACTTCATTTTTGGCTAAGAGGGTATTGTCAATCTGGCCACTATCTATCAGCAAGTTTAATAAAGATGAAGTTTCTGTTGATAGAATAACCTGATGTTTTATTCCTCCTTTTCCACAATAAAAATTAAAATGTAACTCCGAAAGTAGATTTTCAATAGGAAACGTTTTCTGTCCTAATTGTATTTTTTTTATAATTGAAATTTTATTCATAATAATTTATTTGCATAAGATCGTTGTTGAAAATCTTCACTTCTTGCTTTTGAAGCAAAATCAAGATCTTCCATAACGGGTTTATTAAAAAAGCTCTGAAAATCTAGAGCTTTGGTCTTTATAGAAGAATTAGTTTTTAATGGTCTCGTGTGTATTTTGAGCTGTTATTGATCGAGGTATTTGGAAAGTGAAGTTTTGTTTTTTTCAATAATATCCGCAAGTTTAAATATATTTAAATTTCCATCTAGATCTTTAGCTAATGGTTTTAATTTATTAATATCGACATATTTTGAATTATTTTCGGAACTTTAAAATTCAATAAGAAATTTGCCTTGGAGTTTTAAAATACTAGAATATGGATATGGTAGCTCTACAGGAGAATTATTTTCAAAACATAAAAAATCTATTTTTGCATTTTGACTAATTTCTTTAAATTTTAATACTAAATATCTTTTGTTCTTAGAAGAGAATTCAATTTTGGGCTTAATATTGATACTATCATTTTTTTTAATATTATCAAGATTTATTTTAATAGAATTTCCGAAATCAGAGAATTTGGTTTTATTATTTTCATATTCTTCAAAATTAATTTCATCATAAAATTTATTTAAGTATTTAAATGGAATTGAATTTTGAGATAAAATGATATTGTGAGAAAAGACAAGTAATATTATTGGGATTAGTTTTTTTATGGATTGGTCTTTAGAAAATAGAGAATTCATTATCGTAAATTAGTTGAACTAAAGGATGTTTGATATCCTTTTTTTTAAGATCATAAAAATCATTCATTAATTTGTTAAAATCTATTTTGTCATTTGTAATATAGGGCTGTATTATTTTATTATCTACTGGAGACTGTTTTTTTAGTATAATTTTTTCTAATTTATCCCCTTTAATACTGGATAAAAAAATACCTAGTTCTAAATTATCTCCTAAATCCTTAATTATCCATTTATTGTTGATCAGTTCTAAATAAATAATAGATGCTATTGGTTTAGGAAATAATTCATTATGATTTATATACTTTATGTAAGAATATTGATTACTACCATCTTTAAATAATATTTTAAAATCTAACTCATAAAAGTTTTTTTCAGGGTTACTTTTATAAACGTTAATTAAATTGAGGTAATCTTTTTTTGAATATGTTAAAGGAATCTTGTCACTGAAGAAAGACTTTAATTGTTCAGAAGAATTAATATTAAAAAAATTGTAAAATACTTCCTCTGGACTATTTTTATCTAATTCAATATTTTTTCCATATTTAAACTTTACAGCTTTATTAAAGTTCATTAATAATGCATTATCATCAACTTGATTAGTTACAATTAATTTTGTTGCTTCAAAATTAACTTTTTGGGAAAAGCCAAATTGATACAACATACTTATTATTAGTAATAGTTTAATTTTTCTTTTCATACTTCTTTTTTAAAATAAAAAATGTTAATAGTAGACCAAAACTTAAGATTTCTATAAAAATCCAAGGATATAAGTTCTCTTTAATTGCGTCATCTTTAGTCTGTTCTTTTTTTATATATAATACAAACTTTGAGGTTCCAAATTTAACGACTGGTACATACAATTTTAGTGGTGTTAAATTATTGTAATCAATTGATTGTTCTGTTTTAGTATCCATGTATAACATAAAATCGTATGCCCCATCATCATATGAACTGAAGTATACTTTTTGTCCATCAGTTTGCCCATAAATAGTGGTTGAAATACGTTTTGAACTTGAAGGATCTCTTGTAAGTTTTTCAACTCGCATCATTTTTTCGAAACTATTACCAATTACATAACAATATTGACGATAAATTGTAAAAGAAAAAAAAGGAGTCAATAAGCAACAAATAAGTACAAGTGCATAGTAAATTTTTGTAATTTTCATCTTCATTAATTTAAATTGATTTTAAATGGAGGTACCTCAGCTTTGATATCTTCAAAGACTTTTTTTACTTCCCTGGACGGGATTACAGAATAACCTCCATGGGTTAAAATCAATCATCACAAATTCTTTTTCTTGTTGTTCTATTAAAACAATGCCTCCAGGGGAATTGTACAGTTTGTTAATTTTTTAAAATACTAAAATAATATCCTTTGTGGATTTAAAAAGTATTTTTTAAGAATAATAGTTTTTGATATAAGTTTAAGCTTGTATTGTATTCTTTATTTTTCAAGCAAGAAGAATGCATATGTTTTTTTTGTAAAGTTGTTTTATCTACTTTTGTTGAGAAACAGATTGTAATTATTTATGGAATTGAGATTGAAATAATCATGTTTGTTGAGAATTATTGTTTGTTGTAAATTAGGTTTATAAAGCTATTCGTATTCTTATTCTATTTTAGAGACGCTCAATAGCATAAAACAGAGCTTAAATCTTGTAAATCATTAATCTTGAATTTTTGAAAGGAGAATGAATACATTCTAAAATTATATAGTAATTGTAAAAAGTAAATTATCTTTTTTTAATTGTAGCTATGTCAAAGAAATGAAATAAAAAGACTTTAACGAAGTAATATGACAATAAAAGAAAAATTTCTAATAATTGGATTTACAAGTTTTGTCTTTCCAAATAAAGAGAAGAGAGACGGAAAGGAAAGAATAACTTTTTGTTCTAAGTATTTTAATGAATGGATTTTTCTTTTATTAGTAAATGATAATGATTTTTGGAGAATCGAAAAAATTGAAGACAATGATATCATCAGTATTACATTAAACAAAAATAAATCTTCTCTTGATATTGAAGACCTACTTTTGTTTTTTAAAGATTATTACTATAGTAATAGTGATCTTTCATCTATTTTGTAAACAAAACATCGACACTACTATATGTCCCATCTGATCTTGTTATACTAGTAGGTAAAACATTCGCTTTTGTAAATTTATGTTCTATTGCCATTTTTCCAGTGAACGTTTTTAAAGCAGCCTCATTTGGAGACATACCGTTTTTAATAAAATCGTTGAAGCTATTAAGATTATCAGCAACGGGTTAATTTTACCAAAGGATGCTCTAAGTTTATAAGGTCTACAAGACTAGTTTGAAACAAATTCTGCTGAAAATCGGTCTTAATTTTTCCTAACATATTGCCACTTTTTTATACCTCAATATACTCTTTTTGGTGATTTAACAGACTGCTTTCTCATGTGTTTTTGGTGTAAGTTGTTAATAATCAAATTGTTGGTGTGTTTTTGAGGGGTGGCTATTTATTGAAGATAACTAATGGTCAGGATTGATAAAACTGCTATTAGTAGAAATTATTAAAAACCAAAAGCCTTCTGAATTTTCAGAAGGCTTTTGGTTTTTTTTAGCTTATAAAGCTAAGAACTAGAAATAAGATTACCAATAAGATTACTGCGAATTTTGTGTATTTTGAGGTTTGCATTGTTCAATATGTTAAATTTTTTTATTTTACAATAAAGAGAAGAAAAACTTTAAAAATATTTTTTAAGGATTGTATTTTTCATTCCAGTAATAGTATCTATCAAAACGGGCATTTAAAAAATCTGTTAATTCTAACGTATAAGGATCTAAAATTTGAGATTCTGTATATTCTAACTCGTAATCTATATCTAGTATATCTAATTCAACACCTTTATCATTTATGAATCTCTTATAATGATTGTAACATAATCTTTTATCTCTTAAAAAGCTTTCAATAGGAGGATTTGACTCATTCTGTTTTTCTATTTGTTCCAGAATTAATTCAGACTTGAATTTTGGTATTTTAAGAATTTTGTTAACAGTTCCATCTAAATTAAAAATTACCGCATTATTTGGATGTGGATATATTTTACTATTTTGAAATATCGCAATAACATATTGTAGAGTTGAAATAGGAAAACCTTCAACACTTCCATTTTCATCAGATATTGCTATCTTCTGTCCATTATATTCCCAATAAATCCCCTGTTTTTTTCCTTTTAAAAATTCATTCCTTATACTTGTTTCAATTTTATCAAAATTAGGTAAATGAGAATCTAGTATATCAACAGATATGTAAATTCCAGTTTCATTAAATTTTTTCCAATTTCTAATCATGTTTATTAGTTATATAATAAGTATAAAGTAATAACTTTTAATTTTGCTTTATCAAAGAGTAATTTATTTTTAAGAGATAAAAAAATATTTTTTAGAATCTATATTTCACTTTTTTTCTAGCGCAATTTTTTGTGAAAGTTTAGATAATGAATGAATCATGTCCTTTTTCCAATGAAGATTTTTTTTCCCATTCTCATCTTGATACCAATTTATATAGTCGTTGTTTAGATTATTATCTTCTTTGTAAGTATCTAAAATTTTTATAGAATAATCGTATAAAATTTTATCAAAAAGAGATTCAGAAATTATATTGTCTCCCATAAATTCATGATGTAAGAATATCTCTCCTAAACATAATTCTCTTCCCATTACGCTTTTAATCCATAATTGATCTTCCCAATCAATATCACTAAACATTCGCAAACTTATATATTCATAACCAGTACTACTTGAACTGTAAATATCAATAATAAAATCAGGATAGTATATTAAATTTATTTGAGAAAAAAACGCAGATAGAGAAAGATTTTCGGGTATAAAATCAATATCTACACGATACATTTTACCTTCGTTATCTATTCTATTTCGAATTATATACTGCATAATTATTCAAAAGTATAACTTACAAATTCATCTACTTTGTCATAAGGAATACTATTGTGAGGTGACTTAATTATTAATTTATTCCAAGGTTTCCATTTGTCTGAAAGCTCTGTATTAGTTACCTGATGATGCTGTAAAACTCCTTCTATAAAATAATCTTTCAAAGGCATTTCTAGTATTCTATCAACATCATCGATGGTAAGAACGATTTTATATTCTAACTCATTCTTTTTATTGATATGAAAAGTAAAGATTCCGCTGTCCCAAGAGCTTAAATATTCTAAATCACCATCATCGTCCAACTGCGTAGGAACAAGATTATTGTCCTTTTCATATTCAAATATCATGGACATCATTCGTTCATTTACCCATTGATAGAATACATCTGCATAGTCTAATAAATCTTGCTTTTCTTTCCCTGTATCCCACCAATATTTTTCTGAATATGTGCCATCTAAATTGATTTCTATTTTTACACGGTTGAACTTGTTACTAGAGTTTTTTTTCTCTTCAAACATCTCCGCCATCTTTCTGACGGTATCTCTAATAGGCTTATTCGAAATTTCTGATTCTTTATCTGTGTTGTCTTTCGTATAATTAACAATGAAATTGTAGCTACCTTCTACTGTAAAAATGTAGTCGACAATTAATTTCTCATATTCAAATTCTTTATAATAGTTTTTTATTTCTGAAACTAAATAATTAATATCCATTTTTATAATTTTTTATGGGTTAGTTATTCCTTCTTTACTTAAAGTATTGCTATAGCTACCGTCAATATAAACATCAACATCAATTGCCCTAGGTCTTTTTGAATTTCCGTCAAAATAGAATTCCATTTCAACTTTTATTTTTTTATTAGGGTTTGCCTTTTTTAAATCGGTTATAGCTTGCTCCATTTTAAACCAATCTCCTCCCGGACCAGGTCTGTTCTTTACATAATTTTGAGAAAAATAATTAATTTGTTCGCTTGGCCCTCCCCATTGATTTCTAAAAATATGCCCTCCGGCATCTTTAGGGTATCCATCTTTAACTACTTTAGTTTGCTGTTGATAAGATTCATTTCTTGCCTTTGGAGCAAAATCAAGATCTTCCATAACGGGTTTATTAAAAAAGCTCTGAAAATCCAGAGCTTTTGGTGTTTATAGGAGAAGTAGTCTTTGATAGTCTCGTTTTCAAAGTTTTCATTGCAGATGCAGTACAAATGTCTCTGAACTGCTCCCGACAAGTTAGACTTTATATGGAAGTGGGGATGTGTCAGTATCTTAAGCGATTATCCTTGCTGTATTGAAGATTTTTGATTTAATACACACGATTATTATTATCTTAATTTGTTTAGTTTGTCACCTTTTAATTAACCATAAATTGAACAATTAAAAATTAGTTTATTTCTTTTTGATCTTTTAAAAATATACTCTCTAGATCAAAGAATTGATCTTTGGTTTGATATTTTTTTGTCAAATGCTTCTACTGTGCCACCATAAATTCTTCCTAAGTCAAAAATTTGATTTACATCTGCATTTACAAATTCAATCTCCACCAGGTTCAATTTGTGATCTACATATCCAACAAAAAGAAAGTCTGTTTTGTAAGTAGAATTGTACCAATTAATGGAGTCTTTTAGAAAATCTTCATAATTACAAATTATGGTTAGTTTTTTTCTTTCTTGTCCCATATTAATAATATTTTTTAAACAACATTTTTTTATTTTAGAGATTATGAAAAACCTTTTAGTCAAATGATAGAATAAAAATTGAATAAACTTCGATCTAGCATTATTAAAAAAAATTACATAAATGTGGATGGAGGGTTTGATATATTTTTCTCAACTGCCTCTATCGTGCCACCAAGGATTCTTCCTAGCTCAAAGATTTGATTAAAACTAGCATTATCAAATTCAATAATGGCAAAATTTACTTCACTATGTACATATTTGACGAAGGTGAAATCTGTTTTATTTATTGAATTGTAATCAATTATTATTCCTTTTAATAAATATTCATTGTTAGTAAATATTCTTATTTTCTTTTTATCTGGCTCCATTTATAATTATTAATTTAATTCCAGGAAACATATCGTTAAATTGCTTAATTACTCCTCTGCAAGAAGAGCAAAAATCCAATTCAGATACGATTTTTATCTGGCCTTTAATATTTGGGTACTGTTGATCTGGCACGCCTTTTAATTTAAAAGCTAGTGCATTTAACATCTTATACTCGCTATCTGTATTACGTAAATATTTTTCATTCTCTTTTCCAGCTTCTATGGCTTTAAAAATTTGTGGCTCTTCTTTAAGAGCAGCACCACTCCTCCAAAGTCTGTTATTCAAATCTTCACCATTTACAGTTCCACTTAGATAGCCATAGTTTCCTCCTACATCTCCTGTAGAACTTCTAAATTCTTTAATTGTTGCTTTTGCGGCTTCTTTTTCAAGTTTTGTACCTACAAATGCATTAGTTAATTTCATACTGCTTTTTTCTGCAGCTCTCTCACTAATTTTACTAATACTTCTTATTATTGATTCATTATTTTCAGTATTAATGAAACCATCTATAGTTAAACAATATGATTTTCCATCAATAGTAACTTTTTCACCATTACTTAGAATACCTTCTATTACATTTGCCGTAAATCCTGAACCACCTCCGCCAGATGGGATCATACTTTCAACTGCAATTTGAGAAAAATAGCGATTTCCAACAATTGCAAATTCTTCCCCATTAATAACTTTTTTAGGATATTGAGACCATAATAGCCAAACAACATTATTGTTAGAGTCAGGTACCGGTTCAAATTTCTTTTCTAAGCCATCCGCTAAATTATCAAATTCCGTATTAATTTCGGAGGTTTCATTAACTAATTTTACTTTAGCGGCATTTCTTGCTTTTATAAAATCATTTATATTAAAACCAATGTCAGTAATTCCATACACTAGATTTATAGTATTCCAATATGCTAAAAATTCGGTTCCTTGTAGTTTATCAATCAGTACTGTGTTAACAGTTACGTTTGCGCTTCCTAATACTACTCCTGTTACATGTCTCCAAAATTTAGGGCTCTTTAAAAAAGTTTTAGCTGTTTGCTTATACATTTGTACAGCTAGTTCAGCCCCTGATAAAACAGATACTACATCTACAACTACATTTGCTCCTGCAATATTTGCCTGATTTGCTACTTCATTTGCTATGACTACAAAGAATAATGCAGGTATTGGTCTGATTCCTTCAAAAGTAACATCTTTGTAAACAAATGGTACTTTGAAGTTTACTAATACAACATCATAAATTCCTAAGTAAACTGGTTTGTTATCAAATAAAAGTAAGTAAGTAGAACTTATGCTAGTATCAAATTTAATTTTGTCTTTTTCAATATCAATCCTAAATGCATCTTTAAACGGATTTATTGAGCTATCAAAATTTAAAGTTAATTGGTCTTCTTTATATCCTTTATTTTTATTTAAGTTAGTAGTGTATAGTGAAAGAACACTCAAAATTTCATGAAAATTGTTTTCACCACCAGTTAATAGCCATTTTGTATCAACCTCATCAAAAATAAAATTGATCACATTTTTAGTTAAAAGAGACTGTAAAAACAATTCTTGATCACTTTCCTTAACATTTTTGAAACAACTTGCAAAGTATCTTTCTCCAGGAACTTTAGAAAAATAGTTATCTTTTAGAGGACAGTCTTTTTCTTTAAAAAATTCAATAATCTTTAGTTTTTCATCGACACTATATTTTTCTAATTCATCAGGTGTGAAATATCTTCCTAAATGATTTAATACCTCTTCACAATGTACTGGGGCTATTTTAGTTTGATTATTTGGGTCTTTTATTGAATTATCAATTAAAGTAAATAAATTCTTTTTCTTACAACTAGACACCGAAGCAACTTCATTTGTACTAATGCTCTTAACAATTAAAGAGGATAATGATACTTCGCTTTTTTCGATGTAGTTATATTCTGCATATTTTTTTAATGAAATTTTTTCAACTTTGATAGTACAAGGATTGTTTTCTGATTTTTGTACTATGTATACATAATCAAAGTTTTTAGAATCGTAAGAAAATTTAAAGAAATCATCATCTTTTTCCACATCAGATGAAAAACCAGAAAAGATTTTTGAATCCTTTTTTTGCACAGCCGATAAGTATCTTTCGCCCTTTAATAATTCAATTTTAGTAAATGCAAAAATTGTCCCATTTTGATTAAAAGAAATATCTTTAAAATCTTCTTTTTTAAGTTTTAGGACTTCACCGGTTTTGGTTAAAAATGGTACTTCGTTCTCATTGAATGAGCTTAAATCATCTAAGGTTATTCCAGAGATCAATTCATTCATTCTATATTCCCCATCACTATTCCCCTGAATAAACGGATACAACTGTAATCCAGGAGTATGAAGTACCTGCCAGTCGTTGTGGCTTAAAAGCACTCCGGTACCGTAATCCATTAAAAGATCGGTGGTTGTTGCCGTGTTATACTCTGTAAATGGATGCTTCAAGCCAAAGACACCATGACCTAATTCGTGTGCCAATGTGCGAACGGTATTGGTTTTGTTAAAAATAAAACCGTATTGTCGCTTCAACGGCATAAAGCCAAGGATGTTTGATTTATCGGAAGGGGCTCCAGTATAAATTATGTAATAGGTATCTTTTTTATAATCGGCACCTAATTTTGCTTTTAGATTATTGGTAATTTGCTGTTGGTCCGGTGTATAGGTGTTTAGTAAGTCACTATCACTGGTTTCAATGCTCTCGCCCCAACTGTTGTCTAAGGTTACATTTAAGGTATTAACGTCAAATGTTACTCCGGCTGGTTCATAAATTGCATTCAATTGCTCTTTTGCATTAGCAGGTATTGAAGCATTGTTAACGCTAACCAGTGTTACATTTACTTTTTTATTGGTCAAATGCCATAAATCAATTGTTCCGGCAATATCGTATTTCCCGACAGTTTCTTTCGGGTCTTTTGATGTAGCAGGTTTAACCGTTGCAATGACTGTTTCTTTAGCAAAATCTAAAGTCTTTTTTAGGGTTAAAGTGGCAACATTGTCGTTCCAAACAATCTGAGTACTATCAATAGCAGTACCATTTTGAGTTTTAAAAACAATGTCTTTTTTGGTTTTTCCGTTTTTGAAATTAGCGGTTGCGATTACAATATCAGTTTTATTAGGACTGTTTGAAATAGCTTTCAAATTTACATTATAGGTACCACCGCTTTTTTGAGGGATTGTTTCATAAGTTTTACCTAAACTTCCGTTTGCTGCTGCAGGAGCATGATCAAAAGCATAAAATCCATTTCCTTTAGAGAAAATTACATTTACATCTGGAGATGAAATTTCAGTCACACTTCCGCCAGATCCCATTCCGTTTGTATTTTTGGAATTTGGAATTCCTCCCGGAGCGAGTTGTCCTGTTTTTTCGATATTACCGGCAGGAGCATTAGCAGGAACGGCATATTGTTTACCGTTTTTATCCGTAATTATAATATCATTTACGGTTTTTGGCAAGTTAACTTTAACATCATCCGGGCCAGTTATTGTAATGCTTCCATCAGGATTTTTTACTACTGATTTTATAGGAAACTGAATGTCCTGATTGACCACATTCCCGGCGTCACCAAAGGCGTCATTGATGACACCATCTAAATCAGAGATACCGCTCCAGGTAGGATCATAAGCCGCAATAATTTCTCCTGAGATTAATTTAAAATCGCTATTAACACCAACGTTGTTAAAGGTTATTCTGATTCGGGTATTTTCGCTAAGGTTTCCTTTTGAAGCTCCGTTTTCATCTTTTGCACCTAAGGCATCAGCAGCGTCAATTAGTTTTCTGAATTTTTCTAAAAAGGGCAGGGTTACATAACCTTCTCCGGAGAAGTTACCGTTACTTCCTATGGCTTTTAAAACTACGACAGGAAAATCTCCCGCTGTAATGACATCATTTGGAAAAAGCTCCGGAAGTGGGGTTTGGTTCGCTAAATCTCTCGGATCCGGTTTGATACCGCAGCCCTGAAATACAATTTCGTCTCTGGCTATAGTAGTGAATTCGAATATTGAACTGTTAATGTATTTGCCTATATCACAAGATGCTCCTACAGTATATTCGTAGGTGGTATTAGGCTTTAAGTTGCTAAGTGTAATATTTTCTCTTGGTGTGACAGCTTTGTACCATTGCGAACCGGAATTTTTCTCACGATAGTTTACCCGATAGTCAAAGTTGTCGATGTTACCGCTCCAGCTTATTTTGGCCTGATCCTGACCAATGCTTTCCGTTTTAACGGCAAGGGGAGAGGTACAGAATACTTCGTAGGTAAAAGCAAAGATTTCGGTATAACCGTTGTTTTTAAATACTCCAATTTCTTCGGCTCCTAAAATGGCTTTCGCTTTGATGCGCCACGCATATTTTTTACCGGGAATCAGTTGAGGTTCACTCATACCGTATTGCAGGGTTGTCATTTTGGTTGTGGTGGTATACAACGGCGGTGAATAGGCAAAGGCATTTTGAACAGGGGTATAATTGTCCCAGATTTCGACTAATGAAAATTCGTATTCTACATTACTGACATTGATGCTTCGCGGTGTCCAGCTAAAAACAATGTTCTGAATGTTTTGCTGCATGATCGAAGCATTGTTTAAAGGCAGGTTTAGGAAGGGCGGTTCATTTTGAAAAATAACAGTAGTTGTACCCGTTTTTCTGGACAGTTTTTTTCCTGTAGCAAAATCATATACCTCTACATAAAAGTTACTAATTCCTTCTGGTAAAGGTTGTGCATATTGATTTGGATTTAATCCCAACAAGTTCTGGTATTGAAAATAGGGAGCCAGATCAACATTGGTTAATTGCAATGGAAACCCTCCTTCGAGGTAAAGTGGTTTTGCTCCTACAACAAAATCGTTGTTACTGAACGAAACTCCGTTGCCCTGAAAGTATATTTTTAATCGAACCTGACGGTTTGAGATGGTCAAATCGTTAAGTACCAATTGAATTTTTATGGGACTGTTTATGGTAGTCGCATCGGCATATTTACTCAGATAAATAGGCGAGGGCTGTGTAATTTGAGTATTGACCGAAATAGGAAAGGTCTGTGTATAGCCTTCGAATCCCGTCAGGGAACAAAGCAGCAACAGGAATAGGTACAGTTTTTTCAGCATTTTGGGTAATTGAGGTTTATCCATTTTTTGTCAGGTTAGTATTCGTATTGAATCCTTTATTTTTGAATATGGTTAAGATCGACTTCATCAGGTTTTGCATTTTTAAGAGCGATTTCGTGATAGAACGGAATCATTTTGACTTCGATAGCAGTGATTATTTCAGGGTCAAGTTTTTTGTCTTTTATTGCTTTAAAAACTTCTTCAACCTGCCCCGTGCTAAAAACAACTGCGATTGGGTTTTGCTTTATTTCGGCAGCAGGCAGTTTAGCTAATGTCGAAATTTCTTTTAGCATCCATCGGTGACGGGTTAATTGATCGCGGTTGTTGTTGCTTCTTTCCACCAGTTTGAGATACGATTTGTAAGCTGTTTTATCGGTGATCTCTGCTTCATTCACACCATGCAGTTTATGGCTGTTTACTCTTCCTATTGCTGCAACATAAGTGTTTTCAAGACTTTCGTCTTTGCTTTTCATCTCTGTTTCCAGTTTTTTGGCTGCTTCCAAAAGGTAGTTATTGTATTTTTTTACGTTTTCGGCTTCTGTATTGTACGTTTCCAGATAATCTAAAGCTTTCTCTTTAAACTGTTTGTCGTCTGATGCAAGGGTAGCCTGTGTGAGTAAATGCTCTAAATTTGTGCTTTCTTTTTCCGGTAATGGGTTTAGTGCCAATTGCATTTCTTTTAACTGGGCTGTAATCTGATCACGCGTTCCTTCTAAAGCCTTTCCGTTGAGGTTTATTTTCAGAATAGAAGTAAGATTCATGTCCTCCTCGGTTCTTGGCTCTCTTTTCGGACGCATTTTGATTTTGTCGAAAGAGTACGTATACGAAAGGGTAGCCGTCAGATCGTTATTTCTACCCGTGCCCGTTTTATTGAATAGGGTAATGACACTCATGTTGAAATTGTGTTTTTCAAGATAAATGTAAGACCCGTTCAATCTGAAATTGAAGATGTCGTTTTGCTTTTCGCCATTATTGTAACTGGTGTTGTAACTGGTCGAAGCAGTAGCATTCAGTTTTTTCTCCAAAAACAATTTGGAAGCTCCGACGGTTGGTCCGATAATAAAATTCTTTCCGCTATCCGTTTGTCCATAAGTATTGTTTAGGGAACCATTGAAGCTTAAATCTTTTTGCGGATAACCAAGAGAATAGGTAAGGGCGGAGTTGTAATAGGTCGAAGCTCCGCCTGCAACTGCTTTTCCTTGTTGCTGATTTACGGCATCCTGCATCGAGAAATTGGCGCTTATGGCTTTCTTTATTTGTTTTTCATTTCTTAGTAAATAGTTTACCGTCAGACCTAAATTTTGGTTGACTTGCCTAAAGTTCAAAGTGTCTAAATACTCGTAATTAGAAACCTGATTGATGTAGTCAAACTGATTGCGGCTGTTGGTGAACGATTGAAAGTTAGAGTAGTTTAGGTTCAGGTTTAATTTTTGATTGGGTCTCAAATCGACATTGGCAGAGGTTACCAAACGTTTCATCTGGCTTTCTTTCTGTTTTTCTAAATTGTCTTTCTGAAGACCTAAATTTAGGGCAAGCGACACTTTGTCTTTGAACAGATTTTGTGTGGCATTAACGGTTATGTTTTCTAAGTCGTTGTTAAAATAGTACCCCCCAAAGGTTCTATAGTTTGGGTCAATTCGTTCGTAACCTAATCCTAAAGTACCTTTTCCTGCCGGGTAAGCCAACTGTCCTTTGAAGGCACTGTAACTTGTGGTTGTACTATTTCGGCCCAATAAAAAAGAGGAAACTTCTTTTGTTTTTCCACTTTGCGCAGCTCTCAAATCTTCTGTAATACTGCTGTTGGCGTATTCGGTAGAGACTTGTAGCTTCTGAAAAAGTTTAAAATTGGTTTCAAAACTAATGGCAGCATTTTCTTTTGGTGTAACATCCAGTTCAAATGGCACAGGATTGTTTAAAGAATTGATCTGATCTCTTGCTTTAAACAAAGTAAGTCCCAGGTTTATTTTCTCTAAAGAATAAGCTGTTTTAAAACCATACCCAAATCTTTTGTAGGCAGGCAGGATATCCGGATAGGCAGAATTATATTCGTTGCTTTTTAACAGTCGTCCGTACATGGCACTGATTTTAAATTTCCCCTGTGGAGTCAGATCGACTCCAAAACCGGTAAACTGATGACCGCTTAAGGTATAAGGAGAGAAGGTCATACTTATGTCTCCAATATGGGCTGTAATCCATTTATAAGAGGGATGTATGCTCAAACGATTCATTAAAACGGGTTTGTTGTACCCGAATTTTTGATTGGTATAGGAAAAGGAAAACGGAATGTTATATAGGTTCGCAATGTTGAAATTGATGTTTCCGTTCAAAAAGTAACTAAAGGGTTCTCTTGTAGCATTACCGGAATAGAATACGGTATTGGCAGATGCACCACCACTGACATTTATTAGCTTGGCTTTGCCCAGTTCCTGTACATTAAAGTTTTGCGAAAAACCAATGGCAGCTGTAAAAAGCAGTAGTGTAATTAAAATTATTTTCTTTAAAATCATTCTTTATGGGTATGGAAATCAAGAGTATTCTTTCTTGATTTCCAGTAATATTTGAAATTTATAATTTTTACTTGCCGGATAGATTAAAGTTTACTGGATAATAATTTTTCTCAGTTTACTTCCTTGTTGTGACTCGAATAACACAAAATATACTCCTGAAGGAAGTCCGTTAAGACTAAAGTTGAACAGATAATTGTCTTTGCCCTCCTGAGTTTTTGAATCTATTAGCAAGTTGTTATTCAAATTATAAACTTTAACATGTGCAGGCATCACTTTATCAAGTAATACATCTACAGTAAAAGTTCCTTTTGACGGGTTTGGATAGATTTTCAGATCAAATTTTTTCAAAGTTTCATCGTCCGGATTATTATCTTCATACTCACCTTCAGTCACTAAGACCTGCTTGGTTTGAAAAGCGGTACAGTTTCCTTTTTTGGTGTTCAGTGTAATGTCGTATTCTCCGGCCTGACTAAAACTGATTTCGGCAAAATCTTTGTTTTTCGAGATTACTGTTGCGTTGGCAGGAATTACCCATTCGATTTCGTCGGCATCAGGATTACTAATGTCAACGATGATGAATTTCTCGTTTTTGAATACCTGACTCGAGACAGCAAATTCGGCACTAATTGCGGTGTTTTGACTTGATATTTTGATAGTATCGCTAGCTTCACAACCCAATTTGTTGGTGACCACAACGGTATAATTGGCAGGTTCAGAAACGGTAACCATAGCTTTGTTGCTCTTGAAACCTTTATCAGATGTCCAGGAATATGTCGCTTTATCGTCGTCAATTGTAGCATTGATGGTTAAGGTCTGATCAAAACATAAGGTTACGTCTTCTCCAATATTGATAATGTCTTTTGGAGGATTAACGATGGTGTACGTATGGTTGATGATACAGCCTTTCATGTCTGTGATGGCCACAGTATAATCTCCTGCTGGGGCATTACTCAACACATTCGATTTTTCTCCTGTATTCCATAAGTAGCTGTAAGGAGCAATACCGTTTATAGGAGTTACAGTAATTGTAGCATCAGAACCGGCATAACAGGTTGGGATTTTGATTTTATGGGTTGCTGCCAAATGTGGTGGAGCAACTAGTGTAATTGTTTTCGTGATGGTACAGCCATTGTTATCAGTTACCAATAAAGAATAATTCCCGGGAGGAACATTTACTAAATTTGGAGTTCTGACACCTGTATTCCATAAATAAGAGTATGGAGCCGTACCTTGTGATGCCGCTGATGTAATAGTCCAATCGTTTCCATCACCGCAACGGGTATATTCAGAAGAAAGAGAATTGTCAAGAGTAGTAGGTTCCGTGATTGTAATCGTTTCACTTTTTATTGATTTACCAAAAGAATCCGTTGCAATAACATAGTAAGTACCTGCTTTAGCATTCATCAAAGTCTCATTTTCGCTAATGATCAAGGCAGGATTATTTACATCATACCATTTGTAATAATAACCCGGAAGTCCTCCTGAGGTAATTGCTTTGACACTGGCTGTTGCATCTCCATGACATTTTACAATATTAATCTGGGTTAATTTTATAGAAAGAGGATCAACCTTATCTAAATCTCTTTTGTCAATTTTACAGCCATTTGCGTCAATAATGGTAATAAAGTATTGTCCTACGTAGATATTATTAATACTGTTGGATTCTTTGTCGTTATCAATATAAATGGAGTTTCCATCCTTATCGAACCACTCGAAATTGTAATTTGGAGTACCTCCAACGACAGTAACTTTAATACTTGCATCATTTTGACCTAAAGCAGATGGAGGTGTTTTTAAAACTTGTATTCTCATTGCCTGAGGTTCTGTAATTGTTATTTCCTGATAATCTGTACATAAATTAGCATCCGTTACAGTAACATTGTAGGTTGATGCTAAGAGATCCTTAATTGTATTTTGGTCTGCATTTTTTCCAGTACTCCACACGATCTTATATGGACCAACACCTCCGGTAATATTTATTGCAATCTCGGCATCGTTACCGCCATAACAGGAAACATTTTTTTGAGTATAATTAATTTTTAAAAGTTTTGGCTCAGTTACAGTCACAGGATTCGAAGTATAGCTGTTTCCAAATCCGTCTGAAACTTCTAAAATATAATCTCCGGCACGTAATGTCTCGGAAGAATTTGTTGTAGAAGCTACTATATTTGGAGTTAACACATTATACCATTTATAAAGATATTCTTTATCGGTATCAGGAATTCCAATAGGAGCTCCTCCAGAGATGGTAGCTTTTAGTATGGCTTGTTTATTAGTAAAACATTTTATAGACTGGGTTTCTGTAATGGAAGTGATTAAAAGTTCATCAGGTTGATTAATGATGTAAGATGCCTCCGTTGTACACTTATTTTTATCTGTAACTATAATGCTATACGTACCTAAACCAATACCATCTAATAGACGGTTTGTTTTTCCTGTCATTATTATTTTAGCAGTTCCGGTTCCTTGATACCATTGGTAGGTATATGGAAATGTTCCTTCTGCTGCCGAAACATCAATATGACCATTTTTTAACAGATAGCCGCTTGCATCAGCTTTTTCAAAAGAAGCTATGGTTAATGGTTTTAGAGGCTCAGTGATTTTAACAATTGCAGGTGCTGTTGAATAAGAACAACCATTATCGTCTATAATTGTGAAAGAATAGTCTCCGACAGGAATCTCTGCACGGTCTTTTGTAGTAACACCATCATTCCATAAAACATGATAATCTCCGGTTCCTCCCTGAATATTTAAGGTAATGGTCGCATCGCTGCCACTAAAGCAATTTACATTTGTTTGAGTAAAAGTGCAGGTTATAGCAGGTCTTTCCGTCAATTCTGCAATAACAAGTTCTCTTGAAATATTTACATTGTCCGTTACTATTACTTTGTAAAAACCAGCATATAAACTCTCGATTTTGTCCGATGTTGTTTCAACTAACAAAGTATATTGATCTGCTACTTTTCGTTTGTAATACCATTTGTAATTGTATTGGTTTAAGTCTTTAGGAGTTCCACCACTTGTAACCACTTGTATACTACCGGTATTTGCTCCATTACAAGTTACGTCGATTTTATTTACAAAGGCTATAACCAATGCTTTAAGTGTAAAGGTTTCAGAAGCAGAAGTACAGTCGTTACTATCCTTTGCTATTATTTCATATACTCCATCTCCCAATCCAATGATTGTATTTGTTGTATAGGTTATACCTGTACTAACACCATCTTTCTTTAAGGAATAAGTATATGTTTTTGTTCCCCCATCTGCATTCACAATTATTTGACCATCATTTGCTGTATTTATAGTAGGTTGCTTTTTTACTACACTTGTTATGGTAACAGGAGCATTTTGAGTGATTTCAATGTTAGCGGGACTATTATAAGTACAGTTATTTTTGTCCGTAACGATATAAGAATAGGTTCCTGCTATTAATTTTGTTGTATTTATTATTTTAGAGGCATCATTAATATCTTTAAAAGTAGCTTTGTATGGACCTGTTCCTCCTTTTATATCTAATGCAATTGTCCCGTTATTGCCTCCGTTACAACTTACATCTGTAGAAGTATGGGTTACTGAAAGCGCATCTTGTGGCTCAGAAAGATAAAAATCCTTGAAAATTTCTTTTTTATCGTCCTTAACTCCAACTCTGTAGTTACCCGTAACAAGATTCACTATAGTCGAATTAGTTTGTCCGGAAATTTCGGTTTCGATACCATTTTCTATTTTAATCCAACGGTAGAAATAAGTACCAGTTCCTCCGCTTGCTTCTATAGTTATACTACCGGTTGCACTACTTTTACAATCAATGTTTGTTTTGTTAATTTGGGCTATTGACAGGGCTTTTAATTCTATTATATTGGTAGTGGCATTACAGCCATTTTTATCTACTACTTTAATCTGGTAGCTGCCATTTTCTAAACCGGTGGTAAGTCCTGTGCCAGGATTAGTATTGGCACTAAATGGCTGACCATTTTTTGTCCATACATAGGTGTACGGAGTAGTTCCTCCCGTTGTTGTTATTGTAATGGTACCGTCGGCTGCTGTTGGAGATGTAGGTTGTGTTTTTTCTATTGTTTTTGAGATGCCTAACGCTGTTGGCGGCTGAGTAATCTCAGTTATTACATTATTGGTAAATTTACAGGAGTTAGCATCTGTTACAGTATACCAATAAGTACCTGCTTTTAAACCCGTTCTGTTTGTACTGATACTGTTGTCATTCCATAGCACGGATAATGGAGCAACTCCACCCTCTAAGCTAATTTGAATTTCACCATCATTTATTCCGAAACAGCTAACGTCTTTTTTAGATAGTATCACTGATTTTATTTGAGGATTAGCTTCTAATTCAACTACAAATCCTTCCGAAGTGGCTCCTTCGCTATCAGTCGCAAAAACTTTATAATAGCCTGCATTTTGTCCCGAAATTGAGGGACTATTATTTGGTCCCGAAATTGGATTTGTATTAATAATAGTTCCAGATTTGTCGCAGTTATACCAGGTGTAAGTGTAAGTTCGGGTTATCGGTGTTGGACTGTAAGGAAATCCTCCTTTGGCTGTAGCTGTTATACTGCCCGTTCCTCCGGGACATGTTATATTGGTTGGTTTTGGGGCACTGACTATTACTTTTTCAGGCTCATTTATTGTAAAACTAAAACCATTACTTTGACATGTCCTAGTTTTGTCTTTTGCATAGATAATATATTTTCCAGCTGGAAGTGAATCCCAGTTAAGAGATGTAATTTTTTGTCCGCCCTTAAACCAAATATATTCGAAATCACCTGTACCGCCCTCAAATTCAATAGAGAGTTTGCCATCGGCTTTACCATTTTCTGTTGCATTTGTGTAACTAGGAGTACTAGTAATTGTAATTGGTTTTGGTGTTACAATAGTAACTGTTTTGGTTGATTGTGCATTTATCTGCGAATATCCCAATAAAGTTATAAGTAGTAATGTGTAGATTTTTTTCATAATTATAGGCTTGTTCGGGAATTTATTATTCTTCGCAATTGTATTTGTCAACTACTATAACAGTATAGGTTCCATCTGTTTTTATGGGAATTTTATAAGGGCTGATAAATGGATGTTTTTGTGCTAATGGTTCTCCGTCCAAAAGATAATAGTAGGGAGGAGTTCCTCCACTTGCTGAAATTTCAATGCCTCCGTCGGTGTCTTCACTACAGGTAGGCATTATCTCTTTTACCTTAAAAGTTAAAGGTCCATTTGGATTTTGAGTGATTGTAAAATTAGTTACAGCCGACATCGTAGAGGGTGTATTGTTTGCAAATTGAGTTTGATACTTAAATTCATATTGACCTGGAGGTATATTTTTCCATTTATAGCTATGCTCAGATATTTTTTCTACATCAGGATCATCTGATTTTGCTGAAGTTGCAGGACCACTTCCTACAGGATTACGATTAAACAGGTATTTTTCTTCTTTTGTAGTTTCCAATGGTCTGCTAAAAGTATATATCACGCTACCATTGCTATAACTGCAGTTAGTAAAATTTGGATCTGAAGGACGATTGAGTACAGGAGAACATGGTATAATTTTGTAAGTAACTGTATTGGTAAACTGTGTTTGATAGCCGGCCTGGAAAAATATTTGCGATTTACCATCATAACCACCAATGTCTTTAAGGTTAAAAGTAATTGATCTTTTTCCTTGAAATTGAGAAGGAAGCGGTTTCCATTCTGTTGCATCATACTGATATTGCCAGTTCCATCCATTGTTTAAAGTAATGGCATCGTCACTGCAAACGTTATTGGCAGCAGGTTGCGTAAGGTGTATTGACCATACATTTGATCTGCCGGCACATCCCCCTAAAGTCGCTTCTTTAAAGGTACTCTTGTCGTAGGGAATGGCATATTCTTTCGAACATATGGACTGATATCTGCTATTAATTTCAGCATCTAAGATAAAAAGGCCATCAATATTTTTGGCGTAAAAAAAATCATACTGAATCTTTTCAGCTCCATTCAAAGGAATTATATTATTTGTGCAAAATTCTTTTATATGCATATCTATTGACCCTTCTATGGAATAATCTAAAACTCCACAAATAGTGTATCTTGTGCTTGATGCATTTGGATTTTTAGGATTCATAGTCGATCTTATTAAGACTCCATATTCCGTTTGTCCCTGAACTAAGAGATTTCCTAAAAAGAATAGAAGTAAGAGTGTTTTTTTCTTCATAATATTAGTTTTCTGTACAGCCAAAACTATCCAGAACGATTACTGTATGATCACCATCTGTTACACCATTAATTGTATCCGGATTTTTGGTAAGTGGAGTTTTAATTCCATTGTCAAGAATATAAAAGTAAGGAGAGGTACCACCAGTTACTGAAATTTCAATACTACCAAGATCTCCATTGCATTTTGGTTGAATTGCTGTTGTTTTAAAAGTTAATTCCTCTTTATTTTCTATCGTAAAAGGATCGGTAACGATAGCACTAGATCCTACTATTTTGCCATTATCAAATTTGCTCTGTGCCTGATATTTTATGATGTATGTTCCTGCTGCTATTTTATCCCATGTATAGCTTTTATTTTCAGTTTCCTTTTCAGATGCTGTAATACTTGTGGTAGGACCTGTATTCGGTGCCGCCGGATCAACGCGGATTAGATTAAAAAGAAATTGATCATCTTTTTTTAGTAGTGATTCAAACTTTAGGGTAACACTGCCAGTGGCCGTATTATTGCATTCAACAGATTTTGCAGTTGGTTTTTTTTCAGCCAGTTCGGGTGAACAGCCAATAATAGCATAACTGACAGTATTTGTATATTGTTTATAATTTTCATAACCCGCTTTAAAATGAACATTTGATTGGCTCACATAGCCAGGTAAATCCTTTATTTTAAATGTAATTGATGTTTGTTCCTGAAATTGTGTAGGAAGATTGTCCCAAGCTCCATTATCAAATTTATACTTCCAGTTCCACCCATTATTTAGGGTTATGGGATCTTCCTTGCATTTTGGACTGGAGTCTGGTCGAGTGATATGCAATGACATTATCTCAGCATTAGCTAAACATCCGGCAAAAGACGAATAAGAAAAAGTATCTTTATTATAAGGTATAGTTCGTGTTATTTGTCCACATGTTGGAGACCCTCCTAAAACTTCCATAAAATCTATTTTAGTTGGATTTCCCGTCACATAAAAAAAACAGTATAGATCATCTTTGTAATTTTCTGCCTGAAAAATAATTGAGCATGAATTCATCCCCACTGAAATCTGATGGAGTCCAGTATAATCATTATCAGGCCAGATCGAAGGTGAAGTGATTTTAGATTTTATTAGTATTGCATACTCGTTCTGGCCTTGTACCAGAAGACTTCCTAAAAAGAATATTAATAAGAGTAATTTTTGTTTCATTATGTTATTTTCTATAGAATTAAAATCGTCCACAACAATCACATTGTGGTCAACATCTGTTGTTATAGTTATTGTATGAAGATTTCTAAGTTATTTTTTTTTAAATAGTTTTTACCGTTGATGATTATTCGCGATCTAAATAGGAGATAAGAAATACTTCGCATATTTAAAATTTTACTGTGTAAAAGTCCATTTTTGATGTTCTTCCATCTTTAAATGTCGCTCTAATACCGTATTGGTAAGTAGTATTAATGGTAATAGTTGGATCAGGTAAAAATCGGGTGTTTCCGGGAACAATCTGGATTAGTTGCAACGGATCTTTGTCTGAAGCTTTATAAATTTCAAAACCATCTACCTCATTGTTTGAGTAATCCCATGATAAATCTATAGTATTTGTCGTTTTATTTGGCTGCGCAAAAAATCCCTTCACAGCAGGCATTACGGAATATTTAGGAACAAATAAAGTCAATTCCGGTGAAGGATTGGAGACTAAATTGCTCTCGTCTTTAGCAAAAATGGCATAGCGGTAAGTACTTCCTTCAATAGCTGTTTTATCCCGAAATTTCTCTTCCTTATTTTTTGTTTCCAGTATCAATGTCCAGTCTTTTTGGTCATTTTCTTTTCTATACAATTGGTGCACTGCCACATCTTCGCTCTGGCTGTTTACCCATTCGAGAAAAATTGATCCTTCTTTAATTTTAAAACTGGTAAAAACAGGTGAAGTAGGAGGGATTACATCCGGTTTTTTAAGGATTAAAACCTCTGAGAACTCAGACATGTTGTAGTGATAATCTACAGCAACAACTTTGTAATATACCTTACTATTCAAACTTTTAACGAGTACCTTGTCCTGATAGGAGTTGGGTTCACTAGGGCTTACAGTCAACTGAGTAAGTTCTTCTTCGGCAGTATTTCCTTTATATATACGATATCCTAGTAAATCTTTTTCTTTATTAGGATCCCAAGTCAGTTTTACAACTCCCAGGCTATCTATAACTCCTTTTAATCCAATTGGCTTAGAAGGTGGTATAGAATCTACAGGCTGCACAAGCATAGGAAATGAAGTTCTGTTGCTGCCTTGTTTACCAAGGGCTGTAATCGTAAAATAGTTCGTTGATAAGAGTTTGTTGTACGTCACTGCACGACTCTTGGCTGGAATGTTTTTTACCACCGTTTTATAGCCATCATCATCTTTATCTGAACGATTTAATTCAAATCCTGTAATATCATCATTTCCTTCATCGGGAAATTCCCAGGTTAAAGTAACGGTATTTTCATCCTTAAATTCCTTCACAGTAAGATGAGGAACATACTTTAAGATTTCGACACCCTTTCCGGTAATAACTTGTGAATAAGGGCCTAACTCACCAAAAGGCGAAATTCCCTGAATTCTGTAGCTGTATGGTTTATTGTTCGCAATAGAATCAACATAGAAAATTTGACTATTACTCGTGTTTTCCTGATTTAGACTGGTATAAGGCTTATCGGTAATTCTTGTAAAAGTTTTTTTATCGGTAGAACGCTCTACAAAATAATTGGCATAGGTATGTGAAAGTATTTTAAAATTCCAGCTTAACATCGTACCGCTGTCTGTAAAATGAGCCGTAAAATCTATTGGTTTTGGAAGAGGCTGATAATCGTTTAATCCCACGAAAATTCCGCCATAAGAGATAGTAGCCTCTTTTTCGGGTACATTTGAAATTACCCTATAAGCGTATTTTTCATTAGGTTTAACCGTTTTATCTTCAAATCCTAAACCTGCTTTTTTGGCAATTTCATAATCTCTGTCAGCGGTTAGCAGAGCAAACGTAAATCTTTGTTCATTCTCTTCTGAAAGGTTTACGATGTTCTCTAATTTGTCAGTTCCGGTAACCGAAAAGTTTTCTCCATAAATGGCTTGTGCTACGATGGCGGCATTGTCGTTCTTTTCAATTAATTTTTCCCAGGTTTCGAGTGCTTCAGGTTTTAAGGCACTAACCAGAATCACTTTTTCAGGAGCTGTCAAAGTTTTGTTGTTTCGGGTAACAGTGTAACGTTCTACAGTGTATCCGTAAATATTTAGTTTTTTCCAGGCTATCGCATTGCTGACAGCCCATCGCAACAAAATTCTATCTCTTTGCACTCTGGCTATAACTTGTATGTCCGATTTTATTTCGGTTGGATTTGCTTCTCCTGGGGTATTATTTTCTTGTGAATAATTAGTACTAATGGTAATAAAAGTAAGGAGAATTAAAAATTTAAGCTTCATGCTAATCTGTTTTATTGAATGTAAAAATTGAACTGGTACCCGCTTGCCCGCCTGGTAGTATATAGTTTAGTATGACATTGTAAGGCCCATCTTTTATTATAGGAAATGTTCCGTTCATAATGTAATTGTACTTATTGATCATAGCCTGATTCTGAGTGCTTAAATATTTATTGACTATTTTATATTGAATTTTTATAAAATCGTCTTTATAATAAAAAGGCTGGTTATAACGATAAGGTAATCGGTCTCTCAAATTAGAACTTTTTGGATTATGAATTAAATCAGCCAAATACCAGGTCATTGGTTCAACTCCTTTGATTGGAGGATTTCCTAAAAGGGTAGTGTTTCTGTTTAGCGTAAAATCTGCTTCCAGCGGATAGCCTTTATATATCAGTGGGTAAATTTCATTTTTGAAGTAACTATCATCTAGTATGGCTTCGATACTCACTAAAGGCACATTGAGTGTTTTAGGGCTACCGGCAATCTCAATTTCATCAAAAGGTTCAGTTGAGGTATTTTCAGCTTCTAGAGCGTGAATATCAGCTTCAATAATTTTTGTATGGACTTTTCGGGCTTTTTTAGCTGCTATTTTCTCTTGAAATGTATTATATTGACTAGTATTGAAATTATACTGCAATAATTCAACACCCTGACCACCCGTTAAAGTTTCGCCCAGTTTATTATTTTTAACTTCAACATTAGCATTTGAACCAAGATCTTGCTTGTCAAAACTCTCATTAAGATTAGCATTCGCATCTTTTGTAGTTTCCAATGTCATTAAGGATAAACTATACGGTTTTACTCTTTCCAGAACCGGTAAACTAACTATGACCTTTTTTAAACTTGCATTGTAGGATATAGTACCATTTGCTGTTTTATTTCCAGTTTTGTAAAATGCTTTTTGTGATTGTCCCGGTTTTAGGTCAAACAAATAGGACTGTCCTGTTTTTAGTACTACATAAGCTTCTTTACTTTCGTTTTGATAAACGTATTTTTGATCAAAAACAGGGTAGCAGTAAGCGATATTGCCCACCGGAATATTGTTAGGCGCCACACCGGTAGTGAAATTTCGGGTTTCACTTTCCATTGCAATCTGTCCCTGGTCTAAAATTGTTTGCCATGAGCCATTTTTATATTCCTGAAAACTTACTTTTACATTTAAAGTTAAATCTGATTTTTCAGGTAATATTTCGGTGGAGTTAAAGCTCAATAAGTCATTTGTTTTGTTCCAACTTAGTGTACCAATTACCGGAACATCTCCTTTCTTGATCGTATATTCTTCTAGTTTGAGTCGGTAAGTTTTAACCCCTTCATCTCCTTCAATGTTGAAGTTTTTATTGACAGGCATGTTAAATCCAACCTGAGGAATGGTAAAGACATCAACCTCTTTTGTTCCTTGAATAGGAGTGATATCTGCAATAGATTTTAAACCTTCTAAAGGATTCACTGATATAAATTCGCACTGCTCTCCAAATTCCAGTTTAAAACGGAAACTACCTTTTACGGCACCTCCAAGTAAACTGAATTCTCCCACCATATAGCCTCGAATCCATGCCGGATTTGGTAATTTGGCTTGTAATAGAACGGCGCCTCCACCTTTTATAATGGATATTTTCTTCCGTATAAAAAATAATTTAATATTAATTCCGAGTTCTCCTTGCATATAGGCATATGACTGACCGTTGGCATACCAACCGTTTATACCAATTTGTCCCGAACCCTTACATTGTGCTTCTCCATAATCTTTAACCATAATGTCAAATCCAAATCCGGCCTGGAAATTGGCGTAGAACATTAAGAAACTTAGATTACCTGTTTTAATGCTAAAATCAGAACCAAAGGCAAATCCTTTTCCTGAAGCAATGCTGTTTTCGTCACGCATATAATCCAGTTTAGCTACGTCTACTTTTAAGAGTTGCGCAACAATATCCGGTGGCGGTGGACTACCCGGGATATCATCTCCAAGCATAAAATAACCGCCGGCTTCTACCTCGACAGATCCAATAGCAAGTTTTATCCCCAATCGGTTCTTAGGGGTACCTGCCCGGATATACCATTTGTCTGGTCCAAAGTGTAAAACAGCCCAACCTGCTCTGTTACTGGAGTCACGGCCTTTTATGAAACCTCCCGGAGTATCAATGTATAAATCGAATGTACCGTGTAAAGTTTTTGCTCTAAAATCGTACTCTATGGCAGCAAATGCATTGATACCCATAGAATTTTTCACATCATTTGGATAAAGCTGTTCTGCTGCAGCTGATAAATTGCTTGTTTTTAGCGCTTCTGTAGCTACCGCACCCATTAGTGCTTCATTTTCGGCAACAACCTGTAAGGCTTTTGTTAGTGCCTCAGCTCCCGGAATTTCAAACGGCTGCATGACGTGACCTTCTCCATAAATACTAATTCTATTAAGACCGCCGTGTTTATTAAAAGCAATTTCAAAACCGGCACCTCCCCAAAAAGCATTTGCGGTAGCTGTGCCCGCAAACTTAATCATAGCTTTAACACCTAATCCAGAATCTGCATCAGGTACATAATTTGATTTAGAAGCCACAAAAGAAGAACTAAAGCCGTCTTTTTTCATGTGATAATAGGCACCACCACCAAAACCTTTAAAAGTAATAGCTCCGGCAGGAATATTTAAGTTGTCTACCATAGCATCCACATACCAGTATCTAAAAGTAGTAGATCCAAAAATGGCATTGGCTTCTACTTTGATACCTCCTGTAAAATCTGCCGACACGCTCCCTTTGAAACCATTACCATAGACCGGATCATTGTCCATTATGGCAATGTTTCCTTTAAATTTTACACCTCCTAAGTCTGCTGCAACTGATATTTCCTCAAACTTAATACGCTCGTATTTCCATTTTTGAATTCCTTTCTCTCTGTCGAATTTTCCGACCACATAAAATTTCGTCTGACCGTTAAATTGATTTTGCATAATATTAATCGCAACATCGACTTTCAGGCTTGCTGATACATCTGTAGCGATCAAAGCAATTTCATTAATCGTAACAGGGAAGTTACTAACCGCGGCATCTTTCTCCTGAATGTGTTTGTAGCCAAAATAATCGGCCGTTAGATAAGGCACGACAGTTTGCAAGTTTAAATTCTGGAAAATGATCCCTTTAAAATTAATAGCTTCCTTTTTCTCACCCTCAGCATTAATTGATCCGGATGATTTATTCGGCGATGCAGTAAGTTCGGATGCAGTGGTATTTTTATTACTACCTTTTAAAGCTAAACTTCCATAAAGAACGGCTTTTGGTAAAAACTTACCGTCTTTTACCTTTAATTCCAAATAGGAGTTTTTTTCTAAAGAAGCGGTTGCTTTAAAAGCCTGGAAGCAAATATTGTTGGTTACATCAGCTTTAAGGATATATTCATTGTCTACAGGGTTTATGATAGCATTGTAAGCTAATCTTCCTCTCGAATTTGGATCGCATTGGGTATTGTCTTCTGACGAAAGCGGCAAAACAATTTCACCATTGAAAGCAGCTGCTGTCAATGAGTTCGCACGGAATTCCATTTCGATATGGTCTAATGAAAATTGCCAGCCGGAAGCACTTCCTTCTTTAAGGCTATAGATATTATCGCCTACGAATCTTCCGGAAACCCCCATTCTGTCAATTAAGAGATTGGCAGCTTCAAATTTAACCCTTTTATTCTCGTCTCTTTTATTGAACTGCTCCGGTAACACGACTTTTAGAGATTTTACATAAAAACCCCTCCATAAATTTAGATTGCCCGGTATTAGATAGTCTTTGACATAATCAGCATCGGGCCATTCGATTTTATCAGAGTTTCTAATGTCACTTAAATCGATTACGGCATTGTTTAGTTCAAAAGCAGGTCCTTTGCCTTTATAAGAAGTCAGTTGAAATTTGGGCAAAGAGATTTCAATAAGAATATCATTCCAGTTGGATACTATTGTCTTGAATGACCCCGTTACACGGGTGGGAGCGGGAATAAGTTTATATTCGTCATCGACGGGTTCAAGATAAGCTCTTGAAAATTCAACGTCTGCGGTAATTCCAAGTTCTTTAAAACCGTTACAGTCAATCGTTACATAGGTCTTTTTTTCTACAAGTCCGGTAGACATCGCCATACCTCCTTTTAGAATAAGTAACGAATTCTGACCATTAATGTTAATTGGAACATCACCTAGTAAAACCAAATTTGTCGCGCCAACTAATCCGCCTTTAAGCGAAAGTTTGATACCGTTGGCACCAAAGAACAGCTCTTTTGGTCTCCCAAGAGAATCATGCTGCGGAATTACGATTTTTACAAAAGCAGTTAGCTCCGTGTATTCCGGAGTGAATTTGGCGCTGCTAATACCAAGCATGTATTGAATGCCTCCAATGGTCTTTTTTATACCAAGAGGCAACATCGATAATTTTTTAGGTTCTAAAAAATCAGTAAGATTATCATTTTTAGCGATCTCCTTAAAAACAGATATTGCCATATCGCGATCTTTATTGATCTCCTGTGAGACCGGGAAATTCTTTTTTAGAAACTCATTAGTGAACTCACTTTTTGGAGTCTGGTAATAACTAAGCGAATTGTTAAGAAGACCAACTTCGTCTTTGGGAAAATTTTTAGAAATAAAAATCTTCTTTGAATTGGTAATGGTATCAGTGTAAGTATTAGTATTAGTATTAGAAAAGCAATTGATGCTAATTAAAAATAAAACAATATATACGATAAAAGGAAATAACTTAAGAGTAGTTTTTTTCAAGTCTTAGTAGGTTTGGTTGGTATTAAGTATTGTGGTAAAGAGTCGGAATTTATTTTTTTTGGGAGGTCAAATATAAATATTATTTTTAATAGGAAAAAAATTATTTATTTAAAATTTGTATTAAGGATTAAATTATAAATTTCAATCGAAAAGCGGTAAGATTAATAATTTTACCCTCGTTTTTTGCCAAATGTTGGTTTTGTTAAATTTTTGCCAAACATAAACAATCTTTAAGTTTATTCTTTACGGCTTTCCGTATTATAGCAAAAAAAACTCCGGAGCAATCCGGAGTTTTTTTGTAATATAAAAATGTAAACTTTTATTCTTCTTTCATCGTGTGATAAACGTTCATCACGTCATCATCTTCTTCGATTTTTTCGATCAGTTTTTCAACGTCTGCGATTTGAGCTTCAGTAAGTTCTTTTGTGATTTGAGGGATACGCTCAAAACCTGAAGATAAGATTTCCAAACCTCTGTTTTCAAGCTCTTTTTGTAAAGCTCCAAAGCTTCCAAAAGGGGCGTAGATTAAGATTCCGTCTTCGTCTTCAAAAACTTCTTCAGCACCAAAATCAATTAGTTCTAATTCTAATTCTTCGGCATCAATTTCACCTTTTGCAATTCTGAAATTACAAGTATGGTCAAACATAAACTCAACTGAACCCTGAGTTCCCATGGTTCCATTGCACTTATTAAAATAGCTTCTGATGTTTGCTACCGTTCTGTTATTGTTGTCAGATGCTGTTTCAATTAAAATTGCAATTCCGTGAGGAGCATATCCTTCAAACAGAATTTCTTTATAGTTGGCAGTATCTTTATTACTTGCATTTTTTATCGCACGCTCCACATTGTCCTTAGGCATGTTAGCGGCTTTTGCATTTTGTATTACAGCTCTTAATCTAGAATTGGCCTCCGGGTTAGGGCCACCTTCTTTAACGGCCATAACGATATCTTTACCAATTCGGGTAAATGTTTTAGCCATTGCTGACCAACGTTTCATTTTTCTTCCTTTTCTAAATTCGAACGCTCTTCCCATTTCTAATTTTTAGTTTTGTGAGGCAAAAATACGGTTATTCCTTATTTTTCCAAAATCAATTGAATTCTTTTTTAGTGATAGTTAGGACTTAGAGGTTAAAAAGTTTAAAGTTTGCGGTTTCAGGTTGTCTTAACTCCCTTTTGTAAAGTCGAAAGTCTAACGTTCAATGCCTACAGCTTATTGCCTACAGCCTATAGCCAAGTACTACTTCCACGCATTAAACTCATTAATAACATTCACGGCTTCATTTAGGTACGGATTCGTTTTAAGATTATCGATCTGGTACTGGTTGATTGTTTTGTCATTGGGATAAACACCGAGTAAAAACTGATTTACCGTTGAATTATAAACATCTAAAGGGTTGTTTTCGTCGTTAAAAGTATTGATCTCTTTCCAAAGAGAATTTACATTTTTTTTCTGTTTGAAAACGGCTTCCAAAGTCATCGGAATTTCTGCTTTAGGCGTATTGACCAACTGATCAATTTTTTGATTGATTTCTTTTATATTATTAAAAAAGTAATTATCGGATAGTCTTGTTGTGCTATTTTTAGCCAATTTATCGATCAGTGCTCTTTTTACATAAGGTCTGAATTTTAAGAATGGTTTGATACTATCATTTTTAATTGCAGTTGGGAAATCGCTTTCTTTTTGATAAACACCTTCGTAAAATTCCGGAAGAACTACATCTGGTTTCACCCCTATGTATTGATGGCTTTTACCTGTCACCCTGTAGAACTTATTAATAGTGATTTTTAAATAATCGGTATTTTTAGTTTCGTCAAGTGAAAGAATCGTTTGCATGGTAGCTTTTCCAAGCGTAGTACTTCCCAATAATAAAGCACGATTGTAATCTTGTAATATAGAAGAGAAAAACTCACTTGCCGAAGCAGTATTGCTATTTACCAAAATTACAATTGGTCCTTTGTAAATGAGTCCTTTATACGGATCATTGATAACCGATTTTCCTTGATTGCGATCTACAACAATAGAAAGTGGTCCATAATCGATAAACATTCCGGCCAGTTTTATAGCTTCTTCCATCGATCCCCCACCGTTGTCAATAAGGTCAATTACCAGACCTTTTATATCGTCTCTTTCCAGTTTTATAACCTCACGCGCCACATCATCGGCACAGCCTTTACGGCTATTACCTTCTAGATCAGCATAAAAACTAGGGATTTTGATGTAGCCAATTTTACTGTCTTTTCCAATAATAAAGCTGAAAACAGAGTTCTCTTCGTCTTTCATCACCTTCTTTTCGATATACACATCAAAGCTTTTACCTGAATTTCGTTTTAAGGTTAGTGTGATGCTTTTATTGGATTCTGATAAAATCAAAGTCGAAATGGATTCCAGCGAAGCACAGGAAACCTGCAAAGTTTCCTTTTGATTGGATATTGAAATGATCTGATCGCCTTTTTTAATCTGACCCGTTTGATAAGCAGGACCATTGGGATCAAGTTCGGCTACAATGATTTCATTTTTTTCATTGAGATTGACAGTCATTCCCAATGACAAATGCTCTTTTGAGAGTGATGCCACAAAACTCGTTTTTGAATCATCACTAAAATAGGCAGTATGCGGATCGAAATAGGTACAGAAAAAATTATAGAATTTTTCTTCCTGTTTGGTATTCGTTTCCAAAAGGGTATTAATTCTACAGATCTCATTCGACACAATTAGTTTTTTTGACTTGAGTTCGATAGATTGAAAATTAGCTTTGATAGAATCTAAATTGTCACTTGTTTCAGCTATCTCATCTAGAATCTGGTACCGAATTTTTTTGAGCCAAGCTTTTTCCAAACCTTCTTTTTTTAGGTAAAAAGGAAAAGATTTTTTATAAAATCGGATTGTATCGTTTTTGTTGTAATCAATAGGCGTGGTCTGAATTTTTTCCAAAACTTGTTTGGTTCTCAAAAGACCTTCTTTGTATTTGGAAGTTACATCAGCCAGAAAACTACAATCATTACTAAGAATGAAATCATCTAAGTTTGTACGGTATTTCTCTGCCATTTCATCGTATTCTGTTTTGAAGAAAATATTTCGCGAGGGATCCAATTCATTAATCAGATTATCAAAGACAAAAATCGATAAACTATCATCGACCAGTTTAGGCCTTACGTGCTGCTCCTGAATAACTGCATTTATTTTGTTGACTATTTCGCAGGTTGGGTCGCTGCTTTGGCTAAACAGAAAGTTTGTGATTAACATCAACACCAGTGCTATTTTTTTCATAAATGGAAATCTTCGTTCAGATTAAAATTACGCTTATTTTTTCATAAAAGGTTATACTTTTCTAAAAATTCTTACATTCTGATGATTTTTATTCTGCAAAGTTTCCGCCACGAATTCACGAATTTGGCAGCCTTTTTTATTTACAATCATTCGTGAATTTGTGGCAGAAAAAAAACTATAAAAAAAATGCATTACTTGTTAAGCAATGCATTTTTAGAATATTTAGGATAAAATATTATTTCTTGTAAAAAGGTAATTTAACCACTTTAGCAGCTACATCATTTTTTCTGATTCGGATGAAGATATCACTGTCAACAGCACTATTAGGTATGGTTACATATCCTAATCCAATACCTTTGTTCATAGAAGGTGACATAGTTCCTGACGTAACTACACCAATCACAGCACCTGAAGCATCTACAATCTCGTAGTCATGCCTTGGTACCGCACGCTCCTGCATTTCGAAAGCAATTAGTTTTCTGGTAACACCTTCTTCTTTTTGTTTTTTCAGATTTTCTGAATTGGTAAAATCTTTAGTGAACTTAGTGATCCAACCTAATCCGGCCTCTAAAGGTGAAGTCGTATCGTTAATATCATTTCCGTACAAACAGAATCCCATTTCAAGACGTAATGTATCACGAGCAGCTAATCCGATAGGTTTAATTCCGAAAGCGGCACCCGCTTCGAAAACTTTATTCCAGATAGCTTCAGCATCGGCATTTTTACAGTAAATTTCAAATCCGCCAGAACCGGTATAACCAGTTGCAGAAATAATAACATCGTTGAATCCTGCAAAATCAGCTACTTCAAAATGATAATATGTAATAGCTCCTAAGTCGATAGAAGATAAAGACTGCATAGCTTCAACCGCTTTTGGTCCCTGAATGGCCAATAAAGAATAATCATCAGAAATGTTTTTCATTTCAACACCCAAATCATTGTGCGAAGAAATCCAGTTCCAGTCTTTTTCGATATTTGAAGCATTTACAACCAATAAATACTCTTCTTCTTTCATTTTATATACAATCAAATCATCTACAATTCCACCTTCGTTGTTTGGCAGACAAGAATATTGTGCTCTTCCGATCGTTAAAGTCGAAGCATCATTTGAAGTTACTTTTTGAATCAAAGCCAAAGCATTTGGACCTGTCAACAAAAATTCTCCCATATGCGAAACGTCAAAAACGCCCACACTGTTGCGAACTGTTTCGTGTTCAGCATTTACGCCCTCATAGGTAATAGGCATATTGTATCCGGCAAAAGGTAGCATTTTCGCTCCCAAACTCTCATGTATGTGCGTAAGCGCAGTATTTTTCATTGTGTTGTTTTATAAAATTGTGTCGCAAATTTATTTAAAAAATATCGAAGATTTATATACTAAATTATTAAAATTCGCAATATTCTTGCCCGATTTATGCATACGAAGCAATATCCCGCAGTTTCAATAGTTTTTTGGTGTTTTGGTTTTCTAAGGAATGAAAGAAACATACTAGCGATAACAGAATCTGATTTTAGGATCTTACCAAGTGCCTACATCTTTATTTTTTATGTAACTTTAAGTAATTAAATCTGTCCGATGAAAGATCCATTTCTAATTACAAGAGAAGAGGTTTTAAAATTTCTCAAACCGGTAAATCCTATAACTCATAAGGGACTTCAGGGGCATGCGGTTATCATTGCCGGAAGTTACGGAAAAGTAGGAGCGGCAGTTTTAGCATCAAAATCCTGTTTAAAATCGGGTTGCGGACTAGTAACGGTTTTTGTGCCAAAATGCGGTTATCAAATTCTGCAAATCTCGATTCCGGAAGTGATGGTAATAACCGATGAAAATACTAATTTCCTGACCAGCATTCATCTTCCGTTAGTACCTCAGGCAATTGGAATTGGACCCGGAATAGGAGTGGAACTTGGTACCCAAAAAGCGCTTTTTGAGTTTTTAAGAGTGAACAAATCTCCTTTAGTATTGGATGCTGATGCCCTTAATATTTTGGCAGAAAATTTAACCTGGCTCGAATTAGTTCCTGAAAATACTATTCTGACACCACATCCGAAAGAACTCGAGCGTTTAATAGGTAAGTGGAATTCAGAATCGGAAAAATTTCAAAAAACGATTGCTTTTTCAGAAAAGTACAAAGTAATCATTGTGATGAAAGGCGCACCAACCTACATCATCATTAAGACTGAGATTTACGAAAACACCACGGGAAATGCAGCTTTAGCCACTGCCGGAAGCGGAGATACCCTCACAGGAATCATTACAGGCTTACTGGCGCAGGGCTACGAACCTAAATACGCAGCAAAACTAGGCGTTTTCCTCCACGGACTCACAGCCGATATTGCGTTACCAAAAACAGGTTATGAATCTTTTACGGCTTCTACTATTATTAAGTATTTGGGAAAAGCTTTTCTGAGTTTGGTTTAATTTAACCGCAAAGTTCGCAAAGTTTTACGCAAAGACTCGCAAAGATTTTGCACAAAGCCTTGCGAACCTTTGCGCTTTATAAAAATCTTAAAGAAAAAAACTTGCGAACTTTGCGGTAAAAAAAGTCTAAGCAGTCTAAGTAAGTCTAAGCAAGTGTCCTTCGACTTCGCTCAGGATACCAAAACTGAGAATAAAGCTGCTTGATTTCCACGAACAAGAAAAAATCTAAAATCTGGTCTGTATAATCTAAAATCAAAAAACGTAAGTTTGTAATCTCAAAGATTAGAAACTTAGTAGCTCAGTTTCTTAGCATCTTTGAATCTAGAAAAAAATGAAAAACAACTTCGATCTCAGAACAGTAAACGTCATGCGTTATATAACGCCATTGCGCGAGGGAGGTTCTTTACCTGCTTTGGCAGAAGCCGATGACGATTTTAAATACGTCTTAAAATTTAGAGGAGCCGGTCACGGTGTAAAAGCTTTGATTGCCGAATTGGTGGGTGGACAAATCGCAAAAGCCTTAAAATTACAGCTTCCGGAATTAGTTTTCGCCAATCTTGACGAAGCGTTTGGAAGAACCGAAGCTGATGAAGAAATTCAGGATTTACTGCAAGGAAGTCAGGGATTAAATCTGGCACTCCATTTTTTATCGGGTGCCATTACATTTGATCCTGTTGTGACCACCGTTGATGCTAAGCTGGCTTCGCAAATTGTTTGGCTGGATGCTTATATTACCAATGTCGACCGTACTTTCAAAAATACAAATATGCTAATTTGGCATAAAGAATTATGGCTGATTGATCATGGTGCATGCTTGTATTTTCATCATTCCTGGAACAATTGGGAACAGCATGCCAAAAGTCCGTTTGCATTAATAAAAGATCACGTTTTACTGCCGCAAGCTTCGCTTTTAAAGGAAGTGGATGCTGAATTTAAAGCACTTTTATCGCACGAAATATTAGAAGAGATTGTAAATACAATTCCGCTGGAATGGCTGCAATGGGAAGATACCGACGAAGAACCAGAAACCTTGCGAAATGTGTATTTGCAGTTTTTGCAGACCCGATTAAATCATTCAGAAATCTTTGTAAACCAGGCACAAAATGCAAGATAATCACTTATATGAGTATGCCGTAATCCGCGTGGTGCCAAGAGTAGAGCGCGAAGAGTTTCTGAATATCGGAATCATTTTGTTTTGCAAAAAAAAGAAATTCATAAAAGTTCTTTTTCATCTGAATAAAGAAAGAATACAAGCCCTTTCTGCCGACTTTGACATCGAACAGTTAGAATGTAATTTAACGTCATTAGAAAAGATTGTTAATGGAGCCAAAGACGGCGGACCGATCGCTGAATTTGAGATTCCGGAACGTTTTAGATGGCTCACAGCCATTAGAAGTTCTGCAATACAAACGTCAAGACCTCATCCGGGCTTATGTCAGGACTTAGAAAAGACGATTCAGAGATTATTTGAAGAATTGGTGCTTTAGAGGAGGTTCAAAATGGCAAAGGTTTTTTTAACCGCAAAGGACACAAAGAATTACGCAAAGTTCGCAAAGGTTTAATGTAAAGCTTTGCGAACTTTTATATTTTATAAAATTTGAAACAGATTAAAATCATTGCAGTTTTTGCATCAAAACTTGAAACCTAAAACTTGAAACCTGAAACAAAATAACCTGAAACAAAAGAAACTTGAAACAAAAAAACCACGAACTACAAAACTGTAATCCATGGTTCCAAAATAAAACTAACTTGTATTTATTATTTGTAACTGATTAAAACGATCCGCAGATATTGCCGCCTAAAGTTGCTCCTGCATTGGCAGAGATATCAGCTTTAACAGCAGTTTTGTTCAGTTTTACGATCGAATAGGGTGGAGTAAAAGCAGTACCACTTCCGGCTTGATTTCCGGTTGTATTGGTGAAAACATTGTCTGTTGCTGTAACAGCAGTAAAACCGCTCATTAGATCGATAGGAGTTTTTACACCTTCAAAAACGTTGCTTTCTACATTTAGACTCGCTTCAAAACCTGCGGCAATACATTTATTACTTACCGTACTGTTAAAGAAGTTGTTTACCAGATGTACTTTTCCAAAACGCACTCTAGGCATTCTTTCTTTGCAGCCCGGAGCCCACCAGCAGCGAGCGAAAGTGATTCGTAATTTTCCACGATCGGCAGTTGCACCATCACTGGAACCAATTAAATTAGAATACCTGTGATCGTCGGAACCTCCGGGACCTCCGGCTTTAGGAGCTTTTAAATAACCGAATTTTGTATACGAAACCGTAACAAAATCTGATTTATTTTTGATGTCGAAGTTCCCGTCAACCCCATCTCTGAATTCACAATGGTCTACCCATACATTTTGACAATCATCTAAAATTGCATTGTCCCAGCCATCTGTGTCATAAGCACCCGGGCCTTCAAAAATAAGATTTCTGATAATCAGATTCGTACATCTTTTAATGTTGATGATACCCGAACCGTCTTTCGTTTGGTTGGTAGAAACCAGCTTGGCACCGCTTGCACCGTAAATGGTTTTGCCACTTTGATCCTGTAGTGATAATCTTGTAGTAACCGTAATGGTACCGGTAACTTTAATCACTTTTACCGCACTGTTTTCGATAGCCGATTTCAGCTGTGTATAATTCGAAACTACTTCTTCCGGAGAGGAACCTCCACCAGTTGTTCCTCCATTTTGAGAAGCCCATCCCGGAACCTGGGCACAGTTTCCAATTTTTGCCGTCAAATTGCCGGAAGTTGTTGTAGAGGTCTCGATAGTAGCATTTTCACTACTTTGTGGTGTAGCAATTTCTTCGGTATTACAGGCTGCAAAACCGAAAATCAATGTCAATAGAAACACTGAGATTGTTGATTTAAATTTCATAATAATTAAGTTTGGTTAAATAGTTAATAGTGCAAATCTGCTTATAATTAGGATGAAAAAAGTTGAACAAGTTCAATGTTTTGAAAATAATTTACTGTTAAATGTGTTTTCGGTAGCCGTTACATTACAAAAAAGTATATTTTTGTGTAATCGATTGCATTATTTTTCATTCATTCACCTGCTTACGCCCCTGAGTAAGAATAAAAAGTAAATACCATATGTACAAAGACCTACGATTAAGTATCGAGCGCAAGATTCCGTTAACAGATGAGGAATGGAATTTTGTAGTTGAAAAAGTAAAGTTTATTAAACTTAAGAAAAACGAATTTCTGCAGATTCAGGATTCAAAGAATTCTTATGAAGGCTTTATTTTGAAAGGTACTTTTAAAACCTATATTTTAAATGACAACGGAACCGAAAGTGTTATTTTCTTCTCTTTCGAAAATGAATGGATTTGTGACCTTGAAAGTTTCTACCATCAAAAGCCTACGACTTATAATATCAAAGCAATAGAAGAAAGTGAAATCCTGGTGATCAGTAAGAAAAACAAAGCACTTTTGTTTGAGCAGGTACCCAAGTTGATTCAGTTTCATATTTTAATGGTTGAAAGGGCTAATATTGCCATTCAGCAAAGACTTATAGATCTCCTGAACAAAACTTCTAAGCAAAGATATCTGGAGTTTATAAAGCGCTATTCGCATAAAGCAAATAAAATCAATAACCGGAATTTATCCTCTTATCTGGGAGTTTCTCACGAGTTTTTGTCAAAGATTAAGAGGAGCTGCTAAGGTTCTAAGAGGCTAAGGGGCTGAGTTTTTTTAGTAGAGATAGTAATGTGTTTACCTAGTATTAAAAGAATCTCGCAAAGTCGCGAAGACGCAAAGCAATTAAAAAACTTTGCGACTTTGCATCTTTGCGAGCATATACTGTACCGTCTAAAAAAACTTTGCGTAACCCTTCGCGAACGTTGCGGTTAAATTCATTTCGGAATTAAAAATCCAATATTCCAAAGAGACATTTATTAGAAAAGCGAAGTTTCATATCTGCCTTTTCCGAATTTTCAATCACCAGTAAATCGTAAGGTTTTAGATCGTATGGCTTCTCATTAATTTGGATAACGGTTGTATCTAAAGAAAATAAAAGTACGATTTGAGCATTACAATTTTGATTAGAATTCGTTACTTTCAGTTGATGGTGGGATATTTTTTCAGAAACCATCCAGTTAAAATCGATGCCTTTTGTATAAGAAGTTACAGCATCATTGGAGTTAAATTCCATGATTTCATATTGCCCGTATACCTTTTTCTCTTGGTTTATCTCGATATCCAGGCCGTTATCAAGCATAACCAGATATCGGTGATAACCTTTAAATTGAGTAAATACCGATGGTTCCTGCTCTATGGTAGCACTGCTTATTCTGAATGCGAAATCTCTATCGGCGTAGTTTGCTGTTTTTGGATATATCATATATTCATACGTCAATCCACCGCTCCAAACAGCGGGTTTACAATTTTCTTTGGGTAAAAGGTGTAGGATCATTTTTTTATTATTGGAGGTTCAGAGGGGCAAAGTGACAAAGGTTCAAAGGTATTTTATTATCTTAAAAAATAATCTCGCAAAGTCGCAGAGTCACAAAGAAAATAAAAACTAAAACTTTGCGCCTTAGCGACTTTGCGAGATTTAAAAGAAACCTTTGCGAATCTTTGCGTAATTCTTTGCGAACTTTGCGGTAAAACATGAAACATGAAACTTGAAACTTGAAACATGAAACAACTAAAACTAAATAACCTTCTCTAAGTAAATAAACTCCAGAGGTTTCTCAGAGATAGTAACGTGAATCTCACTTACCGGAAAAGCTTCTCTCTCGCCAGTATCAACGTAGCCGTGACGTGTGTACCACGCAATAAGTTCTTCCCGAACCGAGATTACGGTCATAATAATACTGGATAATCCCAAAGCTTTTGCATGATTTTCAGCTTCGGCCAGCATCTTTTTTCCGATACCACTGTTTTGTAATTCCGGTGAAACGGTTAACATTCCTAAATACAATTGGTGTCCTTTTTCAACCAATAAAACCGAACCGATAATTTGGTCCTTTTCGGTGTATTTTAGAATGGTGTTTTTAGGATCCAGAAAAATTTCGGTCATTTCCTGTTCGTCAGTTCTTTTTCCTTCTAATAAATTGGCTTCGGTTGTCCAGCCTTTTTTGGAGGTTTCCCCTCTGTAGGCCGAATTGATTAAAACGGTTAACGCCGGAATGTCCTGTAAGGAAGCTTTTGTAATCATGAATTATTGTAGTTGTAATTTTTTCACGCAGATTTAACTGTTTTCTAAGACCACTATAAAATAATCTAAGTAATCTGTTAAATCTGCGAGAGAAATTTTATTTCTATGTGTTAAATCAATTTTTGTTCATTAAACCCAAGAGGTTCGATTTAGTATTTTGCAGGTTGTCCGGCTTTAGGTAAGGATTGCTTTATGAAGGTTCTGATGTCTTCGTTGGCAGCTTCCAGATCGGCTTTTCTTAGGTACATCATGTGACCGCTTCTGTAACCTTTCCATGACATTCTATCCGTTAGTTTTCCACTCGGATCCATTTGCCATAAATCGTATTTAGAATTGAAGTAATCACAGGCACCATCATAATATCCGGATTGTACCATGACATGCAAATAGGGGTTTTGTGCCATAGCCTGTCTCAGGTTTTCGCCAGTTTTATCGTTAGATCTGTCCCAAGGATGTACGGAACCAAACATATTGTATTTAAAGTCTGTTTTATAGTTCAGATTGTTGCGTAGGTACATATTGATGGCTGGCGTAAACGAGTGCAACCAGGAAGTAAGTTCTGCATTAAAATCAGGGCTTTCGCCTGAGTCTTTGCGGTCAATTCCTTTGTATCTCGAATCAAGTCTTCCTACCGTATAACCCTTATCTCTTAACAATTCTTTCCAAAAATAATCATAAGGAAGGTCTAAATTGTTTTGCTGGATCACTTTCTCCGGAATACCGGAATAACGTGCTATTTTAGCGCCAATTTCTTTTCTTTTTTGTTCGTCCAGAGATCCTCCTTTGGTCAATGCAGGAAGAAGTTCGTTTACGGTAAAATCTTCCACTTCGGGCAACATATCCGTTAAATCTTTGTTTTGCAGATCAGCTGGAAGCATTTTGTGGTACCAGGCAGTAGCTGCAAAATAAGGCAATTTAAGAGCAGCATCAGAAACTACACCGCGTGTTATTCCTAATTCAGTTGGAGAAACCAAAATCACTCCGTTAAGATACATCCATTGGCTGTTTTGCAGTTGAAGTGCCAATCCCGAGACACGGGTAGTACCATAACTTTCACCAATTAGGTATTTAGGGGAAGCCCAACGATTGGTACGGGTTACAAAACCATTGATCCAATCGGCCAGGTATTTAATGTCGGCATTTACGCCAAAGAATTTTGTAGTGGGAATGTCTTTGCTGGTAGGTCTGGAATAAGCGGTATTCACAGGGTTTACAAAAACAATATCAGCAACATCCAGAATAGAATACGGATTTTCTTTTATTCCGTAAGGCTGTACAGGATATCCTTCATCATCAATGTTTAAGAGACTAGGTCCAGTGTAAGCAATCTGCATCCAAACCGAAGCAGAACCAGGACCACCGTTAAAGGAAATAACTAACGGACGCGAAGCCTGATCTTTTACATCAGAACGTTCATAATAGGTGTAGAACAATCCCGCAATTGCTTTTCCGTCTTCGTCCCAAACCGGCATCGTACCCGTTGTGGCTTTATAAGGAACTTTTTGCCCTTTTATGGTAACGGAGTGATTGGTGATAACACTAGCATCCGGATTGAAAGTAAGATTAGAAGGCGAATTTTCTTCTTTTGCAGGGGCTTGGGGAGCTTTTGGTTTTGATTCCTGAGCAGATGAAATTAAGGATCCGGCTAAAAGGAATACAAGTAATGTTTTTTTCATAAAAATAGGGTGTTAATAGAAATTAATGCTCTAAACAGGTGGCTGTATTTAGAATTTTTAAAGATATAAAAAAATAAAAATTTTATTCATTCATACTTTATTAGTTTTAATGTCAATGTATCTGATACTATTTTTTTCGTCCAACCAAAATTCATATCCGGATTTCTTTCAACAACTATAAGTTTCATCTCTTGTGGGAGTCTTCTATATCTCAAAGTTTTTCTGCTATCTTCAATTCCACCATTTGTATTGTCCTTGATATTGTTAATGAGAGGAATGAAATCGAATAGAAATTCATCTGCTGATTTTTTAAAATCTACTACAATATTATAACCATGGTTATTAATTACCTTGATATTGTAGTCATCACTAAAGCAATCATCAGTATTATAATGCCAAACTTTTTCGACCCAGATATTTCCGATTTCTATTTTTCCGTTATTGTATTTTAGATTAAACTCAGAAACATCACAGGTATAATACCCATAATAAAACTTATTTTCTTTTGATTCTTTTTCTGACTGAGAAGTTTGATCACAATCTTTGCATTTAACGCTAATTTCGCATAGAAATATGGTTCCATAATAATATAATAACCCTAATGAAGACACTATTATTAGAATAATAAAAAAGATTTTTAGCTTTTTGTTCATGCTGCTAAGCTGCTATTTTTGTCTATTTTGTTGAAACCAACAATTCTCTAACATCAACATCTAATACTTCGGCAATTTTTCTCAGAACTTCAACGCTTGGTTGAGCATTATTGTTGCAGTAATTCGTTACCACGACATAACTTTTTCCAATTTTTTCGGCCAACCATGTTTGTGTTCTTCCTTGTTCTTTTAGAACTTCTTTAATCCTGTTCATTTGAATATCAGCCATTAATTGATTTATTATAATAATATTTAGCATAGAAAGTTATTGCATATTGATAGCTTTTCTATTAGTGTGTTAAATTATAATATAAAAATGTATTGTAAAATATTGTAATTTAGTATATATTTGTATTGTAATTTGATATAGTCATTATGAAAGTGAAGAAAGGAAAGGAAGATTGGAGAATCGCATCAGAAATTGAACTGATTTACAAAACCAAAGTAAAAGTATCAGAACGACCTCAGATCACTTCATCTAAAGCAACTTACAAGCTGGCTTTGCAATCCTGGAATCCGGACAAAATAGAGTTTTTAGAGCAGTTTAAAATTCTTTTACTCAACAAGGCCAATCGGGTACTTGGAATTTATGAAATGTCGACAGGAGGCATAACCGCAACTACGGTCGATCTTAGATTATTGTTTACGGCAGCACTTAAAGCCAAAGCAACCGCTATTATTATGCTTCACAATCATCCATCGGGAAAAGCACTTCCTTCTCCTGCCGATAAAGTGATCACTAAAAAAGTTAAAGATGCAGGTATTATTCTGGATATTGAAGTAGTAGATCATTTGATTATTACTCCAGAAAGTTATTATTCTTTTGCGGATAATGGTATTATGTAAACAATCAGAAAGTTCCGTGTTTGAGTAAAAAAATACCATTGCTAGCACTAGCAGGGAGGAGAGCGGTTTAGTTCATATTATTTTCAAGTTTATTACCTAAATTAGGGTGTGCTATAAAGTTTTAACAAAAAAACAACAAAATAAACTTGCTATTTGTTTAAGTTTGGCTTAAATTTGAATCATGAATAATTCATTAAGAAATATTGCTAATTTCTCTTCAGGACTTAATGCTCAATTAAAAGCAGTTGAGAGAATTTCTAATACAATGAAAATTCAATCTCAATTTAGTAAAATTTCTGATTACTGTAAGAACTTAAATCTGGTAAGTTCGAAAACTGAAGAATCAAATACTTTCTTTTCTAAATACCAAAATTTGGCAACAACCGCCGATTTTAATATTAATGAAAACTCATTAATACTTTATAAGTCATTCAAAAGTAGTGGAATGACTAATAAATGGGATGATTTGCAACAATTCGTGCGTTCCCAAAAGTATTTAGAGAAGATTAATTCTTCATTTTATTTACCGATTACTTCAAAATATAAAGAAGTAAGTTTATCAAATTCTTGGGATTTGGATCATTTTGTTCCAAAATCAGGAAAGTGGAAGTCTGATAATTTAAAATTTCATAGTAGTTTTAAAAATTTAAACCATTATGAAAGCTTGCAATCTTTTGCCGAATACGATGTAGTAAAGAATCGTATTCTAAAGGATGAAATAAGTAAAAAAGTTGAAAAAGTTTTAAACGGAAGTATTAGTTATAGTGATGTTTATAATAATTTTTATCGATCTACAAAAGAATTATTAGACCGTGATTACGCTCAGCGTCAGCAGAGTTTAGAAAATCTGAAAAACTATATTATAAATGGTGATTTCGATTTCACATATACTATTGGTTTAGAGGATTTCCTTTGGACACATTTTACAAAAATTGAAGAATTAGAAGAGACGATTAATCGTGCTGTTTTTGAATTAGAAATCTTAAACAAAGTAATAATATCGATATTCAATTGTTTCAAAAAGAGTGCATTAAACAAAAGAGAATTCTTTAGAAAAATAAATAGTTTTCATTTCAAAAACTTAGATGACGAATACCATTCATTTTCTTTAACAGCTTAAGCGGATTAAGGTTTAAATGGTTTTCTAAACCTTAATATTTTAGATTTTTAAATTAAAATATTAAAGAAATGAAAAAAAGTAATGAAGAGATTATATCTCAAATCGATAATGCTCTATCAAATGTAGAGATGAATGATGTTACAAGAGAATTGTTAATAATGCTAAAAGGAGAGATTCCAAGGGCAAAAACAGAGGAAGAAAAGCTTCAAATAGCATTTAAATTAATAGAAGTAATAAGTGCAGGTGTAGCTATTGCATCCATGTTTTAATGAAAATAATTTTATTATGGAAATAGGTAAAGTAATTAAACTTTTAATCAAAAAACGAAATATGAAACAAGTAGAAGTTGCCAAATTAATTGGTAAAAGTCCTACTGCGTTATCACAGATCATTAGTGGTACTTTTAAGCCTCAGTCAGAGACACTAGAAAAGCTGAGTGAAGTTTTAAACGTACCAGTAGCTGTAATTCATTTTTTGAGTATTTCGGAAAATGATGTGCCTAAAGAAAAGCTACCGCTTTATAAAATCCTTGCTCCAAGTATTGAAAATTATTTGATAGATATTTTTTCGGTTGATAAAGAAGATTTGACATTGAAAGAATAAATAAAGTAAAAGGATATCTAGTATCGAGATATCCTTTTATTTCAATCATTAATCAAACAAGAAAAACTTTTACGAGCGTCTCGTTCGTGCCTATTTTAAATTTTTGAATTTCTTTGTGTTAACGAGTGGGACGCTCGCGAGATTAAAATGCATATAATTTGCATAAAACCCTAATTTCATAAAGCTGTTAACAGTAGACTTATTTTTTAGGAAATGATCCTGTGTAATTATTTCTTGTTTTGCCTTCAGGAGTTAAAAAGTTGAAATCGGTATCTCTAAACTCTACATTCTCGCCATTTGATGAATATATATCATGAACACCGTTTAGATAATACTTGCTTTTATAAAGTATTGAAACTGAAGTGATAGATTTTTTGAAATGATTTAGACAAGCCATTTGAGGAGGTCCACCTGTTTTTGAATCATGCTCTTTTTCAATCACATCAACTAATGCTTTAAAAAAAAATCTAGAAGTTGGTTCACTCGACGGATAATATGTGCTAAGTTCGTTACCATAAAAAGTTTCTCCAGAACCATCTTTGAAAACTAAACCTGTTTTCTCAGGAATTTCAAGTTGGGTCACATCAAATTTTCCTGTATTCTTTTTATAAAAGAATTTAAAACTATATAGTTCCTCTCCAAAAATGCTATTCCAATATACTCGAAAGCTTTGCCGAATTTCATGACCAGGATAGTTATTTATTGAATCCTCAATTAAGCTATATATTATATTACGACGTTTTTCAATTGCATCTGCCTCTCTGTAATCAACAGAACTTCGTAGATATGAAATTATTTGCGAGATATTTGAAAGGCAGAAAAGACTATCTCCGCAGTAACCGAAAATATCTAATGTATCTTCAATTTTGAATATTTTCTGCGAAAAGTCATATTTGTTAACAACTATATCTGGTTTTTCATCAGTCGTCCATGAAATTCTACTATCACTTATCATTGACAGAGTTTTCTTTTTTGCATCACTAATAGATACAAACGATGCAATTGTTGTCATAGTGTTTTAAAGTTTTCTAGTAACCATTTATAGACAAAAACAAATTTTGTATATACATTTAAGATTAGGTAGATAATGAAGGTTTATTTCGTTTTCTTGTTTTTCAAATATATATATTATTCCTTGCTAATTTTTACGGATTTCCGTACTTGATATTTTTATTTGCTAACTCAAAATAATTTTGGTTTAATGCAATAAAAAACGACTGAAAATAAATCTCACTCGTTCGATATATCATTTCATATTAGCTTCATTAACCCAGGAAATCCTTCAATTCCTCATAACTCCCGATCCTCGCACTAACTTTCTCCTCATTAATAACACTCTCAATCTGTGCAGGAATAGGAAGTGTAATTCCCAATGCAGGCTCAACTACATCTAAGAATTTAATCGGGTGTGCCGTTTCTAAGAAAATACCAATGGTGTTAGGGTGTTTCTCCAGTTCTTTCTTCAAACCTAAATAACCCACAGCACCATGTGGTTCTGCGATATAACCGTTTGTGTTATAAATATTTTTTAGAGCAACAAGTGTTTCTTCATCAGTATAACTATAAGAAGAGAAGTCTTTTTCGAAAGCTTTTAAGTCATTATTGTACAATTCCTGTATTCTAATAAAGTTGCTTGGGTTTCCAACGTCCATGGCGTTAGAGATTGTTGCTTTAGAAGGTTTTGGATCGTATTTTCCGTTTTCTAAGAATCTTGGCACCGTATCGTTTACGTTGGTGGAGGCTACGAAATGTTCGATTGGCAAACCTAATTTCTTTGCCATAATTCCGGCACAAATATTCCCGAAATTCCCACTTGGACAAGAGAAAACCAATGGTTTGTTTTGGCTTTTCAATGCTTTATAAGCAAAGAAAAAATAGAACATTTGCGGCAGCCAGCGAGCAATATTAATAGAATTGGCCGAAGTCAGGTTTTTGTGTGCTAAAGTTTCGTCTAAGAACGCTTTTTTGACCATATCCTGGCAATCGTCAAAAACACCGTCAACTTCTAGCGCTTTTATGTTTTGTCCTAAAGTCGTTAATTGTTTTTCCTGAATGTCGCTCACCTTTCCTGACGGATATAAAATCACCACATCGACACCGTCAACGGCTAAAAATCCGCTCGCGACCGCTCCGCCTGTATCTCCGGAAGTAGCTACAAGAACAGTGTTTTTAGCGTCTTTTTTGTCTTTGTTGAAATACCCCAGACAACGCGACATAAAACGTGCTCCAACGTCTTTAAACGCCATGGTTGGGCCGTGGAATAACTCTAAAGAGTAGATTCCATCTTCGACTTTCACTACCGGAAAATCAAAAACCAAAGTATCTGCAATGATTTCTTTTAATTTGTCTGTCGGTATTTCATCGCCAACGAATTGTTTGATCGCTTCAAAAGCAATGTGCTCGTGGCTTAAATTTTTGATTGTATCAAAAAAAGCAGGATCTAAAGCCGTGATATTTTCCGGGAAATATAATCCTTTATCACTCGCGAGTCCTTGTATTACGGCTTCCTTAAACGAAACCTTTGGGGCGTTATGGTTTAAACTGTAGTATTTCATTTTTTTTTATTGCTTTAAGCTTTAAGCTTTAGGCATTAGGCTTTTTCCCTAGTACGTATAGCTTATTGCTTTTTTCATGATTTTATTTTCGCAATGGTTTTAAGCATATTGCCTAAAGCCTATTGCTTAAAGCGTCCCGTCCTAAAGGACGCGGACACCATCGGGATTAATCTTTGAAACGTGAATTTCATACGGTAAATTCATTTTTTCGTAAACATTGCTCATGGCCTTGGCGATTTGGTTTGCGGTTTCTTTTCCACGGCTTAAAGCGAAGATAGAAGGGCCGGAACCTGAAATTCCGGAGCCTAAGGCACCGTTTTCGTAAGCGGTTTGTTTGATTTGGTCGAATCCCGGGATCAAAACACTTCGTAAAGGCTCTACAATTTCGTCATGAAGCGAACGTCCGATTAAGTCGTAATCTTTGGTGTACAATCCGGCAACAAGTCCGCCTACATTTCCCCATTGCATGATAGCGCTTTTAAGCGAAACGTTTTGTTTTAGTACCGAACGCGCATCCGAAGTTTTCAATTCGATTTGAGGATGCACCACCGTAGCGAACAATTCCTCCGGGCTGTCAATTCGGATAATGTCTAAGGGAGCGTAACTTCTTACGAGCGTAAATCCGCCTAAAAGGGCAGGAGCGACATTGTCGGCATGAGCGTTTCCGCTGGCCAGTTTTTCGCCCTGCATGGCAAATTGCACCAAATCCTTGCGGGAATAAGGTCTCCCAAGCAATTCATTGATTCCAAAAACCGCTCCGGCAGAACTGGCTGCACTGCTTCCGATTCCGCTTCCGGCTTTGATATGTTTATAAATTTCGATTTCGAATCCGTAATCCACGTCAAGTGTCTCCAACATGGCCAAAGCCGCAACCCCTGAAACGTTTTTTTCGGTCTCTAAAGGCAAATCGGCTCCCTCAATTTTGGTAATTCGAATTCCCTTTTGATCTGATTTCCGAACGATCATTTCGTCGCCCGCATTGTCTAAGCAAAGTCCAAGTACGTCAAATCCGCATGAGAGATTTGCAATTGTAGCGGGACAGAATAATTTTATTTCCATTTTTTGTTGTTTCAGGTTTCAGGTTTAAAGTTTAAGTTGCCAAACTTTGTGAGTTTAACCGCAAAGTTCGCCAGGTTTTTTCGCAAAGGACACAAGAAAAAACAAGCTTTGCGAGCCTTGCGTAATCCTTTGCGTGCTTTGCGGTTAAACTTCAAGCCTGAAACAAAAATTTATATATTTCCTATTCGGATAACGTCAGCAAAAATTCCCGATGCGGTAACGGCTGCACCTGCTCCGGCTCCTTTGATCAATAACGGCTGATCTACGTAACGATCGGTATAGAAAAGTACAATATTGTCTTTCCCTTCCAGATTGTAAAAAGGATGCTCTTTCGGGATGAATTGCAGACCAACGCTTGCTTTTCCGTTTTCGAATTGTGCTACATATTTTAATCTGGAATCTTTGCTTAACGCTTCGTCATAGATTTTTGAAAAATGAGGAGCATGTTGCGTTAAAGAAGCAAAGAAATCTTCGTTGTTAGTTGTGGCAAGACATTCGGCTGGCAGGAACGATTCGTTGGCGATCGCGTCAATATCCATTTCATAACCGCTTTCGCGGATCAGGATCAGGATTTTACGAGCTACGTCGATTCCGCTTAAGTCAATTTTCGGATCCGGTTCTGTAAAACCTTGCACTCCGGCTTCTTTTACCACATCGTGAAAAGAATTGTCTTTATCGAAATTATTGAAAATGAAGTTCAGACTTCCCGATAAAACCGCCTGAATTTTATGTACTTTATCACCTGAAGCGATTAAGTTTTTCACGGTATCAATAATTGGTAATCCCGCTCCAACATTGGTTTCAAATAAAAACGGAGCGTTGTACTGACGGGATAAATTCTTTAATTTTTTATAATTATCATACGCTGATGAACAGGCAATTTTGTTGCAGGTAACCACCGCGATACTTTGTTTTAAGAAATTTTCGTAGGTTTCAGACACGCTTGCATTTGCAGTAATATCAACAAAGATGCTGTTACGCAAGTTTAATTCCTTCGCACGAGCGATGAAAGCTTCTTTATTGGCATTTTTACCTTTGTCCAAAGCCGATTGCCAGTCTTTTAACGAAATTCCGTCCTCGTCAAAAAGCATTTTTCGGGAATTAGACAAAGCGATCACACGAACGTTGATTTTCAGGTTGTCTTTTAGAAACTTCCTTTGATTGTGAATTTGTTCGATGAATTTTTCACCCACATTTCCAACACCCATCACAAACAAATTGAGCTGTTTGGTGTTTTCTTCAAAGAAGTTTTCGTGTAAAGTATTCAATGCTTTTTTAACGTCTCTTTCATTGATTACAGTCGAAATATTACGTTCAGAAGCTCCTTGCGCAATGGCGCGTATGTTGACATTGTTTTTTCCTAAAGTGCTAAACATTCTACCACTTAAACCCTGATGGTTCTTCATGTTTTCGCCCACCAAAGCGATAATGCACAGGTCTTTTTCGACGATACAAGGATCGATTTTATTTTGTGAAATCTCTACTTCAAAAGCTCTGTTGATGGCAGCCTCGGCATTATCCGCATCCGAATTCAGAATTCCGATACAGATCGAGTGCTCAGAAGAAGCCTGAGTGATAAAAATAACGTTGATTTTTTCCTGAGACAGTACTTCAAACAAACGTTTTGAGGAACCTGAAACTCCAATCATTCCGGGACCTTCAAGGGTTACTAATGAAATATTATCGATATGACTGATTCCTTTTACAACGGTATCTTTTGAGGAAACCTGGTCGGAAATTAAAGTTCCTTCAGCTTCCGGTTCAAAAGTATTTTTGATTAAAATTGGAATATTTTTTCTTAAAACGGGCTGAATCGTTGGCGGATACAGCACTTTGGCACCAAAATGTGATAACTCCATCGCTTCCTGATAAGAGATCGTTGCAATAGGGTGGGCCTGTTTAACAATTTTAGGATTGGCGGTAAACATTCCGTTAACGTCAGTCCAGATTTCTAATTGTTCAGCTTCAAGTGCTCCGGCAACTATGGCAGCGGTATAATCAGAACCTCCGCGGCCTAAAGTAGTAGCTATTCCGTCAAGAGTTTGAGAAATAAACCCCGGAAGAATACTAATTTTAGATTGATTTTCGGCAAAATAAGTTCTTATCAATTGGTTGGAAACTTCGAAATTTACAACGGCTTTTCCAAAGTTATTGTTGGTTTTAATCAGTTCGCGACTGTCTTTGTAAACCGCATTTTTATCAATTTGCTGATACGCCTGCGCAATGATGTAAGACGAAAGCAGCTCTCCAAAACTTAAAATAGTATCAGCAGTTCTGGGAGATAACTCACCCAGTAAGAAACAGCCGTCTAACAAAGTTTCTAAATGATTGATGATTCTTTTTACATGGCTCAGCAAACTGCTTTGTTCGCTAACCGGAATCAATTCTTTTAAAGTGTCAAGGTGTTTTTTCTCGATTTCGGCAACAATTTCTCTAAAGCTTTCGTCATTAGCGGCGGCTTTTGCTGCTGCCAATTGCAGTAAATCAGTTACTTTACTTAAGGCTGATACTACCACAACCAATTGGTCCTGCTTCGATTTTTGATTTATGATTTCGAGAACTAGTTTTATATTTTGTGCATTGGCAACCGAAGTTCCGCCAAATTTTAATACTTTCATTTTTGATGTTTTTTAATAAGGCGCAAAGATTTTTAGTAACAAAGGTTCAAAGGATATCAACTGTGAACTGAAACTGAAAACTGCGACTATTTTTTTTCTTTGTAAATGTTTTTTATGTATCCAATAACTCTCTTCTTCTTAGAAAAAAGTACTAGGTAACCTGAGTGATATGTAAAATGTATACCCCTAAGGGGTAGTAGTTGTTGTAGTTGAAATTGTAATAGCAGCGATTGCAACTCTGGTTTGAGTTGTTAGTGTAGAATGATATTTTACGCTGTTATTTTTCATTTTGGTTTTCCAAAAGTACAGTTTTTTATAAAAGTTAAAAATCTTTACGGTCTTTTTATGAATATTTTAAAAATTCAAAATTCAGCAAATCAATATTGAGCTTTTTGTCAGAATTGTGTGTGTTAAATTGATGGATTCATATAATTATTGGAACTTATCTTTAAAAGAGATGTGCTTAATAGTCTGATTTTTAATCTTGAATAACATCTAAAAACGTCATTAGTCTATAAAATCGGTAGGAATTAATTGCTTTTGTCGTTTTCTTGTTAAAAAATAGAGGTACCTTATTAGGATAAAAAGATGTCCTTGGTTTTGCCGGATTACTATTGTGAAAAGAGCAAAATCGGGGAATTCGTGAGAATCATTTTTTAATTATTAGGAATAAATGTTGCTTTTTAATATTGATTTGCTGAATTTTGAAGTCTTAAATTTTAAACAGCATGAAAGAAATCCATTATATCAGCACAGAAATCCTAAGTTTAGAAGCTTTACAGGAAATTATTGTCAACCAGAAAACGCTTGAATTATCAGAAGAAGCAAAAGTAAACGTTCAAAAATGCCGTGATTATCTCGATAAAAAAATGGCTTCACATTCTGAACCTATTTACGGAATCAACACTGGTTTTGGCTCGCTTTGTAATGTGAAAATTTCAAATGAAAATTTATCTCAGCTTCAGGAGAATCTTGTAAAATCGCATGCTTGCGGAACGGGAGAAGAGGTTCCGGCTGAAATTGTAAAATTGATGCTGTTGCTTAAGATTCAATCTTTGAGTTATGGACATTCAGGAGTTCAATTGCAGACTTTAGAGCGTTTGGTGGATTTTTACAATAATGATATTCTTCCGGTAATTTATACTCAGGGATCCTTAGGGGCTTCGGGAGATTTGGCACCTTTGGCACATTTATCGTTACCTTTATTAGGTGAGGGTGAAGTTCTTTTTGAAGGTAAAAAAACAGCCGCAGCCGAAGTTTTAAAACACTTTAACTGGGAGCCAATTGTTTTACAGTCAAAAGAAGGGTTGGCTTTGTTAAACGGAACTCAGTTCATGAGTGCGTATGGAGCACATGTTTTATTAAAAGCTTATAAATATTCGTATTTGGCAGATTTGATCGGAGCTATTTCATTAGAAGGTTTTGATGGAAGAATTGAGCCTTTTAATGAATTGATTCATTTTATACGTCCTCACAAAGGACAGATTGTAACGGCACAGCGCCTTACTGAATTTTTAGACGGAAGTGAGATTATTGCTCAGGAGAAAAAACACGTACAGGATCCATATTCTTTCCGTTGCATGCCTCAGGTTCACGGTGCTTCAAAAGACGCCATTGATTACGTTAGAAAAGTATTCAAAACCGAAATCAACTCTGTTACCGACAATCCTAATATCTTCATTGAAGCAGATCAGATTATCTCAGGAGGAAATTTCCACGGACAGCCTTTAGCTTTGGCTTTGGATTTTATGGCAATTGCTTTGGCAGAATTGGGCAGTATTTCTGAAAGAAGAACGTATCAGTTAATTTCAGGATTGCGTAATCTTCCGGCATTTTTGGTGGATAATCCGGGATTGAATTCAGGATTTATGATTCCGCAATATACAGCGGCAAGTATCGCAAGTCAGAACAAACAATTGGCTACACCTTCGAGTATAGATAGTATTGTTTCAAGTAACGGACAGGAAGATCACGTGAGTATGGGAGCCAACGGAGCTACAAAAGCATTGCGTGTTATGGACAACCTGGAGCGTATTTTAGCCATCGAATTAATGAACGCTTCACAGGCGATTGCTTACAGAGAGCCTTTAAAATCAAGTGATTTTATTGAAACATTCTTAAGCAGTTACAGAGAAGTGGTGCCTTTGGTTAAAGAAGACAGAATCCTGCATTATGATATTAAAAAAACAGTTGAATTCCTTGACAGTTTTCAAATTGAAAACGATTTGTTAACAATGGCTTAACATGGCAAAATAATATTGAAGTAATTTTGCACTATCAAAAATATAAAAATGTCAATAAACAGTATTTTCCAATTTTTAGTGCCGAAAGACAAGAAATTCTTTCCACTTTTTGAAGAGGCTTCAAGCAATTTAATTGAGTTAGCTTCTAATTTACACGAAGCTGTAAACCTTCCATTGAAAGAAAGAGAAGTTCTTTTTCAAAAAATAGATGAGTTAGAGCAAAAAGGAGAAGACATTACACGTCAAACCAATCTTGAATTGAGTAGAAATTTTATTACTCCATTTGACAGAGAGGATATTCATACATTGATTACTTCAATTGATAACGTTGCCGATTACCTTCACGGTGCGGCAAGCAGAATGAAATTATATCAGGTAGATAAGATTACAAAGTCAATCAGAAAAATGACTGAAATTAACCTTGAAGCTTGTCAGAACATCGATAGTGCTGTAAAAGAGTTAAGTAACTTAAAAAACATGAACATTATCAAAGAAGCTTGTGCGAGAATTAATAAACTGGAGAACAAGTCGGATAACGTTTATAACAAAGCAGTTTTTGAAATTTTTGAAAACGAAACAGATGCAAAAAACATTATTAAGTATAAAGAAGTGTTATCTGTTTTAGAATCAGCAACAGACAAATGTAAGAGTGTTGCGAACATACTGGAATCTATTTCTGTAAAACATTCTTAATTCAATTTATTTCATTCTGAAGTTATAATTTATGACGCTACTTATAATTATTATAGTATTAGCTTTAATTTTTGATTACATCAACGGTTTTCATGATGCGGCAAATGCTATAGCGACTGTTGTTGCGACCAAGGTTCTGACGCCTTTTCAGGCCGTTCTTTGGGCAGCATTTTTTAACTTTCTGGCCTATTGGGTTTTTGGATTTGGTGTTGCCGATACGGTTGCTAAAACAGCGCACACCATGGAAATTAACCTTGTTGTAATCCTCGCAGGAGTTATTGCAGCTATTTGTTGGAATTTATTGACTTGGTGGTTAGGAATTCCTTCAAGTTCTTCTCATACGCTGATTGGTGGTTTTGCCGGAGCAGCAATTGCTCATGCGATCGCTGTACATGGATTCTCAGGATATGTTGGTGAAGACGGAACAACTCATTACTGGTACGAAATCGTAAGCTGGTATAAAGCTGGTAAAGAAGGAGCAATGCCTTCAGGAGTTCTTATTATTATTGCTTTTATTGTATTGGCACCATTATTAGGAGCATTAGCTTCTTATTTGATCTCGATCTGGTTGTTGAATGCTTCGCGTAAAAGTATTGGACCAAAAATATTTACTGTAGCATTAATGATTGCAACAATCTGGATGGTGAGCAGTTTAATGATTCCTTATTCAGAGATTGTTGAGCATGGAAAACCACGTTTTGAATCTCATTTTTGGAGTGTAGCTTTTGATCCGCATAATATTAAATGGTTTTTAGTTGCTTTTATCATCTTAACCGTAAGTTTGTTTTGTTTGATATTTAGTAGTTTAAATCTTCATCAGGCAGATGCTGCTTTGAAAAAAATGCAATTATTATCTTCTGCGGCTTTTAGTTTAGGTCACGGAGGGAATGATTCTCAAAAAGTAATGGGTATTATTGCAGCTGCAGTAGCAGTTTATATCAACACTAATCCTGGTGTGCATATGGATTCCTGGTTAGATGTTGTTTTACCAAACGATGATTTAGGTGTAAAAGGAGTAATGCCGGGATGGATTCCTTTGGCTTGTTATTCTGCAATTGCAGCGGGAACTTTAAGTGGTGGATGGAAGATTGTAAAAACAATGGGTTCCAAAATCACAAAAGTAAGTTCGTTTGAAGGAGTTGCAGCTGAAACTGCAGGAGCTTTAACGCTTTATTTTACAGAACACTTAAAAATTCCGGTAAGTACAACACACACGATTACTGGTTCTATTATTGGAGTTGGATTAACAAAACGTGTTTCTGCTGTTCGTTGGGGAGTTACTGTTAGTTTAATCTGGGCGTGGATATTAACCATTCCAATTTCAGCAATATTAGCCGGTTTGGTTTACTTTGTATTAAGCGTGTTTATTAAGTAAAATGATTATTGTAAAATGTGAGGTGTAAACCGCATTTTCTTAAAATATTTTAAAGCCGATTTCAATTTGAAATCGGCTTTTTTGTTTTCAGAAGTACCTGTTTTCAATAATTATAATAATATATTTGATAGAAATTTAAAAGCCGTTATGATCGATCAGAAAATTTTAAGCCAGATAGACAGAGTTAAGAAGAAGTTAGTTCTTGCAAAAGCTGCAGATAAAGATTTGAAAGTTTTTGGAGCATCAAGTCATAAATATAAGATTGGAAAAACGATCAGTAAAGATCAGATCGTTAATTTTGAAACCGAGTATGATTTGGAGCTTCCGGAGGATTATAAAGCCTTTTTACTTCACATTGGTAATGGTGGGATTTCGTATGAGAATTCTGCTGCAGGACCCAGTTATGGGATATTTCCTTTTGGGAAAAATCTGGAGGAATTTGTTTATAGTAATCCAAAAAAATGTTTTGGACAGGAATGTAGAATTTATCCAAAAATGAGTGATGAATTCTGGGCAGAATTGACGCAAAATATTGAAGAGAATGACGGTATTTCTCAAGAAGATTTTGATGAAGAGCTTGGTAAAATGTTTGCCGGAATATTGCCAATTGCAAGTCAAGGGTGTGCTTATTATTACGGACTTGTTTTAAATGGGGAATTTAAAGGACGGGTGGTTAATATTGATATCGACAGGCAGAAACCCTTTTTTACTTTTGAATCTAATTTTTTAAATTGGTACGAACGTTGGCTTGATGGAATTATTCCTGAAAATACAATGGTAAATGGCTCTGATTTGTTTCGATATACATTAGGCGGATTGTCAACTTACATTTTAGAAGTATACTTTTCGGCAGAGGATGGTGAAACTAAAGAAGAATGTCTCAACGGAATCTTAAAAAAAGAGGCATTAGATGCTGAGACTCTTAGTGTTTTAGAAGAACAGTATAAAATAAGTTCAGGAGAAATTCAAAAAACAATACTTCAAATTCTTACTAAGTTTGATTATGAAAGGGCAAAGCCTTATTTAGTCGATTTTTCTAAACAGAGTTTGCTGACTGTGTTTCAGTTTGTATTTTGGTATGCGAAAGGCAAAAGTGCAGACTGGTTAGAGGTTATAAAAGCAAATGCTGATACGATTGAAGATGACGAAACGTTTAGATTTTGTACGTATTTGTTAAAAGAAACAAAGTTGGATTATGGGGCTATCATCATTCCGTTTACATCTAATAAAAGTGAAGAAATACGAGTGAGTGCTTATTATGCACTTGGCCAAATGGGAAATAAAAAGGAATATATCAGTGTTTTTATAGAAGGACTTCAGGATAGTTCAAATAGAGTTATTCATACTACTTTGCAGGCATTGGATGGGGTAGAGGATAAAAGGCTTTTGAAACATTATAAAAGGATTGCTGAAAAATTCCCAAAAGAAAAAGACTATATTTTAGTAAATCTAAATCACAGATTAAAAGCTTATGGTTTGACTAATAAAACTATTAAATCGGTTACTATAGATTTTGAAACCGATAACGAGGGCAAGGAATGGTATCAATTTTGGAAATAAAAAAAGCTAGTTTCAATAAAGAAACTAGCTTTTTTTATTTCAGTACGAGTTATTCTTTTGTAAACAAATAATCTTTCCCGCCTTGTTTTAGAGTCATTTCTTTCTTCTCAGAATTAAACTCTAGAACAATCCCCGCTGTGTCAAATTTAAATATGTTTATTGCAGCAGCTTCCATAGGAAAAGAGGGTTGACCTGTAGCCTGAGCAATTAGAACATTGTTCTTTTGGGAAATAGTAATTTTTAGCGGAATCTGTGGGCTGCCATAAGTTCCGGCGTATAAATCCAGAGTTGCAGATGTGATCTCAACAGTGCTAAAAACCGGCATTGTAAAGGGTCTGTTGAAATACGAATTCAGTGCGCATAACATGATATTGTTGTTGTCGTAGCCCATTCCGTTTGAAGTTAGGGCTAAAGCTAATTTTTCATTTGGGAAATAGCCTGCAACAGATCTGAAACCGTCAATTCCTCCAGTATGTCCGTAACTTTTTCTTTCGTAATACGGAAACTCAAAAAGCCCCATTCCGAATTTGTCCTTAATAGTTTTCATTTGATTTAAATGTGCTATAGAAACTACTTTTCCGGCAAAAAGACTTTCAAAGAAAAGGTTCAAATCAGTCGGATTAGAAACTACGGCTCCGGCGCCAAGCGGAATTGAAGCATCGGTTTCACTTTCTTTGTTCCATTTTCCTTCAAGGGTATAAGAATTACATTCGTTGTTGTTCAGGTTGATTTTACCGCCCAAATACGTGTTTTTTAGATGCAAAGGCTTTGTGATCTTCAAACTTAAAATTTCGCCATAAGACTTCTTGTAAATGTCTTCCAATATGTATGACAATAGTATGTAGTTGGAATTGCTGTATTGGCCTTTTGTATCAGGTTCAAAAACGATGGCCCCGGCAGAAATGCGTTCAATCATTTTGGCTCTGGACTGAAACTGAGTGTTCCATTTTAAGTAATCGTCATCGTTAGTGAAATCATGTATACCGCTTCTGTGGTTTAATAAATGGCTAATGGTAATGGTTTTGGCATTTTTTACCGTTGGGAAATACTTGTCAATGGTTTGGTTTAAATTGATTTTGTTTTCTTCTACCGCTTTAAGAATTAAGGATGCTGTAAATGTTTTAGAGATCGAGCCAATTCGATATTTGGTCTGGATGCCTGATTTTTTTGCGCTGGCAATGTCATCAAAACCAATTGATTTAGTGTAAATTGTTTTTCCGTTCTCAGATATGGCGATGCTTCCCATGTATTTGCTGTTCTTTTCTAAAAGAGTAAACAGACTGTCAAGTCTTTTGGAATTGAAAGTTTGGGAAAAACCGCTCGTCGTGATAAGAGCGATGAAACAGATGCTGGTGATTTTTTTCATGAAGCTGTTTTTTGATTGATTGAATTTTTGAGTTTTAATAATAGGGTTATAATAAAATAAGACAATAGGGTTAATAATAACAGAAAAGGAATAAACCAGTGACCAAGAGCTTCATAAGCCTGGTTTTTAATTTGGTCTTCAGGACTCATTATGCCAAGTACAAAAACCGAGAAGGACTCTTTTTGCATATAAAGACCTACCTGAGTAGGATTTAGGATTTTTGCAAAAATCAGGAATACAAAACCAAATAAGAAGAGGTATAAAATCGAGAAAAAGATGTACGAGATGCCATTGGTAATGTTTAACGCCAAAGCCTTGAAAACATGTATAGGGTTGAAGGTTTTAGTAGCCTGTTCCAGTTTTTTATCGGCAATAAGAGGCTTTAAAACCTCTTCAGGTGAACCTAATTTTTCGATGCTGTCTAAAAGAGCATCCAGCTCGTTTGTACCGTTTCGGTGTTGAATGGTTTCAAAAATATGGCTGTTAAATTCCATATAAATGTCGTCCTGATCTATTTTGGGTAATGAAGCGGTTGTTTTTTTGATGCGCTTCATGTAATTGTTGTAAATTCGTTGTGAAGCTTCCTGCTCGAATTTGATATCTTCTATTCTCATTGAATGATTTTTTTAATTGATTTTTCGAGATTTTCCCAGTAAATATTCATTTGGCTCAAAGTTGCGATGCCGGCTTCGGTTAAAGAATAGTATTTCCTTGGTATTCCGGTTTCCTGTTCGACCCATTTTGAATCTACCAGTTCTTCTGTTTTTAATCGGTTCATTAATGGGTAAAGTGTTCCCTCTGCTATTTCTATTTCGGTATGTTTTCTTATTTGTTCGATAAGTTCATAACCATAGTACTCCTGGTTTTTGAGTACATTAAGGATAATGAAAGTTAAAGTGCCTTTCTTTACCTGAGACTTCCAGTTTGTTACAAATGTTTCGTTCATGTGGCTAATGTATAACAAAATACATAGCATAACAAAGTATATAGCTAAGTTTTTTAACTTAAAACATTAAGTTGTTTATTTTGAGCCACTTGTGCTTATGGTTTATTTTTGCAGATTCTTGCGATTGTGTTTTCGCTTGTAGTGTGTTTGCTTGAGATTTTGTTTCTCTTTCGAAATAATACTTATAGTGCCATCGATTTCCAGCATGGCGAGCTTTATATCAGTTAAATGCTCCAGGCCATGTTCGCGTGCCGCTTCTTTTAATTCTTCGTGCGAAATATCAAGTTTGCTTAAGGCTTTGAAATCCAGTTTGCCATCATGAATCAGGATTTCAGGTTTGTCCAGTAGTAAATTGCTGAGACCTTTGTATTTGTGAGTTAGTTTTTTGATGATGTAATTGATGATAAACAAAGCCAAAGCTGCAACCAGACCTCCCCAAAGACTAGTGTCTGGACCTACCATGGCATTTTGAACGGAGTTACTAATCAATAAAATCAGAATAATATCGGCAGTGTTCAATTGCGAAAGCTCTTTTTTACCGAAGATTCTCAAAGCAATAGTCATGAAAAAATAGACGGAGAGACTTCTTAAAATAATATCTAAATAGGGAGATAGTATCATTTCTTTATTATTTGAATTTTAAAAAAAACTTTGTCAAAGTAAAACCTCAACAAAGTTGCTAAATTAATGATTAGACATTAGGTCTAAATGAATATTTTTACTGAAAAAGAAACAATTATAATTTAAAGTTCTTTTCGATTGCTTTAATCATTTCGCCTGCAACATCTTTGTTGGTAGCGCCTTCAATTCCTTCAAGACCCGGAGAAGAGTTTACTTCAAGTAATAATGGACCTTTTGAAGAGCGAATAATGTCGACACCTGCTACTTTTAAGTCCATGGCTTTTGCGGCTTTTATAGCGATTTTTTTCTCCTCGGCAGTTACTTTTATAACAGATGCAGTTCCGCCTAAGTGAATGTTGGCTCTGAATTCTCCTGGCATAGCTTCACGTTGTATTGCAGCTACCACTTTACCGTCGATAACAAAACAGCGAATGTCTTTTCCGTTGGCTTCTTTAATGAATTCCTGAACAAGTATATTGGCATTTAAGCTCTTAAAAGCATTGATCACACTTTCTGCAGCTTTTTTGGTTTCTGCTAAAACAACACCTTTTCCCTGGGTACCTTCCAGTAGCTTAACAATTAAAGGAGATCCTCCAACCATTTTAATTAGATTGTCAGTGTCTAGTGGAGAATTGGCAAATCCGGTAGTTGGGATATCGATTCCACTGTTTAATAGAAGTTGTAAAGAATAGAGTTTATCGCGGGATTGTGTGATTGCTGTAGCAGAGTTCAGTACAAAAACCTTCAGCGCTTCAAACTGACGAGTTAAAGCACAGCCGTAAAAAGTAATACTTGGTCGAATTCTTGGGATAATAGCATCAAACTGATTTAATATTTTTCCACCGCGATAATGAATTTCGGGAGTTTTGGCATCCAGCTTCATATAACATTCTTTGATATTCAAAAAATGCATTTCATGTCCACGCATTTCACCTGCTTCCATGATTCTTTTATTGCTGTATAATTCAGGATTACTTGCCAAAAGTCCAATTCTCAATCCGGAGGTTGCTTTTTCAGAGTTTTGGTATAATTCTTTTAAGGCTTCAGGACTTGGCTGTCCTAAAAGATATTTTTCTTCGGGATCAACTAATACACGTCCGCTCATGGCTTCACGACCCAGAAGCATTCGGAATCCCATAGAATCTCTGTTGGTTAAGGTCATTTCGATTGGCCATTTTATATCGCCAATTTTTAAATGTGTTTGAATAACGTAGCGATGTTCTCTAAAACCGCTTGAGCTTTTTACAATTCTTTTGTCAACCAATGGAGCTTCACAATGAATAATAGTTTTGATATTATTCTGAATTGGATTAATATCGAATTTTACCCAATTGGCATCATTTTTTATAAAAGGAGCTATGTTTATAGCGTGCATTGCCGAAGTTTTGGCACCAGAATCCACACGAGCCTTGATTGTCGGGATCCCTAGTTCTGGAAATGAGCACCATTCTTCGCTACCTAAAATGACTTTGTTTTGAAGCATACGTTGTTTTTTATTATAGAATTTAATAGCCAAAAATAGCTATTTGCTTTTATTAAAGATAGCAAATTATCCAAAAAAAATACCCGTTATGTTATGAAAACGTAACGGGTATTTTATTTTTGTTATAAAATTAAACTAATTTATTGATTAGTTGGCTCTTCGGCTTTATGAATCTCTACGGAAAGTTCCTGAGAATCATCTTTCAGATCCATTAAGATTTCATCACCTGAATGTATTTTTGAAGTGATGATTTCTTCTGCTAATAAATCTTCAACATATTTCTGAATCGCTCTTTTAAGAGGTCTTGCGCCAAATTGTCTGTCGAAACCTTTTTCTGCAATAAATGCTTTTGCTTTATCAGTAAGACTTAAGGTGTATCCTAATTCTGAAACTCGGCCGTATAATTTCTTAAGTTCAATTTCGATAATCAAATCAATATCGGCTTTTTCTAAAGCATTGAATACGATTACATCATCAATTCTGTTTAAGAACTCAGGAGCAAAGGTTTTCTTTAATGCATTTTCGATTATGCTTTTTGAGTTCTCATCGGCCTGAGCCACTTTTGCAGCAGTTCCGAATCCTACACCTTGTCCAAAGTCTTTTAACTGACGTGCTCCAACGTTAGAAGTCATGATAATGATTGTGTTTTTAAAGTCGATTTTGCGACCTAAACTATCTGTTAAGTACCCGTCATCTAAAACCTGAAGCATCATATTGAATACGTCCGGATGCGCTTTTTCGATCTCGTCTAAAAGTACAACACAATAAGGTTTTCTGCGAACTTTTTCAGTCAACTGACCGCCTTCTTCGTATCCTACATATCCCGGAGGCGCTCCAACTAAACGGGAGATGGCAAATTTCTCCATGTATTCGCTCATGTCAATACGGATTAACGCATCTTCCGAATCAAATAATTCTTTTGCTAAAACTTTTGCTAATTGTGTTTTACCAACTCCTGTTTGACCTAGGAAAATAAACGAACCGATTGGTTTGTTTGGATCTTTAAGACCGGCTCTGTTACGCTGAATAGAACGTGCAATTTTTAAAACAGCTTCATTTTGTCCGATTACTTTGTTCTGAATCAATTCAGGTAATTGTGCTAATTTGTTGCTTTCTGTTTGTGCAATACGGTTAACAGGAATTCCGGTCATCATCGAAACAACATCGGCTACGTTATCTTCTGTAACTTCAATTCTATTGTTTTTAGAGTCTTCTTCCCATTGTTCCTGAGCGACAGCCAGGTCTTTTTCGATACGTTTTTCATCGTCGCGAAGTTTGGCAGCCTCTTCGTATTTTTGTTTCTTAACCACCATGTTTTTCATTTCGCGAACTTCTTCTAACTGACGTTCCAAATCTAAAATTTGTTTAGGGACATCAATGTTAGTAATGTGTACGCGGGATCCTGCTTCGTCAAGAGCATCGATAGCTTTGTCCGGTAAGAAACGCTCAGACATATATCTGTTTGTTAACTTAACGCAGGCTTCAATAGCTTCTTGTGTATAGGTAACATTGTGGTGATCTTCGTATTTGTCTTTTACATTGTTTAAGATAGCGATTGTTTCTTCAACAGAAGTTGGTTCAACAATTACTTTTTGAAAACGTCTTTCAAGGGCGCCATCTTTCTCAATATATTGTCTGTACTCGTCAAGAGTTGTGGCTCCAATACATTGGATTTCACCTCTTGCCAAAGCAGGTTTAAACATGTTGGATGCATCAAGTGAACCTGTTGCTCCACCAGCACCAACGATAGTGTGGATTTCGTCGATGAAAAGAATGATGTCATCATTTTTCTCTAGTTCGTTCATCACAGCTTTCATTCTTTCTTCAAACTGGCCGCGGTATTTTGTTCCGGCTACTAAACTGGCCAAATCAAGTGTAACTACACGTTTATGAAAAAGAATACGGGATACTTTTTTCTGAATGATGCGCAAAGCTAGTCCTTCTGCAATAGCAGATTTACCAACTCCCGGCTCTCCGATAAGAAGAGGGTTGTTCTTTTTTCTACGGCTTAGAATTTGAGAAACGCGTTCGATTTCTTTCTCGCGTCCTACAACCGGATCCAGTTTTCCTTCCTCTGCCATTTCTGTTAAATCTCTCCCAAAATTGTCCAGAACCGGAGTCTTAGATTTTTTGTTTGACTTATTGGCGGGATTGTTGAAACTACTTTCTTTAAGACTGTCATCTTGTCCTGAATCGTCATTGTACGATTCGTTTCTTGGCAAGTTTTCTAAGAATTCTTCTTCGTTTGGAGTCATATTTAAATATTGTTCTTTAGCTATGTCATAATCTATTTTTAGTTTATTCAATAGCTTGGTTGTTGGATCGTTTTCGTTGCGTAAGATACATAAAAGCAGATGCGCCGTGCTAATTGACGAGCTTTGAAATACTTTTGCTTCCAGAAAAGTGGTCTTCAGGGCTCTTTCCGCCTGACGCGTGAGATGAAGATTTTTCTTTTCGGCATTTACTTCAACGCTCTGATTGGCTGGACTCAGTATTTCTACCTTCCTGCGTAAATGGTCTAAATCGACTGCAAGGTTATTAAGTATATGAATAGCTTTTCCGTTTCCATCTCTTAAAATGCCTAGCATTAGATGTTCAGTACCAATAAAGTCGTGGCCCAAACGCAAGGCTTCCTCTTTACTGTAGGTAATAACATCTTTTACTCTTGGTGAAAAATTATCATCCATAATATATAATTGGTATTGTAAATTTAGTGAATTACTGTTTGAAAAACAAAAACCGTACCCATCAGCATCTCCTGACAGCTAAGTGACAAAAAAAATAACAATAAAAGCGTTAAAATACGCTTAATTTATTAACTAAAACCTAAAATAAAGTTGTTAATAAATCATTGAAATAAGTGTAGGTAAATAGCTGAAAAAATTTCAAAAAAACGTATCTTGGCACGCTTTGAAACTAATATAATTATTTAATATAACAACTTATGTCTGAAGGAGAAAAGTTAATTCCTATTAACATAGAAGATGAAATGAAATCAGCTTACATCGATTATTCGATGTCAGTAATCGTATCGAGAGCGCTTCCAGATGTTAGAGATGGCTTGAAACCAGTGCATCGAAGAGTTCTTTACGGAATGTATGACTTAGGAGTAACATCAAGATCTGCCCACAAAAAATCTGCAAGAATCGTAGGAGAGGTTCTGGGTAAGTATCACCCGCACGGAGATACCTCTGTATATGATGCGATGGTACGTATGGCTCAGGAATGGAGTATGCGATATTTATTAGTGGATGGTCAGGGTAACTTTGGTTCTGTTGATGGCGATAGCCCGGCAGCAATGCGTTATACTGAGGCCAGAATGCGTAAGATTTCTGAAGATATCATGGCAGATATCGAAAAAGAAACTGTTGACTTTCAGTTGAACTTTGACGATACTTTATATGAGCCAAAAGTAATGCCAACAAGAGTTCCTACTTTATTAGTAAACGGAGCTACAGGTATTGCTGTTGGTATGGCAACAAATATGCCGCCACACAATTTAACTGAAGTAATCAACGGTACATTAGCCTACCTTGATAATAATGATATTGAAGTTGACGAATTAATGACGCATATTAAAGCTCCGGATTTTCCAACCGGTGGTGTAATATACGGTTATGAAGGAGTTCGTGAAGCTTTTAAAACCGGTAGAGGACGTATCGTAATGCGTGCTAAAGTTGGTTTTGAAGAAGTGGATGGAAGAGAATGTATCATTGTTACCGAGATTCCATATCAGGTGAACAAAGCCGAAATGATCAAACGTACGGCTGATTTGGTTAACGATAAAAAAATTGAAGGTATTGCGAATATTCGTGACGAGTCGGATAGAAATGGTATGCGTATCGTTTATATTCTGAAACGTGATGCTACACCAAACGTAGTTTTGAATACCTTGTATAAATATACTTCATTACAATCTTCTTTTAGTGTAAACAATATTGCATTGGTAAAAGGCCGCCCACAAATGCTGAATCTGAAAGATATGATTCACTATTTTATTGAGCACCGTCATGATGTAGTAGTAAGAAGAACTCGTTTTGAATTGCGTAAAGCAGAAGAAAGAGCTCATATTTTAGAAGGTTTAATTATTGCTTCAGATAATATTGACGAAGTAATTGCGATCATCAGAGGTTCTAAAAATACCGAAGAAGCCCGTGAGAAATTAATCGAGAGATTCAATTTATCAGACATTCAGGCGCGTGCCATTGTTGAGATGCGTTTGCGTCAGTTGACAGGTCTGGAGCAGGATAAATTAAGAGCTGAGTTTGATGAATTAATGAAGTTAATCGAACATTTGAAAGCCTTATTGGCAGATGTAGATTTAAGAACGAATTTAATTAAGGAAGAACTTGAAGAAATCCGTGAAAAGTACGGAGATGAGCGTCGTTCTACTATAGAATATTCAGGTGGAGATGTTAGTATCGAGGATTTGATTGCAGATGAAAATGTAGTAATCACAATTTCGCATGCAGGTTATATCAAACGTACCAACCTGACTGAGTATAAAACTCAAAATAGAGGGGGAGTTGGGCAAAAAAGCGCAGGAACAAGAGATCAGGATTTCCTTGAGCATATGTTTGTGGCAACCAACCACCAATATATGATGTTCTTTACACAAAAAGGAAAATGTTTCTGGATGCGTGTTTATGAAATTCCTGAAGGAAGCAAAACGGCAAAAGGTAGAGCAATTCAGAATTTAGTAAACATCGAAAGTGATGATAAAGTAAAAGCTTTCATTTGTACGCAAGATTTAAAAGATAAAGAGTATATCAACAGTCATAATCTTGTAATGGTAACTAAACAAGGTCAGGTTAAGAAAACATCTTTAGAGAAATATTCTAAACCAAGGGTAAATGGTGTTGCTGCTATTACAATTAAAGAAGGTGATGAATTACTTGAGGCTAAATTAACCAATGGAGAAAGCCAAATTATCCTGGCGGTTAAGTCTGGTAAACTGGTTCGTTTTGAGGAAACTAAAACGCGTCCAATGGGAAGAACAGCTTCGGGGGTTCGTGGAATTACTTTAAAAGACGATACTGATGAAGTAATTGGAATGGTAACCATTGATAAAGATAATGTTAACGATTCGCAAATTTTGGTTGTAACTGAAAATGGATACGGAAAACGTACCAAATTAGTGGACGACGATGGTGAGGATGTTTACCGAATTACAAATCGTGGCGGAAAAGGAGTTAAAACCCTTAACATTACAGAGAAAACAGGAAAACTAATCTCGATCAATGCGGTAACAGATGCTGATGATTTAATGATTATCAACAAGTCTGGATTAACCATTAGAATGGCTATTGAGGATTTACGTGTAATGGGGCGTGCTACTCAGGGAGTTCGATTGATTAACCTAAAAGGTAAAGATTCTATTGCTGCGGTAACAAAAGTAATGAAAGATGATGTTGCTGAAGTTGTTGTAGACGAAGATGGTAATGTTATTGAATCAGCTATTGAGAGAGTGAAACCGGATTTAGAGGTTCTTGAAGATGACGGTGTTGTCGAAGATGATGACGATGATGATTCTGAAGAAGAATTAGAGGATGAAGATGATTCTGAAGAAGAAGAATCGGAAGAATAGTAGAAAATAAACCACTTATAATTAAATACACAAATTGAATATTATGAAAAGTAAATATGTAATACTTGCGTCAGCATTATTGATTTCAGTAGCTACTTTTGCTCAGAAGGATCAGATTAAGAGTGCTGAAAAAGCATTAAAAAGCGGAGATGCTCAGGGAGCACTTACGATCTTAAAAGATGCTGAAAATATGGTAGTAAATGCCAAAGATGTTGAACAAGCACAATACTATTTTGTAAAAGGTAATGCTTATTTAGATTTGGCAAACAAAAAAGTAGAAGAAGGAAAAAATCTTTCTCTTGCTGCTGAGACTTATAAAAAACTAATTGATGTTGAAAAAGCATCTGGAAAAGTTAAATATTCTACTCAGGCTGCAACTTCTATTATTGAAATAAAAGGAAAGTTGATTAATGCTGCAATTGCTGATTCTCAGGCAACCAAACATGCTGATGGAGCGAAAAAATTGTATGATGCTTATCTGTTAGACAAAAAAGATACAATCAATTTATATTATGCGGCTTCTACGGCAGTAAATGCTCAGGATTTTGATCTTGCTTTACCGATGTATGAAGAGTTGAAAAAATTAAATTATTCAGGAAAAGGAACTAGTTTCACGGCTGTAAATAAAATTTCGGGTAGTGAAGATGGTTTTAACAATGCTAAAGATAGAGACTTAGCAGTAAAATTAGGGACTCACGAAAAACCAAAAACAGAAGCTATTCCTTCTAAAAGAGGTGAAATCTACAAAAATCTTGCTTTAATCCTGGTTCAAAAAGGACGTAGTGAAGATGCTAAGCAAGCTATTGCAGATGCTAGAAAAGCAAATCCGGAAGATTCTTCTTTGATTTTGACAGAAGCGAATTTGTATTTGGAATCTAAAGATTACGAAACATACAAAAAACTAGTAGGTGAGGCTTTGCAAAAAGATCCAAACAATGCTGATTTAGTTTTCAACTTAGGTGTTATCAGTGCTAATGCAAAAAACAATGCAGATGCTGAGAAATATTACTTAAAAGCTATTGAAATCAATCCAAACTATGCTAATGCTTACCTAAACCTTGCGGCGTTAAAATTAGAAGCTGAAAAACCAATCATTGATGAAATGAATAAATTGGGAACTACTGCTAAGGATATGAAACGTTACGATGTGTTGAAAGCTCAAAGAGAAAGTGTTTTCAAAGGAGTTATTCCTTATCTTAAAAAAGCGAATGAGTTAGATCCTAAAAACGAGGATGTTTCTAAGACTTTATTAGGAGTTTACAAAGCGTTAGAAATGACTGCTGAAGCAAAAGCATTGAAAGCGACAATGTAATTAACGAGAGTTAATACTCAATAATTTAAAATTCCAAATTCCAATGATGTCTATTATTGGAATTTGGAATTTTTTTATTGGTATGTATAAAAGCTCAATGCCTAAAACAAACAAATTCCAAATTCCAGTGATACCCAGGATTATTGGAATTTGGAGTTTTCTTAAGCGATTAGTATAACGGACAATGTGATAGTAGTATTTAAAAGTTTGGAAATTGGACAAATCTCTTTTGCTTTTGCTGCTGTTTTTTCAAATTCCTCTTTAGAAATAACTGGCACTTTTCCTTTTAAATCCAAATGAATCAAAGTGATGGAGCCATCTTCAAACGTTACTGTGGCCTCTGTGCTTAAATCATCTGCTGTATAACCACCTTCGTTCAGTAAAAAACTTAATTGCATCGTAAAACAGCCGGAATGAGCTGCAGCGATAAGTTCTTCAGGATTTGTTCCGACACCGTCAGCAAATCTTGTTTTAAATGATAATTGTGCGTTATTTAAAGTAGTGCTCTGTGTACTGATCGTCCCTTTTCCTTCCGTACCAGTTCCTTTCCAATTGGCATTTGCTTTTCTTGTAAATTTCATTGTCGTGTGATTTGAATTAATAATTAGTTTGTATCCTGTTGATTGTCAGTGGATAATGTGATTATCAAATATAATCAATATTTTACAGAATTGTTTTATGAAGTTTAATGAGAATGTTAAGTTTAAGGTTTTAGTTGAAATGGGTGAAAGTTTTGCCGTAAAGTCTGTGAAGATTGGAGCTATTTGTTTGTTTGTTTGTTTGTTTGTTTGTTTGGAAAGCGGAAAATTTACAAAGTTTTACCTGGATTTAGATTTGCGAACTTTGGCTGCCATGAGGTTAGACATTGTAGTTGTAATTGTTAAGTCCCTACGGGACAGATTTGTCGAGGGAGGAGTTGTGTAGTTACCTATATGTAATCTCTACGAGGTTTTTTATGCTTCTATTTTAGTAAAGTAAAGTAAAGTAAAGTAAAGTAAAGTAAAGTAAAGTAAAGTAAAGTAAAGTAAAGTAAAGTAAAGTAAAGTAAAGTAAAGTGTTTGGTGATTATGGTGCTTTCAGGCAAATGTGCTCCTTTAGGAGCTTAATATTGGTAAAAAAGAGCCAGCCTTAATGTAGAGTGTCCCGTGAGGACTACATATTGGTTTCGTTTATGTAATTTGTGTTAAGTTGCTTTTACAGGTAAGGTTAAAAGCTTTGGGGCGGATTTGTAAGGCAAAAAAAAGCTGTAGTGAAAATCTGCATTGCACCTTTTGTGTTTAATTGTAATGTTAAGTTTAGTGTTTTGAATTGGAATGGTTTTACCTTAAAGAACGTAAGGTTCTGTTTTGCATTGCAGTTAGAAAAAAAAACAAAATTCGCAAAGCTTTGCATTTATTTAGCTTTGCGAACTTTGCGCAAACCATTACACACTTTGTGGTATAATGTAAACAGGATAAAAAAAACTGCAATGAATATTCATTGCAGTTCTGATATTTAAATTATTCCTGACCTAAATTTCGCAATTGTTTAAGTTTTTCTTTCCAAACTTCAAGGCTTTCTTTATGAATAGCAATGTTTTTACGGACTTCTAGAACAATTGAATTTTCTTTCTTTGCATTTTTTGTATTGGTAAAGAATTGAATGTTATTCTCTAATTGGAAAATTTCATTTTGAACTTCTTCAATTTTACGCATTAAGAAAATCTTTTCGTTGTCTAATTTACGAGTATCGTTACTGTCAGATAAAGAATCAATTCGGTTTGAGAAGCGCATCATTTCAGTTTCTTTTTTACTCAAACTTAGTTTTTCAAAAAGAGCATCTAAAATTTTATTGAATTTCCCTTCAATATGACGTCTTGCAAAAGGAACTTTTCCGTATCCTTTCCAGATTTCGATATGCGCTTTAATCGCATCCAGATCCGTTTTGTGATCACCGGTTAGCTGGTAAGCTCTCAAGATGTCTAAATATGCTTTCTTATTATCAAAAGCAGCTACTTCATCAACATTTTCTTCTGATTTGTGCTCTTTTAATTTATCAAAATAGTGATTACAGGCATCTTTAAATTCTTTCCAGATTTTGTCAGAATACTTTTTAGGAACGTGTCCAATTTGTTTCCACTCTTCCTGAATTTGTTTCATGATAGGAGTAGTGGCAGTAAAGTCAGTACTTTCTTGTAGTTCTTTGGCTTTTGCTACAAGTGCCATCTTTTTGTTTAAATTGTCGTTTTGATCTTTTTTAATGTCTTTGTAAAAAGAATTTTTAAAAGAATTAAAGTTTCTAACGGCAGTTTTAAAAGCGGCCCAGGTTTCTTCATTTACTTCTGAAGGTACTTTTCCGGCAGCGAAAAACTCATTTCTAAGGGCTTCTACTTTTTGAATTTGTACCAGCCACTGTGAGTGAGAATTTACTTTCTCAGTTCCTAAAACCTCAATTTTTGAGATGATATCTTTTTTAACTTCAAGATTATTTTGTTCGTTTGCTCTTTGGCTTTCAAATAAAACTTCTCTTTTGTCGTGAATTTTTTTGGTCAGTTCACTAAATCTGTTCCAGATCGTATCGCGGTGTTCTTTAGAAACCGGTCCGATATCTTCTTTCCAGATTCTGTGTAAGTCCTGTAATTCGCGGAATGATTTGCTAATGTCGGTTTCGTTAACTAGTTCCTCAACACGTGCAATTATTTTTTGTTTTTGTTCCAAATTGTGTTTGAAATCCAAATCTCTTGCTTCACGGTCTAAATGCAGATAGTCATAAAAGTTTTCTACATGAAAATGGTAGTTATTCCAGACGTGGTTGTACTTGTCTTTCGGAATTGCACCGGCATTCTTCCATCTTTCTCTTAAATCATTAAAATGCTTAAGGGTGTCTTTGATGTTTTCCTGCGGGTTGATAAGCTCTTTTAGTTCTTCAACGATGGCAAGTCTGTTTTCTAAATTCGATTTCAGGTTGGTTTGTAAATGTTTAAAATGAGCATTTCTTTTCTCTCTAAAAACATTATAGTACTCGTCAAATTTAGATTTTAAAGGAGAGTGGTATTCGAATTCTTCATTCGGATCTTGTTTAGAAGCATTGAATTCTTCTTTTTTCTCTTCTATAAGGTGGTTGTATTGTAATAAAAACGACTTCTTGATTTCTTCGATATGATCTTTTACCGACATTACTTTGTCTGTATTAATCAGTTTTTTCAATTCATCAACAAGTGTATCCAAAGAAAAGGTGTCATAATCCTGCATAGGAATCTCGTGACGCTCTTTAAGCGTCTCATCTTCACTTTCTTCGGCATTCGAATTTGTTATGGCATCTAATGCAGTTTGATGATTGACTTCTATAGCTTCGGCAGTGTTTTCTGATTCAATTTCAGGGTCTGAAATTGTATTTTCAGTTACTGCATCGGCATCAGCCGTTTCAATTGCACTATTTTGAGTAGAATCGTTAGTATCGATTTCTAATTTTCCGTCTGCTTCCTGCAGGTTATCATTCTTTTCTTCTAACATTTTAAATGTATAAGGTTTTTATTTTAAACAGAGCGAAAGATAGTAAAGGTGTTTCTAACTACAAAATAAATCGTTTATTTATACGCTATTTTACGATGAAATTCTTACTAATTGGTTTAATTTAAAGATATCATGCGGGTTTTTTTGTTGATTTTTTGAAGTTAATTTAAATTATAAATTGCCGGAATTTTTAGATAATGAAAAAGAAAATGATGATAGTAAGGCGTCATAAGTCGTTTTATCTCGATTTGGAATAAGGAAACCGGGAAGGTATAGCTGTTTTATAGTATTAGGTATAAAAACAACAAACCCGACAGGTTTTTGAAAACTGTCGGGTTAAGATGTTTGAAGTAATGTTCTGTCTTAAACTTTTATTTGTTCCAGATTTTCCATGCTTTTTCTGCCTGAAAAATAAGCATATCGTGGCCGTTTTTTATGATGGCACCCTTTTTCTTAGCTCTTTTTAAAAACTCGGTTTCTGCCGGATTATATATTAAGTCGTAAGCAATATGTTTGTCTGTAAAAAACTCGTACGGAATATCAGGGCAAGCTTCGATATTAGGACTTGTTCCTACTGGTGTACAGTTAATGATAATCTGAAAATTATCAAAAGTAGTCGCATTGATTAAGTTGTAATCGATCATGTTTTCTTTGGCTTCTCTGGAAACAAAAGTATAGAGTATGCCTAACTCATCCAGAGCAAAAGCGACACCTTTTGAGGCTCCGCCTGTTCCCAGAATCAAGGCTTTTTTATGATGTGGTTCCAGTAAAGGTTCTAATGATTTTTTGAAGCCGTAATAATCAGTGTTGTATCCTTTTAATTTCCCGCTTTTAGTAAATTTAATAGTGTTTACAGCACCAATTAAGGCTGCTTTTTTGGATAGCTTATCTAAGAATGGAATGACTTGTTCTTTGTAAGGAATTGTAACATTTAAACCTTTTAAATCAGGATTGTTTTTTACTAACTCGGTGAAATAATTAATTTCAGAGATATCGAAATTTTCGTAGCTGTTGCCGGCAAAAACTTCATCGCTAAATTTTTCTGCAAAATATCCTTTTGAAAAAGAGTAGCTAATATTACGGCCTAGCAAGCCAAAACGTCTTCTTAAAATATCAATCATTATTATTTTCTGTGTTTTTCAATGTAATTTTGAACCGTTTTTTTCGACCATACTACCGGAAATAAATCTTCGATTAAGATGTAATTGTCAAAGTTTAAACGCAAACCATTGCTCAAATGAAATTTAGCTTTGGTAGTGTCCTGAATCATGAAATACAATCCTGCTAATCGGTATTCGATTTCGTTCTCTTCCGGAAAATATTCAGTTGCCTGTAGCAGGGTCTGAATTGCGCTTTCGAATTCGCCTAGAAATTGCAAAATATCAACCCAGAATAACCAGGTATCCAAAGCATAATCTCCAAATTCTACCGCTTTTCGGTATCCAAATTCAGCTTCTTCAAAAAAGTTCATTTGTTTGTTGATTGTCGCATAACGTTTCCAGTACAAACGATTTTGATTGTCGATTGCCAGCGCTTTATTGACAAAAAACAGGGCTTTTTGAAAATTTTTCTGGCGCACATGAAAGTCAGTAATGGCGATCCATCCTTTGTCTAAAAGCGGATCCTCATGTACCGTTTGGTTGTAATATTGTAAAGCTTTTGCCGAATTTCCAAGTTTTTCATAGCATTTTCCAATACGCAATAGAGCATAAGAAGTGGCATCGTCAAGCTCGATAGTACGGTTGTAGCTTTCAATAGCTTCGTTGTATTTTTTTAAACGTTCGTAAGCTTTTGCTTTTTCCATGAAAGCGCCCAAAAACTCATCGTCGATCAGCGTTGCATAATCAAAAGCGCGAATGGCGTTTTCGTATTCTTTTACACCATAATGCAAACGTCCAAGCTGGTGCCAGGCAATTTCGCTATATGGGTTTTTATTGATATAATTGTTAAGATACACAATGGCTTCCTGGTTTTGATCTAAAAATTCAAAACAATACACCACGTTGTAAAGAGCAGACTGATCTTCTAGATCTTCTTCAAGACATTTGATAAAACTGTCTTTTGCCATCTCGAGGTTATCCATAAAAAGATACTCCATTCCAATAAGGTTGTACACGTCTGCGTAATCGTCTGTAAATTGCAGGGCAATTTTAAGTAATTCAACCGCTTTTTCGTGTTGATCTCTTTTGGAACAGATATTGGCTTTCTGGATATAAATTTCCTCGTTGTTAGGTTCGATTGCATACAACTCATTTAAGAGTTTTTCGGCGATTTCTAGTTTGTCGTCGTAAACCAGCATTTCTACTTGTACTAATTTTAAGCCTGTAGATTTTGGGTGTTGGTCTAATGCAAGTTTCAGGGCTTTCTTTGCTAAATTAGCCTTGCCTATGTCTAAATAATGAAGAATAATTTCTTCGAATTCTTCAGAATCAAAAAAGAGTACTTTGTTAGTTTTTAACATCGACTCAAATTTGGATAAGGATAGGTTATAATCTTCTTCTTCGTTGCTTAATTGCATACTGTCTTTATTTGAAATTAGCCTGTTATAAATTTAGGCAACCATATTATTGTTGTGGGGAAAGGAAATTAATTGTTTTGAACAATTTAATTAACAATATGGACAGAATTCCGATTCTGTTTTTAGTCATAATCTTCTTATTTATAAAAAGATTATTTTGTTATTATTTTATTTATCGATGGGAAACAGGTCCCGATCATGATGTGTTTTAATTAAACTTGTTGTTCCTTTTTCAGGATTTCATCCATAACATCTAAGATTATGGCACAGCCTTCTTTAATTTCCTCTTCAGAAATGGTTAATGGAGGTGTTATTCTTATGGCGCATCCTTCAAAAAGTAACCAGAATAATATAAGCCCTTTGTCCTGACAGTTTAAAATAACTTCATTTGTTATTTCTGTAGTTTCGGTCATTGCGGCAAGCATCAATCCCCTTCCTCTAACTTCCTTTATCAAAGGATGTACCAAAAGCGATCTAAAGAGTTTTTCTTTATCTAAAGCCTCCTGCATTAAGTTTGTCTCAGTTAATTCCTGCAAAGTAGCCAGGCATGCTGACGCAATGACAGGGTGTCCTCCAAAAGTAGTAATGTGTCCCAGTTTGGGATTTTCCGTCAGAAGATCCATTTTTTCTGCCGAAGCAGTAAAAGCACCTACTGGCATTCCGCTTCCCATTCCTTTTCCCATCACCACTATGTCCGGAACGACATCGTAGTTCTGAAAGCCAAATAGTTTTCCTGTTCGGCCAAAACCAGGCTGGATCTCGTCAACAATCATCAGAGCACCAACCTCATCACAACGTTTTCTGACTTTTTGCAGAAAATTGTCGTGGGGTTCAATAAATCCGGCACCTCCCTGAATAGTTTCTAATAGTATTGCAGCAGTTCGGGTTGTTATTTTTTGTAAATCTTCCTCGTTATTAAAGGTGATAAAATCAACATCGGGAAGTAGTGGTCTAAAAGCCTGCTTGCGCTCTTCAAAGCCCATAACACTCATAGATCCCATAGTGTTACCATGATACGCATTATGACAAGAAATGAGCTGGCTGCGGCCTGTTGAACGTTTAGCCAGTTTTAACGCTCCTTCAATCGCTTCAGTTCCTGAATTGACTAAATACGTTTTGCTTAAGGATTCAGGTAGGAGTGAAGCCATTAGTTTGCAATATTGTACAGCCGGGCTTTGAGAATATTCCCCATAAACCATAACATGCGAATATTTGTCCAGCTGATCTTTAATCGCCTGATTAACTCTTGGATGCTGATGTCCAAGTGTGCAAGCGGAAACACCTGCTACAAAATCTAAGTATTTTTTATCATTAGTATCGTAAATGTACGAGCCAATAGCGTGTGAAACTTCCATTCCTAACGGGTAAGGTGAAGTTTGTGCCTGGTATTTTATAAAATCTGGATTCATTTTTTTAAAGTTTCTAAGTTGCTTAGGTTCTAAGAATCTAAGTTTTTTTAGTTTTATATGCAGGAAAAACGAATGCTTTAATCGTTCTTAATTTTTTCAAGTGTTTCAATATCTAATACATCGCTAAGTCGGTTTAAACTTTGTTTAGATAATATTCTGAATGCAAATTCAATAAATATATATCGAATCATTAGACATTCAAGTATCGCTATTAAGATAAAAAGGATTAAAAATTTGTTGTCTTGAGAAATTGCTTGTAAAATTAGTCCTGCCAGAGGAAGACAAATCAAGAAGCTTAATAAAATTTTAAATGTTTTATTTATTTCTACATTAATACCCCCATTGTTGTCAACAATTTCGCCGCTTAATACACAAAATGCGCCTTTACCTATTTCAGATGAAATTATTTTAAATGCATTATTGTTGATTGTTCCAATAAATGATTTATCCGTTATTTTTGAAGCCAAACTTTCGCTGCTTTCTGTTCTTCTTTTTAAACGATCGAGAGATTCTGATTGTTCTCCAATGATTTTGAAAGTATAATTACTTACTGGAAATAAGTTCATTTTTTTAAGATTCTAAGTGACATCAGTCTCGGTTTTCAGTGTCAGTTTTCAGTTAGTGAAAAACGGAGAGTGAGGACTGCGACTGGAAACTGCGACTGCGACTGAAAACTATTTTTTACTCTTAGCATTAGTAGTTTTCTTCGACGCGGGTTTCTTTTTATCGTAATCTAGGGTTTCTTTTCTGACTTTTATGGGAGTATCTTTATCTTTAGTCTCTTCGTCTTTTCCTTCCTGGATTAATTTATCGTTCATTTCATTGTCTTCGGCAGTAAAAATATCGTCTTTTGACTTTATTCGTTCGTCGCCTCGCCAACGCAAGCCTTTTAGTTTACGGGCATTTTCAGGTAAATCGGCTTCAGGATAAACGTCACCGTCTACTTTGTTGAAAAATGTGATGGTTTCAATATCATTGTTTTCTATAATCAGATTGATTTTGCTGCTTACATTCTTGTTGATTCCAATCAATTCATTAAAATCATTGCGCATGTAGTATATGACTTCGGTGTTTTTGATAACGTCAACATCATGTAGTTTTCCTTCTTTGAATTTTCCAAACAAATTGAGTCCCTTGACCTGATTATAGCCGGTTCCGAGAGTATCCCGCGAGACGATAAAGGTATTGTTGAGGACCTTTAAGGAATCAAGCTTTTTGGTGTTTTTATCGCCAATAAGATGCATGATATCTCCCGTAATTTGGCTCTCTCCGTTCCAAAGAATTGGGTTTCCAATGAGTTTTGTTAAAGCGGTTTTGGAGTTCGAATGAATAGAATCACATTTTCCGCTCATGTCTATTTTGTAAAAACGTACGTTGTTGTAAGCTCGTAAAATACGTTCGCCTTCTTTTCCGGTAACCATCAGTTTTTTTCCGTGAATGTAAACTGAATCTTTTTCCACCAGATTTATGGCTACTGCTCTTTTGGTAACAAACATGGAATCTTTAAGTTTGTAAATTTCGGCATAGTGGCCTTTTACAATACCGCGATTGATAGAATCGGTGATTTTTACATTTCGGGTTGCGGAGGCAAATTCGATGTTTCGATTGTAATATAAGCTGTCTCCTTCTATGAGACGGTCATCGTATTTGATGTAGGATTTCCGCAGAAAATGAGCCAGATTCTTTTTGGTATCATAAAAACCTCTTTCGGTATAAATGTAATTGGCTTTACTGGTAATAGTTGAGGGACCGAGTAAATAAGAGTGTCCTGAATTACTATAGTAATCTAAATGGTTCGATTTTATAACATATTTTGGATTGGTAATGGTTACTGCGGTTAAGAATTGAAATTTTTTCTCGGCCACAAAATACCTTCCCGATTTACTAACCAGTGTGTTGTCTTTGTTGATAATAGTACCTTTTGTATTGTAGAATACCTGTTGAATATTTCGGTCAAAGTTTATCGTATCGGTACTTAAAGTGGCGTCAGGAGAACTCATTACGGCATCTCCGGTTGCGAAGGCTTTTTTTACATTTCCACTATATTCCGCATATTTACTGTTTAGAAACAAGGTATCTCCTTGTACTAATTGTACATTTCCAAAGGCTTTGAGATAGTTTTCTTTTTGAAAAAAGTAAGCGCGGTTACAGGTAAGTACAACGCCATCATGATTTACTTTTACATTCCCAATTAGAAGTAAAGCGCCCGGAATTTCATTTTCGTTGATTTCTTGAAAATCAGCATTTTCAACAATTATTGTTTTAGGTTTTTGAGCAAATATGACTTGTACGCTTAAAAAAAGCAAACAATAGGATATGAAAAAGAGTAATTTCTTCAATGGATTAAATTTTTGTCAAATTTATGAAAAAGGTTACAACCTTTATTGATATTAAGATTAATTTATTAATGCAGATTTATTTTTAGATAGTCTACAGCACAAGTTCAGTAAAGCTTGGAAATTTCCAGTATTTTAAGTTCTTTCATGGATGAACTTTGTACTATTTATCTTTGTAGCTTTTAATCTAATTTATCAACAAAACGGCATACTCTTACGTTGTAGTTTGCAATTTTGAATGTAGACTCTAACAAAAATGATTTTAGTCTTCTTTTGAATTTAAAAATTAGCCTAAATTTAGGAAAAGATTTCCGGAATTAAGAGCGGATTTTTAGTTTGGAAATGAATCAGATTATTAGAATAAATATGATAAATAAGAAATTTTTTGTTGCAGGATTGTCTGTAATCCTGCTGTTTTCGGCATGTAAAACCAAAGATCTAAAAATGAACACAAGAAAAGAAGAAGTTTCTAAAGAGAATAAGATTGTGGTGTATCAGGTTTTTACACGTTTGTTCGGAAATAAAAACACAACGAATAAACCTTGGGGTACCATTGAAGAGAATGGTGTTGGAAAGTTTAATGATTTTACCGACAAAGCATTACATGAAATCAAAGATTTAGGAGTAACTCATATTTGGTACACGGGTGTTCCGCATCACGCATTGGTTGGGGATTATAAAGCCTATGGGATTTCGGATGATGATCCTGAAGTGGTAAAAGGCCGTGCCGGATCTCCGTATGCAGTAAAAGATTATTACAATGTAAACCCCGATTTAGCTGTGAATCCGGCAAACAGATTGCAAGAATTCGAAGCGTTGATAGTTCGTACACATGAGGCAGGATTAAAGTTGATTATTGATATTGTACCCAATCATATTGCACGAAAATACGAAGGAAAAAGTAATCCGGTGGGAGTGAAAGATTTTGGAGCTGATGATGATGTTAATGCGGAATATAAGAGAGATAATAATTTCTACTATATACCAAACAATCATTTCGAAATTCCGGATGGAGATATTCCCTTGAACGGAGAGAAAAATGTACTTGTTGATGGTGTATTTGATGAAAATCCTGCAAAATGGACCGGAAATGGATCGCGAAAAGTTAAACCGGACCAAAATGACTGGTATGAGACCGTGAAAGTAAATTACGGAATCCGTCCTGATGGCTCAAAGGATTTTCCTGAATTGCCGGTAGGATTTGATCAAAAAACGTATCAGGAGCATTTCGCTTTTTGGCAAGATAAAGACGTTCCGGACTCTTGGAAGAAGTTCAGATCGATTGCTTTGTATTGGATTGAAAAAGGAGTAGATGGTTTTCGTTATGATATGGCTGAGATGGTTCCGTATGAATTTTGGAGTTACATGAATTCGGCAATCAAAATGAAAGATCCAAATGCTTTTTTATTAGCAGAAGTGTATAATCCGAAGGAGTATCGTAATTACATCTGCTTAGGAAAAATGGATTATCTGTACGATAAAGTAGAGACTTATGATAAGCTGAAAGATATTATTCGTGGAAAATCTTTACCTGATGGATTGTCGGATATTCAAAAAGGAATGACAGATATTGAGCACAATATGCTTCATTTTTTAGACAATCATGACGAACAGCGCTTGGCAAGTCCTGAATTTGCAGGAACGCCGGAAAGAGGAAAACCTTTAGTGTTGGTTTCTGCAACAATTAGTACGTCTCCAACGATGATTTATTTTGGACAGGAGGTAGGGGAAGCTGCGAATGAGAATGCCGGTTTTGGAACCCGTTCGAGAACATCAATATTTGATTATATCGGAGTGCCGAATCATCAGCGTTGGATGAATAATGGGAAGTTTGACGGAGGACAGCTTTCGGATTCAGAGAAAAATCTTCGTGATTTTTACAAACGACTGTTAAATTTTTCGATTAAGAGTTCTGCTTTAATGGGAAGTTTTCAGGAAATTCAAAGTGTAAATCGCCAGAATACGATTCATTACGATGATTTGATTTATTCCTATGTGCGTTGGTCAGTCAATCAAAAGTTGATAATAGTGGCTAATTTTTCTGCAGAAAAGACAAGTGAGTTTGATTTGAAAAATCCTTCGGATATTATCGAAAAGTGGAATTTGAAAGAAGGAGTTTATAAACTGAAAGATCAACTGTATGAAAAGAGTTCTGTGCAGTTGAAAGTAAACAATGGAGAAGGAGTTGTTCGAGTGAAAATAGCGCCTTCAGAGTCCTTTATTTATGAATTGAAGTAGTGATAAGAATTTTTATTTAAGCGTATAAAAAAAAGCTGATACTTAGGTATTCAGCTTTTTTTGTGATTTATACTTTTCTGACCTTCTTCAAAGCCTCGACATAGTATTCGTTTACTTTTTCCCAGTTTATATGCTGATAAAAAGCATCAATATAACTTCCTTTTCTATTTTGGTAATCCAAATAATAAGCATGTTCCCACAGATCGATTCCTAAGATTGGAGTTCCGGGAATCAGAGCGTTTTTCATTAAAGGATTGTCTTGATTATCCGTTGTTGTTACCTGTAGCTTTCCGGCTTTGTCGACTACCAGCCAAACCCATCCGGATCCGAACTGTTTCGTTGCCTGACCTTTAAACTGACTGGTAAGGTTACTGAAAGAACCAAATTCTTTATTAATAGAACCTGCCAGCGTATCTTTTGGTGTTAGTTCTTTTGGTGTAAGAATATTAAAGTAAAGGGTGTGATTGTAATAGCCACCCGCATTTTGACGCAGTTTAGCGTTGCTAAGATCCATCTTTTTAAGAATATCTTCAATAGGCAGATTTTCAAACTCGGTATTTACAATTTCTTTATTAAAATTGTTGGTATACGTTAAATAGTGTTTTGAATAATGCGTTTCTAAAGTAAGTGTTCTAATTGCAGGAGCCAAAGCATCGTAAGAAAAAGGTAATTTTGTCAATTCAAAAGAACCCGGGTCTGCTTTTACATCATTTGGAGATCCAATGGTGATTTTTTCTTCTTTTGTTGGTAAAGGAACTTCAACAACTTCGGTTAGCTTATTGTCATTACAAGAAAATAATAGAAAAAATGAAGCTAAAATGCTGAAACGAACAATGTTTTTCTTCATAATGTTAGTTATTTTGATGTTAGTGAATTAATGATTGCGATATAATTTTCTTTAGCTTCATCAGCCGTCAAATGACTTATTTGCATCCAGGCATTTGTTTTGAAAGCATTTCGCAAATCAAAATTATCCGATTGATTGTACACAGCTGTTCCAAAAGTAGCCTGTTTGTAATAGGCATAAAGCCTTAACTGCACGTCTTGTGGCAGCGTGGCCTGAGTCATTTTTAAAGCAGTCTCGACAGCCTCTGAAAAACGAGTATCTAAATCTTTTTCAGTCATTAAGCTTTTGTAGCGATGATGGTTTTTCCACCAATTGCTTTTTGGTTTAATACTACATTAATTGGAGTACCTAAAGGTAAAAATAAATCTACTCTTGAACCAAATTTAATAAATCCTGCATCTGTTCCCTGAACAACCTGCATTCCTTCTTTAGCATAATTTACAATTCGACGTGCCAAAGCGCCTGCAATTTGTCTGTATAATACTTGTCCGAAAGTTTCGTTTTCGATTACAACTGTCGTTCTTTCGTTTTCTTCACTTGCTTTTGGGTGCCAGGCTACTAAAAATTTCCCAGGGTGGTATTTACTAAATTTTATGATTCCGTCCATTGCATAACGTGTTACGTGTACGTTTATAGGCGACATAAAGATAGATACTTGCAGACGTTTGTCTTTGAAGTATTCACCTTCGTAAACTTCTTCAATAACGACAACTTTTCCGTCTACCGGAGCAAGAATGTGATCGCTGTTTCTAATTGCGATTCTTTTTGGATTTCTGAAAAATTGCAAAATGATGATTAAAACTAATACACCAGCTAGCTGAACCAATATTCTTAGCCAATTGATATCAATGAATTTTTCAGCAATTAAAAGTACAGCTACTGCGAAAACAGTGCCTAATAAAATGGATGGGCCTCCTTCTTTATGAAACATAGTATAAAATTTGATAAAATAAAAATATAATTGGTGCTACAAATATAACACTATCTAGTCGATCTAATACACCTCCGTGACCCGGCATGATGGAACCGCTGTCTTTTACTCCGGCAACTCTTTTGAATTTAGATTCAATTAAGTCTCCAATAGTTCCAAAGATGCTAACAATTAAAGCTATAATCATCCAGATTAAAATAGATTTAGCGCTGAAATCCGGTTTTGGCTGTATGTATAGTTTTGAGATTAAAAAACCGGCAAAAGCAGCAAAAACAACACCTCCAAGAAATCCTTCAATTGTTTTTTTAGGCGAAATGCGTTCAAACAATTTATGTTTCCCCATTGATTTACCAACTAAGTAAGCAAATGTATCATTGGTCCAAATCAAGACAAATAATCCGATGATGATTTTTGGATTGTAATCTTTAATTCCGAATGAAATTTTAGTGATAAAGAGAAAAGGGAGTGTGACGTATCCCAATAAATAAATGTATTTGGATGATTTGCTGATGATTTGTGTGTCATCAAACAAAAATACAATGCATTTTACAGATACAATCAGCGTGATAATAAGCAGTACAGAAAAAAGTTTTTCGGTATCAACTGTTATTTGTATGTTTTCTTTTAATGTTTTACTGATATAGTTTTCCGTTTCGGCTTTGTAAAAACTGATTAAAGCGACCGTACTGTAAAAAACAGAAACGAATAAAATTGAAAATATTTTATTGATTCCAACTAAATTACAGAATTCGTAAGTGGCGATAATTAGGAAAATGCCAAAAAGGACAATAAAGCTTTCGGTAGAAAACAGAATAGAAGTTAATAATAAAGCGATATAAACAGCACCAGAAATGGTTCTCTTGAGTGTTTCGTTCATCTTAAAGGTCTTCTAAGAGCAATAAATATAGATTTTTGGCAACACTTCCGTATTGGGTAAAATCTTCCTCTTTTGCTTTTTCGAAATATTTTATTGTGGTAATATTAGTAGGATAGTCTCTTTCGTATTTGCGTTTGATAGCGCTAAGTCCGTCACTTTTGATCAAAAGTATCTGACTTGTTGTGGCAATTATAACAATATTTGCAGGTAATTCGTTTGGTTTGTCTTGTCTGATTTGTTTTGATGAAAACAGAATTGAGCCTTCATCGGCAATTAGGTTCTCACAAGTAGCAAGTAAAAATTTTGGGTTTCGAGGAGAAATATAAAGTAGTTTGTTTTCTTCTAATAAACTAAAAAGGGCAGGTTCATAACATAGAACTTCATTTTCGAACCAGTCATTTTCTTCCAGGATATTTTCAAACTGTTCTGCAACTTCTTGTTTGTTTTCACAATACAAGAACTTACCGCCATTTTTCTTGAAATTGAAAATGAATCTTTCATCAATAGATAAATGACTGTCCGGAGCTTGATTTCCTCCGTATTCACTTTCATGTTCTTCATCAGAAGCAGCGTCGCTGGAACCAAATATTTTTTTGAAAAAATTCATTTTATATGAAATACTTTACATGTTAATTGAAAACGTTCAAAGATAAAAAAATCTTAATTCAAAAGGCTATTTTGAATTAAGATTTTAAAAAATATTACATATTTAGTGAATTATTTAGGAAACCACTTCTTCTAAATTTTTATCAAAAGTACGTTTTCCGAAAATAGTTTCTAAGTCATCTTTAAAAATAACCTCTTTTTCAATTAATATGTCAGCCAATTGATTTAGCTTGTCTTTGTTTTCTTCGAGAATTTCGATGGCTCTTTGGTATTGGCCTTCAATTAATTCTGAGATTTCTTTGTCAATGATTTTTGCAGTTTCGTCAGAGTATGGTTTTGAAAAGCTGTACTCACTTTGACCACTTGAGTCATAATACGTAACATTTCCAATTTTATCATTCAATCCATAAATGGTTACCATAGCACGAGCCTGACGTGTAACTTTTTCTAAATCGCTTAATGCTCCTGTTGAAATTCGGTCGAAAGTTACTTTTTCAGCAGCTCTTCCACCCATAGTAGCACACATTTCGTCTAACATTTGATCTGTTCTAACGATTTGTCTTTCTTCCGGAAGGTACCAGGCAGCTCCTAAACTTTGTCCACGAGGAACAATAGTTACTTTGATTAATGGTGCAGCATGCTCTAACATCCAACTTACAGTTGCGTGTCCGGCTTCGTGAATTGCGATTGCTCTTTTTTCTTCCGGTGTAATAATTTTGTTTTTCTTTTCTAGTCCACCAATGATTCTGTCAACAGCATCAAGGAAATCCTGTTTGTCTACTGCAGTTTTGTTGTTACGGGCAGCGATTAGGGCTGCTTCGTTACAGACATTTGCAATATCAGCACCAGAGAAACCCGGAGTTTGTTTGGCTAAGAAATCAAGATCAAGACCTTCTACTTTTTTGATAGGTGCTAAATGCACAGCAAAAATTTCAGCTCTTTCGCGAATGTCCGGTAAGTCTACGAAAATTTGTCTGTCAAAACGACCTGCACGCATTAACGCTTTGTCAAGAACATCAGCTCTGTTGGTTGCAGCCAAAACAATTACGTTAGAGTTTGTACCAAAACCGTCCATTTCGGTTAGTAATTGGTTTAAAGTGTTTTCTCTTTCGTCATTTCCGCCTGACATATTGCTTTTTCCTCTAGCTCTACCAACAGCATCTATTTCATCGATGAAGATAATAGCAGGAGATTTTTCTTTTGCTTGTTTGAACAAGTCACGAACACGTGAAGCGCCAACCCCTACAAACATTTCTACGAAATCAGAACCTGATAAAGAGAAGAAAGGAACCTGAGCTTCTCCTGCAACTGCTTTTGCAAGTAATGTTTTACCAGTTCCCGGAGGCCCTACTAATAAGGCTCCTTTTGGAATTTTACCTCCCAGATTGGTGTATTTTTCAGGGTTTTTTAAGAACTCTACAATTTCTTGTATTTCTTCTTTTGCGCCTTCTAAACCAGCAACATCTTTGAAAGTAGTTTTAATGTCGGTTTTCTCATCAAATAGTTTGGCTTTTGATTTTCCAATGTTGAAAATTTGTCCGCCACCGCCACCGGCACCACCAGACATTTTACGCATGATGAAAATCCATACACCAATAATGATGATGATTGGAAGCAGACTGATTAAAATGTCGCTCCAGTTATTTTTTTGCAAGAAGTTAAAATCTTTTAGTTTGCCTTCGCCAACTGCTTTTTCCAGCTTCGTTTGAAAAATTTGGTCATTACCAATTTCTAAAGTATAATGAGGGCCTTTGTTAGGTCTTTCAAAGATATCTTTAGCTACTTTTTTATTGGCTGCGTCTTTAAGAGCCGCAGCGTTTAAATATACTTCAGCTTCAGCTTTATTATAAACGATTACTTTTTCAATTTGTCCTTTTTCTAATAAAGTATTGAATTTAGAAGAGGTCAATTGAGCAGGTTCGCTTAAGTTAGATCCACCGGTTGCAAAACTTATAAATAAAAAAACCAGAAGTATTGCGGTGTATATTAACCAGGGACTTATTTTAAATTTACTCGGATTTGGATTATTATCTTTAGCCATTAGAAGAAATTTTCTTTAGTATTTGTTTTCGATTGTAGTTATTTTGGCGTCACCCCAAAGGCTCTCGATATTGTAGTATTCTCGGATGTGTTTCTGGAAAACGTGTACCACGATATGCACATAATCCATTAGAACCCATTCTGCATTATCGGTTCCTTCTACGTGCCACGGTTTATCTTTTAAGTCTTTAGATACAGTTTTTTGAATTGAGTTTACAATGGCATTAACTTGGGTATTTGAACTTCCGTTGCAAATGACAAAATAGTCACAAACTGCCGTGTCTATTTCTCTTAAGTCAAGAATGTCGATATCATTTCCTTTTACTTCTTCAATCCCTTTGATTATGTTCGCCAATAGAACATCATTATTAACAGTCTTTTTCGCCATGAATTATTTTGTATGAATTTGTAAAGTTACCAAATTTTGTGATTATTTTTGAACCTTAACAAAATATTAAATTAAGTTATTTAAATTACTTGAATGAAACTAATCAAACTCGATGCCATAGATTCTACAAATGATTTCCTTAAATCTTTGTCAAGCCATGATGAACCGGATAATTTTACTGTGGTAACGGCTGAAAATCAGACAAAAGGCAAGGGGCAGATGGGGGCAAAGTGGCAGTCTGAAGTGGGTAAAAACTTAATTATGAGTGTTTTGGTGAAAGATTTTGTCTTTAATAATGAACACGTTTTTAACCTCAGCGTTATCGTTTCTTTAAGTGTAATTGAGGTCTTAAAATCGTTAAATATTCCTGATTTAAGTATAAAATGGCCAAACGACATTATGTCATATAATAAGAAAATTGGTGGCATACTTATTGAAAATACCCTTAAAAGCGGTGGCAGAATTGTGTCAGTTGTTGGATTAGGGTTAAATGTCAACCAGACTAATTTTGACGAACTGCCAAATGCTTCTTCATTGGCAGTCATTTCGGGACATAGTTTTGATAAAGATATTTTACCTCAGTTAATTGTTGAAAAAATAAAAGAAAAAATAAGTCTATGGGAAGTTAATTCTAAAGATTTATGGGCTATTTATTTTAATTCATTGTTTCGAAAAGGTGTTCCAATGCCATTTAAAAATCTAAAAAATCAAAATTTCATGGGAATCATTCAGGGAGTATCACCTGTTGGTAAAATCCAAATTTTACTGGAAGATGACTCTGTCTCGGAGTTTGATATTAAAGAGATTCAGATGCTTTATTAAAGGTTCTGAGGTGCTAAGGTTCTAAGGTTCTGAGTTTTTTGTTTGGACTGTGTGAATGGTTTTAAGATTGAAAATCTGCCGAATCGGTTTGAAGCACTATTTTAAACCTTTACTGTTTTAGCTGTTTTTGGAGCTATTTTTCTGTTCCAATATAGTATATAAAATGTTCCAAGGATAGAAGGTGTCATCCAGGCGATTATATTTCCAAGTCCAATTCCGGCAACAATAAAAGCAGTTACCGATGCAATGAGTGCTCCGGTCATTTTTCCGATATGCTTAGACAGCCAATTATTGGTTTTGGATACGTTTTTAAAGAAGATAAGATCTTTCACCGTCATATAAAGGCCAAATCCGCCAAAGAAAGTAAATAAAATGCCGTTTTGTACAGAATTCAATTGACAGTAGATCCCAATCGAAATCATTATTACAGAGAAAAACAACATGGTTCCTGAGATTAATTTATCGTAAAAATCGGCTTTTGTTTTGTGTTTGAAGTTTAAAGCTCTGTTTCCTGATGTTACCAGATAAATAGTGAATAAGCCAATTAGAAATAAAAAAATATTCTGATGTTTCGGCATCCAGCAGATCGGGATAGAGATAAGTGCACTAATGAACATTCCTATTGAGAATAATTTCCCCATTCTTTTGTGCAGTGTGCTTCCTTTTTTGACTACAACACTTCCTATTCCGGTAATTAGACCGATTCCTCCAAAGAATGCATGAATGTAAATTAAAATTTTGATCGTTGCTTCCATTTTGTTTTTGTTTGGTTAATGGATCAAACTTCTATCAATAATTCAAGATGTGATAATTTATAGTGCTGAAGTGTTATATTTTGAGGATGAAGTGTTTTTTTTTGTGGAGGTTCTAAGGTGCTGAGATTCTAAGATTCTGGGGCTTTCTTATATGCAAAAAAAAGCCCGATCGTTAAATCGGACTTCTGTTTATAATTCACAACTAATAATTAATAATTCACAATTAATAATTATTAAAGTTTGGTCATATTATTTGCCAGTGTTTCGATGAATTTACTGATTGGTCCTTTGATCATCATGGCCATCATTGCATTAAATTCGCCTTCAAAGAATAATTGAACTGCACTTTCTGAGTCAGAAACGCTGTCAATATTTGAAGTTAGGGTAAACGGAAGTTTGTCACTAGCAGCTCCCAAAACAATTTTGCTTGGTGCTGTTTTTTCTTTCATTTTAAGTTTTATTTCCGGCATACCTTTTAATCCAAAAATAAAAGCATCTTCACCGATTACTTCGAACTTAGCGATATTATCGGGCATTAATTTTTCAAAATTCTTTACATCAGTCAATAAATCAAATAAATCCTGAGCTGATTTCTGAACTGTAACTTTTGGACTTTCTAAGTTCATATATTATTTTTTTTGTTTTTTATTTTAACCGCAAAGGGCGCAAGGTTTTTTGTATTTCTTTTTCTTTATAAACGCAAAGTTCACAAAGCTGGATTTAAAATTCAATTCAAAAAAGAGCAAAGCTATTTTTAGAAAATCTAAAATCTGCAATCTAAAATTACTCCTCTTCCTGTCCCCAGGTTGATGGACTCACGTTCCATTCTTGTAAAGTAGACTGTTGTTCTTCGCTGATGTATTGTTTTTGAACTGCTAAATCCAATAGGTTTTCGTAATTGCTTAAGGTATACAAATCGATATTGGCGTTTTTAAAGTTTTCTTCGGCAACATTAAAACCATAAGTAAAAATGGCAGCCATTCCTTTAATATTCGCTCCTTCGTTACGTAAAGCTTCTACTGCCATCAAACTGCTGTTTCCGGTGCTGATTAAATCTTCAACAACTACAACATTTTGACCTTTTTGTAAAAAACCTTCTACCTGATTTTGTCTTCCGTGTTTTTTAGCTTCAGGACGCACATATACGAATGGAAGTCCTAGGCTTTCGGCAACAAGAATTCCAACACCAATGGCACCTGTGGCAACACCGGCAATGACATCTGGTTTCCCAAATTGTTTTTCTATATTTTTCGCAAATTCATCACGAACGTAATTTCGGATGCTTGGAAATGAAAGAATTAACCTATTATCACAATAAATAGGCGATTTCCAACCTGAAGCCCATGTAAAAGGATTTTCGGGATTCAATTTAATTGCATTTATTTGCAAAAGCAATTCGGCTGTTTTTTCGGCAGTATCTTTATTAAAAATCATAGTACAAATGTATAAAGTTTTTGTGAACGACAAACCACTTTTTTTGACAAATGAAATCTCAAGAGAGACTAATTTTCAATTATTCTTGTTAGAGAGCATTGATATCGAACAGCTTATAGTGAAAATCTTTCAAAATAAAATTCAAAAGGCCTATTTATATCATCCTGATGAAAAGGAGATTATGAAAACTTTAAAGGCTAAAATTCCTGTAAACAAGGCAGGGGGAGGTTTAGTGTACAATAAAAAAGGCGAAGTTTTATTCATTTTCAGAAATGGAAAATGGGATTTGCCAAAAGGAGGAATCGAGAAAGGTGAGGAAATTGAGGCTACAGCGATCCGTGAGGTTGAAGAAGAAACCGGCGTGAACCAACTTCGTATTACAAACAAGCTTCAAAAAACGTATCACGTTTTCAAGCGTAATGGGAAATACAAACTCAAAATCACACATTGGTTTGAAATGCATACAGATTTTGAAGGCACTCCGCAAGGTCAGTTGGAGGAGGGAATTGAAAAAGTTGCCTGGTTAAATCCGGAACAGATTAAAGAAGCCTTGAAAAACTCTTATGAAAATATCAAATTGTTATTTGAAGAAGAGAATCAATTGAAACAATAAGATTAAAAATCTAACCGATTGGGTATAATTAATTAAAAGAATTATTTAACACGTAGAAACATAGATTTTAGTAGCAAAATAGGAAATGAAAAAAGAAATATATTTCTTTCGCATAGAAAAATGGGTGTTTTTAAATGAAGTGAAACGCCTTTTTTGTAGATGCAGAACCTATCTAACTATGTGTTAAAATGAATTACACCAACGGTCAAAAAATCTAAATTTTTTATATTCCAAAAAAGCTAGTGGTACTATGTTCACTGGCTTTTTTGTTTTAGCTCTGTGATTTGTTTAAAGAGTAGATTTATTGATGTTTAACTAAGATAAAATGTTTTAGAATCGTAAGTAATTGCCAGTGAAAAATCTTTAAATGAAATTAGATTTTAATTTGTATTTTCGTTTATTGTAAGATTAATCAACTAACCATATGTTTTATGTCATTTCAAGCGTACTTAAAAACAATTAAAGAAAAGACTGGTAATGGTCCGGCCGAATTTAGAGCTTTAGCAGAAGAAAAGGCATTTACACAGGAGGGAAAACTCAAACCTGAAGTAAAAGCCGGAGACATTGTAAACTGGCTTAAGGCAGATTATGAATTAGGACAGGGACATGCAATGGCTATTTATGCATTGCTAAAAGGAATTAAAGACGAGAATAGCCAGTAAAAAGGATTTTATATTTTAGTCAAAATAAGAAAGTTTTGCTCGTGAAAATGTTTGAATTGTAAGGATTCTAAACTTATTCACGAGCAGCACTTTAAGTTTTTTTACTTAAACTGATCAAAAGCAGCATCAATCAAGTGTTCAATTTCTAAGAAGTTATTTGATAGTTGCACGATCTCTTCCTGAAGGTTTTCTAAATCAAGATTTAACCAGCCTTCCATTAGGGTTAAGGGACCATGATTTGTGGTGACATTGGGCCATCCGTTTTCATACGTTTTAAAAGATTTTCTAAACACTTCGGCAAATTTTCGGCTTTCTATAGTGTAAACTTTAAATTTTCTGAGTTTTAAAGCATGGATGTTGTACATCAATCTTTGTTTTTCAATATCTGAATCACTAATCCAAACGGAAAAGAAAATTCTTGATTCGGAAGTTAAGGCTTCGTCAGGATTAGTGGACCAGGATTTTTTATACAGTTTTATAAAAACGGAATCTAAGTAGATTCCAACAGCAACTTCAATTGATTTTTCGCTTAGAATTTTTTGATCGAGACGATCCGCTGCTTCTTGAAACTTTTCAAGATAAAAAGTGGTATTCATTATGGTTTTGGTTTAAATTGGTTTAATGGTTTGGTTATAGCTTTAACAAATATAAATGAACTGTTTGATAATCTGAATGTTTTTTGATTAATCAGGACCAACCATTAATGTTTTAAACCTCTTGTTTTAGGAGAATCTTAGCAATAATGTAGGGTAAAAGGGGATAAATGAATTGTAAATAGTATTAAGTTCTATAGGAGGGAAAGTCGCGTCTCAACGAGAAAATATTTTCGAATTTTTGTGTGGTGTTTTCGAAAAAGGTGAGTTGTTCTCTTTAAGAAAATACTTTGTGTTTGTTTGCTTTTGCCCTTTCAGGGCGGAATCTATTTTTTATTCCGTTTGCAGTGCGTTGTACTGCGCTGTTGCTTTTGGGCTTTCAGCCCGTTTTTGATAATCTTTGATCTAGAAGAACTCTATGTAACGGTTTTGGTGTGAAGCGTATGATTTTTAGTTTTAAGGTTATTTGTGATTTTTTTGCTCTGAAAGAGCTTTAGCAATAGCTTAGTGCGAAGCACTAAGAATGAATAATGATTTTTTTGGTTAAGCCCTGAAAGGGCGATAGACTATGTGCAAAGGAAAAATTTATCATATGTTATGGCTTTTTTACTAAGAAAGTCTGCTTTTTTAGAATCTATATAATTTTTCATTTTTAACTATTTCATGTCTCAAAAATCGTACTTTTGTTTGATATCCAAATCAATAATAAAAATCATCTAAACTGTATCATACATAGCAAAATATGTTTTTTACATTATTGATTGTAATGATCGTTAATATTATCTTTGAATTATGAGCACATTATCAAAACCAAACCACATAGGACGAAAAATTAGCCGAATCCGTGAACTGAGAGACATGAAGCAGGAAGCTCTGGCGCAAGCCTTGGGGACTAGTCAGCAAACGGTGTCAACTTTAGAAAATAGTGAAGAAATTGATGATGAAAGACTGAGCCAGGTAGCAAAAGCTTTAGGAGTTACCGTTGAAGCCATTAAGAATTTTTCAGAAGAAGCTGCGATCAATTATTTTAATAGTTTTACAGATAATAGTGCAGGGACTTTTAATAATCATTGTACTTTCAATCCATTGGATAAATTAATGGAATCTATAGAAGAGAATAAAAAACTATATGAACGTTTGGTTCAGGCTGAAAAAGAAAAAGTTGAGTTTTTAGAAAAAATATTGAAAGATAAATAGTTTTGTTTTTCATAATTTAAAAGCCTAATAAATTTATGTTTATTAGGCTTTTTTTAGTGCTCTTGATTTTATGTTTTTGTTATGAGAACTCAAAGCTTCGCGATCTGAGCGTTTTCAACTCAAAAATACTTTGCGTTCTTTGCGGTTAAATATCACAGTACCCTATAAACAGGATATTGCAAATGCGCCTTTTCATAATAGGCCGAATGTTTATAAATCCAGTCTAACTGTGCTTCCGGATTTTTAGAAAACTCAAGATCGGTTTGTTTTTTATTTTCCAGTTCGGCTTTTAAAGTTGGGTTTTCTTTTAGGAGTTTAGCTGCGGTATCTTCAAAAATATATCCGGAATAATGTTCTTTTTGCTGTAAAATGGTGTCGAAGAAGTTCCAGTTAAAAAAAGAATCAATGCCTTCGGGTTCAAAGGCTTCCAAGATGTATTTTACACCTTTTTGATTGGTTGGAACTATATAATCTCCTTTGGCGAAAGCCATTTTAACAATTTTAGAAGTTACCGTTGTATTTCGGTGTAAATAATGTCCTTCGTAGGCAGACGGAACGGTTTTAAAATCGGCAATTTTATAGCTTTCTACTTCAATAATGGTATCGTTTTTAAGTTGGGTAAACGAAATGTTATTGTTCTTTAAAAGGTCAATAATGTTCCAGTAGCCACGCGGAATGATATAAGCAGAAGGTATAACAACCTCTTTTACTGATTTGAATTCTTTGATATAAGGGACGTCTTTTTTATACGGTCTGCTTCGATCGTAGTACAAGCGATCTCCGGTTGTAGCCTCGCTTTTTTTGTAAGCTGCTTCATAACCCAAGAACGAAAAGGTGGTAGCTTTTGTGCTGTCCAGCTCCCATTTTAGAGTGTAGTTTTTCTTAGCTTGATATTGTTCCAGATTTTTTACTCGGAGTTCCTTGATTTTTTGGTAATTGGCGTCGGTATAATCTAAAGTTGATTTGGTGTATTCGTAAGTCATTTTTACACGTTCGGCATATTTTTTCAGCATGTGTGTTTCGACTACAAATCCGATAGTGTTGAACAACGAAGTATAACCCGTAGTATATCTCGGACTGTCTACAAACTGCCCAAAACCTTTGTCGGGAGTGTCTTTAAAAGAATCTACGTAAGGGGTTGTTTCGATTTTCTTTTGCTGTAGGTTTTTGACTAGCGCCGGCATCATTTCGGTATTCATAAAGTCACCCAGAATCGTTCCTAACTTGTTGTGCTGTGTCATGATGTAAGTGAGTTTGTACTGATAATCGGAACCGTTGCTTACATGATTATCAATAAAAACATCAGGGTTTATCTTCTGAAAAATTTCAACAAAGCTCTTTGTGTTTCGGGTGTCTGATTTCATTAAGTCCCGATTCAGGTCGTAGTTGCGGGCATTTCCTCTAAAGCCATAAATTTCAGGTCCATCCTGATTGGCTCTTGTGGTCGAATTTCGATTCAAAGCACCGCCAATATTGTAGACCGGAATAGTCACCAAAACGGTATTTTTCGGGGCTTTTATTTTTCCTGTTGCCAGATCTCTGTAGAATTGCATGGTGGCATCGATTCCGTCAGGTTCTCCGGCGTGTATTCCGTTATTGATAAAAAGTACCGCTTTGTTCTTTTGAATTTTCTCAAAATTAAATTCCTTTTCGGGATTGTAAGTGATCATGTGTAAGGGTTCACCCGAATCTGTCAATCCCATTTCTTTCACCTGAATGGTCGGGAAATCTTGTGCCAGCATTTTATAATAAGCAATGGTTTCCTGATACGAAGCGGACTGATTTCCGTTTCCTTTTTCAAAGTAGGTGTCGTATTTTTTATTGTTTTGAGCGAAAAGGGTTAAGGAGAAAAGTGAAAGGATAAGGGTAAAAAGTTTCATGGTTTGGTTTTTTATAGCAAGAATCAAATATAATTAAATTTAGTTTCAAGTTTTGTTTGTTTCAAGTTTCAAGTTTCAGGTTTGATGTGTGATTGTGCTTTGCGTTGATTTTTACCGCAAAGTGCGCAAAGTTTTTTGTATCGGATTGTGTTGATAAGCGCAAAGTTCGCAAAGCTTTGGGTATATAACTTTGCGCACTTTGCGGTTAAATTTAATAATTACAAATATTTCGCAAGTTCGATTATGCCGTCTTCGATTTGTTTTTCGGTTAAAGAGGCATAGCCAAGTCTGAATCCGGATATGGGTTGGTCAAAACTATATTTTTCAGGAGTCATTATTTTTATTCCCTTTAACAGTAGCTTGTCCGCAATTTGAGAAATATTAACTGGCGAGTTAGGAATTATCCAAAATGCCAGGCCTCCATCGGGTTTGGTGAAAGTGGTTTTGTCTTTGAGGTATTTGTTACAGATTGTTTCAAAATAGTCGCGTTTTGCTTTGTAAATAAGGGTTGTTCGTTTAAGGTGTCTTTTAATCTCGCCTTCGTTTATGAGCTGTAAAACGGCTTCTTCCATAATGTTATCCCCTTGTACGTCAATTGTTTTTCGGTGTTTACCCACTTTTAAGATGGTTTCACGATCACTTACCAGATATCCGATTCGTAAGGCTGGTGCAACAATTTTGCTCAGTGTTCCAATATAAACCGTGTTTTTGGCATTGCTGTAACTTGAAATGGGAAGAATAGGTCTTTGTCCGAAATGAAATTCATGATCGTAATCGTCTTCGATAATCGTAAAACCGTATTGATTGGACAATTCGATGAGTTTTAATCTTCGTTTGAGACTCAAGGTAACTGTAGTTGGAAATTGATGATGTGGTGTTACGTATATTGCTTTTATGTTGTTGATTTTTTTTAGATAAGCTTCGACCTCATCAATCAGCAAGCCGTCTTTGTCGACATTTATTGGTAGTAATTTAGCTCCACTGCTTTGAAATGTTTCCCAGGCGGCCTGATACCCCGGGTTTTCGACCATTACGTAATCGTCTTTTGATAATAAACAGTTGGAGGTTAGGTACATTGCCATCTGACTTCCACGTGTGATGCAAATTTGATCCGGAGTGACATTCATTCCTCTTTTAAAATTGAGCATCTGTACGATTGCTTTTCGAAATTCCAGATTTCCGTACTCGGTACTGTATCCCATGATCTGCCAACGCGATTTTCGGTTAAAAATCTGTCGGTAAGCTCTGGCGAGTTCATTCATTGGAGCAATTCGGCTGTCGGGGATTCCATCATCAAAAACTATGACTGGCAGTGTTTCTTCTTGCGTATAACTTGGTTTTTGGTTCTGATTGGTGCTTTCGGGAGCTATTGGCAGAATATCAGCTACAAAAGTTCCTTTTCTTTCTAATGTAATCAGCCAGCCTTCGGCAATTAAAACATCTAAAGCTTCAATTACAGTGTTTCGGTTGACTTTTAGTAATCCCGCGAGCTGACGGCTTCCGGGCAGTGCATTTCCGCTATTGAGCATTCCGGTTTTGATTGCTTCAATTATAGCATCGGCGATTTGAAGATAAATTGCTTTTGCTGCATTTGTGTTTAGTTGAATTTCTAATTGCCAAGGTCTTAACATCTGGACTATTTGTTTATGATAAAACTGTATCAGTTGAGTAGTCCAAAGTTAGAATAATTTTGTGGAGCAATAATGCAAAAAATAATAATTATTAGACTTATGGAAACTAAAAAGCAATTTTCATCAAAAGACTTTCACCAAACCTTTGCCAGACCCACTTTTGTGATGCCTGAAAAATTAATCCACAAAAATGTAGAACAGGCCGGAGTTCATGATCAATTTTCTACGGAGCGAAAACACCCGGTTTTCTTTGTGGATCTTCCCAGTAAAAATGTAAGTATGACGATTGGAGGTTTATTGCCGGACCAATTGACAAACAGACACCGTCATACTTATGAAACGGTTATTTATGTAATTGAAGGGCATGGATATACTGAAATTGAAGATACAAAAGTAGAGTGGAAGGCAGGTGATGCTGTCTATATTCCGAGTTGGGCTTGGCACAGACATCAGAATTTAAGCAGTGAAGCAGCTGCAAAGTACATCGCTTGTGAGAATGCACCTCAGCTTCAAAATTTGGGTGTTGCATTAAGAGAAGAAGAAGGAAGAGATCTTTAATTAAAACAGAAACAAAATGAAAAACAACCTATTTAAAGGTATTATTGCTTATCCGATAACACCATTCGATAAAAACGAAAAAGTAGACATCAGCTTGTATAAAAAATTACTGGAACGTTTAATTGTTTCCGGTTGTCATGCGGTTGCTCCACTGGGAAGTACTGGAGTAATGCCATATTTGTCGGACGAAGAGAAAGAAGCACTTACTGTCGCAACAATCGAGCAGGTTAACGGCAGAGTTCCTGTTTTGGTTGGGGTATCCAACCTAACAACAGAGAAAACCATTTATCATGCTAAATTTGCCGAAAAAGCAGGTGCCGCTGCCGTAATGATCATCCCGATGAGTTATTGGAAACTTACAGATGATGAAATTGTACAGCATTTTGATGTTGTTGCCAAGCAAATTTCAATTCCGATAATGGCTTACAATAATCCTGCAACCGGAGGAGTAGATATGTCACCTGCTTTGCTAAAGAGACTTCTTGAGATTGCCAATGTCACGATGATTAAAGAAAGTACCGGAGATGTTCAGAGAATGCATTACTTAAAGCGGGAATTGGGCGATGATGTAGCATTCTTTAATGGTTCAAATCCTCTGGCACTGGCTGCATTTTCTGCAGGAGCTACTGGCTGGTGTACGGCCGCGCCCAATTTAATTCCGAACTTGAATCTGGATTTGTATCATGCGATTGAGAACAATGATTTAGAGGCTGCGCAAAAAGTATTTTACAAACAATTGAATCTTTTGAAGTTTATCGTTAATAAAGGTTTGCCACGAGCAATCAAGGCAGGTTTGGAAATTCAGGGAATAGAGGGCGGTTTTCTAAGAAGCCCGCTAAAACCATTAACCGCAACTGAAATTGAAGAATTTAAATTGATTTTGAAAGAAGTAGAAGAGTAATGTATTGAGGTTTTTAACGCAAAGTACGCTAATATTTTTTTAATTTAGAAAGGGTTGACAAGCGCAAGGGACGCAAAGCTTTGCGTTCCTTGTGCTTTTATAAAACCATGCTTTACAAAACTTAGTGTATTTTGTGGTTAAATTGTTAAATAGTTGAGATCTGAAACCTGAAACAAACAAAACCTGAAACAAAAAACTATTTTGATTACTTTTGCAAAATGAATAAAAAACACCATTCCAATAACATACTTTTGAATTTAGGAATTGAGAGCCTAAATGAAATGCAAGAGGTAGCACAAGATGCTATTTTGAACGATAATAATGTTTTACTTCTTTCTCCAACAGGATCAGGGAAAACATTGGCCTTTTTACTGCCGGTTTTAGAATTATTACAGCCTGAAATTCTTTCGGTTCAATGTTTGATTTTAGTGCCTTCGCGTGAATTAGGTTTGCAGATTGAGCAGGTTTGGAAAAAAATGGGAACCCAATACAAAGTAAATATTTGCTACGGAGGTCACTCTATTGATACTGAAATCAAGAATTTAAGCAACCCGCCAGCAGTTCTTATTGGAACTCCGGGAAGAATTGCCGATCACATTGACAGGGATACTTTTCGCACGGATAAAATTCAGACTTTGATTCTGGACGAATTTGATAAGTCCTTGCAACTGGGTTTTCATGAGCAAATGTCTTATATCATTGGGAAGTTAACGAAATTGAACAAACGTGTTTTAGTTTCAGCGACTTCTGATATTGAGATTCCGAGATACACAAGAGTGGTGAATCCAACTGTTTTGGACTTTATTCCGGAAGAGGAAGAAAAAACGAATCTTTCGATGAAAATGGTGGTTTCGCCTGCAAAGGATAAATTGGAAAGTTTATTCAATTTGATTTGTTCGCTGAAATCGCAGTCGGCTATTATTTTTTGTAACCATCGTGATGCTGCAGAGCGTATTAGCGATACGTTAAACGAAAAAGGAATTTACGCGACCTATTATCATGGCGGAATGGATCAGGAAGAGCGTGAACGCGCATTGATTCAGTTTAGAAATGGTAGTATGAGTTATCTGATTACAACTGATCTGGCTGCCCGCGGATTGGATATTCCGGAAATGAAGCACGTAATTCATTATCATTTGCCTTTAAAAGAGGATGAATTTACGCATCGTAACGGTCGTACCGCACGTATGCAGGCTTCGGGAACAGCGTATATTATTGTTCACGAAAGTGAAAAAAAACTGGACTATATTGATTATGGAATGGAGGTTTTAAAGGTTGAAAATACTACAACTTTACCAAAACCACCGGAATATCAAACGATTTATATTAGCGGCGGAAAGAAAACAAAACTGAACAAGATTGATATCGTTGGTTTCTTTTCTCAAAAAGGAAAACTTGAAAAAGGAGATTTGGGCTTGATCGAAGTAAAGGATTTTATATCGTTTGCCGCTGTAAAGTACAACAAGGTAAAAGATCTGCTTAAAAACATTAAAGACGAAAAGATGAAGGGCAAGAAATTCAAAATCGAAGTTGCTCGAAAAGTAGTGAAGAAAGAGGAGGAGAGGTAGTCTTTTTGTTTTCGGTTTTCTCTATTTGATGTTTTTCTCAGATAACTTTTTCAGAGACATGAATTCTGACAAAGTTTTGAAGCGCTATTTGTAGTAAAATACCACGTATTACAGCCTGTTTTTAGGTTTTTTTATTCTTAAATTCGGCTGTTTTTTTCGATTGATTTAATGTTTTGTTGTTTTAATTTGCTGAATGTTAATGTGTTAATTTGTGGTTTAATTGTTCTTTGGTTACGTTAGGACAGGAAGCTAAAATGATTGTTAAAAAATTAAAGGTTTAGGCTTTAATTTATCATAATTTCTGCGTTTCTTGTGCCCGTAAATAATAAACCCCAAATTAATTATGAAAAGAATTATTACGATTGCTATTTTGTTGTTTAGTGTTGTGTCTTTTGCACAAATTAAAGTTATTGAAACTGTACCGGTTGAAAAATTAGGAAAAGTAAATAACAACTACATTCAGAAAATTGGAGATGAGTACACTGTATACTATACAAGTATTCAAAACGATGACGAGTCGTCAAGCTTGAGAAAATTTACATTCAAGAATGTTAATAACGACTACGCAAGTCTTTACAACATTATCATCAATGGTTTTACAGCAAGTCCTTTGTATGATATTAAATTAGAATTACCTAATAACTATATCTGGTTGCACTACACAGGAAGTGTTGTTCCGGAAAAAGCTACGGTTCAGTTTATGGTTTCTTCAAAAGAAGCTGCTTCTGCAACAAGTAGTGTTTCTGAACCATTTGTAAAAGATCAGATCAATAAATTATTCCAAAAATAGGTTTAATTGTAAATCACTAAAAAAGGCTATTCAGGGTTCTGAATAGCCTTTTTTTGTATTGCTTCAGTTTTAGTTTTCAGTCTCGGTCTCAGTTTTCAGTCTTTACTTTATTTTAAAACTGAAACTGCATACTGCGACTGTAAACTGCGACTAAATTTTCTTCACGTATTGGGTGATAATCACGATTTGCTGACCGTCAACTTTTCCTTCAATGTATTCGGCATTTTCATGGTCTAAACGGATGTTACGTACGGCAGTTCCCTGTTTGGCAACCATGCTTGATCCTTTTACTTTAAGATCTTTGATTAAAACGACAGAATCTCCATGCTCTAAAATAACACCATTGCTATCGCGGTGAATGATTTTGTTTTCGTCATCTTCGCCTTCGCCAGTTGCTTGTGCCCATGCTAAGGTCTCTTCGTCTAAATACATCATGTCAAGTAATTCTTGTGGCCAACCTGCAGCGCGCATACGGCTTAACATTCTCCAGGCTACAACTTGTACGGCAACGTTTTCATTCCACATGCTGTCATTAAGACATCTCCAGTGGTTTAAATCAACATTATCCGGATTTTCAATTTGGTCAATACAAGTACTGCACGCCATGATGCTTTCTTCAAGACCGCCTTTTTGAGTTGGTAATACTTGATATACTTTTAGGTTTTCCTCCGCTCCACAAAGTTCGCATTTAGATCCGCTGCGTTTGTTTAATTCTCTTTCGATGCTCATTATTTGGTATTTTATTTAAAAATGCGAAATTACTTATAATTGTATTCGCTTGCAAGTTTATGTATTTGACTTTTATGTGTCATTGTTTCTTAGTCAAGAATATTACTTTATAAAATTAGGGTTTAACTCGAACTATTTTATTGTCCTTCAAAATGATTATTTCGCTATTCATCTTTTTTTTGAATTCAATCAATTTATCATAAACTTTATCCATCCCTTCTAAAATTTTGGTTTGATTTTCTGTTCTTTTATAGGCTTTCATGATAGTATTGTTTTAGTTTATTGAATTTAATTTTGTTTAGGATATCTATTTCAGATTCTAGATTTTTTTCAGCTATAAGTTCGGGTTTTCCAACTGAATTATCAAAAATCATTACTTCATCAACTATTGGAAGATAAATTTCAAACAAGTTTTTTATTCCATTTTGATATCTTCGCCGAATAGTTTCGGTTTCAATATTGTGGCCACCTTCTAAAACTCTTGTTCTTACCCTTTCAATTGCTAGATCTACATTTTGTAGCCAGAAAAAAAGAAGAGTTACTATATAATTATTCTTTTGGGCATCAATTATTTTTGATTTGTAACTTTTAGTTGCTAAAGTAGTTTCAAAAGCAAAATTTTCTTTAATGATTAAGAGATCATTTATTCTATTTAGCATTATTCTTCCAGCTTCAAATGAGACCTTTTCAGGTTGAAAAGGAGAGAGTCCTTTAGCGATTTCATCTGCATTTACAAATTCTTTGCAATTCAGGATATCTGGTAAAATTGTAAAAGAAGCAGTGGTTTTTCCAGCTCCATTACAACCTGCGATTATGTAAAGGTTTTTCTTCATTTCTTACAAATATAGGTAAAAATAGAAATAACAAAGATTTTACTTCTTCACTCTAACCGCATCCGGAACCAACATTTCATATTCTCCACCATGACGCAGTACGTCACGAACAATACTTGAAGAAATAAATGAAGTACTTGCAGCTGTTAATAGAAAAACGGTTTCGATTTTAGACAATTTTCTGTTGGTGTGGGCAATGGCTTTTTCGAATTCAAAATCGGCAGGATTGCGCAAACCTCTCAGGATGAAATTGGCTTTTTGTTTTTTGGCCAAATCGATGGTTAGCCCTTCATAAGTGATAACCGAAACGTTGGGTTCGTCTTTGAAGGTTTCTTCGATGAAACGTTTTCTTTCTTCGAGTGAAAACATATACTTTTTTTCGGCATTAACACCAATAGCGATTACAATTTCATCAAACAAAGGAATTCCTCTTTTGATAATGTCTTCATGTCCAAGTGTTATGGGATCAAATGATCCGGGGAATATAGCTTTTCGCATATTTTCTAAGGTTCTGAGGTTCTAAGGAGCTAAGTTTCTGAGTTTTTTGTTTCTTCGAAAAAGTTATTTTTTGTTTTCTTTTATCGAAATGCCAATATGGTGTTGCATTTATATTAAAAAAATAAGGTTCTGAGATCTTAGTACCTTAGAATCTCAGAACCTTAGCCTCTTTAAGAAAGTGCTAACTCAATTGCATTGGTGAATAAATCTTCAAGAGATATTCCCGCTGCATGTGCTTGCTGCGGAATCAGACTTTCGGTGGTTAACCCCGGAATGGTGTTCATCTCCAACATATAAGGCTCGTTGTCTACGATAATGAATTCGCTTCTGGAGAAACCTTTCATTTTTAAGACTTCGTAAGCGCGTTTTGCTGTTTCGCTTACTTTTTGTGTTAATTCGTCAGAAATTCTCGCAGGTGTAATTTCCTGTGATTTTCCTTCGTATTTGGCTTCGTAATCAAAGAAATCGTTATCAGATACAATTTCGGTGATTGGTAAAACTTTTATTTCTCCTTGGTAATTGATTACTCCAACAGAAACTTCGGTTCCGTCAAGGAAACTTTCTATGATGATTTCGTTGTCTTCTTTGTAAGCTACTTCAATTGCAATTGGAAGCTCGGCTTCTGTTTTTACTTTTGAGATTCCGAAGCTTGAACCGGCTTTGTTTGGTTTTACGAAACAGGGTAAGCCTACTTTTTTAACGATTTCGGCCGTATGGATTACATCTCCTTTATTAAGATAGTATGAAATGGCCGTTTTGATTCCGTATGGTTTTAAAACCGATAATAAATCGCGTTTGTTAAAGGTTAATGCTGCCTGATAATAATCACAAGAAGATTGCGGAATGCCTAATAACTCGAAATAAGCCTGCATTAAGCCGTCTTCTCCCGGGGTTCCGTGAATGGCATTGAAAACACAGTCAAACGTAATTTTTTGATCGTTTACGGTTACTGAAAAATCGTTTTTATCAATGGTAAATTCGGCGTTATTTTCATCTACATAAACCCATTTTTCTTTGAAAATATGGATACGGAATCCGTTGTATTTTGTTTTGTCAAGATATTGATGTACAACGTTTCCGCTAATTAGAGAAATCTTGTATTCGCTTGAATATCCGCCCATGATAATGGCTATGTTTTTCATTTTTTATATGTTTAACTGTTTATTTGTTTAATCGTTTAATCGTTTTTTTGCCACGAATTGCACTAATTTTCACGAATTACTTTGTTCGTTTGTTTGTTAGACTGAGCGAAGTCGAAGCCCTTTTTACTGAACTTCGACTTCGCTCAGTTTGAAAAGCAAGTAGCAAATACCCTTCATTTTTTGAGATGATAAGTAACATCGGAAAGGTTTTTATGAAACCTAAATCCCTAGCCCTGATGGGAGCGGCATCCTTTTGTGTTCGCGAGAGCGGGCGCAAAAGATACAGCGGACAGCAGGAATTGGCTACTGAAAATTAAAAATCCAAGGAGCTTTGTTTTTAATACGAATGGCAATCGCATGACTTTCTTGTCTAAAACAAAATTATCATTTTTTTTGAAACGAAATAGCTTTATCTTTGCGACTAATAAAAATAAATTTATGAGTTTACGTAAGTATTTAACGAGCCGGGTATTTTTTGTGCAAGTATTAAGTGCGGCTGCTATAATTGCCGTTTTAGGCTATTTGTTTATGCATTGGTTGACTTTTACAACTGATCATGGTAATGAGGTTACTGTTCCGAATTTAGCTAAACTGACTGAGGAGCAAGTAGAGTCAAAACTGGACGAACTGGACCTGGATTATGTGCTTTTGGATAGTGTTGATTACCGAAGTGAGTTCCCAAAATACAGTGTTGTTGAGCAGGATCCACTGCCGGGAACGAAAGTAAAAGTGGGAAGAAAAATATATATTAAAATTAATTCATCTGGATTCTCGTCAGTTAGAATTCCTGATTTAATTGAAAAAACATATCGTGAAGCAGTTCCTACCCTAAAAGCTCTAGGACTTGAAGCAGGTACGATTACTTATATTCCAAACCTTGGAAAAGACATGGTTTTGGAGATGCGTTACAAAGGAAGAAACTTAAAAGTAGGAGATCGTGTGTTGAAAGCTTCCAGAATCGACTTGGTTCTAGGAGATGGAAAAGCAACTTATGAAGATGAAGGGCAAGCTGTAGACAGTGTAGCTGCGCCAACTACTGAAACCCCAAAAGATGAACAATAATATTGAAAATTTAGATCTGGAAGACGAATTATTCGAGCATTTTAGATTTGATGTACCTAAAGGTCAGGCGCTTTTGCGTATTGATAAATATTTAATGAATTTGATTCAGAATGCGACCCGAAATAAAATTCAGAACGCCGCTACTGAAGGAAACATTTTTGTAAATGATATTCCTGTAAAATCAAATTATAAAGTCAAACCGTTTGATGTTGTGACAGTGATGTTATCGCATCCTCCATTTGAAAACCATATTCTTCCGGAAGACATTCCGTTGAATATCGTGTATGAAGATGATGCTTTGTTATTAATTAACAAAGAGCCGGGAATGGTAGTGCATCCGGGTCATGGAAATTATACAGGAACTCTTGTAAATGCACTGGCACATCATTTTGATAATTTGCCAATGAACAGTAGTGAACGACCAGGTTTGGTACACCGAATTGATAAGGATACGTCCGGACTTTTAGTGGTGGCAAAAACGGAAGCGGCAATGACGCATTTGGCGAAACAATTTGAAGCTAAAACATCAGAACGTGAGTACATAGCTCTTGTCTGGGGAAATGTTGCCGAAGAAGCGGGAACGATTGAAGGAAACCTTGCAAGGCACCTGAAAGACCGTATGCAGATGGCTGTTTTTGCAGATCCTGAAATTGGTAAACCGGCCATTACACATTATAAAGTATTGGAACGTTTTGGTTATGTGACTTTAATTTCCTGTAAACTGGAAACCGGAAGAACGCACCAGATTCGTGCTCATATGAAACACATCGGACATCCGTTGTTTAATGACGAACGTTACGGAGGTCATTTGATTCTAAAAGGAACCACGTTTACAAAATACAAACAGTTTATCGAAAATTGTTTTAAAGCATTACCACGTCAGGCGCTGCATGCAAAAACACTTGGTTTTGTACATCCTGTAACTGGTGAAATGATGCGTTTTGATACAGAACTGCCTCAGGATTTTCAGGATTGTATCGAGAAATGGCGCAATTATGTGAAGTCGCATAATGTAGAGGAAGAAGAAAATTAATTGGATAATGTGTCAATTTGAAAATTAGATAATTGTTATATATAAAAAAGCTCCATCAGGAGCTTTTTTTATGGAATTGTTTTAATCGTTAAATCGGTTATTTTGGCTTGTCCGTTGGTTAGGAAGCCGAGTTGGCCTTCTTGACTTAGGTTGCTTTTTTCAATGGAACATTCTAAGAAAGTTTGATTATTGACGGCAAAGTATAATTGATTGTTTGAAACTCTGATTTTTACAGCGTACCATTTGTTGTTTTCCAATTGCATTGGTTTTTTAAATAGGGTTGGTCCGCCACGTTTAGAGTATTCATCATTGTTTTTACTGTAAGCGCCTCTTCCAATCACGATATTCTGATCTATCGTATACAAGTAGGTTCGAATGTAATTTTCCTGATCAATGTGAAGCATTATTTCAAATAAAGATTCTTTGACGATATTTACTTTAAAGTTGATTTCGTAATTTTTCGGAAGCTTCTTTTTTGACTCGATTACTCCCCAATGCATTGGCCCTCCGCTTCCGGTTAAGGTGTCGTTTTGTAGGGACCATTCATTTGAATTAAAATTCCATTCGGATTTTAGGGTGACTGTTTTTGTTATTTGGTATTCCCTCTTTACAGTTGAAAGCGTACCCGAGCAGGAAACTAACAAGAATAAAGATGCCAGAAATGCGATATATTTAATTTTCATTTTATTTTTTAGTTTAGCTCTGAGTGGTATTTGATTTTACCAATAGATCCTGTTGGAGTTGGTAAAAGTTCAAATACGGAGGTAGGAGCGAGGCCATTTTCTATACGATGTGATACGTACAGAATACTAACATTTGTGTCTTGTTTGATGGTGTTGATCAATTGAATGACCAGATCGACATTTTCATCGTCAAGGCCTTCTACAGGTTCGTCCAGAATCAATATTGGCGGATGTTTTAAAACGGCACGAACAATTAACGCAACTCTTTGCTGACCAATGGAAAGGTCTATAAAACGTTTTTTTCGTAAATGAGTCATTTCAATTACTTCAAGCCATTGCGTTACGGTTTGTTTTTGTAAAGTTGTAGGTTCAATATAGAGTCCGATAGAATCAAAAAAGCCGGAAAGAATCATTTCTTCTAAAGTATGTCCTTTTTGAAATAAGTCGGTCATTGAGGTGGTGAAAATTCCGATTTGTTTTTTGATATCCCAGACACTTTCTCCGCTTCCTTTTTTCCTTCCAAACAAATACAAATCCTGACCAAAACCTTTTGGATTATCACCGGTGATTAAAGATAGGAGGGTACTTTTTCCTGAACCATTTGGACCAACCAGCTGCCAGAATTCACCTTGTTTGATGGTCCATGAGATGTTGTCAACAATTTTACGTTCCTCATAATTTACCGAGACCTTATCCATTTTGATTAATACACTTTCGTGAAAGGAATGGGGCTCAATCGCTTTTGGAATTGCTGCGGTATTTAAAGTTTTAAAATGGTTTTCATTCTTTGAAATCGGGTGTAATTCAAACGAGTTGTCTTTAATTAGTGCTTTATTCGGAACAAAATCAAGAACATCAACGACACGATTGACCAATTGAATTATAGCAATAGTATCGGTTAATTTTTCCAGAGATTTTGCCAAAGCAGCTCGTGAAGCGTGATCTAAATGATCGAAGGGATTATCGAAAATAATAAAATCAGGATTTTGATTGATGCAGTATTTCAGAAATTCTTTTTTGCGCTCGCCGGATGAAAATGTTCGCAGTTGCCTGTGTGATTCGGGAGCAGCCTCCACTGTATCATACTGGTATTCTTTTTCGATGAATTTTTCAATGGCAATGTCTGAGAATAAAATGCCTTTTTGATTGTTAAAAATGTCTAATTCTCCTTTGGCCTCACCTAAAAGCAAAGTATCTATAAACGCTTTTTTATTGACCTGATTTGATAAAAGGATGTCCCAATGCTGCATTTTAAATATATTTAGTGATGATTTTTTCTACTACTGATTCAAAGGATTAATCATTCTAATTCTGTGGTAGAAAAGCTTATTCTGTTTTTTTAGTAGCCATTTCACGATCGTTACGAGACCATTCGCTCCAGGAACCGACATATAGTTTAGGAATGGCTATTCCGGCATAATCCATAGCTAATAAAGTGTGACAGGCGGTGACTCCTGAGCCACAATGTACAATTATATTCTCAGGCTTTTTGTCTCCAATGATTCGGGAATATTTCTCTTGTAAAAATTGAGGAGATTGAAAAAAACCGTCAGTGGCTAAGTTTTCGCTAAACGGAACATTAATGGCACCCGGAATATGTCCTGCAATCAAATCCAGCGGTTCTGTTAAGCCGTCAAACCGATTTTTATCTCTTACGTCGATTACCGTATTTTTATCGTTATTTCGAGCCTTTTCGACTTCTTCGATATCAGCGGTAGGGAGTTTCCACTTAGAAACAGGATATTTAGCAGTGGCTTCAAAGGTTTCCGTTGCAGAGTTTATTGGGTAGCCGCTTTCTATAGCTGCGGGCAAACCTCCGTTTAAAACCTGAACTTTTTCGTGACCGATTGCACGTAGCATCCACCAAAAACGGGCGGCGGCATTTGATCCGTTTTTATCATCGTAAATTATGATATGGCTTTGAGGAGAAATTCCGGTTTTAGAAAGTACTGTTGAGAATTTTTCTAAGGATGATAAAGGATGTCTTCCGCCATTGGCCGGATCAGTTTCGACTGTTGCTAGATCTTTATTCAAATCAATATACCGTGCTCCTTTCAGATGTTCGTTGCGGTAGTTTTCTGCTGCATTTATTCCTGCTCTGGCATCAATAAGAATGATCTCAGGCGAATTAGAGAGCTGTAATAGCTCTTTAGGGTTTATTATCGGGGAAAATTTAGCTGTCATCTTAAAAAAGTTTGTTTTTTAGAATTCTCATTACAAAAGCAGGATATTTAGTCAGCGAAGGCCTGCGTATAAAAAATTAAAAAAGTATTGTTTGTTTTATCATATCGCAAGCAATCCCAATTGCTATAAACAGAACTTGTCGCAATGCAAAGCGTATGGGCTAAATTTGTTTTTAAAACTTTTTTTGAAAAACATCCCTTATTTAATACAAAATCTTTGTCTTTTGATATATCAGTAATTTTAAGATTTGGGTATTCTAAATAAGACGCAGTACTTTTTTCAAGATAGTCTTGATTGTAAATAAAAAAATCAAGAGCAAACTGATAATCAAAAGTCCCAAAAGAAGAGCTATTGCAATCTCCGTCTTTTATTCCATTTACAACTTTTATATCTTGAAATATCAGAGCGTATTTAGAAGTAGTTGCGTTATAGACTACAATCGATATTTTGACCTTTTTTTTGTCATAAACGATAAAAGCAAAGTCATTGCTGTTTTCCTCAAACAGACTTCCTTCTGCCAGTGAAAGTAATTCGTAATCTGGATTTTTCTGAAAAAAAGACTGTTGTTCTTCGGGTAGTTTTTGAAGCAGTTTGGTATGGATGTCTAAAAAAATGTTTTTTTCTGAAAGTTGTTTTAAACTTTCTTTATGATTCATTATCTGATCTACAGCTTTAGGATTATCATAGATAGAAATTTGATAATTAACAGTATCTGGCTTACTGTTTTTAGCTATAATTTTTTCGGTTGATATTTCTTCTTTTGTTTTGGTTATCGTACTATCCTGTTGTTTCTGTTTTGAGTTACAGGCAAATAAAAGGATAAAAATGAATGAAGTGAATATTTTTTTCACAGTTAAATAGGTTAGAATTGGGTAAATAAACGGTTGTTATTTACCCTTATGAATTGGTTTGATTAAAAATTAGCCTGGGATTTTTTCGATGAGAATTTCGTTATCATCTTTATCAAAATAAGTACAGGTCATTTCTATAATATCAACTCTCCATTTTGCTATTCCACATTGGGCAGCGTGATTGCAAAAAGTAAGATAATCGGTTTGACCGTCCTGATGCATTACTAGAAACTCAATAAAACGTTCTTTGTTAGGAAAGGATTCTACTTTTATTTCGTCATATTTTTCATCAGACGTTACATTGTAATTGTTTACACCAAAGTATTCGACGTGTCCGTCATGTACAAAAGTGTCGTAACCTTTTACCCCCAGAATGATTAGATCCTGAATGTAATTTGGAAAGTCGGCACCGCTCTGTACTTTGGCGTGTGCTTCTTTGATTTGTTCTATTGTAAACATATATTTTAGTTTTAAATGATGTTAAATTAAAAAGAATAATTATAATAAATTTTCAGGTATTTCCCGAGTTGTGTACTAAATGATCTTTGTTTTCTTTTTTGAAGACTTATAAAAAAAAGTGGTTAACAACTGGTTTGGTTATTTTGGGTTATTGATTCAAAAATACAATTTAAGAATTTAAAATTGAATTGAAAATGTAATAAATAATAGAAGAACCGGAGACAGAATTTTCATATGTTTTTGAAATATTGTATTTTAACGAGTATTTTATCACTTTAAAGGATTTCTTTTTTAGTGTATCATTTTGTCAGTAATTTAGTAAAAGAATGTTGCTCCTAAATTTGACATCATGAAAAGAATACTACTTTTGTTTCTGATTACTTCTCCTGTATTTGCACAGGAAATGAACACATTTGATTTTGCGGTCATAAATTCTACCGTTATCTCACCAAATATTGATCTGGACAAGGGGCGAAGTGTGGTTTCAGCCAACAAAGATCAGTATTCTGCTTATTTTCAGTATGCGCTTACCCTGTGTGAAGATGATATTATTTTTGGAGCAGGTGTTAATAAAACGGAATTAGACCGGACCTACACGGGGTATATTGGTAAAATGTGTGATAAGTTTCGGGCAACAATCTCTGCGGGTTATGTAGAATCCCGAAGCGGATATGACGGAACCTTTACAGGCTTTAGTGTATCCTGGCATTTTAGCGAGAATACTTTCGTTGGAGGAAGCCTGGCAAATTTGCATTCTTCCAGTATGAATAATGGCACTGATGAGGGGTTTGATTATTATAATAAACTGGCCCCTAAAATTTTTGGAAGCTATGAGATTATTCCCAACCTCATTGTTTTTGGACAGTTAAACAGCAGGGTTAATGATATTGCCTTAAAGTATCAGAATGCTCGTTTCTCGGCAGGAGGATTTTATTCCGGTCATGGAGAAGAAGGGATTTTCGGAACTGTAAATGTGGGACGTTTTGCGATTTCCTGCAGTACTACTTTTGATAAAGTAAATTTTGGACTCAAATTTCAATAAATAAACTCGGAATTGCAATATAAAATGATCAGGAGAATAAATTACCTTTTCAGTGTTACTACCTGCTGTGGGTAAGGAATGTCAATTCCGACTTCGTCAAAACGTTTTTTTATGCTTTGCAGTAGATCGCAATAGAGGACAAAACCGTCTGTAGAATTTTTTGCCCAGGCCCATGCCTTTAGAGTTACGCTTGAATCTGCCAGTGCTACTACTCGGGCGACAACCAAAGGTACTTTTTGTTTTTTGTTTTCAGCAGTTCGGGTATCTATAAAAAGTGGATGTTTAGCAATTTCTTCCTGCATGATTTCTAAGGCTTTTTCGATATCAGATTGATAACCAATACCGACTTCGATGATCTTACAACATTTGGTGTCGTGCATGTTGGTGTTGACAATAATCTGAGCGCTAATAACTGAATTAGGAATGATAATTCGGTTGTTTTCAGCATCTTTTAAGACGACTTGTCTCAGATTGATATCTTCGACTGTGCCCACAAAATTGTTGATAGTGATTTTATCGTTGATGCGAAAAGGTTTGAAAATGACCAGAAAGATTCCGCTCACTATATTGCTTAAAGCTTGTTGAGAAGCCAAACCCGCAACAATAGAGATTACTCCGGCTCCGGCCAGAACAGAATGACCGATTATTTTAAATTCGGGGATTTGTATTAAAGCAAAGGCAAATCCTAAGATATAAATTACAGTAATAATCAGGTGTTTTAAAAACTTAAATCCTGTAGCATCATAATCTTTATCGGCCTGTTTTCGATACAGTACATAACGAAGTACTTTGTCGGTAATGGCACTAAGGATTATAGTGGTAATTGCTATAATGGCAATAAAAACACCTATTCTAAAGTCTTTTAAGTAATCAGTCATAGCTCTTAAGTTTGAAAAAAATCCAAAAAACGATTTTTGTTAAAATTTGCTTTTTGGATTTTTGTAATTTATAACCAATAGGATTTCGTTTTAAAGTCCAATAAAGTCATCACTTTTTGGGAAAATACTCAAAGCTTCAATAGCGATTTCGGGAGTTGGAGAGGCTAATTTACGAAGTTTCGTATCCATCCAGGCTCCATCCACTGTAATAACGGCACAAAGGGTATCGTCTTCTCTTCTAAATTCATGAATGATTGACCAGCGTGAGGCATCAGCTTTCATTTTTGAAGTTTTGGTATGAATGAAGATCTTATCAGAAAGTTTTAACTCTTTTCTGAAAATACATTCTTCTCTAAACAAAACGGGTCCAAACCCCTGTGTTTGCATTACTCTTAAAGTTAAACCCAGCTCTTCAAGGATTTCAATACGATGCTGTGCGCCAAAATCGTAATAAGCACTGTGACGAACGTGAAAATTAGGGTCAAGATCTGACCAGCGAAAAGAGATTTCTTTAATAAATGAAGCCATTTTGTAATTGTATTTTAATTGAATGAGATTGATAGAAGAACGTTAATTTCTTTAGAAAATCAATCTTTTTTAGAAAATCGAAATTACGAATAAAAAACCAAACGATTTGTGGTAAAGAAGAACTATTGCTATTAAAAACCGAAGTGTTTTAATTTAATTTCGATTCTTCAATCGTAGAGATTGTAATGTCATCTTCTTTTAAAGATTTAAGAAAATCTGCGGTATCAAATACTTCTCCAATGGTGGTGACTCCTGTTTTTTTTGCTTTTCCGGACAGTATTCTGTTAACTGTTTCTACAACAAGCGGCGCGGTAACGGCATAAATGTCTTGACCCTGAGCGATAATTGTTCTTTTGATGTTTTCTTTTGTTGCTGTAACTTCCAGACAAAAATGCTGTGACGACCTGTTTTTGTGATTGGTCGGTTTTGGTTCTGGTGTGGCAGTATTTCGAAGATCGTCCAGTGAATTTTGACTTAGATAGGTATTAATCGTACTGACTTTTAAATGACGCGAAATGGTGATGATTTCTGAAAGGGGTAATGCGACAACTTCTTTAATTCCAATAGGATTCTTAAAGTTCCATTTAAAAGGTGTGGCGGGCTGAAGGTCTTGTAGTTGATCGTTTTTTAAGGTCAGTCTGGTGTAATGATTTCGGTCTCCTGTTAGTCTAGTTCCTTTTGTTGGATGCCAGGAATCCAGACCGATGTAGAGGTTTATTTCATCAATATGATCCCAATCCTGAGTAATTGCGGTACTTAATAAATCTCCTAGTCCTCCATAAAAAGCAGCGGCAGGAATAACCAGAATTTCGGCTAGTTTTGCCGAATCGGAAAATTGTTCGAATATGTCCAAGACCGATTTTTGTTCGGCTGTTAAATCAATATAATGAATGCCCAATCGCAAAGCCGATTGAATAATGGGATCGGCAGTGTCTAAGAACGGACCGGCACAGTTGATGACTATTTTTGCTTTGGAAAATGCGGTGTCTAATGATTCTGAATCGTGGATATCTGCTGCTTTTAGAATGGTTTCCGGGTAATATTGATGTAAAAGAGTCAGTTTTTCGTAGTCTCTTCCGGAAAGGATAAGTGGGTAGCCTAGTCTGTAAAGTTCAGCAACAATAAATTTTCCAGTATGCCCGTAAGCGCCATAGATGGCAATGGTATTTTTCATAAGTTGAAATTTTAATTATATTCGGTTAAGAAGCTGATAATTAGTTTAAACGAATATAATTAAAATTTCTGATGCGGTTTATTTTTCTTCCTGAACACCTAGTTTTTTAACGATCCACGGAAGTGTAAGTCCTTGCCCGACTATGGTTAAAAGCACCACAGCAACAGAGATGAATAGTATTGCATTTCGCTCTGGAAAAGGAGTTCCATCTTCCAGAAATTTAGGTAATCCTAAGGCTATGGCCAGAGAAACGATACCACGCATTCCGGACCAGCTGATTATAAAACTGTTTTTGGAATCTAACAAGGCATGTTCGCTAATTTTTCGTCTTTTTCGGTCATTTTTCTGAAAGGCTTTCTGCAGATTAATTTTTTGAAAAAAGACCCTTACCATTCGGGTTAATAATGCAACGATAGTTATGATAGCGGCATAACCAATGTAAGGTAAAATCATATTGTCGTCGATATCTTTTAGGATATATCGAAAATTAAGTCCGATTAAGATGAAAATTAATCCGTTTAAGATAAAAATAATGACATCCCAGAGACTTTTAGAATTGTTTCTGAGACTCTCCGGGAATATTTTCTTGCTAAAACGGGCAATAGCCAGACCTAAAAATACTACTGCTATAACTCCCGAAACATGTAAATGTTCCGCAACTAGATAAGTAACAAAAGGCATCAGGAGCATAAAACTTACGGTGACATTTGTGTTTTTACGGACTTTGGTCAAAATGAAAGCTAGAATTTTGCCCATAACAAAACCCACTAAAAAACCTCCTCCTAATAAGATTACAAATTGAAGAGTTGCTTTCCAGATGATAAATGCAGAGCCCATAGCGGTCGCCACTGCAAATCGATAAGCAACCAGTGCAGAGGCATCATTGATAAGGCTTTCTCCTTCAAGTATAGTGATTGTTTTTTCGGGTATTCCAAGGCCTTTCGTTATGTTTACTGCGGCAACAGCATCAGTAGCCGAAAGTATTGCTCCCAGTACAAAAGACAGTGGCCAGGTCATGCCGGGAATCATATAATGTGAGACTACGGCGATCCAAAAGGTAGTGAGAAAAACCAATGGTATTGCTAAAGTGCTTATAGTGCTTAGATTTGTTCTGAAATGCTTCGGAGAAATGTTAAATGAAGCATCATACAATAAAGGGGGGAGAAAAATCAGAAATATAATCGCAGGATTAATTTCGATCTCAGTCATTGACGGAATGAAACCAATAGCAATTCCAACGATCACCAACAATATAGGATAGGGGAGTTTTGCTTTATCGGCAAATGCAGAAAGCCCTATGACAATTGTGAGAATAAAGAGGACGATGGTATAGTTTTCCATTTTTTACTAAATGATATTATAGTTGATTTTTATTAGTCGAAGTCATACCATCTTGGGATATCTTCATTTTCTGGAAGGCCATTTGTTGGAAAAATTTTACTAAGGCGATAAATCATTTCTACTTTAATAATAGGATCTTCTGAATTTTCGGCTAAATCTTTTATGGTATCAATAGCTTCTTTAGTTCCAATACTTTTTAAAGCATGCCCGCACTGATTGATAAATTGTCCTGTTCCAGTGCTATAAGCTTCCAGGGAATCATACTTTTGTTGTATTGCAATCTTAATCACAGGAACGCTGGATGGATGTTCTCTTCTTTGCAGATCGTGAATAATATCATTATATTCTGTATGCCAAGGCTCTAATAGTAATTTGTGAAATAAGTCGATGTGTTCATCATTTTCTTCCAAAATCCAAAGTAACCAAATACAAAAATTAACATCATTACTATTTTTGGAAGCTATTATATTTTCTGCTATTTTTCGCCCCTCATGATATTGAGATTCTTTAGAAAAAGGAAGTTTTTTAATTAATTCTTCCCTTGTGATTTTTCTCATTTGATAATCATTAATATTTTGTCTTAGTTTTTCTATCATTTGTTTAATTGTGAAATGCCTATTTAAGATTTGGTGTTTTTATTTTAGGTTAAATTATAGTAAGTTTTTTTAGCTAAATGCTAATGTATAAATTTTCAGGGGAAGTTATTAGAAGAACTTTTATATAAAAACCTTTTTATGAAATCGATTGCATTAGCCCTGATAGAAATGGAAATCCTTTTGTGGCGGGGTTCGCCATAAAAGATTGTAATGGATAGCAGGAAATAGCTCCTAATAATGACATGTAAAGCACTGATATGCCACGTATGTCAGGTTTTAAAAATGTCATGTTGTCAGATAGTTTTAAATGTGTCGACAGTAAAACTGACAATTTTATTTGGTTTTTTATATTGGCATAAAGATTGACTTATGCCACCTGAGTTATTAAATTAGTATATCAAAAATTAAATATATAAAAAATGGGTAAAATAATCGGAATTGACTTAGGTACGACGAACTCTTGTGTTTCTGTAATGGAAGGTAACGAAGCAGTTGTTATCCCTAATGCAGAAGGAAAAAGAACTACTCCTTCTATTATCGCTTTTGTTGAAGGTGGAGAAATTAAAGTAGGTGATCCTGCAAAAAGACAAGCAGTAACGAATCCTACAAAAACGATTGCTTCTATTAAACGTTTTATGGGACACACTTTTGCTGAGACTACAAGCGAAGCAAAAAGAGTTTCTTACAAAGTAGTAAAAGGTGACAACAATACTCCACGTGTGGATATTGATGGTCGTTTATATACTGCTCAGGAATTGTCTGCAATGACTCTTCAAAAAATGAAAAAAACTGCTGAAGACTATTTAGGTCAAACTGTAACTGAAGCAGTTATTACTGTTCCTGCTTACTTTAACGATGCACAACGTCAAGCTACTAAAGAAGCTGGTGAAATTGCAGGTCTTAAAGTTATGCGTATCATCAATGAGCCAACTGCTGCTGCACTTGCTTACGGATTAGATAAAAAAGGAACTGATCAAAAAATTGCTGTTTACGATTTAGGTGGAGGTACTTTTGATATCTCTGTTCTTGAATTAGGAGACGGTGTATTTGAAGTATTGTCTACAAATGGTGATACTCACTTAGGTGGTGATGATTTTGACCACGAAATCATTGACTGGTTGGCTAATGAATTTTTAGCTGAAGAAGGTATTGATTTACGTTTGGATCCAATGTCATTGCAACGTTTGAAAGAAGCTGCAGAGAAAGCAAAAATTGAATTGTCTTCTTCTTCAGAAACTGAAATCAACTTGCCATACGTTACAGCTACGGCTTCAGGACCAAAACACTTAGTTAAAAAATTATCTAGAGCTAAATTTGAACAATTAACTGATTCATTAGTTAAACGTTCTATGGAGCCAGTTGCTAAAGCGTTAAAAGATGCAGGTTTATCTACATCTGATATCGACGAAGTTATCCTTGTTGGAGGTTCTACTCGTATGCCAAGAATCGCTGACGAAGTGGAGAAATTCTTTGGTAAAAAAGCATCTAAAGGAGTTAATCCTGATGAGGTTGTTGCTATTGGTGCAGCTATTCAAGGTGGAGTTTTATCTGGAGATGTAAAAGATGTATTGTTACTTGACGTTACACCTTTATCTTTAGGTATCGAAACTATGGGTGGTGTATTGACTAAATTAATCGAGTCTAACACAACTATTCCAACTAAAAAATCTCAAGTATTCTCTACTGCTGCTGATTCTCAACCATCTGTTGAAATTCACGTATTACAAGGAGAAAGAGCTATGGCTGCTGATAACAAAACTATCGGTCGTTTCCACTTAGATGGTATTCCACCAGCACCAAGAGGAGTTCCTCAAATCGAGGTTACTTTTGATATTGATGCAAATGGTATCATCAAAGTTTCTGCAACTGATAAAGGAACAGGAAAATCTCACGATATCCGTATCGAAGCTTCTTCTGGATTAACAGCTGAAGAAATTGAAAAAATGAAAAAAGATGCTGAAGCTAACGCTGATGCTGATAAAATAGCTAAAGAAAGAGCTGAGAAATTAAACGAAGCTGACAGCATGATTTTCCAAACAGAAAGTCAATTGAAAGAGTTAGGAAGCAAATTAGCTGACGACCACAAAGTTGCTGTAGAGTACGCTTTAACTGAATTGAGAATGGCTCACCAATCTCAAGACATTCCAGCTATTCAAACAGCTCTTGACAACATCAATGCAGCTTGGAAAACAGCTACAGAAGCTATGTATGCTCAAGGTGAACAAGGTCAACAAGCAGCTCCACAACAAGAGCAATCGCAAGGAGACAATGTTGAAGACGTTGAATTCGAAGAAGTAAAATAATTCTTCTTTAAACAATAATGAAAACCGGGTCAGAAATGACTCGGTTTTTTTTTGGTTTATGTTAAGGTAATGTGTTTCGCGATTATCTGTTTTTTTATGAGATAGTTTTAAAAAAACTTTATAAGAGAAAAGCGTCACAGTGCGTCTCTACAGCGATGACAGTTACAAAATGACAATTGTCATTTCTTGTTCGGAAACTTTTTTGTAATATTACTATGTAAATCATTTTTGAATGAGAAAAATAAAATACAAGAAAGGCAGAAAGTTGCAGCATACCAGTCTGGAGTATACAGGCACACATAAAGATCATGAAACAGAAATGCAGCTTTTTGTTTATAATGATGCTGATATTGTCGAATATGAGAAGTTTACGGTTTTGGCCATAAATTCCTGCTTTGATTATACTAAAAATAATTGGCTGAATATTCACGGATTAAATGACATCAGTCTTATAAAAACAATAGGAGATCATTTTAAAGTAGACGATTTTTTGCTGGCTGATATTTTAAATACCACCAAAAGAACGAAACTAGAGGAACAAAAAGATGTTTTGTTTTTCAATATAAAATCGTTGTTGCCTTCAGAGTATTCAGATGGCCTTAAGGTAGAACAGCTCAGTTTTATTTTAAAAGACGGAATTTTGATTTCTTTTCAGGAAAAAAGAAGTGACTTCTTTACACATATACGCGAACGGTTGCGTACTCATGCCGGAATCGTAAGATCCAAGAAGGTAGATTATCTGCTTTATTTATTGCTTGATGCTGTAATGGAAAACTTTTACATTACGATCGAAGATGAAGAAGATAATATTGAAGAGCTTATCGATTTAACCAAAAAAGGAGCAGATCCAATTATTTTGGAAAGAATTGAAAATCATCGTGATAACTTTAATTTTTTAAAACGCTCTATTGTTCCCCTTCGGGATTCACTTTATTATTTGAAAACCATTAAAGATGATGATGAAAATAATGGTCTAATACAAAAAGAAACATTTAATTTTTTTATTCGACTGCATCAAAAAAGTTTAGAACTTCTGGAGCAGATTGAGTCTGATATGAGTTCTTTAGAAAGTGCTTCCAATTTTTATTTTTCGGAACAGAGCCGAAAAATGAACGAGATTATGAAAACCCTGACCATTATTTCGGCCATATTTATTCCACTTACCTTTATAGTTGGGGTATATGGAATGAATTTTGAATATATGCCCGAATTGAAAGAGAGAAACGGTTATTTTATTGTGATGGGAGCCATGTTTGCATTGGTGATAGGTTTGATTATTTATTTCAAAAAAAGACGCTGGTTTTAACGTTTATTTCTCTGTTTAAAATACGATTATATACGACATTTGTTTAGTTTAAAACATAAATTATGAGTAAAGCAATATATATAGCCACAAGCGATCAGAATAGTGGAAAATCAATTGTAACACTTGGTTTGATGAGTATCTTGATTGGTAAAACGGCTAAAGTGGGTTATTTTAGGCCCATAGTTGAGGATTTTGTTGATGGAGAGTTAGACAATCACATCGAGACAGTGCTGTCTCATTTTAATCTTGATATTAAATTTGAAGATGCCTTTGCGATCACCAAAAGCAAATTAATCAAGAAGAAAAATAAAGGAAAAATAGGAGAGGTTCTGGATCTCATTATTGAAAAATATAAAAAACTTGAAGAGCGTTTTGATTTTGTTTTGGTAGAAGGAACAAGTTTTACCGGAGAAGGAACTTCAATCGAACTGGATTTGAATGTTTTAATCGCCAAAAACCTTGGGATTCCTACCATTATTATCGGATCGGGAGTAGGTAAAACTCTGGAAGAATTAGTAGACAGTCTGTATTTGGTTTATGATTCCTTTAAAGTAAAAGAAGTTGAGGTATTATCTGTCATTGCTAATAAAGTACAGCCCGAAAACATCGAATTGGTGACGCAGGGATTGCAAAAAAGTTTACCGGCAAATGTACTCATCAACACCATCCCGCTGATTTCAAGTTTGAACAATCCAACGATGCAGGAAATAGTCAATCAGCTTGATGCTAAAGTATTGTTTGGAGGTGCTTACTTAAACAATGAAATTGGACATTTTAGCGTTGGAGCAATGCAATTGCACAACTATCTGGTTCATTTACATGATAATGCATTGGTGATTACGCCAGGAGACCGTTCAGATATTATTTTAGGAGCCTTGCAAGCCAATGAGTCGGCCAATTATCCAACAATATCCGGAATTATCCTAACAGGAAATATTGTTCCGGAAGAAAGTATTCTCAAACTTATTGAAGGACTTTCGGCCATTGTACCAATTATTGCCGTTGATGGTGGGACTTATGGTATCACCAATAAGATTGGGTCTATCAGATCAGAGATTTACGCAAATAATACTAATAAAATAGAAACCTCGATCAGTACGTTCGAAAAGTATGTTGCCATGGACGATCTGTCTGAAAGATTGATCACTTTTGAAGCAGAAGGAATGACACCTAAGATGTTTCAGTACAACATGGTAAAAAGAGCCAGACAGCATCGAAAACACATCGTTTTGCCCGAAGGAAATGATGAGAGAATCATCATTGCAGCCTCAAGGTTACTCGCTATGGATGTGGTTGATATTACCATTATCGGAGATAAAAAACAGATTGAAAGTAAAGTTAATGAACTGGGAATTACACTGGATTTTTCAAAAATTACCGTCATCAATCCAATAGAGTCGGAACTTTACGAGGACTATGCGAACACCTATTATGAACTCCGAAAAGCCAAGAATGTAAGTATTACTATGGCAAGAGATTTAATGGAAGACGTTTCGTATTTCGGGACTATGATGGTATATAAAGGACATGCTGACGGAATGGTTTCAGGTGCTGCACATACTACGCAACACACCATTTTACCGGCTTTGCAATTCATTAAAACCAAACCTAATTCATCGGTAGTTTCGTCTGTGTTTTTTATGTGTTTAGAAGACAGAGTTTCGGTTTTTGGAGACTGTGCCATCAATCCAAATCCAACAGCGGAACAATTAGCGGAAATTGCGATTTCGTCGGCAGAATCAAGTTCAGCTTTCGGAATTGAGCCTAAAATCGCAATGCTTTCTTATTCATCAGGAGCATCCGGAAAAGGAGATGAGGTTGATAAAGTAAGGGCAGCAACCGAAATTGTAAAGCAAAAACGTCCCGATCTAAAAATTGAAGGACCAATTCAGTATGATGCCGCAGTAGATCGCGCTGTTGGAAAAAGCAAAATGCCGGATTCAGAAGTAGCGGGGCAGGCGAGTGTTCTAATTTTTCCTGATTTAAATACAGGAAACAATACCTATAAGGCAGTGCAGCGTGAAACCGGAGCTCTGGCTATCGGTCCAATGTTGCAAGGCTTGAACAAACCGGTAAACGATTTAAGCCGTGGTTGTACCGTTGATGACATCATCAATACGGTTGTAATTACGGCCATTCAGGCACAAGGACTTTAATTAATTTGTTAATTATTAATTATACGTCTTACAGTATGAGGTACTCAAAAAAAACGTTTTATCAGCGTCTTCACGATAGCAAATCCGTTTTATCAGCGTAAAAAAAATAATAGTTTCAATCGTTAAGTTATATAATCTTAAACCTTAAACCTGAAACTTGAAACTTGAAACAAAAAAATAGAGCCTTAGCCTCTTAGCAACTTAAAAAAAATGAAAATACTAATAATAAACTCAGGAAGTTCATCAATCAAATATCAATTAATGGTCATGCCTACCAACGAAGTAATTTGTACCGGTATGATTGACAGAATTGGATTAGAAACTTCAAATGTGATCTTTAAAACAGCAACCAATACAATCGAAGAAACATTTCCGATCGCCAATCATAAAGTAGGCTTGCAAAAAGTAGCCAATATGCTTTTAGATGCCGAAAAAGGAGTGATTAAATCGACTTCCGAAATTGGAGCAGTAGGTCATCGCGTGGTACATGGAGGAAGTGCTTTTAGTGATACTGTAAAGATTGACGAAAAGGTGAAATTAAAAATCAAAGAACTTTTTGAATTGGCGCCACTGCATAATCCTGCTAATTTAGAAGGAATTAATGTTGCTGAAGAGATTTTTAGTTCAGCAGAGCAAATTGCGGTTTTTGATACCGCTTTTCATCAAACAATGCCTGAGTTGGCTTATAAATATGCCATCCCAAATTACCTTTTAACAGAACATAAAGTACGCGTTTATGGTTTTCACGGAACCAGTCACAAATATGTTTCTGAAAAAGCGATTGGTCAATTAGAAAAAAACGCGAAAATAATCACCATTCACCTTGGAAATGGGTGCAGTATGACCGCCATTAAAGACGGAAAGAGCATCGATCATACCATGGGATTCTCTCCTTCAAACGGTCTTATAATGGGGACACGTGCCGGAGATATTGATCAATCGGTTATTTTTTATATGGTTAAAAATCTTGGGTATACGGCCGATGAGGTAAATTCGATTTTACTGAAACAAAGTGGTATGCTTGGGCTTACGGGTTACAGTGATTTGCGCGATATTGAAGCAGAAGCCGAAAAAGGAAATAAGGATTGTATACTCGCATTGCAAATGAATGCCTACCGAATCAAAAAAACGATTGGTTCGTATGCAGCAGCTTTAAACGGGTTGGATGCGATTGTGTTTACCGCTGGAATCGGTGAGAACTCCTCTTATATACGTAAACTGGTTTGTACCGATATGGATTATTTCGGAATTGAACTGGATGATGAAAAGAATCAGATTCGCTCTAAAGAAATTAGAGAGATCAATACCCCAAATTCAAGAGCAAAAGTTTTGGTGGTACCAACTGATGAAGAATATGAAATTGCTAATCAGGTTTATCAGTTACTTCAGAGTTAAAACTGACCTATGTAATATAAGGAAGCTTCTCATTTGGGAAGCTTTTTTTATGCTTTCAGATTAAATATTTGTCTGTATCTTTGGCTATAAATCATACTATTTTGAAATCGATACTTCTTAAAGCTATATTTTTCTTTTTCATTGCTTTTCAAATCCAGGCACAAGAATTACTTCCTTTCGTAGAAAATTACAACAAATCAGATTATCAGGGCGACAATCAAATCTGGAATGTTGTTCAGGGAAATGATGCTGCAATGTATTTTGCCAATAACCATTATTTATTGCGTTACGATGGTGTAATCTGGGAAAAGTATACCCTGCCCAATAAAACAATCATCCGCTCGATCATGATCGAAGGAGATAAGATCTATTCAGGTTCTTATAAAGAATTTGGGTATTGGTACCGAAAAGACGGAAAGATGCACTATGTATCGATCACCAGGAAACTGCGATTGTTTGATGAAAAAGATAATGAAGAGATCTGGAAAATCTTTAAGTTTAAAGGTTCTGTTTATTTCCAGTCTTTTAATGATGTTTTTATTTATAATGGAAAACACATTCAGAAAATCAAATTTCCTTTTTTAATATCCTATTGTTTTGTAGTCAATAATAATGTGTATGTGGCCTCGGTTGAGAAAGGGCTTTTCCGTATGGATGGTTCGAGGATTGCTAATCCGAAAGGCTGGAACGTTTTAAAAAAGACGGTCGTTCACGCCATCGAAAAGTACAAAAATGAAACATTTATTTTTACGCAGAAAAAAGGAATTTTTATCGTCGAAAAAGGAGGTTTAAGACCCTGGAATAATCCATTAAATGAAGTTTTAAAATCGGCAACAATTAATGTAGCTAAGTTCATTAAAGGAAATAAACTGGTGGTAGGAACCGGAAACAGAGGTGTATTTATTTATGACTTTCAGAGCGATACCTATAAAAATATCAACAGGAACAATGTCTTAATGAACAACTCGGTTTTGAGCATTGGTTTTGACAAAGAGAACGATTTATGGCTTGGTTTGGATAATGGTATCACACATGTTGAAATTAACTCTCCAATTTCATTCTTTTACGATAATTCGGGACTTTTGGGTTCAGTTTATTCTGTTGCAGCTATCGATAAGGGATATTTGATTGCTTCGAATCATGGTGTCTTTGAATTTGTTTTCGGAAAGTTTAAGATGTTGCCCAATACACAAGGTCAAGCCTGGAATATTACTAAAATTGGTACAAAATACATCATTGGTCATAATGACGGAACTTTTTGTTATGAAAATGGATCATTAACCCGAATTAATGCCAGAAGTGGCGGATGGAATTTAACGAAAAGCAGCATCAATAATACTTATTTTCAATCTACGTACAGTGGTGTTGTCGTTTATGATGATATTTTGAAACCTACCCAGAATAAAGTTATCAACGACCTTTCAAAGCCTATAAAATATGTTGCTCAAAATCAAAAGAATGAAATCTGGGCAGCCGACAATTATCGTGGATTGTATCGCGTATTGTATGATGATGATTATAAGACCAAAAAAGTCGAGAATATTACGCAGCAGAGTAAAATTAAGAATGATTTTGGCGTAAAGATCTTTGAGTTTAGAAATGAAATTCTTTTTCTCATCAATAGTGTGTGGTACACCTACAATTCAATTAGCGCCAGTTTGGAAGAAAACGAACTGTTCAATTCTAATTTTAAGAAGATAAGCGATGTCGTTTCGATTGATGAAGATCACTTTGTTGTGCTTCAGGATGGCATTTTGTATCACATTTATGCAAAAGGAAATAAATTTATCTGGAACATCATTCAGGAGAAATATTATAAAGGCACACTGATCAATGATAATTTGAGGATATTTAAAACTCAAAATCATTATTTGCTTAATCTTGATGATGGATTTATTTCGCTTCAGCTTACTTACGAAAACAAGCAAAATTCTAATGTCAAGATAGAAGCTTTTAATGATGGAAATCTTGTAGCAAACGATTCTAAAATCAAATACAACACCGAGATAAAAATAAATGTAATTTCAGGAATTTACGGTGCGAGTAAGCCTAACTTATTCTACAAAATCAATAAAGGCAGTGATTTTTTACCAATTTCTGACGGTTTAATTGTACTGAACAATTTAAGCAGTGGTAATCATGCTATTGTGGTTTACAAGCACGATGGGGCGAGCTACGAAAAAGTAGCAGATTTTGATTTCAAAGTGGCAGAGCCGTGGTATTTTTCATTCTGGATGATTTTGCTGTACCTGCTGGTAGCAGGAGGTATTTTGTTTTTTTATTACAAATGGAATAAGCTGCGCTACATGCAAAAACTGAAATTACAGGCCGAAGAGTTAAAACATCAGCGTGAAATTCTGGAAATGGAATTAAAAGCAGAGAATGAACTGAATCTACAGGAATACGAAAAACACATTCTGGAATTGGAACTGCAAACAAAATCTTCTGAAGTTGCAGGAAAATCATTGTCGATTGCCAAGCAAAGTGAAATGATCGATAATATTCAGAACATTCTGAATTCTGAAAAAGACTTTAATAAACTTAAGAGTGAAATCAAAAAGGCAATTAAGATCAATGAGGTAAATAAACACGAATGGGAAATTTTTGAAACTAATCTGAACCAGATTCACAATGAGTTTATTATTAACCTTTCTAAGAAGTATCCAAACTTGACTCCAAAAGATATAAAATTGTGTATTTATCTTAAAATGAATCTTTCTTCAAAGGAAATTGCACCTATGATGAATATTTCTTTTAGGGGTGTGGAACTGCATAGATATCGTCTAAGAAAGAAGTTGGGGCTCACACAGGATGAAAACCTCTCAAAATTTTTATTAAGTCTGTAAGATTGGGATTAGTTTTTTAAATATCTTATATTTTTCTACTTCTTTTATTATATAATTCTAATACATCATTACTACATCATAACGTTATGTTAATAAAATAAAATTAACATTTAATTTATTGATAACCATTTACTTGTGTCCATTTTTTAACATAATGATGTAGCTGTGTTGTAGTGGTATTTGATGTACTACAACGTTGTAATTGTTTAATTTGGCACTACTAACTTAAACGATTACGAACTGTATGAAAAATTTTATTTTTAGCTTTTTAGCGCTCTTGTTGCTCCCTACATATATGATGGGGCAGGCACAAGCAATTAAAGGAAAAGTAGTAGACAGTAGTGGAATGGGAGTTCCTGGGGCAATTATTAGTGCTTCTGAATCCAGAGCCTCTGCTGACGCGGACTTCGATGGTAATTTTATCATTAATGCTAAAGTTGGAGAGACCTTAAAAATCTCTATGCTTGGTTTCGATTCTGTTTCTATAACAGCGACATCCACACCAATGACTATCACCTTAAAAGAAGCAGGTGATACTTCTTTAAAAGAAGTAGTTGTAATTGGTTATGGTACCAGAAAGAAAATTGACAATACTTCGGCTATTACTTCATTAAAGGCAGAAGATGTTACAAGAACAAAGGTATTAAATGCTTCTCAGGCTATTCAGGGTAAAGCTGCTGGGGTTCAGGTAACTTCTTCAGATGCTCCTGGAAGTACTCCTTCTGTGGTTATTAGAGGTTTAGGTACTGCGCTAGGAGGAAGAAATCCTTTATATATTGTTGATGGTATGCCAACAGAGAACATCAATAATATCAATACAAATGATATTACATCGTATGAAATTCTTAAAGACGCTTCATCTCTTGCTATCTATGGTACCAGAGCTGCAAACGGGGTTATCATTATTACTACTAAGAAAGGTAAGGGAGATAAAATCTCTGTAGAAGTAGAAAGTTTTGGAGGTGTTAGAACACCACTTAAGAAAGTAAAAATGGCAGATGCTAATCAATATGCAAGCTATTCTAATGCTTCTTTAGGAACAAACAGATTTTCATCAAACCAACCTGTTAATACAAATTGGTTTGATGAAATTACAAGAACAGGTACTTATACTCAAAACAATATTTCTATTTCCGGAGCTTCAGAAAATGTAAAATATTTTTTTAGTGCAGGTAATTATCAGGAAAAAGCCATTCTTAACGGCTTAGATTATAGCCGTACAAGTTTTAGAAATAATAACGAATTTAAACTTTCTAAAAAAGTTACCTTAAATCAGAATTTTAGCTTTACATCGGCTAATTCTACACCAAAACCATTAAGCGCATTTACCAATGCATACAAGCAATCACCAATTGTTCCTGTTCGTTTTGCAAATGGTCAGTATGGTGCGCCTTTTGCAGATGCAAGTGGAGTTGCAAGCCCAAAAGGTACTTCATTTAACAATGTTGGTAATCCTGTTTCACAATTAGATTTTTACAATGAACAACAAAGAAGTATTACACTTCAGGGTGGTTTGAAATTGGATTATGAAATCTTAGAAGGTTTAAAGTTTACTTCGCAATTTAATGGTGAATACTATACCTGGAAAAATTATAATTTCGAGGATAGTAAAAACGCTTGGTTAGCAGCTAATCCAACTCGTAAAGATGGAGATTATTCAAGTACCGATCCTATCAATTTATTGACTAGAGGTAGAGAGCAGTATTTTAACTGGAACTTATCTAACTATTTGACTTATAATAAAGTATTCGCTAAAATTCATGACGTGGAGTTAACAGCTGGTATTGAAACTTCAGTGAAAGGTCCAAGAGAAAAATTAGTTATTACTAGAAAAAATGTAAGTCCTGATTCTAACTATTGGTCTCTTTATAATGCAAAAGACGCAAAAGGTGTAGACTACTCCGGTACTGTTACAAATTTGCAGGATATTGTATTCAACGAAAGTAAATTAGCTTCTTATTTTGGACGTTTCCAATATAAATTAATGGACAGGTACTTAGTAACCGGAACTATTAGACGTGACGGATCTTCAAACTTTGCAAAAGATTACCGTTGGGGAACTTTCCCATCTGTAGGTCTTGGATGGATTATGACTAAAGAAAGTTTCTTATCAGATGTTAAAGGAGTTAATTTAATCAAATTTAGAGGTAGCTGGGGTAAATTGGGTAACCAAAATGTACCATTAAACAGTCAAAGTTATAATTCCGGATTAAACAGTTATTTAGGTGGTTCAATTTTATATGAAGGAACAAGTATTACTTCCCAAATTGACCCTACTTTAACATGGGAAATTACAGAAGAGTCTTCAGCTGGTGTAGATTTTGAATTTTTAGACAGCAGATTAAAAGGATCATTTGATGTTTACAACAAGAATACAGATAACGTAATTTTATATGTAAAACCTTATCCAACTTCTGGAATTACGACGGCTTCTCCATCTCACGTAGGTGAAGTTTCAAATAAAGGTTATGAAATTTCTTTACGTTGGGATGATAAAATCACTGAGGATTTAAGTTATTGGGTTGGAGGTAACTTCTCACACAACAAAAATGAGCTTACAAGCTTAAAAGATGTTTCATTATCTCAGGTTGTTGGAGGTAATTTAGGTAATGGTCAAGATACTAAATTGTTATACAACAACTCAGTTGGCCAACCATTAGGTAGTTTTTATCTTTATGAGTATGCAGGTGTAGATCCGGCAAACGGAAACATGCTTTATTATAATGCTGCAGGCGCTAAAGTGACTCAGGATGCATTATCTGCAACAGCTGATAAAAAATATGTAGGTTCAATTTTACCAAAAGCGAATTACGGTATTTCTTTAGGATTGGTGTACAAAAACATTGATTTCTCTGTTGATGGATATGGAACTGGTGGAGCAAAAGTATACAATGGTAAAAAAGCACAGCGTTTTGGAGGTGAAAACATCGAAGCTTCTATGACAAATGATTATTGGACACCAACAAATACAACATCGTCAAATCCAAGACCATTTAATACTGTTCCTGTTGCTTCAACTTATTATATGGAATCTGCAGATTTCTTTAGAATCAACAACATCACTGTAGGATACAAACTACCTCTTAGAGGTGATCAATTTATTAGTTCTTGCAGAATTTATCTTAATGCAATCAACCCGTTTATTACACAGAAATTTTCAGGTTTCTCTCCTGAGTTAAATGCAGATGGAGACCCTTACAAACTTCAGGGAGTTGAGTTGGATGCTTACCCAACATTAAGATCATTTGTAATTGGTGCTAATTTAAAATTTTAATATTATGAAAAAGATATATATATCAATCTTCGTGTTATCGGCATTTACTTTTACAGGATGTGCTGATGATTACCTGGATGTTAAACAAACTGAGACTATTTCTACAGATGATACTGAGTTATTTAACAATGACAGTGGTGCAAAATCGTTTGTTGTTTCAATCTACAGTAAATTTTTAGATTGGGACATGAGTTCATTCGGATGGGTTGGATTAGCAAGTATTACATCTGATGATGCAGATAAAGGCTCAACTCCAAGTGATACAGGTACAGATAAAGATGTTTTAGATGCCTTAACTTACAATGCATCAAATCCCTCTGCTGAAAGTACGTTTAATGCTAATTATGATGGAATCAACAGATGTAACCAGGCATTAGCAATTCTTCCTAAATTGGATAAAGCTGATCCTGCATTAAGAGAGAGATTAATGGGGGAAGCAAAATTTTTAAGAGCTTTCATGTACTTTACTTTAGTGAAATGTTATGGGGGCGTACCAATTGTAGATCGTATATCTAGTATTCCATTATCTGCAGAAGATAAAGCAATGCAGTTAACTCGTAAAAGTACTGCTGATGTTTATGCTTTTATTGAAAAAGATTTGACTGAAGCTGCGGCAGTGTTACCAAATAAATCGCAATATGCAGCAGATGAAAAAGCAAAAGCTTCAAAAGGAGCGGCATACGCTTTATTGGCAAAAGTAAACTTGTATCAAAAGAAATGGCAGAAAGTAATAGACAATTGTAATTTGGTTACAGGTTATGCTATCTCTCCTGATTATGCTAAAATGTTCAGATTAGAAGGAGAAAATGACGGAGAATCTATTTTTGAAATTAATGGTGTTGGTTCTGTACCTGCCCGTGGAATTCAGGGATATTCCAATACTCAAGGTGTTCGTGATGCATGGGGATGGGGTTTCAATCAGCCTTCTCAAAGTTTAGTAAATGCTTATGAAGTCGGAGATGTTAGAAAAAACGCAACAATTATTTTTAGAGGTACAACTTTATATGATGGAAGAGTGATTCCTGTGATAAGTGAAGATGATCCGAATCCAAGGTATAATTTTAAAGCCTATTCTTCTGCCTATACAAGTGCATGGGAGACAGATGCTAATATTAAATATCTAAGATATGCTGAAGTATTATTAATGAAAGCCGAGGCTCTGAATGAATTAGGTCAGACTTCACAAGCAATTCCGTTGTTAAACATAATCAGACACAGAGCAGGTTTAGGTGATACTCCGGCAACTTCACAGGCGGCGGTTAGAACTGCCATTTGGAAAGAAAGAAGAGTTGAATTAGCTTTTGAATTTGATAGATTCTTTGACTTAGTTAGAACTGGTCAGGCCAAAGATGCTTTTGCAGCTGATAAGAGCGCAGCTTTCCCTAATGGAAAAGTATTTACAGTAGGTAAAAACGAATTGTTTCCAATTCCGTCATCATTCCTTTTGGTAGCTGAAGGAATGTCTTCTCAAAATCCTGGCTATAATTAATATTCTTATTATCACTTCCTTCCAGTTTCTGGGAGGAAGTGATTACTTACTACAATCTCAAAAAAAAAATAATGATTAGAATTTCAGTTTTACTATTGGCTTTTACTTTTTTGGGCTGTAATGCACAAGAAAAGAAACAAACAGAAGAAGTGTCATCATCTGTAGTAAAATTAACAGACGATCAGCTTTTAGCGACAGTTCAAAAAGAGACATTTAAATATTTTTGGGATTATGCTGAGCCTAACTCAGGATTAGCAAGAGAGCGTTACCATCCGGATGGAAATTATCCTGAAAACGATGCACATATTGTAACTACAGGAGGTTCCGGTTTTGGATTGATGGCTATAGTATCCGGAATGTCACAAGGATATGTAACCAAAGAAAAAGGAGTTGAAAGACTGAACAAAATTGCTGATTTTTTAGGCAAAGCAGATCGTTTTCACGGAGCATGGTCACACTGGATAGACGGAAATACAGGAAAAGTAAAACCTTTTGGAACCAAGGATAATGGTGGAGATTTAGTCGAAACATCATTTTTGGTTGCAGGAATGATTACCGTTCGCGAATATCTAAAAGACGGATCTGAGAAAGAGAAAGCAGTAGCTCAAAAATATGACGCGCTTTGGAAAGGAGTAGACTGGCAATGGTACACCAACAATAAAAATGTGTTGTACTGGCACTGGTCGCCAACTTACGATTGGCAAATGAATTTTCCACTTGAAGGCTATAACGAATGTTTGATTACTTACGTGATGGCAGCCTCTTCACCAACGCATGCAATAGAGGCAAAAGCGTATCACGAAGGCTGGGCGCGAAATGGCAGAATTGTTTCTTCAAAAACAAAATATAACATTCCTTTAATTCTAAAACACAACGGTGCTGAAGAATTTGGTGGGCCATTGTTTTGGGCGCATTACTCGTATGTAGGACTTGATCCAAACCAATTAACAGACAAATACGCGAACTACTGGGACCTGAATGTCAATCAGGTAAAAATTGATTACCAGTATTGCATCGAAAACCCAGGTAAGTTTAAAGGATATGGACCAGATTATTGGGGATTAACTGCATCTTATTCCAGAAATCCTGATGGATCTATAGGTTACGATGCACATATGCCAAGTAATGATAAAGGAGTAATCTCACCAACAGCTGCAATTAGTTCGATCGTGTACACGCCAAAAGAATCAATGGCTGTAATTAGGAACTTATACGAAAATCATAAAAAAGAAACCTTTGGAAATGCAGGGTTTTATGATGCAGTAAGCTTGCAGAATACATGGGTAGCAAAGCGCTATTTAGCCATCGATCAGGGACCTGAAGTAGTAATGATCGAAAACTACCGTACAGGTTTGTTGTGGAAATTATTCATGAATGCTCCCGAAGTAAAACAAGGTTTAATAAAGCTTGGTTTTAAATCTGGAAAATACGGATTCTAAAAGAAGTTCCAATGAAATATAAATTGGCATTATTAATACTGTTGTTTTCTATAGCTGGTTTTTCACAAAGTGAAACAGTTGGAAAGATAAAAACGGTAGTGGTAACGAATTATGAATTGGGTTATGTCTTACATAAACCGGTCAATACAAAAGAGAAAAAACCTCTGATCGTTTTTATCTCTGGTGATGGAGAAAAAGGGACAGATATTGGAAAGGTAAAAATTCACGGGCCGTTAAAATATCTGAAAACACATTCTCTAGATGCTTATATATTGGCTCCCCAATGCAAAGAAGATGAAAAGTGGAGTATTGAGTCAATTTATGAATTGATTTTAAAAATTCAAAAAGAAAACAAAATAGATCCTGATCGCATTTATGTTACAGGGCTGAGTTCAGGAGGCTGGGCAGCATGGAATTTAGCACTTTCATATCCGGATAAGTTTGCAGCATTAGTGCCAATTTCAGGTTTTGTGGATCTAATTGAGTTAGAAAGTGCGTGTAAAATTGCCGCTGTTCCAACCCGAATTTACCACGGATTGCTAGATGATGTTGTAAAAGTCGATCATGCGGTGGCTGTTTACAAAGAATTGAAAAAATGCAATGCCAAAGACGTTCAGCTAACCATTTTTGATGATGCGGGTCATGATAGCTGGTCAAGAGTTTATGACAGTCCGGAAATTTACAACTGGATGTTTAAACAGTTCAAAACGAATACAAACAAATAAAAAGATTAAATGAAAACGCTTTGATTCCAAACAATAAATGAAAGGGATAAAGGCGGTTTCATGTTTCAGAAACAAATATTTAATACACATGAAAAACAAATTAGTCTTACTATTTTTAGGATGTGCTGTTCTCGGATATGCCCAGAAAAAGAATACTAAAAATACAGTAAAAATTAAACCAAAATCAGAGTTTGTAGCCGAGTTATTGTCAAAGATGACACTGGACGAAAAATTAGGTCAGCTTAATTTACCAACTTCTGGGGATATAACAACAGGACAGGCAAACAGTTCTGATGTGGCGAAAAAAATTGCTGAAGGTAAAGTTGGAGGTTTATTCAATATTAAATCGGTTCAAAAAATTAGAGAAGTACAAAGAATTGCGGTTGAAAAAAGCCGTTTAAAAATTCCATTGATTTTCGGAATGGACGTGATTCATGGTTACGAAACTACCTTCCCAATTCCATTAGGATTATCTTGTACCTGGGACATGAACCTGATCGAAAGAAGTGCTCAGATCGCGGCTCAGGAAGCTAGTGCCGACGGAATCAACTGGACATTCTCTCCAATGGTTGACGTTTCTCGTGACCCGCGTTGGGGAAGAGTTTCTGAAGGTTCAGGAGAAGATCCGTATTTAGGAAGCCAGATCGCAAAAGCAATGGTAAATGGCTATCAGCAACACGATCTTTCAAAAAATAATTCGATTATGGCCTGTGTAAAACACTTTGCTTTATATGGAGCACCGGAAGCAGGTCGTGACTACAATACAGTTGATATGAGTCATATCCGAATGTTCAATGACTATTTTCCTCCGTACAAAGCTGCTGTTGATGCAGGAGTAGGTTCTGTGATGGCTTCTTTCAATGAGATTGATGGAATTCCTGCAACAGGAAATAAATGGCTAATGACAGATGTTTTAAGAAAACAATGGGGCTTTAAAGGTTTCGTAGTAACTGATTTTACCGGAATCCCTGAAATGATCGAACACGGAATGGGAGATTTACAAGCAGTTTCGGCTCTGTCGTTAAATGCTGGTGTCGAAATGGACATGGTAGGTGAAGGTTTCTTAGGGACTTTGAAAAAATCATTAGACGAGAAAAAAGTAACCATCGAGACCATTGATAATGCAGTTAAACTTATTTTAGAAGCAAAATACGATTTAGGTTTATTTAGTGATCCTTATAAATATTGTGATGCCAACAGAGCAAAAACTGAAATCTTTACAGCAAGCAGCAGAAAAGAAGCACGTTCAACAGCAGCACAATCATTGGTTTTGTTGAAAAATCAAAATCAATTGTTACCGCTTAAAAAATCAGGTACAATTGCTTTAATCGGACCTTTGGCAGATGCAAAAGAAAACATGCCGGGAACCTGGAGTGTGGCTACAAAAATGGAAAATGCAATCTCACTTTTGGCTGGAATCAAAGAAGTAGCGGGAGCTTCAACAAAAGTATTATATGCTAAAGGAAGCAACTTAGATTATGATGAAGAGTTTGAAACCAAAGCAACAATGTTTGGTAAAACCTTACACCGTGACAGCCGTTCAAAAGAAGAATTGCTGGCAGAAGCTTTAAAAGTAGCGAATCAGTCAGATGTAATTGTTGCAGCGCTAGGAGAATCTGCTGAAATGAGCGGAGAATCAAGCAGCCGTACAAACTTAGAGATTCCGCAAGCGCAAAAAGATTTATTAAATGCCTTATTAAAAACAGGTAAACCGGTTGTTTTAGTATTATTTGACGGTCGTCCGTTAATCATAAAAGACGAAAATGAAACTGTTCCTGCTATTTTAAATGTTTGGTTTGCTGGTACCGAAGCAGGTTATGCTATTGCCGACGTTTTGTTTGGAGATGTAAACCCTTCAGGAAAATTAACGTCAACTTTCCCAAGAAGTGTTGGTCAGTTGCCAATTTATTATGCACATAAAAATACAGGAAGACCTCTTGTTAACAAAGAAGGTAAATTCGAAAAATTCAGATCAAACTATATTGACGAAAGAAACGAACCTTTATTCCCGTTTGGTTTTGGTTTAAGTTATACCACTTTTGATTATTCAAACCTGAAAATTTCATCTGATAAAATGAATTCAAACGGAAAATTAAAAGTGACAGTAGATGTTGCCAACACCGGAAACTATGATGGAAAAGAAACAGTACAGTTGTACATCAGAGATCTGGTTGGATCTGTAACAAGACCGGTTAGAGAGCTAAAAAATTTCCAGAAAATAAGTCTTAAAAAAGGGGAGAAGCAAACTGTGACTTTCGAGATCACAGTTGAAGATTTGAAATTTTATAATTCTGACTTACAATTTGTAGCAGAACCTGGGCAGTTTGATGTTTTCGTAGGTGGAAATTCAGATGCCGATAAGAAAGTTAGTTTTGAGTTAACTAATTAGTTGGTTTATTGATTAGTGATTAGCCCTTCGTGTTTGGTTTGCGAAGGGCTTTTTTGTAAAAAAGGAATTGTTTAGACATTTAATAAATTTAAAATCAATGAGTACTACTAGAGCACTTCGTATATCATTTTTTTTGACAGTAATAATTATATTTCAGTCCTGTTGTGTAAAGGAAAATGAAATAGTGGCACATCGCGGGGCATGGAAAAAAAACAATCTTCCTGAAAATTCTGTAGCAGCTCTGCGACATGCAATCGACTTAAAACTTGCTGGTTCGGAATTTGACGTCTGGAGAACTGCTGACGATTCGCTTGTAATCAATCACGATGCACATTATAATAATTTGCTGATTGAGGAAACGAATTATACTGATTTGATAAAGTTTAAACTTTCAAATGGGGAGAAACTTCCAACCTTGTACGAGTATATTGTCGAAGGAAGGAGAAATAATAAACACACACTTTTGGTTTGTGAAATAAAACCTTCCGAAATAAGTAAAGAAAGGGGAAAAAAGACGGCGTTGATGACGGTAGAAATAATCAAAAAACTTAAGGCACAGAAAACAACCTCCTACATCAGTTTTGATTATGAAATTCTCAAACAAATCCGACAAGTAGATCCGGTTACCACGCTGCAATATCTGGAAGGAAATAAAACACCTAAAGAAGTACAATTAGATAACATTTCGGGGATTGATTACCATTATTCTGTTTTTCAAAAACATCCTGAATGGATCAAAGAAGCCAAAGAGAGTAAGATCACGTTAAACGTCTGGACAGTTAATGACCCTGAGGTAATGGATTGGATTATTGGAAATAATTTTGATTACATCACTACCAATGAACCTGAATTGTTAAAGCAACGAATCGAAAAGAAAAAATAGACTAATGAAACCTACTGTCTGGACACAAATTTTAATAGGTTAGCCTTGTTTGTGAAATTAATTTTATAAACGAATTAGTGACAATTAGTGTAATTCGTGTTACTTTTTATACTTGTATCCACACGCTAGCTTTTGAAACTGTATTTTCTGTAACAGAGAAAATCTTTTATATAAAAATCATCATATGAAAAAAAAATATTTAGTAGCAGTTCTGCTGATGTTTGTTGGTTTAAGCAACGGAACATTGGCACAAAATACTAAAATCCCGGGCAAGACGGAATGGTTTGACCCTAATAAAAAAGCCTCAACCTACTGCAATCCGATTAATATTGGATACAACTATACCACCGAAAATCACAATGGTATTCCGGAATCCCGACGTTCGAGTGCCGATCCTGTAATTATCACATTCAAAGGAGAGTATTATTTGTTTGCCACCAATCAGGCGGGGTATTTTTGGAGTAAAGACATGTCAGATTGGAAGTTTGTGTACGGTAGTTTTCAGCGCCGTCCTGCCGATGATGACCAATGTGCTCCAGCTGCCTGGGTAGTAAACGATACCTTATTTTATGTTGGATCGACCTGGAAAAGAGATCATCCCATTTGGAAAACTGCCGATCCAAAATCGGGTCAGTGGTTGCGACATGTAGACAAAGCCATGCTGCCAACCTGGGATCCTGCTATTTTTCAGGATGATGATAAAAAAGTTTACATGTACTACGGTTCAAGTGGAAAATTACCTCTTGTGGGCGTAGAGGTAGATTACAACACCTGGCTTCCAAAAGGTGATCAGGCAGCTTATGAAAAACTCTATAAAGCCACCGAAGTAGAAGACATTCAGCGTGCCTATGGCGAGATAATAGAAGTAGTGGGTTTAGATCCTGCCAATCATGGTTGGGAGCGTTTTGGACCTAATAACGATATGGAACCGGCACCTTGGGGGAATTTTATAGAAGGAGCCTGGATGACCAAACACAATGGTAAATATTACATGCAGTATGGAGCTCCTGCTACTGAATTTAAAGGTTATGCCAATGGCGTTCATGTTGGAAACAGTCCTCTGGGACCTTTTACTTATCAAAAGCACAACCCAATGTCGTATAAACCGGGAGGCTTTGTGATTGGAGCAGGACACGGAAATACTTTTGCAGACAATTACGGTAATTATTGGAATACAGGAACCTGTAAAATTTCCATTAAAGATCGTTTTGAGCGTCGTATAGACATGTTTCCTGCTGGATTTGATAAAGATGATGTCATGTATTCGATCACCTCTTATGGAGATTTTCCGATCGTTCTTCCAACCAAAAAACGCAATCAGGAAAAAGGAGCTTCCTCAGGCTGGATGTTGCTTTCGTATAAAAAGCCGGTGACCGTTTCTTCTTCAGAAGAATGTATGGAAGTTGAAACCCACAGAATGGACAATGGCGGAAAAAAAGTATACGAGAAGTTTTGTTATGGATCCGTGAATTTAACTGATGAAAATATTCAAACTTACTGGTCTGCAAAAACAGCGAATCCGGGAGAGTGGTTACAGCTGGACTTAGGCAAACAAATGCAAATTAACGCTCTACAAATCAATTATGCAGATCATAAAGCAACACAATTCAACAAAGCGATGGACATTTATTATCAGTATAAAATTTTTATGTCTGATGATGCTATAAACTGGAAATTGGTAGTTGATAAATCTAAAAACGCAAAAGATGTTCCGCATGATTATGTAGAACTGACCAAAGCAATTAAGGCCCGTTACATTAAAATGGTTAACGTTCATAATGCTTCCGGATTATTTGCTATTTCTGATTTCAGGGTTTTTGGAAACGGATTGGCAGAAAAGCCACAATCGGTTATTGATTTTAAGGTAGACCGAAATCCGGCTGATTCCAGAAACGCTATGATCTCCTGGAAAAAGCAAGAGAACGCTACCGGTTACAATATTTATTATGGAATTGCACCGGACAAATTGTATAACAGCATTATGGTCTATGACGAAAGTTCTTATGATTTTAGGGGGCTGGATAAAGGAACGACTTATTATTTTACAATTGAAGCTTTTAATGAAAACGGAATTGGTGTAAAAAATGAAGTAGTAGAAGTAAAATAATTCTCATTTTAACCTCTTGAGTGTAATTTGTTTTAACACATAGACATAGGTTCCATCTCTGTAAAAAAGACGTTCCACTTCACTGAAATACACCTATTTCTTTTGTAGTTTTTTTTATATCGGGAGTCTATGTTTCTGTGTGTTTTTTTTTCGAAATCGTTACATAAAAATACGGGGCAGTTCTAAAGAATTTTGTTCCTTTGTCTAACAACCAAAAATGCTATACTACCTATGAAAAAAACGATTATTTTAACTGCTTTAGTTTTAAACGGATTGACGTCTTTTGCGCAGTCAAATGAGGAAAAAAACATTAAATTATTTTATAAAAAAGCGCTGACCGAGTCTAAGTGTTACACTTGGTTAGAATATTTGTCCAACGATATCGGAAGCCGTTTGTCAGGTTCTGCAAGTGCCGAAAAAGCAGTGCAGTATACCAAAAGACAACTAGAGACTCTTGGTCTTGATAAAGTTTACCTGCAGGAAGTAATGGTTCCGCATTGGGTTCGTGGTGAAAAAGAAACGGCTTATATTTTAGACAATAAAACGAAAACTGTTGTGCCAATTTGTGCTTTAGGAGGATCAGTTGCTACCGCTAAAACGGGGCTTACAGCTGAGATAATCGAGGTAAAAGGAATTAAAGAATTGGCGGAATTAGGCGATAAAGTAAAAGGTAAGATTGTGTTTTACAACAGACCAATGGATCCTGAAAATATCGAAACTTTTAAATCTTACGGAGCCTGTGTAGATCAAAGATATGCCGGTGCAAAAGAAGCAGCAAAGTTAGGAGCAGTTGGAACAATCGTACGCTCTATGAATTTACGTTTGGACGATTTTCCGCATACAGGAGCTCAAAGTTATGGTGATTTACCAAAAGACCAGTATATTCCGACCGCTGCAATTAGTACCAACGGAGCGGAGTTGTTGAGCAAATCTTTGAAAGCAAACTCATCTCTAAAGTTTTATTTCAAACAATCTTGTCAGACATTACCGGACGTTTTATCCTATAACGTAATTGGAGAAATGACCGGAACAGAAAACCCGGGCAATATTATGGTTGTTGGCGGGCATTTGGATTCTTGGGATTTAGCGGATGGTTCGCATGACGACGGAGCAGGAGTAGTACAAAGTATGGAAGTGGTTCGAATTTTAAAAAACCTAAACTACAAACCTAAAAACACAATTCGCGTAGTGCTGTTCATGAATGAGGAAAATGGTGGAAAAGGAGGAGCTAAGTATGAAGAAGTTTCGAAACAAAAGAACGAGAACCATATTTTTGCTTTAGAAAGTGATTCAGGAGGATTTAGCCCAAGAGGATTTTCGATTGAAGCTGATGATGCAAATTTCAAGAAAATAGCAGGTTTTAAAGATCTTTTTGAGCCGTATTTGGTACATAGTTTCACGATTGGACACGCAGGGTCAGACATCAATCATTTAACATCTAAAGCAATTGTGAAAGCAGGTTTAAAACCGGACTCACAACGTTATTTTGATTATCATCATGCTGCAAATGATAAATTTGATGCAATTAACAAAAGAGAATTAGAGCTTGGGGCTGCAACAATGACAACTTTGATGTATTTAATGGATCAGGGCGGAATTGTTCTTCCAGCGGTGAATTAGACTTGTAGAATAAATTCCAAACTTTAAATCCCAAATTCCAATTAGATTAGCTCTATTGGAATTTGGGATTTTTTTATTGGATTTTTTTTATATGGAATTTTAAAAGAATTTCTCAGAACGTAATCGTAAATTTAGCTCCCTCATTGGGTTTACTTTCCAGACAAATATGACCACCTAGATTTGTTATGTGATTGTAAACCAAATAGAGACCAATTCCATTACTGTCCTTATTTGAACTGAATTTTTGGTGCAATCCAAAAATTTTGTCTTTTACTTTTTCCATATCAAAGCCAATTCCGTTATCAGAAATAATCAATTGAGTAGTTCCGTTAACACAGCAAGAATTAAAATGGATAACCGGTAAAAAACCGGGTTTGGAATATTTAATTGAATTAGTAATCAGATTCAGAAATATACTTTTTAGGGACGTTTTATTGAAGAGAACCGTCTCTGCCGCCGAAAAATCAATTATAAGCTTTGTTTTTGAATTTTGAATGAGCGAATTGATTGAGGATAAAACTTCTTTTAAAACAACTTCAAAATTCAAAATTTCTAACTGCTCGTCTTCCTCATTTTTTTTATCCAGAAGCGCGACATGATCAATTAGGGTTTTCTTTAAGCTTTGTGTAGAAGTTTCAATAATAGAGATTAATTCGAGGGTTTCAGAATCTGTTATGGCAGAGGTGTCTAGAAGATCAAAAACAGCCAACAGATTATTTACAGGAGATCTTAAATCGTGAGCTGTTGTGTAAGTAAGTTGTTTGAGCTCTTTACATAGTTTGGTGAGTTCAGCCAAATGAAGATTTCTTTCCTGTTCGAGCTCTTTCTTAAAGGTGATATTTTTAGCAACGGCATACACTAATCTGTCTTTGGCAATTGGAAAGGAACTCCATAAGAGCCATACGATATTACCATTTTTGGTTACATAACGATTTTCAAAATTATACAAACCAATATCCTGAGTAAGGTCTTTACGTGCATTTGCGGTACTCATTTTATCGGCTTCAAAAACAAAATCGTTTATAGGGTGTGATAATAATTCTTCTTCAGTATACCCCAGTAGCTTAGACACAGCTGGATTTATTCTTTTAAAATAACCGTCAAAACCGGCAATACACAATAAATCTGGTGAAGAGTCAAAAAAATCTTCGAACTGCGAAAAAAAGTGCAGATTGTTTCTGGAAAATTTAGGTGCTCTATTAATCATAGTTTAAACCTAATTAGAATTTTGGTTTACTAAAATAACACTAAAAATTTACATTTATGATTTGTTTTTAACAATTTTAATGAATATTCGTTTAAAAACATTTTAATTCGTTGAAAAGTTATTAGGTCTGTAAAAGTGTAAGTTTTTGGAAACGAAATGGTTCTGTTTTCTTTTTCAAAGTGAACAAAAAAAGGATTTTAATAGGTGTCAATTACCGTTTTTAAGAGGTCAGAATCGACCAAATCGGAGGGAGCAACTACTTTTTCGTCGAGAGGAACATTATTTCCGTATCTTTCCTTTAGTATTTTTTGTACTCTTGGATCGGTTAGATTAAAATCTTTTAACTGTCTCAATTTTGACAATTCAAGACTTGTCCCATTTTTATAAATTTTCCAGATCAGTTCAGAGCAATAAATTCGCGCATCAGTCCACTCGAAATAGGCATCGTATTCTTTTCCGTCAAATTGCTGGCTGTACTCTTTCATTTTTTGAAGAACCACAGGAGTCAAAACCTGATCTGCATTTTTCAATCGTTTTACAAGGTACTTAGCGTTTTTTCCGTGCTGAATCCATTCGTCAAAAGGAGTAAGTTTTACAGGCTGAACGGCTTCAAAAACAAACCATTTTCCGTCGATATCGTAAATAATGCCACAATGAGAGAATTTAGAGTTTGTTGCAATTCGTACCGCTTCACATTGAGGAGACTGAGAGGTTTGGAATATGAGGTCGCCATCTTTAATTTTATCCTGTAATGTCGTTTTTTCTTTCGTTTTAACGTGTGAAAAAGGATTGTTGGGAAAAACCTGCAGCGCGACAAACAAAGCACACCCAAAGCTAAGTAAGAACGTAATTCCTAGAAAGAGATATTTTGATTTTTTCATTTTGTTAATGTGAAATGTTATATGTTAGATGTGATCTGTAAGATGTGAAACCTGAAACTTGAAACTTGAAACTTGAAACCTGAAACTTGAAACCAATTACCGTAAACTCCCTCCACAAGTTGTCACGACAAATAAAGGTCAAAAAAAAATAGCTACCAAAATGATAACTATTTTTAAATATAATTTTAAGAAATATTAGATTCTAAAAATTCCTCCAACAGCAATAATTCGCTGTAGAAATAAAAAGTTCTGTGATGCTTTGTCTTCACTGCTTTGTGTAGTTCTAATATCCTGCATGTTAATGTAACCACCTTTTAGCTCACCCTGTATGTAAAAATACTTAAAGAAAGTAAGGTTAATTCCCGCTTTTGCAGAAAGGCCATAACCTGAAATATGAAAATCATCATGACGTTCTTTTCCTAAAAGGGTTGTATTGGTTTTAGGATATAAAAGTCCTACACCTAAACCCTCAGTCAAATTTACCTGAATTTTATCAGTGTTAGTGATACCAAACAATTTAGAAATATCATCATGTCTGGAAACTTCAGTATTAATATAGTTCAAACCGTCTGTATGTTCATACATTAAAAAAGCAGTTCCACTTCCAACTTCACCTTTTCCGAAACCACCTTCCTGAGCACCACCCTGAGACATATCTACCGGTCTGTTGTTATAATCTCCGTTGTAAATAGATCCGGCCTGATCAAGAGGTAAATGAATATTACCATTAACATTAGCGGTTTGATTTTGGCTCATTACATATTTCATGTGATCCCAACCAACAGAAACGCTGTAGTGGTCGCTAAAGAAATATCCCATTCTAAAGTTAGTTTGAGGAATGGTCATGTTAACCGGATTTACATAATCAATATGCCATCCTTTTGGTTTATCATGAGCTTTCATGTTATCAACCGTAAAGTTGTAATCTTTCCCTCTGAAATTCACATCAGATTTAGTGTAACTGTCTCTGTTTCCTCCCCAGGAAACGAAAAATTTTCCTTTATTGTGGGCGGTATATCTTTGTACTGCGATTTCTTCCTGTGCAAAAGTGTTCGCAGAGAAACACAACAAAAAGAAAATTATAATATTTGTTTTCAATGAAATGGTATTAAGTAATTAGAATGAATTAACTGTTTTTCTAATGGCTACCAATTTGGTCATTAAACCTTCGAAATAGTCTAAATGAAGCATATTAGCGCCATCACTTTTTGCATTAGCAGGATCAAAATGAGTCTCGATAAAAATACCGTCAACACCAACAGCAATACCTGCCTTGGCAACAGTTTCGATCATATCAGGCCTTCCTCCTGTAACTCCCGCAGTTTGGTTAGGTTGTTGTAACGAGTGTGTCACATCCAAAACTGTAGTAGCGTATTGCTGCATAGTAGGGATTCCTCTGTAGTCAACAATCATGTCCTGGTAACCAAACATAGTACCGCGATCTGTAACCATAACGTTTTCATTGTTACAGTCTAGTACTTTTTGTACCGCATGTTTCATGCTTTCCGGACTCATAAATTGCCCTTTTTTCAGGTTTACCGTTTTTCCGGTATTTGCCGCAGCTACAACCAGGTCAGTCTGACGAACCAGGAATGCGGGAATTTGCAAAACGTCAACGTATTGTGCCGCCATAGCAGCATCTTCATTGGTATGAATGTCTGTTACAGTTGGAACGTGGAAAGTTTCAGAAACTTTTCGTAATATTTTTAATGCTTTTTCGTCACCAATTCCCGAAAAACTATCAATTCTGGAACGGTTGGCTTTTTTAAAAGATCCTTTAAATACAAAAGGAATTTGAAGATTGTCGGTAATACCAACTAATTTTTCTGCAATTCTAAGCGCCATTTCTTCTCCTTCGATAGCGCAAGGCCCTGCCAATAAAAAGAAGTTACCGCTTTCTGTATGCTTAATTTGTGGAATATGTTGTATGTTCATAGTATGTTTTTTTTGACAGTGCAAAGGTAGTTATGATTTATGAATAGCAGATGAAGATTTAAGTTTTTTTTTAAGAAGCCAATCCTGCTTTCAGGACTTAGTCTTCAGCAGAATTACTGATTTAAATAGTGAGCTCATTTGGAATCATACCTTTTTAATGCAGAGCAATATTAAGATAATGCCAAAGACTAATACATGACATTTGTCATGCTTGTATGCAAATTATTTTTCGTAAGATCGTTTGATGCGGTACTGTATAATTATAGTCACTATTAGAATAAAAGAAAAAAGAAAGGCAAGCATAAAAAGACCAACAAACTCCATTCCGCATTTAAGTGAGTTTGGATTTTGTTCGGTATATTTATTAGCATTGTATGTGGCAATATAAAACGAGAGAACCGGTACTATTATTTGTGCAATGAGGCTAATTAAACACACAGTACCGAATTTTAAAGATATAGTTTCACCAATTGCTTTTCTGCCAGCTATAATTTGAAAAAGTAAGGGAAGGACAATTAAAATTAGTGGTATATTTTCTAACATTTTGTGATTCTGCGTGTAATTTTATTATTTTAATTACTCTTCAAACGCAATCCCATCGGAACCATTAAAATACCTTTTTCATAAACATTTAAATAAAGTTTTATAGGTTTCTTTTGCCCATCCCATTTCAATTCATAGACATTTAAGAATCCAGCCCCCATGTCACTTCTTTTGGTTGGAAAAGGACAACAGGTTTCTAAGCGGGTATAGGTGATTTTTTCACCATTTGGTCCTGCCAGAGCATTCAGAAAACGAGTTTCGTTTAAGGCCTCATTGCGGGTGTTCTGAAAAAAAATATTTATAGGATAATCAGGATCATAACCGTATTTTTTATCGCTGCTGAAAAGTGTTATAACAAAAGTATTGTCTTTCTTTAAAACAAGATCCGGAGCATTGTCATCTACATTTTTTAAAGTCGATTTTGTGCTTATACAGGAAGCTGTGATAAGGAGTAAAAGGATAAAAAGGGCTATTTTTTTCATGGTTTATTGAGGTTGGTCCTACAAAGATAAAGCGTTTTTTACTACAGTTAATACCGATTAAAAGATTTACAAAAAAGTATAAATCTGTTGCAGCTGTAAGTTAATCTGCTTCCTTCATATTCAGTTTTAATACACCAATTACAATCAGATATTGTGCCAGAAGATAGGTAAGCATTATAAAAAAGGAACTTTTTTCTATGGGAGAATGAAATTTATTAAACGCCAATATACTATCGGAAAGAACAAATGAAACGGCTCCTGCCAAAATATAGAAGCTTCCTGGTTTTTTCCAGCTAAGCCCTCCATTAAAAGCAAATAAAAGCATTGTGGAAATTACCGCAGCGTAGATGATTACCGGTATTCTTAATTCTCCCAGATTTGGCATCAGGAACATAATCATTCCAATTAAATAAAAAGCAATAAGGAGGCTTCCTATTCCAAAAAGAACTTTGTTAATATATATTGCTCTCTTAATTTGTTTGTTAAACAGTACGCAATACATCAGGTGTGCAATTAAGAAAAAAAGCAAGCCGAGAATAAAATAGATTTCACCAATATCTGCAAAAAGTAAAATAACGTCGCCCATCCAGGAGAATAATAATGCAGTCAAAAGGATTTTTCTGGTAGGGAATTTTCGATTAAAATAAACTCCAAAACCTAACAATGGTACCAAAATAGGTTTTAAGTATAAGTCTAAATTTTGATACTCCAGAAACAAAACAATTAGATATAAAATACTGAAAGCAACATAAGTTTTAAAAATAAAGGTATTTCTCATAATCGGTTTATGAATTAACAGGTTGATTTTGGTAGTTTTTAAAATCGATATTTACAAAGTAAATGGTAGCTAAAAAGGATAAGGCTAAATAAATTAGAATAATATAATTGGTGTATGGTAAAATATTATTTAAACCGAACCAGTCACCATAATACGTTATAATTCCTGTCGCAATGCTAAAGCGTAAAGCTTCCCAGAAAACAGCATATTTGCTTTTGTCCATTAATTCGCTATAACTGTAAATCGTGATCAGGATAAAAAAGCCATAAATAAAGATGTTTGGCAATCCAATTTTGGCAATATTATCAAACAAATAGGTCACAAAAAGTAATGTGATTAACATTTGAGTTACGGACCAATAAATTAGTTTTTTAGAATTTTGAGTACCGTACTTATTAAAGGCAAAAACATTTTCGATTTTAGTTACAGGATATTTTTCTTCAAAATTTTCGGGTCTCCAGCCGGTTGGTTTAAACCAGATGGTGAATTTGTCCTTCCAGTTTTCAGCGCGCCAGGCGTCTTTAATCAGTAAGGTTAAATGCTGGAAATTAATACGGATTGGATTCCAGGTTTGTGCGGGTCTTGTAATGCCAAAAACAGGCGGCACATCGTCTAATTCGGCTTGAAAAGTACCAAAAAGTTTGTCCCAGAAAATAAAAATTTGAGAATGGTTTTTGTCTAAATATTCAGGATTTATAGCATGATGTACGCGATGATGCGAAGGAGTAACCAGAATGTATTCCAGGAATCCCATTTTATTGATATGTTTGGTATGGTACCAGAATTGTAAAAATAAATGAAGTGGTAGGGTAATGGCTATTACAGTGGCCGGAACTCCCAATAATGCAGCCGGAATGAGTAGAAACGTAAAGAGATTGACAAGACTTGCAATAGGTTGGCGCAATGCACAGGCCAGATTAAACTCTTCACTGCTATGGTGAATGGCATGTTTATTCCAGAAAAGATTAATCTGATGAGCCCATCGATGGCTCCAGTAACCGTAAAAGTCGATTACAATAAAGGCAATACAATAGGAGAAAATGTTGGCTTCTAAATGGTAAAGGGCAATTTTAGAAACCATCCATTCGTAAGAAATAAAAGTCAGGCTCAGCCCTAAAACATCTTTTACCGAATTGGTAATTCCGGAGCTGATGCTTGATACACTATCTATCAAAGGGGCAGTGTCGTTCTTTTTATAAATGCCGTATAATTTTTCGATTATAATTAATACTAAAAAAATCGGCGTTGCAATAATCAATATCTTTCCGTATTCTTCCATAAAAAAAAGATTCTATTTTATTCAAATATAGAATAAAATAGAATCTTTTTTAAATTATTTGTAATTAAACAATTTCGGCGCTTAATCCGGCTTCCAAAAGTTGTGTACATTGCGGTTTTAACTTGTCCATAGGGCCTGTTTTTACAGTGCATTTCCCGTTGTAATGTACAATCAGGGAACATTGTTCTGCTTGCTCCGGCGTATGGCTGCAAACACGCATTAAGGTGTCAATTACATGATCAAAAGTGTTTACATCGTCGTTGTAAACAATGATTTCATTATTGAAACCCGTCGCTTCCTTTTCGCGAACTCTTTCTCTTACTTTTTCTTTAGTACTCATTTTTTTACGTTTTTGTACTGTTGTGAATTACTAATTTTTTTGGCACATAGTACACAGATTAATCAAAATTTAAAAAATAAAATAAAACCTGTGAACTGTTTAATAAACAGATAATTAACTATCTAATTTACGTATTTTAATGAAACCCAGTTATTTCTTTGAAACTTTTTAACATAAGTTAAACCTTTTTCGGTGCAGGAAGCATCGATAAACGGAATGTCTTCTTCATAAAAACCGCTTAAAAGCAGTATTCCATTTGGATTTAAACATTCAACATAACTTTGCATATCGTTCAGCAAGATATTTCGGTTAATGTTGGCAATGATTAAATCGTATTTTTTTCCGGCCAATAAAGCAGCGTCGCCTTCATAAACGGAGATGTGTTTGCAATTATTGCGTTCGGCATTTTCGATTGAATTAAGGTAACACCAGTTGTCGATATCAATCGCGTCGATTGGCTGAGCACCTTTCATTTCGGCTAGAATTGCTAAAATTGCAGTTCCGCAACCCATATCCAGCGTTTTCAAACCTTCAACATTAATTTCCAGTAAATGTTGGATCATCATGTGTGTGGTTTCATGATGTCCTGTTCCAAAACTCATTTTGGGTTCAATTACAATATCAAATTCAGCATCCGTTTTCTCGTGAAAAGGAGCACGAACATGGCATTTTCCATCTACATCAATGGCTTCAAAATTCTTTTCCCATTCTTCATTCCAGTTCACCTGATCGATTTCTTCAATCGTATATTCGATTTTAAATTCTTCAGATTGTAAAATATAAATGTCGTCCAGAATATTCTCGTCCCATAAATCTTTTTTTACAAAAGCCGAAATTCCGTTTTCAGTTTCTGTAAAAGTCTCAAACGCTTTTTCGCCTAATTCAGCAATTAAAATTTCTGAACCCGGTTCTTTTGGTTCAACGGTAAAATGGTATCCTAAATATATATTCGACATAAATAATTTTTTTGCAAAGGTAAGAATACAAAGCAGAAGTTGTTCATAAATAATCTACATCCTTACCTTAATTAATGTTAATTTTGATTAGAATTTGTAAGGATTTTAAAAATATGAAGAATATCATTTTTATTTTGCTCTTTGTGGTACTTAATGGAGCAACTTGTGAAAAGGAACATGAAGTTGTGCGATCGTTTTGTTATTGGAAAACAGATTTAAATTTCGAAAATACAGAAGATTCTTTAATCAGAGATTTGAAGGTAAAACACTTATACGTTCGTTTTTTTGATGTCGATTGGAATCCTTATGCAAAAGAACCTTTGCCGGTTGCGACAATTTTGGATGTGAGATTAAATGAAAGCAATCCTGAAATTACTCCAAGTATTTTTATTACCAATGAAGTGGTTCTACAATCCAACAAGAAACAACTGGACAGTCTGGCGGCAAGAATTGCAAAGCGCATTGAACAGGTTGGAACAAAAATGAACGAGGCAAAGGCCGAGAAAACTGCCAGTGCGATTGTTTATCCAAAGGATTATTACAAACAGGAAAACCGCAAGCAGTTGAATTATGATTCGGTAAAATCAATTGAAATGGTCAAATTAAAAGTGGATTTCAAAGAAATTTTGATTGATTGTGACTGGTCGGAAAAATCAAAAGACAATTATTTTTATTTACTAAAGCAAATCAAGAAGAAATATCCCGCTACTCCGGTTTCGGCTACCATTAGACTTTGGCAGTATAAATATGCTTCAAAAGCGGGTGTTCCGCCAGTGGACAAAGGTTTGTTAATGTGTTACAATATCACAAAGCCGGAAGAATTTACTACCAAAAACTCTATAGGAACCAGCGAAGAATTAGCACAATATATAACGCATGATAAATATCCGTTAAAGCTTGATATTGCTTTACCATTGTACAGTTGGGCAGTGGTTTTTAGAGGAAATCAGTTTAAGGGAATTTTATCAGATTACGATAGGATTCAAAGTGATACCATTAAATTAAAAAAAATGTCAGATTCTAAGTATTTGCTGCAGGACGATATTTTGGTTGGACAGACTTATTTGAGAAATGGCGATGAAATCAGAATCGAGAAAATTTCAGAAAACGAACTTGATAAGATGATCTCGATTGTAAAGAGCAAAATTCCAATTGACAATCAGACCAAAGTGACGTTTTTCTCTTTTGATAAAAAATACATCAATGATTATGGAATCCAAAATATATCCGGTTACTATGCGCGTTTTTAGCAGTTTACTTTTTGTTTTAAGTGTCCAGGTCTCTTTGGCCTGTGGATGGAGTGTTTCGCCGGAAACCAGCAGGTTAGTTTTGTTCAAAGCACAAAGGGAAGGTTTCTTTAAGCTGACACCCTTTTATTATTCGGCAGATAATTATTATGCAACCAATACCGTTTCAGGGGTTGATCAGGAGTTGAATTGTATAGAATGGACAAAAAAACTGGGCAGCCAGGTCAATCCAAAAGACGTACACGTTATTTTGTACGAAACAGATGCCGAGACATTTGAAACGGCTTATGAAACCAGGTCACTAAAAAAGGTTTTTGAAAAGAATAGTTTTATTGAAGCGCTGGTATTATCTAGAAATAAAGCACTCTTACACTATATTTTGTTTGCTAAAAAATTGGAGTACAACAGCAATACCGATGTAAAATGGGAGTCCTGGGACACCGTGAGCTATGATAGTAAAGATCATAAACTAGCTGAGGTTGGAGATTTTGAAAAGAAAATCAGGACTGCAAGAGACCCCTTTTTAAAGCAGCGTTATGCCTTTTTAATGTTGAGGTATAGTTTTTATGCTTCTGATAAGGAAGAGGTAATTCGTTTGTATGATACTTATTTCACAGATTATAAAAACACTATTCTAGAGCCCTGGGCTTTGTATTATAAGGCTTTATGTATTGAAAATTTGCCTTTGCAGAATTATTTGTTGAGTAAAGTTTTTGCTTCCTGTGAAGAAAAATCGTTTGCTGTTGTACAGCATTATAACTGGAAATTGACCACAGAGACTTTGGCATTGGCTCAAAATGACGAGGAGCGAAGTGTGATTTTGGCTATTGAAAGTTTACGCAATCCCGCACCGGATTTGAAAACGATCCAGGAAGTGTATAAAGGGAGCCCGAATAGCTTGTATTTGAGTTTTTTGATTGGAAGAGAAGTTAACAAACTCGAAGACTGGATTTTTACCCCTATGTATACCAATGACGGAACCCCTTCGGTTGTTTTTGATAGTACCAGCTGGTACGAAAATTACGCGAAAGCAAAAGATGAAAATTTTAATAAAGACATTTTGTACTTAAGAGAGTTAGAGTATTTTCTAATTTCTATCCGGGAACAGACCTCGGGAGAGCAAAAAGACTATATCACGGCGGCAATTGCCCAACTTTGTTTTATTGATGACGATATTGATTCGGGGAAAAAATATACCAACATGATTTCTGATAAAGCCAATCCTTCGATACAAATGCAGAAGAATATACAATTGGCGTTGGTTTCTTTAAAGCAAGATGATTTGAAGAACGAAAAAGTTCAAAACCAGCTTTTCCAATACTTTGATTCCGCAGAAAATCTGATAGAAAAGGACCATGGGGTGTTTAAGAATTTATATAGTTTGTACCGAATTGCCAGTGCCGATTTTGCCAAACAAGGCGATCGTGTCACAGCGGGTTTGTTAGCTATGAAGTCGGATATTAAAAACGAAGGAGAATATTCTGCATACGGCGGGACACCTTATTATTACAATTATATTGGTCATTTTGACAGGAATAATGCTACTACAGCTGATGTAGACCGTTTGATAGCGCTACAGGAGAAAAAAGATAAAACACCTTTCGAAACCTATATTTGTTTAGGGACCATGGCGCCAAATGTCAATTATTATAGAGACCTGAAAGGAACTATTGCATTCCGAAATAATGATTTAGAACTGGCTTATAAAACTTTTGCGAGTATGCCACAAGATTTTTGGGAGAAAAACTACGCGTATAAAGATTATTTGAATGAAAACCCATTTCTGCCTAAAATCCTGCAAACGGCAGAAGAACGTAAGTTTAATTATCGTTTTAATAAGACCGATTTTATAGCGCAGCTGATTCAGTTAAAAAAACAAAATACGGCCGCAAGCAATCTGAAACTGGCACATGCCTATTTTAATGTTTCGTATTTGGGGAATTCCTGGATGATGACTGCTTACGACTGGACATCGGGAGCATCCTATGTGGATTATGTGTATGGGGACAATTCAGAAAATGAAAAGAAATATCAGAAGGGCAATTATTATAATTTAAAGATGGCCAAAATGTACTATGAAAAAGCTTTGAAGATGTCTAAAAACAATAACGAAAAAGCTTTGGCCAGTTTAATGATTTTTGAATGTAATTATTACGATCATTATGCCAATTTAGTTTCGGCGGAAGAAGAAGAGAAGAACCCGTTTAAAGCAGGGCAGGAGCTGTTTAATTTTTATTCGGTGTATCGAAAAACAACCGCTTTTCAAAAGTACAATTGCCCGCTCTTGAAAGCATATCTTAAGTAAATTAGGAAAGAGTTGATATAAAAAAAGCGTTCTTATGAACGCTTTTTTTATAAGGTACTAAGCAATTAGAGTATTTAATTATCTAATTACCTAATTATCTCATTATCTAAATAGCAGTAACAATAGCTAAAAAGTCATCCGCTTTTAAAGCAGCTCCTCCAATTAAACCTCCGTCTACGTCTGGTTTAGAGAAGATTTCTTTAGCGTTTTCCGGTTTAACAGAACCTCCGTAAAGAATAGAAACTTCGTCAGCGATATCAGCTCCAAATGCTTTGCGAACTACCTCTCTGATAAATTCGTGCATTTCCTGTGCTTGCTCCGGTGAAGCAGTTTCTCCTGTTCCAATCGCCCAAACTGGCTCATAAGCCAAAACAATTTTAGACCATGATTCTTTTGCAATGTGGAACAATCCGTCACGCAATTGATTTTCAACAATATTAAAGTGATTGTCTGATTGACGATCTTTTAATTCTTCTCCAAAACAGAAAATTACGGTCATGTCATGTTTCAGGGCAGTGTCTACTTTATTAGCAATTAAAGCATCTGTTTCGTGAAAAATTGCTCTACGTTCAGAGTGACCAAGAATTACCGTATTAACCCCTACACTTGTTAACATGTCAGCAGAAATTTCTCCTGTAAATGCACCACCTTCAGCCTGGTGAACGTTTTGCGCAGCAACACCAATAGTTGTGTTTTTTAATTTAGCTACTGCAGCCTGCAAATTTACAAAAGTTGGTGCTACAATTACTTGAGCAGTAGTTTTTGCAGGTATTTTAGCAATTAGTTCTGTTAATAGTTCCTCAGTTTGTGGGGCGTTTTTATGCATTTTCCAGTTTCCTGCAACAATCTTTTTTCTCATTTTGGTAGTTTTTATTTTTTTGCTTTTATTTTTTTGAAATGTATCATTGCAAGTGCAATTGATGTTGAGGTTTTATTTTAAACCTTTTAAAGTTTCATTGATTTTATCAAAATCTTTTTCAATGGCGCGGTAGAGCACAATTTTTCCTTTTTTGTCTACAATGATGTATCTTGGAATCCAGTCTAAGTCAATTGCTTTTCCGAAGACACCTTTCATACCGTCGTTCATCATAAAATGATCGCCTTTTAACTCGTGTTTTTCGATTCCTGCTTTCCATTTATCCGCAGTTTTATCTGCTGAAAGGAATAAGTACGAAACTTCAGGATTATTGGCTTGTAACTCTTTTAAGTGTGGCATCGCTTTTACACAGTCACCACACCAGGAAGCCCAAACTTCAATGACCAAAGTTTTACCTTTGTATTTTTTTAAAATGTTTTTGAAAGCAACCTGACTTCCATCAGTTGCTAATAATTTTTCAGACAAAGCTTCTTTAGAAAAACTCGTTTTCTGCGCTTGTGAGCATGAAAAAGTAATAAATGCAATAAGGATTAGCGTTATTTGTTTCATAGTGGTAAATGATTTTGAACAAAGTTAAACAAACAATTCGAAAGCCAAATGGAGATTAACAAAAATTGAAGAGTCGTTTGTTTTATCACAAATGTGTCGATTTCGGTTAGAAAAAGAGGAATGAAATCGTAATAGTTGGGGCAATAGACTTCAAATCGGAGTGGATTTTTGGGAATAAATCTTTAAGAAAACCAAAAAGGGAAAACTTTTTTTCAAAAGAGTATGTTTTTGACGGTTAGAAAACGTCAGATTGGATCAAAATAAAGTCTCCTGTAAACTCTGATTTAGAAGATATTCTTCGCTTTATAAAATGCAAATTTTGAAAACGTTTAGATGTTTTTGAGCACTTGTTCAAAAGGAGTAAAAAAGAAAAGTCCACAAAGTGATGAAACTTTGCGGACTTTGTAAATTCTTGTAATCTTGCGATTGAAGCAAGGTTTATAACTTTAAATCGTCAACATCATTATAATGTACTTTTTGAACTACAGTTCCTTTTTGAAGCACTACAATACTTGGATTGGCTCTTTCGATTGTTTTTAGAGTAGTTGCATCACAGAAATAGAAATCAACATCTAAACCGTATTGTTTTTTGACTTTTGCAATTTCATCAGGACCCGAAGCCGTCATTGCAATTACTTTATAGCCTTTTGTTTTAGCTTCTTTGTTTATACCTTCCAGTTTTTTCATTCCTTCAGGATTAGAAAGTGTTAAATCATAGGTCACAAATATTAATAATTTAGGTTCTTTAAGCAATTCTTCTTTGTAATCAGAATCATCTTTAGTCATCGTAAAATCATGAATTGGCGGTACATAACCTTCTGTAATGACTTTGTCCTTTCGGTCTACAAACGTAGCACCTTCCGGAATGTTCATCAGGTCTTTTTCCGAGAATTCTTTGTCAACACCGTTTACTTTGTAGATAAAAATCATTTCAACAACCGACTTTGGAGCACCTTCAGGAATTTCCATTCCCTTCTCTATATTACTTCCTACTTTGTACGGACGGAAATCTTTGATCGGATTGTGGTTGAGTACCCAAACAGCCATGATAACACACAAAATTATGCTTATCAAAGTTAGAATATTGGTAATAAATTTTGAAAATAAAGGTTTTACTAATTTTTTATTGATGAACAATATCAGAATAAAGAAAAGTAAAACAATATCTTTTGTGAAAGATTGCCAAGGGGTTAAGTGTAAAGCATCTCCAAAACATCCACAGTCTTTTACAACATCAAAATAAGCAGAGTAGAAGGTAAGGAACGTGAAGAAAACGATTAATAGCAACAAAGCCCAGATCGTAAGTTTTGATTTGTATCCTACCAATAACATGACACCCAAAACCACTTCAAGAATCACTAAAAAGATCGCTAATCCTAATGCCAATGGCTCTAAAAAAGGCATATTGAAAACCGGCTCGCTAAAATATTCGGCTAATTTGTAAGAGAATCCAACGGGATCGTTTAGTTTGATTAATCCAGAAATAATAAATAATACTCCGACAAATAATCTTGAGAATTGGGTAATGATGTTTTTCATAGGGAAATAGTTAAGTTAAAACTCCAAATTTTAAGTTCCAAAATTTTGCTGGAAAGTTGGAATTTATCTATTGAAATTTCTATTTGTTTATAGGATTTAGAATTAAGGCAAAAACCGAATAATTAATCATATCCTGATAATTGGCATCAATACCTTCAGAAACCAGGGTTTTACCTTTATTATCTTCGATTTGTTTTACGCGAAGTATTTTTTGCAGAATCAGATCCGTCAGAGAACTTACGCGCATGTCACGCCAGGCTTCACCGTAATCATGGTTTTTGGCTTCCATTAACTCCTTAGTCAGTTTAATTTTAGCATCGTACAATTCAGTTGCTTTTTCAACATCTAAATCTGGTTGATCTGCAACTCCAAGTTCTAACTGAATCAAAGCCATGATAGAATAATTGATAATTCCGATAAATTCTCCTTTTTCGTCTTCATCAACTCTACGGACTTCATTTTCCTGTAAGCTTCTTATTCTTTGTGCTTTTATGAATATCTGATCGGTTAACGATGGCAATCTTAAAATACGCCATGCACTGCCATAATCTTTCATTTTGTTAATAAACAAAGTACGGCAAACCGTAATTACATTATCAAATTCAAGGGAAGTATTCTTCATTTATTGCTGTATATTTGCTAAAAATTTCTTCAAAAATAAGGATAATTTTTTAAGAGTTTCAAGTTTCGGGTTTTCTTTGTTTCAAGTTTTTTCTAAACAAAGTGTTAATACCAATAATCTGAAAGTTGAAAAGAATGTGAAAAGTTTCAGGTTTCAGGTTCGAAGTTTCAGGTTGGCGCAGATTGTGTAAGTTCCGCAACCAGAAACCTGAAACAAAGAAAACCAGAAACCTGAAACAAAAAAATAAAACAAATGACAATTAATTGTAAAGGCCGGCTTATCGATTTGTCGATTCCTAAAGTAATGGGGATTTTGAATGTGACATCCAATTCTTTTTTCGACGGAGGAAAATATAAAAATGAAGATGAAATAGTCGTACAGGTTGGTAAAATGCTTTCTGAAGGCGCTTCATTTATTGATATTGGTGCCTATTCGAGTAAACCAAGTGCTGAGTTTGTAACAGAACGGGAAGAGATTAACCGTATCGTTCCGGCGATCGAATTGATTCTAAAACATTTTCCGGAAACCTTATTGTCAATTGATACTTTTAGAGCCGAAGTTGCCAAAGCGAGTATCGAAAGCGGTGCAGCTATTATAAACGACATTGCAGCAGGCGAATTGGACGATAAAATGTTCGAGGTGATTGCTCATTACAATGTGCCTTATATTATGATGCACATGCGTGGAAACCCGCAAACAATGCAAAGTCTGACACAATATGATGATATTGTAAAAGAGATGCTTTTCTATTTCTCAGAAAAGGTAAAAAAAGCTAGAAACATTGGAATCAATGATTTAATCTTAGATCCGGGTTTCGGATTTGCAAAAACAACCGAGCAGAATTTTGAAGTTTTACAAAAAATGGAGCTTTTTAATCTATTGGACTTGCCTGTTTTGGCGGGTGTTTCGAGAAAATCAATGATTTATAAAACATTAAATAATACTGCTGCCGAAGCTTTAAACGGAACAACAGTTCTGAATACAATTGCTTTGACAAAAGGTGCTAAAATACTACGCGTTCATGATGTGAAAGAAGCGTTGGAATGTGTGACTTTGTTTGACAAAATGAGTGTGAACAATATTCTAGTGGAGAAAAAGAATGATTAAGAATTTATTGTGTTTAGTTTTTATTGGAATTTGTGCAGCAAGCTGTGCTAATAAAGATTCATCCGGTCTAAAAAGGAATTATAGCGAAAAGATCAATGAAATTAAAGAGTTGAAAGAATATTTTAATAAGATAGTTCCAAAAAACTATATCGTTAGAATAAGATATAACGATTCAGATGAAATTGATTTATTTGTTTACGAACCAACAAATATTCCAGGTAAAACAGAATTATTATTTCAGGAATGGAATGTTGATTTTGAAGATTATGTTGCATCTAAAAAGTCTTCGTATTATGATGGAAAAACAAAATCATTAGAAGAAGTTAAAAAGAAACTTAAATGGAGTAATGCAACCTTTATTAAACTTTACGATAAACTAGAGAATGTAAATTGCATTGGAATAACAAATGGAAATCCTACTGAACTAGAATACGGTTTTAGAGGAATGGGAGTTTTAAGTTATTTGATCTTTGATACTAATCTAAGCAAACAGGAACAAAAGGTGAATTCGGATGATTGTTCTAAAATGTTTTATAAAGATAATATTGTATTTGCATTTAGTTCTGGAGCGATTGGGAGTTTTTGCATACCTGATTTTAAAAGAAAATAACAATTTATAAATTGGTTAATTTAAAGTAATATAAAAACATGAAATACTTTACGCTGATTATTGCTTTCCTACTTTTCTCCTGTGGTAAAAAAGAAGACGTTTTGCTTCCAAAATCCAATGTTACGATTGTAAAAGACGTACAAGACCTTTCACCCGTTTACATTTTCTTTAAAACTCAGGGAAAAGATACTATTGCCAATGTAAACCGAAAAAATAGCATCATTTCGACCAATTGGATTTTCAATATTGACAAGCGTCTGCCTTTAAAATTGGTCATTCCGGAAGTAATGAAATTACAAGAGAAAAAGCGAGCCGACAGCGCCCATAAAAACGAAAACGCCGAAAATTATTATTCCTATGCTGATTCAATTGGAAAGAATCTGGCTTTTTTGCCTTTCACGAAAGTGTATTACAAAATGGAGAAACCAAAATTTGGCGTAACAGTTTATTTTAAAAAAGACAACTCAATTTTAGTAAATGGAGTATTGGTTCAAAAAGAAAAATTACAAGATTATCTTGATAATATACCCTGTGATAAACCGAATAAATATATATTTTCTTTTGATAAAGATTTAAATTACGGAAGTTATATCAATAGTAAAATTCTAATGAGAACCTTAAAATTTCCTTTTCCGGTACTGAATCTAACAGACGATGAATTCGTCTTTTAACTTGAATTCGATTAAACCATTAAACAAATTAACGATTAACCTTTACTGATGATGATAAGGCTCGTTTCTTAAAATAGTAAATCCTCTATACAATTGCTCTATAAAAAATAAGCGTACCATTTGGTGGGAAAACGTCATTAGCGAAAGCGATATTTTCCCCTGTGCTTTGCTGTAAACAGTATCAGAAAACCCATAAGGGCCGCCAATCACAAAAACTAAGGTTTTGATTCCGGAATTCATTTTCTTTTGTAACTCTTCAGAAAAACCAACGCTAGAGAAATTTTTACCGTTTTCATCCAGTAAGATCAGCTGATCTGTTGGTGAAAGCTTGGACAGAATCAATTCGCCTTCTTTTTCTTTTTGTTGGCTTTCAGATAAATTCTTGACATTTTTGATATCCGGAATAATCTCCAAATCAAATTTGATGTAAAACGACAGACGTTTGGTGTAATCATCAATCAAAGTTTGAAGCGATTTGTTATCTGTTTTGCCAATGGCGATAAGTTTGATATTCATTTGTTTGTTTTTTTGCCACGAATCACACGAATTAATCCAAATTTTAAAATAGAAAAATCCACATAAACCGTTTATTCTGTGAGCTTATTTTTTATTCTCAAATACCGTTTCAAAATGTTCTACAACAGGAAATGGCTCGTAGTAATGATGCAGCATCTTTTTCCACTCTAAGTATGCTTCAGAAGTTCTAAAACCAACGGTATGGTCTTCGAGCGTATTCCAGTCGACCAGCAAAAGATATTTGTTTTCGACTTCAAGACATTTCTCCAAACGATGGCCCAGATAGCCTTCAATCGACGAAATATATCGACTTGCGTTCGCAAAATCGGTTTCAAATTGAGTTGCCAGACTTGGTTTTACATAAAGAAAAGCGGCTTCAAGGATCATACTTATAATAATTTTATTTGCTGAATCTGCGGAAAAAAAATACTCTCGCAGATTGCTTCGTCTGTTCGCTATCGCTCGGGTTAGCTGATCAGGCAGATTTGTTTTGATTTTTTGACATAAAAATCGGCATTAATCTGCTTGAATCAGTTTAAAATCTGCGTGCGATTTTTACACAGATTGAAGTAATTTAGTTTTTAGAAAATTTATCTTCAAAAGTTTTAAACCTTGCATCCAGATCTTTCAATAATTGTTTTTTTACAGAGTCATCCTGAATAAAACTGTAATTGATACTGTTGTAGACATATTGTTTTATCGTGGCATACGAAACATCCTTGTATCTTTTGGCTAATAAAACATATTGCTCCGTCATATTTGTTCTTAGAATTCCTGCATCATCCGTACTGATTACGATTGGGACATTAAATTCTTTGTAAAGAGTAAACGGGTGACGGTTTTCTTTTACCTTTAAAATGAATTCATTACTGGTTAGATTGATCTCAATTGGAATATTATTTTTTGCCATGTTACGCAACAAATCATAAGAGTTTGCTTCATAAGCGATATCGACACCATGTCCGATTCTATTCGCACCCGCGATATAAATAGCGTCATTAATATGCCAGGTTAAATCTTCTGGCTGAACCAATCCTAAAGTTAATTCACCGGCATGAAGTGTATACTTTACAGCAGGAAACTTAGAATTACAGTATTTAAACATCACCATGTGCAACCAATAATCTTTCATCGAATTTTCGCCGTGTTCCGGTGAAACAATATTTACGCCTGCAACCAGTTTACTGCTGTTGGCAGAGATAAATGCGATGGTCAGGTTTTTAAATAAATCGACAGGATCCATAAAACGCAACACAAAATTCTGATAGCGCATCGTAAAACGCTCATCGTCAATTTTCAGGTCTTTGTGCAGTTTAGCGATAAAATTAGTATTGAAATCTACAGCATACTTCTTGGCTTCTTTTTGTTCAAGTGATTTGTACAACTCGTCTAAAAGTTTAAGTGTCGCTTTTTCGTCCTTTTGAGTTGCTGCCTGACGTAATTTTGAATTAAAACCAGCCAGGTCAGAAACATTCATATCACACGGAATCGTTGATAATTGGGTTTCAATATAACTCACATTTTCAGCCAGAGCACGTTTTTTTAATTCCAACATTCCTTCGGCAAAATGACCTTTAATAGTAGGTTCGAATTTTTGAAAAGAGTCAAAAAACAAATCATCAGAAGGTACAGAACCATTATAATCTTTTGCAGACCAGGTTTGCATAACCTGTTGTTGGTAGTGATCTAGTTTGCCTTCTTTTTTTAGAGAAGAGAAGGTCTGCCAGTTTCCTTTTTCGGGTTTTGTTTTAGAGACTTCCATAGTTTCTAAATTCAGATAAAAGTCTTCTGCAATCGCTCTTTCCAGAAGAGGTTCTGCATAAATTGATCCGGAAAAATGATGGTGTAAATCACCGCCTTTTGGCATTTGTTGAAAGAAAGCTGTTGAGAGAGCTTCGTTATTTCTAATTTTTTCTAAATAACTGTCAGCTGTTTGAGAAAAGCCGATTTGTGCTATTAAAATACAGAAAAGTGTAATTATCCTTGTCATACTCTAAGTTTAAATTACATGCAAATATACGAGTTTCTGCCGAGATTTAAAAATTGATTTCGTTGTGTTATTTTTTTACCGCCAAGAGCGCAAGGTTTTGATATGTGCTAAACTTTATATAAACGCAAAGTTCGCAACGCTTTACCTAAAAAATATTTTGCGGACTTTGCGTAATTCTTTGCGAGCCTTGCGGTTCAAAAAAACTTCTTAAAAGATTTAGGTTACGCTCTGCTGGAGCAGATTTTGGGAATAATTTTTACCGCAAAGAGCGCAAGGTTTTGTTATTTGCTAAATTTTATATAAACGCAAAGTTCGCAACGCTTTACCTTAAAAATATTTTGCGGACTTTGCGTAATTCTTTGCGAGCCTTGCGGTTCAAAAAAACTTCTTAAAAGATTTAGGTTACGCTCTGCTGGAGCAGATTTTGGGAATAATTTTTACGGCCAAGAGCGCAAGGTTTTGTTATGTGCTAAATTTTATATAAACGCAAAGTTCGCAACGCTTTACCTTAAAAATATTTTGCGGACTTTGCGTAATTCTTTGCGAGCCTTGCGGTTCAAAAAAACTTCTTAAAAGATTTAGGTTACGCTCTGCTGGAGCAGATTTTGGGAATAATTTTTACCGCCAAGAGCGCAAGGTTTTGTTATGTGCTAAACTTTATATAAACGCAAAGTTCGCAACGCTTTACCTTAAAAATATTTTGCGGACTTTGCGTAATTCTTTGCGAGCCTTGCGGTTCAAAAAAACTTCTTAAAAGATTTAGGTTACGCTCTGCTGGAGCAGATTTTGGGAATAATTTTTACCGCCAAGAGCGCAAGGTTTTGTTATGTGCTAAATTTTATATAAAGGCAAAATTCGCAACGCTTTACCTAAAAAGAGTTTGCGAACTTTGCGTAATTCTTTGTGTGCTTTGCTGTTAAAAAACTTAGCACCTTTAAGAAAAAAGCACATCATGAATTTCGTCCACCTTATCAAAAACACTTTTTGCAAAAGGACAAAGCGGGATAATTTTCAGGTTATTAGTTCGGGCGAATTCTACTGCGGCCATTACGAGTTTTTTACCAACGCCTCTTCCGTTAAAATCTTCATTTACTTCTGTATGGTCGATGATGAATTTAGAATCGCCTGCCCAGGTATAGGTCATTTTTCCGGCTTGTTTTCCGTCTTCTACAGCTTCAAAATAGCCTCTTCTTGTATCGTTTATTTGTTGAATTTCCATGATGTGTTATATTAATGTGGTTTTAATTTCTATTGAATTTGTTAGTGTTTTATGTATCGGGCAGCTATTGGCAATCGTTTCAAGACGTTGTCTTTGCTTATCATCTACTTCGCCGATAATTTCAATTTTTCGGGTAAACAAGGAAACTTTTTGATCCAGATCCCTTTCAAAATCTACTTTGATCTTGATTTCTGTGACATCCCATTGCTTACGATTGATATACATTCGAAGTGTTATCAAAGTACAGGAGGCTAAAGAGGAGGCCAGTAGTTCTGACGGACTAAATCCTAAATTTTTGCCTCCCATTTCCTGCGGCTCGTCGGCAATTACAATGTTTCCGCTGGCAGATGTTATTTCTGTGCGATATAAACGGGTGTCGATTTGTGCTGATAGTGTATCCATAGTTATCGCATTTTAGGGTCAGGTAAAGGAACAAAATCCGTTTCGCCCGGAACTTTAGGGAAGGTCTGTTCTGTCCAGTCTTTTTTTGCTTTTTCGATTAGGTTTTTATCTGAAGAAACAAAATTCCAAAAGATAAAATGTTCTTCAGGAAAGGGCTGTCCTCCAAAAATATAAACCGTTGTGTTCTCGGCGATTTCAAATTCACATAATGTACTGTCGTTGGTAATTAGAATTTGTTTTGGATCGTAAACATGCTCTCCGCTTTTAATACTTCCTTCGAGAATGTACAAACCGCTTTCGCCGAATAAATCTTTTCCAATGTTAATTTTTCGGGCTTCCGTGCTTTTAATCTCAATAAAATAAAGCGGACTATAAACCGGAACAGGTGATTTTTTACCAAATGCTTCTCCTGCGATTAATTTATACGAAACACCATCTTCTTCCCAGCTCGGAATGTCACTGGCTTCTACATGTGTAAAATTGGGATCCATTTCTTCCAGTTCTTTAGGTAATGCCACCCAAATTTGAAGACCGTGAAGCATCTTGTCAGAATGTCTTAAATATTCAGGAGTTCGTTCTGAATGTACGATCCCTTTTCCGGCTGTCATCCAGTTTACGGCACCGGGTTTTATTTCCAGTTCGGTACCCAGACTGTCGCGGTGCATAATGCTTCCTTCAAACAAAAAAGTCAAAGTAGAAAGTCCGATGTGCGGATGTGGAGGGACATCCATATTTTGATATTGATTTAGATGCGCAGGTCCCATGTGATCGATAAATACAAATGGTCCAACCGCTCTTTTTTCACGGAAAGGCAGTAAACGGCCTACCATAAAATTGCCAATATTGGCAGCGCGTTCTTCGATGATTAAACTGATATTTGACATGTTCTTCGTTTTAGTTGAAAGCAAAATTACAGCTGTAGTTGTAATCTGTAACTTAATTTAGATTAAGAAAGTTTGTTTTTGGTATTCTTTATAAAAGTAAGGAATAGAATTAAAAAAGATTTGATTTGAATTGAAAAAGAACACCAATTACACCAATTTTCACGAACTAATTTTGTGTAATGATTGAACGCATAGAAACATAGAACCCTAAATTGGATGCGGAGGAAGGTTTAAGAAAATCAAGATTTTTTCACAAAACTATGAGTCTTATTTAAAATGAAATGACTTTATATGTACAATCAAAAACTATGTTTCTATGTGTTTAAAAATTTACTCAATCAATTTGTGTTAATTTTTCTAATTCGTGTTCTTGTGTTAATCATTCAATCAATTCAAAATCGAGTGTTTCGCTTTCAGTTCCATTGATAATAATCGATAACTGATGTTTTCCGGTATGAAAAACACGTGTTGTAATGATTTTGAACGATTGGTTTCGCTCTACTTTAATGGTTTCATTTGGGAGATAAATCTTCTCACTAATTTTAAAGACTTTTTTTGCCAGATGCCCTTTCGCTTTTCTATAGTGAACAGCATATTCTAAACGAATCGTTTTCGGTTCATTATTTTTATTGTTCAGATGAAAGTGAAACTGCAGATAATCTCCAATTTTTACAATTGGTGTTTTGATTTCGAAAGAAGAAAGTTCAATATTGGTACTTTCCAGTCCATAATAACTTAGGATTTCAGGATGTCCCTGTTTTAGTAAAGTACGACAGCCGTGTTTGATAATTCCGTCAGTTTCTTTGCTGTAACCTTTCCAATTACGGGCAATTTTTAAGACGATTTGCGGATTATCTTTTACAATATCGTTCAGGTTATTGGCGACGCTTCGACGCACATATTCCGAAGGATCATTTTTAAGGTTCTCTAAAATAGGGAGAATGGAGGCAGGGTCTTTTTTTAGATACGGAATTGCCATAGCCCAAGGTAATCTTGACCGGCTTCCTTCGCTGGCCAATCGGCGAACATGATGGTTTTCGTGCAGGGACCATTTGGTCATTTCGTCGGTCATTTCTTCTTTGTACTTTAAAATGAAAGGACGAACGGCAAACTCACAGCTTATAAATTGTGTGATCGAAACGAAGGCCTTTGTCGAAGTTTTAAAATCATCCAAACCATACATTTCGATATAGTCTGCAAAGAAAATAAAGGCGAGATTGCTATCTGTGAAGCTGTTTTTCTTTAGATTTTCAATGATTTTATCAAGTAAAGAAATGGCTTCCGGAAAATTCTGAGGCATAAACTGGTGCAAAACAACAGTGGTATGTTTCATACGGTCTTTCCATTCTTTTTGACCAAAATCACCTTCATAAATAGCCTCAATAAATTTATGTTTATCGAATGTTGGATGTACTTCTGCTACGGCCTGACCAAATTTTTCGTAAAAAGCAACCGAGTATATGTCTTTAATTAATCCCATGGTTTTGTTTGAATGAACCTCAAAGGTATTTATAGTTCTTTAATTTTTTGAACGATTAATGGATTAAGTTTAGTTAGGAATGAACACTTAATCTTTCAAACTTTTTTAATGGTTTGTACATTTTAAAATCAAAGCTAAGCTTTCAAATCCACAAAATATATCCTACTTTAGCATCTCATAAAATTTAAGAAAAATGATTAGCGAAGTACAGTTTCAAGACGAATTACAACTATTGATCAGTAATGCAATTCGGGAAGATGTAGGCACGGGAGATTATAGTTCTCTGGCTTGTATTCCGGACACGGCACACGGGCAGGCTAAATTATTAGTTAAAGATCAGGGGATTATTGCAGGTGTTGCCTTGGCGAAAATGGTTTTTGAATATGTAGATCCAAAATTAAAAGTGAAAACTTTTATCGAAGATGGAACTCATGTAGAATACGGTGATGTGGTTTTTGAAGTTTCGGGAAGTTCTCAGTCTATTTTGAAAGCAGAAAGAGTTGTCTTGAATACCATGCAGCGTATGTCGGCAATTGCTACCAAAACAGATCAGTATGTTCAGTTACTGGAAGGAACCGGAGCTAAAATATTAGATACGCGTAAAACGACTCCAAATTTCAGGGTTGCCGAAAAATGGGCAGTAAAAATCGGAGGAGGAGAAAACCATCGTTTTGCCTTGTATGATATGGTTATGCTGAAAGACAATCATATTGATTTTGCGGGTGGAATTACACTTGCCATCAAGAAAACCAGAGACTATTTAGCAGAGAATGATTTAGATTTGAAAATTATAGTCGAAGCCAGAAATTTAGATGAGATTCGCGAGATTCTTTTGAGTGAGGGAGTTCACAGAATTCTAATCGATAATTTTAATTATGAAGACACTAAAACGGCTGTGCAATTAATTGGTAAAAAATGCCAGACAGAATCTTCAGGAAATATCAACGAAAAAACGATTCGTGAATACGGACTTTGCGGTGTAAACTATATTTCGTCTGGAGCTCTAACGCATTCTGTTTACAATATGGATTTAAGTCTGAAGGCTTTTTAAGTGAGTTGTGAAATGTAAAATGAAAAATGTTAGGTGTGAAATGTGAGTAAATAAAGGCATAGCTTGTGTAAATTTAATTATCGAGTATCTGGCAATTTAAGAATCTAACTATCTAAAAATCTAAAATAAATATGTCAAAAGAGATAGAAGACCGGATCGACAAAATTCCGGTTGTGCGATCTGTAGTGTACTTTTTTAAGAGAATAAAATTGCCCTGGCTGGAAGGTTTTTCGTTGTATGATTTGCTTGAAATGTATACGATTGGTATTATTGAAGGAGCATTTTCGTATCATGCGAGCGCTGTTTCGTTCAGCTTTTTTATGGCTTTGTTTCCTTTTGCGTTATTTATTTTAAACTTGATCCCTTTTATACCTATTGAAGGATTTCAACAGGATTTTTTACAGTTTGTACAGCAAGGCGTTCCTCCAAATACATACGATGCGATCAGCAAAATTATAAGTGATATTTTAAACAATAGTCATTCCGGTTTATTGTCATCAGGTTTTTTGCTTTCGATATTTTTAATGGCGAATGGTATTAATGGAATATTGAGTGGTTTTGAGTCTTCGAAACATGTTTTTGATAAGCGTGGTTTTTTAAGCCAGTATTTGGTGGCGCTGGCGATTTCGCTTGTGATGACCATTATATTGTTTGTAACAGTGGCAACCATTGTTGTTTTTGAGGTCTTTATTCAAAAAACAATCATTCAGGATGTGTTGAGTGATCGTATTCCGCTGATTATTTTAGGGAGGTATTTGTTTGTTATTTTAATGATTCTGATAACATCTTCAATTTTATTGCGTTATGGTACGAAGCAGTATAATAAAGTGCCTTTTATAAGCATTGGGTCTGTTTTTACAACCATTTTAATTGTGATATCTTCATTCTTTTTTGGGATTTGGGTTATAAAATTCTCAAAATATAACGAACTTTATGGTTCGATTGGTACATTATTAATTCTAATGTTTTACATTTGGATAAACTGTATGATTCTGCTTTTGGGATTTGAATTGAATGCCTCTATCAGAAAATTAAAACAAAAAAAAAATAAATAATATGAAAAATTGGATGTTAACGATTGGTGTTTTTTTTCTAACATTAGGCACAATTCAAGGTCAGGGTGTAATTGGAAAATGGAAAACAGTTGATGATGAAACTGGTGAAGCTAAATCGATTGTAGAGATTTATGAAAAATCAGGTAAAGTGTATGGTAAAATTGTAGAAATACTTCGCGAAAACCACAAAAAGGACTTATGTACTAAATGTGATGGAGCAGATAAAAACAAGCCAATTCTGGGGATGGTCATTATCAACGGACTTAAAAAAGACGGTTCTGAATACAGTGGAGGAACAATCTTGGATCCAACAAACGGGAAAAAATACAAATGTTATATTGCATTAGAATCTGCGGATAAACTTAAACTTCGTGGTTATGTTGGTATTTCTATCATGGGAAGAACACAATATTGGAGTAGAGTGAAGAATTAATTTCAAAAAAAAATAAAATGCGAAAATTAGCATTGATTGTTTTAGTCCTGGCACAGCTATCCAATAGTTTTGCACAATCTAAGAATTCGCCATTACAAATAAGTCATCTTACGGGTGACTTTTATGTTTATAGGACGTTTCATGAATATAAAGGAACACAGATTTCGGCAAATGCCATGTATCTTGTTACAGCGAAAGGAGTTGTATTGTTTGATGCTCCCTGGGATAAAACACAGTTTCAGCCTTTGTTGGATAGTATAAAGACAAGGCATCATAAAGAGGTTATAATGTGTTTTGCTACGCATTCACATGAAGACAGGGCAGGAGGTTTGGAGTTTTACCGAAAAAAAGGAATCAAAACCTATACAATAAAACTAACAGACGAAATTCTGAAAAAAAACAAAGAAGAAAGAGCGGAATTTGTTATTCCAAATGATACTCTATTTACGGTAGGTAAATATACTTTTGAGGTTTATTACCCGGGAAAAGGTCATGCGCCTGACAATATTGTAGTTTGGTTTAATAAAGAAAAAGTGCTTTACGGAGGGTGTTTTATTAAAAGCGCCGAAGCAAAAGATTTAGGTTATCTGGGAGATGCAGACGTGAAAGAATGGCAGAAATCTATTTTGAGAGCGCAGTCGAAATTTAAAAACCCAAAATACATTGTTACAGGTCATGACGATTGGAAGGATTTGACCTCTTTAAAGCATACACTCAAACTGGCGCAGGAATACAACGGGACTAAGGTTGCTAAGTAATAATCTGTTTTTGCTGTATCAAAGAGTTACAGTTGTTAAGATTTGGTTTTGGAGCTAAATCGTCATTTATAAATTCTATAAAATATTTACATGTTTTTTGTTGAAGTCGTTTTGCCGCTTTCTCTGGCTAAAACTTTTACGTATCGTGTTTCTGAAGCTGAATTTCATTTTATTAAAAAGGGAATGAGGGTTGCTGTACCATTTGGTAAAAGTAAAATTTATACAGCATTGGTGATTGATCTGCATCAAAACGAACCTGGCTTGTATGAAGCCAAGGAAATTCATGAGATATTAGACGAGAAACCGATCGCAACCGAAGTTCAGATTAAACACTGGCTTTGGGTAGCGAATTATTATATGTGCGCTATTGGGGATGTGTACCGTGGCGCTTTCCCAAGTGGATTGTTGTTGGAGAGTGAAACTATTATTTCGTATAAAGTGGATGCAGTAGTGGATCAAAATGAACTTTCGGACGATGAGTTTTTGGTTTATGAAGCCCTGCAGCAACAAAGTTCTTTAAAGGTTCAGGAGATTATTTCGATGTTAAATAAGAAAAATATTCTTCCTGTTCTTCAAAAAATGATTGCCAGAAACATTATTGTTTTAGAAGAAGAGATTAAAGAAGGGTACAAGCCAAAACTGGTCCGTTATGTGAAATTGCACGCTAAATACGAATCGGATAATGGTTTAGGCGAATTGTTGGAGGTTTTAAAAAATGCCAACAAACAAAAGGAAATTGTATTGGCTTATTTTCAGATTATGGCGTCTGAGAAAAAGCCGATTACGGTAAAAAAACTGGTTGAGGTTTCAAATTCAACTTCGGCTGTGGTTAAAGCGCTGATTGATAAAGAAATTTTTGAAGAGTATCTTTTGCAGCAAGACAGAGTTTTGTTTACGGGACAAACAACTGATCAGCAATTATTGTTGAGTGAAGCGCAGGGAAAAGCCTTTACTGCTATCAAAGAGAATCTTTTAGAAAAAGAAGTTTGCCTGCTTCATGGTGTTACCTCAAGCGGAAAAACAGAAATTTATATTAAGCTTATTGAAGAGTATCTTGCAACCGGAAGACAGGTTTTGTATTTGTTGCCGGAAATTGCTTTGACCACACAATTAGTTTCCAGATTAAGGCTTTATTTTGGAGATAAGGTGGCGGTTTTCCATTCTAAATACAGTAATAATGAAAGAGTAGAGGTTTGGAAGCAGACACTTGAAAATTCGGAGAAAGCTCAAATAGTAATAGGGGCTAGGTCGGCATTGTTCCTGCCTTTTGATAATTTAGGGTTATTGATTGTTGATGAAGAGCACGAGCAGACTTTTAAACAGACAGATCCTGCACCGCGTTATCATGCCAGGGATGCAGCAATTGTTTTGGCTAATTTCCATAAGGCAAAAGTATTGTTAGGTTCGGCGACACCAAGTATTGAAACCTATTTTAATGCACAGGCAGATAAGTACGGTCTGGTGTCACTTACTGAGCGTTACAATAATGTTCGAATGCCGGAAATTGTTCTGGTTGATTTGAAAGACAAGCAATTTAGAAAAAGAATGACCGGGCATTTTAGTGATCTTTTAATTGAGGAAATTGCAGAGGCTTTATCTTTGGGTGAACAGATCATTTTGTTTCAGAACAGACGTGGATATTCACCTATAATAGAATGTATGACTTGTGGTCATGTACCACATTGCCAGCAGTGCGATGTAAGTCTGACCTTTCATAAACATAAAAATCAGCTGCGTTGTCATTACTGTGGTTACTCTATTGCAAAACCAACGCACTGTCATAGCTGTTCAAGTATCGATTTGACCACTAAAGGATTTGGTACGGAGCAGATTGAACAGGAACTGGTCACTCTTTTTCCTAAAGCTAAAACCGGACGAATGGATCAGGATACAACCCGAGGAAAGTATGGTTTTGAAAAAATAATTGATTCTTTTAAAAATCGTGAAATTGATATTTTGGTCGGTACACAAATGCTGGCAAAAGGACTGGATTTTGATAATGTAAGTTTGGTTGGAATTATGAATGCGGATAATATGCTGCATCATCCGGATTTCAGAGCTTTTGAACGCAGTTATCAGATGATGACGCAAGTCGCGGGAAGAGCCGGAAGATCAGAAAAACAAGGGAAAGTTGTAATTCAAACCTATAATCCAAATCATAACACGATTCAGCAGGTTACCAATCATAATTATATAGGTATGTATAAGGAGCAATTGTATGATCGTCAGATTTACAAATACCCGCCTTATTTCAGAATTATAAAACTAACTTTAAAGCATCGCGATTTTGATAAGTTAAAAGAAGGGTCTATGTGGTTGTATCAGGTTTTAAGCCAGAATTTAAATATGCCGGTACTTGGACCTGAAGAACCTGCAATCAGTAGGATAAGGAATGAGTATATCAGAACCATTCTGATCAAGATTCCGCAGAACCTGCATTTGGTAAATACTAAAAAAACTATTCAGAAAATGCTGAATAGTTTTGAAGCTGTGGCTCAGTACAGAGCTATAAAGGTTGTTGCAAACGTTGACTTTTATTAATTAAGACGACGTTGATAATGCTTTTACTAAATCTTCTTTTTTGTTTCGGCTGAGCGGAATTTTGGTAATACCTATCTCGGCAAATTTACTGTTAAAGCGTTCTACTTTATCAATGTTAATAATATAGGACTTATGTACACGAATAAATTTTTCTTTTGAAAGGTCATTTTCAAAAGATTTCATAGTCGAAAGTACCAGATTGCTATCGTCTTCGGTAACCACTCTTACATAATCACCAAAAGCTTCTATCCATTTGATTTTTGCTGTGAATATTTTGAGCTTTTTAAGATTGCTTTTAATAAATATGTGTTCGCCTTCTTCTTCTTTGATATCTTTTTTTAGTAAATGCATATCAATAGCTCTTTTTACAGAGGCATTAAAACGATCTACGGCAATAGGTTTTTGAAGGTAATCGGTAGCGTCATAGTCAAATGCTTTTAAAGCATATTCTGCTTTAGAAGTAATGAATATAATTTGAGGCTTAGATTTTAGCCCGTCAAGAAAGTCAAACCCATTAATAACGGGCATTTCTATATCAAGAAATATTAAATCGATATTATTTAGAGAGATACAGCTTTTTGCCTCTATTGCATTAGAAAAATCCCCGATTAAATGCAAACCTGGGTGATTATTAACTAATTTTGCAATAATAGTCCTTTGTATAGAACTATCATCTACAACAACACAGTTTAGTTTCATAACATTAAAATTTAGAATAAATTCAGGATAGCAATAGTAAATGTATTATTTTTTTAAGAAAAAAACTAAAATTGGCATGTATTTTTTGTTGTACAACGAATAAAAGTAAAAAAGTGTTGGATATTTAAAATTTATGGTTACTTTTGCACCCAATTTTAACAAATAAATATTGTATTTATGAATCATTATGAAACTGTTTTCATTTTAAATCCCGTTTTATCTGAGGTTCAGGTGAAGGAAACAGTAACGAAATTTGAAGAATTTCTTACTAGTAGAGGAGCTGAAATGGTATCGAAAGAGGATTGGGGTCTGAAAAAAATGGCTTACGAAATCCAAAACAAAAAAAGTGGTTTTTATCACTTATTCGAATTCAAAGTATCTGGAGAAGTTCTAATTGCTTTTGAAACTGAATTTAGACGTGACGAAAGAGTTATGCGTTTCTTAACTGTAAGTTTAGATAAACATGCTATTTCATGGGCGGAAAGAAGAAGAGCTAAATTAAAATCTACTAAAGCGTAATTATTATGTCTACAATCGAGCAATCTGCAAAAGGAAAAAAAGACGGAGATATCAGATATTTAACGCCTTTAAACATTGAAACTAACAAAACTAAAAAGTATTGTCGTTTCAAAAAATCAGGAATCAAATACATCGATTACAAAGATGCTGATTTCTTATTGAAATTCGTAAATGAGCAAGGAAAAATTCTTCCTCGTCGTTTAACTGGAACTTCATTAAAATACCAAAGAAAAGTTTCTGTAGCTGTAAAAAGAGCTCGTCACTTAGCTTTAATGCCATACGTGGCCGATTTATTAAAATAATTAAAAACTCTAGTCGCTGGTTTCTGTTCAGTCAGAACCTAACTTCTAAAATATAAGGACAACAACATGGAACTTATTTTAAAACAAGACGTACAAAACTTAGGATTTAAAGATGATGTAGTATCTGTAAAACCTGGTTACGGTCGTAACTTTTTAATTCCTCAAGGTTTTGCTACTTTAGCAACTCCTTCTGCTAAAAAAGTTTTAGCTGAAAATCTAAAACAAAGAGCACATAAAGAAGCTAAAGTTGTTGCTGATGCAAAAGCATTAGCTGAAACTTTAAAAGCTCTTGAAATTAAACTTACTGCAAAAGCTGGTGGAGAGAAACTTTTTGGTTCTATCACTAACATCGACATTGCTGAAGCTTTAGAGAAATCAGGTAACGCTATTGATAGAAAATTCATCACTAGTGGTATCGTAAAACGTACTGGAAAATATACAGCTAGCATCCGTTTACACAGAGATGTTATTGTTGAATTAGCATACGAGATTATCGCTGAAAAATAACATTTTGTTAACTTCTTGTTAATAAAATATAAAAACCACTCCTAGGAGTGGTTTTTTTTTGCCTAATTTTGAGAGGAATAACACTCTCAAAACCAGGAAAATGAAAAAAATCTTTGCATTATTACTAGGTGTGTTTGCCATAACCACTACTATCGGGCAAACCACAACGTCGAGTATTAAGGGGATTATCAAGAGTTCTGCCAACGAGCTCTTGCCCGGTGCTACTATCTTAGCAATTCATACTCCTACAGGAAGTAAATATTCAGCTGTTTCCAACGAAGACGGAAGGTTTAATATTTTAAACATGAGAATTGGAGGTCCCTACAAAATTGTAGTGACTTTTGTAGGCTTTCGAAATCACGAATATACTGACTTGAATCTCGATCTGGGAAAACCTTTTAATCTAGACGTTGTTTTGGAAGATGAAAGCCAGACATTGGAAGAGGTGAAAATCGTTTCTAAGGATAAAGTTTTTAAAAGTGGAAAAACGGGAGCTGAAACTACAATTGGAAAAAGGGAGTTAACAGCTTTGCCTACCATTTCCAGATCGGCAGAAGATTTCACGCGTTTGGAGCCAACTGCAAGCGGGGGATCTTTTGGAGGAAGAAACGATCAGTATAACAACTACTCTTTAAATGGTGCGGTATTTAATAATCCGTTTGGACTGGATGCTGCAACACCCGGAGGACAGACAGGATCACAGCCTATTTCGCTTGATGCTATTGAGCAGATTCAGGTAGCAACAGCTCCTTACGATGTTACTTTGTCGGGTTTTACCGGAGCTTCGGTCAATGCTGTAACCAAGTCGGGGACAAACGAGTTTCACGGTACGGCCTATGGTTTTTACAGAAATCAGGATTTGACGGGAAGTAAGATAAAAGGAGAAAAAATATTCGTACCCACTTTAGAACAAACCCAGGCGGGTTTTAGCTTAGGCGCTCCTATTATTAAAGATAAGCTGTTCATTTTTGGGAATTTTGAAATCGACAAGCGAAGTGATTTAGGATCAAATTTCGTTGCTAATAACAATGACGGTGTGACCGGAATTAATGAATCTAGGGTTTTGGAATCGGATTTAATAGCGGTTTCAAGTGCTTTGGCTAAGTTAGGATATGATACAGGACCTTATGAGGGATTTAAGCACGAATCTAATTCGAATAAAGGAATTATTAAAATTGACTGGAATATCAATGACAATCATAAGCTGGCGGTTATTTATAATTTTCTAGATGCTTCAAAAGACAAACCGGCACACCCTACAGCTTTGGGTTTCAGAGGACCAAATGCTTCCATTTTGCAGTTTAGAAATGCAGGGTATCAGATTAACAATAACCTGAGTTCTTTCCTGATTGAATTAAACTCAAAATTCAGTGAATCGGTTTCAAATAAACTGCAGGCCGGATATTCGCATTTTAATGACTACAGGGTGCCATTTTCAGTTCCGGCTCCTGTAATTAATATTCAGGATGGAGCGGGTTCTAATTATATTATTGCAGGACATGAACCTTTTTCTATTAATAATACTTTAGATCAGAAAGTAATTCAGATTACAAATAATTTGAATTATAACGTGGGTAAACATGCTTTTACTTTTGGAGCTTCTTTTGAAAAGTTTAAGTTTGCGAACTCCTTTAATCTGGCCGGTTATGACAATTTTGGAAATTCAAACGGATATGCCGGAACCTTTTTTACACCTTATTTTACAACGCAGGACTTTTTAAATGATGCTGCCAAGCCTTTTGCTACCAGTATTATTGCGCAGAATTTAAAGTATGCTCAGGATGTTTTTGCGACTAAAAGTAATTTTGAGGTGGGAAGTAATGGAGGATGGAAATTGGCCGAATTGAATGTAGGGCAATTGGCATTTTACGCCCAGGACGACATCAGTATTGGGGATGATTTTAAGTTGTCTTTAGGATTAAGAATTGACAAACCCTTGTATTTTAATACTGCCGATTTGATTCAGAAATACATGGATACTGATAATGGCGGAGGCAAAAGAAATAACAATACCGATTATTTTAATCCGCAAACAGGTCAGGCTGTTAAGTTAATTTCCACCGATTTACCAAGTGACCGGATTTTATGGTCGCCTAGAGTTGGTTTCAACTGGGATGTTAATGGCGATGCTACTTCGCAGCTTCGTGGAGGTTCGGGGGTTTTTACCGGAAGAATTCCTTTTGTTTGGTTAGGCAATCAGGTGAGCGGTGCCGACGACAGCTTTTTCCAGATTATGGATCCGGATTATAAATGGCCACAGGTTTGGAGAACGAGCCTCGGATTTGATCACCGGTTTGAAAGCAATTATATCGTAACGGCAGATTTGTCTTACAATAGAGATATCAATGCGGTACACGTTCAGAACTGGGGATTAAAAGCACCAACTGGTAGATTGGCGGGTGTTGACAACAGGTCTATTTACCTAGCGGCAGATAAGGGAGCAAACAATGCTTATGTAATGACAAATTCAGATAAGGGGAGCGCTTTTAATGCAACGCTAAAAGTGCAGAAAAACTTCGAAAATGGTCTTTATGCCAGTGTGGCTTATAATTACCTGAAATCAAAGGATGTGAACTCTATCGAAGCTGAAATTACAGGAGATGCTTTTGCTTTTAATCCGGCCTTAGGAAATGTAAACAATGATGTGCTTTCGAATTCTAAATACGGAGATAATCACCGTTTTATAGCAGTAGGTTCTAAAAAATGGAAGTATGGAAAAGACAAATGGGCAACAACGGTTTCTGCTGTTTTTGAATATGCACAGGGAGGACGCTTTAATTATACATATGGAGGAGATATTAACGGGGACGGTTCCAATGTAAACGATTTAATTTATATCCCTACAACAGCTGAAATAGCGTTAATGAACTTTAGTGCAGCGGGAGAAGGAGCTGCTTTTGATCAATTTATCGCTCAGGATAAATATATGAAAAACAGAAGAGGTCAGTATGCAGAGCGTTACGGTGCCATATCTCCCTGGAGAGGAAGATGTGATCTGAAGATACTACAGGATTATAATTTTAAGATTTCTTCAGCTTCTGATAAGAAGAATACGATTCAGTTTAGTATTGATGTTTTGAATTTTGGAAACCTGCTAAATTCAGACTGGGGAGTGGTTCAGGTGCCTACAAGCGTTCAGCCTATTGGGGTTAAAGTTGTTGGGAATACCCCGACTTATACTTTTAATGGAACGCAGACCAAAACGTTTAATTATGATGCTAGTTTAATGTCGAGATGGCAGGCGCAATTTGGTATACGATACATTTTTTAGTAAAGCAAAAAAAGTTATAAATTTGCCCTCGCATTTGCGGGGGCTTTTTTTATGGATACAAAAAAAGTTCCGGAATTTTATACAAGCTCTTTTTAGAGTGTTTAACACAAGAAAAATAATGAAGTACGCAAGATTAACAAAAGAGCAATTTGATGAATTGCACGCAGAATTTGCCAGCTTTTTGGCAACGCAGGCTATTGATAAAGCAGAGTGGGATGCTCTTAAAGTAAATAAACCGGAAGTTGCGGAGCAGGAACTGGATGTTTTTTCAGATTTGATCTGGGAAGGTGTTTTGTCGAGAGCAGAATTTTTGGAGCATTTTTCTAAAAACCATATCTTTTTATTTCAGTGTTTTGAAACCCATGTGCAGTCTATAGTATTAAAATCATTGGTTGCTGAAACTGATTTTCTGACTAAAGAGGGTTTGCAATGGCTGTCGGATAATATGTTTACCGAAAATATAGAAATGAAAGTAGGCAAAAAAGTATTTACAGAAGATCGAAATGCTTCTATTTTTGAATTAATTCAGCAAGGAGCATTCTTAAGTGACGGACAATTGTTTAAGCAAATTAATTCGATTATTGAATCGTAATTGCTCTTTTTGAAGTTTTAAAGGTTTGGAATAGGTAAATATTTGATATTTAAATATTTACCTGTTTTTTATTTTTTTAACTTTTGTTTAATTTTTAATGTTTTTTTTTACCCGTATTTCTACGCATTTTTTCTGAATAATTTAAAAAGGAGTATTTTTTTTAAATTATTTTTATGATTTGCCTTCTTTTTGTGCTTTTTAGCTTAATTTCAATCGATTACCTTTTTATTTTGTAGTCTTTTACTTCTTTTTTTTGGAGGTATGGAAAAATAAAAATATTTTTTATCATTTTAGTTTGCCTTCATTAACCGTTATAAAGGCAGGTTTTTCCGATGATTTACCAGTTTTTTAAATTTTAAATTTTTGATGAATAAAAAAAACGTTAAAAATATACTTGTTTCGTGTTCTCCTTTTTTCTAATTTTAGAATAGAAAAAGTTAAACAAAACTTTTTTGTTCTTTTTTTCAAAAACAGCTATTGAAGTCTTTTTTAATAAAGTAAGTAGTAAGTTTTTGTATGATTATCTAGAGTTGAAGTTTTTTATAATAACTTAATTAGTTTGCGTATGGAATTGATCACTACTTTCTTTATCAAGTTTGCATTAGGTTTTCGTATTATTTTAGCTTTGTCTTGTAAGAGTTTGAATAAAATTGAATTTATCATCAAATTGAGTTTTAGTTCCACTTCAAACTTATTTCATCAATTTTCCAGATTTATTATTTTTTTATTTTCAAATCCCAATCGGGGGTTTGTTGATGAAACGTATTGTTGTGTTTAAAATTCTTTAAATGCCGACTGCGTTTTTTAAAATGAATTGATTCAATTTTTAGAGTTCTGTTCTAAAAGAGATAAAGTTTATAAAAAGAATAATCAGCTTTTTATGACTATTGAATCATACTATATATGATGTAGAATTCCCCAATTCTCCGAAACGTATATTTTCTTTTATGAAAATTGGTTTATAACAAATCACTCTTTTTGGAAGTCTGGTTTAGGTCAGTATTTCCCAATTTTTTGGTATGTCTTTTATTCGAAAAGAGTAGGAGCGGTTCTTTAGTATACTTCTGTATACTCGGTGCAACATGATTTTTTACTGAAATGTTGTTTACATTCTTAGTATTCTGGGAATCTAAATTTTATTTCAACAAGTTGATTATTAGTGTTTTTTTGAAATTGCCTAAGCACGTCTGCTTATCGCAAGAGGTATTTTATTGTCCATTTTCTAATCTTCCAAATTATGAAAAAAAATTTTACTTTTTATGATCTCCTAGTAAAGAGGAGATTATTGGGACTATTTTTTTTATTGCTGCTTTGCAATAAAAACTTTGCCCAGACTTTCTGTAGACCCATCTCCAATACGAGCAGTAGAGCCGGAGTGTGTTTGGGAACTACAGAGGTACTTAATCCAACCTTTGCTTATGATGCGAGTACGAGTACGTACGCTTCATTGACCAATGCTTTGGGAGTTCTTTGTTCTGTGCAGGAAACAGTGAAGTTTGGTCAAATGGCCAAAGCCGGTGACCAAATTGTGATCGTTTACGGATCAAATGCAGACCTGTTAGATGTTGGTTTAGTAGCCAACACGACTATTCAGCCCAGTAATTCGGTTGCGGGTACAAGCAGTACGGCATTGGCTTTAAACAGTCCATTGTTGAATGTAAACGCCATAAGCGGAGCTACTACAGCTACTGTAAAATATACCCTGACAGCTGATGCAGATCAGGTTAAGGTAGAAATTGGCGGTCTGCTTAGTGTCCTGACTAATGTGCGGATATATGATGTTCGGTTGCAGTTTGCAAAACCAACTATTGCTGGAGGAGCAACACAATCCGTTTGTTTAGGACAGTCGATTGCACTTTCAGCGACAGCTGCTGTAGGTACTACTTTGGCCTGGTACAGTTCTCCAACATCTACTACAGCGCTTTCAAATGTAAATACTTTTACAACACCTGCTTTAACGACAAGTACTACTTATTATATAGGTATATCAAGAAGTGCTGGTTGTGAAAGCGATGAAAGATTTCCGGTTACAGTTAATGTTCTGGATCCTACATTACCGACAATTAGTACAGTTGGTACTTCAATTTGTTCTTCGGGAGCAACACAAGCAACAACGCTATCCGTTATAAATCCGGTACTCGGAACAACTTATTCCTGGTTTAGTGCCGCAACGGGTGGGTCGGCATTAAGTACCGGGAGCACCTATACACCAACTGTTCCAACGGGAACTACGAATTTTTATGTCGAGGCATCTATAGGTGTCTGTAAAACAGCGACTCGAACTCCGGTTACGGTTACTTCAACTCCTGTTCCGGGAGTTGCCACTATTTTAACACAAAGTGTAACTATAGTTTCTGGTCAGAATGCAACACTTAGTGCTTCTACTTCAGAACCTGGTGTAACATTAGATTGGTATGATGTAGCTACAGGAGGCGTTCGATTATTAGGAGATTCAAATAATTTTACAACTCCGGTATTAGTAGCTTCTAAAACGTATTATGTGGAGTCCCGAAATAGTGCGGGAGGCTGCGTCAGTGCAACCAGAGCACCTGTAACGGTAACGGTTATACCTGCTGCTCTAGGAGGTTGTTTAGAAGCCAATAGCCAGCAAACCACTCAGAATGGTTTGTGTTTGCTTTGTTCGTCAAGTGCTCAGAACAATTCCGTTGACGGAAATAGTGCTACTTCATCTAGTCTAACGGTTCCAATAGGTTTAGTAAACGGCTGGATTCAGCAAACATTACAATTCAATAATCCGGGAAAAGCAGGAGATATTATTGATGTCGACCTTGCGTTGCCTGGAGGAATTGCCGATCTTAATTTGTTAGGGGTAGTTAGCCTCGCGACTTATAATGGCGCCACTTATAATAACGACCGAAATTTTATCAATAACGCATTGGTTTCTTTGCAGTTAGTATCCGGAAGTAAATTTAGAGCCAGTTTTATTGCTGTAGCCAATTTTGATCGTATCGAAATTCGATTAGGTGGATTGGTAAGTGCCTTAACAACTTTAGAAATTTATCAGGCTACGCACCGCTATAAAGCGCCTTCGTTTACAGGAAGCACCACAATTTGTGGAGGGCAAACGACTACTTTAACAGCAGACATCGTAGTTGGTGAAAGTGTTAAATGGTATGATGCTTTAACAGGAGGAACTTTATTGGCAAGCACTGCGGCTTATACTACGCCGGCTTTAACGGTAAATACTACGTATTATGTAGAAGTGACCCGCAATGGCTGTGTCAATAGTGAAAGAAACCCGGTTGTGGTTACGGTAAATAATCCGATCGCTCCGACACCAGTAACGGCCAGTCCTGCCAATTTATGCGGTGGAGCTACAACTTCAATAAGTATTGATTCACCGGTTGTGGGAACTGTGTACAAATGGTACGACGCGAGTACGGGTGGAAATTTAGTGTTTACGGGTACCGTTTTTGCGACACCAAATTTAACCGCTACAACTACTTATTATGTCGAAGCTTCAATCGGAACTTGTATAAGTTCGAGCCGTACACCGGTTACCGTTACGGTTAATCCAAGACCTTCGGCACCAGTTGCAGTATCTTCACATGTGATTATTCAATCAGGTCAGGATGCAACATTGGCAGTCGTGAGTAGTCCTGGTATTAATCACAATTGGTATGATGTACCAACGGGAGGAACTGCTTTAGCTACTAATGTAAATAGTTATACACCTAGTCCGGCTTTAACGTTAAGTAAAACATTTTATGTTGAGTCAGTAGATCTAGCTTCCGATTGTACAAGCAGTACAAGAACGGCGATTGTTGTGACTGTAATTAGCGGAGTAAATAGTTGCTTGTTAGCCAATTCGCAAATAACCACTAAAGGAGGAACCACAAACTGTTTGACTTGTAGTTCTAGTGGAGATGGAAATTCTGTAGACGGAAATTCTGCAACAGCAGCGACTCTTACAATCCCTCTTGGTTTAGTAACCGATCATATTCAACAAGATTTAACCTTTCCAACAACGGGCCAGACTGGTGATATTATCGATGTGGAATTGGGAATTCCTGTTGGACTTCTTGATATTAGTGCACTTTCTAATGTTAGCCTGCAAAGTTTTAATTCAGGTGTACCTAACGGTGATTTTAGTACAATTAACAATCTTTTGAATGTTCAGATCTTATCCGGAAATCGTTTCAAAGCAAGTTTTGCAGCAGCGGGTACTTTTACCAGTGTGCGTGTTCGATTAAGCGGATTGGCAACTCTTTTATCAAGTCTGGAGATTTACGAAGCTTCTTATAGATTTGCAAATGCTGTAGTAACAGGAGCAACCGCACCAATTTGTGCCGGACAAACTGCTTCCTTATCAGCTACTGCAGCTGGTGGAGATACATTTGAATGGTACGATGCTCCAACCGGAGGAAATATAGTAGCGGTTAATCCAACTGCTGCATTGACGACTACAACAACCTTTTATCTGGAAGCAACGCGCGGAGGAACTTGTATCAACACCGTTCGTCAGCCCGTTACTGTGACTGTATTGCCTTTACCAACAGCGACAGATATCAATATCACAACTCCTTTAACAGCTTCTTGTTCAGGAGGCATTGTTTTGACTCCAACATCAGCTTTAGCGGGAGCAACTTTTAAATATTATTTAGATGGAAATAAAACACAGGAGGCAACCGGAACAATTTCGGGAGTTACCTATGTTAAAGATTCCGGAACTGGTGCTCTAACGATTACCGGACTTACTGCGTTAAATTCTCCTTATACCTATTATGTATCTGTGTTTAACGGCGGTATTTGTGAGAATGCAAATGGAAGCTTAAAAGCAGTGGTCGTAAATTTCCCAACAGGTTCGGCTTTGACGGTAACACCAACTTTGGCAGGCTGTGCTAAAGTGAATTTAAAAGATGCTATTGTTAGCTTTAATCCAACCACTACTTATACTTTTTATGATTCGTTGAACAATCCAATAACAGATCAGGCCGCTGCAAATATTACAGTAAATGGTAATTATTTTATTCAGGCTCAGGCGAATGGTAGTGATTGTCCATCTGCTAAGGAATCAGTAGCAGTTACCATTAATCCGTTGCCAACCTTAACAGGAGTAACGAGTTCAATAGTGGTTCCTAAAGGTACTTCTGTTGCTTTAGTAGCAACTTCAAACGGAACAATTACCTGGTACGATCAGCTGGGAAATGTAGTCCCTTCAAACAATACAGGACCTTTAAACACAGTAGGTGTTTTTAGTTATACAGTGGTGGCCAGTAATGGAACCTGTACCACAAGTCAGACTATTACGATTAGTGTAATTGATCCTGCCACCTGCGATCCGTTATTAGAGAGAGTTTATGCTACTACTCAATTGTCAGGCTCCATTATTACCGGAGGAGTGAGCAATGGACCTTTAGCTGTTGACGGCGATCCAAGTACCCGCTCTACCATTACAACCGGTTTGGGACTTTTGGGTATTGGAACAACCTGGCAAAATCTGCAATGGCCAACAACAATTGTTAAAGGAACACCTGTAACGGTAAAAATTGGTTTAGAAAACAGTTTAATTGCTGTGGCCCAAAACATCTCAGTAGTGGGTACTAAACGTGACGGATCTAATAATCCTATTGATATTGGAACTTTACAACCGATAACAGGATCTTTATTAAACTTATTACCGGGAGAAAATTCATTTGAATTTACTTTTGTTCCGTCTAATACTTCAGGACTTCAGGATTATGATGGTATCCGTGTACAATTAGGATCAGTTTTAAGCGTAGCACAAAACATCAGTGTATACGATGCTTATTACAAAAAACAAGTAACTCAGATCACATGTGGACAGGGAGATATCGAGGATGTTTTCTCTGGCGTAAGAGACTTGGGAATAGGAGCATTAACCGCTACAGTGGGAGTTTCAAATCCATGGAATATAGCCGACAAAGATATTGCTACCTATGCCACTATGTTTAATGCAGTAGGATTATTGGCTGCTGCTGAACTTACAACAACGTTTAGAACTCCTTCTATGGTTGGGGATAGTTTAAGAATTGTAATTTCAAAACCAGGAGTAGTTTTAAACCTTAATTTGCTTACCGGATTTTCGATTCAGCTTTATTCAGGAAACATTCCGGTTGGGGCACCAATTGAAAACACAAGCAGTCTGTTGAGTTTAAAACTACTTTCAGGAGACACGATGGCGATGACTATTGTTGCTCCTCAAACACAGCCTTATGATAAAGTGGTGATAACACTTGGTGGTGTTGCCAGTGTTTTAGATCAGCTTAGAGTGCATTCTATTGATCGTGTAACCAATACGAAAGTCATAGGAAGTGATCCTGATAATAAAGTCACGGTTTGCCCTGGCACAGACATTACACTCGTCGTCCCGCCTAAGCCTTGTGCTGATTATGAATGGTACGATTCTCCAACAGGAGGAAATCTCGTAGCCAGTGGTCAGACTTATACCTTGCCAGCTACATTAGCAGCAGGAACTTATAAATATTATATTCAGCCAATTCGTTACGGTTGTGCAGCTTTAGAAAGAGGAGAAGTTACTGTGGTGGTAAGAGCTACTGTTCCTGCAGCAACGATAACAAACGTAACCATAAACGGAGGGTCAGCTACTATTATTTGTTCAGAAACCGGTACGGTAACCTTAGATGCAGTTTTAAGTGCTACACCGGTACTTACAAATCCGGTATACCACTGGTATAGCTTTGATGGTACAACGAGCCAGTTAATTCCTGGACAAGTAACCTCTAAATTGATTGTAACCGGTTTAGTTCCGGGAACCTATACCTATTATGTTGGAGTAAGTTCAGATGAATATTGTGAAACTGCTCCGGCAGACAGAAAACAAGTGACCTTTACTATTTTACCAAATTCTTTGGTAACCGATATTTCAATAAATAATGCTTCTATTTGTCATGATACGCCAGTTACTTTAACACCATCAAGTACGCTGTCGAACCCTGTTTTTGCCTGGTATTTAGATGCGAATAAAACGCAGCCTATTTTTACCGGAACAATTGGAGGAGTGGATTATACGATTAGTGGTACAGGGGCTTTAACAGCTACAGGTTTGACACCGGCAATGAGCCCAATGTCTTATTATGTTGCCGTTTCAAGCGATTTTACCTGTCAGAATAAAAATGGAGAGTTGAGACTTGTGACGGTTCTTATTAATGATCCGGCGACACCAACGTCTACACCGGCGAATCAAAGTTTCTGTTTGGTTAATGTGCCTACAGTTGCTAATCTTCAGGCTGATCAGGCCAACGTGGTTTGGTACCTTGCAGCAACAGGAGGAACTGCATTAGATCCAACAACTGCTCTGACCACCAGATCTTATTATGGAGCCATCAGAGACCTTAATGGCTGTGAAAGCTCAGTGCGATCAGTAACAGCTGTAACCGTTAGTGATCCTGGTACACCAACCTTGGTAACAGCGGGCACACAAAACTTCTGTTTGGTAAATGCACCAACTTTTGCAAGTGTTCAATTTAACGAAGCCAATATCGTTTGGTACACTGCTTTAACAGGAGGAACAGTGATTCCATCTACTACAGCTTTAACCAGCGGTACTTATTATGCGGTAATCAAAGATCCAACTACGACTTGTGAAAGCGCAGTAAGATTGGCGGTAACCATTAGTGTAACCGATCCCGGTACACCGACTTTGGTAACAGCCGGCACACAAAATTTCTGTTTGGTAAATGCACCAACATTTGCAAGTGTTCAGTTTAACGAAGCCAATATCGTTTGGTATACTGCTTTAACAGGAGGAACAGTGATTCCATCTACTGCAGCTTTAACCAGCGGTACTTATTATGCGGTAATCAAAGATCCAACTACGACTTGTGAAAGCGCAGTAAGATTGGCGGTAACCATTAGTGTAACCGATCCCGGTACACCAACTTTGGTAACAGCTGGAACACAAAACTTCTGTTTGGTAAATGCACCAACATTTGCGAGTGTTCAGTTCAACGAAGCCAATATCGTTTGGTATACTGCTTTAACAGGAGGAACAGTGATTCCATCTACTACAGCTTTAACCAGCGGTACTTATTATGCTGTAATCAAAGATCCAACTACGACTTGTGAGAGTGCAGTAAGATTGGGGGTAACCATCAGTGTAACCGATCCGGGTACACCAACCTTGGTAACAGCGGGCACACAAAACTTCTGTTTGGTAAATGCACCAACATTTGCGAGTGTTCAGTTTAACGAAGCCAATATCGTTTGGTATACAGCTTTAACAGGAGGAACAGTGATTCCATCTACTACAGCTTTAACCAGCGGTACTTATTATGCTGTAATCAAAGATCCAACTACGACTTGTGAGAGCGCAGTAAGATTGGCGGTAACCATTAGTGTAACCGATCCTGGTACACCAACCTTGGTAACAGCGGGCACACAAAACTTCTGTTTGGTAAATGCACCAACTTTTGCAAGTGTTCAATTTAATGAAGCCAATATCGTTTGGTATACAGCTTTAACAGGAGGAACAGTGATTCCATCTACTGCAGCTTTAACCAGCGGTACCTACTATGCTGTAATCAAAGATCCAACTACGACTTGTGAAAGCGCAGTAAGATTGGCGGTAACCATCAGTGTAACCGATCCTGGTACACCAACCTTGGTAACAGCCGGTACACAAAACTTCTGTTTGGTAAATGCACCAACATTTGCAAGTGTACAATTTAACGAAGCCAACATTGTTTGGTACACAGCTTTAACCGGTGGAACAGTGATTCCGTCTACTACAGCTTTAACCAGCGGTACTTATTATGCTGTAATCAAAGATCCAACTACGACTTGTGAAAGCGCAGTAAGATTGGCGGTAACCATTAGTGTAACCGATCCGGGTACACCAACTTTGGTAACAGCGGGCACACAAAACTTCTGTTTGGTAAATGCACCAACATTTGCAAGTGTACAATTTAACGAAGCCAATATCGTTTGGTACACAGCTTTAACCGGTGGAACAGTGATTCCATCTACTACGGCTTTAACCAGCGGTACTTATTATGCTGTAATCAAAGATCCAACTACGACTTGTGAGAGCGCAGTAAGATTGGCGGTAACCATCAGTGTAACTGATCCTGGTACACCAACCTTGGTTACAGCGGGCACACAAAACTTCTGTTTGGTAAATGCGCCGACATTTGCGAGTGTTCAGTTTAATGAAGCCAATATCGTTTGGTATACTGCTTTAACCGGTGGAACAGTGATTCCATCTACTACGGCTTTAACCAGCGGTACTTATTATGCTGTAATCAAAGATCCAACTACGACTTGTGAAAGCGCAGTAAGATTGGCGGTAACCATTAGTGTAACCGATCCTGGTACACCAACTTTGGTAACAGCCGGTACACAAAACTTCTGTTTGGTAAATGCACCAACATTTGCAAGTGTTCAGTTTAATGAAGCCAATATCGTTTGGTATACTGCTTTAACTGGTGGAACAGTGATTCCATCTACTACGGCTTTAACCAGCGGTACCTACTATGCTGTAATCAAAGATCCAACTACGACTTGTGAGAGTGCAGTAAGATTGGCGGTAATCATTAGTGTAACCGATCCTGGTACACCAACTTTGGTAACAGCCGGAACACAAAACTTCTGTTTGGTAAATGCACCAACATTTGCGAGTGTTCAGTTTAATGAAGCCAATATCGTTTGGTATACAGCTTTAACAGGAGGAACAGTGATTCCATCTACTACAGCTTTAACCAGCGGTACTTATTACGCTGTAATCAAAGATCCAACTACGACTTGTGAGAGCGCAGTAAGATTGGCGGTAACCATCAGTGTAACTGATCCTGGTACACCAACCTTGGTTACAGCGGGCACACAAAACTTCTGTTTGATAAATGCGCCGACATTTGCGAGTGTTCAGTTTAATGAAGCCAATATCGTTTGGTATACTGCTTTAACCGGTGGAACAGTGATTCCATCTACTACGGCTTTAACCAGCGGTACTTATTATGCTGTAATCAAAGATCCAACTACGACTTGTGAAAGCGCAGTAAGATTGGCGGTAACCATTAGTGTAACCGATCCTGGTACACCAACCTTGGTAACAGCCGGCACACAAAACTTCTGTTTGGTAAATGCACCAACATTTGCGAGTGTTCAGTTTAATGAAGCCAATATCGTTTGGTATACTGCTTTAACCGGTGGAACAGTGATTCCATCTACTACGGCTTTAACCAGCGGTACTTATTACGCAGTAATCAAAGATCCAACAACGACTTGTGAGAGCGCTGTACGATTAGCTGTAACGATAAGTGTTACTGATCCGGGAACTCCTGTTATTACCAAAACTAGTCAGGATTTCTGTTTGGTCAATGCGCCAACTTTTGCAACAATTGACGTAAGTCCAGCCGTTGCTGCCAACATTGTTTGGTACACTGCTTTAACCGGAGGAGCTTTAATTCCATCTACTACAGCTTTAACAACCGGAACGTATTATGCCGCAATTAAAGATCCGACAACGACTTGTGAAAGCGCTGTACGATTAGCAGTAACGATAAGTGTGACCGATCCGGGAACTCCTGTTATTACCAAAACTAGTCAGGATTTCTGTTTGGTCAATGCGCCAACTTTTGCCACAATTGATGTAAGTCCAGCTGTTGCTTCAAATATCGTTTGGTACACAGCTTTGACAGGAGGAACTTTAATTCCATCTACTACAGCTTTAACAACCGGAACGTATTATGCCGCAATCAAAGACCCAATAACTACTTGCGAGAGTAATGTGAGATTAGCGATTAACATTAGTGTGACCGATCCGGGAACTCCTGTTATCAGCAAAACTAGTCAGGATTTCTGCTTGGTCAATGCGCCAACTTTTGCCACAATTGATGTAAGTCCAGCTGTTGCTGCCAACATTGTTTGGTACACTGCTTTAACCGGAGGAACTTTAATTCCATCTACTACAGCTTTGACAACCGGAACGTATTATGCTGCAATCAAAGACCCAACAACTACTTGCGAAAGTAATGTGAGATTAGCGATTAACATTAGTGTAACCGATCCGGGAACTCCTGTAATCACTAAAACCACTCAGAGTTTCTGTTTGATTAATGCACCAACTTTTGCCACAATTGACGTAAGTCCAGCTGTTGCTGCGAATATCGTTTGGTACACAGCTTTGACAGGAGGAATTTTAATTCCATCTACTACAGCTTTGACAACCGGAACTTACTATGCTGCAATCAAAGATCCAATAACTACTTGCGAGAGTAATGTGAGATTAGCGATTAACATCACTGTAACCGATCCGGAAGCACCAATAATTACGAATACTACTCAGAGTTTCTGTTTGGTAAATGCGCCGACTTTTGCAACAATCGACGTTAGTCCGTCCGTTGCCGCTAACATTGTTTGGTACACAGCTTTGACAGGAGGAATTTTAATTCCATCGACTACAGCCTTAACAACCGGAACCTACTACGCTGCAGAAAAAGATCCTGTATCAGGATGTGAAAGTACAGCAAGATTGGCGATCAATATCAGTGTAGCCGATCCTGGTACACCAACCTTAGTAACAGCAGGAACACAAAACTTCTGTTTGATAAATGCGCCAACTTTTGCAAGTGTTCAGTTCAACCAGGCTAACATCGTTTGGTATACTGCTCTAACCGGAGGAACCGTTATTCCATCGACTACAGCCTTGACCAGTGGTACTTATTATGCAGTAATCAAAGATCCAACAACGACTTGTGAAAGCGCTGTAAGATTAGCTGTAACGATCAATGTTGCCAATCCGGGCACACCAACTTTGGTAACAGCCGGAACACAAAATTTCTGTGCGGTAAATGCACCAACTTTTGCGAGTGTTCAATTTAATGAAGCTAACATCGTTTGGTATACTGCTTTAACGGGAGGAACATTGATTCCTTCAACTACGACTTTAACTAGTGGAGTTTATTATGCAGCAATAAAAGATCCTGTATCAGGGTGTGAAAGTGCTGTAAGACTAGCCGTAACAATCAACGTTACTGATCCTGGTACGCCAACTTTAGTAACGGCAGGAACACAAAATTTCTGTACAGTTAATGCACCAACATTTGCAAGTATTCAAACGAATCAAAGTAATATTGTTTGGTATACTGCATTGACAGGAGGAACCGTTATTCCTTCAACTACAGCTTTAACCAGCGGTACTTACTATGCAGTGATAAAAGATCCTGTATCAGGATGTGAAAGTGTTACCAGATTAGCAGTAACCATTAATGTTACTGACCCAGGTACACCAACATTAGTAACAGCCGGAACACAAAACTTCTGTGCGGTAAATGCACCAACTTTTGCAAGCATTCAAACGAATCAAAGCAATATCGTTTGGTACACTGCATTGACAGGAGGAACCGTGATTCCATCTACTACAGCTTTAACCAGCGGTACTTATTATGCAGCAATAAAAGATCCTGTATCAGGATGCGAAAGCGCGGTGAGATTGGCGGTAACAATAAGTGTAACCGATCCGGGTACACCAACCTTGGTAACTGCAGGAACACAAAATTTCTGTAAAGTTAATGCACCGACATTTGCAAGTATTCAAATAAATCAAAGTAATATTGTTTGGTACACTGCTTTAACTGGCGGAACGGTTATTCCATCAACTACAGCTTTAACCAGCGGTACTTATTATGCAGTGATAAAAGATCCTGCATCAGGATGTGAAAGTGCTACCAGATTAGCGGTAACCATCAACGTTACTGATCCGGTTACACCAACAACAACAGCTAATACTCAGGTTTTCTGTTCAGGAAATAATCCAACAGTTGCGAGTATTCAGGTAAACGGAAGCAACATTGTGTGGTATACCACCGCAACAGGTGGAACTGCCGTTGCATCGACTACAGCATTGGTAAATGGAGATTATTACGCTGTTACAAAAGATCCGGTAACAGGTTGTGAAAGTAGTATCCGACTAAAAGTTACTGTGACTGTTGGAAATTCGAATAATCCTACCACAACTGCGGCATCTCAGAATTTTTGTTCTGTAAGTGCTCCAACTTTTGCGAGTATTCAGGTAAACGAAAGCAATGTAGCGTGGTTTAGTAGTGCAACTGGCGGAACAGCAATTCCATTAGCAACAGCATTAACTTCTGGTACTTATTATGGAGAAATAACAGATCCGATAACAGGATGTAAAAGTGCAGCGCGTTTAGCGGTTACAATTACTATTGCTAATCCAATGCCTACACCAACTACCACTTCGGCAATTCAGAATTTCTGTTCTGTAAGTGCAGCAAAAGTTTCGGACATTCAGGTAAACGAATCAAATGTAATTTGGTATAGTACTGCAACAGGAGGAACAGCAATTCCATCAACAACAGCTTTAGTGAGCGGTAATTATTATGGAGTTATTGCAAGCGGTTCAGGCTGCGAGAATCCAGTAAGACTATTGGTTACTGTGAATGTAAATCCACCGGGAAATGTCACTACGCCAAGAACGACACAAGTATTCTGTTTATCATCAAATCCAACGATTCAGAATATCGTCGTAAATGAGTCAAATGTGGTATGGTATGCTTCAGCATTAGGAGGGACACCTTTGGCAGCAAATACACCTTTAACCGCAACAACTTATTACGCAGGAACGCTTAATAACGTTACTAATGGTTGTGATAGAGCTGCGAGATTAGGAGTAACTGTTGCTTTTGATAATGATGCTCTGGTTCCTATTACCACGACAGATGATACACCATGTGTATTCCAGGGAGTAACATACTCAATTGCCAATGGAAAATCAAATTATGTGTGGTCGGTTACTAACGGAACAATTACTTCCGGAGGAGGAGTTAATGATGGCTCAGTAACGATTTCCTGGTCTGACATTGGACCTGGCAGAGTTGTGGTCCAGTACATTAATACTTGTGACGAGAGAACTACGAAATCCTTAAATGTAGTTGTAGCAACTTGTTCTGACTTAACTATAACCAATACAGTTAGTAATTCTACACCTAATTTTGGTGACCAGATTACTTTTAAAGTAACCGTAAATAATGTTGGTCAGGGTAATTTTATAAATACAATAGTAAGTGATTTATTGCCTAGTGGATACAATTTGGTAAGTGCATCTACGACTGCAGGAACATACAATTTGTTGACAGAACTCTGGACAATTCCAACATTGAATGCAGGTCAAAGTGTAGTACTTACAATTGTAGCAGAAGTGCTACCGAGTGGTAAATACTTAAGTGTTGCAACTGTTGAGACTTCGACTCCGTTAGATGTAGATGCATCAAATAATTCGGCTTCAGTTTCTATCGAACCAATTTGTTTGACCGTTTACAATGAGTTTACGCCAAATAATGATGGAGCTAATGATCTTTTCAGAATAGATTGTATCGAAACTTATCCAAATAATGAGTTGAAAGTGTATAACAGATACGGTTCATTAGTATATAGTAAACAACATTATGAAAATGATTGGGACGGAACCGCCAATGTTTCCGGAGTTATTAATAGAGGAGATATGCTGCCAACAGGTACTTATTTCTACGTAATAGCGATTGGAGACGGAACGGTTAAAAAAGGTTGGTTGTCTATAATGAGATAAGCAGCTGTATTAATCATCTAATAAATTAAACTTAATAAGTATCGTTATGAAACTATATATAAAATCATTAGAAACGTATTTTATTTTAATATGTTCTTTTATCACAGTTTGCGTCAGTGCCCAACAGGACCCGGAGTACACGCAATACATGTACAATACGATGTCAGTAAATCCGGCTTATGCCGGGTCTACCGGAACCTTAGAGGCAACACTTTTACACCGTTCGCAATGGGTTGGAATAGATGGGGCGCCAGAAACACAATCGTTTTCTGCTCATTCACCGCTTCTAAACGAGATGATTGGTTTAGGACTAAGTGTCGTTAACGACAAAATTGGCCCTTCAAACGAATTGTATATTGACGGAAACTTCTCTTATTCAATTCCTTTAGGATATGAAAAAAGACTGGCTTTTGGGTTAAAAGCGGGGATGAGAATGTTAAATGTAGATTGGTCTAAAGGAAGATTCTATAACAATAATGATGTATTGTTGAATCAGAATATTAACAATAAGATGAAACTGGCCGTAGGAGCAGGGGTTTACTATTATACCGACAAATGGTATGTAGGTCTTTCCGTTCCAAGTTTTATTCAAAGTGATTATTACGACGATATTCAGGAATCGATATCTTACGATCGTCTGCATTATTACTTAATGGGAGGTTATGTTTTTGATCTGAATCCAAACTTAAAGTTTAAACCGGCATTTTTAGTAAAGGCAGTGAGTGGAGCACCACTTACTGCCGATATTTCGGCGAATTTTATGATTGCAGAAAAATTTGTAATCGGTGCATCCTATCGAACAGATGATTCGTTAAGCGCCTTGGCAGGTTTTCAGATCTCCAGAAGTTTTTACATCGGATATGCTTTTGATTATACCGTAAGTGACCTGAACAAATACAACGATGGATCTCATGAGATCATCCTGCGTTATCAGTTTACTAAAAAACAAAGTAAAATCAAATCACCTCGATTCTTCTAAAACATAAATCCTATGAAAAAACTATATATCCTTAGTTTGCTCTTGAGCATTACTTTTAGTTTTGCACAAAAGACCAATTTAAAAAAGGCCGATGCATTATTTAGGAATTATTCCTATTTAGATGCATCAAAGGCCTATGAAGAATGTTTGCAAAATATCGAGAACCCGTCGGCACAGACCATTAAAAATGCTGCAGATTCGTATTATTTTATTTCCGATGCAAGAAATGCCCTTAGATGGTATAAAAGATTGTATCAGGTACAGGGTAATAATTTAACCGACATTTACTACCTGCGTTACATTCAGTCCATGAAAGCCGTTATGGATTATGAGGAAGCTGATAAAATCACTAAAGAATACCTCAATAAAAAAGGAGATCAAAAAGAGATCAATCGGTATGTTGCTCAGAAGAAATATATAGACAGTCTTGCTAAAACAAAGTCACTTTATGAAGTTAGAAATTTAGACATTAACACCAGTAAATCTGATTTTGGAGCTACTTTTTTTCAGGACCGAATCGTATTCTCCTCAGCAAGAGACACCACAAAATTTGCGGATAAACTCTACAACTGGAACAATCAGCCGTTTTTGAATTTGTATGTAGCCGAGAGAAATCCTGCTGACGGGAGTCTTTTCAATGACAAATTATTTATACCAAACGTGATGACTAAATATCATGAAGCTACTGCTTCTTTTGATTCCGAAGGAAAAATAATTTATTATACATCAAATATTGTAAAGAAAAACAGATTGGTAGTGGATCAGGACAGAATCAATAACTTTCAGATTCTAAAAGGATCTCTGGTTAATGGTAAAGTTGAAAACCCGCAGAAAATTTTCTTTGACAGTGACGATTATTCCGTTGGGCATCCTAGTTTGAGTGATGACGGCCGAATGCTTTTCTTTGCTTCAGATATGCCCGGAGGATATGGTGAAACCGATTTGTATGTGGTAAAAATTGCTAATGACGGAACCATGAGTTCTCCAGAGAATTTAGGGCCAAAAATCAATACAATAGGCAATGATCTTTTTCCATTTTTTCGAAACGGAATATTGTATTTCTCTTCCGATGGACATTATGGTTTAGGAGATTTGGATGTATACGAAAGCAAGCTTTTGTCGGATGGAAGTTTTTCAACCCCACAAAATTTGGGAACTCCGATAAACAGTAATAAAGACGATTTTACTTTTGTAATTGATAAAGCCGGGAGTTATGGGTATGTGTCTTCAAACAGAGCCGGAGGAAAAGGCGATGATGACATTTATTCCTTTACAAAAGGACAGCCGATTTGCAATCAGAACATTTCGGGTAAAGCAATTGATCATAAAACAAAAGCATTGCTATCAGATGTTACTATAGTGGCTTATGACCCTTATAATGCGGTTCTGGCTGAAACAAAAACAAATTTTGATGGAAAATATGCAATCACGGTTCCCTGCAACAAAACTGTACGTTTGCTGGCTTCAAAATTTAATTACAGTGACGACGAAAAAGCGGTCGTAACAACCAAAGTTAATGAAGCCGAAATTACCAATGTTGACTTTGAACTGAGTAATTATGATGATTTGGTAGTGAAGAAAGCAGGAGTTGAAAAGGTAGATGTCAAACCGATATATTTTGATTATGACAAATACGACATTACTCCTCTGGCAGCCGCCGAATTGGAGAAAGTAGTTTTCATCATGCGAAAATTTCCTAAAATCCGAATCAAAATTGAGTCACACACAGACTCCAGAGGTAAAGATGCTTATAATTTGAAACTTTCTGACAACAGAGCCAAATCAACACGAGATTATATTCTTTCTCAGGGAATTGATGCTTCAAGAATTGAAAGTGCCATCGGTTATGGAGAGACTCGCTTAGTCAACAAATGCAAAAATGGTGTAAAATGTACCGAAGCGGAGCATTTGTTAAACAGACGCTCAGACTTTATTATAATCCAGAAATAACGTTGCATTATTATTTTAATACCATGCTTATTAAGATACAAATGGAACAGAAAGAGACCATTTGGAAGTTGGTTTTTATTAATTCTTTTTACGAAGAATGGGCAGGAAGAAAATCAAGTTGCATTGTTTTGCAACTTGATTTTTGATTTTGTAAAACTTTTGTTTTTTACTGTTTTTGAACAAAAATAATCCTAATTTTGAGACACAGTTATTCAAAATCACAACTTCCAGTATATTAAAATTTTATGAGTATTCAAGAAACAATTCAGACTTTACGAAATGAACTTAATCAGCACAATTATAATTATTATGTGTTAGATAACGCTACAATTTCTGATTATGATTTTGATATTAAGTTAAAAGAACTTCAGGATTTAGAAAATAAACATCCTGAGTTTTTTGATGAAAATTCTCCAACGCAACGAGTGGGAGGTACTGTGACGAAAAATTTTAAAACAATTGCACATCAGTACCGTATGTATTCCTTAGACAACTCTTATTCGAAAGAGGATTTGTTGGATTGGGAGAACCGAATTCAGAAAGTTTTAGGGAATGTTGAGCTGCAATATACCTGTGAATTAAAATACGACGGAGCCTCCATCAGTATTACTTACGAAAACGGAAAATTGGTACAGGCTTTAACCCGAGGTGATGGTTTTCAAGGTGATGAGGTAACCAACAATATCAAAACGATAAAATCAATTCCTTTACAGTTAAAAGGAAATTACCCGGAGAAATTTGATATCAGAGGTGAAATTATTCTGCCTTTTGCGGGTTTCGAAAAAATGAATCAGGACTTAATTGAAATTGGAGAAACTCCCTATTCAAATCCAAGAAATACAGCCTCAGGAAGTTTGAAATTACAGGACAGTGCTGAGGTTGCCAAACGTCCTCTAGAATGTTTGCTATACTTTGTTACCGGAAACAATCTGCCATTTGCATCTCAGTTTGAAGGACTGGAATCTGCTAGAAAATGGGGATTTAAAGTACCTAACGAAGCAAAACTGGTACAAAACATGCAGGAAGTTTTTGACTTCATTGATTATTGGGACGTACACCGTCATGATTTACCCTATGAAACCGATGGTGTAGTGGTAAAGGTAAACAGCATTCAGCATCAGGAAGAACTAGGATATACGGCGAAGTCACCGCGTTGGGCAATAGCCTATAAATTCAAATCAGAACAGGTTTCAACCAAACTACAATCCATTTCATACCAGGTAGGCCGTACGGGTGCGATAACCCCGGTCGCCAATTTAGAACCGGTACAACTGGCCGGGACCATAGTAAAAAGAGCCTCTTTACACAATGCCGATCAGATTGAAAAACTGGATATCAGAATAAATGACACTGTTTTTGTAGAAAAAGGAGGAGAGATTATTCCAAAAATAATCGCAGTAGATTTATCAAAACGACCTGAAAATTCAGAACCCACCCAATACATCACACACTGTCCGGAATGTCAGACCGAGTTGGTTCGAAATGAAGGAGAGGCCAATCATTATTGTCCTAACTTTTATGGATGCCCTCCGCAGATCATTGGAAGGATTCAACACTATATTTCTAGAAAAGCAATGGATATTGAAGGCCTTGGCGGTGAAACGGTTGCCTTGCTTTTCAATAATGGATTGGTACACAATTATGCAGATTTATACGAGCTAAAAGTAGAAAATATCTTACCTTTAGAGAGAATGGCGCAAAAATCTGCCGAGAATCTGGTAAAAGGAGTTGAAAAATCAAAAGAAATTCCATTTGAAAGTGTTTTGTTTGCTTTGGGAATTCGTTTTGTTGGGGAGACTGTCGCTAAAAAACTGGCGAAACATTATAAAAATATCAATGCATTGAGTCAGGCTACTCTAATGGATCTGATTTTAGTAGATGAAATTGGAGAAAGAATTGCTAAGAGCGTAATTGAGTTCTTCGAAAATGAAGAAAATCAAAGAATTATTGAACGCCTTAAGAGCTACGGAATTCAGTTTGAAATTGTTGAAAAGATAAATCCAAACGCTACCGAAAAATTCGTTGGAAAAACATTTGTAGTTTCGGGAGTTTTTGCTCAATTCTCAAGAGATGAATTGAAGAAAACCATTGAAGACAATGGCGGGAAAGTAGGAAGTTCTATTTCGGCAAAAACAGATTTTGTTGTTGCAGGCGATAATATGGGACCGGCTAAATTAGAAAAAGCCAGTAAATTAAACATCCCTATTTTATCAGAAGAAGATTTTATAAATAAATTAAATGAAAGCGAATAAGCCGTCGTTAATTTTATTCTTTTTAGCATTACTGTGCACAATCATTTTTGAATGGGCACAGTTAGATTTATTTGCAATTTATTCCAAAGCCATTGTGGTTCCGGCTATTTTTATTTACTTTTTAATTAGCAATGAATTCAGCATAGGAAAAATAGAAGGCGTCATTTTTTTGTTTTGCTTTATCGGACAGGTGTTTAATCTGATGGATGTCGAAAGTTCTGAACTTGGCGGAGTCTTATGTTTTTTAGTGGTATACCTTTTAATTGTCCGGCTTTATTTTAGAGAACATGAAAAAATAAAGCTGGCCAAAAAAGATATTCTGCCTGTATCTATAGTAGTCATTTTTATCGTCTACCTATTGATATCAGTTTTGGGGATGAAGTTTGACAATATGAAGCAGTTCAGCATAATTTATACTATCTACGGAATTGTTTTAAGTGTACTAAGTTATTTTTCATTTGTCAGTTACATAACAAAAGGTACTCACTTAGCTTTACTCATGTCATTAATGGCAATTAGTTACATCTTTTCAGATATATTTTACATCTTCAATGAGTATTTTACCTATTCCGTTGTTCTCGTATTGATTCGTGATACTACTCAAATTTTGGCGTACTTTTTTATGGTTGAGTATTTTCTTCAAAAAGATAAAAACAAAAAAAAGAAAAGTATTATACAATAATCGATTTTCCTTGGTTCGTATGCGCTTTGTCTTTATCAAAGTAAAAATCTATTCTTCCCAAATTAATTCCGTAACAACCTACCTGATTTACAAGAACCTCTTGTCCGGCTTTGTTTTTAACAACAGTTGGTTTGTCTAAGAAAGTATGTGTGTGGCCTCCAATAATTAAATCAATATCCTGAGTTTGAGCTGCCAGTTTTAAATCACAAATTTTAGATTCGTCATCCTTGTATTTGTATCCAAGGTGTGATAAACAAACAACCAAATCACATTTTTCCTCTTTCTTTAATAACTGCGTCATATCCTGCGCAATCTCTACCGGATTGTTGTAAATCGTTTCTTTGTACATTTGTTTATCAACCAAACCTGCAAGCTCGATCCCTAAACCAAAAACACCTACTTTAATTCCGTTTTTATTAAAAATTTTGTAGGGTTTTACAAGTCCGTTCATAACGGTATTTTTAAAGTCGTAATTCGAGTTTATAAATTCAAAAGTAGCATGAGGCATCTGCGCGTGCAGTCCGTCAAGACCATTGTCGAAATCGTGATTTCCAATAGTAGAGGCATCGTACTTCATCATACTCATCAGTTTAAATTCCAATTCTCCTCCATAATAATTAAAATAAGGAGTTCCCTGGAAAATATCGCCGGCATCCAGTAAAAGTACATTTGGATTTTCTTTACGGATCGTTTCAATAAGTGCTGCTCTGCGTGATACACCACCTTTATTAGGATTACGCGGATCATCAGCAGGAAATGGGTCAATATGGCTGTGAACGTCGTTAGTATGTAGAATGGTTAAGTGTTTAATATCGTTGGTTTCAAAACTGCTCAACGACAGACCTAAACTTAGTAAGGCAGTACTTGCAGCTGTTTTTTCGATAAATTCTCTTCTTTTCATTTTATATTTTTTTTACGAAAACTGTAATGTAATTTGTTAACTTTTTGTCACGAATTTAGATGAATTGGAATTTTTGGAACTGAAATCCGTGTAGATTCGCGAAATTCGTGGCTATCTTTTTTATTCTTCTGTAATTCGGATGTCTTTTGCTACCGGAATTGTATCTACTTGTTTAAAATAATCGATTAGCACGTCTCTAAGTTTGTAATTTAGATCGTATTTCTGAACGCTTTTTGCGAAAAAAGCCATGCTGTCTCCACCATTTGCTAAGTAGTCATTTGTAGCTACGTAGTAAATTTTATTAAGATCAAGAGGTTTTCCCTGAATCATAATGTTTTTTGCCGTTTTGTCTTTTGCAATTGTAAAAGTCATACCTGATAAAGGCTGTGCTTTTTGTGCCTTAATAATATAAGCAGTCATCTCTAAAATCTGATCTCCTTTTAAAGCCATCACAACCATGCTGTTTTCAAAAGGCATAATTTCAAAGGCTGTTCTGTTGGTCACATTTCCTTTAGGCAATATGGCTCTGATACCACCATGATTTAACAAACACAAATCGATGGTTTTGTTCTCACGGGCCTTAAAAACCAGATTTCCTCTCTCAACACAAACATCAGCCATTAGGTTTCCAATACTTGTTTGCCATTTTCCTGTGCTTTTGTCAAGAGTTTCGGGGCAATATGCTAAAACATTGTCCAAATCCTTGTTGATGTGATCGCGATAAGGCTTAATAAAGTTTTCAATTGCAGGAGTTTCAGTTCCTTTTTCGGTTATCGGAAGCTGCTTTCCTTCGATTTTTGTTAGATTATAATTTTTCTGACTGCAGGAAAATATAAAAAAAAGTGTTAAGAATATAACAAAAAGTTTCAAAACTCCGTTATACTTTTTTAGTTTTACCATCTTAAATGCGACTTAAATAATTAATTTTGTAATCTGGTAAAAGTACTATGTTTTTAAATTATATAAAGGAATTTTTTGTAAAAAAATCATTAAAAAATAACTTGAATAATGTCAAAAATGAAGTGTTTACAAGTAATGTGCAAACTATTGGTTTACTGATTGATGAAAGTGAATTTCAGTATTCAGAAGATCTGGTAAAGGAGTTGATCTCGAAAGGAATCAAGGCTGAGAACATAAAAATTGTAGCGTACAGCAGTAAATTTAGCGAGAAAAAAACGTATTCAAAGCCTACTTTTGGTAGAAAACAGATCAATTGGAAGGGGGAGATCACAGCAGCTTTCGTAAATGAATTTATAACAACAGAATTTGATCTTTTGATTAGTTATTATGATATCGAAACAGCCATTTTGATGATGATAACCGCCAGATCAAAAGCGAAGTTTAAAGTAGGATTCACATCAGTAGATAAAGATCTAAATCGATGGATGATTGATACTGCTATAGAGAATCACAAACTTTTCGTGCACGAATTGTTTAAATATTTAAAGAGTATAAAATAAAATTATAAAGTAGAATATGCAATCATTAATAGGAACTGGTGTTGCGCTTGTAACCCCATTTAAAAAAGACTTATCAGTAGATGTCGAAGCTTTACAGCGCATTGTTAATTTTTCGATTGACGGCGGGGTTGAGTATCTTGTAGTCATGGGAACAACGGCTGAAAATGCTACTTTGACAGAGGACGAGAAAGAACTGGTGATACAAACAGTAATCGATATAAATAAAGGTAGATTGCCTTTGGTGCTTGGAGTGGGCGGAAATAACACGATGCAGATTGTAGCCGAATTAAAAACAAGAGACTTCTCTGCTTTTGAAGCGATCCTTTCTGTTTCTCCTTATTATAATAAACCAACACAGGAAGGGATTTATCAGCATTTTAAAGCCATTGCAGAAGCTTCTCCAATTCCGGTAATCTTGTATAATGTTCCGGGAAGGACCTCCAGCAACATGTTGCCGTCAACTGTAATCCGTCTGGCTAATGATTTTAATAATGTCGTAGCGATTAAAGAAGCTGCCGGAGATATGGCTCAGGCGATGCAGCTGATTAAAAATGCACCAAAAGATTTTCTTGTTATTTCAGGAGATGATATGATTGCTTTGCCGATTGTTTTGGCTGGTGGAGCAGGGGTAATCTCGGTTATCGGACAAGGTTTTCCAAAAGAATTTACAGAAATGATTCGTTTAGGACTAAATAAAAAGGTAACTGAAGCGTTTAAAACTCAGTACTTTTTATCAGATTGTATCGATATGCTTTTTGAGCAGGGGAATCCTGCGGGGATCAAACAAGTCTTTCAAGCCCTCGGTATTGCTGAGAATATAGTACGTTTGCCTTTGGTAGCCGTTGATGATTCTTTAGCAGGCAGATTGAATGAATTTGTGAAAAATAGCATAAAATAAGAATGAGATTGTCGGTATTTTATTAGAGCCTGTTTGGGATTTATTTTTGAGGTTTATTATCAAAGTATTTTTGAGCGAAATAAGGCAAGTTTTTATAGAATAGTGGTACTATTGTGTAAAAAATTAACGAAGTTGCAGCCGAAAATCAGGATAAGAAATTCAGTAAATAAAATTTAAACAGGCTCTGTACCAAAAAATATTTTGTAGTAGCTAAATTAATAACTAAATTTGCCACCGGAACTTCGGTGTGATTTTGCTTTGGCACAATTGTCTAAGAAATCATAATAAAAGTAAGAAAATGAAAAAAATAGTATCTCTATTAATTGTTGTTGTCCTTTTTTGTTCTTGTAGTGAATACCAAAAAGCATTAAAAAACGAAGATGTTGCCGCAAAATTTGAAGTTGCAACAAAAATGTATGATGCAGGTAAATATTCAAAAGCCATACGTCTTTTTGAACAATTGGCTCCTTCGTACAGAGGGAAACCTCAGGCAGAGAAATTATTTTACATGTTTTCGCAATCGTATTATAAAACGAAACAGTATTATTTAGCGGGTTATCAGTTTGAAAGTTTTGTTTCGGGATATCCGCGAAGTGAAAAAGTTCAGGAAGCTGCTTTTTTAGGCGCTTATAGCTACTCAAAATTAGCTCCTGTTTACAGCTTGGATCAAACAGATACTGTAAAAGCTTTAGAAAAATTGCAGACTTTTATTGAAAGCTATCCAAATTCTGAATACATCGTTCAGGCAAATGAAGCTGTGAAAGTTTTGAACGGTAAGCTGGAGAAAAAAGCATATGAAAATGCTAAAGGATACAATACAATTTCAGATTACAAATCGGCATTAATTGCTTTTGATAATTTTATTGCTGATTTTCCTGGAACACCATTAAAAGAAGATGCGCTGTTTTATAAATACGATTCAGCATATAAATTGGCAATAAACAGTATTCCGTCAAAAATGGAAGAGCGTTTAAATGTAGCTAAGGTAGCTTATGGTAACTTAATTAAGTTTAATAGTGCTACTAAGTATAAAAAAGAGGCAGATGAAATGAATGCCAGAGTGGAAACAGATTTACAAAAATTTACTAAATAAAATAAAGTCATGGATTTAAAAAAGACGAATGCTCCTGTAAATACAATAACTTACAATAAAACAGTTATTGAAGAGCCAACAGGAAATGTGTATGAGGCAATTACCATTATGGCTAAAAGAGCAAATCAAATTAATTCTGAAATTAAAAAAGAATTAACTGAAAAATTAGAAGAGTTTGCTACTTATAATGACAGTCTTGAAGAAGTTTTTGAAAATAAAGAACAAATTGAAGTTTCTAAATTTTACGAAAAATTACCAAAACCACATGCTTTAGCAGTTCAGGAGTGGTTAGATGGTAAAACATACCACAGAGGTTCAAACAAATAATATAGTATAATGTCAGTTTTAAACGGGAAGAAAATTTTACTGGGAGTTTCTGGTGGAATTGCAGCCTATAAAACAGCTTCATTAGTACGACTCTTTATAAAAGCAGGTGCACATGTCCAAGTGATAATGACACCTGCTTCTAAGGATTTTGTAACTCCACTTACGTTATCTACACTATCTAAAAATCCGGTACATTCCAGTTTCTTTAATCAGGATGATGAAGATGCTGTTTGGAATAATCACGTTGATTTGGCTCTTTGGGCCGATTTGATGTTGATTGCGCCTGCAACTTCTAATACGCTGTCTAAAATGACAACCGGAAACAGTGATAATCTTTTAGTTGCTACTTATTTATCGGCAAAATGTCCGGTTTATTTTGCTCCGGCAATGGATTTGGATATGTACAAGCATCCTTCGGTTTTAGCCAGTTTCAATGCTTTGAAAAGCTTTGGAAATATTATGATTCCGGCTGAAAGTGGTGAATTAGCCAGTGGTTTATCCGGAGAAGGCAGAATGGCTGAACCGGAGAATATTATTGCTTTTTTAGAAGCTGATTTAGAAAGTAAATTGCCTTTAAAAGGAAAAAAAATACTAATTACGGCCGGACCTACATACGAAGCAATAGATCCTGTACGTTTTATAGGGAATCATTCTTCAGGAAAAATGGGTTTTGATCTGGCAAATGAAGCAGCTAACCTAGGGGCTCAGGTTATTTTGGTTGCTGGACCGACACATTACAAAGCTAAAAATAATTTGGTTGAAGTAATCGGCGTAGTTTCAGCACAGGAGATGTATGATGTCTGTCATGAGCATTTTAAGGATGTTGATGTGGCAATAGCCGCTGCAGCGGTGGCAGATTACAGGCCTAAAGTCGTGGCGACACAAAAGATTAAAAAAGCTGCAGATGAATTTTCAATAGAGCTTGAAAAAACAAAAGATATTCTGGCTTCCTTGGGAGCTATCAAGAAAAATCAGTTTTTAATTGGATTTGCATTGGAAACTGAAAATGAAATTGAAAATGCAAAGCTGAAAATTCAGAAAAAAAACTTAGATTTGATTGTTTTAAATTCCTTACAGGATGAAGGAGCAGGTTTTAAAAAAGAAACCAATAAAGTAACCTTTATTGATCAGAATTTTAAAATTGAGCCAATGGAATTAAAATCAAAAGAGTCTGTTGCAGTTGATATTTTAAATAAAGTGGTTTCACATTTTGTGAAACTATAATGATTTAGAGTAAAAAGCAAAGATTAAGAATAGTAAAAGCTATTACGTGCTTTAACCAAAATAATATCTTTCGTATGAATAAACTAGTTACTTTTTTAGCATTCTTAATTTTTAGCTTTACTCAAGCACAGCAGTTAAATTGCACTGTAACTATTAATACAGAAAGATTGCCTAATCCCAATCAACAGGTTTTTAAAACACTTCAGACTTCGCTGTCTGAGTTTGTAAACAAAACAGATTGGACGGGGACAGTTTTAAAACAAAACGAACGAATTAATTGCTCGATGTACATCACATTGTCCTCGAATACTTCCGATCAGTTTTCAGGAACTATTCAGGTGCAATCATCTAGATTGGTTTTTAATTCTACTTATTCTTCCCCAATATTAAATTATAACGATAAAGATCTTAATTTCAGGTATATTGAATACGAACCTTTATTGTTCAATCCCACCACTTTTGAATCAAATTTAGTTTCTGTAGTTTCGTTTTACAGTTATTTGATTTTAGCAATGGATGCAGATAGTTTTCAAATGGGGGCAGGAAATCAATATCTTGAAACTGCTCAAAACATTGCAAATGTTGCACAACAAGGCGGGTCTAAAGGCTGGAACCAATCTGACGGAGTTCAGAATCGTTATTATCTTATAACTGATATGATTTCACCCATGTATAGCGATTTACGTCAAACGACGTTCTTGTACCATACCGGTTTAGATGGTATGAGTCAGGATTTGAAAGCATCAAAAGAGAAAATCAAGTCAGCCTTGATGCTTATTGGAAAATTGAATTCGGTAAAGCCTAATGCTTTTTTGACCAGAGTTTTCTTTGATGCCAAATCAGATGAAATTGTTTCGATATTCTCAGGTGGACCAAGTATTCCAATCACTGATTTAACAGATGTTTTGAATAAAGTTTCCCCTTTAAATTCCACAAAATGGTCTCAGATTAAATTTTAATCTATTATAATTATTTTCTTTATTAACTTTTATATTTCCCAAATTCTTTATGATAACGTCCTTGTCGATTAAAAACTATGCTCTGATTGAAAAATTAACTATAGATTTTTCAAGAGGTTTTTCTATAATTACAGGTGAAACAGGAGCGGGTAAGTCCATTATATTAGGAGCGATAGGATTGGTTTTAGGAAAAAGAGCCGATTTAACTTCATTGAAAAATAAAGAAGAAAAATGTGTTATTGAGGCACAATTTGAAATTTCTAAATATAACCTAAAAGATTTTTTTACAGCAAATGATCTTGATTATGAAGATGAAACGATCATAAGGAGAGAAATTTTACCTTCAGGGAAATCACGCGCCTTTATTAATGATAGTCCGGTAAATTTGCAGGAATTGCAGGATTTAAGTTTATTTCTGATTGATATTCATTCCCAACAACAAACTCAGGAGTTATCGGATGAAGGTGTTCAGTTTAAAATTATTGATGCAATTGCTAATAATGGTGATACAATTCAATCGTACCAGAATGTATTAAAGGGATATAAATCAGATAAATCCAAACTAAATGCTTTGTTGAAGAAACAAAGTGATTCAGGAAAAGAACAAGAGTATAATACTTATCTATTAAATGAGTTGGTTACTGCTAAGCTAAAATCAGGTGAGCAGGAAGAGCTTGAGGCTGATTTTGAAAAACTAAATAATGTCGAGATTATAAAAGAATCAATAGATAAATCGTTGGTAATTGCTAACGAAGAACAGTTTGGTGTTTTTCATAATCTAAATGAGATTAAAACGGCATTGCAAAAAATAACGCTTTTTTCGCCGGAATATCAAACTATTTTTGAGAGAATTACCAGTCTGACTATTGAGTTTGATGATGTTTCAAAGGAGCTACAAAATGTTTCTGAGAAGCTTTTAAATGATCCTGCACAATTAGAATTAGTAAGTCAGAAGCTGCAGTTGATTTATAATTTGCAAAAAAAGCATCAGGTGACTTCTGTTGATGAATTACTTGGAATTCAGGCCACATTAGAAAATACACTACTTGAATTAGATAATATAGAAGAAGAAATTGCTGTGTTGTCAAAATCGATCGAGGATAAAATTACAGAATTAGATGCTTTTGCGGGATTAATTAATCAAAACAGAACCAAAGCAATTCCGGTTTTATCGCAAAAGTTAATTAAAATCTTAGAGACGTTAGGAATGCCGAATGTTCGTTTTAATATGGAACTTTTACCTTCGGAAACTTATTTCCAAAACGGGAAAGATGAATTGCAGTTTTTATTCTCTGCTAATAAAGGAACTGATTTTGGATTGCTTAAAAAAGTAGCATCGGGAGGAGAAATGTCTCGTATTATGTTGGCTGTAAAAGCAATTTTGGCGCAATATTCAAAATTACCAACTTTAATCTTTGACGAAATAGATACGGGAGTTTCCGGAGAAATAGCAATAAGAATGGGAGAGATTATGAAAGAAATGAGTACTACTATGCAAATTTTTGCCATAACCCATTTGCCGCAAATTGCAGCCAAAGGAGATTCTCATTTTAAAGTTTCTAAATCTACTGTAGATGAAGATACACAATCAGAACTTAAGCTATTGTCTCAGGATGAAAGACTTACCGAAATTGCTCAGATGTTATCAGGTGCTAAAATCTCTGATTCGGCATTAAATCATGCAAAAGAATTATTAAATTAAATATTTAAATTATATTTGCTCGTATAACCATTAGACTAAAATCAGAATATAATATGATTAAAAAACTATGTGTTTTGTCTTTTATTTGCTTCTTTGTTAGTAAGATAAATGCTCAGGAGGTTGCTCCGAAAGAAGTTATGGAATCGACAGGTAGTGAAGCTAAAACTTATTTAGTAAAAGACTTTTCTGAAGGTGTTTATAAAACGTATGAAAATCTTATTGCGAAATCGGGAATTTTCATGGGTGATGCATTGGAAAGACGTACTATTGTAGGTTATAAATCAATCGAAAAGAATGCGGATGCTTATCATGTTTTCTTTTGCTGGAAAAGAAACAATGCAAAAATCACAGATTATTTTGCTATTGTTTACAATGGTAGCCTATATATTCAGCAGAGATATTTAATGCAATTTGCTTCAAAGGAAGACGGAAATATGTCTGCCGATAATCCAAACTCTTATCACAGAGTTTTAAATGATGGAAAGTTTTTGTATCTCGAAGGACCTTTTGCTAATATGTGGTCTAAGGCTTTTGCTTACAATGCGGGAGCGGTAGGAGGGGCAATTGCGGCTAATTTGAATACGTTAAAAGGAATCGTATTTAATGTTGATAAGAAAGAGTTCAATTTTATAAGAGAGTGCGAAAATTTAAATGCATTAATCGAAGAGTATAATGGGGTTAAAATTGAATGTAAAGATAAAAAAGTTGATATTTTAACCGTTAGGGAAAATGTGAACAAAATTATTAAATAGTAAATATTTGTCTATTTCTTAGAAATAGAGTATGTTGTTTAGATCAAATTAAATTGAAATAAAAAAGTATGATTATAGAGCCTAGAATGAGAGGATTTATTTGCTTGACAGCCCACCCAAAAGGTAGCGAGCAAAATGTTAAAAATCAAATAGAATATATCAAATCAAAAGGACCGATTGCAGGTGCAAAAAAAGTATTAGTTATTGGCGCTTCAACAGGTTTTGGATTAGCGTCAAGAATTACAAGTGCTTTTGGATCTGATGCAGCAACAATTGGAGTGTTTTTTGAAAAACCACCGGTTGAAGGTAAAACAGCTTCTCCAGGATGGTATAATTCTGCTGCATTTGAAACAGAAGCTCACAAAGCAGGTTTATATGCAAAAAGTATCAATGGAGATGCTTTTTCAAACGAAATAAAAAGACAGACTTTAGATTTAATCAAAGCCGATTTAGGTCAGGTTGATCTTATCATTTACAGTTTAGCTTCTCCGGTTCGTCAACATCCGGTTACAGGAGTTTTACACCGTTCTGTTCTAAAGCCAATCGGTCAAACTTTTACCAATAAAACAGTAGATTTTCATACCGGAAACGTTTCAGAGGTTTCTATTGCTCCGGCAAATGAAGAAGATATTACCAATACAGTTGCTGTAATGGGTGGTGAAGACTGGACGATGTGGATTGATGCTTTAAAAGCTGAGAATTTATTAGCTGAAGGTGCTACAACAGTTGCTTATTCTTATATTGGGCCATCATTGACAGAGGCAGTTTACCGTAAAGGAACAATTGGTCGTGCAAAAGATGATTTAGAAGCTACTGCATTTTCTATTACAGATAGTTTAAAATCTATTGGTGGAAAAGCTTATGTTTCTGTGAACAAAGCTTTAGTTACACAGGCAAGTTCTGCAATTCCGGTCATTCCATTGTATATTTCTCTTTTGTACAAAATTATGAAAGAAGAAGGAATACATGAGGGTTGTATCGAGCAAATTCAGCGTTTGTTTCAGGACAGATTGTACAACGGATCTGAAGTTCCTGTAGATGAAAAAGGTAGAATCAGAATCGACGATTGGGAAATGCGTGATGATGTACAGGCTAAAGTAGCTAAACTTTGGTTAGAGGCTACAACAGAAACATTACCGGCGATTGGAGATTTGGCTGGATATAGAAATGATTTCTTGAACCTATTCGGGTTTGAATTTGCAGGAGTAGACTATGCTGCTGAAGCAAATGAAGTTGTTCAAATTGAAAGTATCAAATAAACAGAAAAAAATAATACTATATATCAAAACCATTCGTTGCGACGAATGGTTTTTTTATGAATATAACATATCTTTGTTAAAATTTTGAAATTTAAAATATTTCCACTTTAATACCGCATAATCTGCTATGATTTTTTCTTTAATTATACCCGTGTATAATCGTCCGGATGAAGTAGATGAACTTTTAGAAAGTTTATCAAAATCCGATTATAATGAAGCTTTTGAAATTGTTCTTGTCGAAGACGGATCATCAATACCTTGTAAAGACGTTGTGATGAACTATCAGGGTAAGCTGAATATTTCTTATTATTTTAAGGAAAATTCAGGTCCTGGAGATTCAAGGAACTTTGGAATGCAGAAAGCCAGAGGGGATTATTTTATCATTTTTGATTCAGATTGTATTATTCCTTCTAATTATTTGACAGAAGTTCGAAAAGCACTTAATGAAGGTTATGTTGATTGTTTTGGAGGGCCGGATAAAGCATTAGATAGTTTTTCGGATATTCAGAAGGCAATTAACTTTGCAATGACTTCATTCTTAACAACAGGAGGAATTCGTGGTGGGTCTGAGAAAATTAATAAGTTTCAGCCGAGAAGTTTTAATATGGGGATTTCAAAGAAGGCTTTTATTGCATCAAATGGTTTTGGAAACATTCATCCGGGAGAAGATCCGGATCTTTCCATTCGTTTGTGGAATTTAGGGTTTGAAACCAGATTGTTCCCGGAAGCTTATGTATATCACAAGCGCAGAATTGATTGGGAGAAGTTTTCGATTCAGGTAAATAAATTCGGAATAGCCAGACCCATATTAAACAGTTGGTATCCGGAACACAATAAATTGACATTCTTTTTTCCTACGGTTTTTATTCTGGGATTATTATTAGCTTTTTTATTGTTAATTTTTAATATTGATATTTTATTACAATTATATTTTGTATATTTCGTTATAATTTTTCTTACAGCCAGTATTCAGAATAAAAGCATCAAAATTGGGTACTTAGCTGTGATCGCAGTTTGGAAACAATTTTATGGTTACGGAACGGGATTTTTAAAATCGTTCGTAAAAGTTATTATTTTAAAACAAAAACCCCAAGAGGCTTTTCCTCGTATGTTTTTTAAAATATAGATATGGCTAAAATTATTGGCCTGACAGGCGGAATAGGGAGTGGAAAAACGACCATAGCAAACTACTTTGCAGAAATGGGAGTCCCTTTATACATTGCCGATGATGAAGCCAGAAAAGTAATGCAATCTGAAAGCATTTTACAACAAATTAGAACCGCTTTTGGAGATTCATTTTTTGAAAATAATGTTTTAAACAGAGCAAAATTGGCGGAAATTGTTTTTAATGATGCTGAAAAATTGGCAGCATTAAATGCAATTGTACACCCTGCAGTTAAAGAGGATTTTGAACTTTGGTTATTAAAAAACGAAAAATATCAATATGTAATTTATGAAGCCGCAATTTTGTTTGAAAGTGGTCGTTATAAAGATTGTGATGTTATTGTAACCATTACCGCGCCCGAAGAACTCAGAATTGAAAGAGTAATTAAGCGTGATAAAACCACACGGGAGCAAGTTTTAAGCCGAATGAAAATGCAGTGGAATGATGAAAAACGAATTTCTTTAAGCAATTTTGTTATTAATAACAGTAATCTTAAAATTGCTAAAGAAGAAGTTGTTAAAATTCTTAAAATTTTAAATATAAAACAAAATCAGTCTTAAATGTTAATATTTGGTTAATGTATTATTTAGTATATTGTTAAAATATTAATTTTGTTTCGATGAATAAATTATTTTTTAGATTACTTGTTTTATTGATGAGTTTGTCCTTAATAGGGATAATTCTGGTTCAGGTATATTGGTTCAATTCATCGTTCAAGAACAACGATGAACAGTTTAAATATCATGTTACTCAGGTAATTGGCAATGTTGCTGATAAGTTGGAACAACAGGAGGAATATAGTTTTTACGATAAATACAACCGTATTAAAGACAGCACCGGTAAAACACCTAAAAAAGAAGATTTACTTCAGGTTTTTTACATTCAGAGAAATGCAAAAACAAACAAGACAATAGTTTATTCTAATACGCTTACATCTGAAGATTATGATATTAGTGGCTCAATTTTTAATAAAAAATTTAGCAGCGAAAGATTTAAAAACTTTAGTTCAAAGAGAGTTACAGAAGTATACAATAACAATAATAATATTGATAATAATACTTTAGGACAAAGTATTATACCAGATTTAAAAATCGAAAAATCGGGAAGCCTTGATATATTAAATAAAGTTCAACAGCAAATTCAATACAAAGATATTGCTTCTCTAACGCCGATAGAAGGTAGAATAACAAAGGATAAACTTCAAAAACTCTTAAAAAAAGAACTGGAAGAATATGGTGTAAAAACCAAATTTGAATATGGTGTTCTTAATAATGGTCTTGCGACGAAAGTAAGATCTGATGGATTTCATTATGATAAAGACGCAAGTTACCACGTGCCAATTTATACGGATAATGAAGGGAATAGTAAATACGAATTGTTTCTTACGTTTCCTCATAAAAAGAAATTCTTATTGTCTGAATTATTAAGTATTACAATACTGTCAATAATTTTCACATTAATCATTATAGTTGCCTACACCAGTGCACTAAATCAATTGCTGCGTCAGAAACATATTTCTGAAATCAAAACCGATTTTATAAATAATATGACGCATGAGTTTAAGACTCCGATAGCGACAATTAATCTGGCACTTGATGCCATTAAGAATCCTAAGATAATTGAAGATAAAGAGAAAGTGTTTCGCTATCTTCAAATGATTCGGGATGAAAATAAAAGAATGCATGCCCAGGTAGAAAACGTTCTTCGTATCTCTAAATTAGAAAAAAGAGAATTAGATATTACAAAAGAGCCAACTGCAATTCATGATATCATTGATGATGCCATTGAACATGTAAATTTAATTTTAGAGGACAGAGAAGGTACTGTAGTGAAGCATTTTAATGCAGCAAGAACAACCAGTCTGATTAATGAGGTGCATTTTACGAATGTATTGGTCAATATTTTAGAAAATGCAATAAAATATTCTCCTGGTAAGCCTGAGATAGAAATTTTTACAGAGAATGTAAAAGACATGATTCTGATAAAAGTAAAAGATAATGGTCTTGGTATGAGTAAGGTAGCTCAAAAGAGAGTTTTTGAGAAGTTTTACAGAGAACATACAGGAGATTTGCATAATGTAAAAGGACACGGTTTAGGTCTGGCTTATGTAAAAAGAATAGTAGAAGATCACAATGGTCAAGTATATGTTGAAAGCGAGAAAGGAAAAGGTAGCACCTTTATAATAAAAATACCATTAATAAATTAAAATATGGAAAATAATAACAAAAGAATACTTTTAGTAGAAGATGACCTTAATTTCGGGGCAGTTCTTAAAGATTATCTAATGTTAAATGACTTTGAAGTTACTTTAGCTAAAAACGGTATGGAAGGTTTTGAAAAATTCAAGAAGGATGTATATGATTTATGTATTCTCGATGTAATGATGCCTTATAAAGATGGTTATACTTTAGCCAAAGAAATTAGAGAGAAGAACAGTGAAGTGCCGATTATCTTCTTAACGGCTAAGTCAATGAAAGAAGATGTATTGAAAGGATACAAAGCTGGTGCTGATGATTATTTGAATAAACCTTTTGATTCAGAAGTTTTATTGATGAAAATTAAAGCAATCATTCAAAGAAAATCTGCTGATACAAAAGCAGAACAGGTTCAGTTTGAGTTTAATATTGGTAAATTCCATTTAAATTCAAAACTTAGATTTTTGACATTTGAAAACGAAGAACCGATTAAATTGTCTCCAAAAGAGAATGAATTACTTAAAATGTTAATTCTTCATGAAAATGATTTAATGCCAAGAGAATTAGCCTTAACTAAAATCTGGAGAGACGATAACTATTTTACATCAAGAAGTATGGATGTTTACATCGCCAAACTTAGAAAATACCTAAAAGCGGATGAAGATGTTGAAATCCTAAACATCCACGGTGAAGGTTTCAGACTAGTTGTTAAAAGTAAAGTTGCAGAATAACAAAAAATATAACCAAACAAAAAAATATTAGAGTCCTGAGAAATCAGGACTTTTTTTATGCAGAATTTTAACCGCGAGGCATGCAACGATTTTCGCAAAGTTCGCAAAGAGTTCACCTCAAAGCTTCGCGAACTTTGCGTTTTTTCCTTTGCATTCTTTGCGGTTAAGTAAAAAAATATCAAGAAAAATATTCTTAAAATACGATTTCTATCTTTTTGATTTTGAGTTCTGTAGTCTTTTTTTTGGCTTTAAGAATAATATGAATAAATTTTTTGTAATGATTTTTCTTAAAATAAATTTGGAAAATCAAAAAAGTATTCTGAATATTTGCAGACGAAAAAAATAATAACCCTTTAAAAACGAAGAAAAAATGTTTGTATTTACATTGACATCACAGAGCTTCACATCAAATCAATTTGGTGCAGCACTTCTTCGTGGCTTATTTCAATCCTAGAAATATACTTTTAGATATATAAAGCCCGAAGACATTTTGTTTCGGGCTTTTTTTATTCTAGACACTTCAAATTTTCCCGAAAACCGATTTATTATTTATCCAAAAGGATAAAAGACAGAGCAATTTAATTTTAGTATACTTTTTCGAATGGAAAATTACACTGAGAACGAGTATGCATTATGCAGTCGTTTTAAAAGTAAAAAAAAGAAGAAAAGGTTGGTAAAAGAGGATTTCGAAAAAAAATTACGTCAACATTTTAAACAAAGAAAGCTGTTGTTTAATGCTTTTAGAGATTTACCTCTAGTGTCATTAGACGAACCTTATCAAAAAGGCTGGTTTAGGTTTTTTGTTTTGAGATCTGATGTATTGATTGATCCCAATGCAGGTTTTTTTATAAATCTGTTGGAAAAAATTAATACTTATCAATTTTCAAATGAAAAATCCTTTAATAAAACTAAACGAAAATTTAGAAAGAAAATTTCTGTTCCATCAAAACAGTTTTTGAAGCAAATTTCCATATATGATTGGAATAGCAAAAAGATAAATTTGACTGAAAACGAGAAATCCTATTTTACATTGACCAAAAGATGGTCGAGTGTTTTTGAGAGAGATATAAGTTATTATACGTTTAACGAACCTTGGAGATTTGTTTTGTGTGTAAAACCCTATATGATTACACACACAAAATCTGTTGATTCAGATTTAGAAAGTGAACTTCGGGTTTTAGAAAATTACATCCTCAATCATCATTTAAACCATAAAATAAACAGATTAGTTCTGGGTTATTCTCGTCCATCATGGTATTGTCAAACAGAGAATCCAAAAGAGAAAAACCCAATTAAAAATAAAAGTCTGGAAGTATTGTATCAGCAATATCTAGACGAAATGATATAAATCATGGGAAATAAATTATCTGGAAAAGACCTGATTAAATTAGGGTTTCCAAAAAACAATTCAATAAATATTGCCTTAGGGCAGATCAACAGATATAGAAAAAGAGAGAAAAAAGAATCTATCCTGACAGAAGCTAAAGATGTATTGTTACATCCGGAAAAATATGAAGGCAACGGAACCTGGGGTAAAGTAGCTGAAGGTTTAATAAAACCAGTTCAGGTAAGAATGCATCAGTTGAAGGCAACAAGAGTTCCTTTTAAAATTTTTGGAGAAAATGAGATTGATCAACAGGCAAAATTTCAATTGTATGATTCGTTAAAACTGCCTATTTCAGTAGCCGGAGCATTGATGCCGGATGCACATTCGGGTTACGGACTGCCAGTTGGAGGGGTTTTAGCAACAGATAATGCCGTAATTCCGTACGGAGTTGGAGTTGATATCGGATGCAGGATGAGCCTTTCTATTTTTGATTTACCGGCTTCGCATTTTAAAGGCAAGGAACATCAGTTGGAAGCAATTTTGAAAGACAATACCAAGTTTGGAATGTATGAAACTCATGCTTCAAGAGTCGATCATGATGTTTTTTATAAAAGTGAATTTCAGGATATTCCATTGTTAAAGAATCTTTTACCGAAGGCTTACAAACAACTGGGAAGCTCTGGCGGAGGAAACCATTTTGTAGAATTCGGAATTGCTAAAATTGAAAATACGGAGAACGAATGGAAGCTCGAAAGAGGAGAATATTTCGCCGTTCTTTCACACAGCGGTTCCAGAGGATTAGGCGCAAACATTGCCAAACATTATACCTATTTGGCAACAAAACAATGTCCATTACCAAAAAATGTTCAACATTTGGCCTGGCTGGATTTAAATACGCATGACGGTCAGGAATACTGGCTGGCTATGAATTTAGCAGGAGAATATGCGAAAGCCTGTCATGATGATATTCATCGACGAATTGCCAAAGCAATTGGAAAAAGAGTAGTGGTAACAATCGAAAATCACCACAATTTTGCCTGGAAAGAAATGGTAAACGGTCAGGAATGTATTGTACATAGAAAAGGTGCAACGCCTGCTGCGGAGGGCCAATTGGGAATTATTCCCGGTTCGATGACGGCGCCCGGTTATATTGTAAAAGGCAAAGGAAATGCGGAAAGCTTAAACTCTGCTTCGCATGGCGCAGGGCGTTTGTTTTCAAGAGCGAAGTGTAAAAGTAACTTCACTCAAAGTGAGATTAAAAAGGTGTTAAAAGCCAACGAGGTAACCTTAATTGGAGGAAATATTGACGAAGCGCCTATGGCGTATAAAGACATTACAAAAGTGATGGCAAATCAAAGTGATCTGGTGGAAGTGCTTGGAACTTTTACACCAAAGATCGTTAGGATGGACCGATAAAAAGACAAAGAGTATGAAAAGATTTCAGGATGAGAATAAGTTTTTAGGAAGTTTTTTGCATGAGGTTTTAGTGCAGTGTCCGAAATGTGATGCTAAAGCTAAAGTTAAAAATAAACTTTCGGAAGAATGTAAATGCGGGCATTGTTATACTAAAGTTTTGGAGTGTAAACATTGCTTTTATAAGCTTGATAAGCCCGTTTACCAATACATTGCTTACGGTAAGGCCTATTGCAATCAGTGTTATGAAAAATATGAATTTAAATCGCAGTTATTAAAAGAAAAGCCGGAAAAGTATAAAGTGAAATGTCCGCATTGTAATTTTCAGGAAGAATGGAAACCAAAAATTCAAGAGGTTTTGCAAAATTCAAATAGTAACGACGGTTTAGTGAAAGAACAATGGTATAATTTGCCGCTTTGGTTTCAAATAGAAGTAGACAAACATATTTTCTGGGCTTATAATAAGCAGCATATGGAGTATTTAGAACGGTATATCGGAGCAGGGCTGAGGGAACGAAATCCAGGAATGAATTTCGGATCGAGTTTGGTGTCCCGTTTACCAAAATTTGTAAAAGAAGCCAAGAACAGAGAAAAGCTTCTTAAAATATTAGAGAAATGGAAAAAATAATTCAGATAACAGCGGGTCGGGGACCGGCAGAATGCACCTGGGTAGTGGCCCAGGTGCTTAAAAAAGTTTTGGACGAAGCAGAGGAACAACAATTAGAGGCAACTTTGCTGCAGCGAGAAGTTGGGCAGGAAAACGGAACAGTAGAAACTGCTACCATCGCTGTAAAAGGGAAAGATGCTACTCGATTTGCTGATTCCTGGACAGGAACGATTCAATGGATTGGTCAAAGCCAGTTTAGGAAAATGCACAAGCGAAAAAACTGGTTTATTGGTATTTTTGAAATTGAACCGCAAAAAAATGCATCAATTTCAGAAAGTGATATTCAGTATCAGGCCATGCGCAGTTCCGGAGCTGGCGGGCAACACGTAAACAAAGTGAGTTCGGCAATCAGAGCAACTCATGTGCCAACAGGAATTGCAGTTGTTGCTATGGACAGCCGTTCGCAGCACCAAAACAAAAAACTGGCAACAGAACGATTATTAAAAAAACTGGAAGACGAAACCTTACAGCAACTTAAAAACCATGTTGGAAAACAATGGGAAAATCAGCTCAATATTCAGCGGGGTAATCCGATTAGAGTTTTTTCAGGAACTGACTTTAAAAAGAACATGGTAGAGAAAAGTTACAAAGGAACACGTCAGAAACTTAAAACCGATTTACGACATGAAAGCAATAGATAAATACCTTTTTCAGGCATTGGACAGTTATCCCTATTCATTAGAAGAAACCATTGAATCTTTGGATTATGCCTTTTCTTATGATGCTAAAAACACAATGGTTTTGTGCTTGTACGGAAGAATTCAGTCAGAACAATTATGGAATTACGAAGAGGCAAAAAACTATTTTCAGGAAGCCCTGATGATTAACATTCATGCACTCGAAGTATATCCGCACTATGTTCAGACTTTAATTTTAAATGAAGATTTTGAAGAAGCGCAAAAATTAATCGATTTTGCTTTAACTATAAAAGGAATAAACAAATCTGAAATTTTTGTAAAGAAAGGAATTCTTTACGAAGCGCAGCAAGAGTTTCAATTAGCACTAAAAGAAATTGAAAAGGCTAAACTTTGTACGTTACAATTTGTTTTTGAATCCGATATTATTGAAGTAGAGAAAAGAATTAAAGGCAAGATTGAGTTGATGCAAAAGAAAAAGAAAGCTGAAAAGACGAAAAAAAATCCGAAGAAGAAAGCAAAGTAATCTTCCTATAAAGAAAAACGAGGCGATTATGCCTCGTTTCTTTTATCAGGAATTCGGGAAATCACCACGAATTTTAAACTTTTACATTTTTTTGGGAGTATCTTATTTCCAGTGTAACTCCAAAGCAAAACAAGTTTTCTCCTGTTTTGTAATGCTGAAAGTTGCCTTAGTGTGATTATCATCTTCGCTCTCATGGATGATGACTTTATCTTTTAGTGACAGTTCCTTCATAAAATTCATTTCAAAGCTTTTTACCTCCTGTTTAAGAATTCTTTTCTCCTCTACATGATCAAGGCACCATTCTAAATATTTGACGTTATTAACGTGATTTACAATGTCCAGATCCGAGAGGTAAACTGTTTTTTCAAAAACCGCTTCTTTTTCGTGGTTGATGTTTATTTTTGAAAAACCTTCAGTAGTAGCACGTTTTTCGGGGTATAATTCAAAATGTTGGTATGGTAAAGCCAAAGCTTCGGGACGTCGTAACTGTGTGTTAAAAACAGCCCAATACGTTTCGCAGCCTACTATTTTTTTTCCGTTTACATGCATCTCTAAAGCACGAACAGAACGAGAATTTTCTAAACTGTTGATCCATGTTTTTACCGTTACAACATCTTGCCATTTTGGTAAAGCAGTAATTTCAACGCGCATGCGGCTTAACACCCAGGCCTGATGAAACTCCTGCATGTCAAAAAAACTAATGCCTCCGGCTTCAGAATGCGCAGCAGCTGTCAATTGCAGAATATTACATAAGTCAGTATACTTTAGAAAACCATTTGGTGTGCATTGTGTAAAATTGATTTCCCAGTCTTTGCTTAAGACAGAAGTAAAATTTGGAGATATTGGCATTGCTGAATTTTAAATTTTAGATTAATTTAGAAAATAGAGTAAAGAGCAGAGAGTACAGAAAATGATTTTTACTTGAAAGAATTCTCTATATAATCTATAATTTCTTTTCTGTCTGTCGCGTAATCAAACCATTTAGTAGCTTCGTTTCGTTTGAACCAGGTCAGTTGTCTTTTAGAGAAACGTCTGGTATTTTTTTTGATTTCTTCGATGGCAAAAGGCAGCGAAAATTCTCCGTCAAAATAACTAAATAATTCTCTATAACCGACCGTTTGTAAAGCATTTAACGCTTTGTTGGGATATAGAGCCTTGGCCTCTTCCAATAATCCCTCATTCATCATCAGATCCACACGTTGATTGATACGGTCATAAATAACAGGTCTGTTGGCCTCTAAGCCAATTAAGATAGGAGTGAAGTTTCGGTTGTTTTTCTTCTGATTTAAAAAAGAAGAGTAGGGTTTTTGAGTTCCGATACACACTTCTGTAAAACGCATCATTCTTTGCGGATTTTGAAGTGTTTGTGGGTTTTCTATGGTTAGCTTCTGATAGTAAACGGGATCAAGATTTTTTAACTGATCCTGCAAATAAGTAATACCAAGCTTTTCGTAGTTGGCGTTTATTTCAGAACGTACTTCAGGATCAATTTCCGGAAATTCATCGAATCCTTTTAGAATGGCATCAACATATAGTCCTGAACCGCCAATTAGAATAGAGAAGTCATTCTTTACAAACAATTCTTCTAATTTTAAAAGCGCTTCTTTTTCGTAATCCCCAACAGTGTAATTTTCGAAAATAGATTTGTTCTGTATAAAATGATGTACGGCAGATTGCAGTTCTTCGGGAATTGGGACTGCCGTACCAATTGTCATTTCTTTAAAGAACTGACGACTGTCGCAAGAGATTATCTCACAATTGAAATGTTGTGCCAAAGCAATGCTCAAAGCTGTTTTGCCTATTGCTGTTGGTCCGACGATGGTAATTAGATATTTCATATTTGGGAGTCTTTACGGTTGCAAAAACCATAGACTTGTATGGATTAAAGTAAGGATTGTGAAGCTCTTTTTGAATTAATTATTAGGTAATTTTGTTCCGCATTCGAAACAATATTGAGCATGATCAAAATGTACCTGTGAGTTACACTTTTTGCAAGTTTTTTTGCTGCTTACGACACTGTTTTTTAGACTACTTTTTGCAAATTCAGCAGTCACGATTCCAGTTGGAACGGCTATAATTCCATAACCCAGAATCATAACAAAGGCGGCAATAAATTGTCCGAGAGGAGTCTGAGGGGAAATATCGCCATAACCCACTGTGGTTAAGGTAACAATTGTCCAGTAAATACTCATCGGGATACTTGTAAAGCCAGATTCTTTACCTTCGACCAAATACATGACAGAACCAATTATTATGGTGCTAATAAGGACAAAATAAATAAAAACGAGAATTTTTTCCTTGCTGGCTTCAATGGCTTCCCGAAGTTGAATAGACTGATGGGATATTTGCGGAATATGGAGGATTTTGAATAATCTGAAAAAACGCAGGGCTCTTATTATAGACAGTACACTTGCTCCTGGGAAAAATATGGATAGATACATAGGCAATACAGCCATCAGATCAATAATACCATAAAAACTAAAAACATATTTGATAGGTTTTTGAATTGAAATTATTCGCAGTACATATTCAATGGTAAAAAATACGGTGATGATCCATTCGCAAATGATAAGCTGAGCGTGGTATTTTTGATTGATTCCCTGAACGGTTTCCATCATAATCAAAATTACGCTTAGCAAAATTAATCCAAGAAGCACCAGATCAAACATTCTTCCCAAAAACGTATCCGTTCCATAAAGGATGATTTTGATTCTTTCCCGGAAGATGTCGTATTTGGATTTTGTTTTTTTCATCTCCACGAAGATAATGAAAGTTTAGCAGTGTTAAAAATGAAGAACCTTTATTGATTTACTCTTTCGGAGGTAACTTTGAATAATGTTTTTCACATCGCGATTATGCTGCATCGGAATTAAAATATTTTTTAGAATCTCGATGTTTGTAATCTGATAATTTAGATCGTAAAAGGCATATCCTTTATAAAGACCATTTTCAATTAAAATGGCGCTTCTTTCGTTGACATTTCGGCCTCTGTCCAGCAAAATCATGCTTTTATTTTCGAAACTGTTTTCTGCGATAAATTGTTGTACACGGCCATTGTAAATTTCAGGTGTTACTTCCTCAATACAGGCACCGTCACATTCTTTGATTTTATATTGAAAACACTCTTTTTTGGTTTGATAAAGTCCCGTTAGCTTTTGGCATAAATGGTATTTTGATGTAAATCTGAACAGAGCATTTTTACCTTCCTGCAAAGTACCAAATGAGGTAATTTCTTTTTTACGACCGTCTGCTTTTTCAAGCTTTAAATTGATATAGCCATTAGTGTCTTTCTCTGCATACAAAGCATATTGAAAGATGGTTTTTCGTTGTGAACGATTGTATCTTGGGCGATTTATTTTTATTTCTTCACTTTCTTTCAAAAGAGCAATTAATTCGCTTCCGGTTTCATCATAAGTTATGGTGAAAACTTCGGACTGAATTTTTTTACTTTTGGTAGTAATTCCTGTAAAATGCTGATTGACTCTTTTCTTTATATTTTGGCTTTTTCCAATATAGATAAGGGTTCCGCCTTCATTGTAAATATAATAGATACCAGTTTTTGCTGGCATCTGAGCAAGTATGTCCAGGAACTTTGGAGCAATTCCTTTTTCTACCTCCAGTTTTATAAAATCTTTTACAATGGTTTTTTCGAGATCTTTTTCTAGAAGCATCTTAAATAGCTTGGTTGTTGCCATTGCGTCTCCACTGGCACGATGTCTGTCTGCCATTGGAATCCCAAGTGCGCGCACCAATTTTCCTAAGCTATAAGAAGGTTGATCCGGAATTAATTTCTTAGCAAGTTCAACTGTACATAGTGTTTTGGCTTCGAAATTGTAGCCCAGTCGTCTGAATTCGGTACGTAGAATTCGGTAATCAAAAGAGGCATTGTGTGCTACAATAATGCAGTCTGTAGTGATTTCGATAATTCGTTTTGCAACTTCAAAAAATTTCGGAGCAGAACGCAACATAGCATTATTGATTCCGGTTAATTTCACCACGAAGGGCTGAATCGGAATTTCAGGGTTAACCAGACTAATGAATTGGTCAATTACCTCATGGCCATCAAATTTATAAATGGCGATTTCGGTAATTCCTTCCTCATTAAACTGACCTCCAGTGGTTTCTATGTCTAGTATTGCGTACAAATTAGTATTCAGTCTCAGTTTTTAGTAATCAGTTTATAATCTACAATTAACAATTAACAATTAGGGCTTATCTTCCGCCAAAAATACTGCTTCCAATGCGAACCATTGTACTGCCGCATTCAATTGCAAGTTGATAATCTCCGGACATTCCCATAGAGACAGTAGTCAGATTGCAGTTTTCTTTATTCAGTTCTTTTATGGAATCAAAAATAGATTTTAAATGTGTAAATTCCTTTTTAATTTGGTTTTGATCTTCTGTAAATGTTGCCATTCCCATTAATCCTAAGATACGAATGTTTTTCATTTCTTTGAATTCTGGTGAAGATAGTAATTCATTTAATTCGTTTTCGTCTAAGCCAAATTTAGACTCTTCTTCGGCAATATGTATTTGAAGCAGGCAATCAATAATTCGATCGTTTTTCAATGCTTGTTTATTGATTTCCTGCAACAGTTTTAAGCTGTCTACACCATGAATCAAACTTACAAAAGGTGCCATAAATTTGACTTTATTCGACTGTACATGACCAATCATGTGCCATTGAATGTCTTTAGGCATCTGTTCGTATTTGTCAACCATTTCCTGGATTTTGTTTTCTCCAAAAATACGCTGACCGGCATCATAAGCCTGCATTAAATCGGAAACAGGTTTTGTTTTAGAAACGGCAACTAAAGTTACGGTTTCGGGTAAACCTGTCTTGATTGTATTTAAATTCGATGCTATCGACATGGTATTTCTTTTTAGGAAAGTATAAATTGTTTAGAGATTTTCTCTGCTTTTTTACTTTCGCTATAATCGTAAAAACCTTCACCTGATTTTACACCTAACTTTCCGGCTCTCACCATATTCACCAATAGAGGGCAAGGAGCGTATTTTGGATTTTTGAAACCGTCGTACATTACATTTAAAATAGCAAGACAAACATCAAGACCAATAAAATCAGCCAATTGAAGAGGTCCCATAGGGTGTCCCATTCCTAACTTCATTACAGTATCAATTTCGTAAACTCCCGCAACTTTGTTGTACAAGGTTTCGATCGCTTCGTTAAGCATAGGCATTAAAATTCGGTTTGCTACAAAACCAGGGTAATCATTTACTTCAACTGGAACTTTACCTAATTTTACAGATAAGTCCATGATGGTTTTGGTAACTTCATCGCTGGTATTGTATCCGCGAATGATTTCTACTAATTTCATGATAGGCACCGGATTCATAAAGTGCATACCAATAACTCTTTCAGGATGTGCTACAACAGCTCCAATTTGAGTAATAGAAATTGAAGAAGTATTGGTCGCCAGAATAGTATTATGAGAACAAGCTTCGTTTAATTGTTTAAAAATATTAAGTTTTAACTCTACATTTTCAGTAGCAGCTTCAACTACTAAATCCACACCAACAACGCCGTCTTTAATATCAGTATACGTAATAATATTAGTGATCGTTTTGGTAACTTCTTCCTGAGTGATGGTTCCTTTAGAAAGCATTCGATCTAAATTGGCAGCAATAGTCGCCATTCCTTTGTCTAATGATTTTTCTGAAACGTCAATTAGTTTTACAGTAAAACCACTTTGTGCAAATGTATGAGCAATTCCGTTACCCATTGTTCCTGCACCAATTACAGCTATAGTCTTCATTTAAATTTGATGTTATATTTATGATTTTAGCCACGAGTTCGCAAATTAATTGATGAACTCGTGGCTAATTTATTTTTAAAAGTTTTCAATTATTTATCGAAACAATCAATAATCTGATAGGCCACTCTCAATGCATCTGTTGCCTGTTCCAGGGTTACAACTGGTGTCGTATCTGTGTTTATAGCATTGGCAAATGATTCCAGCTCATCGAGGATTGCGTTGTTTTGCTCGACATCAGGATTTGTAAAATAGATTTGTTTTTTTACACCTTCTGCATTTTGCAAAATCATATCAAAGTCACCCGGAATTTCCGGAGCGTCTTTCATACGAACGACTTCGCATTTTTTCTCCAGAAAATCCACAGAAATGTAGGCATCTTTTTGAAAAAATCTCGTTTTACGCATATTTTTCATTGAAATTCTGCTCGCCGTCAAATTGGCTACACATCCATTTTCGAATTCAATTCTCGCATTGGCAATGTCCGGAGTTTCACTAATTACAGAAACACCGCTTGCATTGATGTTTTTTACTTTTGAATTCACAACGCTTAAAATGGCATCAATATCATGTATCATTAAATCGAGAACTACAGGAACATCTGTACCACGCGGATTAAATTCAGCCAAACGATGTGTTTCTATAAACATTGGATTTTCAATCATGTTTTTTGTAGCAATAAACGCAGGGTTGAAGCGTTCAACATGACCTACCTGACCTTTTACATTGTGTTCTTTGGCTAAAGCAATAATTTCTTCGGCTTCTTCAACAGTATTGGCAATAGGTTTCTCTATAAAGATATGTTTTCCGGATTTGATGGCTACCTTAGCACATTTATAGTGTGAAAGAGTTGGGGTTACGATATCGATAACATCCACAGCGTGGATTAATTTTGCAATGGTGTTGAAGTTTTTATAGCCAAACTCTTTCGAGATTCTTTCGGCATTTTCCTGATTTTCGTCGTAAAATCCAACTAATTCGTATTGGTCAGATTGTTGTAATAAGCGTAAATGTATTTTACCAAGATGACCTGCACCTAAAACTCCTACTTTTAACATGAGAATGTATTTTAAACAAAAATATAATTTATTTGTTGAAAGTAAAAGTTTAGTTATGACAAAGTCGAAATTATTTGAACAATTTTAAATGTATTTACATACTTAACTTCTCTTTAAAGTTATTGGTTTGTCTTCGTGATATTTCGACTTTTACTTCTTTTGGAAGCTGTACGAGCAAGTTACCACTAAACCAAGGGTCTATTTTGAGTATATATTCTATATTGATAATTTGGTTTCGATTGGCCCGGAAGAAATAATCATCAGGAAGTTTTTCTTCAATGTTGTTTAATGATTTATTAAGTACAGCTTTTTCATCCTGAAAGAATATTTTGGTGTAATTGCCATCAACTTCAAACAGAAAGATATCGGCAATTTTTACGAGCCAGCATTTTTCGCCATCGCGAATAAAAATCTGATTGTTTAGCGTCAGTTTTTTACTGTTTTTTTCTTCTTTTTCAATTAGATTTTGACTTGCTTTTTCGATTGAATGAGCAAATCTTTTTGGATTTATCGGTTTTAGTAAATAATCTAAGGCGTTGTATTCGAAAGATTTAATGGCGTATTCGTCAAATGCTGTTGTGAAAATTGTAATAGGAACTTTGTCTAGCATTTCTAACAGCTCAAAACCGTCTTTTTCGGGCATATTGATATCCAGAAAAAGTAGATCCGGTTGGGTTTCCTGTATTAATTTAAAGCCCGAATCTACATTTTCTGCTTCTCCGATAATTTCAATTTCAGGATGATTTTTAATTAATTCTTTAAGCTCATTTCTGGCCAGACGGGAATCTTCAACAATAACAGCTTTTATTTTTTTCATACTTAAAGTATTGGGATAATTATTTTTGCAATTACTTTATTTTCTATTTCCTGCAATTTAAAACTAGCTTTTTCACCATAGATTAAATACAATCTTTTTTCGATATTTTTAATTCCTAATTGTGTAGAATCTTTTTCAATGGTAAGCATTCCAGTATTCGAAACCAGAATGGTTAAATTGTTATTTTCCAGGTTGGTTTCTAATGATATTTGCCCTCCGTCTTTTAATTTTGCAATTCCATGTTTAACCGCATTTTCGATCAGCATTTGGATGATCATAGGAGGGATTTGCAGCTTTAAAGTGTTTTGGTCTATTTGAGAAATAAAATTCAAACGTTCTTCCATTTGAATTTTTGAAATTTCAATGAAGTTTTCTACCATTTCAATTTCTTCTTCCAACGCAATTGTTGTAATCTCGTTTTTGGTCAGGGAATACCGAAGCATTTCGGACAATCGGGTTATCATTTCTCTCGATTTTTCAGGGTTTTCCAGAATTAATCCGCGAATATTATTTAAACTGTTAAACATAAAATGGGGATTGATTTGCCCCTTTAAAGCATTCAGTTGAGAATCTTTTAAAGTGTTTTCAATTTCCATTCGGTCCATTTTATTATTCTTGATTTGCAGGGTTGTTCTGTAAATGGTATAAATAACTATCCAAAGAAAGAAAAGAAATCCCATCACAAAAATAAAGGCGATTTGGTTTTTTTGAGATTGAGATGGATGGTCAAGAACTTCAGGTCTTTGATAAACATAATGAAGCATTAGATAATTGTAAGCCATTAGCACCCCATAATAAAAAAGTGCCGCTGCGAAAATTAAAAATAGCATTTTAATAATCTCCCAAAGTTTAAAATCATCCAGTTTTATGTATGGGTCATATAAATATTTTAAACTTATTGAGAGTAAAGTAAGCAGGCAGACACTAAAAAAATAGTCCAGTAAAAGTTGCCAATTTTTATATCCTAAAAAATTTAGTTCCGGAATGATAATCTGAGGAATAAAAATTATTCCTGAATAGATAGTCCATATGATGATCTGAACTAAAATGAAAACGTGATTCTTTTTTTGAAACATTTTAATAAGTTATTTTGTCTTCAGCGGTGCGTGATACCCATAATACATTCCTGCGATAAAAGCGCCTACAAAGAGCAGGCAGATTACAACAATTATAGTCATTAGAATTTTTGCGGTTAATTTCATTAAGATAAAATTTTAAATAACAAATGGCTTATTTCAATAGTCAAAGCTATAATTATTTTGATCATAATTTTAAGTTTTAAAAACTTTGGCAGTGTCAACATTGCCAAAGTTACATTTTAAATAATTAATTTTTAGGTTGAAAATCAGGGTGGCCTACTTGCCATAGTGCAAAGCTTAAAACATCAGCAACTTCTTCATAGGATTTTGCTTTTGAAGCTCCGCCAAAATGACCTGCTTCATAATCGACTTTTAATAAAGTTGGTTTTTTAGACGCATTTACCTCAAGCAATCTAGCGGCAAATTTAGCAGGAGACCAAACAATGATTCTAGGGTCGTTGAATCCTGCAGTTGTTAAGGTTGCGGGATAGTTAACACCTTCTTTAAGTTGTAAATAAGAATCCATTTCTATGAGAGCTTTGGCTTCATCTTCTATTTTTACGGTTCCAAATTCAGGTGTATTTGCAGGTCCGTTTGGTGCATTTTCACCTCTAACGGTATTCATGCTTCCTACTCCGGGAATGGCTACTGCATATAAATCGGGTCTTTCGGTAATGGCTCTTCCTACTAGAATTCCCCCGGCGCTTCTGCTGTAGATTGCCGTTTTTGCCGGATTTGTATATCCTTCCTTAATCATATATTCGGTGCAGGCAATTACGTCTTTCCAGGTATTTTGTTTTTTACTTTTTTGACCATCCAGATGCCATTTTTCGCCTAATTCTCCACCACCTCTTACGTGAGCAACAGCAAGTATTCCGCCTCTTTCTACCCATAAAAGTAAACTTGGATTAAAACTAGGAGACATAGACATTCCGTAGGCACCGTAACCATAGAATAAAACAGGGTTCTTTGAATCTTTTTTAATTCCTTTTTTATAAATAATGGATAGTGGAACTTCGACACCATCATACGATTTTACCATTAATTCTTCAATTTCAAAATTTTCAAATTCTGGATATTCAGTAATCGTAGAGAGCTCTTCTCTGATAAAATTGTTTTTCTTTACATCGTATTTATAGCGTTCTCCTTTGGTTGTCCAACCCGTTGTTCGAACCCATAAGTCTGAAAATTTGCTTCCTCTTGAAGTTAGAACAATGGTAGCAGATTTTTTTGGTGTTTTAATTTCCTTGTGGTTTTTTCCTTCAAAATCAGTGAAGAATAATTTACTTTCGATTCCGTTTTTTGTTTTGGTATAAAAAATCCCGTCTTTGGTAATCGTAATAGGGTTCAAGTTGGCTTCTTTGTCCTCAGGGATCACCAGTGTCGCAGTTGCTAAATTTGGATTAGCCATACTGGTTTTTGTTACTTTAAATTTTGGAGCATTCAAACTCGTGAAAAAATAAATGTCTTTATCGCTGAAAGAAAAGTTTTTAATTTCATCTTTTCTGTCCGTCAGTAATTTCCAGCTAATTTTGGCATTATTCAAATCAGAACCTTTGGCAATAAACATTTTCATGTTCGGATTTACAGAATATGGCATCAGAAAAAGGATCTTACTGTCTACATCATAACCCATAAAAGGAATTTCTTCCTCTGCAATTTTTAATTCAGGATACATGGCCTTCGAAAAAATTACTTTATCCTGTGCTACATCATGTCCTACAACGTGCAATTTGGTTACAATATTCAATTGTGCTTTTGCATCATGGATATCGGCTGTTGGTGACTGTGCGTACAAAAACGATTTGTCATCGTTTAACCAGTTGGCATTTCCGAATCTTAACTTATCGATTTTATCAGCTAAAATTTTATTGTCAGCTACATTTATTAAAAGCATTTCGCTCATTTCGCCGCCATTTTTAGAAATATTTACGGCAATTAGTTTTCCGCTTTTATTTGGAGAAAAAGAGCTAATAGTAAAGATATCTTTTGCTTCGCCTTTTAGGGTTTGTGGGTCAAAGATTAAAGTTTCTTTTCCTTTTAAGCCAGCTCTTTTATACAGTTTTGCAACCTGATCTTTTGGAGTTGTTTTTTGATAAAAGTAAGTACCGTCTTCCATAATTTGTGTTCCACTGATTGCTTCAGTGACTCTGTCATTTATAGAAGTTAATTCATCAATAAGCGTTTGTTTTCCCGGAATTGAGTTTAAAATATTGTTAGTGTAATCTGCCTGAGCCTTTAACCAGCTTAATGTTTGTTCATTTTTTAAATCCTCAAGGTTTCTGTATTTGTCTTCCACTGTAATTCCAAAATAAGTATCTGTAGCGGGAACAGAGGGTGCTTTTTCGGGTTTGTTTTGTGCAAATAAATTTCCTGTAGAAATAATTCCAAGAGATAGAAAAGCGACCTTTTTAAATGTATTGGTTTTCATGATTAATGTTTTTTGATTGAGGATTAGATTAATTGAATACGATTACGGTGATAAATTTATAAAGCGCAAATCCGATTATAAATCCTACTATAAATGACTTAGTAATTTTGTAAACATTTACTTCTTTTTTAGTTTCCATGATTTTTAGGTTTAATGATTTGTTAATTGTAATAATTGATTGATTGATTGATTGATTGATTGATTGATTGATTGATTGATTGATTGATTGATTGATTGATTGATTGATTGATTGATTGATTGATTGATTGATTGATTGATTGATTTTTTACAAGTGAATTAAAAAACTAATGATATTGGTAATAAGTCCGATTGCGAAACCAACAGCTAATGGCTTTAAAGCTTCGGTCGGAGTTTTAAAATTTATTGTGTTCATAATTTTGGTTTTTAAATTATTATTTCCTGTTTGATGTTTCAAAAGTAGCAACACATCAGCTGAAAATTTAAAAAAAAATGACGAACGGTTGATACAAGCATTTGAATGGTAAATGGTTCGCATTACATTAAATTAAAAGAAGTTTCTGGGTTGAAAACATTCTGCGCGAAAGCATTTAAAATTGATTTACTTTCCTATTTTTGCAAAAATAAAACCAATCCATTTTGAAAGATACTGCCAAACATCAAGGACTTCGCAATCAATTAGTAAGCACTTTAGAGCAAAAAGGAATTACTGATAAAGCGGTTTTGGATGCGATAAAAAAAATCCCGAGACACCTATTTTTAAATTCAAGTTTTGAAGATTATGCGTATCAGGATAAGGCATTTCCTATAGGAGCGGGGCAAACGATTTCTCAGCCTTACACAGTTGCATTTCAATCACAATTATTAGAGGTTAAAAAAGATCACAAGATTTTGGAAATTGGTACAGGATCAGGGTACCAAACAGCGGTTCTGTTTATGTTGGGAGCAAAAGTGTATAGTGTGGAAAGACAAAGTGAGTTGTTTAGAACAACATCTAATTTATTTCCGAAATTAAACATTCGCCCAAAGCACTTGTCTTTCGGAGATGGATATAAAGGACTACCAAGTTATGCACCCTTTGATAGTATTATTGTTACCGCCGGAGCTCCATTTATTCCGCAGCCTTTAATGGCACAGCTTAAAATAGGAGGAAGGTTGGTTATTCCGTTAGGAGAAGATGTTCAGATTATGACTTTATTAATTCGAAAGAACGAAACACAATTTGAAAAACATGAGTTTGGAGAATTTCGATTTGTTCCTTTGTTAGAAGATAAAAATTAATACGAGAGCCCGCTGTAGATAGCGGGCTCTTATTTTATTGGCCAATAATACTAATATAACGCTCCAGACTTTCTTTTTCGATTTTGGCGATAAAGAATAAAAAATCTTCTTTGTCTTTTTTTGTTTGAGCGGTTTCTAAGGCTTGGTAATACTGCATTCTATTTTCGTAATCTCCTTTTATATTGGCGATCAGATAGCCTTTTTGCATTAAAATTAAATTCATGACTAATCTGGAGGTTCTACCGTTTCCATCAATAAAAGGGTGAATTGTAATTAATCTTTCGTGCATTTCGGCCGCAAGAATAACAGGATGTAATTTATTTTTGTTGATTTCATACCAAATAAAATACTCTTCCATTTCCTTTGCAACTAAAAAAGGCTGTGGAGGCATGTGACTGCTTCCCTGAATCATGATCTGTACTTTTCGATAACGGCCTGCATCTTCAGGAATTATACCTCTTAAAATTAAATTATGGATAGATAAAAGATCGCGTTCATTTAAGCTGTTGTTTTTTTGCATTAAATCTTTTATAAAACCTATCGCTTCCTGATGATTAATGGTTTCAAGATGTTCTCTCATACTTTTTCCTGAAATGGTCAAACCTTCGTTGATTACCATGTCGGTCTCGCGAAGCGTCATGGTATTTCCTTCAATTCGATTGCTTTCAAAAGTATATTCGAGTTCAAGTGCCTGACTGATTTTATAGCTATCAAACTGTCTGTAAGTATCCAGTTTTTCTTTTAAAACATCTATTTCACTAAGGATTTTTTCTAAAGTGGTTGATAATTTTAATTTGGAGACTGTTTTATTGTATTTGATTTCTTTCTCTGCAACTTCAAGCGCTTTTAAAGCAAATTCATCATCACCAATTTCATGTAGAATTTTTTCTTTTAGCCATGCGATCATTAAAGTCTCATAGTCTATTCCTAGGAGTTGAGATAGCTTAACAATTTGATCTTTGGTTGGTTTTCGCGAACCGCTTTCAAATTTGCTTATTAAAGCTTGATCGATGCCAAGTAGTTGTGCTACTTCGCGGGTTTTTAGACCTTTTTGTTCTCTTGCATTTTTAAGGAGCGATCTCATTTCTATTTTATTTAAATTGTCTTGACAAATTTAGTCATAAATTTTGGTAGAAAAAGGTAATATTTAGAATATAGCTTTTTAAAATACTATTTAGGAGGAAGTGAGCCGTCTTTTCTCATTTCTTTTACAACAGTTTGCATAATTGCATCAACTGTTTGGCCAAGATCTGTAACATATTCGGATTTGGTAGTTCCTGTCCAGATCAGTTTATTGTCCTTTAATGAAAAAACATTGGTTTCTACCATATAAGCAGTGGTTTCCTGATAATATCCGGGATCATAGAAATAGGGCGAGTACATTCCGTACCAGTTTCCAAAGCCATAACCATACATTCCGCTGTATAAACCATCGAATCCACCGTAGTACATTCCTGTATAAGTTCCGGGAACATAATTGGTTTCTTTTTCTTTGCTTACTAGTCGCATTGTGATAACGCCATCAAAATTTTCGTCCTGCAAAATTTTTAATTTCTGCTCTTTGGTTAGTTGTGTGGTAGTTTCGTTTAAATATTGGTAAGAAGTTTTGAAAATAGGATTACCAGTGGCAATTCTATTTTCGACGGTTCTTCTTGAAGCCTCATCTTTTACTAAAGCGACAACTAAAACTTTTTTAAAATGCTCCTGAGCTACGGTTATATTTGGGTCTCTCCAACTGCTAACAATAGATGTATTGCTGCCACAACTTGAAAATATCGCAACAGTCATGAATAAAATTAAGTACTTTTTCATATTCTAAGGTTAAATTGTTTGTAGTAAAAATAACGATAAAATATAAATAAACATCTCTTTATGAGTGATTTGGAAAGATGTTTTTTAGTTGTATGCTTTTTTTATCCGATCTAAATCGCGTTTGGTATCCTGTTCTTTCAGAGATTCGCGTTTGTCGTAGTTTTTCTTTCCTTTACAAAGGCCTATTTGAAGTTTTGCAAGTCCTTTTTCGTTGGTGAATAATTTCAACGGAACAATAGTAAGTCCTTTGGCCTGAACATTTTTATGCAATGTTTTAAGCTCCTTTTTATTTAAAAGTAATTTTCTCTCACTTCTGGATTTGTGATTGAATTGATTACCAAAAGAATACTCTTCAATATAAGTATTGATGGCAAAGAGCTCCATATTGTTAAATTCGCAGAAGCTTTCGGTAATATTTGCTTTACCCAGGCGTATAGATTTGATCTCGGTTCCTGATAAAACAATTCCGGCAGTATAAGTATCGATTATCTCATAATCAAACCGGGCTCTTTTATTAAGTATATTGACTGTTTTTAACATAGTGTACAAATGTAAAACAAAAATGAAAAACTTTAATAGAATCTGAAAGAATTAAACTTTTTTTTTAATCTATGATTTTAATCATATTTAAAGAAAAAGCTTACATATAAGTTTGTCAAATAATTTAAAACAAACTAAAACATGAAAAAGATTTTAACACTAGTAAGTATTGCATTTATTGGCTTAACAGCAAAAGCTCAGGATACAAACCAGGGTTTAAAAGGAACCTGGTTTGCAACATCGCAATTTGGTTACCAACAAACTAAAACAGGAGATGTTAAAAGCACAAACCTAACTGTATTGCCAGTTGTTGGAACATTTGTAACGCCTTCTGTTGTATTAGGAGTGGGATTTGGTATTGTTAACATAAAAGCTGAGGAAAAAGCCGGAACCGTAGCAAAAGCAGATTTGCTTGTTATTCAGCCATTAGCCAGAAAATATTGGAATGTGGCGAGTTCGTTGTATTTCTTCGGACAGTTGGCAGCTCCTATTATTACAGGAAAAGAGAAGGAAAGTGATTTAAAGATTAGTCAATACGGGCTATCAGTTTCAGGTGGATTTGATTATTTTATTAGTAAAAATTTCTCAGTTGAGTTCTCTTATAATCTGGCAAACTTTACATCTACCACATTAGATCCAAAAAATGGAGAGAAAACCACAGTAACTAATTTTGGACTGGCTCATGTCGCAAATGTTGAGCCTTTTTACAATACAGCTTTAGGTGGAAGTGCACCAAATTTGACTTCTCCACTTTCTTTCGGATTTAAATTTTTATTTTAAACATCATAAGGAACTTTTATTTGCGCAAAGCTCATAAAATTTAATATTAAAGGATTTTGCTTTGTGTTTTTTATTTGTGTTCTCTATAGTTAGAATAGTTGTAGTTTAATTTACTAGTTTTGTAAAAAAAAAAGACCGTGCTTTTTAAAGTACGGTCTTTTAGTATAATTATTTTAAAAATATAAAATGCAAAATCAATCGAAAGATCCTTTACATGGTATAACCCTTCAGAAAATAGTGGAAGCATTGGTAGAGCACTATGGCTTTGATACTTTGGCAGAATTAATTCCAATAAAGTGTTTTATTTCAAATCCAAGTGTAAAATCAAGCTTGACTTTTTTAAGAAAAACCGATTGGGCACGTAAAAAAGTAGAAGATTTATACATAAAATCACTGCCTAAATTGGCGAAGTAATTTATAATTTATAAGAAATCATAACGCCTCCGCGGTAGGGAAGCCATTCACCACTTTTGTTCCAGTTTTCTGCTTTTTCGTATCTACCAGGAGTTCCGTCATTGTAATAACCATGATAAAAACCTTGATGCCAGCCACCTCCAGCAAAAATATCCAATAAAAATTTATCGCTTAATTTGATATTGTATCCAACAGTAACTCCTAAGCGATAACCAAAACCGTGTTCGTACATGTTAGTGTCCCAGTAGTTCCATTTTTGAATTTTGTAAAGATCTGGTCCTGCGTGACCACCTACATAAAAACCATTATAATTTTCTTTAAAATGGTAACGAAGTTCAGGTGTTAGTGTATAAAATTTCATTGGATTCTTTCCATCGAAAGACTCCCAAAATGACGCCATTACGTCAACACTAAAAGTTAGATTTTTTCCGATACTGGTTTCAATTCCAACATTTGGTACAGCTAATAAAGCGGTAGCAGCATTGAATTTAATAAAAGTCTGGCTTTGAGATTGAACCGAAAAAAAAAGAACAAGGGCAATAAAAAATTTTTTCATAAAATAGGCTTTCGTGATGTCGAAATAAGCTCTTTTTTCTTATTTCGACTGCAAATATAACGCAAACGAATAGTTACTATTATCCAGAACCATTAATTTAACAGGAATATTTTTTTGCCAAAAAGGTTAAGGTTTCTTATTGTTTAATAATGAGTAAATTACGCTGTCTAGATACTTGCCGTCATAAAATTCACATTCTTTAAAATGTCCTTCTTTGGTAAAGCCGCATTTTTGTAATACTTTTTCTGAAGCATAGTTTTCGGGGTCAATCACTGCTTCAATCGAGTGTAATTTTAATTCGTCAAATCCGTAAGTAATAAGTCGGTTGACAGATTCTGGAATGATTCCTTTTCCGTGAAATTCAGGTAGCAGGATATATCCAATTTCGGCGCGATGATGCTCGGGTTGCATTCTGTAATATCCTATAATACCTAGTAGTTTAGGATTGTCTTTTAAAGTAATTCCCCAATTGATTCCTTCATTGGCCACAATTTTGTCTTCAATCATTGCAATATGTTCTAAAGCTTCTTCAGAATTTTTGACTAAGGGACGTGGAATGAATTTCATCGTTTCAGGATTTGAACGCAATTCGAAAACTTCATTTACATCGTCATTTGTTATTCTTCGTAAAAGCAAACGTTCTGTTTCAATTACAGGGAATGGAGTAAAATTAAATTCCAGCATTTATTTGTAGATTATAATATTGATATACTAAACTTTGAATTAAAGGTTTGAAAGGATTCTAAAATTAAAACACCTTCTTTTTTGAATAAATCTCCTGAATTTTCAGCAGTATCCGAGTAGCCCAGCCAAGGCTCGATACAAATAAAAGGAGCTTGTGTTTTTGTCCAGATGCCTAAACTCGGAAAGTCTTCAAACTCAACCTTAATATAGGGTTTGGAGTTTTGAAGAAGGGTTAATGAATTTGATTCTAAGGTTTTAAAAATCAATGCGTCGTTTTTAAATAATTCGTAGTGTAGAGGAATTAGACTATTTTGATTTTCCAAGACTTTTGTTTTGTTGGAAATTAGATCATTTTCCAGAAGGTAATATTCGAGAACCTCCTGTTTTTCGAATTGGAATGCATAATTTTCGAAATTTTGAGGCAATGCAATCGCGGGATGAGCTCCTATAGAAAAAGGCATTTTATTCTGACCTGTGTTAATTACTTTGTATTCAATACTTAATGTTGTATTTTCAATAGTGTAAATAAGCTGCAGTTCAAATTCAAAAGGATATTTTTGTAATGTTTCGGGATCTGATTTTAAAGAGAAAATGGCCTTGCTTTCTGTTTTGTCTATTAATTGAAAATCCATATCACGTGCAAAACCGTGTCTCGGCAATTGGTACTCTTTTCCATCAATTGTATAAGTATCGTTTTTCAGAGTACCTACGATAGGGAAAAGTACAGGAGAATGTTTGCTCCAGAAGCTTGGATTACCTTCCCATATGTATTCATTATTTTGATTGTCTTTTAATGAAAATAATTCCGCTCCGAAATGTTTTATTGAGACGCTTAGCGCTGAATTGTAGATAGTTGTATTCAAAGTGCTTAAAAATGAAAAGAGTTAGTTTTATGTTGATGTAAATATATTTTATAAATTTTAGTTTTTTAAGAAAATGGCTTAAAATATTTTTGAATAAAATTTAATTTTCATTTCAGAATTTCTATTTAAATAGCTTTTTTTTTCATTAATTTGCTATATAAACAGCTAAAAAATATGAAAATACAATCCTCAAAAGCCTTATTAACTATGGCTTTGTTTGTTGGAATTTCCTCTGGTTGGGCACAGCAAACGCCTGCAACAACAGTAGCAAATCCCGTTAATAACTACAACTATCACGATGCATTTGGACCAAATTTTTATACCAAAAACGGTACGCCAACACGTTCTGCAAATGGTCAGCCAGGAGTTGAATATTGGCAAAACAGAGCCGATTATCAGATAACCGCAAAATTAAACGGAACTACAAATGAGATTATCGGTACAGATGAAATTACCTATACCAATAATAGCCCGGATAAAATGTCGTTTGTATGGTTGAATTTAGATCAAAATTTATTCAAAAGCGATTCAAGAGGAAATGCGGTAGTGCCAGTTTCTGGAAGCCGTAATGGGGCTCAGGGACAGGTTTTTGATGGAGGAAATAAAATTAAATCGGTTAAAGTAATTTCAGGTGGAAAGAAAAAGACCGAAATCGAGGCAAAATACGTAATTACAGACACCAGAATGCAAATATTCCTTCCGGAAACACTGGCATCAAAAGGAGGAGCTGTAAAAATTAAAATCGAGTTTTCGTTTATTGCACCTTTTGAAGGCTCAGACAGAATGGGAGTTTTAGAAACTAAAAATGGTAAAATTTTCACTATTGCACAATGGTATCCGCGTATGTGTGTGTACGATGATGTAAAAGGATGGAATACTGCACCGTACCTGGGAGCTTCTGAGTTTTACTTGGAATACGGTAATTTTGATGTTAAACTTACAGTTCCTGCGAACCATTTTGTTGTAGGTTCAGGAGAATTGCTGAATGGAGCTGAAGTGCTGCCGGCTGAGCAGTTTAAACGTTATAAGGAAGCTTCTTTAAGCGATAAAACAGTTTCGATCCGTACTGCTGAAGAGGTTGCATCAACAGCAAATTTGAATGCTTCGGGACAGAAAACATGGCATTATCAAATAAAAAATGCGCGTGATTTTTCTTGGGCATCCTCTCCGGCTTTTATTTTGGATGGAGCAAAAATTAATTTGCCTAGTGGTAAAAAAGCATTGGCTTTATCTGCTTATCCGGTAGAAAGTGCAGGACAAGATGCTTACGGACGTTCAACGGAATATGTAAAAGCATCGATTGAAAATTACTCTAAAAGATGGTTTGAATATCCTTATCCGGTAGCGACAAACGTTGCAGGAAATGAAGGTGGAATGGAATATCCGGGAATTGTTTTTTGTGGTTGGGAGTCAAAAGGACAAGATTTGTGGGGAGTTACAGACCACGAATTTGGACATATCTGGTTTCCTATGATCGTAGGTTCGAACGAAAGGTTGTTCGGTTGGATGGATGAAGGTTTTAATACTTTTATCAATTCATTGAGTACAGCAGATTTTAATAAAGGAGAGTATGTTGAAAAACCAACAGACTTGCACAAAGGGGCAGAGTCTTTTACAAGACCTGACTTAGAAACGGTGATGAGTTCTCCTGACAATATGAAAGAGGCAAATATTGGTATGTTATGTTATTTCAAGCCAAGTACAGCTTTAATAATATTGAGAGAACAAGTATTAGGAAAAGAACGTTTTGATACTGCTTTCCGTACTTATATTGAACGTTGGGCTTACAAACATCCACAACCGGATGACTTTTTCAGATCGATGGAAAATGTTGCAGGTGAAGATTTAAGTTGGTTTTGGAGAAGCTGGTTTGTGAACAACTGGCGTTTTAATCAAGGGATTAATTCAATTAAGTACATAAAAAATGATCCGGCAAAAGGAGTTGCCATTACAGTTGAGAATTTCGATAAAATGGCAATGCCAGTTGTTTTGGATGTGAAAACAAAGAGCGGAAAAGTTTCAAGAGTAAAACTACCTGTAGAAATTTGGCAACGTAATAATGTTTGGACTTTCAAACACGATTCTACTGAAGAAATAGATAGTATAACACTTGATCCTGATCATGTTTTCCCAGATAATAACGAAACAAATAATGTTTGGACAGCTGCAAATGGTAAAATAGAAAAAGATGTAGTTTTAGATGGTTATTTAGGAACATACTCAACTTCAAGAGCACCTTTGAAAATTGATTTTACTGAAAAGAATAATGCATTGAGTGTTCTGATAACAAACTATCCGAAGTTTACTGTAAAGGCTGTAGAAAATGAAAAAGATGTCTTTCAATCAGCTGAAGCCGGATTAAAATTCAAATTTAACGAGGCTAAAACAGGTTTTGATATGATTATTTTAAGTAGTGGTGATGCAATACCATTTACTAAAAATTAGAAATATAAAAAGTAAATACTTAAGAACCCGATAGTTATTTGTAATTATCGGGTTTTTTATTGTCCAATTCTAACATTTCATTAAAAAAATGTTAGAATTTTATTTTTTTGTTTCATAAATAAAAAATTAGTGTACTTTTGCAGTCGATGAATAAAATAAGTTTACATATAACTTCTTTGTCACGGACAAACTCAGCTGTAACTTCTCCCGAAGTACGGACACTATCTCTATAGTATCCACAGAGTTTTTCGCCGCGTATTTATTTATATTCATTTTTCATTTTGAAATCACATCATTTGTCCATTGGACAAACATATCCTAAAAGTATATCTTATTTTTTGAATTTTCTTGGTCAAGTTTTTGATTTTGAGAATCTTACTGCTATTTTGTTTATTTTTATTGGATTGAATTCAGGATTTCAAACTAAACATTACGTTTTAATTTTTAACTCTAACTTCAACTATTGAAATGAAAATCTCTATTGTTGTTACTCAGGAAGAACACTTCAAATTCGCACAGGAAATTTGCGATACAATAGAATCATCTGCCTTATTAAGAGGTACTGGGATTGCTAAAAGAACTCCTGAATACATTCAGAAAAAAATGTCGAACGGTGATGCGATGATTGCTTTGGCAGATGGGAAGTTTGCAGGTTTTTGTTACATCGAAAGTTGGCAGCACGGAAAATTCGTGGCGCATTCCGGCTTAATTGTGCATCCGGATTACAGAAGTTTAGGTTTAGCCAAAAAAATCAAGTCAAAAGTTTTCGATTATTCTCTGGAAAGATATCCGGATGCCAAGATATTTGGTATTACAACTGGTTTGGCAGTAATGAAAATAAATTCTGATTTAGGATATAAGCCTGTTCCGTTTTCTGAACTAACTACCGATCCAAGTTTTTGGGCGGGTTGTAAAACCTGTACAAATTATGAAATACTAAAAAGCAAGGAAAACAAAATGTGCCTTTGTACAGGGATGTTGTACGACCCAAAGGACAGACAAAAAGAACCGCCGAAACACCCTTTTAACGTGGCTGTTTTAAGCAGGTTAAAAAAAATTAAACAGGCTTTGTTTCTGAATAAAACTTTGTTTTTCGGGTTCTTATCTTAAGAATCAAACTAAAAATGAAATCTCAAACTTGCTATATACGAAAGTATTAGCCTAAATTATAAAAAAATGAAAAAAGTAGTATTAGCTTATAGCGGAGGATTAGATACCTCGTATTGTTTGAAATATTTAAAAAATGAAAAAGGATACGAAGTTCATACCGTTCTTGTTGATACAGGAGGATTTGATGAAGAAGAATTATCAGCTATCGAAAAAAGAGCTTATGAGCTAGGGAGTGCACAACATGCTAACCTGACAATAGTAGATAAATATTATGATAAAGCTATAAAATATTTGATTTTTGGAAACGTATTAAAAAACAATACCTATCCGTTATCAGTGAGTGCTGAGCGTGTTTTTCAGGCAATCGAAGCTATTAAATATGCTAAAAAAGTAGGTGCAAATGCCATTGCACATGGAAGTACTGGTGCAGGAAATGATCAGATTCGTTTTGATTTGATTTTCCAAACCATTGCTCCTGAAATTGAAATTATTACGCCAATAAGAGATTTAAAACTTTCCAGACAGGAAGAAGTAGATTATTTGTCTAAAAATGGTGTTCATTATTCTTGGGAAAAAGCACAATATTCGATCAATAAAGGGCTATGGGGTACCAGCGTTGGAGGTAAAGAAACTCTAACATCAAGTGAGCCGTTGCCAAGTGAAGCTTATCCTTCTCAATTGCAAAAAGAAGGAGAAGAAAAGGTGACGTTGCATTTTGAGCAGGGAGAACTGGTGGCATTAAATGGAAAGAAAGATGTTCCTGAGAAAAATATTGTCAAACTTGAAAAACTGGCAAATGCTTATGCTATTGGAAGAGATATTCACGTAGGGGATACCATTATCGGAATTAAAGGAAGAGTTGGTTTTGAGGCTGCTGCACCGTTAATTATCATCAAAGCACATCATTTACTAGAGAAACATACGCTTGGTAAATGGCAGCAATACTGGAAAGAACAATTAGGAAACTGGTACGGAATGTTGTTTCACGAAGGTCAGTTTTTGGATCCGGTGATGCGTAACATCGAAACCTTTTTGCAGGATACTCAAAAAACAGTTAATGGAACTGTAACAGTTTCATTGAAACCCTATCATTTTTCACTTGACGGTATTGAATCTAATAACGATTTAATGAATACAGGCTTTGGTCAATATGGGGAAATGAATAATGCCTGGACATCTGATGATGCAAAAGGATTTATTAAGATTTTAGGTAATGCTCAAAACATATTTTCATCTGTAAACCATTTAGATCATGATTAATGTTGGAATAATTGGTGGCTCGGGCTATACAGCCGGAGAACTCATTAGAATTTTAATGTATCACCCCAATGTAAACATAGATTTCGTTTACAGTACTACAAATGCCGGAAAACCACTTTCTGTGGCACATCAGGATTTGATGGGAGATATTGAAATGAACTTTACGGATGTTGTAAATCCTAATGTAAATGTGGTGTTTTTGTGTCTTGGACATGGAAAATCTATTTCATTTCTAAAGGAAAATCAGTTTGCAAGCCACACGAAAATCATTGATTTAGGAAATGATTTCAGATTAAACAAAGATGCTCATTTTGAAGGAAAAGATTTTATTTACGGTTTGCCGGAACTAAATAAAGCAGCTATCAAAAAAGCAAATTACATTGCAAATCCAGGTTGTTTTGCTACAGCGATTCAATTGGCATTATTGCCTTTAGCGAAAAGCAATCTGCTGCTTAATGATGTACATATTAATGCAACAACCGGAAGTACCGGAGCGGGAGTAGGGCTTTCAGAAACCTCACATTTTAGTTGGAGGAACAATAATATGTCGCATTACAAGGCTTTTGAACATCAGCATTTAGGTGAAATTGGAGAGAGTCTGGTTCAGTTGCAAGAAGATTTTGAAAGTGAATTGCTTTTTATTCCGAACAGAGGAGATTTTCCAAGAGGAATTTTCGCTACTTTATATACAATTTCTGATGAGAGTCTGGAACAAACAGTTGCTAAATATGAAGAGTTCTATAAAAATGAACCTTTTGTTACCGTGACAACGACAAATATCAATATGAAACAAGTCGTTCAAACGAACAAATGTATCATTAGTTTATTAAAAAAAGGAAACCGGATTTTGATCACTTCAATTATTGACAATTTAACCAAAGGTGCTTCAGGACAAGCTATTCAAAACATGAATTTAATGTTCGGATTAGAAGAAACCACCGGTTTACATTTGAAACCAAGCGGATTTTAGTAAAAATTTGTTTCAAGTTTCAGGTTTCACGTTCTATACGTAACTTGAGATTTGAAACTCAAATCAAGTTCAGGTTTAAGTTCCAGGTTTAACGTTTATCGAGCAACTTGTAACATGAAACATGAAACTAAATAAACAAAAAAAGATGAACTTATTCAACGTATACCCACTTTATAACATAACTCCTGTAAAAGCGTTAGACTGCACAATTACAGATAATAACGGAGTAGAATATTTAGACTTATATAGCGGACATGGTGTGATCTCAATTGGACATACACAACCGGATTATGTCGCCAAATTAAAAGATCAATTAGATCATTTAGGATTTTATTCCAACGCCATTCAGAATCCATTACAGGTAGAACTGGCTCAGAAATTAGGAAAGCTTTCAGGATTAGAAGATTATGAATTGTTTTTATGCAGTTCTGGTGCCGAAGCCAATGAAAATGCTTTGAAATTAGCCTCCTTTCATAACGGAAAATCAAGAGTTGTAGCTTTTGATAATTCTTTTCACGGAAGAACCTCTGCCGCTGTTGCAGTTACTGATAATAAGAAGATCGTAGCACCAATTAATGCGCAGCAGGAAGTTACTTTTTTGCCATTAAATCAAATCGAATTAGTTGAAGCAGAACTGGCCAAAGGTGATGTTACAGCTGTAATTATTGAAGGAATTCAGGGTGTAGGAGGTTTAGACGAGGGGACAACCGAATTTTTTCAGGCTTTAGAAAAAGCATGTAAAAAACATGATGTGGTTTTGATTTTAGACGAAGTGCAATCGGGATACGGAAGAAGTGGAAAATTCTTCGCGTTCCAGCATCACGGAATCAACGCCGATATTATTTCAGTAGCAAAAGGAATGGGGAACGGATTTCCGGTAGGAGCCATTTTAATCTCGCCAAAATTTGAAGCAAGTTTCGGATTATTGGGAACTACTTTCGGCGGAAGCCATTTATCTTGTGCTGCGGGAATTGCGGTTTTAGATGTAATTGAAAAACTAGATTTACAGAAAAATGTGAACGAAGTTTATGAATATTTCTTAGAAAAAATTAAAGAAGTCGAAGGCATCAAACAAGTAAAAGGAAAAGGTTTAATGCTTGGAGTAGAGTTTGATTTTGATGTTGCGGCTTTAAGAAAAAAGTTAATCATCGAAAAACACATTTTTACAGGAAGCGCCAACAATAAAAATCTACTTAGAATTTTACCGCCACTTACAGTAAAGAAAGCTAATATTGATACGTTTGTAAAAGCTCTAAAAGAAAGTTTAGAAGAACTGAAAAATTAAGTTTACGATATACTGTTAATTCGTTTAATTGGTTAATCGATTGAACGAATTAACGATTAACCAATTAAACCGAAAAAATGAATCCATTATCAATTGAAAAACGCAATCTCGTTTTGCGGTCTATGGCAAAGCTTGTCGAGCAGGAGCGGAGTAGCATTATTCTCACCAACCGGGAGGATTTACTGGCTTATGAAGGCTCAGATTTAGCGATGGAAGAACGACTGAAAGTAGATGATAAAAAAGTAGATGAGATGATTTTATCTCTCAACCAACTGGCTTCGCAAGAAGATCCTGTTGGAGTAGAGCGCTTTCATTTTGTTCATGATAATGGTATAAAAGTGATTAATAAAACAGCCGCTTTCGGAACGATTTTAATCATTTACGAATCCCGCCCGGATGTTACAATTGAAGCGGGAGGAATTGCCTTTAAATCCGGAAATAAGATCTTATTAAAAGGAGGAAAAGAAGCTTTGAAATCAAACTTAAAAATTGTGGATTTGTGGCATCAGGCTTTAGCAGAAAATGGAGTTTCGAAAGACTGGGTGGAGTATTTGAACTATAATCGAACAGAAACTCAGGCTTTTTTAGAGAAACCAACTCAAAAAGTAGATTTAATAGTTCCAAGAGGCGGAGAAAAATTAATTGAGTTTGTAAAAGCGCACGCAACTTGTCCAGTTATCGTAAGCGGACGAGGAAATAATTTTGTGTACGTTCATGAAAAGGCAGATACAGATTTGGCTTTGAAAATAATTATAAATGCCAAAACCTCTAAAATATCGGCTTGTAATGCGGTCGATAAAGTCTTAATAGATTCTAAGTTGCCCAATTTTGAAGGGTTTACAGCTATTTTAATAGCAGAATTAAAACAATTTAACGTAGAAGTAATTGTGGATGAGTCTTTAAAAAGTTTTGAAGATACAGAAACGCTTCAAAATGAAGATATCTGGTACGAGGAATTTCTGGATTATAAAATAGTAATAGGTTCCATCGATTCTGAAGAAAATGCAATTGAGAAAATAAACAAATATTGTGGAGGGCATTCGGCAGTAATTATTACGAGAGATGACAAAGCAGCGCAGGAATTTATGGATGCTGTTGATACCGCCGCTGTTTATCAAAATGCTTCAACCCGTTTTACAGACGGAGGACAATTTGGTCTGGGCGGAGAATTAGCGATAAGTACCGATAAATTGCATCAGCGGGGTCCTATCGGACTTCAGCATCTCGTAACCAATAAATGGTACGTGTACGGAGAAGGGCAAATTAGGTAATTGAGGCAATTGGACAATTAGATAATTAGTTTTCTCCAAATTGTTAAATTGATGATTAACGATTTTAAATTTCGAACGATTGGAATTTGGAATTTTAAAACTTAAAATTTATTAAGGAAAAAGCTTTGCGAACTTAGCGTTTATCCAGACAAAGAAATTAAAATACCTTGCGCCCTTTGCGGTTAAATAGGAGAATATGACAAATAAGATAATTAAGGGAATTAGATAATTAGACAATTCTGAAAAAAAAACTTAGAATCTTAGAACCTTAGCACCTTTAAAAAATGAGTAAGAAGAGGATTTTATTAAAAATAGGAAGCAATACTTTAACCAAAGAAACCAATCATATTTCGCGGGGAAAGATTGAAGACCTCGGGATGCAGATTGCTGCTTTAAACAAAGATTACGAGTTTGTAATCGTGAGTTCAGGAGCAATCGCAGCAGCAAAGCAGTTTGTAAAGCTTGAAAGTAAAGGAAAAGAAATTGTAGTTAAACAAGCATTAGCTTCAATTGGTCAGCCCCATTTAATGCGGATTTTCCATGAAAACTTCAGTGATCTAGGTTTATTGACTTCACAGTGTTTATTGTCCTATTCTGATTTCGAAAAGGAACAGTCTAAAGTCAATATAGTCAATACCATAAACGTTTTGGTCGAGAACAACTACATTCCGATTATTAATGAAAATGATACCGTTGCTACAGATGAGATACAGTTTGGAGATAACGATAAGCTGGCAGCATTAACAGCAGTGTTGCTAAATGTTGATATTCTGATTATTGCCACTAATACAAATGGAATTTATACGAAAAATTCTATTCATGATAAAGATCCTGAAACGATTAGATTAGTAAACGATTTAAAAGTTTTAGAAAAAGAAATTGGAGAATCAAAATCATCACATGGAACAGGAGGGATGCAGTCAAAAATAGAAGCAGCCGCAATTGCAAAAGCTGCTAATATCGAAACCTGGATCGTTAATGGCTTGAATGATAATTTTATTTTAAAAGCCTTGAAAAACGAAATTTCATTTACGAAAATCGTTTAATAGAACGCAGATGACACGGATTCGCTTTGCGAAAACGCGGATTTAAACAGATTTTTATACTTGGTTTAATTTAAATGTAGTATATTTCATTCAAATTTGTTTTCTTATGAAATTATTGCATCAAGAGTTAACCGAAGTAATTATTAAAACTTTTTACGAAGTTTATAATGAATTAGGATATGGTTTTTTAGAAAGAGTTTATCAAAATTCATTGTATCTCGAATTAAAAAATAAGGGGCTTAACGTTGAAGCTCAGAAGAAAATCATCGTATATTATAAGGGACTAAAAGTAGGAGAATATTATGCGGATTTAATAGTGGAAGATTTAATTATTTTAGAATTAAAAACAGCTGATTATATCGCAGTGGAGTTTGAAAATCAGATTTTAAACTATTTAAAAGGCACAGACTGCGAAGTAGGTTTACTTCTAAATTTTGGAACAAAACCAGAATTTAGACGAAAAATATTTGAGGATAATAGAAAATTAAGAATATAAAAAATCCGTGTTAATCTGAGTCTTCGCGAAGCGAATCAGTTTAATCCGCGTCTAATTTTAGATAACAAATAGAAATCAAAAAGACATGAATTATATTTCAATACAAGATATCGACTCATTATCAAAATGGGTAAAAAGTGCGTTAAAAATCAAAAAGAACCCGCTTAAAAATCAAAACTTAGGGAAGAATAAAACCTTAGGGATGTTATTTTTTAATCCAAGTTTAAGAACGCGTCTGAGTACTCAGAAAGCGGCCATGAACCTAGGGATGAATGTCATGGTGATGAACTTTACTAACGAAGGCTGGACCTTAGAGTTTGAAGATGGAGCTATTATGAATTCCGGTGCTTCAGAGCATATCAAAGAAGCTGCCGAAGTGGTATCTCAATATTGTGATATTATTGCCATTCGTGCTTTTGCAGGCTTGGTAGACAAAGAAAAAGATTATGCCGAAACCGTAATCTCAGGCTTTTTAAAACATGCAACAGTGCCAATTGTAAACATGGAAAGCGCTGTTCGCCATCCGATGCAGTCTTTAGCGGATGCCATTACAATGGAAGAATACAAAACCAAACATAAACCGAAAGTAGTGCTTTCGTGGGCACCGCATCCAAAAGCATTGCCTCAGGCTGTTGCCAATTCATTTGTAGAAATGATGCAGATGCAAAAAGATATGGATTTTGTAATCACGCATCCGGAAGGTTATGAGTTAAGCCCTGAGATCACAAAAGACTGTAAAATCGAATACGATCAGGATAAAGCGTTTGAAAATGCTGATTTCGTTTATGTTAAAAACTGGAGTAATTTCAATGACTACGGAAAAGTAACCAACATAGATCCAAATTGGACCGTTACGGCCGAAAAAATGGCTTTAACTAACAATGGAAAATTCATGCACTGTCTTCCGGTTCGTCGTAACGTAATTGTAAGCGATGAAGTTTTAGACGGAGAAAATTCAATCGTAATTCAGCAAGCAAATAACAGAACTTTTTCGGCACAATTGGTTTTACAGAAGATTTTGAAGAAGCTTTAATTTGAGGTCCAAAGGCACAAAGTTGCAAAGGCTCATAGGCTTCAAACCTAAAAAAAAAGCCTTTGTTCCTCTGGACCTCTGAACCTTTGAACCTATTAATAAATATGCAAGTATCAGTAATAAAAATTGGTGGAAACATCATCGATAATCCACAAGAATTAGAGCGATTCTTAACCGATTTTTCTAAAATCGAAGGACATAAAGTTTTAGTTCATGGTGGCGGAAAATCGGCTACAAAAATGGCACAGAGTATTGGTTTGGTGCCGCAAATGATTGATGGACGCCGAATTACAGATGCTCCGATGCTTGATGTTGTGGTAATGATCTACGCAGGTCAAATCAACAAGCATATTGTAGCGCAATTGCAAGCCAAAGACAATAACGCAATTGGTTTTTCAGGTGCCGACGGGAATCTGATACAATCGGTGAAACGAAATCATCCCACAATCGATTATGGTTTTGTAGGCGATGTAAAACAAGTTAATACCAAATTATTGACTACCTTATTAGAAACCGGAATTGTTCCTGTTTTTTGCGCGATAACACACGACAAAAACGGACAATTGTTAAACACTAATGCCGATACCATCGCAAGCGAATTGTCTATTGCTTTGTCTGATTTTTTTGATGTTACACTAACCTATTGTTTCGAAAAACAAGGTGTTTTACAAGATTCAGAAGACGATTCATCTGTAATAACCCAAATCAACGAAGTATTGTATAGTAAGCTAAAAGCTGAAAAAGTTATCCATTCCGGAATGATTCCAAAACTGGATAATTGCTTCAACAGTTTATCTAGAGGGGTACAGAAAATCAAAATTGGGCATCATAAAATGCTTAAAACCCCTGATGTTTTACATACAACGATTACGTTATAAAATTGGTTGCCACCAATTACACGAATTTTCGAGAATGAAAATAAAAATTAGTAAAAATTTGTGTAATTCGTGGCAAAAAAAGCACATCACGCAAAGCATTTTAAATATTAATTTAAGAAATTTGCGCAAACTAAAAATGTCACAGATTCAATTAAAAACTTTGTGACTTCGAGCCTTCACGGCAAAGAAACCATAACTATGAAAAATATTGCAACGCTTACCCAGGAAGCAATTAGTTTATTAAAAAGCCTTATCGAAACTCCTTCCTTTTCAAGTGAAGAAGACCAAACAGCCCTTTTAATCGAAAATTGGTTCAATCAAAATGAGATTCCTTTTCAAAGAGAAAACAATAATGTGTGGGCTTTCAACAAGTATTTCGACGAAAACAAACCAACACTTTTATTAAACTCACACCATGATACCGTAAAACCCAATCAGGCTTATACAAATGATCCGTTTAAAGCCATCGAAAAAGAAGGGAAATTATTTGGTTTAGGAAGTAATGATGCCGGAGGATGCTTGGTCTCATTACTAGCCACATTCGTGCATTTTTACGAAAATCAAAACTTATCACATAATATTGTTGTTGTAGCTTCTGCCGAAGAAGAAAGCAGCGGAAAAAATGGTTTAAACAGCGTTCTAAAGCATTTGCCGGAATTAGATTGCGCTATCGTTGGTGAGCCTACTTTAATGCAATTGGCTGTTGCCGAAAAAGGGTTGCTGGTTTTAGATGTAAAAGTCAAAGGAACTGCAAGCCATGCAGCACACCAAAATGATGATAATTCCATTTACAAATCAATTCCTGTAATGGAATGGTTTAAAAACTATAAATTCGATAAAATCTCTGATGTTTTAGGTCCTGTAAAAATGACTGTAACACAAATCAGCGCAGGAAAACAGCACAACGTAGTACCGTCTGAATGCGATTTAGTGGTTGATATTCGCGTAACTGACTGTTACTCGAATACAGAGATTCTGGAAGCAGTAAGAGCCAATGTAAATGCTGAAGTAACGCCAAGATCTATGCATCTCAATGCTTCATCAATTCCGGTTGCACATGGTTTAGTACAAGCCGGAATCGCTCTGGGAAGAACAACTTATGGTTCGCCAACACTTTCAGATCAGTCTGTTTTGAGTTGCCAGTCCTTAAAACTAGGGCCTGGAGAAACACTACGTTCACATTCAGCTGACGAATTTATTTTTATAAATGAAATAGAAGAAGGAGTCGATTTGTATATCAAGATACTAACCGATTTCTTTAAATTATAATATTAATTAGGAGCTATTTCCCGCTATCCGTTCCAAACGAAGTTCACTGAACTCCGATTAAAATGAGAATTAAGTGAAGTAATCTTTTATTTTTTTAAAGAAAAAAATAAAAGGATTTCCACTGCTATCGGGGCTATGGCAATCAGGAAATAAGAAACATACAATAAAACAAGAACTTTGTGAATCTCTGAGACTCTTTGAATAGCTCTGTGAAACAAAAAACATACATCTTATGAAACTTTGGGAAAAAGGAATACCAACAGACAAACAAATCGAGCATTTTACGGTTGGAAACGACCGTGAACTGGATTTAGTTTTAGCAAAATATGATGCTTTAGGTTCAATCGCGCATGCCAAAATGCTTGGTCAAATAGGTTTATTGACTCAGGAAGAAACAACTTCTTTGGTTGATGCATTAAATGAAATCATAGCAGATATTGCGGTTGGGAAATTCGAAATAGAAGACAGTTTTGAAGACGTACATTCCAAAATAGAGTATTTACTCACCATAAAATTGGGTGATGCCGGAAAAAAAATCCATACGGCACGTTCGCGAAACGATCAGGTTTTAGTGGATGTACATTTGTATTTAAAAGACGAAGTAAAAGCAATAAAAGAACAGGTAAAAACACTATTTGATTTGTTGATGGAATCGGCAGAGAAACATCAAAATGTTTTATTACCGGGATACACACATTTACAGATCGCAATGCCATCGTCATTCGGAATGTGGTTTTCTGCTTATGCTGAAAGTTTAATTGATGATATCACGATGTTAAATGCAGCCTCAAAAGTGGTAGATCAGAATCCGTTGGGATCAGCTGCAGGATATGGAAGTTCGTTTCCTATCAACAGAACCTTTACGACTCAGGAGCTAGGATTTGAAACATTAAAATACAATGCCGTTGCAGCTCAAATGAGCCGTGGTAAAGCAGAGAAAACTGTAGCTTTTGCCATGACAAGCGTTGCGGGTACATTATCAAAATTTGCAATGGATGTTTGTTTGTATATGAGTCAGAACTTTGATTTTATTGGTCTTCCGGCACATCTTACAACAGGTTCCAGCATTATGCCTCACAAGAAAAACCCGGATGTATTCGAATTAATCAGAGGAAAGTGTAACAAGATTCAGGCACTTCCGTATGAAATTACGTTAATTACCAATAACTTGCCAAGCGGTTATCACAGAGATTTACAACTTTTAAAAGAAGGTTTATTTCCTGCAATTCAAAACTTAAAAGCGTGTTTGGATATTGCTATTTTTTCTGTAAAAGACATTACGGTAAAAGACAACATATTAAAAGATAAAAAATATGATTATTTGTTTACAGTAGACACTTTAAACGAAATGGTAGTGGCGGGTATGCCTTTCAGAGACGCTTACAAAGCAGTTGCAGAACAATTGGAGGCCGGAACTTACGAATCTCCTAAAGAAACAAAACACACGCATGAAGGCAGTATCAATAACTTATGTCTGAATGCGATAAAAGACAAAATGAAAGTAGCTTACTAATTGTTAATTGTGAGATGTAAAATGTTGATTGAAAAATGTGAAAAGTAAAATATCTCAATTACTATAGTTAAAAAACGAAATCCCGAATTTTTTAAATTCGGGATTTCGTTTTTTAGCTCACATCCAGCATTTCACATCCAGCATTTCACATTTTACAATAATCATCTTACAAATAAAAGAAAAACACTATTTTTGATTTACAGTTTTATAAAAGTAACTATGAATAAGTTTGATGATCAAGCCACTAAAGCGCTTTTAGAAAGAAATTTAATAAGCGAAAAGCAGTATCAGGAAATAACTTCCTATCGCAGTTTGGCTATTTTTTCGCTAAATGCGGAACTAAAGCTATTTCTGTACTTGTCTGTACTATCATTTACTTCAGGAATCGGAATTTTAATTTACAAAAATATAGATACTATCGGACATATTGCGATTCTGTCCTTATTATTGATTGTTATAGGTGTTTGTTTTTACTTTTGCTTTAAAAACGCAAAAGGATTTCAAAGAACAGAAACGGCTTTTGAGCATCCGGTTTTAGAATACCTAGTCCTGACGGCCAATGTACTTACCTGTATCTTTATTGGTTATTTGCAATTTCAATACAAGCCTTTCGGAACTCATTACGGACTGGCAACACTAATTCCAACTTTGGTGAGTTTCTTTTGTGCTTATTACTTTGACAATAAAAGCGTCTTAACAATCGGAATTACTGGTTTGGCGGCTTATGTGGGGCTTTCGGTTACGCCACAGGATTTACTCAACAACAGTAATTTTTATGCCGATCAAAATTTGAGTTACTCAGCAATTATGTTGGGAGTTCTACTTGTTTTGTGGACTGTTTATAGTTCGAGAGTTCAGTTAAAAACACACTTCAGTATTATCTATCTTACCTTTGCTTTACATATCACCAGTATCGCACTAATTCATAATTTGACAGGTTATTTTGAGGATGGTATCTGGTTACTTTTTGCAGTGTTACTAGCTGGTTCTTCCTACTACTTTTATAAGGTCAGTTATCAGTTTAAAGCAATTTCGCTGTATGTTTTTACAATCGTCTACGGCTATATTGGGCTTAATATAATTTTGTTTCGAATTTTTGATCATATTGATTTTTCAGACGTTTGGGAATTACTTATTTTACTTCTCCCATTGTATTTTATAGGTTCAATTATAATGTTTATTAAACTGATTAAGAAATTCAATAAAGAAATTACAGCATGATAATATATGACAAAAGCGCGTTAGATGATTTAGCTTTAATTGAAGAAGCCGCTTCTCTACATTCAGCTGGTTTTATTGATAAGGAACAAAAGGACCAGATTAAAAAAGAATTGACTGTTTTTAAAAGACAAAAAAACATATTGGTCCGATTGGGATTTTTCCTGCTGGGTTCATTTTTATACCTCTCCATTTGCGGTGCGATTTCGTTATTGGGACTTAGCGGAGAGGATACCTTTTTTAAAATCTGTTGTTATATTTTTGCTTTGGTAGGTTTGGGTGGCGCAGAATTTTTAGCCAATCAAAAGTACTATGGACATGGACTGAATGATGCTTTTATTTTGGGAGCTATTTTAAATATAGGATTCGCTATTGCCATTACAACAGAAGGTTACGAGCTGATGATTGCTATTTTTGTTGCTGTTATGTCATTTCTGCTTTATAGCAGATATTTGAATTTGCTGTCGTTGTTAGTGTTTTGTTTAGCCTCAACTGCCGTTTTGTTTTTTAGCCTGTTTGAATTTGGAGAAACCGGAAAAACAATTTTACCATTTGTTACCATGCTGTTTGCTGCGGGGCTTTATTTTTTGACTAAAAAAGCAATTCAAAATCTAACGAAAAGTTATTACTATAATGGTCTTTTGTTAGCCAATAGCTTTTGTTTGATTCTATTTTACCTTTCGTGTAATTATTTGGTTGTAAGAGAACTTTCTGCGGAACTTTTAGGTACAGCTGTGCTTCCCGGACAGGATATTCCGTTTGCTTACTTTTTTTATGCTTTTACATTTATAGTGCCGGCTGTCTATTTGGTTCAGGCGGTAAAAAACAAAGATCGAATCATGTTATGGATCAGTTTTTTAGCTATCGGTTTTACTATTTACACCATTCGGTTTTATTACTCGGTTTTACCAATAGAAGTAGCATTGACACTGGGTGGAGTAGTTTTATTTGCTATAGCCTATTTTTCCATCAGAAAACTGAAAGATAGAGAAAGAGGTTTAACCTTTAAACCGGACAGAATTAATACATCAAATGCCATTTTAAACGCCGAAGCTTTAATTGTTGCTTCTGCTTTTGGAATGAAACCGGAAGTGAAACCTGAAAATTCTCCAATGGATTTTGGTGGTGGTGGTTTTAGCGGAGGAGGTTCAGAAGGAACTTTTTGATTGATTTTTACCATTAAGATATTAAGAAAATTAAGTTAAATGCTTAATGAATCTTAATATCTTAGTGGTTTAAAGCTTTCTTTTTGAAAGCAATTACAAAGTTTAAGATAATTAAGTTAAGCTCTTAATGAACCTTAATATCTTAATGGTAAAGAAATTTTTCAAACTTTATCTTTCAAAGCCTCCGCATCAATATCACTGTGTGAAACATCATAAATAGCTTTTCCGTTTCGGATTAAAATCAATTGAGGAGATTCATGATAAACATTGAATTTGTTTGCTATTTCATTTGAAATATCTCTGTGTGCTATTAAATCCAGAAAATAAGCGTCTACTGTATCTTTTAAATCGTATTCACGTTCAAATTGTTTTAAAGCCATACGGCTGATACTACATCTGGTACTGTGTTTAAAAATAACAACCGGCTTTACATGGGATATTGTTTCGATCTCCACTAATTGGGCAATATCGGTTAATTCTGTCCAATTTACATTGCTTTTTGGAGTGTCTGCTGACTCCGAATTTCCGAAGATTGAATTAAAAAAACTCATATTTGACTTGTTTTGTGACTTTTTGACGTTAAAAATAGACTAAAAACTAATTTAATGCGACATTTTGTCTGTATTTTTAGTATGGAATATAATTTGAATGTTCTCAAGCAAAGTTAGAGTATTTAAAGTTAAAAAATTAATTCAATAAATTGTAATTTTAAGGACATCAGACTAAATAACTAATAATCAATCCTAAATCGTATACATATGAACATAAATAAATTTACAATTAAATCGCAGGAAGCCATTCAGCTGTCACAGCAATTGGCCCAACGCAACGGACAACAGCAGATAGAAAACGAACACATTTTTAAAGCTATTTTTGAAGTAGATGAAAATGTGGCTCCGTTTATTCTGAAGAAACTAAATGTAAATGTTCCGTTGTTTTTACAAATATTAGACAGTACAATTCAAAGCTTTCCAAAAGTTTCCGGAGGTGATATATTGCTTTCCAGAGACGCAAACAAAGCATTGAATGAAGCGGAGATTATAGCACAAAAAATGAACGATGAATATGTTTCTATCGAACATTTAATTTTGGCTATTTTTGATTCAAAAAGCAAAGTTTCTCAGATTCTAAAAGATCAGGGGGTTACTGGAAAAGGCCTTAAAGCAGCTATTGAAGAACTTCGTAAAGGAGAGAGAGTAACATCGGCTTCAGCTGAGGAAACTTATAATTCGTTAAATAAATATGCAAAAAATCTAAACGAACTGGCACGTACCGGAAAGCTTGACCCCGTTATTGGTCGTGATGAAGAGATCCGTCGCGTGTTACAGATTTTGACGCGTAGAACAAAAAATAACCCAATGTTAATAGGAGAGCCAGGAGTTGGTAAAACGGCTATTGCAGAGGGATTGGCACATAGAATTGTGGACGGTGATGTGCCGGAAAATTTAAAAGATAAGATCGTTTTCTCACTTGATATGGGAGCATTGATTGCCGGTGCTAAATTTAAAGGAGAATTCGAAGAACGTTTGAAAGCGGTAGTAAAAGAAGTTACAGCTGCAGAAGGAGATATCGTTTTATTTATTGATGAGATTCATACACTTGTAGGTGCTGGTGGAGGAGAAGGCGCAATGGATGCGGCAAATATCTTGAAACCGGCTTTGGCTCGTGGTGAGTTAAGAGCAATTGGTGCAACAACTTTGGATGAATATCAAAAATATTTTGAGAAAGACAAAGCGCTGGAGCGTCGTTTCCAAAAAATCTTAATTGACGAACCGGATACCGAGAGCGCTATTTCGATTTTACGTGGAATTAAAGAAAAGTACGAAACGCATCATAAAGTTCAAATTAAAGATGAGGCGATTATTGCTGCGGTTGAATTGTCTCAACGTTATATTACCAATCGTTTTTTACCGGACAAAGCCATTGATTTGATGGACGAAGCGGCTTCAAAACTGCGTATGGAAATCAATTCAAAACCGGAAGAACTGGATGTTTTAGATCGTAAGATCATGCAGTTGGAAATTGAGATTGAAGCGATTAAACGTGAAAAAGAAGAAAGCAAGCTAAAAATTCTTCGCATGGATTTGGCGAACTTAAAAGAAGAACGCAACGAAATTTATGCAAAATGGAAATCAGAAAAAGATGTTGTTGACGGAATTCAGGCTGTAAAATTAGAATTAGAAGACTTTAAATATGAAGCTGAACGTGCTGAACGTGATGGTGATTACGGAAAAGTAGCTGAAATTCGTTACGGAAAAGTAAAAGAAGCACAAGGACGTCTGGAAGTTTTACAAAAACAATTACAGGAATATCAGTCTGGTAATTCCTTGATAAAAGAAGAAGTAACCCGTGAAGATATTGCCGAAGTTGTAGCAAAATGGACCGGAATTCCAGTAATGAAAATGCTTCAGACAGAAAGAGAAAAGTTATTACATCTGGAAGATGAATTGCACAGACGTGTCGTGGGACAGGAAGAAGCGATTGAAGCAGTAAGTGATGCCGTACGCAGAAGTCGTGCCGGTTTGCAGGACATGAAAAAACCTGTTGGAACGTTCTTATTTTTAGGAACTACCGGAGTTGGTAAAACGGAATTAGCAAAAGCTTTGGCTGAGTATCTTTTTGACGATGAAAATGCCATGACGCGTATTGATATGAGTGAGTATCAGGAACGTCACAGTGTGAGTCGTTTAGTAGGTGCACCTCCGGGATATGTGGGATATGATGAAGGGGGGCAATTGACCGAAGCGGTTCGTAGAAAACCATATTCCGTAATCTTGTTAGACGAGATTGAAAAAGCACATCCTGATACGTTTAATATCTTACTTCAGGTTTTGGACGAAGGCCGTTTAACGGACAACAAAGGCCGTCTGGCAGATTTTAAAAACACGATTATCATTATGACTTCTAACATGGGAAGTCAGATTATACAAGATAAGTTTGAAAATTTAAAAGGAAGTATCGAATCAGCGACCGAGGCTGCAAAAGTTGAAGTTTTAGGCTTGCTGAAACAAACTGTTCGTCCGGAGTTTATCAACCGTATTGATGAGATTGTGATGTTTACGCCTTTAACAGTGGATAATATTTCTAAAATTGTAGGTTTACAGTTGAAGAGCGTTACAAAGATGTTAGCTCTGCAAGGCATTACGATGGATGCAACACCAGAAGCTATTGCTTATTTATCAGACAAAGGTTATGACCCGCAGTTTGGTGCAAGACCGGTAAAACGTGTGGTTCAAAGAGAAGTATTGAATCAACTGTCAAAAGAAATTCTGGCCGGGAACATTACAACAGACAGTATCATCCTATTAGACGCTTTTGACGGACAATTGGTTTTTAGAAATCAAACGCATAAAGAAGAATAATTTTTCAGTTAATTATGAAGTACGAGAAACACTAGCAGAAATGCTGGTGTTTTTTTTACGCAATCTTTTCTTGGTAATAATATTCTGTATAATAATTATTCTATATTTGAATGATTAATCAGTAAAACATTTATATGAAAGAAAATCAACGCACTTTTTCAATTTTATTTATTACCGCTGTCTTATTTGTAACCAATGGTTATTCTCAACAAAATGTGGTAGTTGCAGGAGGAAATGCAACCGGAAGCGGGGGCAGTTCTAGTTATTCAGTGGGACAGATCGCTTATACAAGTTTATCCGGAGGAGCTAACGGCTTTGTTTTGCAAGGTGTTCAACAGGCTTATGAAATAATCAGCCTTGGGAATGATGAATTTAAAGGTATTACTCTTGCAATGACTGCTTATCCTAACCCTGCTGTTGATGTACTTAGTTTGACTGTTGCTACAAACGAATGGAATGATTTATCATGCCAATTATTTGACACTAACGGAAAAATCGTATCCAAAAAAGTAGAAGTAACAAGCCCTGATACCAGTGTACCCATGCAAGGGCTAAATAGCGGTATTTATTTTCTGACTGTAAGTAACAGTGGTAAAGCCATAAAAACCTTTAAAATTATCAAAAAATAATATCAAAACAGCAGAAAAATACATGAAGAAAATTACTCTCGCATTACTATTATTAAGTTCTTTTACCTTTTTATTTGCACAGGCTCCACAGAAAATGAGTTACCAATCGGTTGTTCGAAAAACGGATGGGACATTGGTTGCAGGTACTTTAATAAGTATCAAAACTAGTATATTATTAGGATCAACAAGTGGCACTGCTTCTTATGTAGAAACACAAACCACCACAACAAACAGCAATGGACTAGCCACTATAGAAATAGGAGGCGGAACACCAACTAAAGGAACTTTCTCGGGAATAAATTGGGGAGCAGGATCACATTTTATCAAGACCGAAATCGATCCAACAGGAGGGACTAATTATACCATTAGCGGTACAAGTCAATTGTTGAGTGTACCTTATGCCTTGTATGCTGGAAGTACTGAAAATAAAGGAAAAGCAACTATTTTTATAGGTGGAGATATTACAGATGCACAAGCGGCAGCACAAATACAGGCTGAGTTTGGGCCTCACACAGAGAAGATTTATGTAACTCGTACCACAAACCTGACAACTTTGGATTTAAGTATGGTAAAAAGCATATTTTATCTTAATATAAGTTTTAATTCTAAACTAGTTACTGTGAAATTTGATAATCTTAGTGTAGTTCAGGATGAATTCGACATAAAATATAACGAAAAATTGAGCTCAATCGTATTTCCTGTGCTAGAAGCAATACTAGGAGATGATCAGGCTATTATATATGATAATAAGTCTTTAGTGTCAATCTCTGTTCCTCGGTTAACCCAATTTAATGATTTATCTTTTAGTTATAATTCTAGTTTAAATTCAATTGATATACCTATGTTGTCTCTTAGTACTGGTAGAGGAATCGGATTTAGTGCTAATGCATTACCAAGTTCTCAAGTTAATTCGTTATTAAATAAACTAAAAGATGTTTTGCCTGCTTCACGAAAATCTATCCAGTTACAAGGACAAAATCCACCTGCTCCTCCTACAGGACAAGGAATTATAGATAAAGCAACTTTGATAAATACGGGTAATTTTGTTACTACGGACTAGTTTATTAGTATTCTTTCAAATGAAACTATGGAGAAAATGACGCTACTTCTATTTTAAGTTTCTTAGAATTTCGCTTCCTGGAAGAATATTCAATACTGTCAGTAAAATCAATAAGAACATTTTAAAACCAAGAAAAATATATGAAAAAAATTACTCTAGTCTTACTATTATTGAGCTCTTTTACTATTTTATTTGCACAGGCTCCGCAAAAAATGAGCTACCAATCAGTCATTCGTAAAGCCGATGGGACATTGGTTGCCGGTACTTTAGTGAGTATCAAAACGAGTATTTTGGTAGGCTCGGCAAGTGGTACAGCTTCTTATGTTGAGACACAAACTACAACGACAAACAGTAACGGACTGGCTACTATAGAAATAGGCGGCGGAACAGTTATTACAGGAACTTTTTCTGGAATAAATTGGGGTGTAGGTTCACATTTTATCAAGACCGAAATCGATCCAACAGGAGGCAGTAATTACACTATTAGTGGTACAAGTCAGCTCTTAAGTGTGCCTTATGCCTTGTATGCAGGAAGCAGCCAAAGCAAAGGAAGAACAAGTCTAATAATTGCTGGTGACATTACAGATGCGCAAGCAGCAGCGCAAGTAGCGGCGGAGTTGGGACCTGAAACAGAAAATATTTACATTATGAATACTACAAATTTGACAACTTTGGATTTAAGTGCTGCAAAAAGGCTGGTTGACTTAAGTATAAAAAGTAATTCAAATTTGGTTAGTGTAAATTTAAGTAATCTTAGCGATGTTTATAATGCGTTATATGTAGAAGGTAATGCAAGATTAAGCTCCATTTCATTTCCCGTTTTAAAAACAGTACTTGCTTCTGAAATTTATTTTTCAGGTAATTCGGCATTACAATCTGTTTCTTTTCCTTTATTGACTAAAACTAAAACGATTTACATTAGTGGCAATGCGTTTCTTTCTTATATTGATTTACCAGTTTTTTCTTCATTTTATAGTAATCTGTACAGTTTTCAAGTAAGTAGAAATGCACTTCCAAGTTATCACATCAATTCGCTTTTAAGTAAACTGCTCAATGTTTCCCCTGCAAGCGGAAAGTTTATTGATTTGTCAGGTCAGACCCCACCAGCTCCACCTACAGGACAAGGGATTATCGATAAAGCAACTATAAAAATGAACAATAGCATTTCAACTGATTAAGTTTAGTATTAATCCTTTTGTCAGCAAGTAGCATGGCAAGACAATAAAAAACGTTTAAAGTCATAAAAAATAACTTTCTAACAGTAAAAAATATATGAAAAAAATTACTCTAGCCTTACTATTATTGAGCTCTTTTACTATTTTATTTGCACAGGCTCCGCAAAAAATGAGCTACCAATCAGTCATTCGTAAAACCGACGGTACATTGGTTGCCGGTACTTTAGTGAGTATCAAAACGAGTATACTTGCAGGTTCAGCAAGTGGTACAGCTTCTTATGTAGAAACACAAACTACAACGACAAACAGTAATGGATTGGCAACTATAGAAATAGGAGGCGGAACAGCCGTTACTGGAACTTTTTCAGGAATAAATTGGGGTAGTGGATCACACTTTATCAAGACAGAAATTGATCCAACAGGAGGAACTAATTATACCATTAGTGGTACAAGTCAATTACTAAGTGTGCCTTATGCATTATATGCCGGAAGCAGCCAAAATAAAGGAAAACCAAGTATTGTTATAACGGGAGATGTCACAGATGCGCAGGCGGCAGCACAGATTATCGCTGAATTGGGGCCTTATACAGAGAATATTTATGTTACCAGTACAACAAACCTAACGACTTTAGATTTAAGTGTAATAAAGAGCTTAATAAATTTAAAAATCCAAAATAACTTAAAGTTAGTGAATGTGAATGTAAGTAACCTTACTGAAGTATATAACGATTTGGACGTGTCAAATAACGACAAACTTACTTCAATTGGGTTTCCTCTTATGAAAACACTGCATGGATACGACACAGGTATTTTAAATAATCCGTCTTTAACTTCTATATTATTCCCTATGTTAACTTCATGTAAAGGGCTTTATTTTAGTAATAATAAGATTCTTACTTCTATCGAATTACCATCATTAGCATTAATTACAGATAAAAACTTATCCATTAATTTTAATAATAATGCGCTTTCAAGTTCAATGGTTAATCTAATTTTATACCGATTACTTAATCTTCCTTCTAATACAGGAAGTTATGTTCAGTTACAGGGTCAGAATCCTCCGGCTCCTCCTACAGGACAAGGTATTACCTATAAAGCAACTTTAGTAAGCACAGGCTATTCTGTTACAACAGATTAAGTTAATTTCTTTTTATGAATAATATCCAAAATGACACCAGTAGAAATACTGGTGTTTTTTGTTTGAACGCAAACTCGTAATTCAATAAATGATATAAATTTTTCTGAAAGTAATGTAAAATAATTTGCAATAAAGTTATGATCTTTACTATAGTGGTTTGAAAATCAAATCAAAAGAGGAATAATCTTAATCGAAATACAATGAACAATATTTTTAGAGGATTAATAGCAGGTTACGGTGCGAAAAAATTAGGTGGAGGCTGTTTTGGAACTATTTTCGTGTTTATTATTATCTGGGTACTTTTGGGGCAATGCAGTTAATTTTTTGATAGAAAAATTAGCAAAAAAGTCTTAGATTCGCGCCAGTAAACAAACCAGAACAGCTGATTAAACAGGATCTTTAAAACCAGTTAATTATGCGATTCTTAAAAACAAAAAAAATATAATGGCATCAGGTTTTTTCGTACTATTAGACGATATCGCAGCAATTATGGATGATGTTGCAGTAATGAGTAAAGTTGCAGCAAAAAAAACAGCGGGTATTTTGGGTGATGATTTGGCTGTAAATGCTGAGAAAGCTTCGGGGTTTGCATCCTCGAGAGAGCTTCCGGTATTATGGGCGATCAGCAAAGGTTCCTTATTGAATAAAGTAATTATTTTGCCAATTGCTTTTTTATTAAGCGCTTTTTTGCCAGTAGCTATCATTATAATTCTGGTACTTGGAGGTTTATTTTTGGCCTATGAAGGAGCAGAGAAAATTTACGAATTTATATTTCCGCACAAACACGAAGAATCAGAAGGGATAACAGAAGAAACGTTTACAGAAGAAGAAATTCTAGAGGCTGAAAAGGGAAAAATTAAATCAGCAATCGTAACCGATTTTATACTATCAGTAGAAATTGTGATTATTGCTTTAGGTACTGTAATTGGTCAGCCACTTGGTCAGCAAATCATAGTAACTTCGATTATTGCCTTGATTGCAACCGTTGGTGTTTATGGTATTGTTGCTCTTATTGTCAGAATGGATGAGGCGGGTTATAAGCTTATTAAGTTTAGTAAAAAAGAAAAAAGCATATCAAAATTTATTGGAAACATATTGGTAAAAGCATTGCCTATAGTAATTAAAAGTTTAACGGTAATTGGTACAATTGCCTTGATTTTAGTAGCAGGCGGAATTTTTGTACACTATATTCCGTTTTTACATCATTTAATGGAAGAAATTAATGTTCCTTCTATAATAAAAGAATTTGTTACAGGCTTAATATTAGGTTTTGTAGTTTTAGTAATTGTAAATGGATTTAAAAAGGTTTTTGCAAAGAAAAATTAAGATACACATCGCAAAGAGGTAAACAAAAACACTAGTCGAAAGGCTGGTGTTTTTTTTTTTTTGAAGCATTGTAATTCGTTTTAAAAAGAACACTTGCCCCGCTATCCACTATATCTTTTTCACGCTAAAGAAGCAGGAAAAAGGATGTCGTTTCTATCGGGGCTAAACGATAAATTTTTCTTTTCATAAGAAATTACGTTGTTTTTAAAAACTATTTTTAGAGATTAAAATTTTGATTTTTAGGTTGTTATTGGTTTTGTTTAAAGAATTAACAAATTTAATAAGCAACCATCGCAACCTAATGACATCTTCATAGTAATTAACAATTAATTATTATTTTATATGAAAAGTTTTAAATTTAAATCAGTTTTTGTAGTATTATTTTTAGCAACAATGTTTGTTTCTTGCAGTAACGATAATGATGCACCAAGTATTCCTGAATCAATTACTAAGGTTGCTTTGGTTACGGAAGTGAAAGGTCCTGCAACTGGAAAGGTTAATGAGGAGTTAAGCTATGATGTAACTTTTGTTGTGGATAACGCTTGTGGGGAATTCAGCAAAATTAGCGAAGTGACCATTGGCGGAGTAAAAGGATTGCAAGTGGAAGCAAAATACCCAACAGGACCTTGTACGATGCAGGTTCCGGATCCTAAAAAGACAGTTTTTAAGTATAAATCGGCAAGCAAAGGAACGTTCGAAATTAAATTCAAAAAATCAGAAACGGAATTCATAACTACAAAAGTGGTTATTGAGTAATTAAGTATTGAGTTTATAAAACACATTTGTAGGAAGCCATTTTGTGGGTATTTGATTTTAACTGAATCGGATATTTGTAAAATGGTTTTCTTTTTTACAAGAGGTGGTAGATAACACCTCTTTGCCATTCCTCTAAAAATTACTATTTTTGCACTCTAAATTTTATGTCATGCCGAAAAGAAAGTATAAAATCGCCGTAATTCAGTTAAATCTGAATGATGTTGCGGAAAATAATCTTAAAAAATGTATCAGCTGGGTAAAAGATGCTGCCAATAAAGGAGCTGAAGTAATCCTGTTGCCTGAATTGTATAGCAGTCATTATTTTTGTCAAAGTGAAGATGTAGATAATTTTGCTTTAGCCGAACCACTTTACAGTACTTCGTTTGTTGCTTTTAGTGCCCTCGCAAAAGAATTAGGAGTGGTAATTATTGTTCCATTTTTCGAAAAAAGAATGGCAGGAATTTACCATAACAGTGCTTACATCATTGATACGGATGGAACAGAAGCTGGTTTATACCGTAAAATGCACATTCCGGACGATCCGCATTTCTATGAAAAGTTCTATTTCACACCGGGTGACTTAGGTTTTCAGGCTATTGAGACTAAAAAAGGAAAAATAGGAACACTTATTTGCTGGGATCAATGGTATCCGGAAGCAGCACGTATTACTGCCTTAAAAGGAGCTGAGGTTTTATTTTACCCAACAGCTATTGGATGGCATCCAAAAGAAAAAGAAGAGTATGGAGTAAATCAATACGGTGCATGGATGAACGTAATGAAAGGCCATGCTGTTGCTAATGGTGTTTTTGTTGCCGCGGCAAACCGCATTGGATTAGAAAAGTATATTGAAGGAACAGAAGGAATTCAGTTTTGGGGAGCTTCGTTTATTGCAGGACCTCAAGGTGAGATTTTAGCACAGGCTTCTCACGATCAGGAAGAAATTCTAATTGCGGAAGTTGATTTGGATTTGCAGGAAAATGTACGTCAGAACTGGCCATTTTTCAGAGACCGAAGAATTGATGCTTTTGGCGATATTACCAAAAGAGCAATTGATCAATAAGTAAAAAATACATTTATATAAAGGCAAAGAAGTAGAGGCTGTTTAATTTTAAACAGCCTCTTTTGTTTTTTTAGAAGAGACAATATTGTTTTAAATTTCAGCTTTAATTCGACGCGGATGAAACGGATTTACGTCGTAAAAACACGGATAAACACAGATTTTTTTCCTCGTTAAAAGAGTTTAAAATTTTAAAATCTGTTTTGATCAGCGTCTTCGCGATAGCGAATCCGTTTTATCCGCGTTGAAACAAGACGTAGAATATTAAAATGGCCTTTTGGCCTTAAGTATTTATATGCAAAAAAGACTGTTTAAAAAATTAAACAGTCTTTTTTTATACTAGCTTAGAATTGTTTATTTCACTTGGAAAGTAACTCTTCTTACGATTTGACGGGCTTCTTTAGATTTTTTGTTCACAGAAGTATCTTCACCGTTAGCAATTACATTTAATCTTGAAGCATCAATTCCTGCATTGGTTGCGATTTTTTTCACAGCTTCAGCTCTTTTTCTTGATAATTCAGTATTGTAACTTGAGTTTCCAATTTCATCTGCGTATCCAATAATATCTGCTGATTTACCAGGATTGTTTTTAAGGTATTTCACTAAGAAATCAACACCAGATAGAGAAGTATTAGTTGGTTTAGAAGAATTGAAATCAAAGTATACATTTACATACCCTCCGTTAATTAATTCTTCAACCGTTTTGTTTGTTGGAGCTGTTGCTTCGCTGCCTTTTTTAGCATACGTTTTATCTAAATAGCTTTCTAATTCATCCGGAACACCATTTTGATTAGTATCTATAGATTGACCTTTTGTATTTACGGCAACTCCAGAGATTGTGTTAGGCTCTAAATCATACAAATCAGCAACACCATCTTTATCAGTATCAATAAGATTAGTCTCAATAGTAGTAACTCGGTCTTCTAACTTGTTTAGTCTTTCATTGTCTTCAGAATACCAGTCAGCATGTTTTTGGTTTTTACCTAAGTAAAAAGTCAAACCAACAGAAGCGTTTAACATTACACCATCTAATGAACCGGTAGCTGGGACTCCTTTTCCATCAAAATTGTGATTTTGTCTTCCGTTAACAATACCTGTAAGATCTCCCGTTAAAGCAATTCTGTTGCTTAATTTAACTTGACCTGTTAAACCCATAATTCCATGAGCCATGTAATCTTTACCGTCAAAACCTTTATCGCTGCTTAATTGCGAAACACCAAAACCTCCATGTGCTAATAAACCGAAAGTATTAGTCCATGTTTCAAAGTTTAAAGCTCTTCCAAGATTAATAACCCCTTGTAAACTTGCTCTGTAGTATTTACTGTCAAATTCGGGAGTGTCATTACGTTCCTTAAATTGATCGTATCCAACATCCAGTTTCAAACCAAACTTAGGATTAAACATGTATCTTACCCCTAAATCTGCGTGAAACGGACTAACTGATTCTGTTGAATAACCAGGTGTCATTGCTCTCATAGGTTTGTTTAGACCACCATTCAATTCTATAGACCATTTATTATAAGCGGGTTTGTCAATTGAAGGCTGTGTCGATGTCGTTGCCATGTTTTGTGCGCCGGCGGCGATTGATAGTAGTAAAAGTGATACTGAAGCTAATTTCTTTTTCATGATATCCAAATTTTAGTTTAATATGATTATTGAGTTTTAATTTTTAAACTCAGGACAAAATTATACTACGAAATTTAGATAGTGTTCTATTTGCTCTTACATAATTCCCATCTTTTGGGTTTTAATTATGTAAATACGTTAATAGAATCAAAATATTTCGACAAAAAAAAGGGCAAAATTTAAATTTTGCCCTTTTTTGAATCTGTAAATGTGAAAGTTATTTTAAATCTGGCTGGTATATTTTTACCGTTCCATCTCCCTCACTACTAACAACTAACAAACTTCTTTTCGTCGGACTTTTGGAAGCCGGAATGAAAAGTACACCTTCTGGAGCATCGCCCGTTTTCACTGTTTGTAAATATTGTGGAGAATTTGGGTTTGTTACATCATAAGTCATAAAAGCATCTGATCTTTCTAAACCAACAAACAAAATATTTTGAGATCCCATTTTAGCAACAACAACAGCTTCAGGCTCAGAACCCTTGTCGTCACTACGTTTGTCATCATAAGTTCCAAGTTCGTTTGTTTTTTTATCAACATCATTTTTACTGTCGTAAACAATTTTTCCCGTATTTCCGTTCCAGATTGAGAAAGAACGACCTCCGAAAGCTACTATTTCGTCCAGGTCACCGTCACCATCAGAGTCTCCCATATCTGTGATAAGGTTTAGTCTTCCTAGATTGGTTTCCAGTTTTAAGGCGGCAGCATCAGGAAAAGCAGTTGCGTCAAGCTTCATGTCTTTCATTCTTTTAATATCCGAATAAGCGGCATATTCTCGGGCATCACCTTCGTTGGCGGTCACAAAATAAGGGACATTATTGGCAGAAAAGTGACTAATCGCATCCGGCATAAACATTCCTTTTACCTTCCATGGATTAAAAGCAATCTTATCATCTTTATCACTTACATCAATTGCGTTTTCAGCGGTATTGAAGTTTTTAAAACCTAACGGATAAAGAGCTGTAATGGTTTTTGAAGTTAAATCTACTTTGGCAACACCATTATTTTCCTGTAAAGTAATCCAGGCTGTTTTAGAATCATCAGCTATAGTGATGTACTCAGGTTCGATATCCTGAGCAAAACTCTTAGCAAATTTTGAAATTCTGAAACCATCTTTCTTCAAAGTTTCGGCCTGACTACTAAACGAACTAAAATCTAAAGTTGTAACAGTATAAGTCGCTGTTTCGATAATAGAAATTGTTCCGTTTGGATCTTGGGAATAATCCGTATTAGGTTCTCCTTCATTGGCGGTCATAATATATTTTCCGTCCGGCGAAAAAGTAATCATATCCGGTAATGCGCCAACGGTAATTTGTTTGATTAAGCTATAATCGCTGGTGTTGAAAATAACAACTTTTCCATTTCCCTGTTTGTTTACTGTCGATTCTAAAGCAACAGCCAGTTTTCCGTCGTAAACCGCAACACTATTAGAAGCTCCTTCATACGGAGTCAAATCAATTTTACCAATTTTAACGGGTTTTGTAGGATCGGAAATATCAATGACATCAATTTGATTGGTTCCGCTATTGTTTACTGTAAAAAGTCTTTTTGTTTTTTCATCGTAGGCCGAAATTTCTGCGGCTGCTTCTCCACCAATGGTTATAGAACCAATTTCTTTGAAAGACCCAGGATTTTCGTTTACCACGACTTCAGGTTCCTGGTTGTTTGAAGTTTCATCATTATTACAGCTTGCCATAACAAATAAAGCAGTTAATAATGAAAGGCTTACATTTTTCATTTTTGTGTTTTTTAGTTTTGCCAAATGTAATTAGCAGATCCTCGTCTTATATTAAGGCTTTATTATTTAATCTTTAACTTAATCTATTAATTAGATTATTAAATCAATCAGATAATTATCAGATTATTACATGGCCGGATTGTCTAATTATCCAATAATCCAATTGTCACATTGTCTAATTTTCACATTATCTCATTATCTTTGTACACTTTCAAATTTAGAACCTTTTTATGTCAACAAATAATAGAAGATTTCCTGCGGAATGGGAGAAGCAACAAGGAATTGTATTGTGTTTTCCGCATAACGGAAACGACTGGCCGGGAAAATACGAAGCTGTTCAATGGGCTTTTGTAGAATTTATTAAAAAAGTAGCCACTTTTGAAACCGTTTTTTTGGTGGTAGCCGATGAAAAACTAAAAGAAAAAGTAGGCGAAATGCTGGAGAGAGCACGTGTAAATTTAACGAATGTTTCTTTTATTATTCATAAAACTAATAGAAGCTGGATGCGTGATTCCGGACCAATTATTGTACAAAATGGATCGAAAAGAGAAGCATTGAATTTTAATTTTAACGGATGGGCTAAGTATAAAAATTACCAACTGGATAAATTTGTTCCTTCTAAGATAGCTGATTTTATTGATGTGCCACTTACACAGGTAACGTATAAAGGAAAACCTGTGATTGTAGAAGGTGGTGCAATTGATGTAAACGGAAAAGGAACGTTACTGACTTCAGAAGAATGTTTAATGCATCCTACTATTCAGGTTCGAAATGAAAATTTCACCAAAGAAGATTACGAGGCTGTTTTTAAAGAATATCTCGGAGTTACCAACGTAATATGGTTAGGGGACGGAATAGAAGGAGATGACACACACGGGCATATTGACGATTTGTGCCGATTTGTAAACGAAGATACAATTGTAACAATTGTAGAAACAGACAAAAACGATTCGAATTATAAACCTTTGCAAGACAATTTAAAACGTTTGCAAAACGCAAAACTAGAGGACGGAGAATCTCCAACTATAGTTGCGTTGCCAATGCCAAAGCGTGTAGACTTCGAAACTTTAAGATTACCGGCTAGTTATGCTAATTTCCTGATTTTGAATAATTGCGTTTTGGTTCCTACTTTTAACGATAGCAATGATCGCGTCGCTCTAAATATACTTTCGGAATGTTTTCCTGATAGAGAAGTGATCGGAATAAGTTGTATCGATTTTATCTGGGGATTTGGAACATTACACTGTTTGAGTCAGCAGATTCCGGCTTAATTTTTTGAATTTTAAAAGCCCGCATTCGTGCAGTTTTTCTTGCTAGAGATTGAACGGATTTTTACAGATTGTAAGAAATCATTTTTAATCCTTTTAATCTGTGGCAGGAAGAAAAATAAACATAAAAAAAAACCTTGTTAGACAGCTAACAAGGTTTTTTGCTTATATATCTTCCGATATGGCAGTATCTCTTCATTGTCTCACGTACGGAGGTAGTAATTGGCTTGAAACTTCTCCAAAACCAATACGCACTTCGTTGCTTTCGCAGAAACCTCTGATAATTACTGTATCTCCATCTTCAATAAATTTGCGCTCACCACCGTCATTTAGTGTTATTGGGTTTTTTCCTCCCCAAGTAAGTTCTAACATTGAACCAAAACTGTCGGGAGTTGGGCCAGAAATAGTTCCGGAACCCATCATATCGCCAGAATTCACGCGACATCCGTTTGAGGTATGGTGTGTTAGTTGCTGGGCCATAGACCAATACATATATTTGAAGTTAGATTTTGAAATTACAGTTTCTTCATGGTTTTCAGGCTTCAAAGAAACTTCCAAGTGAATGTCAAAAGCTTTTTTTCCTTTGGTTTGTAAATAAGGAAGCGGGGTAGGATCTTGCTTAGGTCCTTTAGTTCTAAAAGGTTCTAAAGCATCCATTGTTACAATCCACGGTGAAATTGAAGTAGCAAAGTTTTTTGCTAAAAAGGGTCCAAGTGGAACATATTCCCATTTTTGCATATCACGTGCACTCCAGTCGTTTAGTAAAACCATTCCGAAAATATAGTCTTCGGCTTCAAAAGTAGAGATGTTTTCTCCCATTATGTTTACGTCTGTAGTGATGAAAGCAGTTTCTAATTCAAAATCTACTAAACGAGAAGCACCAAATACGGGAGTATCATGTCCGGCAGGTAAAGTTTGTCCCATAGGGCGGTGTACCGGAATTCCGGACGGAACAATTGTTGAGCTTCTTCCATGATATCCTACCGGAATATGCAACCAGTTAGGTAATAAAGCGTTTTCTGGATCACGGAACATTTTACCAACGTTCGTTGCATGTTCTTTACTGGAATAGAAATCCGTATAATCACCAATTAACACAGGCAATTGCATTTCGACATCATCAATTTTGAAAATAACGATATCGCGGTCTTTTGCTGAATCTCTAAGTTGTGGATTGGTTTCGTCGAAAATATCAGCGATACGATTTCGAACGAGTCGCCATGTTTTTTTCCCATCAGAAATAAAATCATTTAGCGTGTCCTGCATGAACATATCATCCGTTAAATCTATTCCTGCAAAATAGTTTAATTGTTGTAAAGCTCCTAAATCTATAGCGTAATCGCCAATTCTTGTTCCTACAGTAACGACATTTTCTTTGGTAAGAAATACACCGAATGGAATATTTTGAATAGGGAAGTCGCTATTTTCTGGTACTTCTAACCATGATTTTCTTTTAGTATCGTTGGCGGTTATTGGCATGTGAATGTTAATTATTTGTTGAAAAATTCTATGTCAAATATATCATAATCTAACAGTTTGGCAAACGTTTTTTTGTATTTTTGCAGGAAATTAACGAAAATCAAAAAAATGCAACGCGACGAACAAATTTTTGACCTTATACTAGAGGAACAAGACAGACAAATTCACGGATTAGAACTTATCGCTTCAGAGAATTTTGTAAGTGATGAGGTAATGGAAGCAGCTGGTTCTGTTTTAACTAACAAATATGCTGAGGGATATCCAGGCAAAAGATACTACGGAGGATGCGAAGTAGTAGACGTAATTGAGCAAATTGCAATTGACAGAGCCAAAGAATTATTTGGAGCTGAATATGCGAACGTTCAGCCACACTCAGGATCTCAGGCTAATACATCAGTTTACCATGCATGTTTAAATCCTGGTGATACTATTTTAGGTTTCGACTTATCTCATGGAGGTCACTTAACTCACGGTTCTCCAGTAAACTTCTCAGGTCGTTTGTACCGTCCTGTTTTTTACGGTGTAGACGCTGAAACTGGTCGTTTAGATTATGATAAAATTCAGGAAATTGCAACTAAAGAACAACCAAAATTAATCATCGCTGGAGCTTCGGCTTATTCACGTGATATGGATTTTGCACGTTTCAGACAAATTGCTGACAGTGTAGGAGCGATCTTGTTTGCGGATATTTCTCACCCTGCAGGTCTTATTGCTAAAGGATTAATGAATGATCCGATTCCACATTGTCATATTGTTTCTACAACTACTCATAAAACATTACGTGGACCACGTGGAGGTTTGATTTTAATGGGGAAAGATTTCGAAAACCCACAAGGATTAAAAACTCCAAAAGGAGAAATCAGAATGATGTCTTCTTTATTAGATCTTGCTGTTTTCCCTGGAAATCAAGGAGGGCCTTTAATGCACATCATTGCTGCTAAAGCAGTAGCTTTTGGTGAAGCGCTGAAAGATGAGTTCTTTACTTATGCGATGCAATTGCAGAAAAATGCAAACGCTATGGCTGATGCTTTCGTAAAAAGAGGATACAACATTATTTCTGGAGGTACAGATAACCACATGATGCTTATTGACTTAAGAAATAAAGGGATTTCTGGTAAAGAAGCTGAAAATGCATTAGTAAAAGCAGAAATTACAGTAAATAAAAATATGGTTCCATTTGATGATAAATCACCATTTGTAACCTCAGGAATCCGTGTTGGAACAGCTGCAATCACTACTCGTGGTTTAGTTGAAGAAGATATGGAAACTATTGTTGCTTTAATCGATAAAGTTCTTACAGATCATACAAATGAAGCTGTTATCGAGGAAGTGGCAAACGAAGTAAATGAAATGATGAGCGAAAGACCAATTTTCGTATACTAATAAAGTTTCAGGCTTAAAAGTTTCAAGTTTAAAGTTTTGTACTGTGAAAAGTATAGAACTTTAAACTTTTTTTAGTTCTGGGGAGTAAGTTGAAATGGGAAAAAAAGTTTCAAGTTTCAGGTTTTGTACCTTAAAAGATATAGAGCGTTACATCTTTTTAGTTCTGAAAAGCAACCTGAAACCTGAAACAAAGAAAACCTGAAACAAATAAAACAAAAAAATGGGCGTACTAAGATTACAACTGCCAACAGACCCGAGATGGGTAAATATCGTTGAGAAAAATATTGAGGAAATCTTGACTGATCATGCCTGGTGTGAGCAAAAAGCAGCAACAAATGCCATTACGATTATCACAAACAATTCTGAACACCAGGATTTGGTACAGGATTTATTGGCTTTGGCCAAAGAAGAAATTGATCATTTTGAGCAGGTGCATAACATCATCATTAAAAGAGGATTGAAGCTAGGACGCGAGCGTAAAGACGATTATGTAAACGAACTGTATCAGTATATGAAGAAAAGCGGAGACGGAAGCCGTGTTTCGGGGCTGGTAGAGAGATTGCTTTTTTCGGCCATGATCGAGGCCAGAAGCTGTGAGCGTTTTAAGGTTTTGTCTGAAAATATTCAGGACGAAGAATTGGCTGTTTTTTACAGAGAGTTAATGGAAAGCGAAGCCGGACATTATACCACTTTTATTACTTATGCCAGAAAATATGGTGTGGGAATTGATGTTGAAAAGCGTTGGAGAGAATGGCTGGCCTACGAAGAATCTATCATTACAAACTACGGAAAAGGAGAGACTATTCACGGGTAGATTTTTTAGTTTACGGCCTCAGTCTCAGTCTCAGTCTCAGTCTCAGTCTCAGTTTACAGTCACAGTTTGCATTTAATATTTTGCAGTTTAGTATTTCAGTTTGATTTTTAGCAGTCAGTTTTTACGTTTGTCACTTTGAGCGAAGTCGAAACGCTTTCCAATTGGAAAACTTTACGAATTGCTGCGAAACAAAAAATCTGTTCTAATCGGCGTCTTTGCTTTAACGAATCTCTCTGTCATTCTTATTCAAATAATTGCACAGTTTTATAACCTAAAACCTAAAATCTGCAATCTAAAATTCCTTACATTTGAAAGTAACGAAAATTGAAAATCATGAGAATAGAAACTGATCTGAAATTAGGGTTTAAAGATGTAATGATTCGACCTAAAAGATCTACACTAAAAAGCAGATCTGAAGTCTCTTTAGAGCAAAATTTCAAATTTTTGCACAGTACTGTGTCCTGGTTCGGGATTCCGATTATGGCAGCTAATATGGATACTGTGGGGACTTTTGAAATGGCTAAAGTTTTAGCAAAAGAAAAACTTTTTACAGCAATTCACAAACATTATTCTTCGCAGGAATGGACGGATTTTTTAAAAGATGTTACTCCGGATTTTTATGATTATATTGCTATTAGTACCGGAACAGGAAAAGAAGACTTTGCAAAAATAAATCAAATTATTACTGAGAATCCTTTACTGAAATTCATTTGTATTGATGTTGCGAATGGTTATTCAGAACATTTTGTGCAGTTTCTAAAACAAACCCGTAAACAATATCCGGACAAAGTGATTATTGCCGGAAATGTGGTTACCGGAGAAATGGTTGAAGAATTATTATTAGCAGGGGCCGACATTGTAAAGGTTGGTATTGGGCCTGGTTCTGTTTGTACCACACGGGTGAAAACAGGCGTAGGTTATCCCCAACTTTCTGCCATTATTGAATGTGCTGATGCTGCACATGGCTTAGGAGGACATATTATTAGTGATGGTGGCTGCAGTACACCGGGAGATGTGGCAAAAGCATTTGGTGCCGGATCAGATTTTGTAATGTTGGGTGGAATGCTAGCAGGACACACAGAAAGCGGTGGAGAGATGATCGAAGTAAACGGGAAGAAATTCAAACAGTTTTACGGAATGAGTTCTACAACGGCCATGGACAAACATGTTGGGGGTGTAGCAGAATACAGAGCAAGTGAAGGTAAAACAGTACAGGTGCCTTTTAAAGGGCAGGTTATAAATACAATATTGGACATTTTGGGTGGTTTGCGAAGTAGCTGTACCTATGTAGGTGCTTCACGACTAAAAGAACTTACCAAACGTACTACTTTTATAAGGGTAAGTGAGCAGGAAAATCAGGTTTTTACAAATTAATAATAGCATTTTAAAATAGAATATGATTACAATTTCAGAAGCTGCAATAAGCGATATTAAACAAATTCAGAAGATAGTACACATAACATGGCCGATTACATACGGTGAAATCCTGACAAAAGAACAATTGGCATATATGTTGGATCTTTTTTACTCTGACGAAGCTTTAACAGGTCAGTTAGTTAAAAAAGAGCAATTGTTTTATATGATTGATGAAGCAGAAACCAATATAGGATTTATCGGAATTGAACACAATTATAAAGGGAAGGCAGTAACTAAAATTCATAAAATCTATCTTTTGCCCGAAACTCAAGGAAAAGGAATCGGTAAAAGAGTTATTGAAGAAATTGAAAAACTTGGATTAGAGCATAATTCTCAGGCATTATCCTTAAATGTTAACCGATTTAATACGGCTTTGGGTTTTTATAAAAAGATAGGTTTCGAAATTATCGGAGAGGTAGATCTTGATATTGGAAACGGTTATTTGATGGAGGATTATGTAATGGAGAAAAAATTCTAAAATAAAACATAGATACATTTTATGAAGTGAGATCTTTTGTGAGAAATGTAAAATGTAAACGGTAAAATGTAAACTGTTAGATGTGAACTGTTAGATGTGAACTGTTAGATGTGAATTGTTAGATGTGAATTGTTAGATGTGAACTGCGACTGAGAACTGAGAACTGAGAACTGAGACTGAGACTGCGACTGAAAACTGAGACTGAAAACGACAACATCAGCTCACAATCACATCATGTTTAAACAACAAACCTTTCAATTCTTTTAAAGCAAAAACGGCTTTCTTAAGCTTCGTTTTTGATGGATCAATTGTATAATTATAACTCGTTTTAAAATCGGCTTTGTTGGCAATAGCTCTATCAAACTCGGAGCGGTATAAATCGCAATTGTCAAAAATAACATTGGTTAAATCGGCCGCCATAAAATCGACTGCAATTAAACTGCAATTGACAAATGGAGTTCCCTTTATTTTTAAAGTATAAAATTTTGAAAAATCCAAAATGCAATCAGTAAAACTGACTTCAAAAATCAGTTTGTCACACATTGCGAAGTTTACTTCTTTAATTTCACATCGATTAAAAGAAGCAGTTCGAAAAGCAACATAATTAATCTTTGCTTCGCTAAAAATGCAGTCATTAAAAACACAATCAATAAAAGTAACGGCTAAAAAAGTGCAGTCCGAAAAATTACAATTATTGAAAACACAACATTCAAAATCCTTAAAATTGACATCATCTCTACCGTAAATAATGGTATTGTATTCTTTATCAAGGAAATATTGGGATTCTTTATTCAAGGTAATTTTTAGAGATAGTTTTGAAGGTGAAAAGATACTAATTATACCTTATAGTATGAAATGAGTACTTTAAATAATTTATAACTTGTCGTATTGTTTTTATGCCGTAGAAAACAGCAGATTATCATTTTTTATTACATGTAACTGCTAGTCTTTTTTTGTGTTGTTTTTTATGAATTTGATATTTTTTGATTCTTAAAATGACAAGTGTTTAATTTTAGGGGCTAATTTTAAGAAAACCTTAGCAGTATTTGATTTGAAATATTTTCTTTTAAGGGTAATTTAACGTAGCTTTACACTGTTTTTTAACGTTAAACGTAACAATTTATATATATGGGATCAACAAGAAAAGAGCATGATTTTTTAGGGGAATTAGATATTCCAAATCATCTATATTATGGTATCCAGACCTTCAGAGCAGTAGAGAATTTTAATATCACAGGAATTCCTATTTCAAAAGAACCTTTATTCATCAAAGCATTAGGTTATGTAAAAAAAGCGGCAGCTTTGGCCAACAAAGATTGTGGCGCATTAGACGCTAAAATAGCCGAAGCAATTTGTTATGGAAGTGATCAGGTAATTGCCGGTAAATTTGATCAGGAATTTGTAAGCGATTTGATTCAGGGTGGAGCCGGAACTTCGGTGAACATGAACGCTAACGAAGTAATCGCTAATATTGGTTTAGAATATTTAGGACATAAAAAAGGAGATTATAACTTCTTACACCCAAACAATCACGTAAACTGTTCTCAGTCTACTAATGACGCTTATCCATCAGCTTTTAGAATTGCACTTTATCTGAAAATAGAAAGTTTTATTAAAACTTTAGAAGGCCTTGAAGTAGCATTTGCTGCAAAAGGAGAAGAGTTTAAAAGTGTTCTGAAAATGGGAAGAACACAATTGCAGGATGCTGTTCCTATGACTTTAGGACAAGAGTTTAACTCTTACGCTACTACTATTGGAGAAGATGTTAGAAGATTAAGAGATGCTCAGAGTTTGGTTTTAGAGATCAATATGGGAGCAACAGCTATCGGAACAAGAGTAAATGCACCGGAAGGTTACCCTGAAATTTGCGTGAATTACTTAGCAAAAGAAGTTGGAATTCCGTTAACCCTTTCTCCTGATTTAATTGAAGCTACTGTAGATACCGGAGCTTATGTTCAAATCATGGGAACATTGAAAAGAACGGCCGTTAAGATTTCTAAAATCTGTAACGATTTAAGATTGTTGAGCTCAGGGCCAAGAACTGGATTCAACGAAATCAATCTGCCTGCACGTCAGCCAGGATCTTCTATCATGCCAGGGAAAGTAAACCCGGTAATTCCGGAAGTGGTAAATCAGACTTGTTTCTATGTAATTGGACAGGATTTAACCGTAACGATGGCTGCTGAAGCAGGGCAGTTGCAGTTAAATGTGATGGAGCCAGTAATTGCTTTTGCAATGTTTACTTCATTAGATTATCTTTCAAACGCAATTCAGACTTTAATTGATAAGTGTATTGTGGGAATCACTGCAAATGAGGCTCACTGCTACAATATGGTAATGAACAGTATTGGTATTGTAACACAATTGAATCCAATTTTAGGGTATGAAGAAAGTGCTAGTATTGCAGGTGAAGCCTTGAAATTGAATAAAAGTGTACATCAGATTGCGGTGATTGAAAGAAAATTAATCACACAAGAAAAATGGGACGAAATTTATTCCTTGGATAATTTAATCAACCCAAAATTCATTACGAAATAAGAGAATTACTCTTCGTTTATACAAAGCCGACATTGTTTTAATGTCGGCTTTTTTTATGGAGTAAATATTACTTTATTATTCTATGCAAATTAAATTAAGGCAATATTGTCTTAATTTTAAGAACCGACACAGCAACCTTTAAAAAGCATTTCTATAAAAAAGCAATTCTTCGAAGTTGCTTTTTTTTGAGGAAAATATAACCTATTGTTCATAATTAAATCATAATTTATAACTATTGTGATTTATATTTTTAAAGTCAATCCCTATTTTTGCTGTTCATACCTGAACTAAGATGAAATTACTTATAGTAGAAGACGAACCAAATCTTTTGTCCATTTTAAGAAAAGGATTTGCCGAAAACAATAATGAGGTAAGTGTGGCTCTAGATGGCAGAACTGCTCTCGAAATGATCCATAATTATAATTTTGATGTTGTTGTTTTAGACGTAATGCTTCCCGATATTAACGGAATTGAGATTTGCAGAAGGCTTCGCGCAAGTAAGAACTTTGTTCCGGTGTTATTACTAACCGCTCTTGGAACTTCAGAGAATATTGTTACCGGGCTTAATGCCGGTGCTGACGATTATTTGGTAAAACCATTTAAATTTGGAGAACTTGATGCCAGAGTAAATGCGCTGCACCGTAGAGCTCATCAGGATACCGAAAAGGTAGACACTATAACAATTGGCGATTTAGAAATAAATGGCCGTGCTAAAACCGTGAAAAGAGAAGGAGAATCGATCATCCTGACAGCCAAAGAATTTAAATTGTTATATTATTTGGCTAAAAATAGCGGACGCATCGTTTCCCGAGATCAGATTTTAGATAATGTCTGGGATATTAATTTTGATATGAACACCAATGTTGTCGATGTTTACATCACCTATTTAAGAAAAAAAATCGATAAACCTTTTGAAACCAAACTTATCCATACCATGAAAGGTTTAGGGTATGTTATACAGCCATAAAATGGATATAAGAAAAAAAATAACTTACACTTATGTAGCCTTGTCGAGCTTTAGTACATTACTTCTATGTATTGTTGTTTTTGTTCTATTCAGAGAAAATAATCGTTATCATTTCTTAAAAAGACTGGAAGACAGAGCCAAAATCGTAGCATCTATCCATTTTCAGAATGATCCCGAAAAAATAAAATACTACAGTAATCTTAAAAAAAACGGATTGGAAGAACTTATAGAAGAAGAAGAGTTCGTTCTTAAGATAAACAGTGCCAATAGTTTTGATTACAATACAAATCTGAATTTACCGAATGAGTTTTACACCAATATTTTAAAAACCGGAAAAGACTATTTTGAGGTAGAAAATAAGTATTATTTAGGACAGGTTTTTACAGAGAATAATCAAAAATACATTGTAATTGTGGGAGCTCGTGACCGAAAAGGGCCTACAACCACAATTTATATTTTAAAAATCATGTTGTTTGGAGGTATAGGGTTTATATTTCTGGCCTTCTTTTTGGGGCGTTTTTTAGCTAAAAGAGTGATTAACCCTGTTGCAAGAATTACCAAAGAAGTCAACAGAATTAGTGCATCCAATCTCCATAATCGCTTGCCGGAAGTCAAAAACTCAGATGAGATCTCGGATCTTACGGAAACCTTCAATGACATGCTGGACCGTTTGGAAACGTCATTCGAAATACAGGCCAATTTTATCAATAATGCATCACACGAGTTAAAAACGCCTATTACAACAATTATTGCGGAGTCGGAAATTATGCTTTTTAAAGAAAGAGAAGTTCCGGAATACATTCAGTCTCTAGAAAATATTTACAGTCAGGCTTCGCGATTAGGAAATCTGACCGAGAGTTTGTTAAAGCTTACCCAAACGGGTTACGACGGTAAAAAGCAGGTTTTGGATATTGCGAGAATTGACGAAGTTCTCATGGATGTAAAGTCGGATCTGGATAAAATTTATCCGGACAACCGCGTCAGTATCAAGCTGAACTTTGCTCCTAAAGATTCTAATTTGCTTTTAATTCCGTGCAACAAACCGCTTTTAGAGCTTGCCATTAACAACATTATTACCAATGGTGTAAAGTATTCTGATAACAATGAGGTTTTTGTAACGCTTTCTGCAAATCAGGACTGGATTAAAGTCGCCATCAACGATATAGGCATTGGTATTCCTCCGGAGGACATTCCGCATTTGTATGAACCTTTTTTTAGAGGTAAAATTGCAACTAAATATATTGGCTATGGTTTGGGGCTTCCATTGGCTTCAAAAATCATTCGCATGCATGACGGTGAGATTCAGGTGCAATCGGAGCAAAACAAAGGCACTATTGTAACTATCATCTTCAATAAAACTAACACGAAGAAAATCAACATTAAAGGTTCTAATGTTGAATCTTAGAAAATTCTAATTCCATATTAAGAGCCTTCTAATTTGCCGGGAGTTATTTTGTATGTATAAACTAAAAGAGTATACTTATGAAAAATTTCCTTATACCTACGACTTTAAAAGACGATACAATTTGTGCTGTAAAATCAGCGATTGGTCAGGCAAAAGATTCAGACTGTGAAATTATTCTGATGTTGGTTTCAGAAACTCCTGATGCCTTTTCGTCCTCTAATTTTTTACGTGAAATGCGTACCGGACTTACAGCAAGTCAGGAAGAAGTTTTAGAAACGTGCCGATATATTATTGAGCACGCACCCAATTGCAAAATAAAAGTACACAATCAATACGGACTTTCTTCTCCAATTTTTAAGCGCATTATCGATGTTTTTGCGATAAAATTGGTAGTCCTTACCAATTCTTATAAACAAGAAACCAAACGAATTCATCAATACCTTGTGCAATTAGCCGGAAACCAAAAATGCCCTATTTTGCATTTAGGTTCAGAGCAGTACAAAGAAGATTTCAATAAAGCTCTTTATATCGAAAACGGACGTGCCAATATGCATGTTAAAGATGTTCAGCAATTTTTGAACAATAATTTTTCGTTTGAGATTGTAAGCCAGACTTCCAAATTTGAAGACGACTACGAGAATTTTGCTCCCTACTTATCAGAAGCGATTTCCAAATACGATATCGATTTGCTGGTAGAAACCCGCAAAGGAGAGAAAATTCAATTCAAAAAGAATAAAAAAGAAAATATAAACGATAAACTGGGACTTCCAGTACTGTCGCTGTACGAAGAACTGGTATAAAATCTTGTTTCTTCAAAAAAAATAGAAGTTTAATTTAAACTGAAAAATATGTTATTAAAGAAAAGAATTCCAATGAGGTATGTTCTAGGGAAAATTAAAGTGGAATTGGCGCTTGTAATGACTTACACCATTTTATTTGAGATTTTTCACCATTACTTCATCAATGTTGCTATTGAAATACCAATCGCGATTCCAACAATGGTGGGTACCATTATATCCTTATTACTGGCTTTTAAATCGAATCAGGCTTATGACAGATGGTGGGAAGCGCGTATCATTTGGGGATCGATCGTAAATGAGTCCAGAACTTTGGTGCGACAAATGCTGACTTTTTATAAAGACCCGGGGTTTTCGGTAGAAGCAAATGAGTTTAAAGAAAACTTTACCAAAAGACAAATTGCGTGGTGCTACAGCTTAGGACAGGCGCTGCGTAATAAAGATGCCATAAAGCCAATTAAAGATTTAATCAGTGAAGAAGAACTGAATTTTGTGAAAAATCATCAGAATATTCCAAATGCCATATTATTGCTTCACGGTAGAGATCTTAGGATTGCTAAAAAAGAAAAACGACTAAATGCTTACCAACAAGTAGAAATTGACAACACATTATCAAGATTATGTGATGCGATGGGGAAATGTGAACGTATTAAGAATACTATTTTTCCAACCACTTACAGCATGTACATCAGAATGACTTTGTGTTTGTTCATTCTGTTATTGCCTTTCGGACTCATCAGTTTGTTAAGCTGGTTTGCTGTTCCGTTGATAACCATTATTGGAGGAACGTTCTTTTTGATTGAAAAAATGGCGATTCATTTACAGGATCCTTTCGAAAACAGACCAACAGATACACCAGTTACGGCAATTTCGAATACAATTGAAAAGAATCTGATGCAAATGTTAAACGAGTATCAAAGCGAATTTGATATTATCAAAGAGTTTGACCTTAAACCCGATTTAAAGAAAGCGGAAAACAACGCTTATTTTGTTTTATAATAAAAATTGATTTTGGTTTCTCAATTTGTTAACTGGACAACGCTTTGTTAATGCGGCTGTCCAGTTTTTTTTATATGTATTGTAACCCGTTGGTTGTGAGAAAAAAATGAGTGTGAAAAGTGAAAAGTGAAAAGTGAAAAGTGACTGTAAACTGCAAACTGCGACTGCAAACTGTGACTATAAACTACTGATCAATCAATTTGCCTAAGGTTTGAATGGAGGTTCTTAGTTCATTGCTCCATGGCAGACCAAAACTCAAGCGCATACAATTTGAAAATTGATTCTGAAAAGTAAAAATTCGTCCCGGTGCAAAACTAATCTTGTGCTGCATGGCCAAATGATAAAATGCAGCCGTATCGACATTTTTATCGAGCTCAATCCAAAGAAAAAAACCTCCTTGTGGCTGACTTACTTTTGTCCCTTTTGGGAAAGACTCTAAAACCGTATTGATATAATTGCTACAATTATGATTCAGTATTTGACGTATTTTTCGAAGATGATTTTCGTATCTGCCATTTTTTAAAAAGTCACCAACTACCTGATGTGTAATGGTAGGGGTGGAGAGGGTATGATAGATTTTATTGCGCAGAATTTCTTTTTTGAATTTACCCGGTGAAACCCAGCCCACACGATATCCCGGTGCCAGGGTTTTTGAAACCGAACTGCAGCACAGCACAATTCCGCTTTCGTCATAGGTTTTGCAGTTTGTTGGACGGCTGGAACCAAAGTACAAATCGCCGTGAATATCGTCCTCAATCAGCGGAATATTATAAAACTCCATTAATCGAACTACTTCCTTTTTATGCTCGGTGGGCATCATGCTTCCCGAAGGATTGCTAAAATTACTCATTAGCAAACAGAGTTTTACTTTTTTAGAAGAAAGTGCTTTTTTTAAAGCTTCAAGTTCTATTCCCGTGGTCATATTGGTAGGTAATTCCATAATATACAATCCCAGAGATTTTGCGAGCTGTAGGATGCCAAAATAAGCAGGGCTTTCGGTAATAATCGTGTCGCCTGGTTTGGTCAGCGTCATCAAACAATGTGAAATGGCACTCGTGCAGCCCGGCATAGTAATGATATCCCTTTCTGTTAAAGAACCACCCCAGGTAAAAGACCAGCGTGCAATTTCTTTTCTCAAATTAAGATTGCCCTGTACCTGCTCATAACTTGTACCACTGTTAGGGAGCTGTCGCATGGCCTGAAGCATTCCTTTGTTTAATTTAGCAATAGGAAGCAATTCGTTCGAAGGAAACCCCAAAGAAAGCATGGTAATACTCGGATCAGTCATATTACGATACACCTGATCGATTAAATCTTCTCTGTCAATATTCACACATTTTAGTATAGGGCTGCTGGGAGAAGGTTCCGGAATGGTTCTGGCTGAAGTATTACTCACATAATAACCGGATTGTGGCCTCGATTCAATAAGAGACCGGCTTTCAACTTCATAATAAGCTTTGCTTACCGTGCTCATGCTGTAACCCGTTTCGGCACAGACTTCGCGTATCGATGGCAATTTATCACCAACACTTAAAACGCCCGATTTTATTTGCTTTTCAATTCGGTCTGCAAACTGCAGATACAAGTAATTTGAATTTTTCATAAAAAAACTGTTATGGTGCAATTTACGAAAACTGTATCTGTATTGCTGTTTTATTTTTTAGAAATTTGCTTTATTCAATAACGAACCTAAAAAGAATAACTTGTGAAAACAACAAAATATTATCTAGCGGCTATTACCTGTTTCGTCATCTGGGGATTTTTTAGCTTGGCATTAAAGCCCATTCACGAGTATCCTTCTTTAGATATTTTATTCTATCGCGTTTTTAGCTGTAGTATACTGATGTTGCTGATTGCCTTTACTTTTAAAAGAAAAAGAATTAAAGAAACGATCAATACCTTTAAATCATTACCTGTCTTGGAGAGACGCAGATCACTTTTGCTGAATATTGGAGGAAGTGTATTTTTAATGGCAAACTGGTTTACATTTATTTATGTAATGAATCATGTTAGCGTAAAAGCAACCTCATTGGCCTATTTAGTTTGCCCGATTTTAACCACCTTACTGGCTTATTTTATTTTGAATGAAAAATTAAGTAAAACACAATGGATGGCTGTGGGGTTAAGCGTTTCGGGGTGTTTGCTTTTATCTTACGCCAATATTATGGACATGGTTTTTAGTATCGTGATTGGTTCTACTTATGCTTCCTATTTAGTAAGTCAGCGCATCAATAAAGGATTTGATAAATTTATTGTACTTACATTCCATATTACGTTGGCTGCATTATTTTTACTGCCATTTTACCCTGCTTACAGCGGACCGGTTCCAACGGAATTTAAGTTTTATTTCTGTATCGAAACCATTGCAATTTTGTTTACCATTTTTCCTTTGTTCTTAAATTTATATGCACTTTCGGGAATCAATTCATCAACCGTGGGAATGCTTTTAAATATCAATCCTATGATTGCATTTCTTTTGGCTATTTTCGTCTATCATGAGCCAATCGGAAGTATACAAATCGTAGCTTATAGTATTGTTTTTCTTGCTGTATTGGTTTTTAATTCACATCATCTCTTTGCTATTAGGCAAAAGATACTGCAATATCCAAAGGTTCTGAAATAACATCAGGTACTTTATGTTTTTTATTGGTTTAAAATCTAAAGTATCCGAACCTTAACTGGATGTGTAAACAGGAATGAAGAATATTCATTCCTGTTTTTTTTTAGAATATGCACTCTTTTTTGTTTGCTTTTGCGCTTTCAGGGCAGTACTTTCCTTTAATTTAGCTCATAGTGCGTTGCACTATGCTTGTGCTATTTGGGCCTTCAGCCCTCTTACTATTTATCTCAGACACTTATATTTTTTCTTAATTGTTGGACTATGCCAGTATTATTGGGCCTTCAGTCTTCATTATCTATTTCGGATACTTATACTTTTTGTTTAATCTAGACGATAGTGCGTCGGACTATGCCGGTATTATTGGGCCTTCAGTCTTCATTATCTATTTCGGATACTTATACTTTTTGTTTAATCTAGACGATAGTGCGTCGGACTATGCCGGTATTATTGGGCCTTCAGTCTTCATTGTCTATTTCGGATACTTATACTTTTTGTTTAATCTAGATCATAGTGCGTTGGACTATGCCAGTATTATTGGGCCTTCAGTCTTCATTATCTATTTCGGATACTTATACTTTTTGTTTAATCTAGACGATAGTGCGTTGGACTATGCCAGTATTATTGGGTCTTCAGTCTTCATTATCTATTTCGGATACTTATACTTTTTGTTTAATCTAGATCATAGTGCGTTGGACTATGCCTGTATTATTGGGCCTTCAGTCTTCATTATCTATTTTGGATACTTATACTCAAAGGTTAATAATCTCTAGGGGGCAAGTAGTAGAAAACTGTCGCTCTGAAAGAGCTTCAGCTGCAGCATAGTGCGAAGCACTATGAATAATTAGGAATGATCGTTTGCGCCCTGAAAGGGCAAAAGCCTAATTCCAAAGAAAAACAATTCTCTTATTTTGTATTGCAATTTTCCAAAACAAAATTAAAATTACCACAATCTTAACAAGATATGTAAATAGGAATGAGTATTTTCATTTCTGTTTTTTTATGCAAAATACTGTGTAAAAAAGAGATTACACATTTTGTACTGATTGTAGGAATCGAAACTGATAAAAAAAGAGATTTACTGTGGTGTAATTTGTGGTAAAAAAAGCACTTAACGGCACCTAAAACCCATGTTTTATGAAAAATACCAAACTGCATGCCTTTATCCCGTTGTTTTATTTAGTATGGTCTGATGATTTACTGACTCAAAAAGAGTTTGTTACCATTCAGAAATTTATCGATAACCTTATATGGCTTTCGCCGGAAGAGAAGCAAGAATTACTTTCAAGAGTTGATATTTCAAATCCGCCTTCGCGAAATGAACTCGCACAATGGAAATTGGATATCGAGAAAGGCATTCAGAACAAAGAAGATATAAGATCGATTTTTGATATTGCCGTTGCTCTTTCCGAAAAAGACTTGGATATTTCCAGCTTAAAAACAAGTTTTGTTCAATTAGAAAATGATCTTGGAATTTTAGGCGAAGAAGCGCTTCAAAACTTTAAAACAAAAGCGAATTCCTTTACCGCAAACTCTCAGACCAACAGCGATTTTGATATTCAAAAGATCACAGCGCTTCTAAATGGTAAGGAAGCTGCTATCATCAATCGGGTAAAATCGGTGATTTCAAGACCTGAATTTGCTTATGAAACGTCGACAGATATTCATGTATATCGTCAGACGGTCTACAACTGGTGCAAGATACTGGCAGGAGAGAATCTGGGCAATATGGCATACCCCAAGCAATATGGCGGTGGAGAAAACATAGCCGATTATTTTGCGATTATGGAAACCCTAAGTTACCATGATTTGAGTTTAGTCATCAAATTTGGCGTTCAGTTTGGGCTTTGGGGCATGAGTGTTCAGTCATTAGGTACCGAAAAACATTATGCTAAATACTTAAAAGATATTGGAACGCTAAAAATACCGGGTTGTTTTGCCATGACCGAAACACATCACGGTTCTAATGTAAAAGGATTAGAAACAACCGCAACTTATTCGCACAGCAATCAAACTTTTACTATTCATACCCCAAATAAAAATGCGCAGAAGGAGTATATCGGTAATGCCGCAGTTCATGGTCAGATGGCAACTGTTTTCGCAAAACTGATCATCGACGGTCACGATTATGGTGTAAATGCATTTGTTGTTCCATTAAGAGATGCCAACGGAACTGTACTAAAAGGAGTTACGATTGGAGATTGCGGACATAAGATGGGTTTGAATGGAGTAGATAACGGAACTATTAGTTTCGATCAGGTAGTGATTCCAAAAGAAAATATGCTGGATCGTTTCGCCTCTGTAAATGACAAAGGGGAATTTGAAAGCCCGATTCCGAGTGACAACAGACGTTTTTTTACCATGTTGGGGACTTTGGTGGGCGGTCGCATTGGGATTCCCCGTTCAGCGTTGGCGGCAGCCAAATCCGGACTGACAATTGCTATTCGATACAGCGATCAGCGCAGACAGTTTGGACCTGAAGGCGGGTCAGAAGTTCCGATTCTGAACTACAGAATGCACCAGCGTAGATTGATTCCTCCATTAGCAAAAACATATGCTGTGCATTTTGCGCTGCAGTACCTCACTAATCGGTTTTTAAACAGAACTGAAGATGAAATGCAGGAAATTGAAGCATTGGCCGCAGGAATGAAATCCTATTCGACCTGGAGTACAAGAGATATACTGCAGGAATGCCGCGAAGCCTGTGGTGGAAAGGGATATTTATCTGAGAACCGCATCGATGCTTTGAAAAATGATACCGAAATTTATACCACTTTTGAAGGTGATAATACTGTTCTAATGCAACTGGTAGCGAAAAACAGGCTCTCAGAATTCAGAAAATCTTTCGGAGAAATGGGCTCGTTAGGGATTATCAATTATGTGTATGAAAATGCAAAAACGGCACTTACAGAGAAAAACCCAATTGCCACCAGAAAAACGGATGAGGAACATTTGTTGGACGCAGACTTTCATTTGCAGGCTTTTATTCACAGAGAAAAAACAATTCTAGCCTCAGCGGCACGTCGTATCAAAAAACTTGTTGATGGTGGTTTAGAACCTTATGATGCTTTTAATGTAGTACAGCATCAAATGATCGATGTTGCTCAGGCTTATTTAGAGCGAGTAGTACTGGAACAATTCCAATTGGCAATTCAATCCATAGAAGATACTAAGACAAAAGAAATACTGACAAAACTTAACCAGTTGTACGCGCTGGCACAATTAGAAAAAAACAGAGCCTGGTACCTTGAAGATGGCTACATGGAAGCGGTTAAAACTAAAGCAATTCGTAAAATAGTCAATCAGCTTTGTTGGGATATCCGGCCAGATGCAGTGGCTTTGGTTAATGCTTTTGATATTCCGGAGAGTTGTCTGGCAGCACCAATTGCGGTTTAGTAGAGTGAAGAGTGAAGAGTAAAGAGTAAAGAGTAAAGAGTAAAGAGTAAAGAGTAAAGAGTAAAGAGTATGTAATAAATAGCCACGAATTCACGAATTTTTTCTAATCTGTATGGTTTAAAGAAATTCGTGAATTCATGGCTAACTTTTTTAAAGTTGTAGCTTTTTTTAAGTGTTAAGTGTTTGTTTTTTAATTTGTTGGTATTATGTTTTGATGTAACAAGAAAATTTTGTTATTACTTCTGTTATATCACTATGTGGCTAGAAGTGTTTTTAAACCATAGCTTTATTAACGTAACTGGCTTTTTCAAAATCAATAATATTGATCGAAATAATAGGGACTTCAGGAAGTATTTCGTTTAGTTTAGTGACAATTGCTTTTGATAAGGCTGCTTTTTGGTCAGTATTTCGGCCTTCCAGAATGTAGCCGAAGACGTGGATAAAATCGTCTGAAGAATTTCCATTGTTGTAATAGGTGAAGGGATTGATACGAACCTTGATATCAGTAGGAACAAAAAGATTAGTGGCTAAGGCTGTATGGTAAACCTCTTGCATAATATCGTCTGCAGATTTTAGTCGAATTACATTTTCTGAGCAATCAATAACAAAGTGTGGCATTGGTGTATTATTTAAGTTAGAAAAAATGAAGTGCAAACAAATTTACGAAAATCCAATCGAGAATGGGTGCTGGTGTTTTTTGCCTTTTCTTTTTTAACATAAAAGCTAAAGTTTAGGACTTCTAAATAATTCATTTTTCTATTTACACTTTCTTATATTTGCAAGTCTCATTATATTCCAAATCGGTTTGAAAAATTATTTATTGTTTTTTCTGTTCGTTCTTTTAGGAAGTCCCGTTTATTCATTGGACAGTACAGATGGTATTATCGAAAAGCTGAATGAAGCTTTAAAAAACAAAGGATATTATGTTCGTCTCAGAGAAGAACGCATTCTAAATTTCAAAAAAATCAAATCCGATGATTTAACGAAAGAGCAGGAGTACAATTACAACAAAAGTTTGTACACTCAATACTTAAAATTCAATTCCGATTCGGCTATTTTATATGTCAAAAAGAACCTGAAGATTGCCCAAGAACTTCAAAATTCCGATTTATTAAATTTGGCCAATCTTCAATTGGTAACCCTGTATTCTTCATCGGGAAAATACCGCGAATCTGAAGCTATTTTGAAAAGCATTCCTAAAAAGGAATTGCCTAAAAAACTGCTTCCTAACTATTATACCGCCTATCGCGAGTTTTTGGAACATTATGCTGCCAATAGCTATGATATAAAATACATTGAGCAAATTATAAAATACCGTGATTCGCTGCTTAATGTTTTGGATCCTTCTACATTCAACTATCAGATTACCAGAATTCAACAGGACATGTCGGAGAAAAAGTTTGCTGTAGCTGAAAAACAGCTGTTGGATTTACTAAAAAATGCAAAGGAAGACCATCCGCAATATGCTATGATGACTTATCTTTTGGCAACGATCTATAAAAAAACGCAGCGACTGGAGCTCCGAAAAAAATACTACGCCCTTTCCGCTACTTCTGATTTAAAAACCGCAAACAAGGACAATGCTTCACTTCAGGAACTGGCTTTAATTTTTTATGAAGCCGACGATGTCGATATGGCTTACAAACTTACCCAATCGGCTATTGAAGACACTTTGTATTGCAATGTTCAGTTTCGCACACTGCTGATGTCCGAACTCTATTCGATTATTAACACCGTTTACCTGGAGAAAGAGGCCAAAAGAAAAACAGAACTTCAATTGTATCTTTTATGCATCAGCCTGTTGTCGGTATTTTTGATTGTGGCGGTCATTTACGTTTACAAACAAATGAAAAAAGTATCGCGCATCAGGGGAGAACTTTATATTACAAGTCAAAAATTAGCGGAATTAAATAAAGATATTACGGAAACCAACAATCAGTTGCAGGAACGAAATGCTCAATTATCGGAATCTAACCATGTTAAAGAGGAATATATTGCACATTTTTTCAGTCTTTGTTCAACGTACATCAATAAACTAGAAAATTACCGTATTACTTTAAATAAAAAAGCAACAGCCAAACAGTTTGATGAAATTTATAAAATATTAAAATCAACCACTCTGGTCGATAACGAACTGGAAGAACTATACAAGAACTTCGATATCATCTTTCTGAATTTGTATCCCACTTTCGTAAAAGATTTTAACGCGCTTTTAATTCAGGAAGAACAGATCGTTTTAAAGCAAGGTGAACTCATGAATACAGAGCTTCGAATTTTTGCTTTGATTCGCTTAGGGATTACCGACAGTGTGAAAATTGCAGCATTTTTGCGTTACTCTTTGAGCACGATTTACAATTACCGAACCAGAGCACGAAATAAAGCCGCAGTTTCCCGAAATGATTTTGAAGAAATGGTCATGAAAATTGGCTTAATATCATTGAAACTTTAAAAAAAACATTTAAAACCACTACTTTTTTTTGCTTTTTATTTTGTTTAACTATTTGTTTTTCAGGTATTTAGCTTTTTATTCCACTACTTTTTTCCATTTAAAAATCCAACACGAACTATAACGTTTTAGCTTTACACTATTCTTAAAAAGAAAGATACTACTTCTACTTTCTTTAGATTGTACATTAAATGCTTTAATAAATTTATAGTTATGTTTAAAAACGTTAAAACAATTGTTGTTTTACTATTGCTGGGTGCTGTTGGTGTGAGTGCACAGCATAAAATTCCAGTTTATTTAGATGATAAAAAATCGATTAATGAGCGCGTAGAGGATGCGCTTGCGAGAATGACAATTGATGAAAAAATTGCCATGATACATGCACAGTCAAAATTCAGTTCACCGGGTGTACCGCGTTTGGGAATTCCGGAAAATTGGATGACTGACGGACCACATGGAATTCGTACCGAGGTTTTATGGGACGAGTGGGATCAGGCAGGATGGACCAATGATTCCTGTATTGCTTTTCCGGCTCTAACTGCACTTTCTGCGACATGGAACAAAGAGTTATCTTCGTTGTACGGGAAATCAATAGGAGAAGAAGCACGTTACCGTAACAAAAATGTACTATTAGGACCAGGAGTTAACATCTACAGATCACCTCTAAACGGTCGTAATTTCGAATACATGGGAGAGGATCCTTTCCTAACTTCAAAAATGGTTGTTCCTTACATTAAAGGAGTACAAGCAAACGGAGTGGCAGCCTGTGTTAAGCATTTCGCTTTAAACAATCAGGAAATAGGGCGTAACACAGTTAATGTAATCGTTGATGACCGTGCTTTATATGAAATTTATTTACCGGCTTTTAAAGCTGCTGTTCAGGAAGGAGATGCCTGGGCAATTATGGGGGCGTATAATAAATACAAAGGGCAACACTGCTGTCATAATGAGTTTTTACTAAACGACATTCTTCGAAAAGAATGGGGTTTCAAAGGAGTTGTAGTGTCTGACTGGGGTGGAGTACATGATACTAAACAAGCGATTTATAATGGTTTGGATATGGAATTTGGTTCCTGGACAAACGGACTTTCATGGGGAACCAGTAATGCTTATGACAATTACTTTTTGGCCAAACCCTATTCAACTATGATTGCAAAAGGCGAAGTAGGGACAAAAGAATTAGACGAAAAGGTGCGTCGTATTTTACGTTTGTCATTTTTAACCACAATGGATAAAAACAGACCTTTTGGTTCTTTTGGAACAGAGGAACACGCCAAAGCAGGTTTGAAAATTGCTGAAGAAGGAATTGTGTTGCTTCAAAACAACAATAACATTTTACCAATCAATCTTGCTAAAACAAAGAAAATTGCGGTGATTGGAGAAAATGCGATCAAAATGATGACTGTTGGAGGAGGAAGTTCTTCATTGAAAGCGAGATACGAAATCACTCCTCTTGAAGGATTGAAGAAAAGAATTGGCAACCAGGCAGAGATCGTTTATGCCCGCGGATATGTTGGTGATCCAACAAGTAACTATAATGGAGTAATAGCAAAAGTAAGTCTTGAAGACAAACGTTCTCCTGCCGAGTTAACCGCTGAGGCTTTAAAAATAGCTGCAGCAGCCGATGTAGTTCTTTTTATAGGAGGTACAAATAAAAGTGACAAACAAGATGCAGAAGGTTACGACCGTCTGGATTTAGGTTTATCTTATGGTCAGGATCAGTTGATAGCAGAATTGATTAAAGTAAATAAAAATATCGTTTTTGTAAATATTTCAGGAAATGCAGTGGCAATGCCATGGGTAAAAGAAGTTCCTGGAATTGTACAAGGTTGGTTCTTAGGTACAGAAGCCGGAAATGCTTTAGCGGCTGTTTTGGTAGGAGATGTCAATCCTTCAGGGAAATTGTCGTTTACTTTTCCGGTAAAATTATCAGATAACGGAGCTCATGCATTAGGTGAATTTCCGGGCGGAGATGACGTAACATACAAAGAAAGCATTTTTGTAGGGTACCGTTGGGCCGACAAACAAAAAGCAAAACCATTATTCTCTTTTGGCCATGGTTTGAGTTATACTACTTTTCAATATGGAAAAGTGACAGCCGACAAAAAACAAATGGGAGCGGGAGATCAGATTACTTTTTCGGTAAAAGTTAAAAATACCGGAACAAGGGAAGGTTCAGAAGTAGTTCAACTTTACATCAGCGATTTAAAATCTTCATTACCGCGTCCGATTAAGGAATTAAAAGGCTTCGAGAAAATTTCGCTTCAGGCGGGAGAAGAAAAAACAGTGACTTTTACCATCGATAAAACAGCACTTAGCTTTTTTGATGATAAAAAACACGACTGGGTAGCTGAAGCGGGAGCTTTTGAAGCCATCATTGGAGCATCTTCTACAGCTATAAAATCTAAAGTGAGTTTCTCACTTCAATAATTTCATGTTTCCAAAATTGGTTGGTTGTAAAGCTGCAAGTGTAAAAACTTGTGGCTTTACTTTTATGAACTCTGTTGTGGGGAATTATGAAAAAAATAACACATAGAAATATAGATTTTGGCTGTAAGAAGAGAAAAAAATAGAAACATATTTCTTCACATAGAAAAACTACACGCATTTAAAGGATGGGAAACGCCTTTTTTATTAGATATAGAATCTATGTCACTATGTGTTAAAAATGAATTATACCAATACGTTAAATAAAAAGTCTATTATTTAAAAAACTACTATGAAAAAAGCCATACTAGGTGTCATCACCTTATTTTTAACACAAAGTCTTTCGGCACAAAGCCTGAACAAAATGCAATGGTTTAACGAACCTGAAAAATGGGAAGTTAAAAACAATGCTTTGATCATGAATGTCACAGCGAATAGTGATTATTGGCGCATTTCACATTATGGTTTTACTGTAGACGACGCACCGTTTTATTATGCTACTTACGGCGGAGAGTTTGAAGCCAAAGTAAAGTTAACCGGTAATTATATCGCCCGCTTTGATCAAATGGGACTCATGCTTCGTATAGATGAAAAAAATTACATCAAAACCGGAGTTGAATTCGTGGATGGAAAATTTAATATAAGCACCGTTGTCACACACGATAAAAGCGATTGGAGTGTAACCACTTTAGAGAAAGCACCACCATTTGTATGGATAAAAGTGGTGAGAAGACTGGACGCCGTCGAAGTCTTCTTTTCATATGATGATAAAAACTATATTTTGACCAGAAATGCGCCTTTGCAGGACAATACTCCGGTTATGGTAGGACTGATGGCTGCATCACCTGATGGAAAAGGTTTTGAAGCCAGATTTGAAAATTTTAAAGTAACCCATTTACCGGACCAACGCAGACTGGAATGGCTTAAGAAGAACCAGGAATAGTAAAGCTAAAAACCAATTTTCTAAGAATTCAAATTCCAAATTTCAGCTGGAAATGAATGAAGAAAGGATTTTTCTTATCCTATTAGGATTTACTGTAATTATTGTAACAAATAACCAGACTTTCTTTAGGATTACAAGCTTCAATCCGCCAGCCTGTTAGGGAAATATCGTTATTTTAGCTTATACTAAAAAATTATCTAACCTTTTAACAACCAAAACTATTTTATGAATTCAAGTTCAATCGAAATTAAACCCAAAAAACATTATGAAATTTTAGACGGCTTACGTGGGGTAGCCGCAATTTTAGTCGTTATTTTTCACGCCTTCGAAGCTTTTAATGAAGGAAGCCGATTTAAACAGCTTATGAATCATGGTTATCTGGCTGTCGATTTCTTTTTTCTTTTATCAGGATTCGTGGTAGCGTATGCCTACGACGATCGCTGGGAGAAAATGTCGCAATGGGAATTTTACAAACGACGTTTAATCCGTTTACAGCCCATGGTTATTATGGGAATGGTCATTGGAGCACTGCTGTATTACCTTCAGGCCTCGAATGTCGCTTTTCCTCAAATTGCGACTATGCCAGTCTGGAAACTAATTTTGGTGATGCTGGCCGGTTTTGTACTGATACCGCTTCCGCCATCAATGGAAATTAGAGGCTGGGGCGAAACATTTCCGCTTAACGGGCCGGCATGGTCTCTTTTCTTCGAATATATTGCCAATATCCTGTATGCGCTATTCTTTCGTAAATTTTCAAATAAAGTGCTGGGTTTTTTGGTATTGATTTTTGCCGGAATGATTATTCATTATACCGTTTTTGGTCCTAAAGGGGATGTTATTGGCGGTTGGTCCCTAACGATGCAGGAATTATATGTTGGATTTACCCGTTTGCTGTATCCTTTCTTTGCCGGAGTTTTACTTTCCCGTTTGGGAAAACTGATTCATATCAAAGGTGCCTTTTGGGTTTGCAGCGTTTTGATTATAGTTATTTTTAGCATCCCGAGGCTTGGTGATGAAAACAGTTTGTGGATGAATGGCTTGTATGAGTCAGTTTGTATCATTTTGCTGTTTCCGTTAATCGTGGCTATAGGAGCAGGAGGGGAGATCAAAAATCCACTTTCGCTTAAAATCTGTAAAGCTTTAGGGGATATTTCGTATCCAATTTACATTATACACTATCCGCTAATTTATTGCTATATGGCGTGGGTGTTCGAAAATAAAATCCCGTTAAAGGATGGTTATGGGATCGGAATAGGTATTGTAATTTCGAGCATTGTAATCGCTTACCTGTGTCTGAAATTTTATGACGAACCTGTTCGCAACTGGCTTCAGAATAAGTTTCAAAAAAGAAAAGTTTCTTAAGAGGAGGTTCAAAGGGGCAAAGGTTCAAAGGGACAGAGGCAAAACCTTTGAACTAAATCAAAAAAGGGATGAAAACAGTACTGTTTTCATCCCTTTTTTATTTATAAGAGTTTTTAAAAAGAAGTTCAAAGTGACAAAGAGGTAAAACCTTTGCAACTTTGTCCCTTTGAACCTTTGTCCCTAAAATTACTCTAAAACCAATTGTCCTAAAGCTTCTTTGCTAAAACCTTTTAATTGATCCGTATGACCTGCTTTTATTTTTGCAACCCATTTAGGGTCAGATAAAAGAGGTCTTCCTACTGCAACCAAATCAAAATCTCCTCTGTCGAAACGTCTGTTTAATTCTTCTAAAGAAGTTGGCTCAGAACTTTCTCCTGCAAAAGCACCAAAGAAATCACTTGAAAGTCCAACAGAACCTACTGTAATAGTTGGTGCTCCGGTAACTTTTTTAGCCCAGCCTGCAAAATTCAAATCAGATTCTTCAAATTCAGGTTCCCAGAAACGACGTTGAGAACAGTGTAAAATATCTACTCCTGCATCAACGATAGGGTTAAGCCAGGCCTCTAATTCCTGTGGATTTTTAGCCAGTTTATAATTGTAATCAGAAGGTTTAAACTGAGAAAATCTCATAATAACGGCAAAATCGTTGCCTACTTGTCTTCTGATTTCTTTTACGACTTCAATAGCAAAGCGGCTGCGTTCCGGTAATGTTTTTCCACCGTAAAGATCAGTACGTAAATTGGTTTCGGCTCTAAAGAACTGGTCAATTAAATAACCGTGTGCACCATGAATTTCTATGGTATCAAAGCCTAATCTTTTGGCATCGGCAGCTGCTTTTCCAAAAGCAATAATCGTATCTTCAATATCCTTTTCCGACATGGTGTTTCCGTTGCTAAAATCAGGTCGGTTTAAGCCTGACGGTCCTTCAAAAGGTACTGGTGGAACCCAGCCTGAATGATGGTTGTCCATAATTCCCATATGCCAGATTTGCGGCCCCATCTGACCACCGACATTATGAACTTCTTCAATTACTTTTTTCCATCCGTTTAAGGCTTCATTGCCATAAAAATGAGGAACATTTGCGTCGTTTGAAGACGAAGGTCTGTCAATAACAGTTCCTTCGGATAATATTAAACCAACTTCCCCCTCAGCTCTTTTTTGGTAGTAAGAAGCCACTTCGTCAGTTGGAACTCCGTTTGGAGAAAATGAGCGCGTCATAGGCGCCATTACGATTCGGTTTTTAAGATTTAACGTTTTTAAGTTAAATGGCGAAAACAGGTTGTTTGTACTCATATTAATTTACAAATTAGATTGAATTAATTTACTAAGTGCTTCAAAGGCACCTTCGTTGCGTTTATAATAAGTCCATTGTCCAACGCGCTTTGCCTCGATAAATCCGGCGCGTTGTAAAATAGACAGGTATTCGGATACTGTGGATTGCGTAAGTCCGGCTTTGGCCTGTATCTGGCCTACGCAAACTCCATGTTCAAATCCTGAATGTTGGAGCTGATCCGGAAAGTTAATTTCGGGTTCTTTTAACCATTCCAACATTTGTAATCTGGACTTGTTTGACAATGCTTTAAAGATTTCTATAGATTCCATAAGGCAAATATATCGACTTTTCCCGATATACCAATTTAAAGAAAGTTATTTAGCATAATTTTAAGAGCAGGGGAGATAATTTGTAGCAGAAGTATTTATATTTGTTTTTACTTTCTTGGCTCAGGTTGCAGAATTTTTAAAAGGAAATATTCTGTGATTCTTCGGTTTTTGAGAGACTATTTAAAGATAATAACCCCAAATTTATCCATAATGATTATGAAAAAAAAACTACTTATTTTAGGTTTCCTATGCTGTGTTGTCATGAGTTCGAAAGCTCAGGTTGTAGGGACTGATATTGGCGACATTGCTCCCGAAATTGATTTACCGGATACAAAAGGAAATAACATTGTACTTTCTTCTTTAAGAGGAGAGCTTGTTTTGGTCGACTTTTGGGCATCGTGGTGCGGTCCCTGTATTAAAGAGCAGCCCGAATTGCTAAAGTTGTACAACACCTATTCCGGAAAGTTTTCTATTTACGGCGTTTCAATGGACACGAAAAAAGCGCTTTGGTTAGGAGCCATTGCAAAGCAAAAATTGACCTGGACACAAGTAAGTGACTTAAAGTACTGGAATTCCCCTGCTGCAAGCGATTACATGCTTCAGTCGGTCCCTTTAAACTTTCTGATTGATAAAAACGGAATCATACTGGCCAAAAACATTCATGGAAATGCGTTGAATGAAATGCTGAAAAGTTTGCTTACTGCTCAGTAAAAATAAAAGCTTTGAGAATAGTATTGTTTTGAGAAAGAGTGTATGCGGAAAGAATATAAAATGGATTGAATGGAATCGAAATTAAGTATAGCTGAATTTAGGGCAAGATTAAAAAACAATACCGAAATTGGTTCTTTGAAAATAAAATTCAGCCACTTGAGAATATTTCCGAGATTTGGCGAATTAAAGCCTTTTTACGGTCTTTTTGATGATAAAAGTTTTCGTTTGACCATAAATTCGGCAACATCTCCCACTTGTTATGTTGTAAAAGGAAGCTACAAAAATGTTGATAACAGACTTAAAGTAGATTATACGATTGAGCCAAATAGTAAAATTCAATTGTTCTGGGTGAAATATTCACCTATAGTTGCTATAATTGTAATTAACTTGTTTTTTGTTCTATTTGCAAAAGGGCTTAGGAGAGCTTCTAGTATTGTGAATTTGTTTTTACTTTTTACCATTTTCTATTCCAGATGGAAAGAAGAAAGAAAACGGAAGAAATTAGAGAAAAAGTTTCTCAGGATTTTTGAAATTAAAAGAGATTGGTGATAGAACTAATCAAGAACAAAAGTTAGGAAGAAAGGGCTGAAAGCCCAAAAGAAACAGCATCGTGCGCAGCACTATGAATTGGATTAAGGTGCAGAATTGCCCTGAAAGGGCAAAAGCAAACTATATATTATAATTTTCAATAAAGAACAAACCGCTCTTTTGTAAAATATAATTCAAAATGATATAAGACCAACTTTTTGCGCGTAAGCTTATGCCCTTTCAGGGCGTAATCGATATTTGTTATCGTTATTGATGGTGCTGCACACCATCCTGTTGCTGAAGCTCTTTCAGAGCAATATTTCCAAAACAGATAGAACTTTAAAAATAAAACCTTTGTCAATTCTGTATTTTGACAAAGGTTTTATTATTTAGATGATGGCCTGAAGCTGAAATGAACTTAATTCAATCTGTCTGCATGATTTCGAACACCGCCAAAATTGTTTTTTAGAAATTCTCTAATTTGAAATTGTGTTTTATTCTGAGTGACTTTTTTCCATTCATTAAAATCAAAAGCATGAATTTCAGTGGCATTTGGATTGGTTACAAATGAAAGCCTCGCGATAGAGTATTTGTAATACTTTAATTCGTGAGAAATATGTCGATCCGGGACAACGATAAGAATTGTCTCCCATTCCAGAAAATTTTTAGGCACATCTGCTCTTTCTGTCAGTCCAAGGGCTTCAAAAAAGGCAATAATCTTTTGGTCATTAAGTTTGTCGATTTTCTGATCAACGCGTTTAATGGTGCTAATAAGCTTATTTTCATCTTTAATAACACTCATATTATTAGCTGTGTTTTACTTTAAGGTTAATTTCAATATAAAATTACACCAAAACAAAGTGATTTGTTAAAAGAGAGGCAATAGAATGATTCTAAATTTTATAGAATGATTTTATCGGCTTGTTTATCAGAAAGAAAGCTCTGCCTAATGATCGGAGAGAATGAGGTCGGTTTTTCTCTTTTTTGATTTATTCATTACAAACAAAAGTAAGGGCAGGGTTATCACAAAAAACAATCCAACAAGAAAAAAAGCATCTCGATAGCTCAATAAAGAAGATTGTCTTAAAACGACATTTTCCATAAGTCTGAGTGCTTTAAACTTAGCTTCGTTATAAGCAAAACCTTTGCTTTGAAAATACCTGATGTAGGCATTTATCCGGTCCATTGCAATAGTGTTGTCTGGGGTAACAGTCGAAATTAGTTCGTTTCGGTGTGCTGCAAATCGATGTGCGACATACGTATTGATAATCGAAACACCAAAAGAACCGCCCAGTTGCCGCATCATATTATTCAAAGCGGCGCCCTGACCAACATCTCTGTCTTCTAAAGAGGAGACGGCCAGCATGGTAAGTGGAACCGTAAGTAAAGCCATGCCCAACGCACGAAAAATTAGGGAAGTTGCTACTTCAGCAGCACTGGTATTTAAAGTCATTCCGGACATTCTCCAGTTGAAATAAATAAACAAAAGAAATCCGGCTGCGATAATAAGTACCGGCGAAACGCCTTTTTGCAGTAAGGTTCCGCACATTTTTAAGGCCAGTAAGGCAAAAAGCGCCCCTGGCAATAGAAGTAATCCGGTTTGGTAAGGGGAAAAACTCAATAAACGCTGTGCGACAACCGGACTGATATAGATGGAAATAAACATACCAAATCCGGTTACAAAAGTTAGGACTGCAGCAATACTTAAAGATTTACTTTTGAGTACCCGAAGATTTACTACAGGCTTTTCGATCGTAAGTTCCCAATAAATAAAAAATAGCAGACTTGTGACGGCAATAATAGTAAGAACGACGATGTAGCGGGTTTCAAACCAATCTTCGACTTCGCCTCTTTCGAGAACTGTTTGTAAAGTACCAACTCCTATGGCAAGTAAAGCGATACCAGTCCAGTCGACCTTAGTAATTTCCGGTTTTACAGGAGGTTCCTGCAACAAAAAGTAACAGGAGATCATTACGAGAATTCCAATCGGAACATTGATGAGGAAAATCCAGGGCCAATCGTAATTTTCGGTTATGTAACCGCCCAATGTAGGGCCGATAGTGGGACCGATGAAAATTCCGGCTCCAAATAGAGCTCCGGCTGTCGATTGTTTGTCTTTGGGGAAAAGTTCGAAAACCACAACTTGTGAGATTGATAATAAGGCGCCGCCTCCAATTCCCTGAAAGAATCTGAAAAAGACGAGCATCCAGATGTTAGACGAATGCCCGCACATAAAAGAGCAGAACGTAAACAAAACAACAGAACCAATATAATACTTGCGTCGACCGAGATTGGCGCTTAGAAAGCTCGTAATGGGTATTATAATTACATTAGCAATGGCATAAGCCGTAATCACCCACGAGGTGTCTTCAAGTGTAGCGCCCAGATTTCCGCTCATGTGAGAAAGTGCAACATTTACAATCGATATGTCGATTAGTTCCATAATGGCAGCTAATATGACGGTCAGAATAAGCAGTTTTCGGTTTAATGGTGTCATAGAAAAATATTTTATACCAATCGGTATATTTTTAATTAAAAAAAAGGATGTTGTTTTATTGACTTTATTCTAAGTCATCGATTATCTTTTTTAGTGAAAGCATAATAGTGGATAAATTAGACAGGTCGCCCGTTATTTTAGAAATCATAACGGCACCCTCGATAATAGCAATGATGGTTAGAGCGGTTTTTTCCGGATCTATTGATTCGGCTTTAAATTCTCCAGCCGCAATACCCTGTTTGATGAAATAGACCAATTTTTCTTTCCATGCAATAATTATACTTTCAACCTTTTTTTTAAGCACCGGGTGCGTATCGTCAGCTTCGGTGGCAGTATTGATGATAGGGCATCCACCCTGAGTGATTCTTAACTCATAATAATCGGAGTAGAGTCTTGGATAAACAAGTAATTTGTCTTTAAAAGTGGTTTGCTTTTCGATTTCCTGTGTAAAAGCATCCTGAAGTTTCTTTACATTGAATTTAAAAGCGGCCAGGGCTACCTCGTCTTTGTTTTCAAAGTTACCGTAAATGCTCCCTTTTGTAAGCCCCGTTGCTTCGGTAATATCACTCATAGAAGTGCCGCTGTACCCTTTCATATTGAAAATGGGAGCGGTTTTCTCTATAATAAATTGCTTGGTTTTTTCGGCTTTACTCATGAGAATTGAAAATAAGAATACAAATATATACCGATTGGTATAAAATAACAAGCTTTTTTATGAAAAATAAATGCCTGATGGTTGAGATTTGATTATGAAATAAGAAACAGCCGTTTTTTTTAAGCAGCGGGTCAACAAAATTGAACTTTAGCAATTTCACCACAAAACTGGTTTCAACCTGAAACCTGAAACTTGAAACCTGAAACTTGAAACTTGAAACCTGAAACAAAAAAAACAACTTCAATATTGTTTGTTTGATTTTCATAACTTTGCAACATGAAAGAGCAACTAGAAGAACAGGGTTCAGAACTTGGCATTGGTGATTTAAAGCTAAAAGGTTTTAAAGTATATGAAGTAAATGGAGATGTGAGTAAGATTCCAACTTACAACCGGAGGGACTTTTATAAGATTTGCATCAATACCAGCAAGAGTTTTATTCATTATGCAGACAGGGGAATCGAAACGGACGGAACGATATTGTTTTTCGGAAATCCACATATTCCATACTCTTGGGAAATCATTTCGCCTTCTTATGAAGGGTATGCCTGTGTTTTTACCGAAGATTTTCTGAAGGTAAAAGACCGTTCAGAAAGCCTTCACGAATCGCCACTTTTTAAAATTGGAGGTACGCCTATTTTTTCATTATCAGTTGATCAAAAGCTGTTTATAGATTCTTTATTTCAGAAGATGATCGAAGAACAAGAGACAGATTATATTTTTAAAGATGATTTAATACGCAATTATATCAATTTGATTTTGCATGAATCGATGAAAATGCAGCCTTCTGAGAATTTCTTTAAACCGAGAAATGCTTCTTCCAGAATTACTTCGTTATTTTTAGAGTTGTTGGAAAGACAGTTTCCAATAGAAACCAAAAATGAACCATTAGCGCTAAAAACACCTCAGGATTATGCGCAGAGTTTGGCTGTTCATGTGAATCATTTGAATCGTTCAGTGAAAGAAATTACCGGAAAACCTACAACGACTCATATTTCAGAGCGAATTGTTGGTGAAGCCAAAGCTTTGCTACAGCATACAGATTGGAGTATTTCGGATATCGGATATTCTCTGGGATTTGAATATCCAAGCTATTTTAATAACTACTTTAAAAGAATTACAGGAACAATTCCAAAATCACTTAGAGTGTAAATTGTTTCATATTCTTAATTTTTTGTTTGATTATTGTTATCGCTCTGCGTCTTTGCCACTGTAAATTTGCATTGAAATAATTAGTATTAATCATTAATCAGTTTTCGATAAGCTAAATAATACTTCACAAAGCACATTCCCGCTTTCATGATTTAGTTTAAACTGGTGGTAAAAAACAAATAATTATGAATACTTCAGAAAATCAATTTGTTAAAACCATTTTTCCTAAAGGAGATTTAGCTTCAGCGGATTACTTTACAGGGAAAGTGTGGGTTAGAATGCTGGTTCTAAGTGATCCGGTTTTGAATACTGCGGTTGGTAACGTGGTTTTTGAAGCCGGAGCGCGCAATAATTGGCATACGCATCCTGGTGGACAAATTTTGATCGTCACCCAAGGAAAGGGCTTTTATCAGGAAGAAGGAAAATCAATTCAATTGCTACAGCAGGGAGATGTTGTGAATATTCAGCCAGGAGTAAAACATTGGCATGGAGCTTCTCCGGACGGTGAATTTACTCATATCGCAATTAGTACCAATATTGAAAAAGGCATTGTAGACTGGCTTGAACCGGTCACTGATGAACAGTACAACAGCTTTAAATGATTTTAGGTGCAAGTGTTGCGTTGTTCTGCAATTCAAGGGAGCGGCTTTTGTCGGATCATGTTAGTTAATAAATCAATCTCAAAAAACACAATTTTTATGTCAACACTTTATACTTCTGTTATTGAAGAGGGGAAAGTCCCCAATACTTATATGACTGGCGATGTTTCGTATAAAAAACAAACCAGCAACATTCATCCTGATAATACGGTTATTAAAGAGGTTTCTTTTGAACCCGGATCGAGATGTAATTGGCATGTTAATCCAACGCTGCAGTTATTTATTGCTACAAACGGAATTGGTTATTTTCAGGAAAAAGGCAAGGCGGTTCGATTGCTTCATAAAGATGAAGTGGTTACGATTCTGCCCGGAATCGAACATTGGTACGGGGCGACACCCTTTAGTTCGTTTTCTCACATTGCCATTATCACTGAAATTGATAAAGGAACCGGAATCTGGCTCGATAGTGTAACCGATGAGGAGTATTACAGTTACGGGAAGTGATTTAATTAGATAATTAGAAAATTCTGAATGGGAAGACTTGTGTTTTGATTATGTGAAACTTGAAACAAATAAAACCTGAAACAAATAAAACCTGAAACAAATAAAACTAAAAAAACAATAAAAACATGGAAGTAAAAAACATAAAAGCCTTTGGTACAGAGGCTGCAGACGCGCTGTTGCAAACCTTAGACATTCAACGCAGAGCGGTATTGGCTCATGATGTTGAAATAGAAATTCTATACTGTGGAATTTGTCATTCGGATTTGCATTCGGCGAGAAACGAATGGCATGGCACAATTTATCCAATAGTTCCGGGTCATGAGATCGTGGGAAGAGTTACAAAAGTAGGAGATCATGTAAAAAACTTCAAGGTTGGCGACTTAGCCGGAGTAGGTTGTATGGTTGACTCTTGCAGAGAATGTGAGCATTGCAAAGGCGATTTAGAGCAATTTTGTGATGCCGGCAGCACTTTAACCTTTAATTCTCCGGATACTCATTTAGGCGGACAGACGTTTGGAGGATATTCTCAAAGTATAGTGGTGGATGAAAATTATGTACTGCATATTTCTGATAAATTAGATCTTGCAGGAGTTGCTCCCTTACTTTGTGCCGGTATCACAACGTATTCACCATTAAAGCACTGGAATGTTGGTCCCGGACAGAAAGTAGGGATCGTTGGTATTGGTGGTTTGGGACATATGGGAATCAAATTAGCGAAAGCTATGGGGGCACATGTTGTGGTTTTTACAACTTCATTGTCTAAAACTGAAGATGCAAAACGTCTGGGTGCAGATGAGGTAGTGTTGTCTACAGATCCAGAGCAAATGGCACAACATGCCAAAAGCCTGAATTTTATTCTGGATTGTGTATCGGCAGAGCATAATATCGACGAATATCTTAATTTGCTAAAAGTTGATGGAACTTTGACTCTGGTTGGTGCGCCAATGGAGCCTCTTCCGGTAACTTCGTTCAGTCTTATTTTAGGAAGAAGAAGCTTTGCGGGTTCTGCAATTGGCGGAATCAAAGAAACTCAGGAAATGCTTGATTTTTGCGCTGAACATAATATTACTGCCGATATTGAACTGATTGGTGTGAATGAAGTAAATGATGCCTATGAAAGGTTGCTAAAAGGGGATATTAAGTACCGTTTTGTAATTGATATGGCTTCTTTATAGAGGGGCAAAGAGGCAAAGGGGCAGAGTTGCAAAGGTTTTGTGCTTTGTATCTCTGGATTTTTATGGTAAAAGAAACTCTTAAGGGAATTAATTGCCTTAAGAGTTTTTTTTTTTTGTTACCGATATCTTACTCCTGGCGGAGTATCACGTTGAGGTTTCATTTCTGAGTGCGTCGGCATTTTATTCATTACATAAGAAGTGGATGTGTGCGAGTGTTACCGATATCTTACTCCTAGCGGAGTATCACGTTGAGGTTTCATTTCTGAGTGCGTAGGTATTTTATTCACTGCAAAAGAAGTGGATGGGTGTGAGAGGTACCGATATCTTATATCTAGCGGAGTATCCCACTAAAGTTTCGTCAGTAAATGCGTCGGCATTTTACTAACAGCAAAAATATCTCGGAGAGATTACATATTGGTCGTTGATTAATGCAAGATAAAATATCCCGGAGGGATTACATATCGGTGGCAAAATATTGCGCAAAAAGACTGATTTTAAGCCTGACACATTGTCTGGTTGGTTGTTGTTGTGTTTTTATTTCCAGTGTTTTAGCTATTGTTATCTAAAATAAAACTTCTGTAAGTTTTAGAAGACGATATTGTTTTTAAAAAATATAGAAAAACGGGGCTGAATTTTAAATTTCAGAGAAAAATGTCCCTCAAAAAGTGTGTTTGTCAAAAAAAGCATGTAAAAGGCTAATCCTTGATTTTATCGTTGTGTTTAGATGAAAAGTACACTTTCAAATTATTTAGTTTTTCAGAGGAAAATTATTGTGGTTTTAACGTTAGAATTTGCCTTGATATCATCAGCTGAACTATTTAAAAAGTGATTTTTTTGTTTGAATTTTATTTTAAATTATTACTTTATATGAAGTGTGTAATTTATTTTATATTAGTTTGTTATGTTTTTATTTTGAAGTTTTTTTTGTAGCTGATTTTAAATAAAATTGAATTTGGAATTTTGCGATTGTACTTTATTTAAGTTCATGTTACTGGTTCAAATTTAGGCCAATTGGGTTCGCTGTACGATTTCTCTTTTGTGGATAAAGCAAGAGTTAAAATAAGGGATCTAATGTTTTAAAAATTAGTTTAGTAAAGGTTGGTGGTATTCGTTTTTCGTGCAGTATGCTTTAAAAACAAAAAAAAAGCATAAATTAAGGAGTCAGGTGATTATTTTTTGGGTTTTGGTTCTTCATCTTCGGGAAGAATAATTTTATTCAGTTCTGTTTCTTTTGCGGCTCTTTTTTGTGCTGTTTTTCCTTTTCCAATAGATAGTATGGCTGTTAGGTACAACTATCTATTGTATGCATTTAGACTTTCTTTTAATAGTTGATTTTTTCCTCCACAATTTTATCGCTGCACATTTGTAAGAAAATTTGGATATTTAAAAGTAAGAAAGAGACTGATACTAGTATTTATTTCTCCTTGATTTTCGTGTTTATTATTGTTAATTAATAAAATGGCATCAAATAAATTAAGAGCTAGTATTTTTTTAGGAAATTAAGTGTGTATATTCTTGTTTTACAGGTGTATAGTTTGTTTTTGTGTTGGAATAGTGAATCTGAAAAAAAAGTTAATTATTGTTAAGGTTAACTAAAATTTCTTATCACCGATATTATTTTTTAAGAAAGTATGTTTTGAAAAAAGGTAGATTTTTGCTGTTTTTTCTGACTCATTTATCTTTTTTAGAAACATCAAATTCAATTATTTAGATTTTGGAATCGAAATAAATACTATTTTTGCAATGTGAAATGGATAACAATCATATTATCGATTTATTTACTGGCACTTTCCAATATGCCCTGTGCAGATATGGAAATAAACAGTGCTGCACACAAAACTGCTCAGTTTTCTTCTGAAGCAAATCACTCACACGATAAAGACAACGATTTATGTTCGCCCTTCTGTGCGTGCAATTGTTGTGGTGCTCAGGTTTTAAGTTATCAGACTTTTCTAAGTTTTGATTTCCCTGTTGCGCATTCTATTATCACAAGTCCGTTACCCAATTACATTTCTGTTTTTGCTTCCAATTTCTACGGAAGCATTTGGCAACCCCCTCAAATAGCATAATGATGCCCGCCCCGACAAATCGGGATTCGGGTAAGAGCGTTGCGACTATTCCGCAGCAGTAAAATAGGCAATACTTTGTCTCATTTCTCACGTCATTATACCATTAAAATGTTAGATAAAATCATACAGTTTAGTATAAAGAATAAATTCGTTATACTATTATTTACCCTTGTATTAATAGCCTGGGGAAGCTATTCACTCAAACAATTGCCGTTAGATGCTCTACCTGATGTAACTAATAATCAGGTGCAGATCATTACTACAGCACCTACTTTGGCAAGTCAGGAAGTCGAACAATTAATTACGTATCCATTAGAACAGGCGGTAAAGACCGTTCCGGATATCATAGAACTCCGCAGTATTTCGCGTTTCGGATTATCGGTGGTTACCGTAGTTTTTGAGGACGATGTCGATATCTACTGGGCCAGAGAACAAATATTTCAGCGACTCAAACAAGCCGAGGAAAATATTCCTGCCTATGCGGGTTCGCCCGAGCTGGCACCTATCAGCACCGGTTTAGGAGAAATTTACCAATATGACGTTTATGCCAAAAAAGGTTATGAAGATAAATACGATGCCATAAAACTGCGTACGATTCAGGATTGGATCATCATTCCGCAATTACAAGGTCTCAAAGGCGTGGCCGATGTAAGTACTTGGGGAGGGAAACTGAAGCAATATGAAATTGCTGTAAATCCAAATACGCTAAATAGCCTTGGCGTTACGATTACAGAAATTTTTGACGCACTCGAAAAAAACAATCAAAATACGGGTGGTGCTTATATCGAAAAAGACCAGTTTGCGTACTTCATCCGAGGTGTTGGTATGGCAAAGGGAACGAAAGACCTAGGAAACGTGGTGGTAAAAAACCGAAATGGTTCTCCCGTTCTGGTTCGTGATGTGGCCGAAGTTCGTGAAGGTGTTGCCTTGCGTTACGGAGCTTCAACGAAAGACGGAAAAGGTGAAATTGTTTCTGGAATGGTTTTGATGCTAAAAGGAGAAAATTCCAGTGCAGTAGTTAATAGAATCCATGAAAGAATGGTTCAGATCAATAAAAGTTTGCCGGAAGGCGTCGTTGCCGAAGCTTTCATCGATAGAGGAAAATTGGTCGATAATGCGATTGGAACAGTTACAAAAAACTTATTGGAAGGAGCTTTGATCGTTATTTTTGTACTGATCTTATTTCTAGGGAATCTTCGTGCAGGTTTAATTGTAGCTTCTGTAATCCCATTGGCCATGCTTTTTGCCATTATTTTAATGAATGCCTTTGGCGTAAGCGGGAATTTAATGAGCCTTGGTGCGATCGACTTTGGAATCATCGTAGACGGAGCTGTGATTATTGTTGAAGCCACGATGCATCACTTGCAGAAACTCAAACGTAAAAAAGAATTATCGCAAAACGAAATGGATGCTGAAGTTTACAATTCGGCTTCCAAAATTAGGAACAGTGCGGCTTTTGGAGAAATTATCATCCTGATCGTGTATTTGCCTATTTTGGCTTTAGTAGGAACAGAGGGTAAGATGTTCAAGCCTATGGCAATGACAGTAGGGTTTGCCGTTGCCGGAGCCTTTATACTTTCTTTGACGTATGTGCCTATGATGAGTGCTTTATTTTTATCTAAAAGTACAGAACACAAAGAAAATTTCAGCGACAGAATGATGGCCTGGCTGGAATCGGTTTACACACCTTTTTTGAAAAAAGCATTACAGTTTAAAAAGATAGTGTTAGGAGTATCACTGGGTTTATTTGCAATAGGATTAGTCATTTTTAATTCAATGGGAGGAGAATTTATTCCTACCATCGAAGAAGGTGATTTGGCTATAAACGCTACCATTATGACGGGAAGTTCGCTTACGCAAATGGTAGAAACAACGACTAAATACGAACAGATCTTAAAAGCCAAATTCCCGGAGATCAAAACAATCGTAACCAAAATCGGTAGCGGGGAAATTCCAACCGATCCAATGCCTATTGAGAGTGGTGATCTGATCATTGTTTTGAAGGATAAGAAAGAATGGAAAGGAAAGTATGATAATTGGGAAGATTTAGCAAATGCCATGAAGGCAGAAATGGAAGTTATCCCGGGAGCCAACATTGAGATCTCTCAGCCTATTCAGATGCGATTTAACGAACTAATGACTGGAAGTCGTAGTGATATTGCGATTAAGATTTTTGGAGACGATCTGGAGATCCTGGATGCTAAAGCTACAGAGTTAATCTCTAAAATCAAGAGTATCGAAGGAATTGGCGATCTAAAAGCCGATAAAGTAACAGGTTTACCACAAATCACAGTGAAATACGATTACAATAAGATCGCTTTATACGGATTGAATATTTCCGATATCAATCAGATTATACGTTCGTCTTTTGCCGGTGAAAGTGCCGGAAAAATTTACGACGAAAGCAAAAGGTTTGATGTAGTCGTGCGCATGAATGAAAACAATCGCGCTGATATTACAGACGTGAGCAATTTGTTTATTCCGCTGCCTAACGGACAACAGGTGCCGCTTTCGCAAGTTGCCACAGTGGAGTACGAACAAGGTCCTGTGCAGGTAATTCGTGAAAACGGAAAACGTAGAATTACGGTTGGATTAAACGTTCGTGGCCGTGACATAAAAAGTGTGGTAGAGGAAATTCAGCAAAAGCTGGAGAAGGACTATAAACTTCCGGCAGGATATTATGTAACCTATGGCGGTCAGTTCGAAAATTTAATTGAAGCCACTAAACGACTTTCGGTAGCGCTCCCAATTGCATTAGGATTAATACTGGTGCTGCTTTATTTTACTTTTAAAAGCTTCAAACAGGCCGGATTGATTTTTACAGCCATTCCATTGTCGGCAATTGGTGGAGTCTTTGCACTGTGGATGCGTGGAATGCCATTTAGTATTTCGGCCGGTATTGGTTTTATTGCTTTGTTTGGAATTGCAGTTTTAAACGGAATTGTATTGATTTCATATTTCAATCAGCTCAAAACAGAAGGAGTTCTTGACCCGCTACAAAGAGTTTTAATTGGTACCAAAACCCGATTACGTCCGGTTTTAATGACCGCAGCTGTTGCTTCATTAGGGTTTTTACCAATGGCATTGTCAACAAGCGGTGGAGCAGAGGTACAAAAGCCTTTGGCAACCGTTGTAATTGGAGGATTAGTTTCAGCAACTTTATTAACGTTAATCGTTTTACCAATTCTGTATTTGTTATTGGAGAAGAAATTTGACCGCAAAGAGCGGGAAGATTTACAAGGAGAACAATAAGAATTAAAAAAGAAAAAAATGAATACCATATATAATAATAAAACCCCCTTTGTGCAGCTTGCGAAAGAAGCATTGCGCGCTTTGAAGGCAAAAAAGCTGGTACTTGCACTCTTGTTCGTAACCACATTCGCAACGGCGCAGGAAAAAATAAGTCTTGAGAAAGCAATCGAACTGGCAAAATCAAATAATATCGATTTAAAGATTGCCGATAAGGAAATCGAGAAACAAACGATTTTAAAAAAGACGGCATTTCAGCCAGATCCGCTTCAGGTACAATACCAGGGAGGGCAGTTCAATAGTGCCGATTACGACCATAATGTTTCGATTCAGCAGTTTTTTCCGTTGGGAAATATCACAAAAGCCAATCGACAGCTACAGGAAGAACTGGCGAAGCTGGCAGAAAAACGAAAAGCCTTATCTTCTTATGAAGTAGAAAAGGCAGTAACGCTGGCTTATTATCAATATCTGTATGGCGTTTCGATTCAGAAATTGAACTCGGAACTTAATGAGATTTATACCAAGTTTTTGAAGAATGCAGAACTGCGTTTTAAAACCGGAGAAAGCGGAAATATTGAAGTCATTAGTGCCAAAGCCAAAGTGAAAGAGATTGAAACTCAAAAGGCACAGTTAGAATACGATTTGGCAATTTACCAAAAGCAGTTGCAGTTTTTTATTCAGACGGATCAAAGTATCATTCCCGACGATCAAACCACATTGCAGTATGTTATGGTGAAAGAAGAAGGAAACTCGAAAGCAGAAGTTTTAATGACAGATTTTTACCAACAGCAAATTTCGGTGTACCAGAAAGAAGCCAATACGCACAAAGCGATGCGAACGCCAAAAGTAGGATTGGGTTATTTTGCACAAACAATCAATACCGAATCTTTGTTTCAGGGATTTACGGCAGGATTGCAAATTCCGTTGTTTGGAGGAGTGAATACCGCAAAAGCAAAAGCTTCGGCAGTAAGTATTTCCCAGTCGCAACTGGCTTTGGATAAGAACAGGCTAACGTTGAATCTGCAAAAAGCGGAGTTGCAAAACAACTTTGAGAAACAGCAGAAAGCAATGGACTATTATCAGAAAGAGGGATTGCAGTACGCAGATCAGATTATCAGTACTGCCCAGAAAAGTTATGCGAATGGTGATCTGAGTTACTGGTCGTACATCAGTTTCTTAAATCAGGCGATTGATATTAAAAAACAATATACAGAGGCTACCCATAACTTTAATCAAAGTGCAATCGAATTGCAATTTCCAACCATCAAAAACAATTAAAATGAAACAGACATATAAGCATTTAACAGTAAAATTTGCAGCAGTTTTATCGCAAAGGAAGCTAGGTAGTTGGGCATTACTTATAGCCTCTATCATCGTTTTAACTTCGTGTGGTCAAAAGAAAACAGAAGAAACAAAAGAAGAAGAAAAATCACAAAACGAAGTTGCTTTAAACGAATCTCAATATAAAACAGTTGGGATCGAAACAGATTTAGTCGAAAATAGAAACCTCAATAAGGTGATAAAAGCCAATGGTTACACAACTGTCCCGCCACAAAATTCAGCAGAAGTTTCGACTTTAATAGGAGGAACGGTTAAGGATATTTTTGTATTGGAAGGAACGTACGTTAACAAAGGAAAAGTACTGGCGACCATTCAAAATTTGGAAGTAATTGAAATGCAGGAAGAATACCATTCGGCTACAGCTAATATTGAATATCTGCAATTGGAATACAACCGCCAGAAAACCCTGAGTGATGAAAATGTAAATCCAAGGAAAACATTTCAGGAAGTAAAATCAAAATTGGCTGCAGAAAGAGCCCGTGCACAGGCTGCTAAGAACAAACTGGAAGCGCTACATGTAAGCACCAAAGGAAGCACTTCGTTAGTACCAGTTGTAGCTCCAATAAACGGTTATGTAGGGAAAATAAGTATCGCAAAAGGCGCTTATGCCCAAACAGGTGTTGTTTTGTTTGAAGTGGTCGATAACAGTCAGATGCATCTGGATTTGAATGTGTATGAAAAAGACCTGGGATCTATTTCGATTGGTCAGGTCATTGATTTTGTTTTAACCAATCAGTCGAACAAATCAATTAAAGGGAAGATTTTCGGTATTAATAAGTCTTTTTCTAATGAAAGTAAAACCGTTGCAGTACACGCTAAAATCGAATCGGCTGATGCTAAAGGACTGATTCCGGGGATGTACGTTTCGGCAAACATCAACATCACGAACACCACTGTTCCTGCATTACCAAAGGATGCTGTGGTTCGAAATGCCGATAAATACTTTGTATATGTGGAAGAAGAAGCCCACGAAGAAAAGAAAACACCGGCAGAAGGGAATCATGAAAAAGAGGTTCATTTTAGAGCAGTTGAGGTCATCCCGGGTACGACAGATCTAGGCTTTACAGAAGTGAAATTTGTAGATAAAGTGGCTCCGAATGCAAAAATCGTAACTAAGGGAGCTTTTTATTTGCTTTCGGCGATGAAAGGCGGAGGAGAACATGATCATTAGATTTTTTTAAAGGTGCTAAGGTTCAGAGGTACAAAGGTTCAGAGGTTTTTGTAGAGACGCATAACAGTGCGTTCCTGAATAGTCTTCTGGATTTTAGATTGAAGATTAACGATTGAAGATTTCAGATGTTTGAAACCGTATAAAGTCGACAATTATATTTTTAAGTAACACCAAATCCGAAATCAAAAATCGTTAATCAAAAATCTTAGACCTCTTTTCTCTGCCTTTGTGAGATTAATTTGTGGTACCTAAAAACTATTAAGACAAAATCCGTAAATTTAGAACATTATTGAAACAAAGTTTAAACTTGAAACTTTGAAACCTAAACTTTAAATTTCTCATGGAACATCTACATAAAGAAGAAAAGATTAAAAAGAAAAAAACAAACCAACCGTCTTGCAGCTGTGCACATGACGAACCGGTTCATTCGGATGATGACGGACACGATCACGGTAATAGTGGCGACAGCAGTTTGTTTAAAATGTTTTTGCCAGCCATTATTTCTCTTGGTTTACTGCTGATCGGAATTGGATTTGATAACTATTTTGAACAAAATTGGTTTTCAGGTTATGTTAGAATTGCCTGGTACGTTATCGCTTATTTGCCGGTAGGACTTCCTGTTTTAAAAGAAGCCTACGAAAGCATTAGAAAAGGCGATGTGTTTTCTGAGTTTTTCCTGATGAGTATTGCGACCCTGGGGGCATTTGCTATAGGTGAATATCCTGAAGGGGTCGCTGTGATGCTGTTTTATACCATTGGAGAGAATTTTCAGGGATTAGCAGTCAGTCGTGCCAAATCAAACATTAAGAGCCTGCTGGACCAGCGTCCTGATGAGGTAAGTGTTTTGGAAAATAATGTTGCGACTAAAGTGAAAGCGGCCGATGTTGTCATTGGAGCGATAGTGCAGCTAAAAGCAGGGGAAAAACTGGGTCTGGACGGTGAATTACTTTCCGATTCGGCTTCTTTTAACACCGCAGCGCTTACAGGAGAAAGCAAACCGGACACCAAAGTAAAAGGCGAAGCTGTTTTGGCCGGAATGATTAACGGAAGCACCATTGCACTGGTAAAAGTAACTACAGCTTATAACGACAGTAAATTGTCTAAAATTTTAGAAATGGTACAAAATGCTGTTACTAAAAAAGCTCCTGCAGAATTGTTCATTCGAAAATTTGCTAAGATTTATACGCCCATTGTAGTCTATCTGGCGATTGCCATTTGCTTGTTGCCGATGCTTTTTGTATCCGATTATGTGTTTAGTGACTGGTTGTACAGAGCATTGGTTTTTCTCGTAATTTCTTGTCCTTGTGCTTTGGTGATCAGTATTCCGTTAGGGTATTTTGGCGGAATAGGAGCAGCCAGTAAAAACGGAATCCTGTTTAAAGGAAGTAACTTTTTAGACAGTATTTCAACCATTCAGAATGTTGTGATGGACAAAACAGGTACTATGACCGAGGGTGTCTTTAAAGTTCAGGAAGTTATCCTTCAGGAGGGTTTTGATAAAGATGAAATTTTAAAACTCGTAAATGCATTGGAAAGTCAGAGTACACACCCAGTTGCGACAGCGATTCATAATCATGTGGGACCAATTGACCCCGCAATAACGCTAAAAAATGTAGAAGAGATTTCCGGACACGGTTTAAAAGCAGCAATAAACGGAAAGGAACTGCATGTAGGGAATTTCAAATTGATGGATAAATTCAACATCAATTACGATGTTGACCCCAATGCCGTTGTTTATACGACTATTGCCATAGCTTACGACAAAAAGTTTGCCGGTTATTTAACGATTGCCGATGAAATTAAAGCAGATGCACAAGAGGCGGTAACGAAGTTAAAAGAGTTAGGTGTTAAAGTGACCATGCTAAGTGGTGACAAAACCAATGTCGTACAGTTTGTTGCGAATACGCTGGGAATTACAAATGCTTTTGGCGATTTGCTACCTGAAGATAAAGTGAATAAACTAAACGAAATTAAGGCCAAAAATGAAACCGTAGCCTTTGTGGGCGATGGTGTAAATGATGCTCCGGTAATTGCTTTGAGCACCGTCGGCATTGCGATGGGAGGTTTAGGAAGTGATGCTACGATCGAAACCGCCGATGTTGTCATTCAGGACGATAAGCCAAGTAAGATTCCTATGGCGATAAACATTGGGAAACAAACCAAGAAAATTGTCTGGCAGAATATTACTCTGGCCTTTGTTGTAAAAGCTTTTGTACTGATTCTGGGTGCTGGCGGACTGGCAACCATGTGGGAAGCTGTCTTTGCGGATGTTGGCGTAGCTTTGCTGGCCATATTGAATGCCGTGAGGATTCAGAGGATGAAATTTTAAGATAAAGAAACCGTTTCAGTACCTAAGCTGAAACGGTTTTGTTTTTTTTGCTTTATTCGCATCCGGAATGACCAGAGCGCTATAAAGACTGTGCAATAAAAGCTTATTTTTTTAAATGTGTTGGTTCCTGAATTTCTCCGTTACCAAAAGACCAGTTTTCCAGACCGTTATTTTCCAATAAAACAATAATCACATTATTAATTAGAATCTCTGTTGTTGCAGCAATTTTCGTAGCGATTTGATGGTATAATTTCCTTTTTTGTTCTACTGTTCGACCTTGTCCTGCGGTGATCTGGACATATACAATTTCTTCAGAATGTGAAACACCAAGATAACTTTCAGGATATTTTATCTGATGCCGCTCTAATTCTTCAATTACATGAAAATAATCAGCACTTGGAATATGAAATTCTGCTATTAAAGATTGATGAATCGCTTCTGAAATATTGTTTTTGGTTACTAATGAAAGCTTCTTAGGCAAACTGATTCGTACAAATGGCATTTTTTAGATTTTGAGTTTTGTATAAAATTAAAAAAAATAGAAGAGGAGCGGGCAAATCTTTAGGAAAACTTCAATTCAGTCTGAGCTCCGTTATTTTCTATGCGAACTTCGGTTGAATTGCTTTTAGAAGGTGTTTTCGTAGGATACCAATTTCGACCCGGACGTACGATAATGAGCAGTCCTTCATCATTTCCAACGGCAGCAAAGAGCTCGTTATTGTCATTTTTACTGAAGAGTTCTAACTCGTGTTCGGTTACTAACTGGTTTGCTAAATCCAAAGGATGTTCGTTGACAATTCCAATTTCACTAATGTTTAGTATGGATTTAGAACTAAAAGATTTCGTTTGGGAATTGTCGAGATCGTATCTGGCAATGAATTCCAGTATATTACCATTGTTATCATAAAAATAAATGGCATTGGCATTCCAGCTCTCAAAATTGGCAATTACATTCGTGTCTTCAATAATAATTAAATCCAGTTTGTTTGTGGCCCATTTAATGGCTTCCTGAAGCTTGTTTTGAGGGATATTAAAAGCAAAGTGATAGATGGAATCAAATTGCGGATTTTCGATAAACTTTAAGATCGATTTACCTGCCTGAATGCTAATTGAGTTGGAATCTTTTTCGAGAATTGAAAGATTAAGTACGTCTTGATAGAATGTTGTTGTTTCTTGAATATTGTTGGTTTGAATCTGAAGGTGTTGTAGTTTCATGATGAGGTAGATTTACAAAGAGGCAGAAGCTTCTTTTCGTTTCAAACAAATTTAAAAAAGGATCGCTGCATTCTGATTGTCATATCATTTTATACTTCAATAAAGGAATAACAAATTATGATGAGAAGTAGAGTAGTGGTAATTTTTTTTAGCACATAGAAACATAGATTGTATTATTAAAAGAGGATACAAAAGAGAAATACATTTCTTTCACATAGTGATATGTGTTTTATTTGAAGTGAAACGACTTTCTCAGCATTTAGAACTATGTTTTTATGTGTTAGAATAGAGGTTTGTATGTTGGAACGCTAAAATTTAAACACATAGAGACATAGATTGTATTGTTAAAAGAGAATACAAAAGAGAAAAACATTTCTTTCACATAGTGTTCTGTGCTTTATTTGGAGTGAAACGCCTTTTTCAGCATTTAGAACTATGTTTCTATGTGTTAAGATATAGGTTCCGATGATTGGGATGCTAAAATTTAAACACATAGAGACATAGATTTGTGTTTAATAATCTGTGTTGATCGTTTTTGCAAATGCACTGCAATATTCTTTGATCATTTGTCTCACGGTGCGAAACTCCTGCATAATTTCTTTTTCTGTCCCTGTTGCTTTGGCAGGGTCCGGAAAATTGTGATGTAACTTTAATGCGTTTGAAGGAAAGAAAGGACATTGCGCTTTGGCATTATCACAAACCGTAAGGACAACATCAAAAACAATGTTTTGATACTCGTCGATGTGATTTGAAGTATGCTTTGAAATATCGATTCCGTCTTCTTTCATAGTGGCAATGGCTCTGGGATTTACCCCGTGAGTTTCAATGCCGGCACTGTAAACATGGGCTTTGTTGCCCAGAAAATGGCGCAAATAACCTTCGGCAATCTGGCTTCGGCAGCTATTTCCTGTGCAAAGCACGAGAATATTTTTTGTCATAGTTTTAAACGAGTAACCAAATGATATTGATAATGCAAAATTTAGGCTCAAAGCCATAAATCAGTTGCAGTACAATAACAGCTGTAGTGATTATAATTGGTTTTTTATATTTAAGAAAGAAAGTACTCATAGCTTAGCAACAGCCTGAATTAGGGGAACAGGAGTTTGTATTGTCCTTGTTTAATTCGATAAAGCCGGATGGTAACGGAATTCCACAGGCATCTTGTGCCAGACAGGCTGTAACTTTATTTTTTAATACAAAATGATTTCCATTAAACTCTAAATCGTATCGGCCTATAGTTTCGTTCTGGTATTCGACTTCTATATTCAGATCTTCAATGTTTAATTTTTCTTCTGAAAGGTTAATGATGTGCAATAGTTTACCGGGTTTCAAGCGATGTTCATAATCGTCTGCATTCCAAAGTTGAAAGTTGACACTTTTTTCCTGACGAATTACACCGCCGCAGTCGATAAAATTCTTAGTGATCATTCCCACCTCAGTGACGTGAAAATGCTCCGGAACAAAAGTTCCATTTTCCAGTTGAAATGCTACGTTTTCAAGGGTAGGCAGTATGCTTTTAATGTCTGATAGTTTCATTTTTTTTGTTTTATAGTTATAATGCAATATTGCGATATAGTAAGTTAAAAAAAGCCTTTAACAGCATTTTTGATTTTTTGTAACCGCAATAATAGCGGAAAAATAGGTATTTAGAATATCAAAAGTTTCTTCGTTTATACAGTAACAGATGGCGTTTCCTTCAATGTTTCCCTTGATAAGGCCTGCATTTTTTAGTTCTTTCAGGTGTTGCGAAACGGTGGGCTGTGCAAGTGGCAATTCGTTTACAATATCTCCGCAAATACATTCGTTTACTTTAAGCAAATATTCAATAATAGCAATTCTAGCCGGATGTCCCAGTGCTTTGGCGATAGTAGCGATCTGATTTTGTTTGTCGGTAAAATGTTCCGTTTTAGAAGCTCCCATGTGATTTTAAATATAATATTGCAATATTACGATATTGATTTAAAATCAAAGATTTTTTTTTAAAATTTTTAAATAGGATAAATTGAAATATTGATTTCGATGTTGGAACGCTAAAATGATGAAACACAAAGAAACATAGATTGTATCACTAAAGAGCATACAAAAGAGAAATACATTTCTTTCGCATAATATGCGTTTTATTTGAGGTCAAACGCTTTGTTCTTCTTTATTAAACTATGTTTCTATGTGTTAAAATAATATTCTTAAGTTGAGACAATCCCTTTTAAAAGGTTTCTTTTCTGTTGTTTTTGAAATTCATCCAGCCCAAACCGATTAGTAACAAATTGAAAAACAGTAAAGGCAAAAAAGCTCTCGTATAATTAATTTTAGTAGGATCTGTGAAAGTCTCTACCTTAAATTTTGACCAGTTTTCTTTAACCACAGGGGCATTATCAAATATTTTTGGATAAAAATACAATCTCATTTTTTCATGAAAATGTTTGGTTTCCTTCAAAAATAAAAGCTGGTTTCCTAAATCAGACTTTGCAATTTCATTCAGTTGAAGCTGAGCATGCAAAGTAGGAAAGAACTGTGAGATAAACTGACTGGCTTTGTTGCGCTGTTCTAATTTGGATTGCAGTTCCTGAGATTGCTCTACCGAATCGTCGTCACCCGCCTGTTGCATGGCATAATACCAAAGCCAGTTGAATTCGGTATTTGGCAAAGAATAACGCTTGAATTGCGGATAATGCTGATAGAATTTATTCATTGTAATTTTCTTATCCATATCCCATTTTTCATGATAGGCATTGCGTTGCTTTACTGTTAACTCCAAAGCTTCGGGAATCGGATATTTATTCACGATATACGTATTGATTACTGCCGGCAGAATAACAATTAGAAACAGCCAGATCGTAAGTAAAATAACCGCGTTGAAGTTGGAGTTTTTTTGTAGGGAAACGATAAAAAAGCAGGCAGCAAACCAAAACAAAATATACATAACACCCAGCCCGTAAAAGGTGAGAAGTGCTGCGTCAAAAGGAATTCCTAAGATTAAAACGGCTAAAAGAACTAAAAAGGTCAACAAAGCAATTAAACTTAAGATCCGGATGTAAAACAGCTTCAGAATGTATAAAAATGTATTTTCACTTTGCGTAGACACAATTTTCCAGGTTCCGCTTTCTTTTTCTTCCGAAACCAGATTGTAAGAGAATGCAATAATTAAAAGTGGAAAAAGGTAAATCAGTACAAAACTAAAATCGATATTCCCGGACAACAGATTGTTGGGATTATTGAGCTCCGCATCGTATTTCTGACCTTCCAAACCCCGAATAGTGACGCTTTGAATCGATGGATTTACATCGCGCTGACCAATCGCCAGACTGTTAACAGGCAATGTTTTATTGATTAGCGAAAATTTGATGTAATAGAGCAGCAGTCCCATTTCGTCTTTGTGAAAAGCGGCATTTCGCGCAATATGTTCTTTTTGGTATAATGCAGCTTCTACAATATTATTCTGCTGCTTTTGTTGAAATTGCTTTCCAATTAAAAGACTGATGAATCCGATGAGCAACAGGAAAACCAATCCAATTTTGGTACCTTTTGAGCGTATGAAATTTTTAAAAAGTAATGCTAGCATATTAGAGGGCTTTAAGGTTTTTAGCTGCAATTCGTATAAGAACAAAAAGCAGGATAATCCACAGAAAAATAGAAACTACAGAGAGTATTTCGGACTTTAAAATAGCCGGGACTTCTTTTGGCTCATAATGAAATTCTTCCAGATCAGCCCAGTGTTCTTTGCTGATGGATAAAGGCTTGTCGTTTGGTCCCGGCTTTTTATTACTGATGTATTTAACCTGCAAAGCATTCATTTTTTGTGCCATAGTATAGCGATAACGCTCCGCCTGTTTCTGAAAATCGACATACGAACCATAATCGGTATTGGATAGACCCATTGACAGGTTTCGGATCGCGATGTACGGATTCAGGAATGAAACGGCTTTGGAGAAGCTATTTTGCTGGTCGTAAACTTTTAGCAGCTCTTCTAAGTGTTGGTTGTAAATCTTCGAACTGATTTTCTCTCCTTCGGTCATGATAAACCCCGAATAATTAAAAGGCAGTTTTTGTACCGAATCGACTTTGTAAACGCTCAGCAAGGAATCTTTGATGGCCTTGTAATGTAAATCGTTAGGATTATGACTGTCACCTTGTTTCAGGATGTCTTTTTCGATAGCACTGTTGAATTGTATTTTTGAGGGTGCTTCGTAAAGATATGCTCCGATTGCCTGAGTAGTTCGGGGTAAAATAATGGTGAGAACCAGCCAGATTCCGATTAAGGAAATCAAGGCTTTTTTGGAGGTTTTGCTTGAAGCAGAAATCAGCACAGCAATCACGCAAAAGAAGATCAGGTAAATAAAATGAAACAGAATAAACAGTAGCATTTTGATGGTTTCATCTGTTGAAATTGTAAAATCCTGAAGCAGCAACCATAGAAGTACAAGGACTAGTATGGTAGGAACAAAAAGCAGCAGGATTACATTTACAATTCCTACTATCTTTCCGGTTAAGAGCTGTTTCCAGCTAATTCCCTGGCTTAAAAGTAGTTTTAGAGTCCCATTTTCTCTTTCGGCTGCGACCGCATTAAATCCTAAGAAAAAAATCAGTAAAGGCAGTAAAATTTGTAAAACCATTGCAATGCTGATTTCTCCAAAACGGAGCATACTGTTAGAGAATCCCGCTTCAGAAAAATTGGCACTATTTTGTTTGTGTGCTTCAAGAAATATAGCATTCCCAAAGAAGGGTTCCATTCCAAATTCAAAAACGCTCAAAGGAGTACTTTTTCGAAAGGCAAAATTTCCGTAATGTGCCATTCGGTGCGGGTTTTTATCTGGATTGTTAAGCCAGTCTTCGCGTGATTCATGCTGGTATTTTTCGCTGGTCTGATTTTGGTTGTTGTAATTTTCCCAACCTGAAAAAGCAGCATAAAGGAGTATGATACCAATAAAGAGTGTGATGATATAGACGGCCGTATTTTTAAAAACAGCATTTTTAAGATGTCTGGCAATTAAAATTTCGATGTATAATGACATGATACAGTTTAAAATTTGTAAGTTACAGTAAGAGTGAAATTTCGCGGTGCTCCGGGAAATAGTCTTAGATAATTCTGGGCACCCAACCAATACGTTTTATTGAATAAATTACCCGCATTCAGGGCGATCTGCATATTACTTTTGTTTGGTTTGTAGTACAAAGCTGCATCAAAAGCAGTAAAGTCAGGCAGTGTAAAAGATCTTGTAAACCAAGGCACTTTGCTGCTTTGATATTGCATTCCGAAACCAATACCCAAATCTTTTAGAGCCGAATCAGAGTTGAAATTGTAGCGTGTCCACAAATTGGCGCTGTTTTTTGGTGTATTTTGTTTTCGGGCTCCAATTAACGAAGGATCGCGATCATTGGTAATTTCGGCATCAATATAACTGTACGAAGCGTTTATTTGCCAGTCGGCCGTAATAAAACCTGCTACGTCACATTCGAAACCACGACTTCTTTCAGCACCTCTTGTTACCAGCAAATCAGGATTTGCCGGGTCGTTGGCATTCATTAGGATATTACGCTGGTTGATTTCATAAAGAGCGGCGTTGAAACTTACGGAATTGTTGAAAAAAGTAGCTTTCAGTCCAACTTCTTTCAAGTTGCTTTTCAGTGGATCAAACAAACTTCCGGCTGGTAAACTTCCTGTTTGAGGCATCAAAGATACCGTATTCGATTGTGGCTGATAACCTTCAAGATAAGTTGTGTAAACGTTTATTTGATTGTTTACGGCATAAGTCACTCCAATACGCGGCAGTAAAGCCGACTTTTTAACAGTCAGTTCATTGTTGGATTTGTAGTTTGTGATGTCTTTAAACCATTCTTGACGCAAGCCCAGTAAAACGGTAAATCTTTCCCATTGTACCTGATCCTGGATATAAATTGCGTTGGTACTGGTTAATGCAGATGGCAAGGCAGTACGAACATTGAGTGTATAATCGTCAGGACTTGTTAAGGTATAATTGGGATTGTTCAGGTTAAAATAATTTACATTTGGTTTTGGTAAAACCACCCCATCGACTGTTATGGTTTGATAATTGGCAGCATTGGCAGCAACAAATGAACTGGCTACCGTTCCGTCTTTCAATAAATAACCTCTGGCAGCATTTTGTCCACCGCCTTTGGTTTTGTTCCAGCTGTTTAAATCGTAACCTGCCAATAATTTATGTTTTACTTTTCCTGTATTTAAATCAAAGTTGAAATAAGCACTCAGGTTATCAACGTCCCAATATTGCTGACGCTGTACAAATTGCATCATGGCCAGACTACTGACAGGTTTATTGTTCATGTCGACTGCAAAAGCATTTGTAGTTCTGTGTTCCTGAAGATCTTCTGTCCAGGTTTGTTTCATGTACGATGCATTAAAACCTATTTTAGAGTTGAACTTATGAACGAAATTGGTGGTCAAAATCATTTCTTTTGATTTATAGAAATCACTTGGGGCACCTAAATTTAAGCTAATCGGAGTTTTATTTAGACTGGTAACTCCCGCAACGGCACCAAAAATTGGCTGTCCGCGATCCAGAACTCCGGTCATGTTGCTCAAAATTAATTCGGTATTGATGGCTGTTTTTTCATTCGGAATGTAGCTGAAGGATGGCGAAATCAAAAACGATTTATTGCGAACCAGATCCCGAAACGATTTGGCTTCCTGATAGGCACCATTTACACGGTACAAAAGGGTTTTTGATTCGTTCAATGGGCCAGTAAAATCTAAAGTTCCGCGCAAAGTGCTAAAGCTTCCTGCACTCAGACTTATCTCTTTTCGATCAACAGCCAGTGGTTTTTTAGTAACCATATTAATGCTTCCACCCGGATCGACAGAAGAGAATGTAGCACTCGAAGGTCCTTTAATCACTTCAACTCGTTCAATATTGGTCGTTAAAGGTTGCAAGAAGTAATGTTGATGTGTTCGCATGCCGTTTATGATCTGGCCTTCTTCGTTTTGACTGATTCCGCGAATCGTATACTGATTGTAATAACTTGCGGGAATAACACCACTGGCCATCTTGACAGCATCGGCCAGGTAAATGGCGCCTTTATCTGCAATTAGTTCTTTGGTGATCGTTGCTATAGATTGTGGAATATCTTTGTTGAGGGCGGCTGTTTTTGTTGCTGCAAAAGAATAATCACTATTATATTTTTTGGTCGAACGGCCTATAATTTCAACCGTTTGCAATTCGGTGCGTTCTGTTTTGTTAGATATGGTATCGGATGTTTTTTTATTAACGGTTTGCGATTGTGCAAACTGACTAATAATTATTAAAAACAGTGAGAGAATAAAATGTTTCATTTTTTTTGGATGGGTTTGGAAAAATGTAATTTCCTTTTATACAGTTTGTAAATACAAATCTTCCAGTTCATTTGCCGAGATTTTATCGGCTTCTATAACGGTAACGAGATTTCCCTGTCTCATAATGCCAATATGAGAGGCAACTTCTCTGGCTCTGAAAATGTCGTGCGTAGCCATCAGTATGGCCGTTCCATCTGCAGAAAGCTCTTTTAATATTTGAGAAAACTCGTTGGAAGCTTTAGGATCTAAACCACTGGTAGGTTCGTCCAATAAGAGAACCTTGGCTTTCTTGGCGATTGCGATTGCAATTCCAACTTTTTGACGCATTCCTTTCGAATAACCACCTAAGTTTTGATGGTGTGCTTTAAGTTGCAGTCCTGCCTTTGAAAGGAAATAGGTGAGTTCTCCTTCTGAATATTTGAATCCCGCCAGAGACGAAAAGAACTTTAAATTTTCTAAACCGGTAAGATTTGGGTACAACATCACTGTTTCCGGAATATAAGCGACATACTTTTTTGTTTCCTGCGCATTTTCGATAACCGAGATATCGTTGATTTTCAGTTCTCCGTCTGTTGGAGCGATAAAACCTAGAAACAAATTGATGGTGGTTGTTTTTCCGGCACCGTTCTGTCCCAGTAAGGCAAAGATTTCGCCTTCGTTAATTGTTAAATTCAGTTTGTTTAAAGCAATATGATCGCCATATTTCTTTGTCAGATTTTCAGCTATAAGCATAGTTATTATGTATTTGGATGATTTTTAACAGGAGTCTTTACTGCCAATCATAGCCAAAGTCCAACCTACTGGTTTACAGCTAAGGCATCTTTGCAATGAAGGAAGTAAGGGAAATGGTGTTTACAACGATTGAAACCCAAAAAAAACAGTTGTATTGGATAAGCGAGAATGGCCTTTCAGGTTTTATTGGTCAGCATTTTTTTTGAAAAAGGCAGCAGATAAAACTACAAATGGGTTTTGCCTGACTTTTAAAAAGACAAGCAAGTGATGTTCTTAGTTTTTTGGATAAAAACGCAGTAAACTAATAAATTGAAGGTGGTGCCCTAAGAGCAAAAAGACTGCCTTTGAAAAAGACAGCAGCGGTTTTTACATAAAAGAACGCGCAGCAAGTTTCAATACTTACTTTAAGAAAGGAGTAAGACTGAAAGGTTTCCGGAATAAAAGTACTAAATGTAAAATGACAAATCTGGCAATTGGTATCAGCAGTATGGCTGTGCGTAATTTGCTTTTGTCCGTCAATATAAGTATGGTCGCAATGTTTGCTTGTAAGCTGCTTGTAAACATGTTCGTAAGAATGCAGCGTCTGAAACAGCATTGCAAACAATACAGTAACAGACATAAAAAGATTAATTAACACAATTTTCTTTTTCATTCTTGATGGAGAAAGTCCTGTTTCTGGCGGACTTTCTAGCTTTTAAACTAACGCAACGTTGTTGCAAATATAGATATCTTATTTAAAAATGCGCAAGAATCGTCTATTATTTTATTTGGAGAACAAATTCTCTATTTTTTGTAAAGTCTAATTATGTTTAAAAACACAGCTAAAGTAATATTCTTCAGGCAATCGTTTTAAAAACATCTTTACAGCTTCTTATAAAATATTTTCACAGTAGTATTCCTGTTAACGTGTTTGTTTATTGTTAGTTATATAAGTTGTTATTAGTGATCTCGTCATATAATCTTTATTTTTACTAGAAGTGGATAATTATCTGCTTAGATAATAATTGAATTTTTGATTTGGCATGAAGTTTCAAAAGTGTCAATTTTATAAACGGGCAATCTGCTCATAAAAAGGTAAATTATGAAAATAGGTTTAATAGGATTCGGAAAAACAGGAAAATCGGTAGCTTCTGTACTGCTGGAAAACAATAAATTTTGTCTGGAGTGGGTTTTAAGACAAAGTACTGTTTTAGAACACAGATCGGTTTCAGAATTTCTTGGCATTCCTTCAAAAGAACCGGGTTTAATTTACTCGGGTTCTAAAACGACAATGGAAGAATTACTGGACAAGCATCCGGTTGATGTAATTATTGATTTTTCTTCCAATGAAGGTATTTATACGTATGGAGAAATTGCTGCAAAGCGAAAGGTCAAGATTATCTCGGCAATTTCTCATTACAAAGAAAAGGAATTGCAATTATTAAAGAAACTGGCACATAAAACGACGGTATTCTGGTCGCCAAATATTACGCTTGGGGTGAATTATCTGCTTTTTGCTGCTAAATTTTTAAAAAAAATTGCGCCTTGGGTTGATATCGAGGTGAACGAAGAACATTTTAAAAAGAAAGTAGGAACTTCGGGAACTGCGGTAAAAATTGCAGAAGCTCTGGATATTGATAAAAGCAATATTAATTCAGTCAGAGCAGGAGGAATAGTTGGTAAACATGAAGTTATATTTGGATTCCCTTTTCAGACGGTTCGTTTAATACATGAATCAATTTCGAGGGAAGCGTTTGGAAACGGAGTTGTTTTTGTTGCCGAAAATTTAGAAAACAAACCCAAAGGGCTGTATAATTTTGGAGATATTTTAACGCCTTATTTTGCAGTATGATACTTTATAGCAAATCCGACAGGTTTTCGAAACTTGTCGGTTTTATTTTTTAATAACACATAGAAACACAGACATTGTAGGGGCAAAAAGGCTTCGAAAAAGAAATACATTTCCTCGGCATAGTTTGTAAACTTATGAAATGATATTCCTGAGTTTGAAAATCTATGTTTCTATGTGTTTAATAAATTAACTAAGGTTGTGTTTTATTATTTTTTAAAAATTAAAGCTTTAGTATATTCGGCATTCATTTTTGCGATCGAAAGAATCGAAATACCTTGTGGGCACTCAATTTCACAGGCTCTGGTATCGGAGCAGTTTCCAAAACCTTCTGCATCCATCTGGTTTACCATGGTCAGCACTCTTTTTGAAGCCTCGACTTGTCCTTGTGGTAATAAAGCCAGATGTGTGATTTTGGCACCTGTAAACAAGGCAGCGCTGGCGTTTTTGCAAGTTGCTACGCAGGCCCCACAACCAATGCAGGCTGCGGCATCAAAAGACGCTTCGGCAGTCTCGTAAGATATCGGAATCGTATTGGCTTCAGGCGCCTGACCCGTGGAGACTCCAATAAAACCACCAGATTCAATAATGGCATCAAAAGCGGAGCGGTCAATTTTTAAATCTCTCAGTACAGGAAAGGCTTTTGCCCGAAAAGGTTCAATATAAATGGTATCTCCATCTTTAAAACTTCTCATATGAAGCTGACAGGTAGTGGTGTTTTTTAAGGGGCCGTGTGCTCTTCCATCAATCATAACACCACATTGTCCGCAAATTCCTTCGCGGCAATCGTGATCAAACTCAATAACACGTTCTTTTTTCTGAATTAAAGATTCATTTAAAAGATCAAGCATTTCCAGAAATGACATATGTTCTGAAACTTCATCGATTTCATAATCTATCATTTTTCCTTTAGAAGAAGTATCAGACTGTCGCCATATTTTAAGATATAGTTTCATATTGCTTTAACTTTTTATTATTTATAACTTCTTACAGCAAGTTCAACCGACTCAAATACAAGAGGTTCCTTATGCAATTCGGGCTGTTTCGCTGGACCTTTCCATTCCCAGGCCGAGACATAACAGAAATCGGTATCATTTCGAACTGCTTCACCATCGGCAGTTTGAAATTCTTCCCGAAAGTGGGCACCACAGGATTCTTCTCTTTGTAAAGCATCGTAACACATTAGTTCGGCCAACTCGATGTAATCGGCAATTCGGCCGGCTTTTTCGAGTTCACTATTTAAAGTATCATCTCCGGTAATCAGTAAATCCTTTTCAAAAGAAGTTTTTAAGGCTTTGATATCCTCAAGAGCCTCTTCGAGTTTTTCCTTGCTTCTGGAAAGACCGCATTTTTCGTAAAGTAATCTTCCAATTTTTTTATGAAAGTGATCGGTAGAAAGTGTGCCTTTACTGTTTAAGAAATGATCCAGCTGAGTTCGAACTGCTTTTTCGGCTTCATCAAAAGTAGGATGGCTGATCGTAGCTTTGGGTGCATTTAATTCTCCAGCCAAATAATTAGGAATCGTATAGGGAGCTATAAAATAACCGTCTACACAAGCCTGAAGCAAGGAATTAGCCCCCAGTCTGTTTGCACCGTGATCGGCAAAATTGGCTTCTCCCAAAGCAAATAATCCGGGAATACTGGTCATTAGTTCATAATCTACCCAAAGTCCGCCCATCGTAAAGTGAGCAGCAGGGGAGATTAACATGGGTTCTTTGTAAGCATTGATTCCGGTAATTTTTTCATACATGGCAAATAGATTGCTGTATTTGGCTTCAATTTTATCTTTTCCCTGTGCTTTTATAGCATCTGAGAAATCCAAATAAATGGCATTTTTCATGGGGCCTACACCATGTCCGGCATCAATTCGCTCTTTGGCAGCCCGTGACGAAATATCACGGGGCGCAAGATTTCCAAAAGATGGATATCGGCGTTCCAGATAATAATCTCGTTCTTCTTCGGGGATTGTATTGGCATTTCGCTGGTCTTCGGCCTTTTTCGGAACCCAGATTCGTCCGTCGTTCCGCAAAGATTCTGACATTAAAGTGAGTTTGGACTGATTGGCTCCGTGTTGAGGAAGTGAAGTAGGATGAAACTGAATCCAGCTTACTCCCGCCATATAAGCACCTTTTTTATGAGCTCTCCAAATGGCCGAACTATTACAGCCCATTGCCAGTGTAGAAAGATAATATACTTTTCCGTAGCCTCCGGAAGCCAGTACAACAGCATCGGCAACATGACGCTCCAAAGCTCCTGTTTCCAGATTTCGGGCGATAATGCCTTTTGCTTTTCCATCAATAACAACTAATTCCAGCATCTCGTGACGGGTATGCATCGTTACTTTTCCTAAGGAAACCTGACGTAATAATCCCTGATAAGCACCTAGTAAAAGCTGCTGCCCGGTTTGTCCGCGTGCATAAAAGGTTCTTGAAACCTGAACGCCACCAAAAGAGCGGTTGTTTAGGTAACCTGCATATTCTCTGGCAAAAGGAACGCCTTGTGCTACGGCATGATCTATTAAATGTGCAGAACATTCGGCCAAGCGGTAGACATTGGCTTCACGGGATCTGAAATCACCGCCTTTGATGGTATCATAGAACATTCTGAAGGTACTGTCGCCATCGTTTTTGTAATTTTTGGCAGCATTAACACCTCCTTGTGCTGCAACAGAATGGGCACGTCTGGCAGAATCCTGAAAGCAAAAGGATTGGATATTATAACCTTGTTCAGCCAGAGACGCTGCGCAGGAGGCACCCGCAAGACCGGTTCCGACCACAATAACGTTTAGTTTTTTTCTGTTGGCGGGATTTACGAGTTTCGCTTTTGCTTTGTAATTGTTCCATTTATCGGCTAGTGGGCCTTCGGGTATTTTTGAGTCAATCATTTTTATTTTAGTTTAAAATGAATTTATACACCAATTCTATAAGTGACTTAAATTTTTAGAAGGCCTAATTTACTATAAAAAAATGGTTTTTTGTAAAGAAAACGCTATTATTTGAACTGTTTATTGTAATTCAAAATAAGAATTAATACTTGAGAACGGATGTTAGATTGATCCGTTAGCCGCAATTGTATTTTAACACATAGAAACATAGTTTTAGATGCAGGAAAAGACGTTTCGCTTTAAATAAAATGCATAGCACTACGTTAAAGAAATGATTTTCTCTTTTGTACCCTCTTTTTAGAATACAAATCTATGTCTCTATGTGTTAAATGTTTTTCAAGTTGATTTGCTTTGTCAATTCGTTATCGCTCGGGCTGCAGATTTTTTTAATTGATTTTTCATTAAAAAAAACTTTGCGATTTTGCGCCTCGGCGAGATTAGAAAGAGCAGAACGCGGCTCTAAAATTATGATTTAGGAAAGCATAAGTTTTTTCAGCTAAGTCTTATTTGATGAATTTTTCAACATTTGGAATTTTCTCCAGTGCCTTTGTATTTTCAGCAAGAAGTTTAGCTGCAGCTTCATTTATTTTACCGACCGGAATTGCTTTCCATTTATTGATATCTTTTTCGAAGTCGTTTTGGAATAAAACTCGGGATAAATCTCTTATCACACAATAGGCCGCTATGGAATGGCCGTTATCGCTATCATAGTTTCCGGTATTAATAAAAAACTGTACTCGTTTCATCAGGCCTTCTTCAGAGTAAAGGGACAACTCAGTTAATTTACCTCTGTATTCCAAATCGGCAGAACCAACTCCTTTTAATTTCGGAAACAATTTGTAATCGGCAAAGTGTCTGCCTTCGTGACCAATGTAGCTCACTCTGAAATTTTCCGATTTTAAGTCATAAGCCTTTTTTACACAAAACAAAGCTTCTTTAGTTGCCCAGCCTGCAGGATAGTAACGTCCTAAAGTGGCGTATTCGCTCCAGCCCAACGTTACGAAATCATCCATAAAAAAGATTTTGATTGGTGTTTCTTTTCCGTCATAATTGACTTTATAAATGGTGTCTTTCTCTGTTTTCCAAACCAATAAATCATACAAGCCTCCGGTTTTTCCAAATCCTGTAGTATGATAGCCTAGACTGGCGATGTATTTTTTTTGGTAAACATTAATGCTGTCTTCATTGAGCGGTAAGTTTTTGGCAGCAGGAAAATTCGTTTTAAGAAAATTAGAAACGTTTTTTAGGATCAGTGAATCTGTTTTCTTTTCCTTGTTTAAGAAAGAGAAGCGCCAATAATCTCTGTAAATTTTTAACAGTTGATCTATTTTTGATTTTCTGGTTTCCAGAAAATCACTTTTGTCTTCTTTAAATTTAAAGCGGTTTTCAAAGTTGTTTTTGAATTTTAAATCCTTTTCTGCTATTTTTTTGGCTGGATCAGCGTCTAGTAGAGTCAAGGCCAATTTTGGATTTCCATCCAAAGCAAGAGAATAGATTTTGGTATAATCCAGTTTTATACTGTCATTTTGAATGGACTGCGCGTTTATTTTCGAAAACGAAAAAAGAATGAAAATAAGTAAGGTAACAAGTTTTAAGGTTCTCATATAAAAATGTTTGGGTTAATTTGTTAACGGCTTTTTATACTATAGAGACTTTTTTTTTGTTAATGTTACAGTTTTAATTCTTTTATTTCTATTTCAATTGGTTTGTCTTTTTTATTTTTCGATAATCATGGTAACGCCTTGTCCTCCGGCGGCACAAATAGAAATTAGTCCGCGTCCTGATCCTTTTTCATTTAATAATTTGGCCATCACGCCAATGATACGGCCTCCTGTGGCAGCAAAGGGGTGTGCGGCTGCGAGACTGCTTCCTTTCACGTTTAGTTTTTCGCGGTCAATAGCACCGAGGGTTTTAGACAGTCCTATTTGAGTACTCAGTTCCGGACTCTCCCAGATCTTCAAAGTGGCTAAAACCTGCGCGGCAAAAGCTTCGTGAATTTCATAATAATCAAAGTCCTGTAAAGTTAAACCTGCTTTGTCGAGCATATTGCTGACCGCAAACAAAGGAGCCAACAAAAGGTTTTGCTGATTTTTGACATATTCAATAGCAGCAATTTCTGCAAAAGTGATGTAGGCTAAAATTGGAAGTCCCTGTTCTTTGGCCCATTCTTCACTGGCTAGAAGTATGCAGGACGCCCCATCAGTTAATGGTGTTGAGTTCCCAGCGGTGAGGGTTCCGTTGGTTTTGTCAAAGGCCGGTTTTAATTTGGCAAGCTTTTCAAGTGTACTGTCTTTTCTCAGATTATTGTCTTTGTAAAGTCCGTTGAATGGCGTTATCATATCATCAAAAAAACCTTCGTCGTAGGCTTTTGCCATATTGAGATGACTTTTAAGCGCGAGATTATCCTGGTCTTCACGGGAAATTTTATAATGTTTGGCTGTGATTTCGGTATGTCCACCCATCGAAAGTCCGGTTTGAACTTCTTCATTTCGGGGAACAAGCGGTGCCAAATCTTTGGGACGAATTTTTAAAAATTGTTTTAGTTTTTCACCCAGTGATTTTGCATTTCTGGCGTTGAGCAGAATCTTTCTAAGCTTGTCGCTTACTGCCATTGGAATATCGCTAATAGAATCAACCCCTCCGGCAATTCCGCATTCTATTTGACCTAAGGCTATTTTGTTGGCAATATAAATAGCACTTTCAATTCCGGTATCACAGGCTTGCTGTAAGTCACAGGCAGGTGTTGCGGGATCAAGTGCCGTTTTCAAAACACATTCTCTCATTAGGTTATTATCATAGGTATGTTTGATTACAGCACCTCCGGCAACTTCGCCTAATAATTTCCCTTTCAAATTGTATTTGTGTACAAGACCATCAAGAGCAGCAATCATCATTTGCTGATTTCCAACTTCGGCATAAGCCGTATTAGCTCTTGCAAACGGAATACGGTTGTATCCAACAATGGCTACTTTTTTGATTGTGTTCGTATGATTCATATCTGAAATGATGTTTTTAGATTTTTTTCAGATTAAAGATAAGCAGAGTTATTTGTTATTGAGTGATTTGGATCACAAAATGTTTCGCTTTTTGATTTTAGTGGTGAATTCTTTATTTTTTGAATTGTATTTATTTAGAATGATTAAAAATAATTTGGAAAGCAGAGTTTTAGCCATTACTTTTGCCAGCGAGATGAAAACCAAATAATAATAAATATCATGAGTTTAAAAAAAGTTTTATTTTCCTTGATTTTCCTAAGTTCATTGTCTATGACGAGTCAGGAACTGGGAAAAGTAATCGGAAAGGTTTCCTTATCGGGAAATGTACCGGCAGAAAATGTTTCTGTTGCGCTTAAAGGAACGAAGTATAGTGCCGTTACGAACGAACACGGACAGTACGAAATAAAAAATGTTAAGGCAGCCAGTTATACTATTAGCATTAGCGCAGTAGGAATTCGTCCGGTTGAAGACAGAATTACAGTTGCAGCTAAGCAAACGATTACTAAAAACTTCATGCTTTTGGAGAGTCAGGAAGACCTGGATGAAGTTGTGATTACGAAAAATAAATACAAGCAGGACAAGCCTTCTTTATCTTTGCGTCTTCAAACACCTGTATTGGAAATTCCACAAAATATTCAGATTGTGAGTGGTCAGACATTAAAAGATCAACAGATTGTAAGTATGAGTGACGGAGTAATTCGAAATGTGAGTGGGGCAATACGTTCTGAGCACTGGGGAGATTTGTATACCAATATAAAAATGCGTGGTTCACAGGTTCAGGCGTTCCGTAATGGTTTCAACGTAGTTTCTTCTTCCTGGGGACCGCTTACGGAAGACATGAGTTTTGTAGATCATATTGAGTTTGTGAAAGGACCTGCAGGATTTATGCTTTCCGTTGGTGATCCAAGTGGTTTGTATAACGTAGTGACTAAAAAACCAACCGGAATTACAAAAGGAGAAGCCAGTGTAATGGCGGGAAGCTATGATTTTTACAGAGCGAGTATCGATCTTGATGGGAAACTGGATAAAAAAGGAAAGCTATTGTATCGTTTTAATGCTGCTGCCCAAAACAGAGGTGCGCATCGTGCATTTGAACGCAACAACCGTTATGTAATTGCCCCCGTGCTTACGTATCAGATTGATGATAAAACGAAAATTACGGCGGAGTATAATTTTCAATATGCCAACATGACTGAAGTAGGTTCTTATTATGTGTTTGGACCTAAATCTGATGGATATGCCACTTTACCGGTTGGATTTACTTTGACACAGCCTGGTATTCCGGATACTAATATTCAAGACCATAACGGCTACTTTATGTTTGAGCATAAGTTTGATGATAATTGGAAACTGACAGCACAAACTTCTTACTTCAAGTACATTCAGCAAGGATACAGTTCATGGCCAAGCAAAATTGGTTCAAGTGAAAATACTCTTGGTAAAGGCAACATTATCAGAAATGTGGGTATTTGGGACGCAGAAAGTAATATGTATTTGGGGCAGATATTCGTAAACGGAAAGTTTACGACCGGAAAAGTTACGCATAAACTATTAGGCGGTGTAGATTTAGGAAGTAAAGATTATATGGCAGATTGGGGACAGTCTCATGATCTTGATACAGCTGCAAATCCATTTAATGTTTACAGTCCAAATTACGGGACGCCTTCTAACGGTTTTCCCGTTTTCAATCGTACAACACCGCTTTCAGTCAGAGCTGGTGGTAAATTAACACAAGAATACGCAGCAGGTTATATTCAGGATGAACTTGGTTTCTTTGAGAATAAATTGAGATTGACTCTTGCAGCACGATATACTTGGATTAGCCAAAACAGTTGGGGAACAATTGAATCTGATAGTCATATTACACCACGTGTAGGATTTAGTTATTCTGTGACCGATAATTTAGCTCTTTATGGTTTGTACGATCAGGCATTTATACCGCAGTCCGGAATTATTAAAAATGGTGATCAGGTAAAACCGATAACTGGAAATAATGTGGAATTTGGAATTAAGAAAGATTGGTTTGACGAATCGTGGAGTACTACATTAGCAGCTTATAGAATCGTAAAACAGAATGAACTTGCTGCCGATCCAACGAACGGACCAAATGATATTTATAAAATTGTTTTAGGAGAAAAAAGAGCGGAGGGTATTGAATTTGACATTAGAGGAAGGTTATTAGACGGACTTAATCTTGTTGCTAATTATGCTTTTACAGAATCTATAGTAACAAGTTCGGTTATTCCAAAAATAACGGTGGGTTCAGTTGTACCGGGATTTGCTAAACATAGTGCAAATGCGTGGTTGAACTACAGCATTCAAAGCGGAAAGTTAAAAGGACTGGGGGCTTCTATAGGAGGGACTTATCTTGCAGGCCGTCAAACGGACAGTTGGAGTGTAGGAGGTATCAGCTTACCCAACTATTTTAAACTGGATGGAGGTTTATCTTATGAAACCGGGAAGTTTAAGGTTACAGCAAATGTGTTTAATATTCTGGACAAATACCTGTACAGTGGATCTTACTATGAATGGCTTTCTGCTTACTATTGGCAAACAGAAGCACCAAGAAACTTTAGAGTGGGGGTAACGTATAAGTTCTGATTTTTTAGGTACTAAGGCGCTTAGGTTCTGAGATGCTAAGGGGCTGGGTGTTTAAAAGTAACCCGACAGGTTTTTAACCTGTCGGGTTTTTTAACATTTTCCTAAAATTTCTTAATTGCAATAATAATTTACAGCTTACTCCGTAAGAGACAAGTATTTGGAATCTGTTGCTCTGAAAGAGCCTTAGCAGTAACATGGCACGAAGTGCCATGAATACTGGTGAGCACTTCTTTAAGCCCTGTAAGGGCGAAAGCTTAACCCAAAAAGCACATATCTTATTTTATGGCATTTCCGAAAGTTAGCAACTTTTAGCCAAAATCTTATGCTTTATTTATAACTGCTTAAGCCCCTTCAGGGCAATATGATTCATTATCTTAATTTATAGTGCGTTGCACTATTTTTATACTTCTGGGCTTTCAGCCCTTTTTAAACATTTCAAATATTTATACCGAAAGAGAACACTAATTGTAAAATCAGCTGTAATAAAATGATCTTTTAAATGAAGAGCTGAAATTGTTAATAAAAGGAATAACTTCTATCAACCTCACAACATTTTGTGTGAATCCCCTTTTTTGAACGAGCTGAATCTCTTTTGTACCAAATAATTACCCTTTTTGAACGAGTGGAATCACTTTTGTTCCAATAAGTTCTATTGCATTCATTAGCTGGGTATGTGTAAGGCCTGCATTGTCCATTTGAAATGTAAATCTTGAAATTCCGCCAAGAGATTCACTGTGTCGTAAGATTTTATCAGCAATGCGTTCAGGATCACCTACAACCAGAACACCCAGATCGTCAATTAAACCGTCAAATTTGGCTCTGGTAACTGGTGGCCAGCCGCGTTCTAAGCCTAATTTTGTCCAAAGTTCAGCATAACCCGGATAATATTCTTCGATGGCTTTTGCGGTCGTGCTTGCTGCAAACCCAGGTGAATGTAGGCCTACCTGAAGTTCTTCGGGCTGGTAACCGGCTGCTTTTCCTGCTTCACGATACAAATCTACTAACGGACGGAAACGATGTGTCTGACCTCCAATGACGGCTACCATTAAAGGCAAACCTAAGGATCCTGCTCTTATAAAAGATTCAGGAGTTCCGCCAACGCCCAACCAAACCGGTAGTTTTTCCTGTAAAGCCCTCGGATAAACCGGAAGATTATTCAAAGCGGGACGAAATTTCCCCGACCAGGTTACAAATTCATTGTCTCTGATTTGAAGTAAGAGCTCTAATTTTTCTTTAAAAAGCTCATCATAGTCATTCAGATTAAATCCGAAAAGAGGGTAAGCTTCGATTGAAGATCCGCGGCCTACTACAATTTCGGCTCTTCCTTTTGAAATTAAGTCAAGGGTTGCAAAACTTTGATAGACTCTTACCGGATCGGCAGCACTTAAAACCGAAACAGCACTTGACAATCGAATGCGTTTTGTTCGCGCCGCGGCAGCACTTAAAATTACTGCGGTAGCCGAATCTAAAAACTCTTTTTTATGATGTTCACCAATTCCAAAAACGTCAAGCCCGGCCTGATCTGCAAGCTCGATTCTTTGGAGTAATTGTTCCATTGCATCAACACTGTTTAGCGTATTGTGGTTTCCGTACATCGCCGAAGCGAAACTGTCAATTCCTATTTCCATTTTTTTTAGCTTTAGGCTTTAAGCTTTAGGCTGTATGCTTTCCTTTAAAGCCTGCAGCCCAATGCTTATCGCGGTTTGTTTTTTTTTAGCTTTAGGCTTTAAGCTTTAAGCTTTAGGCTTTATGCTTTCCTTTAAAGCCTGCAGCTCAATGCTTATCGCGGTTTGTTTTTTTTTAGCTTTAGGCTTTAAGCTTTAGGCTGTACGCTTTCCTTTAAAGCCTTCAGCCCAATGCTTATCGCGGTTTGTTTTTTTTTTAGCTTTAGGCTTTAGGCTTTAAGCTGTACGCTTTCCTTTAAAGCCTGCAGCCATTCTTATCGCGGTTTGTTTTTTTTAGCTTTAGGCTTTTAACTTTTAGCTTTAGGCTGTACGCTTTCCGTAAAGCCTAAAGTCCAATGCTTGTTGCAGTTATTTTTTTAGCCATAGGCTTTAAGCAATATGTTTTTTCGGTAAGCCTGCAGCCCTAAACCTGATAGTTTTTAAAACCTGTCGGGTTTGGTTGTTATTAAGTAATATGTTTTTTCAAAAAGCCCAGAGCCTAAAGCTTAGTGCCTATAGCTTAAAGCCTAAAGCCCAAATCGCATAATTAATGTGAAAAGCCAAAGGAAACGCTAATCAGAATAATCACAATAACAATTAAGGTGATCCCTACATACAGATAATCCTTTTCCAATAAAAACGAAAATAGCGATAGTAAAACACGTAAAACTGGGGTTAAGAAAAGCAGGATGATCCCAAAAAAGATCAACGATTCGCCATTTCCCTGAATTACACCCTGATATATTGCCGAAATTACTTCAAAAATATTGCGGTCATTTTCATGGAAGACTGAGTAATCTTCAATATCTGTGCTGTGCGCCATTAGATAAACAATTCCGCCAATAAAAGCGACCGATAGGGAAATCCAAACGCCATAACGCAATAAATTCCCAATAATGGTTTGAAAATCTTTTTCTCCAAATTTTTCGTGTTGCATAATCTTAGATTTTTCCATTAATTCCGTTATAGATCATATTTATCGCAAGTACAAATATCAGACAGGCAAAGAATATACGTAGTTTTTTAGGATTTGTTTTAACTAAAACTTTGGCTCCCGCCATAGCACCAAACAGTACGCCGATGACTACTGGCATACAGATTCCGGGTTCGATGTATCCTTTTTGAATATAGATTACAGAACTCGCCATTGCCGTAACGCCCATCATAAAATTACTGGTTGTGGTAGAAACTTTAAACGGAATTCTCATAATATTGTCCATTGCAATGACTTTAAAAGCACCGGAACCAATTCCTAATAAACCTGACATCATTCCGGCAATTCCCATCATACCAAAACCGCCCACGACGTTTTTGGTTCCGTAACGAATTATTTCACCGTGATGCGAGGGATAAGTACCTTCTAACCTCAGTTTTTTAGCCAAAGGACTAGATTCTAAAACAATATGTTCTTCTTTTTTTCGAAGAGAATTGATAGCCGAGAAGATCAAAGTAAGTCCGAATAAAACGGCAATAAAGGAAGTAGGAGCGATGGTTGAAAGTAAGGCCCCACAAACAGCACCAATTGTAGTAGCAATCTCAAGAAAGATACCCAGTCGCATATTAGTGATTCCCTCCCTGACATAAGCGGCAGCAGAACCGGAGGAAGTAGCAATTACCGAAACCAGAGCCGCACCAATTGCATAATGAATGTCAACACCAAGAATGACCGTTAAAAGTGGAATTATGATAATCCCGCCACCTAAACCTGACAATGAACCAATAAAACCTGCTAAAAAAGCACCAAGAATCATAATCAGGGTAAACGTAAGTACTGTCATTCGGATCAATTTTGTTACCGCTAATTTACGAATTGATATTTGGTGAAGAAATGTTTTATTTCATAATTAAAAACTAAAATTGTTTAATTCTGAAATTTAAATCTTGAGAAAAAACACAAAAAAGCACTTAACTGGTTGATTATAGGGTAAAAACCAGAGTTTAAGAATGAAACGCTAAAAAAGAGGAACTTACAGGTTATCGTCTATTATTTTTTGAACACTGCTGATAAAAGTCTCTGTATTTTTGACATCTTGCTTGATGTACAAATCGTATTCGTTTAATTTATACTGATCGATCATGTCTTTTTTTAAGTATTTGATGATGGATTCTAGAGTCCGGGTATCCTCCTCATTTAGTTTCTTTAACTCCCGTTGTTTACTTTTGAGATAATCTAAACTCTTTTTTAATCTCTGAACCATTAATTTTTCCAATCTCTTCCTTCGTTTAAAAATTATTAAAACAAACGATAATCCGGAAGATTTTAAGCTCAATATGCCCCAAAAACCATTTCCATTTGAGCTTAATTCCTCCAGAGTATCGTATTCCCATACATACGTTCAAATTGAGAATTTAGATTTGAGAAATGTTATAAAATTTTCAGAGGGGTTTATAAAATTTGCATCTAAGAAAAAAAGATTGCTAAAAGATTGATGATTAGGTGTTTTGTAGGTTAAGGAATACGAGGTTGCCGTAGATCATCCTAAGGATTTCTACTGTAAAATTATTTTAAAAATCTTATTTTGACCGATTGTCTAAAGCAAGATAAGTTTTGTCTAAGGCAGAAAGCAGTAAAGCAGCTGCAGCACTTGTTAGAACCGAGTAATCAAAAGGAGCTTTTACCGAAACCGAAACAGCCATTGAAAGGGCAAAAAGCAGCATTAAAGAGGCAGTTCCCAAAGCAACCTGACGGGTTTTAAATCCTAGGATTAAAAATAAGCCAAAGATAATTTCGAAAAAAGTAGCCAAAGCTCCCAATACTTCTGCTAAGGATTTACTGGCAAAGGAGTTTAAGGTTTGGGTGTAAATAACAAAATTATCCCAGTTTCCCCAAGCTACTCCGGGAGCGCCGGGTACACCCCAAAGGCCAAAACGGTCGGCAACGGCAGAGAGCATCGTAATTCCCAAAACAATTCTTAAAACGAAACCTGCCTGTGCTGTACCTATTTTTTTCATCGAGATCTTTTTATGTAAAGATAACAAGATGTTGGGCTACTTTGGATGATTATTTTTGAGACGGTATTATTTTAAGAATTCTTAAATCCATCTTCCTTATCCTTGAAGGCCCATGTCGCCATAGCTTCAATAACTGGCATTAAACCTTTTCCAGAAGCACTTAAGCTATACGTTACAAAAGGAGGTACAACCGGTTTGGCTTCTCTAATGACAAGATGGTCGGCTTCGAGCTGTTTTAAATGTTGTATCAGCATCTTTTCGGTAACTGCAGGGATAGCCCTTTTTAGTTCGCTGTAACGTTTGCTTCCGCCTGAAAGATGGTAAATGATAATGGGTTTCCAATAGCCTCCAATTTTTTCCATAACATAAGTTACGGGACATTTGTCTAAAGCGTATTGCTTGTTTTCCTGAATAGTCGACGATTCTTTGATTGCGGTCATAGTGCATACTTTAGGGTAAGTACTTGTATAAAAGTAAGTACAAATATACCTTTGTTGCACAACATAAAAAAATAAACAGAGATGAAAATTACAATTTCAGGATCATTAGGAAACATAGGGAAACCATTGACACAAAAACTTATTGCCTCAGGACATGAGGTCACAGTAATCAGCAGCAGTGCAGACCGCGCAAAAGAGATTGAAGCAGCAGGAGCCAAAGCAGCGATTGGTTCTGTAAGTGATGCCACTTTTTTGCAAAGCGCATTTGAAGGAGCTGATGCTGTATTTGCAATGACTCCGCCTAATATGGGAGGAGTTAATATCATTGCCAATACTACGGATGCCGGTAAAGCACTTGCAAAAGCCATAGCAGCTGCCGGAGTAAAACGTGTTGTAATGCTGAGCAGTATAGGCGCAGATTTACCGGGAGGAAATGGTCCAATTGCCGGACTTCATAATATCGAGAAACTGTATGAATCATTAGAGAACGTATCGGTTACGTATCTTCGTGCGGGCTTTTTCTACACGAATTTGTACCATGATGTTTCAATGATTAAAGGAGCGGGAATTATTGGAGCAAATTATCCTTCTAACACTACGATTCCTTTTGTACATCCTGAAGATATTGCGGCGGCAGTTTCTGAAGAATTACTAAAAACCATAGCGGGAAAGAACATTCGTTATATTGTAAGTGATGTGCGAACTCCAAATGAAGTAGCCAAAACTTTAGGCTTAGCCATTGGAAAACCGGATTTACCATGGGTAGAGTTTACCGATGTGCAATCTCTTGACGGAATGAAACAAGCGGGACTGCCGGAAGAAATTGCCGAACTGTATACCGAGATGGGATCAGGTTTAAGAAGCGGTAAAATCGCAGCACATTTTTTAAGCGATTATAGTTCTGTTGACGGACGAACTAAACTGGAAGATTTTGCAAAAGAATTTGCAGCTAAGTTTTAAATAGTAAAAGTAAGAAGCTGGTTTTAGGATCAGCTTTTTTTAGTATTTGCGAATTCTAAAGTGATATTGACTTTTGATAAGAATATACTGGTTTAGTATAAAATTATACCGTTTGTAAGATTCGGACTGTATTTATCTTTGTAATAATAATAGAACTTAAAAATTATAAAGATGAAAGCCATAGGATTTAAAACATCGTTGCCAATTACTGAAGAAGAGAGTTTTATAGCATTTGAAACTCCAAAACCAGTTCCCGGAGAACGTGATTTAGTAGTGAAAATTAGTGCAGTATCCGTTAATCCGGTTGATTTTAAAATTCGTCAGGGCAGTGCGAAAGATACGGTTTTAGAAACACCAAAAATTATAGGCTGGGATGCTGTAGGTATTGTCGAGGCGATAGGAGAGAAAGTGACTTTGTTTAAGGTAGGCGATGAAGTGTTTTATGCCGGAGATATTACCAAACCAGGCAGCAATGCGGAATATCAAAGTGTTGACGAACGAATTGTAGGCAGAAAACCGAAGTCCTTAAGCCTTGAAGAATCGGCAGTGATACCGCTGACTGGTTTAACGGCTTGGGAAATTCTTTTTGATCGCATTCGAATCAATCCTAAAAAAGACAAAGGAAAATCAATTTTGATTATTGGAGGTGCAGGAGGAGTAGGTTCTATTGCTATTCAACTGGCCAGGAAAATTGCAGGTTTAACTGTTATTGCAACAGCATCGCGTCCCGAAACTATCGCTTGGTGTAAAGAGCAGGGCGCAGACTTCGTAGTCGATCACAAAAACCTGATTGCTTCGGTTCGGGAAGCAGGGTTTCAACAGGTAGATTTTATTTTAGATTTTGTCGATACTAATTCCTATTGGGATATTATGGCAGAATTAATTAAACCCCAAGGGCACATTGCTTCTATTACCGGGAGCAGTGATCCGGTTGCGTTGAACAAACTCAAAAATAAAAGTGCTTCTTTCTCTTGGGAACTGATGTACACACGATCAATGTTTGAAACCGATGATATGCAGGAACAACACGTTATTCTTAATCAATTGGCTGATCTTTTAGACGAAGGCATTCTAAAATCGACGCTCAATGTAACGCTTAATGGTTTAACGGCCGGGAACTTTAAAAAAGCACATGAGCTTTTAGAGTCAGGAAAAACTATTGGTAAGATTGCGATCAAATTTTAAAGCTAAAAACAGAGTAAGCCACTAAGAGTTTTTCAATATTTTAAAAACATATTCTTTATAGCTTGCTCCAATTGGGATTTCGATAGTCCCAATTTCAACATCATAGGCGGTAAATGCAGTAATGTTTTTTAAATTAATAATATAAGAGCGGTGTACCCGAAGGAAATCTTTTCCCTGAAGTTCCATTTCGATATCGCCGATCTTGTATTTTGCGGTAAGTTTTACCCCTCCTTTTTGATGAACCACAATGTAATCTTTCACGCTTTCTATAAATAAAACACTATCAGTATTTATTTTATGAAACTTAGATCCGTTTCGGATGTAAATAAAATTCTCCAGAGGCGGAGTTATAATCTTATTGTTAGTAGGGCCACTGATGCGTAAATAACGATCGGTGGCTTTAAAAAAGCGGTCAAAAGTAATGGGTTTGAGTAAATAATCTATAATATCAAGTTCGTAACTCTCCAGTGCATATTCGCGATAGGCCGTTGTAAAAATTATGGAAGGTGGATTTTTTAGTGTTTTTAAAAAATCAATTCCGGTTATCTGCGGCATTTTAATGTCTAAAAACATAAGATCAACAGTCGTTGTTCTTAATACTTCAGCGGCTTTTAAAGCGTTTGGACATGTGCCTACAATCTCAAAATAATCCAACTTACTGATGTGGTTTTGCAGCAGGTTTATGGCCAAAGGCTCATCATCGACTAATAAACATCGTATCTTCATCTTTCTTCGCTTAGTGTTGATCGTTTTGCAGGTTGACTTCTAAATGAGCCGTAAAATGGGTATCACTCTTTGTTACCTTAAAAGTATAATTTTCCGGATAAATTTTGTCCAGTTGCTGAACGATATTGTTCAGACCAATCTTGTCGTTTTCAGATTCAGTTTCACTTTTTCCAATTGTGTTTTTCACCGTAAAGATAAAACGATTGTTGACCACTTTTAGGTCTATAGCAATGATTGGTGAGTTTCCAGTGTCTTCGCCAGCACCGTGTTTAAAGGCATTTTCGACTAACGAAAGTAAAATTAAAGGGGCTATAACACCATTATGGTCTATATCGGTGGTAAAAATCACACTAAGCCTTTCATCATATCTCAATTTTTCAAGTGCAATATAATTGTTAAGCAGCGTGACCTCTTGTGAAATGGGTACGTACGTACTGCTGCAGCGATACAAAATACAATCCAATATCTCGGATAAAACAGCAATAGATTGCGAGGTAATAGGAGAATTACTCAGCGAAAGCGAATAAATATTGTTTAGTGTATTAAATAAAAAATGAGGATTTAACTGGGCTTTCAGAATCTTTAACTCCGTTTCGGCTTTTTGCTTTTCCAGCAGTAACGCTTTTTTCTGAACGACATACTGATCTTTTATCAGTTTTACAAAGACAAAAAACAAAGAGAGAAAAATGGATTGGATAAAATACGATCGAAACAGTTTCGAAAGATCAGTGAAAATTTCAAAAAGTGGCTCCTGATCAAAAGGAGGAGTACGAACAATAGGCTCCAGGACATAAATTACCATTGTCCGGTTAATGGCCGCGATAAAATAACTGCAGACAATAAACTCAATCCACACTATAGTTTGTTTTTTGGCTGTCATTAAGCGTGGCAGAATGCGATAAGAAATAAAATAAGCGATGAGAAGCGCAAAGAACAGGTCGAATGCGATTGCCAGCATATCATTTCGAAAATTAAAAGTAGGATCATCAAAATTATTCTTGCCAAGAAACATAATATATAAACAAGTCCAGAAAAGGACATGAGCTGTGACCCGATGGGCTGAAGTATAGTTGATGAGTTTCTCGAATGTTGACATAGTAGACCAAAGTTAGTATTTATTTGGAAAGAGAAATTGCCTGTCGACAAATAGGCCCAAAAATGACATTAACGGGCAAAAAACGGCGATCAACAAAGTCTGTAGTGTCAATTAAATTGTTTGTAGGTCTGAAAGAACTGTATATCATGCGTATCATTTTTGCAAGTGATTAATGAGGAGTTTTGGTGAAAATTATAAACGCAACCAAAAATGAAACAGCTCTTCTTACTCATCATCCTCTTTCTAGGCTTTGAAGGAATGACACAGACCAATGAATTTACGCTTAAAGGAAAAGTAGTGGATTCAAAAACCAAACAATCCCTGCCTTACGTTACCGTAATACTGCAATCGTCTAATCAGGATAAGAGAACCGTCTCTTCTGACAAGAATGGGATGTATGTTTTTAAAAGTCCTCCGGGAAATTATCAGTTACGAATTGAATTCATGTCTTACAAACCATCAGTAGTAAATACATTTTCACTTCAGAAAGATCTTGTATTAAAAGACGTTTTGCTGGAAGAGGAGATCAATCAACTTAACGAGGTGAATGTGGTTGCTGAAAAATCGGCTGTAGAATTAAAACTGGATAAAAAAGTATTCAATGTTGGAAAAGACATTCTTTCAAAAGGCGGATCGGCTAATGATATCCTGAATAATGTTCCTTCTGTAAATGTTGATATTGCTGGTGTCGTAAGTCTTAGAGGCAATAATGGTGTTACGGTTTTGATTAATGGAAAACCCTCTATGCTAACGGCAAATAATGGATTGTCTCAAATTTCGGCCGCAAATATTGAAAAGGTCGAAGTCATCACAAATCCGTCAGCAGCTTATGAAGCTCAGGGGAGCGCGGGGATCATCAACATTGTACTGAAGAAAAACAGTATGCAGGGTTTTAACGGCTCGCTACAGGTCGGGGTAGGCAATCCGGCGAATCATAATCTGAATGCTAATGTGAGCTACAAAACGGAAAAGGTAAATCTGTTTTCGAATATTGGATACCGCTATATTGATGTTTATGCTTCAAACAGACAATTTCAGCAGAATACAAACAACAATGTGGTAACCACGCTGCATCAATACGACGATAACAAGCGCAATAACAGCATTTACAATATTTATATAGGTGGTGATTATTATATTAATGCTAAAAATACACTGACGGGAAGTTATTACCACGATAGAAACAACAACAATTACAAAACGGCTTATACGTATCGTTATTCCAATGCAGCGCAGACAACAGACAGTATCATTAACAGATTTGAAAATTATAAGGAACCTAAAAATTACAATGCTCTGGAATTAAATTATGTAAAAACATTCGACAAAAAAGATAAAAAATGGACAACGAGTCTGCAGTATGATTTTTGGAATGATGATGAAAATCAATACATCGATCAGCAGAAAACATTGCCTTATGAACCGGAGGTTTCTAATTTATACACAAGAGATATTGAAAGCAGTAATGATATTTTTATAAAATCGGACTTTGTAAACCCGATAGGTGAAAATTCTAAAATTGAGATGGGAATCAGAAGTGATTTGCGGGCATTAAGAAGCGATTATTATACGATCCTTGATGAGGTGCTGCAGGATCAGTTCACCAATAAGTTAAAGTATGATGAAAATCTGTACAGTGCTTATTTTCAGTTTGGAAGTAAAATTAAAAAGTTCAATTATCTGGTAGGCCTACGAACAGAGCTATCGGATATAAAAATTGCCGACACCAAAAACACATTCAGCAACACCAAAAACTACATTAACTTATTTCCAACTCTACATTTGGTGTACAATTTAACCGAAAAAACAGATTTACAGCTCAGCTACAGTAAACGTATTAACCGTCCTAGATTCTGGCAGTTGAATCCATTTTCGGGACTTTCAGATTTGCGTAACCTCACAGTCGGAAACCCCGATTTAAATCCAATGTTTACCAATTCCTTTGAATTGACGCTATTGGCCAAGCGCGGAAAATTCAGTATTAATCCGTCGGTATATTATCAGCATACCACCAATTTCTTTGAATATATTCTGCAACGTACGGCTGAGAATTATTTTGTGACAACACCGGTAAATCTTGACACCGAAGATCGTTACGGAGTTGAGGTGTCGTCTACCTACAGCCCGGCAAACTGGCTACGACTGTCTTTGGATTTTAACTACTACAAATTTAAACAACAAGGCACTTACGAGACAGTAGTTTATGATGTGGAAGATCAGACCTGGTTGTCTAATTTTCGTTCGGTTGTTAAGTTTCCTAAAATTATTTCGGGTGAATTTAGTTTTAAATACCGTGGAAAAAATCAGGGAGTGCAGTCGCTTACAGAGGCACAGTACACTGCTAATATTGGTTTGAATAGGGACTTTTTTAACGATAAAATGTCGGTAACATTAAACGTAAACAATCTTTTTAATTCACAAATAACAAAACAGGTAGTCAATGCACCGCTTTATTACTTAGAATCAGAATTTAGAGCGCAGGGAAGATACATCAGACTGACCGTGATTTATCGTTTCAACCGCAAAAAGAATGAGGCCGACAGACTACCGGACTCCATGTAATCCGGTAGTGTTTCAGAGTTAGTGATATAATATTTTTTATTTCTAACATACTGAAATAGAGTGAGAATTAACTATGAATAATTTAAAGATGAGCAGTACTACTCATCTTTTTTGTTTTAATATTGTCTTAAAAGAACTAAAATGTGTAAAAATGCTACTTCGTGTTCCAGAGTTAGTGACGATACCTGCTTTCCGAAGTGTTCAACTTTCAATTGAAAAGCTGCGCAAAAGTCTCTGACTTTGCGCTTTTTTTTACTTATAATCATAGACGTTTCAAAAGTCTCTGACTTTTTTAATGGACTTATTGATGGAATCAAATTTAGCTTATTTTTAAATTATTTTAAAGTCGGAGACTTTTGAGGCACTATGTTTTTAAATATATTTGTTAGTTGCAGCACAAAGTCAGAGACATTTGCACAGCACATTTAATTAAAGAATACTTTGCAGAGCTGGGGGACAATTGCGAAAGCTGCAAAGTCTGTAATTAGAGCGACTGGTAATCATGTGACAAGAGCGACGAATCAAACAGTAAAAAAACTTTCAAAAGAAGCTCTGAAACAGACAGCCAAGTCAGCTGAAAACATATTGAAATCAGCTACATTAAAACCTATAAATGACGCAAAAGATAAAACAAATGGGTAAAAATAACAAAAAGAGAAATAGTACTAAACTTATAAAAGATAGATTGTATATTCTGATGTGCGCTATAATAACTTTATTTGTAATATTTTACTGTTTTAGACTTAAAGTATATAATTTTCTTTTAGATTCAGATTCACAATTGATTGAAGCTAGGATTGTAAATGAAAAGAACATTTTAGGAAAGGGGATTATAACCCAGATGTATACATATTCTTATAAATTTTATATCAAAGAAGAATATTATACAGGAGATTCTAGGGATCAAAAATATAAAATTAATGATACAATTAAAGTAGAATACTGGCCTTTCTGGCCAGGAATTAATAGACCAAAAAATAAATAATCTATGAAAAAGTTATACCTGTTAATATTCTTACTTTCTTTCAATTGTTTTTCACAAGCATTTGAAGGGGAAATAATTTATTCTAATGAATATAAAAGTAAGTCTTCTGAAATAAAGGATGAAGTTCTCAATTCAACAATGGGGACAAAGCAGCAATATTTTATTAAAAATGGGAATTATAAGTCGGTTACCAATGGCAATTTTTTGCTATGGTAGTTATATATTGCTAAAGAAAATAAGCCATATAATAAGGTTGTAAATTCTGAATCGTTATTGTGGAATGATGCAGCTGTTCAAGGTGATGAAATTTTGAATGTACAGATTAATAAAAATGTAATTTCAGTTCTGGAATATAAATGCGATGAAATCATTTTAACATGCAAAAGTTGAATTCAAAAGTACTATTACAATTCTAAATTTTCTGTTGATGTAAGTAAGTTTATAAATCATAAATTAGGTAATTGGTACGATTTTGTTTCAAGGTCAAATTCTTTACCTCTGAAAATAGTTTTAGACAACCCGCAATTTATATTTATAAGTACTGCTGTTGAAATAAAATCTCTAAAGTTAGATGATATTTTATTTATGATACCTGAAAATGTCAAAACTGAAAAAAGTCCTTGGTAATTTGATAAAATATCGGTTGGATATGCTAGGTAGTGTTACAGATTAGGTGTTTTTATAATGTAACCACGTAATGATTTGAACAAGGATATGAAATTTTAATTATTGAATAGAAAAAGAGACGACCCCCGCTACGTAAAGTGTAACTGCTGTGCGAAGGTTCCCTACAGCAGAAGGGTATAATGATTATGCAGATAATAGTAATAAGTATAAATATAACGGAAAAGAGTTGGAAGATGAGCTGGGAAAAAGTTCCTTAAGTGTAGGAGGAATGGTTAGTGAGACAAAAACATGGATCTTTGAATATAATTAAAATGAAGAATGAAGGCTTTGAATTTTCAAAAAAGCAATTAAAAATACTTTTGACCATTTGTGTTTTTTTAGTTTTACTCTATATAATATATGTTGAGATTTTTCGAACGACTACAATGGATAGTAAAGAAGATTCTTTAAATTATGTTACTAATGAACAATATATGGGAACTGTTTATTATAAAGATTATGATAAAAGCAACCATAATAATCCAACATTATATTTTAAAGATAAAACAGAAATTATAATTAATAGTGAGTTTTGGTCTAGAATAGAAATTGGAGATTCTATCGTAAAGAAAAAAGGAGAAACAATTATTACAGTTTACAGAAATAATGAAAAATTTATTTTAGATAATCAAGAAATTATTAATGGTTTAAAAAAGAAATAATTTCTGCACTTACCTGCTCTCCGAAGTGTTCAAATTTCAATTGAAAAGCTGCGCAAAAGCCTTTGACTTTGCGCATTTTTTTTTACTTATAATCATAGACGTTTCAAAAATCTCTGACTTTTTTAATAGACTTATTGATGGGATTAAATTTAGCTTATTTTTAAATTATTTTAAAGTCGGAGACTTTTGAGGTACTATGTTTTTAAATATATTTGTTAGTTGCAACACAAAGTCAGAGACATTTGCACAGCACATTTAATTAAAGAATACTTTGCAGAGCTGGGTAATGTAAGTATTGCTAATAATCCAGACTGGAAATCAGATACAGATATATCAATAAACGGTGGTCGTGGGACTGTAAGAGATTTACAATTATTAAGAGCAAAAGTAATAAAGCAGTTTTTGATTAAGAGGGGAATTAATCCAAATAGAATATCAATTGGAGCTGGTGTTCTCGGTAAAGACACTAAAAGTGCAAGTGCTGAAAGTCGCTAAAAAATAAAAAAATGGAAATAAAAGAAATATTTATAGTATCGTTGATTATAGTCCTATGCTGTTCCATGACAAATTTTGCTATAGAAAAAAAAAATAATGACGAAAATGATGAAATTTTATGGTCCAAAAGTAAAAAATTAGTTTGGGAAGATTTTAAAGGAATACCAGATACGGTTGGTTCAATTATGCTGGCGGAAACAACTTCAACTATAAAATTTGAATATAATGTTACTAATAATGTGCTAACTAGTTATAAAATAGAATCTATTTTTATAAAAAGTAGATCTTGGACTATAACCAATGACATGCAACTTTTAGCTCACGAACAATTACATTTTGATATAACAGAATTATATGCAAGAAAAATTAGGAAAGCGTTTGATAGTTTAAGGATTAGAAAAAATTTTAATGAAGAGAATTATTCTTTAATTTATAATTCTAATATTTTAAAAAGAAATGATTTAAATAAATTGTATGATAGTCAAGTGTATGGAAATAATATTCGACAAAATCAATGGATAAAAAGAGTTAAAAACGAAGTTTTAAAGTTAAATAAATATGAATCAAGTTACTAAAACGGTTAGTATTTTCGAAGAAAAAGGTAGTGTTTCAGAGTTAGTGATATAAGATTTTTTATTGCTAACATATTGAAATAGAGTAAGTATTAACCATGAATAATTCAAAGATGAGCAGTACTGGGTAATGTTTCAGAGTTAGTGATATAAGATTTTTTATTGCTAACATACTGAAATAGAGTAAAAATTAATTATGAATAATTTAAAGATGAGCAGTACTGCGATAATGTTTTTGATTAGTTTTTTTACAAAATTTCAATGTAACTAGCTGAAAAAGAATGTGTAATTTGAATATTAGTGAGACGGCCAATTGGTCGTCTTTTCTATTTTTATAAAGCTTTAGAATACTTTTGCTGTATCCTGGCATTTCAAATTTGGTGTTGAAAGTAAAGGGCAATTCAAATGATAGGAGCATTAGGAAACAATTCTTTCAGTTTGAGTAAAACTGGTGCAGAATGTTACGAAAACAGACATTAGTAAAATGTGTTTTTTAATTTTTCATTACTTTTCAAATTGGTCAAAAAGGATCTTAGAACTTAATGAATTGGTATTATATTAACCCTGAATTGACGTATGTTATCTGCTTATAGATGAAATAGTATTATGATGGAATAAACTTCTATTTTTAATGAAATTTCAACACAATACATGGAACCAATACAACTTATTTCAGATCATTTTATTGAAGAAAAATGTAATTTTAAAGAACTCATAGAAAGACTTCGAGCCGGGTTTTCGACTTTGGCAATTGAGGTGCCTATGCGCCACCATCACGATTATCCTAATCCTGAAGAAGGTAAAGACTCGACACTGCTGCTAATGCCGGCGTTTCAGGCAGGTAAAGATTTAGGAGTAAAAATAGTTACAGTAAGTCCTAATAATGGTAAATACGATTTGCCTTCAATTCAGGGGACTTATATTTATCTCGATGGGCACAAAGGAAATATAAAGGCAATTCTTGATGCTAAATCACTAACAGGTAAACGTACTGCGGCAACATCAGCTTTAGCAAGTAGCTATCTTTCGCGAAAAAATGCCTCGTCTATGCTGATGATTGGTACTGGAGCATTAGCCATCAATCTTATTAAGGCGCATGCTAGTGTAAGACCTATCAAAGAGGTTTATGTTTGGGGAAGAACGATTGAAAAAGCACAATTGGTTTGCGATGCACTCAAAAACGCTCCGTTTACCTGTAAACCCGTTTCAACTATAGAAGAAGTTATTTCTCAGGTTGATATTATTTCGGCAGCAACTTTATCACCGGTTCCGCTTGTTTTTGGGAAATGGCTGAAACCAGGTCAGCATTTAGATCTTGTTGGGGCTTACAAAAAAGATATGCGCGAGGCAGATGATGAAGCGGTTTTAAAATCAAGTCTATTTCTGGATACGTATCAAGGCGGACTAAAGGAAAGCGGAGATATTTTGATTCCGCTGACGAATGGAATTATCACGAAAGAAACAATCAAAGCAGATTTGTTTGAATTGTGCAGTAATACAAAAACAGGCAGAACGTCTGATACTGAAATTACCTATTTTAAATCCGTTGGACATGCTTTAGAAGATCTTGTTGCAGCGGGATATTTTTATGAAGAATATAATTTAAAAACACAAAAAAATGCCTAATACATACCAAAACATTTGTAATAATACGGATTATAAAGCAGACGCTTCTGTATTGCAGATCAAAACAATTGATATGCATACAGGCGGTGAGCCCTTGCGTGTAATTGTTTCCGGTTTTCCAAAACTTAAAGGGAGTACTGTTCTGGAATACCGAAGAGATATAAAAGAAAACTACGATTATTTAAGAACGGCATTGATGTTTGAACCTCGTGGTCATGCTGATATGTATGGTTGTATTTTGCTTCCGCCAAATGATGAAAATGCAGATTTTGGTATTCTTTTCATGCATAATGAAGGATACAGTAGTATGTGTGGTCATGCTATTATTGCCATAAGCACCCTGGCGGCAAAAATGAATTGGATAACGGTAAAAGAAGGGGAGAATGAATTGAAAATTGATGCTCCATGTGGTCGAATTTTTTCGTTTGTCACTTTATTAAATGGCGAAGTAACAGGAGTGAGGTTTCATTGTGTACCAAGTTTTGCTGTAGGTTTAGATCGTATTGTAAATGTTGAGGGCATTGGTGATGTTGTTTATGATCTGGCTTATGGTGGCGCTTTTTATGCTTATGTTGATTTGAGAAAAAATCCGCATTTGAATTTTGGATTAACCGAGGAAAATTACCGTGCCATTATTCAAAATGGTGTAGCTATAAAACATGCAGTAATGAATCATGATAGCGAAATTCAGCATCCGTTTGAGAAGGATTTGAGTTTTCTATACGGAACTATTTTCATCGATGAGCCGTTGGATACTGCTAATCACAGTCGAAATGTTTGTGTTTTTGCCGATGGAGAAGTCGATCGTTCTCCAACAGGTTCTGGTGTTTCGGGAAGAATTGCTATTGAAAAGGCCAGAAACGCCATAAATAAGAACGAATTTATTACGATAGAAAGTATAACAGGAAGTACTTTTACAGGATCTCTTGTCAGAGAAGAAAAATTTGGACCTTTCAAGGCTGTAATTCCGCAAGTTGAAGGAACGGCTTTTGTAACAGGAGTAAATACGTTTTTGATAGATCCAAAAGATCCTATGAAAAATGGTTTTATACTGAGATAGTTGATTTACAAATTAAAATTTAACCGCAAAGCTCTATGTAAACTTTGCAAGCCATGCGAAAATCTTTGCGGACTTTGCGGTTAAATCATATCGTAATTCTACCCACATTTCAAACCTGAAACCTGAAACTTGAAACCTGAAACAAAAACCTACGAAATCTGTAAATGCTCCATCGTTTTTCCCACCAAAGTTTTGGTGCCAACGATCTTAAAGCCTAGTTTTAAGTACAGTTTCTTGGCATTAGGATTGGCCTCTTCTACCAATAAACCTAAAGTCCGGTGGTTTTGCGTTACATATTCATCAATTAAAAATTGCAGGAGTTTTGAGCCAATTCCTTTTCCCTGATGATTTGGACTTACCCCAACCGAATCAATATAAAATTCACCGCTTTGTGTTTCGTCTTCCGGATTAAAATCAGAATTGAAATTCAGGCGGACATAATCGACAATTGGTTTTCGTAACGGATGCAATTGAGCTCCATCGTAAACAGAAACTGCTCCTATAATTTCGTTTTCCTCCTCTGCTACAAAACAGTTTTGATAGGAGTACTGGTTATTTTCGGTTTCAACAAAATGAAGTAAGAAATAATAGGCTGTTTTAGGATTCTTTTCACCAATAAATTTATAGATAATGTCCTCCATTGCCAGCAATAAAAGTGCTGCAATATTTTCTGAATCTTCAATTGTTGCTTTTCTGATAATCATGATAAATGCGTTTAGTCTGCAAAATTACGCCAACTTTCACAGATCAATCATTTTTGCTTAAAATTTTTGCTGAATAATTGTTTTTTTCTTAATTTTTAAGAGAATAATCAACGATGTGATACGTGACTTGTAAATGTTAAGTGTTTTGTTTTTAAGTGTTTACATGTGTTTCTGAGTGTGCTTTTTCGCATGTTTATCCAAACTCTAATATTTAAAAAAGTGTAACAGTCGGCGTTTTACTTTTTTATGAAAATGGGTATTATTGTAGTATAAAGACTAAAATTTTGAAAGTAATTGTTGATAACTGTTTACAAGTAGAGCTAGTTTTTTGTCTCCTTTCCTGTTGATAACTCTATTTAGATTTAGTACAAATAACTGATGTATCGTCTCTTACAGTTTATTTTCCGGCTGTTGATAAAACGTAAAATGGGTGGAGTATTTCATAGGATCAACCTGTTGATAATTGCGTTGTTTTTTAACATCAAAAAAGGGGTGAAAGAAGATCTCCGGGTTAAATTTGTAATTATAGAAATGTCGTCAAAACCTCCCCAAGAACGAAGCATTTTTATTCGAACTCAGTCAAACATTTAATACTTACATATATGTCTATATTTGATAAAAGAATCAATTATAAACCTTTCGAGTACCCGGAGGTTTTGCAGTTTACAGAAGCCATAAATAAAGCGTATTGGGTCCATACAGAGGTTGATTTTACAGCTGATACACAGGATTTTCATTCGCATTTAAATTCTGCAGAGAAAACGGCAATTAAGAATAGTTTACTGGCAATTGCTCAGATAGAAGTAGCTGTAAAAAGTTTTTGGGGAAATATCTACGAACATTTTCCAAAGCCGGAATTCAACGGACTGGGGAGTACTTTTGCCGAATGTGAATTCAGACACTCTGAGGCCTATTCACGTCTTCTGGAAGTTTTAGGATACAACGATGAATTCGAAAAACTCATGGATATCCCTGTAATCCGCAAACGTGTCGATTACCTGTCAGATGTACTTAAGGATACCAAATCCCAGGACAACAAAAAATATGTTATTTCTCTGATTCTGTTTAGTATTTTGATCGAAAACGTATCGCTTTTCAGTCAGTTTGCGATTTTATTGTCTTTTACAAGATTTAAAGGATACATGAAAAATGTGAGCAATATTATCGCATGGACTTCTATCGACGAGCAAATTCATGCCAATGGCGGAATTTATATCGTAAACAAAATCCGTGAAGAATTTCCGGATTATTTCGATGAAGAGACCTTAAACCTTGTTCGTGAAACGGTTAAAAATTCAATTGAAGTAGAGGCCGATATTTTAGACTGGATTTTTGAAGAGGGAGAAATCGAAACCATTAATAAAACAGATTTAGTTAATTTCATGAAGTTTCGAATAGACGAAAGCCTTATTCAAATTAACATTCCAACAATTTTTAATGTCGCAGCACACGATTATAAAGCAATGGCATGGTTTGAAGAAGAAGTTTTTGCGAACAGCCTTGACGATTTCTTTGCAAAAAGACCGGTAGAATATACCAAACATGACAAAAGCATTACCGCAAACGACCTGTTCTAAAAAGCAAATTACAATTATGAATACAATAGATACAACTTCAGCAAACAGCCTTCCGTTAAGTGAGGCCGATAATAAAATGTGGTGGAAAAACTCTGAAAGTGAGCAAATTTTAAATCGTGGTTATCTTTTAAAAGGAGAAACTGTAGAAGGTGCAATTGACAGAATTTGCACGGCTGCAGCCAGAAGATTATACAAACCCGAATTAAAGGAATCTTTTGTAGAAATGATCGAACGAGGCTGGATGAGTATTAGTTCTCCCGTTTGGGCCAATATGGGAACCGAACGTGGTTTACCAATTTCATGTTTTAATGTACACGTTCCGGATGAAATAGAAGGAATTACACATAAACTGGGTGAAGTGATCATGCAAACCAAAATTGGCGGCGGAACATCGGGATATTTTGGGGAGCTACGAGAAAGAGGAAGTGCTGTTACAGACAATGGTAAGAGTAGTGGAGCCGTAAGTTTTATGAAGCTTTTTGATACGACGATGGACACCATTTCTCAGGGAGGAGTCCGTCGCGGAGCATTTGCAGCTTATTTAGACGTAGATCATCCGGATATTGAGGAATTTTTGAAGATTAAGAGTATTGGAAATCCAATTCAGAACTTGTTTACCGGAATCTGTGTACCGGATTACTGGATGCAGGAAATGATTGATGGAGATTCTGATAAAAGACAAATCTGGGCTAAGGTGTTAGAAAGCCGTCAGCAAAAGGGATTGCCTTATATCTTTTTCAGTGACAACGTAAATAAAAACAAACCACAAGTTTATAAAGACAAGAATCTGCGTATTAATGCCAGTAATTTGTGCAGCGAAATCATGTTGCCTTCAAGCATTGATGAATCGTTTATTTGCTGTCTTTCGTCAATGAATCTGGAGCTTTATGAAGAATGGAAAGATACAGAAGCAGTAAAACTGGCGATCTTTTTCCTGGATGCTGTATTGCAGGAATTTATAGAAAAAACAGAGGGCAATTATTACCTTTCAGCAGCCAATCGATTTGCCAAAAGACACCGTGCGCTTGGACTTGGCGTTTTGGGATGGCATTCGTATCTGCAAAAAAATATGATTCCGTTTGAAGGAATGGAAGCTAAGATGAAAACCACAGAAATTTTTAAACATATTAGTGATAAGGCCGATAAAGCTACTCAGGATCTGGCCAGAATTTATGGTGAACCAGAATTGCTAAAAGGATACGGAAAACGCAATACGACCACTATGGCTATTGCTCCAACAACCTCATCTTCGGCTATTTTAGGACAGACTTCACCTGGAATTGAACCTTTCAGCAGCAATTATTACAAAGCAGGTTTGAGCAAAGGAAATTTTATGCGTAAAAACAAATACCTTAAAATTTTACTGGAGAAAAAAGGATTGGACAATGAAGAGGTATGGAGAGAGATTATGCTAAATGGCGGAAGCGTACAGCACATGACCCAACTGACAAAAGAAGAAAAAGATGTTTTTAAAACCTTTAAAGAAATCAGTCAGTTAGAAATTGTACAGCAGGCCGCAATACGTCAGAAGTTTGTAGATCAGGGACAAAGTATCAATTTGAATATCCCTGCTGATTTACCTATTAAAGAAGTAAACCGACTGCTTATAGAAGCCTGGCAACTTGGAATCAAGAGCTTGTATTACCAACGCAGTCAAAGTGTATCTAAAGAACTTGTGACAAGTTTGGTAAGCTGCAGCAGCTGCGAATCATAAACAAAAAGGCCGGATGTATCATCCGGCTTTTCTGTTTTTATAAGGGAATTTTGGTCGTAGCGAATTAAAATCCATCCTACGGTTGCTATAGATATGTCGTTCCTACGGTTGCTATAAATATGTCGTTCCTACGGAACTTTTCCGTTTTGTGTTTTATTTTCAACGGATTAAAATCCGTTGCTATAAAATACAACGTTCCTTCGGAACTGCTTTTGCGAGCGTCTTGATCGACAAGATATTCTAGGAATGAATTTTAATCTTTGATCCAAATAGTCATAACACCAAAGAATATAAAACCTTTGCGACTCTGTGACTTTGCGAGATTTATTCCTTCTTCGGATTTACAATTTCAGATTGAAGTATATTTAAAAAGGCCGGATAAATGATCCAGCCTTCTTGATAAAATAAATGATAAAATTAATATTTAGTGACCTTTACTGTTTTCAAAACCAAGAATTGTGATCATATAAGGTGTATTCGAAACTTTGATTTTCTTTGCAATTGTCATAGTAGACAAATTCAGTTGCAGTAATTCTCCTGTAGTTGGAGAAGTAAGGTAAGCAAAGTTTTCTGTTAATTGAACTTGTGGTTTTAAAGCTGCGTCTGTAGCAGTTTCAGCAATAACTTTACCTTCTTTTTCAAGTTGCAGGCTGGTAAGGTTGTATAGTTTGAATTCACCGTTATGCAATAGAATCCCAAGTTTAGTGGCATTGAAACTCACTTTACATTGCATGATAGTAGTATTTTGTAAAATAGGTTTAATCGTTTCACTCGCCACATCAATAAGGAAAGCTCCTTTAGCAGCAGTATAGCCTACAAATTTCCCTTTGGCTTTGGTTTCTAAAATAGTTCCAAACCAGGCAGTTCCAAAATCGGCAGGAAATGCGATAAGTTTTTGTTTTCCGGTACTTTCAACTACAAGAACACCGCTTGCCGATCCAAAAACGGCATAGGTTCCGTCTGAAGCATTTCCGTGAATCCCTTTGGTTATAACAGTAGCTGGAAAAAGAGTTTTACCCGAATTATCGATGATTTTTACTTTTTCAGGAAGAGTTCCTGCTACCGAATTGTCTTTTTCGGTAATGGCATAAGTACCGTTAGAAAAAGTAGCCATGGCACCGTGATGGGCTAATAATCCTGCATTTATAATTTTAAATTTAGATCCCGCAGTATTGACTTCAGATTCTTTGGCTACAGCCAGTGTTCCGTCTCCATCGTTAAAAGTCATCAGTTCTCCGCTTTTACTTTTAAAATGTGTAGGCATAGGAGCCTGACCAATTAAAGTACCAAATTTCGGAATTCCATCTACATCAACATGATCGCCATGACCTTCAAAACCGCTATCGAAAGTTTCAACTGTATTGCTGGCTCTGTGAATAATTCCTGCATATCGTTTAGATTCTGTGGTATAAAGCGTAGATTTTGCAAATTTGGCATTAAAAGAGCTTGCCGTAGCATCGACCGGATTGACCAGCGTAATTTCGGTTGTTTTCTCATCAGAAAGTAAAATTCTTAAGAATTTATATTCTGTTAAGGCCTCTTTAGGTGTTTCAGGAGTATTGTCGTCGTCGTTGCTGCAGGAAAGTACAGCGGTAGATAAGGCGAATAGGAAAATTAGTTTGTAATACTTGTTTTTCATTGTAAAGGTATATTAAAGTTGATATTTAAAAATTAATTGTAATAGGCATCGACTTGTAGACACTCATATTGTAAGTTGTGTTTTTATAAAGCACAACCCAATTGTATGTTCCGGATTGCCACGCTTTGTCTGCGGTTATTGGAGTTCCTACGAAATCTGTATCTGCACCAATAGTGATGCTTTGACCACCAAAAACACCATTTATTTTTTGAAGTGTAGTAATTTTTGAAGCAGCCCCCAGACCTTTATGTTCGACTTTTGAAATGACGATTACTTTTTTGAAATCGAGTTTGTCGATACTTTCAGGATAGTAATTAGCACTTTTTTTAATCAAAACAGAATATAAAATTCCATCCCCCATAATTTGACTTACCTGTGCATGCGCAGTCAGAAGATCATTTTTTTTGAAAATAAGTTCCGGTTCAACCCAGGTATTCATATAGTAAATCAGATTATCGTTTCGGGATAGATTATCGCGGCCAATTAAAGGATCGACAGGCATATTTGCAGGATCGGTAATGGTTACTACTTCTTTAATTTCGAGTTTCGATCCGTTTTCATCCAGAACAATAAAAAGGAAATCAAACTTGCCTTCCGGAGCATCGGCGGGAATATTGAAGTGCTTGTGTACATTGGTATTTTTTGTGCCTTTATATTCTGCCCAGGACAATTCGAACTTCCAGTCTTTGGTATAGACTTCCCCTTTTATTGGAAGTATTTTTAACTGTACATCGGCAATTTTATCTCCGGCAAGTACATCGGCATTAAAGTGAAAATCGCGGCCAATCAGGGCTTTTTTGTTATTGGCAGTTCCAATTTCAATATTTTCGGCTTTGGGTTTTGTCGCTTCTTTGTCGTCGTCGTTATTACAGGCTGTAAAAGCTGTACTTACGGCTACAAAGAGCAGTATTAATTTTAGTTTTTTCATAAGGAAATTGGATTGATTAATTGAATTCATGTTGTATTTATTTGTGTATTAGAAATGGAATTTTCAGCGATAGAATAATATTTCTGCCAGCCTCAGGAAGTTCTATTAACCTGTAAAAGCTGGTGTGATTAAGATATTTTGTATTGAATAGGTTTTGAACCTGAAGACTTAGAATAAAATCCTGCTGTCCGGCTTTTAGTTGGGTTCCCATGGCAAGATTAAAGACGTTGCTGCTTGCTGTTTTCCTTTCCGGCGGAACAATTTGGTTCTGTTCGGCGGTAAAACGATAATCAAGGGAGAAATAGGTTCCTTTTAAGTTTTTTATTTCCGGATTGTACGTAACACCAAACAAAACAGAAGGGGGAGGAGAGAAAGGCAATGTATATCCTTTTTTATCCCCCGACATTTGCTCGCTATAAAGGTATTCCGCCAGGATTTCACCACTTAAATTTTTTAGAAACTGGTACCGCACTTGTAATTCACCACCATAACGCAGGACTTTACTTTGCTCATATTCAAAAACCTGATTGCCTGCACCGTAATAAATATCATGTTGCGAAGTTGGATTGAGATAAATGTAATTAGAGAAATAATTTAAGAACGGACTCAACTGCACGGACCATTTGTTTTCCTGCCATTCCATACCAAGATCTAACTGGTAAGAACGTTCGGGAGATAAATTGGCATTGCCTTTTTCAAATCTGAAGTAATGATAATTAACACCATTTGAAGCCAGTTCTTTTGCAATTGGCATTCTGAAACTCGTTCCCAGATTGGCTTTTAAAGACCATTGCCCCGGAGTATAATTAACACCCGCAGACCAGTTGAAACTCTGAAAAGTTCGGGTCAGCTCTTGCGAGCGCTTTAAATATTCGGAAGTAGTTTGTCCATTTTCAGTGACTTCACTTAGAAACCAGTCGGTGTATTGTTTCATTTTGATTCTGCCGTAGTCCAGTCGTATGGCAGCATGAAGCAGCCATAATTCGCTAAGTTGAATTTTATCATACACAAACGCTCCTGCATTGAATTGTTTGAAAGCGGGAATTAAAAAACTCCAGCCGTTAATACTATTTTGTTGTTGTTCGGCATTAATTCCTGCGGTGAATTGATGATTTTGGATGGTAAACTCATCTTTAAGCGCAGCAGAAAACACTTCTTTATCGTATTGTCTTTCCAGATCTTTCGGAGCATACATATCAACAGGATATAGTGGTGGCATATACCCATGATTGACATAATGACTCCATTCACGACGGAAATTCTTTTGAAATCCCAATTGCGTTTCCAGACGATGTGAACCCAGGATAAAGGAAGTTGTATTACTGATTTTCGTATGAGTAACTTCCTGAAAAGGCATGAGGATATCTCTACTCGAGCGATCATGAAGTTGGGTATCTACATTTCGGGGTTCGAGTCCGTGTGCGTTGGCAAAAAAGCCACTTTTGGTATAAATGTTACTGAAATATAAAACCGATTTGAACTTATCAGAGACATATCCGGTACTGGCGTGCACATCGAGTTCGCGCCCTGCCGTGTTGCGCAAGTGATTTTTGTATAATGGAACGGCATAATTATAAACATGCACCGTATCGGTCGGAACGCGATAATCTCCGTATTCCATAGCGGTAATTCGGGTGTCAAAGAACCAGTTTTCATTCCGTCCGTAGAGGTTCATTGATCCTCCAAATTGCGCATTATTGCTTTTGCCTGTAAAATCAGCACTTCCGCCTAGAACATGCTGGGCAGGAAAGGGAACTGGCTGTATGTTTATGGCACCTCCAATTGCATCAGAACCGTACATAAACGATGAAGGACCTTTAATAATTGCCAGGCGGTTTACCGCATACTGATCGATTTCTAAACCATGATCGGCGCCCCATTGCTGGCCTTCATGTTTGATACCGTTTTCGACCACAATAACCTGATTGAAACTGAGTCCGCGAATCAGTGGTTTTGAACCTCCTGAACCTATAGAAATGGTTTTAATTCCCGGAAGTCTTTGTAAAGACTGCATCAGACTTCCTCCAAGATTCCGTTGGATAAAACTGCTGTTTACAATTTCAAGATTCAGTGACTCCTGTTTTTTGCGTTTTGTTTCGTAACCTTCACTAATCACAACTTCCAGTAATTCATTTACTTCCGGTTTTAAAAAAATGTCAGGAAGCGCAATAGTGTTTTGGTCTATAGAAAGAGGCATTTCATAAGAAGAATACCCGGAATAAGTAACCGTTAACCGTTTTGTATTTTTAGGAACCTGATTCAAAAAGAATTGCCCTTTTTTGTTGGTAACAGTGCTTATATGAGCCGGATAAAGAGTAACGACAGCACTTTCTAAAGGCTTTCGCTCTTTAGAAAATACACTGCCGGAAACACGAACAGATTGCGCTGCAGCTTTTGTAACCACAACCAAAGCAAAACAAAAGAGCAGCAGACAATACGTTCGCAAGGGACTGGAATTATAATTGTTCATTAAAATCAACTTATAAAATTTTAATGCTTAAGCCTTTAATCGTCTGCCAGCCTTCCTTATCCGTTAAACGAATCATGAAATGATAATCTCCCGGGTCAATGTCTGCAGGAATGCTGATTTCCTGAAGAGCTTCATAACTTTTTTGTCCGGAAGGAATCGTAACCGAATTGATGTAAAGCATTGGATTTACCGGTTTTTTGATAGGATCGGCGGTACAGTTCATTACTTCAGTGCTGTGCGTGTGATGGTCAAAATTGTGGTGAATGTCAAGACTGTAAGAACCTAATTGAGCGTTGTCTGTGAACTTTGCTCTAAAAGTAATTTTTTGACCGCGGGAAACTGTACTGCATTGTATCGGAAATGCATTTGCAGCCGAAATATCAATTACGGGATATTCCGTGTCAATTTCGTCTTTGTCACTGTTACAGGCTGTGAAAATAAAGCCAATCGCCAAAAAGGCCAGAAGAATTTTAGGCGTTTTCATTCGGTTTAATTTGAGTTTAACGGTATTCATATGTAAAAAATGTGGGTTACGGAAGCCTTATTTCGCATAGGAAATAGCAAAAGAATAGCGGTTTTTACGACACAGTATTATGTCGCAAAAAGCATTACTTTCATCGATATGGAGTTCGATAAACTAAAAAGTAAAAAGGTGTGAAGCCAGGCTCAGACAATACCTGATTACAGCTATTGAATTGCGTAGTAGTGGATAATCAATTAACAGCAGTGTGGTTTTTGAATTGATATTTTCAAACAAAAGGTCTCATCCGTAAAGGAATGAACCCGCAGTCGGTATCAGTCAAATAGGTTTTTCTAAAGCCGGTAGCGTATAGAAAAGATATAAAATAACAGCTGTCCTGAAAAAGTGATACTTTTTCGGTATTTGAAATATCTAAAACGTATAGAGACACGCCATTTCAGAATTGAAATGATTTACTTTTTATCGTTTTAGAAAATAGGAGGTGCCCTAAGGGCAAATAAAGAACCTTTGAAAAAAGGAGTATTGGATTGAGAATAAAAATGTACATAAGGAATTAGCGTACTATTTTTATAAAACTGAAAAGTTACAAAGTTGAAAGTACCAACAGGACTAAATTTAAAATGACAAATGGCACACTCTTCATTGGAGTGATCGTGTACTTTAAATTCGCTTTTATCTGTCTGATAATGTACGGCTGTTTTAGAAGCAGAATTGTGACTTTGAATGTGTTCATATGAATGTATCGCCGGAAATAGTATTGCAAATACTACCACCAACGGCATCAAAAGATTTATAAATTTAAATTCCTTTTTCATTCTAATGAATCCATAACTTATAGGACAATGGAATACAAATATAGAATTCTTATTTGTAAATGCAACATTGTTTCATTAAAAAAATAAAGAAAAAATTAGAAAGATAAATCTGAAATAAAGAATAAGTCTGATTTTTTGTATCAGCTCAGGGAACGAGTAACCACATTACTATTGTTTGTGATTTCCCGTCCCTTGAATTGACAAATGAATTTGAAGTAACTATTGTAAATGGTATAGTCTGATTAGTGTGATACCGCTTTAAGTCCGATAATAGAACTTACCAGGGTAAAAAGAAAAAACAATCTCCAGAAGGCAGCGGGTTCTTTAAAAACAAAAATTCCCATCAGCACTGTTCCAACAGCGCCAATTCCGGTCCAGACCGCATAAGCTGTTCCAATAGGAAGAGTTTCGGTAGCTTTAATCAAAAGCAGCATGCTTACAGTTAGTGATACAAAAAAGCCTGTGTACCATAAGTAAACATCGGTACCAGTTGCCTCTTTGGCTTTTCCGAGACAGGTTGCAAAAGCGACTTCAAAAAGTCCCGCAATAATTAGAATAATCCAGTTCATAATTGTTAAAATTTTATAGGGCAAAGTTCCTTTAACTCCCGCAATAAAAATTTAACATATGATAAAAAATGAATTTATTTTAACTCGGCTCTTATTCTGCTTAGGCTTACTTGTGTAATGCCAAGATAGGAAGCGATATGTCCTAATTGAATTCTTTGAATCAGTTCGGGATGGTATTTCATCAGTTCCAGATAGCGGTCAGTTGCGTTTCTGAATTGTCTTGAAATTAAGCGCTCTTCGGTTTTAATAAGTTCCTGTTCGGCAAATTTTCTGCCCCAGTTAGCAATATTGATATCGGTTTCAAACAACTGCTGAAGGTGTTCTTTCTTTAATTCGTAGAGCTCACAGTCTTCCAGAAGCTCTATCGTTTCATAACCTTTTTGCTCTTCGACATAACTTTTCATCGAAAGAGCAGTTTGTCCTTCTTTTCCGAACCAAAAAGTAATTTCACTATCATTCTCATCAACATAGGCCCGTACGATTCCTTTTTTTATAAAATAGAGCGTGGACTCAACTTTTCCCGCATTTAACAGGATATGTCCTTTGGGATATTTTATCTCATTAATGCCTAGTTTTAATGCATTTTTGGACTTCTCCGGAAGCTGAAATATGTCGTCAAGAATTGTATCGATGTCCATTGTTGTGAGATGTAAAATGTGAGATGTAAAATGTGAGATGTAAAATGTGAACTGTAAACTAAATAGAAACCTTAGATTTCAGCCTGCTTAGTGTTTCCTGCGAAATATTAATATACGAAGCTACAATTTTATTGGGAAGTCGTTTTACAATTGCCGGATTAATTTTAAGCAACTGACTGTATCTTTCTAAGGCATCCATAGTGGTAAAGGACATCAGTCTGTTGGTATTATTTACATAGGCTTTTTCTAAATAGGAACAATAAAATTCCCGCCATTGCGGAATAATGATCATCAAATGATTAAAATCGTCATGACTGATGTATAATAATTCCGACTTCTCAATAACCTGAATGTATTCTGTTGAAGGCATTTTGGTGATAAAACTGACCAAAGCCGTAGCAATTTGGTTTTCGAATGCAATATAACGGGTAACATCTTTTCCTTCTTCATTGATAAAGTAGATTCTCAAACAGCCTTTACTCACAAAATAAGTATGCTGGCTGGTCTGTCCCGCCGAAAGCAACAATTCATTTTTGCCTTGTTTTAAAGGTTTAAAATAAGATAAAATAGTATCGAGATTTTCATCAGAAACAGCGATACGATTTTTTATATAAGCACCAAGTTGTTCGTACGGCATTTGGACTTTTAGATTGTTGGATTATTAGATTTTTAGACTATTAGATAATTAGATAATTAGATAATGGGGATAATTAGGTATTAGGTAATTGTATTTTTAGCGACTTGTGTTAAATGGTAAGCCATTAACAATCGGTAATTAATAACCGATAATAAACAATCAACCATTAACCATCAACAATTAAAAATAGTCTTTTACAAATTTTCGGTAGTAAATGATATCTTCTATCGATAATACTACCAAATCGTGCTGTACTGCAAAGCTAATGATTTTGTCCAGTTTGGCCATGGTTCCGTCTTCGTTCATTAGTTCGCATAAAACGGCTTCGGGCTGTAAACCCGCCAGTTTCATTAAATCGACACTGCCTTCAGTGTGTCCGTTTCGTTCAAGAACTCCATTGTTTTTGGCTCTTAATGGGAAAATATGTCCGGGTCTTGCTAAATCCGAAGCCTTAGCATTTGGTGCACATGCTGTTTTAATGGTAGTAATTCGATCTGCTGCCGAAACTCCGGTGGTTACTCCTTCTTTTGCTTCGATCGTGATCGTAAAAGGAGTCTGGAAACTACTGGTATTTTCTTTTACCATATAAGGTAATTCGAGCTGATCTGCTTTTTCATTGGTCAGGCACAGGCAAACGATTCCGCTGCATTCGCGTATCATCATGGCCATGTTTTGTACGTTGATATGTTGTGCCGAAAAAATTAAATCGCCTTCGTTTTCCCGGTTTTCGTCGTCGGTTAGTAAAATTCCTTTTCCGTTTTGCAGTTGCTGTAGGGCATTTTCGACACGTTCAATGCTGGTTAAACCAAATTTTTCTAAAGGATAAGGTAATGTAGTGATCATTTTTATTTGAGTTTTTTGAATTAAAGAGCAGCAAAGCTAGCCTTGTTTCAAACGCAAAAGTTTGATATAGGTCAATAAAATCAGCAACTATGCAATAAACCGGAAAGGTTTTTAAAACTTGTTGGATTTTATTTCCGGGAAGGAGGCAAACATACTCCTAATTATCATGTTTTTAGATAACTTGATTAACGACTGAAAGTGATTTAATATTTTGAATATGAGTTGTTTAATGTGCTTTTTATTAACACCGATTTAATAATCTCATTGTAAAATGTAAGACTTTTTTGAATTAAATTTATTGTCCGTTTTTAAATATTAAAAAAGCGTAACTATTTGTTATTTAGATTTTTATAAGTAATTAATGTTTAACCCTAAATTGAAATCACCATGAACGAAGAAATGAATGCAACTGTGAATGAGAATCAAGGTCTTTTTTTGAACAATAATTTAGAAGAATCTTCCCTTAATATTGTCAGGAAGATGGAAGAAATTTTTAAAAAGTATCCCGAAAAAATAGCGATTATTGACGACATTGAAAAAATCACCTACAAAGAACTTAATGAACAAACGAATCAATTGGCTCATTATTTGAGAGAAAGAGGGATTACACAAAATGGAGTGGTTGGGGTTTGTATTCCGCAATCGGTTGATCGGATTATTGCTTTTTTGGCAATTTTAAAAACTGGTGCGGCTTATCTTCCTATTGACGGAGAATTGCCGGAGTCCCGTATACAAATGATGATCGAAGACTCGGAAATAGATGCGATGTTAACGGTCGAACAGTATTTGAATAAAGTTTACAACAATACAAACGAAAGTATTGCCCTGGATTTTTTGTTTCAAAATGAGGATTACAAAAAGAGCTCCAAAGCCGATTTTGAAATTTCTATTGCACCCGAAAGCCCTGCTTATATTATTTATACTTCGGGAAGTACGGGATTACCCAAAGGAGTTATTATTGGTCACCAGTCTTTTTACAATTTTGTTGAATATCAATCAGATATCTTGCGATTGTCTACAGCAAGTACAACACTGCAATTTGCTTCTCCAAGTTTTGATGCCGCGGTTATCGACATCTGGACACCTTTGATTAAAGGCGCAACGATGTATTTGTATCCCAATAACAAAATTGTTGGCGAACCTCTTTTAGATTTTATAGTCAGGCAAAATATAGATACTATTCCATTACTACCACCTATGGTACTGGCTTCACTGCCTGTGAACAAACCTGTTGGAAACCTAAAAACGATTGCTATAGGAGGTGAGGCTTGTAGTGAGGCTACTATTAAATTCTGGTACAAAAAGATTCGGCTTATCAATAGTTATGGTCCCACGGAAGCTACCGTTGCTGTTACAAACTATGAATTTAGAGAAGAAACCAATCCCAGAATTATTGGAGCTGCGATGCCACTTGCTCATTTATTTATTCTGGACGGAGATTTAAAACCGGTGAAAGAAGGTTCGGTTGGAGAACTTTATATTGGCGGACCGCAATTGGCTTTAGGTTACCTGAACCGTCCGGAGGATACTAAAAAAGCTTTTGTAAAGGCTCCTGAATGGCTTACAAATGATTTAGAGGAAAGACAAATAATCTACAAAACGGGAGATTTAGTTCTGAAAAGGTCTGATGGAAACTTAGAGTTCTATGGACGAAAAGACGATCAGGTCAAAATTAGAGGCTACCGAATTGAATTGGGTGAAATCGAACATCATATGGCAAAGCTTCCACAGATCTCTAAGGCTGCTATAAAAGTCCATCGCAAAGAGAATGGTCTTCCGGCTCTGATTGCTTTTATACAATTGATGACCGCACACGATGATGAAATACAATCACTGCAACACATAAGAGCAAAACTGCAACAGGTTATGCCGGTATATATGTTGCCCGATAAAATTATTGTGATCGATAAAATGCCGCTGACACATGCCGGAAAAATTGATAAATTATTATTGGAAATTCCCGAAAATCATCCTCACAACAAAGCAGTTGCGAAACGCAAGACAGGCGATCTTCCCGAAATGGTAAAAGACATCTGGAAAAGTTTACTAGCTATAGATGAGATTGACGACGACGACGACTTTTTTGAGTTAGGCGGACATTCTTTACTTCTGGCGCAACTTCATGTACTGCTTCCTGAACCCGTTAAAAATTGCATCAGTCTTTCGGAGCTTTACATTTTTAAGACTGTTTCGACCTTTGTACAAGAAGTTGAAAAAAGAATGCAGGAAACCGAAATTTCTCAACAGAAGAGAGCCGGGCTGATGGTTGATGAATTAATTGGCGACTCGGAATTGCATATTGATTTTGATATAAAGGAAATACCGGATGCTGCGGTGCTGGCTAATCCGAAACGTATTTTTTTAACAGGCGTTACCGGCTTTGTTGGATCACATTTGTTAGAAGAACTTTTGCATAATACCGCTGCTGAAATATATTGTCTGGTACGGGCTTTGTCTCCCGAAAGCGGATTGGAAAGAATTAAAACGACATTTGATAAATTTAAATTGACATGGCTTCCCGGATATAACGATCGGGTAGTGGCTATGACAGGGGATTTGTCATTGCCTCAGTTTGGAATGACGGTGAATGACTACTCTTTTATTGCACAACAAATCGACCTTATTTATCATTCCGGAAGTTCTGTAAGTTATGTACAGCCGTATTCTTTAATAAAAAAATCAAACATCGACGGTTTGCATACTATAATTGAGCTTGCCGTAAACGAAAAGGTAAAATATCTGATACTTTTATCTTCTATGGGTGTTTTTAGCTGGGGAAGGTCTTTTACCCAAAAAACATGGATGTATGAAGATGATACGATCGACCAGAATATGGCCGCTGTCTCCCGCGATTTGGGATATATTAAAAGCAAATGGGTGATGGAAAGTATTGCCGAAAAAGCACGGGCAAAAGGGCTGCCAATTATCAATTTCAGACTTGGTTTCGCTGTATGTCACAGTACCTCGGGAGCGACAGTACTAAATCAGTGGTGGGGTGCATTAATCAGAAGCTGCGTTAAACTCAAATCTTTTCCGCTGGTAATGGGGCTAAAAGATGAACTCACAACAGTAGACTATATGTGTAAAGCCATCACACATATTAGTAAAAAGAAAGAAGCAGTTGGTTTAAATTTCCACCTGTCTCCTTCGGCTGAAAATGATGTATCTCTCACCGATTTTTGTGCTAAAATGAACGAATATTATACTACAGATTTAGAAGGAATGGAGTATCACAAGTGGCTAAACCAATGGAAATATGATAGTAGTTTGCCAATTTATCCTTTATTGAGTTTGTTTACCGAAGACGTACATGAAGGAAAATCACTGGTTGAAGCCTATGAAAACACCTATTATTATGACAGAAGTAATACGAGACATTTTTTATCGGACGCGAATTTGAAACCACCGGTTTTTGATAAAAAATTAATGACTCCCTACCTAAAATTTTTGGGAGTGTTGTAGACAGCTATTAGAATGTTGATAAGCCCGACAGATTTTTTTGAATCCTGTCGGGTTTCTTCGTTTTAAACCTTTTAGAGCTTCTCATATTTCAGCATAGTCCAAAGTTTTAACTGCGGGGTACATTAGTAAGATGTTTTGTATTGCGTTCCTGCAGTTGAAACTGCAGGTTATATTCGGATTATTGGATCGTATAAGATCTTTAGTTTTATGTATTAAATTGGTGGTAACAAACAAGATGATTAGTTAGTTTGAAGACAGTGCTTTTATATTGGCAATATTCTAAACCTGTAGCGTTTACTTCTTCTCATATTTCAGCATAGCCCGCAGTTTCAACTGCGGGATACATTAGTAAGATGTTTTACTTTGTCTGCGGTTGAAACCGCAGACAATGTTTGGATGCTTCATAATAAAAAAACAAGTTTCTATAATATTTAAATTAATTGCTCCAATCAAATGACTTAAGAGTTAAAAAAAAAGTGTTTTATAGAATGATATTATTTCAAACCCCGACCGGTTATTTTGACCCTTTGGGCTTGTTTTTTTAGAAAAAATTAACACTTTTAACACTTTAGAAATATTATTTTTGTGTGGCTTATAGTACAAAAATAAGCTTATAATTACCATTTATTACGTAGATGGCACCACTTATTACGTCAATCTACCTCTTGTAACAAGTAGGGTGTGAACCCACAGCTGTAAGGCTAACTTTGTATAAAATTTCCAAGGTGCAACAGCACGTAAATTTTAATCTATATAAAATCCACTAAGAATGATTACAAATATTAGATTATTTCGATTATTATTTATTTTATTGTGTGTATTGCCTATTGCCGTGCAGGCTCAGTATAATTTAAGAGCAACAGCAACAGCTGCCTCCTGCTTTGGCGGTTCAATCACTATTACGGCTGATAATGTCAGTGGGGATATAACGTATTATATTTATAATGATGTTGACTATTTAGAAAGCAGTAGCAATGTAATTTCAAATGTAAATCCAGGGGATTATTTCTATGGTTTTTTCAAGAACGATTTTACGGAGTACGACGAATCCATTGAAAAAATTACAGTAGGTAGTAGTCCATGTACGGGAGTTGGTATTACGGCTGTTAGTGAGGACGCAAGTTGCCCGGGTAGCGGGAAAATCACCGTTTCGATTACTAATTTGCCAGGCACTATTACTTATGCTATTGCAAAAATGCCTTATTTGGAAGCTAATGTTATAACAAGCAGTAGCCCTGTTTTTGCCAATTTAGATGTTGGGAATTATGTTTATGGGTATTATGATGGTACAACCTTTATTAAGAGCCCGGCAACTATTAGTATTGCCGCATCTTATTCCACCTCTTCACCCACCATTAGGAATGTCGCAGCAAGAAATTATACGTATTGCCCCGGAGATTCGCCTTCATTTGGTGAAATTACCGGAATTGTGGGAGGCGGGAATAGCATTTATACGGTAACTTTAACAAAGGTATCAGATAATAGCGAAGTGAGCTCTGTCGTGGGGTGCAATGGTTGTAGTTTTAGCTTCAAAAATGTATTTCCGGGTGATTATAATTTAAAAGCTGTTGACAGATGTGGTACGGTTGTTTTTTATCCAGTAGTAGTTAATCTTCCTGCAAATGTGCCAGTACCTGCTAACAGTGTTATAAATTTTACGGCAGCTTTTCCTAAGGGAACTATAGTGTACAACGACCCCGCTAATCCTTGTTCAGGTATTAGGAAAGCCACGATTAAACTCACCGATTTGGTATCTATAACTGCTTTTAGAGATGGTAGTGCCTATTTTGAGAACATTACACCATCTTTTGCGTTTGGCTTTACACCTAAATTTGTCTACAAGCTTGAAATTCAAAACGGATCTAATTGGGAAGTATACGATAATTTATCCTGGTCCAATCCGGATTTATCTACCAATTTTGATTTGCCTGCGGATCGTTCTAAATGGGGATTGGTGCGATTAACTGCAAGTGCGTGCGGTGTATCCAAGACATTGACACTGTTTTACGGCAGTTCTTCATTTGGAAAAGATTTTCCTTTTGACACGGCTAGTTTCTATTTTTTAAACGATCCTGCATATAAAGATTGTGCGAGTACCGGAAAAGTTAGATTGGATGTGAGGCCAGGTGGAGGATGTGGCCCTTATACCCTTGAAGTAACAGAGATGGATTCCGGTACTATAACAACTTATAGTAGTGGTAGTACTTTTGATGCCTTATTATCTGTAGGGAAAACATATAACTTTAAAATCACTGATGCTAAAGGTGTTGAACCGCCAATTTATATTTATCAAAATAATACCACATCGGCAGTTAAACAGCCAATCTTAAACAATGCTAAAAATATATTGATAGATCCGGCTTACTTTACTCCTGCGACTAAGGATCGTAGAGGTTCTGTTCTATTTTACAAGGGACCTAGTGGGAAATATTTTGGAAAATCAGCATTAATGGCTAAAATTATCTACAGAGACCCAGCATTTCCGGCAAGCTCTGGATTAGAAGGGACCGCAACGATAACTCTGGAGAGTGGTCCTTCGACTCTGGACATAAACAAAGATCAATACGGAAGATTTGGGTTAGGAAATAATTTGGCACCCGGAACCTACAAAATAAGAGTACAGGATTCTGACTGTTTTAACGAACTATATGATGTGGTATTAGACAGTTATTTTACCAATGTTGAATTAACCACCGTGTCTTCTGTACCTTCTATTACAGATTGTGATCGTTACGTTAAATCTGCGAAAGTTAACGTTTCCTATGTGGGCAATGCAATGGCAGACAAAGAATTGATGGAGTTTTACACAGCTGATTATTTATTTTATGTTCGTACTGTAACGGGTCCCGTAATAAGCAGTGCAAATGATGAAGCTTACCCAATGTATGATTACCGAAAAAATGCAATCAGAGGAGGAATTAGTAATATGGTTTATGCCCCGGAAGTAGCCGGGAATTATGTAATAGGATTGTATACTGCATTTGAAGGAGTTGCAAAACCCATTACGGCTCCGCTGGAAGTAAAATCGAATTTCCCCGTTTTTGATTTAAAAGCCTCAGGAGGAATTGTCTGTACCGGAAATACTACTGGTGATCTATATGTGAAAGTAGATAATGTAGATGGTACCGAAACTTATTTTATTAAGAAAGATACAGATGCAGTTTTTCCCGCCACTGGCCAGCAATCTTCGATATTTACCGGCTTAACGGCTGGTAACTATGTGGTAAAAGTAAAAATAGGTTGTTATGAAGTAGAACAACCTCTAACTCTAAGACCACCATTAAACAATCTCGTTTCGGGTACTCCAAGTTTTTGCGAGGGAGGGAGTCTGTCACTTACTTTGGCTCCTACAGTACCTCTTAGCAGTGTAAACTGGACAGCACCAAATGGAAAGGTTTACAACACTAGAGACTTAAAACTTGATAATTTAACAACAACAGATGCTGGTGTATATAAGGTTGAAGCAAACACGCAAGGAGGCTGTAATTTTTTTGAGTTTGTTACTGTTACGATGAACCAAGTGCAGGAACCGACTGGAGCTGCAAACCAGGAATTTTGTAAAGCAGATAATGTTACCGTGGCCAGTTTGACAACCAACGAAACGGGCGTAATCTGGTACGATGCCACAACTGGCGGGAATATAATCGCTTCAACAACAGTTTTAGAAAATAATAAAGTGTATTACGGTTCGCTAAAAGCGGGCATTTGCGAGAGTCCAACACGTTTAGCTGTAACAGTTACTTTAAGCGATCCTCAGACTCCAACAGGAATTGCAACGCAGGAGTTTTGTAAAATTGATAATAAAAAAGTTTCTGATTTAGTTACAACAGAATCAGGAGTGATATGGTATGATGCTGCGACAGCAGGAAATATAATCGTGTCAACAACAGCACTAGAAAATAATAAGGTTTATTATGGTTCTCTGAAAATAGGAACTTGCGAGAGTCCAACACGTTTAGCTGTAACAGTTACTTTAAGCGATCCTCAAACTCCAACAGGAATTGCAACGCAGGAGTTTTGTAAAGCAAGCAATGCAACTGTTTCTGATTTAGTTACAACAGAATCAGGAGTGATATGGTATGATGCTGCGATAGCAGGAAATATAATCGCGTCAACAACAGTTTTAGAAAATAATAAAGTGTATTACGGTTCGCTAAAAGCGGGTATTTGCGAGAGCCCAACACGTTTAGCTGTAACAGTTACTTTGAGTGATCCTCAAACTCCCACAGGAACTGTAACACAGGAATTTTGTAAAGCAAGCAATGCAACTGTTTCTGATTTAGTTACAACAGAATCAGGAGTGATATGGTATGATGCTGCGACAGCAGGAAATATAATCGCGTTAACAACAGTTTTAGAAAATAATAAAGTGTATTACGGTTCTCTGAAAATAGGAACTTGCGAGAGCCCAACACGTTTAGCTGTAACAGTTACTTTAAGCGATCCTCAGACTCCAACAGGAATTGCAACGCAGGAGTTTTGTAAAGCAAGCAATGCAACTGTTGCTGATTTAGTTACAACAGAATCAGGAGTGACATGGTATGATGCTGCGACAGCAGGAACTGCAATCGCTTCAACAACAGCACTAGAAAATAATAAAGTGTATTACGGTTCTCTAAAAGCTGGAACGTGTGAAAGTCCAACAAGATTGGCTGTAACGGTTACTTTGAGTGATCCTCAGACTCCAACAGGAATTGCAACGCAGAAGTTTTGTAAAGCAAGCAATGCAACTGTTGCTGATTTAGTTACAACAGAATCAGGAGTGACATGGTATGATGCTGCGACAGCAGGAACTGCAATCGCCTCAACAACAGCACTAGAAAATAATAAGGTTTATTACGGTTCTCTGAAAATAGGAACGTGTGAAAGTCCAACACGTTTAGCTGTAACAGTTACTTTGAGTGATCCTCAAACTCCTATAGGAATTGCAACGCAGAAGTTTTGTAAAGCAAGCAATGCAACTGTTGCTGATTTAGTTACAACAGAATCAGGAGTGACTTGGTATGATGCTGCGACAGCAGGAACTGCAATCGCTTCAACAACAGTTTTAGAAAATAATAAAGTGTATTACGGTTCTCTGAAAATAGGAACGTGTGAAAGTCCAACACGTTTAGCTGTAACAGTTACTTTGAGTGATCCTCAAACTCCTATAGGAATTGCAACGCAGAAGTTTTGTAAAGCAAGCAATGCAACTGTTGCTGATTTAGTTACAACAGAATCAGGAGTGACATGGTATGATGCTGCGACAGCAGGAACTGCAATCGCCTCAACAACAGCACTAGAAAATAATAAAGTGTATTACGGTTCTCTAAAAACAGGAACGTGTGAAAGTTCAACAAGATTGGCTGTAACGGTTACTTTGAGCGATCCGCAAACTCCAACGGGACCTGCAAAACAAGAATTTTGTAAAGTAAATAATAATACCGTTGCTGATTTAGCGACTACTGAATCGGGAGTGACTTGGTATGATGCTGTAACTGGAGGAAATATAATCGCTTCAACAAGTGTTTTGGAAAATAATAAGATTTACTACGGTTCTTTAAAAGCAGGAAATTGTGAAAGTGCAATACGATTTGCGGTAAAAGTAATTTTAAAAAGTGATTTGACAGAACCTGCTCCTAATTGGAACTCTGTAGCTTATATTTCTGATAAAATAACCTATAGTTTATTGGATGGAATGTCTTCCTATAATTGGTTAGTTTCTAAAGAGGGTACTATAGTTGCTGGTGGTCAGCCAACAGACAATTATATAACTGTTGAATGGAATAGTGCCGGGAAAGCAACGATACAAGCCGACTATATGGATTTTTCGAAATGTAATCCTTTGGTGTCTGTGAATTTTTCTGTGACAGTTAATCCTTTTTCGGGTACTGTTTCGTCGGATATTGGTTTAAAAAAGACAGTAGATAATACCACACCAGATGTGGGACAACAGGTAGTTTTTACGATTACAGCAGAGAATCTAAGAACAAATGAGGTTAAAGACATAATCATTAGCGAAAAACTTCCCTCAGGATATGAGTATGTTACATCAAAGGTTTCTTCCGGAAATTATAATGCAGGCAGCGGTATTTGGACATTGCCTGCACTACAGATACACGAAGATCAAACCCTTGCGATCATTGCAAAAGTGAAGGGATCGGGCGATTATCTGAATATAGCCTATTTAAAAGCTTCAAATCCCGTAGATAGCAATGAAGCAAATAATAGAGCAGAAGCTTCGGTTACCGCTCAGGGTGTGATTGTTTACAATGCGATTTCGCCTGATGGAGATGGTTTGAACGATTATTTTAAAATTGACGGATTGGATAGGTACCCCAATAATACAGTAGAAATTTTTAATAGAGGTGGCGTTCAGATCTTCAAGACTAGTAATTATGGAAGTAATGCCAATGTTTTTCGAGGAATTTCAGAAGGGAGGGTTACAATCGATAAACAACGCGGAGTACCAACGGGAACTTACTTCTATGTTCTTCGATATGAAGCACATGGTACAATGAACGAAAAAAGCGGGTATCTCTATGTTAAAAATTAAGAGAGAAGTCATCTTTTCTTCTAAATCCGACAGGTCTTAAGACCTGTCGGATTTATTTTTTTTAACCTTTTGAATTTTCTCATATTTCAACATAGCCCGCAGTTTCAACTGCGGGGTGCATTAGTTAGGGCGTTTTGCATTGTGTTCCTGCGGTTAAAACTGCAGGTTATCTTCGGATTATTTGATCGTATAAGATCTCTATTTCTATGTGTCAAATTGGTTTTGAGAATCAGGATGATTAGATAAATTGAAAATGATCTTTTGAATCTTCTCATATTTCAACATAGCCCGCAGTTTCAACTGCGGGATGCATTAGTTAGGTATTTTGCATTGCGTTCCTGTGGTTAAAACTACAGGTTATCTTCGGATTATTTGATGGTATAAGATCTCTATTTCTATGTGTCAAATTGGTTTTGAGAATCAGGATGATTAGATAAATTGAAAATGATCTTTTGCATTTTCTCATATTTCAACATAGCCCGCAGTTTCAACTGCGAGGTGTATTAGTTAGGTATTTTGCATTGCGTTCCTGCGGTTGAAACCGCAGGTTATATTTTGATTATTAGGTAGTATAAGATCTCCATTTCTATGTGTCAAATTGGTTTTGAGAATCAGGATGATTAGATAAATTGAAAATGATCTTTTGCATCTTCTCATATTTCAGCATAGCCCGCAGTTTCAACTGCGGGGTGTATTAGTTAGGTATTTTGCATTGCGTTCCTGCGGTTAAACTAGAGGTTATCTTCGAATTATTTGATCGTATAAGATCCTATTTCTATGTGTCAAATTGGTTTTGAGAATCAGGATGCTTAGATAAATTGAAAATGATCTTTTGAATCTTCTCATATTTCAACATAGCCCGCAGTTTCAACTGCGGGGTGCATTAGTTAGGGTATTTTGCATTGCGTTCCTGCGGTTAAAACCACAGGTTATATTTTGATTATTAGGTAGTATAAGATCCTATTTCTATGTGTCAAATTGGTTTTGAGAATCAGGATGCTTAGATAAATTGAAAATGATCTTTTGAATCTTCTCATATTTCAACATAGCTAGCAGTTTCAACTGCGGGGTGCATTAGTTAGGGCGTTTTGCATTGTGCTCCTGCGGTTAAAACTGCAGGTTATCTTCGGATTATTTGATCGAATAAGATCCTATTTCTATGTGTCAAATTGGTTTTGACAATCAGGATACTTAGATAAATTGAAAATGATCTTTTGTATCTTCTCATATTTCAACATAGCCCGCAGTTTCAACTGCGGGATGCATTAGTTAGGTATTTTGCATTGCGTTCCTGCGGTTAAAACTGCAGGTTATATTTTGATTATTAGGTAGTATAAGATCTCTATTTCTATGTGTCAAATTGGTTTTGAGAATCAGGATGCTTAGATAAATTGAAAATGATCTTTTGTATCTTCTCATATTTCAACATAGCCCTCAGTTTCAACTGCGGGGTGCATTAGTTAGGGTATTTTGCATTGCGTTCCTGTGGTTAAAACTGCAGGTTATCTTCGAATTATTTGATGGTATAAGATCTCTATTTCTATGTGTCAAATTGGTTTTGAGAATCAGGATGATTAGATAAATTGAAAATGATCTTTTGAATCTTCTCATATTTCAACATAGCCCTCAGTTTCAACTGCGGGGTGCATTAGTTAGGGCGTTTTGCATTGTGTTCCTGTGGTTAAAACTGCAGGTTATCTTCAGATTATTTGATCGAATAAGATCTCTGTTTTTCTGTTTCTAACCCGGCAGTTTTTTAAAATCCGTCGGGTTTATATTTTAAAAAATGAGTATTCGGAAGGTTTTATCGAGACCTTTTTGGGGTATTTAATAGTATAAAAAGAAGTTGTTAATTACCACTTATTACGTAGTTCGACCAATTATTACATCAATCTGCCTTTTGTAACAAATGGATTATGGATATACTAGTGGTAGGATAGTTTTGTACAAAATTTCAGCGTGCCACAGTGCACGGATTTAACTGTATAAAACCCAATAAGAATGGCAATTAACATTAGATTATTTAAAGTATTACTTATTTTGTTATACTTAATACCTTTTGCGGGGTATTCTCAGGTAACTATCACGGCTACCGCGACTGATGCGGCTTGTGTAGGAGATGGAACAATTACCATAAATGTTACTAATGCTACAGGACCTATCATTTATGCTGTGGCAAAATTGCCATTTGATGAAGCTACTGTGATCAGGTCAATCGATCCATTAATTACGCATTTGGCAAGGGGGGATTACTATTATGGTTATTATAATGGTACTACCTTTGTTAAAGCAACGAATCCGATAAGTGTAGGAGGAGCTTATACCACAGCTTCCCCTACAATTACGGGTTTTGCCGGGTTTAATTACACGTATTGCGGTACCGATCCGGATCCTTTGGGGACTATTAGAGTTGGTATGGCAGGAGTAAATCCGCCTTATACGATAAGCCTGTTCAGAACCTCGGATAACAGTGAAGTCCAAAAAATAACAACAGCCGGTACTTCCACTTATGATTTTAAAAATGTGCTTCCCGGAACCTATAGAGTAGAATTAACGGACAATTGTGGAGTAAAGACCGCTAGTATCAATACTGTTACACTCGCTGCCAATGTAAAGTTTACTTCTAATAACATAACGATGAGTTCTGGTAACTTAGAGATCGTTTACAATACTCCCGGAGATATTTGTTCCGGTATTGCAAGCGTTTCTTATAGGGGTGGATATGCTTACACTCAGTCTGTCTCGCCCGCGTCATTTAGTGCCGTTACTCGAGATTCTTTTTCATATAAATTGGAAATACAAAATGGAGCTGATTGGGATGTATACGATAATTTAACTTATGCACAGGTTATTGGACGTTTTTCACTACCCACCGACAGATCCAAATGGGGACTCGTTCGTTTGACGGCCAGTTATTGCGGAGTTTCAAAAACACTGACAACGGATTATGGATCCTCCAGTCTGGGTAAAATAGAAGCTCTTCAACTTTCAACTTTTAGAATTGCGGATGATCCGGCAAATACAAATTGTGGTACGACCGGAAAAGTTTCCATAACTGCTTATGCTAGTGGAGGATGTGCGCCTTATACAGTGCAGGTGACCGATACGGCTACTAATACGACTCAAAGTTATACTAGTACTGGAACTAATACTACTGTCAACTTTTTAGTCGATATTGGCCAAACTTATACTTTTAAACTGATGGACAGGAGTGGAGCAGAAGCGCCGGAATATCGCTTTCTTAATGTTACATCAAATCCAAACAGGCCGCTGCCTGCTGTAACGGGGCCCAATAACGTCTTTATAGATCCTGTTTATTTTACTGCGACACCGCCAGTCGATCCTAAAAGTTTGATACGTTTTTATCGCAGACCCAGTGGCGCCAATTTTGGTAAGTCGGCCTTAGCAGTGTACACCCCTGGTTTACAGGGAATAGTTACCGTGAGCCTGGTAAACGGCCCTTCGCCATTAACAGTAACTGCCAGAACGGGATACTCTGTTTTAGGTGAAAATTTAAATCAGGGGAATTACAAAATCAGGGTACAGGATTCGGGCTGTTTTGATGAGGTATTTGATGTGGTGCTGAATTGTTACTTTTCTCAAATCGAAATTACGTCAATCTCGTCAACGCTCTCTGCGACAGCCTGCGACCGATATGTAAAAAGGGTAGGGGTTAGAGTTTCTATGGTTGGTACGGCAGATTCTAATTCATCTAATTCTGACCCTTTTTTAAATCACTATATATACGTACGCACAGTTTCCGGCCCGGTATCCGGAAGTGGTTCTGCAGGGTCTTCTCATTCTCTTCCTAATATATTAAGAGAGGGGACATATGAGTTTGTTTATCCTGATCAAACCTATGGTACTTACGAAATAGGCCTTACGAGAAAGAGTAATGTAAGTGGTTTTTTAACCACTGGCGATTTATGGGAGGGCACGACAACAAAAACGATAGAAATCAAAACCAATTTTCCGGTTTTTGATTTATCTCAATCCGGAGGTATAATTTGTAGCGGAAATACAACCGGTGACCTTTATGCCAAAGTAAATAACGTAGACGCTACTGCTACTTATTTTTTAAAGAAGAATACTGACACTAATTTTCCCGCAACGGGGCAGACTGATCTGGTATTTAGAGGACTCACGGCAGGTAATTACGTGGTAAGAGCAAGAACGAATTGTTATGATGTTGAGCAGCCTCTAATTTTAAGAGTACCATCTTCTCTATTAATAGCCGGTAACTCGTCTTATTATTGTAAAGGCGAAAGTTTAAAACTTGGTCTAAATCCAATGGGGCCTATTGCTTCTGTTAAATGGACATTGCCGGATGGCAGTACTTTGAACACAATCGAATTGGCATTGGATAATTTAACGACAGCTCAAAGCGGTTTGTATAAAGTCGAGTTAAATACCTTAGGCGGATGTTATTTTACGGAATCTGTAAACATTACAGTTAATGATCCACAAACACCAACAGGAGCTTCAAATCAGGAATTTTGTACAGTAAACAATGCAACTGTTGCCAATTTGTCGACCACAGAATCAAATGTAATTTGGTACGATGCCGCTACAGCAGGCAATGCAATCAGTTCGACAACGGTTTTAGAAAACAATAAGATCTATTATGGTTCTCAGAAAGAGAGAAATTGTGAAAATCCAACAAGATTGGCTGTAACGGTTACTTTAAGTGATCCTAAAACACCAACAGGAACTTCAAGTCAGGAATTCTGTAAAGTGGATAATAAAAAAGTTGCTGATTTAGTAACAACAGAATCAAATGTAACATGGTATGACGCCGCGACAGGAGGAAATGTAGTGCCGCCGACAACTATTTTAGAAAACAATAAAATTTATTACGGTTCTCTAAAAGTTGGTACTTGCGAAAGTCCAACGAGATTGGCTGTAACGGTTACTTTGAGCGATCCTAAAACACCGACAGGAACTTCAATTCAGGAATTTTGTAAGGTACGTAATGCTACAGTTGCTGATTTATTGACTACAGAATCAAATGTAACATGGTTTGATGCTGGAACTGGAGGCAATGTAATCAGTTCGACAACGGCTTTAGAAAATAATAAAGTGTATTACGGATCTCTAAAAGCAGGTATTTGTGAAAGTCCAACAAGATTGGCGGTAACGGTTACTTTGAGTGATCCAAAAACGCCAACAGCGGCAAATACAATACAAGAATTTTGTAAAGTAAATAATTCAACTGTTGCTGATTTAGTAACAACAGAATCAAATGTAACATGGTATGACGCCGCGACAGGAGGAAATGTAGTGTCGCCGACAACTATTTTAGAAAACAATAAAATTTATTACGGATCTTCAAAATTAGATACATGCGAAAGCCCGACAAGATTGGCTGTAAGAGTAACTTTGAGTGATCCTCAAACGCCAACGACAAATCAAACCACACAGGAATTCTGTAAAATAGATAATAAAAAAGTGTCTGATTTGGCTACCACTGAACCAGGAGTGACTTGGTATGATGCTGTAACAGCAGGAAATATTGTACCATCAACGACAATATTAACCAATGGAATGGTTTATTACGGTTCTCTAAAAGCAGGAACGTGCGAGAGTCCGACGAGATTGGCAGTAACAGTTACTTTGAGTGATCCAAAAACGCCAACGACAGCCAATACCACACAGGAATTCTGCAAAGTGGATAATAAAAAAGTTTCTGATTTGGCTACGACAGAAAGTGGTGTAACATGGTATGATGCTGCCACAGCAGGAAATATAATAGCTTCAACAGCAGTTTTAGAAAATAATAAAATCTATTACGGTTCGCTAAAAGTAGGAACTTGCGAAAGCCCAACAAGATTAGCCGTAACAGTTACTTTGAGCGATCCTCAAACGCCAACTACAAATCAAACTACTCAGGAATTCTGTAAAATAGACAATAAGAAAGTTTCTGATTTGGCTACAACAGAATCAAATGTAACTTGGTATGACGCTGCCACAGCAGGAACTGCAATCGCTTCAACAACTGTTTTAGAAAATAATAAAATCTATTACGGTTCTCTAAAAGTAGGAACGTGCGAGAGTCCAACGAGATTGGCGGTAACAGTTATTTTAAGTGATCCAAAAACGCCAACTACAAATCAAACTACTCAGGAATTCTGTAAAATAGACAACAAGAGAGTTGCTGATTTGTCTACGACTGAATCAGGAGTGACTTGGTACGATGCTTCCACAGCAGGAAATGTTGTACCCTCAACGACAACATTAACCAATGGAATGGTTTATTACGGTTCGCTAAAAGTGGGAACATGCGAAAGCCCGACAAGATTGGCGGTAACAGTTACTTTGAGCGATCCAAAAACGCCAACTACAAATCAAACGACACAGGAATTCTGTAAAATAGACAATAAGAAGGTATCTGATTTGGCTACGACCGAATCAGGAGTGACTTGGTACGATGCGGCAACAGCAGGAAATGTTGTACCATCAACGACAACATTAACCAATGGAACGGTTTATTACGGTTCGCTAAAAGTAGGAACATGCGAAAGTCCAACAAGATTGGCGGTAACAGTTACTTTGAGTGATCCTCAAACGCCAACGACAAATCAAACGACACAGGAATTCTGTAAAATAGACAATAAGAAAGTTTCTGATTTGGCTACTACTGAATCAGGAGTGACTTGGTACGATGCTGTAACAGCAGGAAATGCAATCGCTTCGACAGCAGTTTTAGAAAACAATAAAGTGTATTACGGTTCTCTAAAAGTTGGCACTTGCGAAAGCCCAACAAGATTGGCGGTGACAGTTACTTTGAGTGATCCTCAAACGCCAACGACAAATCAAACGGCACAGGAATTCTGTAAAGTGGATAATAAAAAAGTTGCTGATTTGGCTACGACTGAATCAGGAGTGACTTGGTATGATGCAGCTACCGCAGGAAATATTATCGCTTCAACAGCAGTTTTAGAAAACAATAAAGTGTATTACGGTTCTCTAAAAGTTGGTACTTGCGAAAGCCCGACAAGATTGGCGGTGACAGTAACTATGAGCGATCCTCAAACACCAACGACAAATCAAACCACACAGGAATTCTGTAAAATAGACAATAAGAAGGTATCTGATTTGGCTACAACAGAAAGTGGTGTAACATGGTACGATGCAGCTACCGCAGGAAATATAATCGCTTCAACAACCGCTTTAGAAAACAATAAAGTGTATTACGGTTCTCTAAAAGTTGGCACTTGCGAGAGTCCGACGAGATTGGCGGTAACGGTTACTTTGAGCGATCCAAAAACGCCAACTACAAATCAAACTATTCAGGAATTTTGTAAAATAGACAATAAGAAGGTATCTGATTTGACTACGACTGAATCAGGAGTGACGTGGTACGATGCGGCAACAGCAGGAAATATTGTACCATCAACGACAATATTAACCAACGGAACGGTTTATTACGGTTCTCTAAAAGTTGGAACGTGCGAAAGCCCAACAAGATTGGCTGTAACGGTTACTTTGAGCGATCCTCAAACGCCAACGACAGCCAATACCACACAGGAATTCTGTAAAGTGGATAATAAAAGAGTTGCTGATTTGGCTACAACAGAATCAAATGTAACTTGGTATGACGCTGCCACAGCAGGAACTGCAATCGCTTCAACAACTGTTTTAGAAAATAATAAAATCTATTACGGTTCTCTAAAAGTAGGAACGTGCGAGAGTCCAACGAGATTGGCGGTAACAGTTATTTTAAGTGATCCAAAAACGCCAACTACAAATCAAACTACTCAGGAATTCTGTAAAATAGACAACAAGAGAGTTGCTGATTTGTCTACGACTGAATCAGGAGTGACTTGGTACGATGCTTCCACAGCAGGAAATGTTGTACCCTCAACGACAACATTAACCAATGGAATGGTTTATTACGGTTCGCTAAAAGTGGGAACATGCGAAAGCCCGACAAGATTGGCGGTAACAGTTACTTTGAGCGATCCAAAAACGCCAACTACAAATCAAACGACACAGGAATTCTGTAAAATAGACAATAAGAAGGTATCTGATTTGGCTACGACCGAATCAGGAGTGACTTGGTACGATGCGGCAACAGCAGGAAATGTTGTACCATCAACGACAACATTAACCAATGGAACGGTTTATTACGGTTCGCTAAAAGTAGGAACATGCGAAAGTCCAACAAGATTGGCGGTAACAGTTACTTTGAGTGATCCTCAAACGCCAACGACAAATCAAACGACACAGGAATTCTGTAAAATAGACAATAAGAAAGTTTCTGATTTGGCTACTACTGAATCAGGAGTGACTTGGTACGATGCTGTAACAGCAGGAAATGCAATCGCTTCGACAGCAGTTTTAGAAAACAATAAAGTGTATTACGGTTCTCTAAAAGTTGGCACTTGCGAAAGCCCAACAAGATTGGCGGTGACAGTTACTTTGAGTGATCCTCAAACGCCAACGACAAATCAAACGGCACAGGAATTCTGTAAAGTGGATAATAAAAAAGTTGCTGATTTGGCTACGACTGAATCAGGAGTGACTTGGTATGATGCAGCTACCGCAGGAAATATTATCGCTTCAACAGCAGTTTTAGAAAACAATAAAGTGTATTACGGTTCTCTAAAAGTTGGTACTTGCGAAAGCCCGACAAGATTGGCGGTGACAGTAACTATGAGCGATCCTCAAACACCAACGACAAATCAAACCACACAGGAATTCTGTAAAATAGACAATAAGAAGGTATCTGATTTGGCTACAACAGAAAGTGGTGTAACATGGTACGATGCAGCTACCGCAGGAAATATAATCGCTTCAACAACCGCTTTAGAAAACAATAAAGTGTATTACGGTTCTCTAAAAGTAGGAACGTGCGAGAGTCCAACGAGATTAGCTGTAACGGTTACTTTGAGCGATCCAAAAACGCCAACGACAAATCAAAGCACACAGGAATTCTGTAAAGTGGATAATAGAAAAGTTGCTGATTTGGCTACAAGAGAATCAGGAGTGACTTGGTACGATGCTGCAACAGCAGGAAATATTGTACCAGCAACGACAATATTAACCGATGGAATGGTTTATTACGGTTCTCTAAAAGTAGGAACCTGCGAGAGTCCAACGAGATTAGCTGTAACGGTTACTTTGAGCGATCCTCAAACACCAACGACAGCCAATACCACACAGGAATTTTGTAAAGTGGATAACAAAAAAGTTTCTGATTTGGCTACGACTGAATCAGGAGTGACGTGGTATGATGCTGTAACAGCAGGAACTGCAATCGCTTCGACAGCAGTTTTAGAAAATAACAAAATCTATTACGGTTCGCTAAAAGTAGGAACATGCGAGAGTCCGACAAGATTGGCGGTGACAGTTACTTTGAGTGATCCTCAAACACCAACGACTGTCAATACCACACAGGAATTCTGTAAAGTGGATAATAAAAAAGTTTCTGATTTGGCTACCACTGAACCAGGAGTGACTTGGTACGATGCTGCCACAGCAGGAACGGTACTCGCTTCAACAACCGCTTTAGAAAACAATAAAATCTATTATGGTTCATTAAAAGTAGGTACTTGTGAAAGCCCAACAAGATTGGCTGTAACAGTTACTTTAAGTGATCCAAAAACGCCAACTACAAATCAAACTACTCAGGAATTCTGTAAAATAGACAATAAGAAGGTATCTGATTTGGCTACAACAGAATCAGGAGTGACTTGGTATGATGCTGCAACAGCAGGAAATGTTATCGCTTCAACAACCGCTTTAGAAAACAATAAAGTGTATTACGGTTCATTAAAAGTAGGAACATGCGAGAGTCCGACAAGATTGGCGGTGACAGTTACTTTGAGCGATCCAAAAACACCAACAACAGCCAATACCACACAGGAATTCTGTAAAGTGGATAATAAGAAAGTTGCTGATTTGGCTACGATAGAAAGTGGTGTAACATGGTATGATGCTGCAACAGCAGGAAATGCAATCGCTTCGACAGCAGTTTTAGAAAATAACAAAATCTATTACGGTTCATTAAAAGTAGGAACCTGCGAGAGTCCGACAAGATTGGCTGTAACAGTTACTTTGAGTGATCCAAAAATGCCAACGACAAATCAAACCACACAGGAATTCTGTAAAATAGATAATAAAAAAGTGTCTGATTTGGCTACTACTGAACCAGGAGTGACTTGGTACGATGCGGCAACAGCAGGAAATGCAATCGCTTCGACAACAGTTTTAGAAAATAACAAAATCTATTACGGTTCTCTAAAAGTTGGTACTTGCGAGAGTCCAACGAGATTGGAGGTAACAGTTACTTTGAGCGATCCTCAAACACCAACAACAAATCAAACTACTCAGGAATTCTGTAAAGTGGATAATAAGAAAGTTTCTGATTTGGCTACAACAGAAAGTGGTGTAACATGGTATGATGCCGCAACAGGCGGAAATGCAGTTGCTTCAACAACAACTTTAGAAAACAATAAAGTGTATTACGGTTCTCTAAAAGTAGGAACTTGCGAGAGTCCAACAAGATTGGCGGTAACAGTTACTTTGAGCGATCCTCAAACGCCAACGACAGCCAATACCACACAGGAATTCTGTAAAGTGGATAATATGAAAGTTTCTGATTTGGCTACGACTGAATCAGGAGTGACTTGGTACGATGCTGCCACAGCAGGAACGGCACTCGCTTCAACAACTGTTTTAGAAAACAATAAAGTGTATTACGGTTCTCTAAAAGTAGGAACATGCGAAAGCCCAACGAGATTGGCTGTAACAGTTACTTTGAGCGATCCTCAAACGCCAACGACAGCCAATACCACACAGGAATTCTGTAAAATAGACAATAAGAAAGTTTCTGATTTGGCTACTACAGAATCAGGAGTGACTTGGTACGATGCAGCAACAGCAGGAACTGTACTCGCTTCAACAACCGCTTTAGAAAATAATAAAGTGTATTACGGTTCTCTAAAAGTTGGCACTTGCGAGAGCCCGACAAGATTAGCTGTAACAGTTACTTTGAGTGATCCTCAAACGCCAACGACAAATCAAACCACACAGGAATTCTGTAAAGTGGATAATAAGAAAGTTGCTGATTTGGCTACGACTGAATCAGGAGTGACGTGGTATGATGCTGTAACAGCAGGAAATGTTGTACCATCAACTCAGGCACTAACCGATGGAACAATCTATTACGGTTCTCTAAAAGTAGGAACGTGCGAGAGCCCAACAAGATTGGCTGTAACGGTTACTTTAAGCGATCCAAAAACGCCAACTACAAATCAAACTACTCAGGAATTCTGTAAAGTGGATAACAAAAAAGTTTCTGATTTGGCTACGACTGAATCAGGAGTGACTTGGTATGATGCTGCCACAACAGGAAATGTTGTACCATCAACTCAGGCACTAACCAATGGAATGGTTTATTACGGTTCGCTAAAAGTGGGAACATGCGAAAGCCCGACAAGATTAGCTGTAACAGTTACTTTGAGTGATCCTCAAACGCCAACGACAAATCAAACCACACAGGAATTCTGTAAAGTGGATAATAAAAAAGTGTCTGATTTGGCTACGACTGAATCAGGAGTGACTTGGTACGATGCTGCAACAGCAGGAAATGCAATCGCTTCGACAGCAGTTTTAGAAAATAACAAAATCTATTACGGTTCTCTAAAAGTTGGCACTTGCGAAAGCCCGACAAGATTGGCGGTAACAGTAACTTTGAGCGATCCTCAAACACCAACAACTGCCAATACCACACAGGAATTCTGTAAAGTGGATAATAGAAAAGTTTCTGATTTGGCTACAACAGAAAGTGGTGTAACATGGTATGATGCTGCCACAGCAGGAAATGTTGTACCATCAACTCAGGCACTAACTGATGGAACAATCTATTACGGTTCCTTGAAATCAGGAACTTGTGAAAGCCCAACGAGATTGGCTGTAACGGTTACTTTGAGTGATCCTCAAACTCCAACAACAGCCAATACCACACAAGAATTCTGTAAAATAGACAATAAGAAGGTATCTGATTTGGCTACCACTGAACAAGGAGTGACTTGGTACGATGCGGCAACAGCAGGAACTGCACTCGCTTCAACAACTGTTTTAGAAAACAATAAAGTGTATTACGGTTCATTAAAAGTTGGCACTTGCGAGAGTCCAACAAGATTGGCGGTGACAGTTACTTTGAGTGATCCTCAAACACCAACAACAGCCAATACCACACAGGAATTCTGTAAAGTGGATAACAAAAAAGTTTCTGATTTGGCTACGACAGAATCTGGAGTGACTTGGTACGATGCTGTAACAGCAGGAAATGTTATCGCTTCAACAACAGTTTTAGAAAATAACAAAATCTATTATGGTTCGCTAAAAGTAGGAACCTGCGAGAGTCCAACAAGATTGGCGGTAACGGTTATTTTGAGCGATCCTCAAACACCAACTACAAATCAAACTACTCAGGAATTCTGTAAAATAGACAATAAGAAGGTATCCGATTTGGCTACGACTGAATCAGGAGTAACTTGGTATGACGCTGCCACAGCAGGAACTGCAATCGCTTCAACAACTGTTTTAGAAAATAATAAAATCTATTACGGTTCTCTAAAAGTTGGAACGTGCGAAAGTCCAACAAGATTGGCGGTAACAGTTACTTTGAGCGATCCTCAAACGCCAACGACAAATCAAACGACACAGGAATTCTGTAAAGTGGATAATATGAAAGTTTCTGATTTGGCTACGACTGAATCAGGAGTGACTTGGTACGATGCTGCCACAGCAGGAAATGTTGTACCATCAACGACAACATTAACCAATGGAACGGTTTATTACGGTTCGCTAAAAGTTGGCACTTGCGAGAGTCCAACGAGATTGGCTGTAACGGTTACTTTAAGTGATCCTCAAACGCCAACGACAGCCAATACCACACAGGAATTCTGTAAAATAGACAATAAAAAAGTTGCTGATTTGGCTACCACTGAATCAGGAGTGACGTGGTATGATGCTGTAACGGCAGGAAATATTGTACCATCAACGACAATATTAACCAACGGAACGGTTTATTACGGTTCATTAAAAGTAGGAACATGCGAAAGCCCGACAAGATTGGCGGTAACGGTTACTTTGAGCGATCCTCAAACACCAACAACTGCCAATACTACACAGGAATTCTGTAAAATAGACAATAAGAAAGTTTCTGATTTGGCTACGACAGAAAGTGGTGTAACATGGTATGATGCTGCCACAGCAGGAAATGTTATCGCTTCGACAGCAGTTTTAGAAAATAACAAAATCTATTACGGTTCATTAAAAGTAGGAACTTGCGAAAGCCCAACAAGATTGGCTGTAACGGTTACTTTGAGTGATCCTCATACGCCAACAACTGCCAATACCACACAGGAATTCTGTAAAGTGGATAATAAGAAAGTTTCTGATTTGGCTACAACAGAAAGTAGTGTAACATGGTACGATGCGGCAACAGCAGGAAATGTTGTACCATCAACGACAATATTAACCAATGGAATGGTTTATTACGGTTCTCTAAAAGTTGGTACTTGCGAAAGCCCGACAAGATTGGCTGTAACGGTTACTTTGAGCGATCCTCAAACACCAACTACAAATCAAACTACTCAGGAATTCTGTAAAATAGACAATAAAAAAGTTTCTGATTTGGCTACAACAGAATCAGGAGTGACTTGGTACGATGCGGCAACAGCAGGAAATATTGTACCATCAACGACAACATTAACCAACGGAACGGTTTATTACGGTTCTCTAAAAGTAGGAACGTGCGAGAGCCCAACAAGATTGGCGGTAACGGTTACTTTGAGTGATCCTCAAACACCAACAACTGCCAATACCACACAGGAATTCTGTAAAGTGGATAATAAAAAAGTTTCTGATTTGGCTACCACTGAACCAGGAGTGACGTGGTACGATGCTTTAACAGCAGGAAATGTTATCGCTTCGACAACCGCTTTAGAAAACAATAAAGTGTATTACAGTTCATTAAAAGTAGGTACTTGCGAGAGCCCAACAAGATTGGCTGTAACGGTTACTTTGAGTGATCCGCAAACGCCAACGACAAATCAAACGACACAGGAATTCTGTAAAGTGGATAATAAAAAAGTTTCTGATTTGGCTACCACTGAATCAGGAGTGACTTGGTACGATGCTGCAACAGCAGGAAATGTTATCGCTTCAACAACCGCTTTAGAAAACAATAAAGTGTATTACGGTTCTCTAAAAGTAGGAACTTGCGAAAGCCCGACAAGATTGGCGGTGACAGTTACTTTGAGCGATCCAAAAACACCAACAACTGCCAATACCATACAGGAATTTTGTAAAACGGATAATAAAACAGCAGGAGATTTAATCACCAATGAATCAGGAGTGACTTGGTACGATGCTGCGACAGGAGGCAACAAAGTAGATCCGTCTACACTTTTGGAACACAATAAGGACTATTATGGTTCATTAAAAGAGGGAGCTTGTGAGAGTCCGATACGTCTGGAGGTAAAAGTGATTGTAAAAAGTTGTACACCGGAGCCTGCGCCAAACTGGAATGGTAACGGTTGTGCTTTTGATGAAACAACTTACAAGGTACTTAGTGGAATGTCAAATTATAATTGGTTTGTTTCTAAAGAAGGTACTATCGTTGCCGGAGGGCAGCTAACAGACGATTACATAACTGTTCTATGGAATAGTGTAGGGAAAGCGATTGTAAAAGTGGACTATATTGATGTGTCGAAATTCGATCCTTTGGTATCAGTAGATTTCCCTGTAACGATTAATTCCTGTTCGGATATTGGTTTGAAAAAGGTAGTAGATAATGCTAATCCGTTTATCGGAAAAGAGGTTGTCTTTACGATTACAGCAGAGAATTTTGGAACTAACCAAGCTAAGGATATAACGATTAGCGAAGCACTTCCTTCGGGATATGTTTATGTAGCTTCGGAAGCTTCTGCGGGAAAATATAATCCAACTAGTGGAATATGGACAATACCAGTATTGCAATCAAAAGAAATTCAGACTTTAAAGGTAACTGCAAAAGTGAAAGAAAAAGGAGATTATTTGAATATCGTTTATTTAACGGATTCAAATCCGGTAGATAATAATGAAACAAATAATAGAGCAGAAGCATCGATTAAAGTTAAAGATGTAATTGTGCACAATTCGGTTTCTCCTAACGGTGATGATTTAAACGATTATCTTAGAATAGATGGTTTAGACCAATATCCTAATAATTCTGTTGAAATTTTTAATTCAGGAGGAGTTCAAATCTTCAAGACCGGTAATTATGGAAGCAATGGTAATGTTTTCAGGGGAATTTCAGAAGGAAGGGTTACAATCGATAAACAACGCGGAGTACCAACCGGAACTTATTTTTACATTCTTCGTTACGAAGCAGATGGTATCATGAACGAAAAAACCGGATATCTCTATGTTAAAAATTAAGAGAGAAATCATCTTTTTTTCTAAACCGGACAGGTCTTAAAACCTGTCCGGTTTATTTTTTTTAGACATTTTATATCTTCCGTTATTTCAGCATAGCATGCAGTTTCAGCTGCGGGGTGCATTATTACGGTGTTTTGTATTGTGTTCCTGCGGTTGAAACCGCAGGCAATATTTGGATATTCGATAGTATAAAATCTCTATTTTTTGTGTGTTTAGATCAATCGTGTCGAAGGGGGATAATTAGATAATTTGAAAACGATACTTTTAAATTGAGGTGTTGCTTCTAAACCTTTTGTATCTTCTGTTCATTCAGTATAACGCAGTTTCAATTGCGGGGTGCATTATTAGGGTGTTTTGTATTGTGTTCCTGCAGTTGAAACCGCAGGCAATGTTTGGATATTCGATAGTATAAAATCTCTATTTTTTATGTGTTTAGATTAATCGCTTCGAATGGGACAATTAGATAATTTGAAGATGGTGTTTTAGATTAAAGAAAGCCATAAAAAACAAAAATGTACTCGTTTGCAAAGAAGAGCGTATTAATACTATTTAAAATTAGTTCGGTATTGGAAAGCATTATTTATTATCGGTAGTCTTCTAAAAAATTGTACCGTTTTTTAAAACCTGTTCGGTTTATATGTTTTTTAATAAAGGACAAACCACTACAGAACGGCATGTTTTTACCAAAAGCAGTATAAGTACGCATTGTCAAGTCTTTTTTTATTGTTATATCTTTCCTTTGAGAATTTTGTATCTTAGTCTTCATTAAACGGATTTTATTTTGATTACAGTTTCTTTTCGGGATCAAAACAAATCACAAAATAAGAAAAAAATGCCCTGGAATCCTGAGATCTATAATAAATTCAAAGACATTCGATATCAGCCTTTTTATGATTTGGCAAATTTTATTCAGCCTGAAAAAGGAATGAAAGCCATTGATTTAGGTTGTGGTACGGGAGAGCAAACAGCTATTTTGGCTAATAAATTTCCAGAAGCTGACTTTCTGGGAGTTGATTCTTCGGCAGAAATGCTGGAACAGTCAAAGGATTTAGAAACAAATAATCTGCATTTCAGAAAATCGACTACAGAGGAAACCTTAGAGTCAGGTGAAAAGTGGGATTTGATTTTTAGCAATGCGGCTTTGCAGTGGTCGGATGATCATGAAGTGTTATTCACTAAGCTACTGGAACAGCTGAACCCAAAAGGACAGTTTGCAGTACAGATGCCTGTGCAACCGGAAAACAAACTCAATAAAATTCTTTTAGAATTGGTTCAGGAGGAGCCTTTTGTATCTTATCTCAAAGGCTTTAAAAGAGAATCCCCCGTTTTGAGTATCGATGAATATGCCCAAATTCTTTTTGATGGCGGATTGGAAAATTTAGAGATTCAGCAAAAAGTATATCCAATTATTGCAAAAGATCATGAGACGCTTTTTAGTTTTATTTCAGGATCGGCTTTGATTCCGTATACAGAACGTCTGGAAGGAGAGGAGAAAGTCGTTTTTATTGAAACCTATAAAAAAAGAATAGCGGAAGGCTTTCCCAAGCTTCCCGCCATCTATTCTTTTAAAAGACTGTTGCTTTATGGCCGTAAAACGGAATGAAATAAGGTTCTAGTATGTTAGCAGTCTGAGTTTTCTAATTGCAAAGAAAGTTTTATTCTTTGTAAAGGATAATAGTTGCTTTGTAACCTTTACCAACATTCCACTGACTTGCTTCTATCACTTTTCCTTTATCGTCGTAAACCTGAAATTCGGCCGTATTGGGTGAAGCCGAACCTTCGTTTAAAGCTTCAAAGTCAATTTTATTCATTCCTTTTACCAAAGTAATTTTAAAGCCCTGATAATCTCCATTTAAACTTACTTCGGGTTCTATCACTTTATCATTCAGATATACTCGTATTTTATCGCCGTCTACAAAAGCAGCGTCACGGTAACGAATCGTAGATACCGCTGTATTGGTTACAAAACCTCCCAGATATTCGTTTCTTCTGTAAAAGATGCCTTCAACATTGGCTTCCGGTTTATAAAGGCTATTGTTTTTGTACAAATCCTCGGGATTTATTTTTAAGACGGTTGGTTCTTTTGGAAGCGGAAGATCCGGATTTAGCGGAGTTTCGGTTGGAGGTGGTACATCTTTTATTTCAACATTTTTAGAATCGATTGGCTTGTATTTGCCACTCACTTCTTTCTGTGCATATCCGTGTAAAGAAGCACCAATTATTATAAATGTCAATAGTATCTTTTTCATATTGTTTTAAAGTGTTAATTCAGACATCAGATGAATATATTGATGTCGGGATAGATAACATTCAATGATAGGCATTTATTGCATTTGCCGAAAGTTAATTATTCATTAATATTTTTTAAAACACAGAATATCAGATATAAAGTTATGACTTTTTCGGGTATTCCTGTACGTTTTATTAAGAGTGGATCCTATTTTTTGCCTTTCAAATGTGATATTTTTTTAAGTGCTTGAAAATAATTGTCTAAAAAAGTAATCAATAAGCTGTTATCTCATGAGTATGGATAGTTTTCGGTTGAGTCCGTATAATCAGTACAGAGTTTGAGAATTTTAGAGCTATATTATAAATAAAATTTATAATGATGTAAAATTATCAATTTGATTTATAATGAAGCCCGCCATAAATTTGTCTCATCAAATCAGAACAACGATTTGAGAATTAAAATTGATAACATTAAAAACTTTAGTCATGAAATTTACAAGAAACGCAAATGCAAACTGGAAAGGTACAGGAATGGAAGGAAAAGGAACCATTACTACACAAAGTACAACTTTAAACAAGGCTCAACTCTCTTTTAAAACCCGTTTTGCAGAAGGAGTGGGAACTAACCCTGAAGAATTGGTCGCTGCAGCACATGCAGGGTGTTTTACAATGCAGTTAAGCTTTTTATTATCAGAAGCAGGTTTTGTTCCCGAAGACCTTAATACTATTGCCAAAGTAACCTTTGAAGATGGTACAATCACTTTAATTACTCTTGAACTTACGGGAGTAGTTCCGGGGATTACTACAGAAGATTTTGAGAAAACAGCTCAAAAAGCAAAGGAGATTTGTCCTATTTCAAAACTGCTAAATACAGAGATTGCTTTAAACGTGTCTTTACTGTCTTAAAAAAAAAATGACTTTTAGCGTAGTATCTAACAATATATTCTAACACATAGGAACATAGAATTTAGGAGTAATAGAGCATGTTATTAAGAAATAAATTTCTTCCACAAAGACTACTCTGTGTCTTAAAAATAAGTGAAACGTCTTTTTTGAAAGTGCAAAATCTATGTTTCTATGTGTTAGAATTAATTACATCTAAATAGATTATTTAATTTAACAAACAACATCTTAAAAAATGAAAACAACTATTTTAAAAAGACAATTGAATCGCGTATTTATGTCTGCCACTTTAATTTTAACTTTTTTAGTATCAACAATTTCAGTTGCGCAAACAGCGCCAACAAAGATTAAAAATGTAGTATTGGTTCACGGAGCATTTGCAGATGGTTCCGGATGGAGAAATTTATACGATGTACTTTCAAAAAAGGGATACAAAGTAACGATTGTTCAAAACCCATTAAGTTCACTTGAAGATGATGTAGCAGCGACCAATGTAGTATTAGACAATCAGGACGGCCCGACAATTTTGGTAGGACATTCCTGGGGAGGTGCAGTAATTACGCAGGCTGGTAACCATCCTAAAGTTGTTGGATTGGTGTATGTGGCGGCTTTTCAACCGGATAACGGAGAATCGGCTTTACAATGGCTGCAAACAGCTGCTCCTGCTCCCGAAAATGGTGTTCTGCCTCCAAACGATAAAGGTATAGTATATTATGATGAAGCTAAGTTTCATGCCGGATTCTGCGCAGATATCAGTAAAGAAGATGCCGCTTTTATGTATGCTTCACAAGGTGCATTTTATGCAAAAGGTTTTATAACACCAATTACAAAAGCAGCATGGAAAGACAAACCAGCCTACGCAGTAATTGCTACGCAGGACAAAAGTATCGATCCTTCTATTCAACGTGCCATGTACAAACGTTCAAAAACTAAAGTGACAGAAGTAAAAGGAAGTCACTGTGTTTTTATCTCGCAACCAGAAGCTGTTGCAAATGTAATTATTGGTGCCGCCAAAGATCTAAGCGGAAAATAATAAAATCTTATAGAATCTGCACAATCTGCGAGAAAACAGGTTTGATTATTCTAATTTGATGATGTATTTTTTGTTTCTCATTGATCTTAATAATTGAAGCATTTTTCTAAATACAAAAGCCAAAGTACTGCAAGGTATTTTGGCTTTTTTTGTATTGATTCCCGATAGCTATTTATCGGGTAGTAGCTTTAATAAAATAGGGAGAGTCGTTCCATCTTATTTTGCGGTAAGCAAAGTTTTGCTGTAACGATTCCGGCAGGCAATTCCAGATCGCCTCATTCATTTTTTCCAGTAATAACTTTTTAGAAAAGGTATCCGACACCACCAGACTTATCTCGCGTACCGGTTTGGGGTCTTTAAAATGTTTGAAAAGTCCTGTTTCTGGATCATTAATCATCGAAAGTTCGGGGATTATAGCAAACCCTAATTCTGCCCGTACCAGGTTTTTTAAAGTTTCAATCGAGCTGATATCATAACTGAACTGCTCTTTTATTTTCCCCGTACTTTTAATATCACAAATATCCAAAAGTTGGGCATTGTAACAATATTCGTTTTGCAGTAGAAGTAATTCGGCACGGTCCGAGGGCTGTAATTCGTAGTGTGTTGCTGTAGCCATTGGGTGTACCGTATTCAAATAAGCCACAAAAGGTTCTTTAAAAACAGGATGTTCGATTAAATGTGGATTTCCGGTAGGCGTTGCCATTATAGCCACATCAAGAGCTCCTGTAGTAACATCATTCATCAGTTGGCCAGTATTGGCTTCCTTTATAATGAATTGCATTTTGGGAGTGGCTTTTTTCATCGCCTGAATAAAAAGCGGAATCAGATAAGGGGACAAAGTCGAAATGATACCAATTTTGACTTCGCCTTCAAGTTTGTTTTTCTCGTTCACCACAAAATCTCTGATTTCGTCAGCCTCCCGAAGTATTTTTTTGGCACGGTTTATAATTTCGGCTCCAAGAACTGTAGGGGTCAAAGGTACTTTGTTCCGATCGAAAATTTTAATTCCAATTTCTTCTTCCAGATTTTTTAATTGAATCGTTAGCCCTGGTTGCGATACCATACAAACTTCTGCGGCTCTGGTAAAATGACGCTCATCATCTAGTGCTACAATATATTTTAACTGTTGAATTGTCATTAGGATCTATATAATGGATATAAAAGTAACCCGTTAGATGTAATTATTTTTAAACGCATAGAAACATAGATTTAGCACTCTCAAAAAAGGTGTTTCACTTATTTGAAACACACAGAGACTGTTATGCGTTAGAAAGATGTTTCTTTTTGTATTCTTTTAAAAATGTAAAACCTATGTTTTAAATGATCTTTTTATAATGGGTTAAAGATAGAAAAAATATAAGGGAGTGTCTTGGTGTTTTTTTTAATCTAAGCAGCAGAAAATGTAAACACAATAGGAGAGTATCGAAAATATACAGGATATGTAAAGTAGCTGACATTAAGGAACTATGAGAGTGAGTAAATTTGATTTTCTAAACGATACAAAATGAGAACGATATTTACTTTTATTACCATTTTAATGCTCTTTGGTTGTGAATCAGAAGGAGAATTAACCCGTGAAAAAATTGGTTCGATGGTAGTTTCTTCAGAAGCGACTTTATTGTTTTCGGGAACATTTGAACCCGAAGGAGGCAATAAGGTTACAGGTACCGCCCATATTTATAAAGAGGGAGACTTGTACAAGTTGTCTCTCAAGGATTTTAGCATTTCAAGCGGACCCGATCTTAAAGTCTATCTTTCTAAAACCAACAGGCCGGAAAGTTTTGTAAATCTTGGGAGTTTAGGATCCGGAAGTTCACAGAGTTATACGGTTCCCGAAGGAGTCAGTTTTGCAACCTACCCTTATGTATTAATTCATTGCCAGCAATTCAATCACCTTTTTGCATCTGCTGCTTTAAAATCCAACTAATTATGAAAATTAAATTTTTAATTGTTTTATCCTTGTTTTTTGTGTTCAATCTTGCCAGAGCACAAGGTTGCAGTGATGCAGGTATATGCAGTATAGGAAGTTCGTTTAACGGAAACGACGAGAAGAAAAATAATAGTATTGAATTTGCTACTATTTTAGGTAAAGGAGATGCCGATGTTAATTATGTGTCGGCGTATATTGGTTATACCCGTTTTTTTAATGAAAAATGGTCTGCAAATGCTAAGGTAACTTCTTCTTATGCAAATGGAAGTTTTGGTGGCAGAGGCTCTGTTGGAGATGCTTTTTTAACGGCGAACTATGTACCGGTTGTGACAGGTTCCTATAAATGGAGTTTTACTTCAGGGTTAAAAATCCCCTTCAATCAAAGTAATCTTAAAATAAACGATCATCCACTTCCAATGGACTATCAAAGCAGTCTTGGAACTTTTGATTTTCTGGGAAGTGTGAATCTGAACTATAAAAACTGGGATTTTAATTATGCTGTACAATTGCCTGTGATCAATATAAATGCAAATTCGTATTTCAGCGAGTATTCCGGTACAGCTGATTTTATGACCACCAATTTATTTGAAAGAAAACCGGATGTTCTTTTACGAGGTACGTATACCATAAATACAACCAATCGTAAGTTTTCATTCAAGCCGAATTTGCTTTTTATTTATCATTTGGGACAAGATACTTACGAAGATATTTACGGACAAAGAGAGGCGATTAAAGGCTCTGACGGACTTACCATTAATGGAAATTTAATTGCAGGATATCATTTTTCATCCGGAAACAGTATCGAAGCCTCAATTGCGACGCCTTTTGTAGTGAGAGAAGTCAGACCGGACGGACTTACACGGGCATGGACAGCGGGGGTGAGCTATAAAGTGCGATTTTAAAAATTTTTGGATGGTGACTCAAGTATAAATAGGTTGAGCAGAACGGGTGTCGCACAGAAATTTAATGTGTTAAATAAGTAACACAAATTTTTCCTTACATCATTTTTAATTATTTTGCGAAAACCATGATCAGATGAACTGAAAAAGAACCATATCCGTCCTTAGGCAAAGATGCTACTAAGTCGGAGGAATATTTATATTTTCAACTGATGTGGAATAAAATATAAAACCATTACTTTAAATGCCGAAATCAAAAATGATGAAATCTGTACACGCTCTACTTTTACACGCTCTGTTATTATTTATTGGAATTACTTCAATAAATGCACAAAACTACAAACCTGCTGATGCCTTAATTGGAAATAAAACTCTTAAAAAAGGAGTACTATCCAATGGCATGACGTATTATATTTATCCAACAGCGGTAAATAAAAATACAGCAAGTTATTATATTATTCAAAACGTAGGTTCTATTTTAGAGAATGACAATCAGAAAGGATTGGCACATTTTCTGGAGCACATGGCTTTCAACGGAACTAAAAATTTTCCTGGAAAAGGAATTTTGACGACTCTCGAAAAACAAGGGGCTGTTTTTGGAAATAATATAAATGCTTACACCAGTTTTGATGAGACAGTTTATAATTTTGACAATATTCCATCAACAGATCCAAAAGTCATTGATACTGCATTGCTGATTTTGCATGATTGGTCACATTCATTACTACTGACCAATGAGGAAATTGATGCCGAACGTGGTATTATTGTTGAAGAATGGAGAACCAGGCAAAACGCATCAACCCGGATTTCTAATTTGTTCAATCCTTATTTGTACAATCATTCGCTGTATGCAAACCGTGTTGTTATTGGTGATATGGATATTGTAAAACATTTTGATTACGCTTTGCTACGAGATTTTTACAAAGAATGGTACCGTCCCGATTTGCAGGCAATTGCCGTTGTTGGAGATGTGAATGCAGAAGAAATTGAGCAAAAAATAAAAACGTTATTTGCGGATATTCCGAGATCTAAAAACCCGAAAAAACGTTTTGAGGTAGCGATTCCGGATCATGAGGAACCTTTTTTTAAGTTAGCCATCGATAAAGAAATAACAAATTCCGCTATATCTTTTAAAATTATTCAAAATGGCGCTTTTCAGAGTCAGACTTTTGCCGATCTACAGCAGTTAATAACAAGAGTAATGGCATTTTCAATGCTCAATGACAGATTGAATGAATTAGCACAGAAAGAAAATTGCCCGTTTAAAAGTGCGGATGTTTATTATTCTGATTTTACAAGAGTTAACGATGTAATGGGAATGGGAATTGCTCCAAAACCTAATAAACAGGCAGAAGCTTTCGCTGCTGTCATGGATGAGTTTATACGTGCCGGAAAATTTGGTTTTTCCGAAGGTGAAATCCAAAGAACCATAATTGCTATTACTTCTTATTTCGAAAACTATATCGAATCAGAAAAAGAAATTCCACATAGCAGTATTGTTAATAGTATAAAATCAGAATTTCTTTCACACCAACTAGTTACAGATTCTAAGAGTAAGTTTGAGATGATAAAATTTATTCTGAAAAACATCGATTCAAAAGCTTTCCAGGCCGAATTAACGCGTGGATATACTTCAAAGAACAGAGTAGTGACCGTTGAAGGTATGGAAAATGAGACCAATCTAACCAAGGAGAGCGCGTTTGCTATTATTAGCAAATCAGAAAACAATCCTGATTTAAAGCCTTATGAAGACAGCTTTAATGACAAATCTCTGCTGACTGATGTAACGATTGTTCCGGGGAAAATTACTGCTGAAAAGGAAAGTAAAGAGATCGGTGCTACCACTTATACTTTGAGCAATGGTGTAAAAGTGCATTACAAATTTGCAAATAAGAATGTAAATGATGTGCAGCTGCATGCGGAGAGTTTCGGAGGAGCATCTTTATATGGTCCAGAAGATTTACCATCGATATTTGCACTGAATGGTTTGGCAGATGCTTCAGGTGCGGGAGCATTCTCTAGTATTGATCTGGAAAAAGTCCTGGCGGGAAAGATTGCGGGTACGGGAGTGAGTGTGGGAGATTTAAGCGAAACGGTTTCAGGAAGTGCTAAAGTAAAGGATCTCGAAGTGATGTTGCAATTGGTACACCTGCGTTTTGTAAGACCACGTTTCGATCAGGAAATTTTTGATATTAAGAAGTTAAATCTTCAAAATTACCTGGAAAACAAGGACAAAGACATTAATGGAAAAATGACAGATAGTATTAATGCAATCGTTTATGGGAAAAATAATCCCAGAATAAGACTTTTGGACCAGCAGTTTATTGATGATTTGTCTTTTGAAAGAATAAAAGCAATCTATAAAGAACGATTTTGTGATGTTTCAAACTTTGATTTTTTTATCGTAGGAGATGTAAAACCAGAAGTTTTGAAACCGCTATTAGAAAAATACATCGCAAGTATTCCCGGGATAAAAAGGGAAGAAACATTCAAAGACAGAACACCTGTATGGAATTCCAATAAAATAAACAGAGAAGTTTTAATTAAAATGGAAACGATCAAAAGTACGGTCAATATTCAGTTTGAAAGCGATTTTAAATACACTCCTAAAAATGCTGTTTTGACCGATATGCTGAGCGATATTCTGACTTTGCGTTATACCGAGAGCCTTAGAGAAAAAGAAGGAGGAACTTATGGTGTGCAGGTAAGTGCAGCAGCTTCTAGATTTCCAAAAAATACGGTAGCCCTATCTATAAATTTTGATTCAGATCCGATCAAAGTGAACACTTTACTTCCTATAGTTTACGACGAAATTGACAAAATTAGAAAAGGTATTTTGATAAAAGAGGATATTGTGAAAACCAAAAGCAATTACTTAAAATCGCGGGAAGACAGCAAAAATTTCAACAGCTACAGCTTGAGTTTATTATACAATTTTTCCAAGTATAATATAAACATGGATGACCCTGCAACTTATAAAGATATTGTAAATAACATCACTGAAAAAGACATTCAGGAGTTTGCCAATGCATTTTTAAACAAAGCCAAATCCTACGAAATTGTTTTTAAACCATTGCAATAATTGGTACTGATATGTATTAATACTGTGCGTTGAAAAGGAAGATATAAGTGTGACGGCACAAATTTTTTTTGATTTCCTGTAGATTTAAAAAAGATTGAGCAGATTAGTACACCGTAATTAATGAAATCTCATTGTAACATATTTTGAGTGAAATTCACATAAATTCGAAAAGTAGGATTATATTGTATTTGGTTTAAGGTTTGGTTAAATATCTTGTTAATTCATAAATATCATTTACTCGTATGGTACGATAATCATTTTTCTTTTGATTTAAATCATTTATTTTAGGGATTTGATAGTAGTGGATAAGGTTGTTATTGATAATTTTGCAGTTGTAAACTTTAAATGGATGTGGGCTGAGTTGTGAAAAGATTTACTTTAAAAAAAATGTAAGTTAATTTTATGACAGCAGGGAATTAAACCAAAACACATCCAGGAGTTCTTTTCTTCTTGAAGGCGTTTTTTAAAATTTCTTTGTTTATTCAGCTCTTCATGGCTAACGTCGGGATGGGGTTGTAAAATTGATTGCTGCTTTGTTATTAAAGGAGCAAATATTACATCTGAAAAACGACTTTAATTTATTGATTTTTATGTTTTTACGCTGTGTTTCCAATAATTGTATAAAGTACCTCGTTCTTGCTTTTTTTTTATTTTCATTCCATTCCTATGCTCAGGAAATTACACCTAAAATCAAACAATTAGAACAGAAATTAAGAGATTTAGATAACCGAAATCAAACGGATAGTATTAGTTATTTAATCGATAAGCATTTGACCAGGCCTGATTTAAATAAATTTGAACTTCAGTTATTGTATTTTTTTAAGGCGAATTATTATAAAATAATTGGAAGACCTTCAGATGCTATCCTTGCTTTAGATAAATCTATCACATTAAAAGGAGAAGGAAAGGAATCGCAAAAAACCTACTACAGAAGCCTATACATACTATCGGATTTATTCTTTACTAAGAAAGAGTATAAAAAAGCTTTCTATTACGCCAATTTATGTCAGGATAAGATTTCGCCAACCGATAGTCCCAGTAACTATATAGTATTGCATCTGATTATTGGGTACTATTATTATATCAATTACGATCACAAAAAAAGCATGGAAGAATTTTTGCTCACAGAACGAGTGGCAAAAAAACACAATCCATGTAAACTGGCTGAAGTATATGTAAAAACTGCCCGTATTTACAGTAGACAAAATCGAATAGAGAAAGCGAAAAAAGCAATTACAGAGAGCATCAGAGTAGCGGACAGTTGCAATGACTTAGAGAATAAAATCAATGCTTTGCGTACCCTAAGGGAAATCATGGTTGAGCAGGGGGAGTTTGAGGCAGCTCATAAAACATTTGAAAGACTGGATCGACTGGTTGGGATCGAGGACACCAAGATTAGGAACAGCAGAATAGATTCGTTTGAAATTGCGAATAAAATTAAATTAAAAGAACAGCAAAATATTAAACTGAAAAGAATCAACGAAAGCAAAGAGGAACGTCTGCAAAAACAAAAAGTTGCCCTTATTGCTTCGTTAATCGGAATTACTTTATTAATCATATTATTGTATTCGATTGTAGTATTGACCAAAAAGCAACGAATAACCAATGAAACGCTAAAGCTGCAAAAAGAGCAAATTGAGGTGAAGAATAATGATCTTAAACGTCTTAATTTATTGCACCAAAAGATTTTTACAGTAATCTCTCATGATTTTAAGGAACCAATTACAACCTTAAAAATTTTATTGGAGAAAGAAGAGATACTTAAAAATGAAAATGAGATTGTATCAACCTACATGAAAGCTATAGGGCAGCAATTGGAACAATCAGATGCAATGCTTACCAGTTTACTCGATTGGGCAAAAATGGAACTCATTACCGCACAGTCGGGTTATAGTGAGATTATGCTGTACAATAGTATCAGCGCAACCTGTAAGGAATTATCACATCAGTTAAAAGCCAAGAATATTACAATCGAGCTTAAAGTTTCAAAAGGAACAACTGTTATTTTCAACTCAGCTGTTTTAAGTATTGTATTACGAAACATTATTAATAACGCGATTAAATTTAGTTATGAAGACAGCGTTATAACCATTGAGAATGACAATCATGAAATCATAGTAACAGATTCCGGTAAGGGAGTCGAACAAAAAAAGATTGACAAATTGTTTAAGCAGAAAATAAATCCGGGACTAGGCACTAATCTGGAATCGGGGTTTGGAATCGGGCTCTATTTGTGTCAGGAATTAATGCTGAAAAACAAAGGAACGCTTGCCGTTTTTAACAATGAATCAGCAGGTTGTACTTTCAAAATTATCTTGCCGAAATAGGGAAAACCGCTATTTATTTAACAATTTTTTTGTCGCTAATTTGTACCATGATACATATTGCATTTTTTGAAGACCAACCTATTGTCTGTGGGGGTCTTACTAGTTTTTTTTCAAATCAAAAAGATTTGGAAGTGCTTTTTTACGCGACAAATAAGCAAGATTTATATCTTAAAGTTCAGCAGCATTCAGGATTAGATTTAATTATTGTTGATCTGATTGCAAGTGATGTGCAGGGACTGGAAGTCTATGAATACCTTCATAAAAATCATCCTGATTTACGAGTAATTGCTTTTACCTCTCTTTCGAGTCCCATATTAGTCGAAAACCTATTGGCTATGGGCGTAAAAGGTTACGTTAATAAAAATCAGGACAGCGAAGATCTTTTAGAAGCTATTAGATTAGTATGGGAAGGCGGAGTTTATCTGCCGGACGACTACGCCTTTTTGTCCAAACAAAACAGGGTAGGTACGGCAATTACGCTAACAGCAAAAGAGCTTACGATCATGCAATACATTATTAGAGAATTTACTACAGCCGATATTGCCGGCGAATTGAAACTTTCGGTCAATACGGTCGAAAATCACAGAAAAAATATTTTTAGCAAACTCGATGTGAGTAATGTTGCCGGTATGGTGCGCGAGGCGTCAAAATTGGGACATATTAACTAGAGTATAGTGGTGGTTTAGGTCCCTTCGACTTGAATACAATCGCTACAATTTTTGAATATCAAGGGATATTCGAAAAGTCTTTGTATGGAATTTTAATTATTTATTATATGGTGAACTTTACTTTTTTTAAAACCCGGTTTTTTGTTAGAAGAAGCGCTCTGGAGGAGGGTTTCTTAATCTCTTTTATTTCGCTTGATTTTGATGCTTTTATCCGAAAAAGTAATCGTTTTTCATCCGATACATTTATTAAAAAACTTTTTTTTACTCTCATGCATTCGCTACGGAAGCAGGAATTAAAGTTGCACTCAGGTTGTTATCGGGAGATAAATACTACAAGCAGTTACTAATAATCAAAACTATTAAAATGTTGAATAAAATTACATTAAAATTAAGGCAATTACAGCTGACTTTTATACTGTGCCTCCTTTCTCTCTTCAGTGGATGGAATGTCTTTGCTGAAGGGTCTAAGGATTTATTCCCCAGTGGGGCAACGGGACATAGAATGATGTTGTCTAGTTCGGGTGTAGCACCTACTAGTACCGCAATTGCAAACAGAGGAAGAATGTTTGTTTATGCGAAAGCCAACGAAACGCTTTATTTAGGGTCTTCTGCTCAAGGTATTCGCGGAGGGACAATTCTTTTGACAAGTCCAACTGGTAATACTAGTTTTAGTAGCGGGAACTCTACTACAGTTGGGTTAATTGCCAATAGAACGCAAGAAATTAATGGTCCTGTAAATTTGACTACGGGTGGTTATACACCATATAGTTTTAAAGTACCGGCAGGAGAAACGGGAGTGTGGGTAGTAGAGTTTATATCACCTAATGATTCTTTAGATCCTTCTATTACTAGTTTTGCTGCTCATACTTTTACAGCTAGCGGAAACTGGACACAACCCAATAACAGTCCTTACGTCGTTGCTTGGGATATTACAGTAGCCAACGAAGGAGGAACTGGGCAAAAAGGACGTGTGTATACTAATGTTTTAACAGGATCTTTAGGTTCTGCATCAAATAGTTTCATGTCTATTGTTAATATTATTACAAATGATGGTTTTAGGTATACGGTTAAACCTAATGGAATGACGCCTTATTACTTTGCTTTTTTTTGTAACAATAAAGGGTTAAGATCGGGTGTTTCGGATGCTGCAGCACCGGTTTATATAAGTTCGCCGCTATCTAAAGTCCATAATTCTACAAGCAGCGCAACGGACTATTCTTTCCATGACCCTACAAAACTGGACGACTTAACTAATTTTACGCATAAGATTTTTTATAATACTCCGGATTCTTCTATGCCTAAGGATGCCAAGATCTATTATAACGGAATAGCAAGTATTACCTGGTTAAATAATCCAATTATAACCCAGACGATAAGTAATGTAAATTTAAGAGGAGTTGAAGGAAGTGCCTCAGGTATGGGAATTGCTCCATTAGGCGGGTATATAACTTTTGATGCTAATACAAATGCGAATTATACCATAGAAATTGATGTTAATAATAATAATTCTATGGCCGATTCTGTAGACAGAATCCTGCGCGGTACTGCCGTAGCAGGATCCAATTCTGTTTATTGGGATGGCAAGGACAATGATAAGAGATCTGTAGGGCATGATGCAAAGGTAAAAGTGGCTGTAATTTTATTTAACGGGGAAGTGCATTTTCCTTACATCGATGCCGAGAATAATTCACAAGGAATTATTATTGAGAGAGTTAACGGGCCCAACCCTAATAGTAAAGTTTATTGGAATGATTCAATTATAACTGTTGATAGCAATGATGTACCCCCTAGTCCGGTGGATGCTTCTTCGCGTACCTTAAATAACGATAGCTCAACGGGAGCGCATAGATGGTCTGGAGACTATGGTAATTTGGGTTTACTGGATACCTGGTCTTATGTGTATACAACACCACCTAGTCCAACGGAGTTTACAGTTAAGCAGAATGCTGCCGATTTGGCGGTAACAAGTATTAGCGATCTGGTTAGCGGTAATCTGGGATCAAATGTTACTTATACAGTCGTTGTACAGAATATTGGAGGACCAGATAATGTAACCGGAGCAAAATTCAAACTTTCAGACTTAGCTTCAGGGGCAAATTTGGCTGTACAATCTTCTACCTGGTCTTCTACTTTGGGAGGCGCAGTTACGACAGAAACTATTACTGGTGGCGTTCTTGATGCCACGGTTAACTTACCCAAAGATGCCACGATTACCTTCACGATTGTGGTAAAGGTATTAGCAGCCGAAGGAACTAATCCTACTATCAAAGCGACGATCATGCGTCCTGCAGATTTAACAGATCCGGACGCCACAGCAGATACACATATCGGTACACCTCCGGTAGATCCTGATGTAGAATGTGACGGAACGCCTAGCGGTGTGGGTTGTAATAACGTAAAAACAGATGCTTTAACGGTTATTTTTATAGCATCACCAAAAATTGAAGTAGCTAAAAAAGCCACTTATGTAGACGCTAATGCAGATGGAACCGTAAACGCAGGTGATAGAATTGACTATACTTTTACAGTTAGAAATACAGGAAACGTAACCCTTGCTCCGGTAACCATTAGTGATGCTAATGCAGTGGTAAGTGGAAGTTTAGCGAGTTTAGCTCCAGGAGCAACAGATTCGTCTAGTTTTACAGCCCTTCACACCATCACTTTAGCTGATATGAATAACGGACAGGTAGACAACGTAGCTACAGTAACAGGAACTCCTCCAACAGGATCACCGGTAACAGCTAAGTCAACCGATCCAAGTCCAATTTGTTCGACTTGTCCACCAAAAGATCCAGCTGCATGTCCAAGTTGTACAGTAGTTCCTTTAACGTCTTCACCAAAAGTAACGGTAAGCAAAAAAGGAGTTTATGTAGATGCTAATGCAGACGGTATTGTAAACGTTGGTGATAGAATTGATTATACTTTTACAGTTAAAAATACAGGAAACGTAACCCTTGCTCCGGTAACCATTAGTGATGCTAATGCAGTGGTAAGTGGAAGTTTAGCGAGTTTAGCTCCAGGAGCAACAGACTCGTCTAGTTTTACAGCCGTTCACACCATTACTTTGGCTGATATGAATAACGGACAGGTAGACAACGTAGCTACAGCTACAGGAACTCCTCCAACAGGATCTCCGGTAACAGCTAAATCAACCGATCCAAGTCCAATTTGTTCGACTTGTCCACCAAAAGATCCAGCTGCATGTCCAAGTTGTACAGTAGTTCCTTTAACGTCTTCACCAAAAGTAACGGTAAGCAAAAAAGGAGTTTATGTAGATGCTAATGCAGATGGTATTGTAAACGTTGGTGATAGAATTGACTATACTTTTACAGTTAGAAATACAGGAAACGTAACCCTTGCTCCGGTAACCATTAGTGATGCTAATGCAGTGGTAAGTGGAAGTTTAGCGAGTTTAGCTCCAGGAGCAACAGATTCGTCTAGTTTTACAGCCCTTCACACCATCACTTTGGCTGATATGAATAACGGACAGGTAGACAACGTAGCTACTGTAACAGGAACTCCTCCAACAGGATCACCGGTAACAGCTAAGTCAACCGATCCAAGTCCAATTTGTTCGACTTGTCCAAAAGATCCAGCTGCATGTCCAAGTTGTACAGTAGTTCCTTTAACGTCTTCACCAAAAGTAACGGTAAGCAAAAAAGGAGTTTATGTAGATGCTAATGCAGACGGTATTGTAAACGTTGGTGATAGAATTGATTATACTTTTACAGTTAAAAATACAGGAAACGTAACCCTTGCTCCGGTAACCATTAGTGATGCTAATGCAGTGGTAAGTGGAAGTTTAGCGAGTTTAGCTCCAGGAGCAACAGACTCGTCTAGTTTTACAGCCGTTCACACCATCACTTTAGCTGATATGAATAACGGACAGGTAGACAACGTAGCTACAGTAACAGGAACTCCTCCAACAGGATCTCCGGTAACAGCTAAGTCAACCGATCCAAGTCCAATTTGTTCGACTTGTCCACCAAAAGATCCAGCTGCATGTCCAAGTTGTACAGTAGTTCCTTTAACGTCTTCACCAAAAGTAACGGTAAGCAAAAAAGGAGTTTATGTAGATGCTAATGCAGACGGTATTGTAAACGCAGGTGATAGAATTGACTATACTTTTACAGTTAGAAATACAGGAAACGTAACCCTTGCTCCGGTAACCATTAGTGATGCTAATGCAGTGGTAAGTGGAAGTTTAGCGAGTTTAGCTCCAGGAGCAACAGACTCGTCTAGTTTTACAGCCGTTCACACCATCACTTTGGCTGATATGAATAACGGACAGGTAGACAACGTAGCTACAGTAACAGGAACTCCTCCAACAGGATCTCCGGTAACAGCTAAATCAACCGATCCAAGTCCAATTTGTTCGACTTGTCCACCAAAAGATCCAGCTGCATGTCCAAGTTGTACAGTAGTTCCTTTAACGTCTTCACCAAAAGTAACGGTAAGCAAAAAAGGAGTTTATGTAGATGCTAATGCAGATGGTATTGTAAACGTTGGTGATAGAATTGACTATACTTTTACAGTTAGAAATACAGGAAACGTAACCCTTGCTCCGGTAACCATTAGTGATGCTAATGCAGTGGTAAGTGGAAGTTTAGCGAGTTTAGCTCCAGGAGCAACAGATTCGTCTAGTTTTACAGCCGTTCACACCATCACTTTGGCTGATATGAATAACGGACAGGTAGACAACGTAGCTACAGTAACAGGAACTCCTCCAACAGGATCTCCGGTAACAGCTAAATCAACCGATCCAAGTCCAATTTGTTCGACTTGTCCACCAAAAGATCCAGCTGCATGTCCAAGTTGTACAGTAGTTCCTTTAACGTCTTCACCAAAAGTAACGGTAAGCAAAAAAGGAGTTTATGTAGATGCTAATGCAGACGGTATTGTAAACGTTGGTGATAGAATTGACTATACTTTTACAGTTAGAAATACAGGAAACGTAACCCTTGCTCCGGTAACCATTAGTGATGCTAATGCAGTGGTAAGTGGAAGTTTAGCGAGTTTAGCTCCAGGAGCAACAGATTCGTCTAGTTTTACAGCCGTTCACACCATTACTTTAGCTGATATGAATAACGGACAGGTAGACAACGTAGCTACAGCTACAGGAACTCCTCCAACAGGATCACCGGTAACAGCTAAGTCAACTGATCCAAGTCCAATTTGTTCGACTTGTCCACCAAAAGATCCAGCTGCATGTCCAAGTTGTACCGTAGTTCCTTTAACGTCTTCACCAAAAGTAACGGTAAGCAAAAAAGGAGTTTATGTAGATGCTAATGCAGACGGTATTGTAAACGTTGGTGATAGAATTGACTATACTTTTACAGTTAGAAATACAGGAAACGTAACCCTTGCTCCGGTAACCATTAGTGATGCTAATGCAGTGGTAAGTGGAAGTTTAGCGAGTTTAGCTCCAGGAGCAACAGATTCGTCTAGTTTTACAGCCGTTCACACCATTACTTTGGCTGATATGAATAACGGACAGGTAGACAACGTAGCTACTGTAACAGGAACTCCTCCAACAGGATCTCCGGTAACAGCTAAGTCAACCGATCCAAGTCCAATTTGTTCGACTTGTCCACCAAAAGATCCAGCTGCATGTCCAAGTTGTACAGTAGTTCCTTTAACGTCTTCACCAAAAGTAACGGTAAGCAAAAAAGGAGTTTATGTAGATGCTAATGCAGACGGTATTGTAAACGTTGGCGATAGAATTGACTATACTTTTACAGTTAGAAATACAGGAAACGTAACCCTTGCTCCGGTAACCATTAGTGATGCTAATGCAGTGGTAAGTGGAAGTTTAGCGAGTTTAGCTCCAGGAGCAACAGATTCGTCTAGTTTTACAGCCGTTCACACCATTACTTTGGCTGATATGAATAACGGACAGGTAGACAACGTAGCTACAGCTACAGGAACTCCTCCAACAGGATCACCGGTAACAGCTAAGTCAACTGATCCAAGTCCAATTTGTTCGACTTGTCCACCAAAAGATCCAGCTGCATGTCCAAGTTGTACAGTAGTTCCTTTAACGTCTTCACCAAAAGTAACGGTAAGCAAAAAAGGAGTTTATGTAGATGCTAATGCAGACGGTATTGTAAACGTTGGTGATAGAATTGACTATACTTTTACAGTTAGAAATACAGGAAACGTAACCCTTGCTCCGGTAACCATTAGTGATGCTAATGCAGTGGTAAGTGGAAGTTTAGCGAGTTTAGCTCCAGGAGCAACAGATTCGTCTAGTTTTACAGCCCTTCACACCATCACTTTGGCTGATATGAATAACGGACAGGTAGACAACGTAGCTACTGTAACAGGAACTCCTCCAACAGGATCACCGGTAACAGCTAAGTCAACCGATCCAAGTCCAATTTGTTCGACTTGTCCACCAAAAGATCCAGCTGCATGTCCAAGTTGTACAGTAGTTCCTTTAACGTCTTCACCAAAAGTAACGGTAAGCAAAAAAGGAGTTTATGTAGATGCTAATGCAGACGGTATTGTAAACGTTGGTGATAGAATTGATTATACTTTTACAGTTAAAAATACAGGAAACGTAACCCTTGCTCCGGTAACCATTAGTGATGCTAATGCAGTGGTAAGTGGAAGTTTAGCGAGTTTAGCTCCAGGAGCAACAGACTCGTCTAGTTTTACAGCCGTTCACACCATCACTTTAGCTGATATGAATAACGGACAGGTAGACAACGTAGCTACAGTAACAGGAACTCCTCCAACAGGATCTCCGGTAACAGCTAAGTCAACCGATCCAAGTCCAATTTGTTCGACTTGTCCACCAAAAGATCCAGCTGCATGTCCAAGTTGTACAGTAGTTCCTTTAACGTCTTCACCAAAAGTAACGGTAAGCAAAAAAGGAGTTTATGTAGATGCTAATGCAGACGGTATTGTAAACGCAGGTGATAGAATTGACTATACTTTTACAGTTAGAAATACAGGAAACGTAACCCTTGCTCCGGTAACCATTAGTGATGCTAATGCAGTGGTAAGTGGAAGTTTAGCGAGTTTAGCTCCAGGAGCAACAGACTCGTCTAGTTTTACAGCCGTTCACACCATCACTTTGGCTGATATGAATAACGGACAGGTAGACAACGTAGCTACAGTAACAGGAACTCCTCCAACAGGATCACCGGTAACAGCTAAGTCAACCGATCCAAGTCCAATTTGTTCGACTTGTCCACCAAAAGATCCAGCTGCATGTCCAAGTTGTACAGTAGTTCCTTTAACGTCTTCACCAAAAGTAACGGTAAGCAAAAAAGGAGTTTATGTAGATGCTAATGCAGACGGTATTGTAAACGCAGGTGATAGAATTGACTATACTTTTACAGTTAGAAATACAGGAAACGTAACCCTTGCTCCGGTAACCATTAGTGATGCTAATGCAGTGGTAAGTGGAAGTTTAGCGAGTTTAGCTCCAGGAGCAACAGATTCGTCTAGTTTTACAGCCGTTCACACCATTACTTTAGCTGATATGAATAACGGACAGGTAGACAACGTAGCTACAGTAACAGGAACTCCTCCAACAGGATCTCCGGTAACAGCTAAATCAACCGATCCAAGTCCAATTTGTTCGACTTGTAGACCAATAGATCCTACTTGTTCAACGTGTACAGTAGTAAGTTTTATTGATGCGATAGATGAGATTCCATTAGTAGTTAATGGATTGAACGGAGGTACCACTGTTTCTGTATTGTTGAATGACAAATTACATGGTACGCCTATAGTTGCTTCAGAAGTGAATTTAAGTGGTGTTTATTTACCAACAGGAATGACATTAAATACTGATGGGACTATTAAGGTTAATACTGGTACTGCACCAGGGGTTTATACTGTAATTTATAGTATATGTTCAAAAGCAATGGCAGCAGCCGGTACACCAATGTGTGATCAGGCTGAAGCTAAAATTACAGTAACGGCAACAGTTGAACCAATATTCGAAAATGGAACTATTGCTTCAACAGGAGGAACTGTTTTCACAAACATTGCAAGTAACGATAAAGTAAATGGAGTTCCGGCAGTATTAGGAACAACAGGAAATGCTACAGTTGCGGTATCAGGAACATGGCCAACAGGAATTACTTTAGATCCGTTAACCGGAAAAGTAAGTGTTGCGGCAGGAACCACGCCGGGAACTTATAATGTAGTTTATCAGTTGTGCGACAAATTAACTCCGGCAACTTGTGCGACGGTTTCAGATGAAATTAAAGTAACTCCAGTTGTAGAGCCAATATTCGAAAATGGAACTATTGCTTCAACAGGAGGAACTGTTTTCACAAACATTGCAAGCAACGATAAAGTAAATGGAGTTCCGGCAGTCTTAGGAACAACAGGAAATGCTACAGTAGCAGCGTCAGGAACATGGCCAACAGGAATTATTTTAGATCCGTTAACCGGAAAAGTAAGTGTTGCGGCAGGAACCACGCCGGGAACTTATAATGTAGTTTATCAGTTGTGCGACAAATTAACTCCGGCAACTTGTGCGACGGTTTCAGATGAAATTAAAGTAACTCCAGTTGTAGAGCCAATATTCGAAAATGGAACTATTGCTTCAACAGGAGGAACTGTTTTCACAAACATTGCAAGCAACGATAAAGTAAATGGAGTTCCGGCAGTCTTAGGAACAACAGGAAATGCTACAGTAGCAGCGTCAGGAACATGGCCAACAGGAATTATTTTAGATCCGTTAACCGGAAAAGTAAGTGTTGCGGCAGGAACCACGCCGGGAACTTATAATGTAGTTTATCAGTTGTGCGACAAATTAACTCCGGCAACTTGTGCGACGGTTTCAGATGAAATTAAAGTAACTCCAGTTGTAGAGCCAATATTCGAAAATGGAACTATTGCTTCAACAGGAGGAACTGTTTTCACAAACATTGCAAGCAACGATAAAGTAAATGGAGTTCCGGCAGTCTTAGGAACAACAGGAAATGCTACAGTAGCAGCGTCAGGAACATGGCCAACAGGAATTACTTTAGATCCGTTAACCGGAAAAGTAAGTGTTGCGGCAGGAACCACACCGGGAACTTATAATGTAGTTTATGAGTTATGTGACAAACTAACTCCGGCAACTTGTGCGACGGTTTCAGAAGAAATCAAAGTAACGGTAATTGCAGGGACATCAATAATTGCAAATGACGATAACATTCCAAACGTAAATGGAATAACAGGTACACCAAATGCAGGGAATGTACTAGTTGGTAATCCAAATTCGGATACTTTGAATGGCATTCCAGTTGTTATTAGCCTAGTTGATTTAAAAGTGACAACACCGGCTGTTCCAAAAACATCAGGAGCAGCAGTTCCGGTAATTGACACTACAACAGGAACAATAAGTGTTCCGGCTAATACACCGGGAGGTACCTATACATTAACGTACAGTATTTGCGAAAAATCAAATCTTTCGAATTGTGATGCTGCAACGGTAACCCTATTTGTATCAAGACCAAGTATTGCTTTAGTGAAAACGGCACATTTCAATGATGAAGATGGTGACAGTAATGCAAAAGTAGGGGAAACCATTACGTATAATTTCACAGTAACCAATACAGGAAATGTAGCGTTGACTAATGTTTATATAGTAGATCCGTTAACTGGAATTACCATGACCGGAGGCCCAATCAATTTAGCGGTAGAAGAAGAGGATAGTACTTCTTTTACAGGAACTTATTCGATCGTACAAGCTGATATTAATTCGGGAAGTATATCGAATCAAGCCGAAGTTTTTGGAACAAGTCCTGATCATATTGAGGTAAAAGACAAATCAGATTCTAATGACGTTGATGGTGAAAAACCAACTGTTTTATCGCTACAAGGTTGTGTAATTAAAGTATTCAACGCAGTTTCTATAAATGGAGATGGCAAGAACGATAGATTCTACATCCAAGGTTTAGAATGTTATCCTGACAATACGGTTCAAATTTTTAACCGTTGGGGAGTTTTGGTTTTTGATCGCGATCATTACAACAATAATGACATTGTCTTTAGAGGTATTTCTGAAGGACGCGTTACGGTCAAAGATTCAGATGGATTGCCGGAAGGAACGTATTATTATATCATTAAATATAAAGACAGCCAATCTAATCCACATCAGGAGGCTGGGTATTTGTACCTGACCAAATAATATTCTGTACTAATAAAATGGCTTAGTCAAAAGGCTAAGCCATTATTTAAAAATAAAATAAATGAGAAAATTAGTTTTAGTTTTATTGTTTTGTTCTACTGCAGGTTTTGCTCAGCAAGATGCGCAGTTTACACAATACATGTATAATACCATTAATATAAATCCAGCTTATGCCGGTTCCCGGGGAGTGATGAGTATTTTCGGATTGTATCGTACCCAGTGGGTTGGGCTTGATGGTGCACCGGAAACCAGTAGTTTTTCATTAAATACACCAATAAACAGTAATGTAGGTTTGGGAGTATCATTGGTCAATGATAAAATCGGACCAACGAATGAAAACAACATATCAGCTGATTTCTCTTACTCAATACCAACATCAGCAACCGCGAAACTTTCTTTTGGTATTAAAGGTTCGGCCAATATATTCAAACTGGATCCTACAAAGTTAAGCCCGGAACATCAGGGAGATACCCAATTTCAGGATTTTCAGAATAAATTTTCTCCCAATATTGGAGCAGGGGTTTACTGGCATACCGATAAAGCTTATGTGGGATTATCTGTCCCTAATTTTATTCAAACCACCCGCTATGACGATAACGATTATTCAATTTACAAAGACCGTATCAACTATTATTTCATAGCAGGTTATGTATTTAATCTGAATAGTTATGAAACCATAAAATTCAAACCGGCCTTAATGACTAAAATGGTAGAAGGCTCACCATTACAGGTAGATGCTTCGGCCAATTTTATGTTTAATGATAAATTTGTTATTGGGGTTGCTTACAGATGGAGTGCGTCAATTAGTGCCTTGGCTGGATTTCAGATAACCGACAGTATGTATTTAGGTTATGCTTACGATCGTGAAACCACTCGATTAGTAAACTACAACTCAGGATCGCACGAGATATTTTTGCGTTTTGAGTTCTTAAACAACTACAGCCGAATTACTTCACCAAGATTCTTCTAATACTTCAATTATGAAAATTAAAAATTTAGTTTATAACATTTTTTTAGTGCTATTTGTTTGCAAGGGGATTGCACAGACAGGCAGTGTTGCCAGTGCTGATAAAAAGTACGATAAATATGCTTATATCGATGCGATTGCTGCTTACGAAAAGGTAGCAGAAAAAGGATATAGAGAGGAGAAAATGTTCCAACGACTGGGTAATGCCTATTATTTTAATGGCGAGCTGGTGAAGGCATTAAAATGGTACAAAGCTCTTTTTGGAATGAATGATCAACAGGAATTTGAGTATTATTACCGATATGCCCAAACATTAAAAGCAACAGGAAATTATACCAAAGCCGATAAAATATTAGAGCTTTTCAATCAAAAAGCAAGTACTGATAAAAGAGGATTGTTATTTGAAAAGAATAAAAATTATTTGGAGCAGATAAAAAACAATTCAGGTCGATTTAAAATAGCCGATGCCGGAATTAATTCAAAGTACTCAGATTATGGAAGTTCTTTTTTAGATAACAAATTGGTATTTGCGTCTGCCAGAGATACGGGAGGAGTTGCCAAAGTAAAATTCAAATGGACCAATAAATCGTTTACAAATCTTTATTCGGCAGAATTAAACGCCGATGGTAGTGTTGGAATTCCGAAGCGTTTTGAAAATAAGATCAATTCAAAATTTAATGAATCGACTCCCGTTTTTACAAAAGACGGATTAACGATGTATTTTACCAGAAACAATTTTCTAAACGGTACAAAAGGGACAGACGACAAGAAAGTCACTTTGTTGAAATTGTATAAGGCAACTTACATAGAAGGTAAATGGACGAATATCGTTGAATTGCCTTTTAACAGCGATCAATACAGTGTGGCACATCCCACATTAAGTATAGATGAAAAAAAGTTATACTTTGCTTCAGACATGCCGGGTACTTTTGGACAATCAGATTTGTATAGTGTGACTATTAATACTGATGGCAGTTTTAGTAAACCTGAAAATCTCGGAGCCGCAATTAATACAGAAGGAAGAGAAACTTTTCCTTTTATATCAGGAGATAATGAATTGTATTTTGCCAGCGATGGACGACCAGGATTAGGAGGACTTGATGTATTTGTTTCGACTATTAAAAAGGATTTGACGTTTAGTGAAGTTCAGAATGTTGGAGCTCCTATTAATACAAAACTGGATGATTTTGGTTTTATATTAGACAGTAAAAGCAGAACCGGTTTTTTCTCATCCAATAGAGATGGAGGACATGGCTACGATGACGTTTACCGTTTTTCGGAAACCAGAAAATTGCCTTGTGAGGAGATTTTATCAGGAATTGTTATAGATGCCGAAACAAATTTGGTATTAGAGAACGCGAAAGTAAATTTACTTGACAATCAGCTTCAGATAATAGGTGAGGTAATAACCAAAGCCGATGGGAAGTATAGTTTTAAAGTAAATTGTAATAAAGAATACTTTGTTCGCGCTGCAAGACAAGATTATGATACTAATGAATTGCCTAAAGCGATCGATAAAACAAGTTTGACATTACCTTTGAAAAGAACGCCTCAAAAAGTGGTCGAAAAAACGATTGAAAAATTGATTGTTGGTGATGATTTGGCTAAAATTTTACACATAAAAATGATTTACTTCGATTTAGGTAAATCTATTGTTCGAAAAGAGGCTGCCATTGAGTTAGAAAAAATCCGTCAGGTGATGATTCAAAATCCAAGCATGAAAATTGATGTTCGCTCGCACACAGACAGCAGACAAACACATGCGTACAATGAAAAACTATCCGACAGAAGGGCTAAAGCAACAGTGGCATGGCTTGTTAAAAAAGGAATAGCTGTTGATCGTATAACCGGAAAAGGATACGGAGAAACACAATTACTGAATAAATGTGCTGATGGTGTAAAATGTACTACAGAAGAACATCAGGCAAATCGAAGAAGTGAGTTCATTATTGTTTCGATGTAATAAAGAGTTAGCTTTTTTAATAAAGTTGAGTTAATTAAATTGTTATGAAAAGCTGCAGGGTAATCTTGCAGCTTTTTTGTTTTCTGTTTTAAACTTCTAGGGTTAAAGAAAAAATAGTTTGTAATTAACGATAGAAAAAAGTATTTTTAAGCTATAAAAAGAATGATTTTGAGCACGACAGAATTTTTAACCCGACTTATAATTGCACTTTTTGCAGGATTGATCATTGGTTTTGAAAGACAGTGGCACCACAAAGAAACTGGTTTAAAAACCAATATGCTGGTCGCAACTGGCGCAGCGACATTTGTTTTGTTATCGATTAAAGTGGCAGCAGCAGCACCTAATATAGATGTAACCCGTATTACGGCTCAAGTGGTTATGGGAGTTGGTTTTTTGGGTGCCGGAGTTATTTTTAGAGAAGGCCCCAATGTACACGGTCTGAATTCAGCGGCCACGATATGGTGTAGCGCGGCTATTGGCTGTATTGCTGCGTCGGGCTTTTTTGTTGAAGCACTGATTTGTACCTCTCTCGTTACAATCGTTAACACAGTTCTTGAACCAATTGAAAAATGGTTGCGAAATAGAAAATAAAAGCCTGTTTTTAAAAAATTAGGGCAACGAAGCGATCAAATATTCGACCTCTTTTTTTTGTTCTGCATATTTCTGTTGAAGTTCTGAGCCTTCACCCATTCGATTGTAATACTCCAGGCCTTTTTGAGCGAAGAATTTTTTGTGGAAATTTGATATTTCAGGAACCTGAGGGAATAAAACACGAAAATTCATTTCATAGTAAGCCTGCCATTCTCTTTCATTTTTATCTAGTACGTAAGGTTTTATTGTTTTTTGACTTACATGAACCATCTCATGCACCATTAGAGTAAGCATTAGTTCCAGTGGGAACTCAAAAGTATTTTCTGGAATTCTTATAATTTGAGGTTTTCCAAAGTCTCCTTCAGTTGTCATCAGAATAAAATCGGGTTTAGCTTTTTCCCTAAACTCAAAGCCTTTAAGATTACTGTTTTTAAGCTTATACTTTTTTAAGAGCCAGTAAACAGCCGTAATTACCTGCCCATTTTGCTGAAAAGTATCAATTCTTTGTTTTATTTCTTCAAAAAGTACATCCATTACACAAAAATACAGAAAAAAGTAAAACGTGACATCCGTTTAATGAGGTACTCTTTTATGTTTTTTGGGTACTTTTTTGATCTTGTTTTTACCAGTTATGCACAATATCATACCAGTTATTACTTCATTCGTACTAGTTATGCATTTTGGATAATTAACGGATAATGAGTGCAGTAATTTTGTCTCTGAATTTAATAATTAGATTAAAAGATGAGAAAGATAATTTTGTATGCTATACTGTTGACTCCTCTTTTTGTATTGTGTCAGACAGATGTTCAGAAACAATTGTCAGATGTATCGTCACGTTTAGATGTAATTTGTAAAAATGAAGAAATAATGATTCCAAGAGTAACATTAAAAAGCAGGTTTGATAAGTCAACAGTTGTAGATGCGGATACCAAATTTATTTTGGTTTTTAATACAGCAAATTGTGCCAATATTTTATCCGGTTATTACTATTGGTATGATAGTAAATGGAACAATCTAAGAAATTTGATAGAACAAAAAGGTGTTCCAAAGGACAATGGGAAGACGGGAGACATTTTCATAGATTTTTCTACGAGGGACGTTTATTTTTTTAATGGAACGCTATGGCTTTCGATGTCAACGCATAATGAAGCCTTTAAGGAGGTAGTATTTGAAGATAAGAGTGGTGTTTTAAGGTATAAGGATAATACAGGAGAGGATATTGTAATTAATCTTTCAGAGATAATCCCTAACTTCAATAAACCAAAAACTATTTCACTGAACGCAGCGAAGAAAACCCTTAATTATATCGACGAAAACGGGGGATTAACAATCATAAAACTGGATGTCTTGCTGACGAAAAGCAAAAAGGTAAATCTAACCTCGGCTTTCTAACTTAAAACGGATTTGCAAGAATCTAAAAATGATAAGATCAGATCATACAGATTTCAAAAACCTGCCAATTTTATTAATAGAAACTAGTTTTATAAGGTTTTAGAGCCTTATAAGAAGATTTGAATAACAATAAAACTAGTAAACACTTTAAAATTTTAAACATATATGGAGAAATATTACAAACCATCAGGTAAATTTTCGTTAATTTTTATTTTGTACTTCTTATTGATTAGCATTACAGCTTTTCCAATTTTGGCATTAATATATGCTTACTGTATATGGTATATTCCTTTTGTCTATATAAGATTTTTTATTACAATAGGTTTTGGTCTTCTTGTTGGAGTTGTAATTCTTCAATTTGTTATAAAAAAAGGAAAAGTTAGAAATCCTCTTCTAGGATTTACTATTGGATTTGTTGGTGCTTTTTTAGCATTGTATTTTCATTGGACAATCTGGATCGATTTGGTCATTAAAGCTGGAGAAAGCCAAGATTCTAATAATGTTGGTATTTTAGTAAGTAATATTGATTTTCGACAAGTATTTTCATTAATTTTTCGACCGGATTTAGTTTTTGAATACATCAGTCAGATAAATGAATATGGTATGTGGAGCATTAAAGGAGCAATGGTTAATGGTACATTTCTTTGGGTTATTTGGTTAATAGAAATTAGTATTGTAGTTGCTATTTCGGGTATTCTACCTTATTTAGAAACAAAGAAACCTTTTTCGGAGTCTACTAATTCGTGGTATGAGGAAGTTGTATTGCCTGCCTTGGGACATATAGAAAACAAACAGCAAATGATAGTAGATATTTCACAAAGCAATTTTGCTAATTTTGATTTTTTAATTAAAAACATTAGTAACAAAAAAGATAGTCACAGTATATTTACACTCTATAAATCTAAATCTGGAAAAAACTATTTATCAATAGAGAACAAGACATTAAAGATAGGTAATAAAGGTAAGATTAGATTCGATACTGATCAAGTTGTAGAGTATATTGCTATTAGTAGTGAATTTTCAAAAATATTAGTAGATAAATAATAAGTGACTTATCTGTTTGTAATTACAAAAAAATATAGTAATTTTGCAGACCTTTTGGCAGAGAAGAGTTTCCATTAGGTATCAACCATTTATGTAAAACAACTTCTGTATTTTCTATCGCATAGAGAAACTCGAGAAAAACAGAATACAAATTTTTTATCAGCATGTCTGAACAATTAAAATCACAAGAAGAGTTTTTAGCAAATTTTAACTGGCATAACTTCCAAGAAGGAATTGATGCAGTAGATGAGAAAAACTTACAAGAGTTTGAAGAACTAGTATCAAAAACTTTCATCGCTACAGATCAAGAAGAAGTAGTTGAAGGAGTTGTTGTTAGAATTACAGATAGAGACGTTATCGTTGATATCAATGCTAAATCTGAAGGTGTTATTTCTTTAAACGAATTCCGTTACAACCCAAACTTAAAAGTAGGTGACAAAGTAGAAGTATTAATCGACATCCGTGAGGACAAAACAGGTCAATTAGTATTATCTCACAGAAAAGCACGTACTATCAAATCTTGGGATAGAGTTATTGCAGCTAATGAAACTGGAGAAATCGTTAACGGTTTTGTTAAATGTAGAACTAAAGGAGGTATGATCGTTGACGTATTCGGTATCGAGGCGTTCTTACCAGGATCTCAAATTGACGTTAAGCCAATTAGAGACTACGATGTATATGTAAACAAAATGATGGAATTCAAAGTGGTAAAAATTAACCACGAATTCAAAAACGTTGTTGTATCTCACAAAGCTCTTATCGAGGCTGATATTGAAGTACAGAAAAAAGAAATCATCGGTCAATTACAAAAAGGACAAGTATTAGAAGGTGTTGTTAAAAACATTACTTCTTATGGTGTGTTCATTGACTTAGGTGGTGTTGACGGATTAATTCACATTACTGACCTTTCTTGGAGTAGAATCAACCACCCAAGTGAAGTTCTTGAATTAGACCAAAAATTAAACGTTGTAATCCTTGATTTCGATGATGAGAAAACAAGAATTCAATTAGGATTGAAACAATTAAACGCTCACCCATGGGATGCTTTAGATGCTAATTTAACTATTGGTGATAAAGTAAAAGGTAAAGTAGTTGTAATCGCTGATTACGGTGCATTTATCGAAGTTGCAGAAGGTGTTGAAGGTTTAATCCACGTTTCTGAAATGTCATGGTCAACTCACTTACGTTCTGCTCAGGACTTCGTGAAAGTTGGAGATGTTGTTGAAGCTGTTATCTTAACTTTAGATAGAGATGACCGTAAAATGTCATTAGGTATCAAACAATTGACTCAAGATCCATGGACTGATATTACTTCTAAATACCCAGTAGGTTCTAAACATACAGGTATCGTTAGAAACTTTACAAACTTTGGTATTTTCGTAGAATTAGAAGAAGGAATCGATGGATTAATTTACATCTCTGACCTTTCTTGGACTAAGAAAATCAAACACCCATCTGAATTTGTAAATGTTGGTGAGAAACTTGATGTAGTTGTATTAGAATTAGATGTTGAAGGACGTAAATTATCTTTAGGTCACAAACAAACTACTGCTAATCCTTGGGATCAATACGAAGATTCTTTCGCTGTAGGAACTATCCACAATGGTGAAATTTCTGAAATCGTTGACAAAGGAGCTACTGTAGAATTCGGAGATGATATCGTTGCTTTCATTCCAACTCGTCACCTTGAAAAAGAAGACGGAAAGAAATTGAAAAAAGGTGATACTGCTGATTTCAAAGTAATCGAATTCAACAAAGAATTCAAAAGAGTAGTTGCTTCTCACACTGCTATCTTCCGTGAAGAAGAAGAGAAAAACGTGAAAGCTGCAACTGAAAATACTTCATCTACATCTACTACAAATGCACCAGCTGCAACTTTAGGAGATAACAATGATGTATTAGCTGCATTAAAAGCTAAAATGGAAAAAACTGAGAAAAAATAATTCTTAGTTTCCTCTAAATAGAAAGTCCCACAGCAATGTGGGACTTTTTTTGTTTTACTTTTTTAAATTTTAACAGAAAAAGTTGTGTTATTGTGTTAAAGGGTTATTTTTGTGTAAAAATACCACTTATGAAGAAACTCTACTTTTTAGTTTTTACTTTTTGTTTTTTTAATAGTTTAATGGCACAGGTTGTCACTATTCCTGATATCAACCTTAAACTTAAATTGATAGCAGCAAATGTTGATACCAATCGTAATGCCGAAATTGAAGTTAGTGAAGCATTAAGCATAAATTTTTTAGACCTAAATAATGCGGGTATAAATTCTTTGCAGGGATTGGAAAAATTCACCAATCTTGAAACTTTACTTTGTAACAACAATCCAATCTTCACTGGTGTTGATTTTAATGTATTTAAAAAACTAAACTTTTTAAGTTATTCTTCTATTGCTAATGTTAGCTATCTTAATTTTGAGAATACAAATCTTAGCACATTAATTCTGGAAGGTTTAAGTAATTTAAATGAACTTCAGTGTAATGGAAACAAAAATCTTGTAACATTAAGGCTAAGTGGTGCACAAAATTTAACAACGCTGTGGTGCAATAATAATAAACTGTCAGCATTAGATATTACAGGATTAACCAAGCTTAAAACAGTAAGATGTGACGGGAATCAATTGCAAACATTAGATGCCAGTAATTTGGTAAATCTTACCAGTTTAAGCAGTTCTGGTAACCTATTAACGTCATTGAATGTTTCCGGGTCAACAAACCTTAAAGCTATAACTTGTTTTAGTAATAAACTACAGTCACTAAACGCGAGTGGCTTAACAAACTTAACGAGTTTAGTTTGTTACTCGAATGAATTGACACAATTGAATGTAAACGGTTTAATAAACCTAAAAGAATTGTATTGTGATGGAAATCGCCTTCCGTCGTTAAACGTAACTGGTTTAACCAATTTGGAGTATTTAAACTGTACCAATAATCAATTGCCTGAATTGAATGTAAACGGTTTAACAAAACTGAAAGGAATAAAATGCGGTTACAATCAATTGACAGCTTTAGAGGTAACAGGTCTAACAAATCTGTTAAATTTAGAATGTTACCATAATCAGATAAAAACTTTAGATTTAAGCGATTTAAAGAATATTGAGGGATTTAGCTGCTATCAAAACCAGCTTACCTCGTTATTTATCAGAAATGGAAGCAACGAAACACAACTATTAGATTTTTCACAAAACCCGGGTCTGCAATATGTTTGTGCAGACGAAAGTCAATTAGAGCTAGTACAGCAGTTAATTACCAAATATGGCTATGTAAATTGTAATGCAAACTCTTATTGCTCTTTTAAACCAGCTGGTACCTATTATACAGTAAACGGAATTAATAGATTTGATTCTAATAACAATGGCTGCGGCGCTTTAGATCCTATTGTACCAGGTTTAAAATTTGAATTGTTTGACGGAACAAACACCGGAACTGTAATTTCTAAAACAAACGGCAGTTTTTCTATTTTCCTACCGGTTGGTACACACACGATAACTCCGGTTTTAGAAAATCCTTCTTATTATACCATTTCTCCAAGCAATAAATCGTTCACCTACCCGGGAGAATCAAGCCCTAAACTACAAGATTTTTGTATAGTAGCAAATGGTGTACATCCCGATTTAGAAATTACTATTTTACAAATAACTCCGGCCAGACCAGGGTTTGAAGCAAAGTATAAAATAGTTTACAAAAACAAAGGAAACGTTACGCAATCAGGTACTGTAAACCTAAGTTTTAATGATGCGGTTCTCGACTTGGTTACTGCAAGTCCTGCTGTTGAGACTCAGGCACCAGATAAGTTAACCTGGAATTTTAGTAATCTAAGACCTTTTCAGTCTGCAGAACTTAATTTTACATTTAAAGTAAATGCTCCAACTGCTGTTCCTGCCGTAAACAATGGCGATGTTTTGTCTTTTAGAGCAACGGTTTCGTCAGTAGACACAGACGAAACTCCAATTGATAATACATTCACTTTGAATCAAACAGTTGTAGGATCTTACGACCCAAACGACAAGACGTGTCTGGAAGGTTCCGTAATTACCCCAAGTTTAATAGGGGAGTATGTGCATTATATCATTCGTTTTGAAAATACGGGAACTTATCCGGCACAAAATATAGTCGTAAAGGACATGATTGATCTTTTAAAGTTTGATATTTCAACATTAATCACCACAAGCGCAAGCCATTCCTTTGTAACCAATATTTCAGCAGGAAATAAAGTGGAGTTTATTTTCGAAAACATCAATCTCCCTTTTGATGATGCCAGTAACGATGGTTATGTAGCGTTTAAAATCAAAACAAAACCAACACTTGCTGTAGGTGATACTTTTACAAACGATGCCAATATTTATTTCGATTATAATTTCCCGATCTTAACCAACAAAGCGACTTCAACTTTTAAAACAGTAACACTGGGAGCTCCCGATTTCGAGTTTTCGAACTATTTTACGTTGTATCCAAATCCGGCAAATCATACTTTGAATATTAATGCAAAGGAAGGCATAGAAATACAATCACTATCCATTTATGATATGTTAGGACAATTGATAATTGCAGTACCAAATGCAAAATCGGTTTCTAGTATTGATGTTTCAAGACTTACTGCTGGCAATTACTTTATAAAAGTAAAATCGGATAAAGGAAGTTCAGGAATGAAATTTATCAAATATTAAGAATGTCCTTTAAAAATAAAAAGTCCCACAGCAATGTGGGACTTTTTATTGTTTTACTTTTTTAAATTTTAACAGAAAAAGTTGTGTTATTATGTTAAAAAGTTATTTTTGTGTAAAAATACCACTTATGAAGAAAATTTACTTTTTGCTTTTATTTTTATGTTTTTATGGATTGAATGCACAGGTGATTACTTTTGGAAGTACTCCTTTTAAAGATAGATTGCTTTCGGCAAATGCAACCAATGGATTTGCAAAAGATATAAACGGGAATAACATCGTTGTCGATTCCAACTTTGATAAGGAAATTAATGCTGTGGAGGCATCAAAAGTTTATTTTTTGGAACTGGGTGGCACGAAATCGACGATTTATAATTTAATGGGAATTGAATTTTTTGTCAATTTAAAGACTTTGAATTTTTACGGACAAAGAGTAACCGCTGATTTGAGGCCGTTGAAAAATTTAGAAAGAATAAATTGCGGAGGAGATTTAGTTACAAAAGATCTCAATATTAACGGACTTAATTTAAAAGAAATACGCGCAGAAAGCAGCCTTTCAATAATGCCCTATTTATTGGATAATGGTCCGACAGGAATTTCTCAGTTTGCCAATCTGGAAGTTTTGTTTTTAGGGGGAGATCGATTAGAAACAATCAACCTTCAAAGCCTAAAATCGTTAAAAACACTGATGATTACAAGATCAAAAATAAAAAGCCTTGATTTAAGCAATCAGACTAATCTGGAGTTTTTGTATTGCAATAACAATCTATTGACAGATCTGGATTTAACCAGCTGTAAGAATATAGCTGGTGTAGAAGCTAATTTGAATAATTTCACTACAATCCTGATGAAGGACCTGCCTAAACTGGAGTATCTTAGAATTAGTGAGAATAGTACATTAAGTGCATTAAGCCTTGTAAATACCCCAAATCTGAAATCGTTAGATGTTTATAAATGTAGTTTAACCGATTTAAATTTATCTAATTTGGTCGCTCTGGAGTCGATTAATTGCAGCAATAATAAACTAACAAATTTGAACATCAAAGGTTCTATAAACTTGTTGAATATATCTTGTGACAATAACTTAATAAAAGAGCTTGATTTGTCTTTATGTAAAAAGTTTGAGTCTTTATATGCTGGTTATAATAAGTTTGAAAGTTTAGAATTTTATGGTAAGCTAGGATCCTATCTTAATATTTCAAATAATTTAAATTTAAAGTATCTTTCCATTAAAAATGGGATCATCAATCAATCCAGTATAGAATTTGCCAACTGTCCCAACTTGAAATACATTTGCGTAGATGAAAATGATAATGAAATTGCTACGGTTCAAAATTTAATCAAAACGTATAAATACACAGATTGTCATGTAAATTCCTATTGCAATTTTCATCCGGGAGAGGATTATTTTGTAATTCAGGGATCACAGAGAATAGATTCGAACAAAAATGGCTGTGACAATTCGGATCCATTTTATCCTAATTTAAAATTTAATATTGTGGGAGCTTCTTCCGGAACATTTGTTAATAATTTATCGGGTAATTATTCTATTCCTGTTTTAAAAGGAACGCACAAGATAACTCCTGTTTTAGAAAATCCGTGGTACTTTTCTGTGACACCGGCAACCGCAACGATTGTTTTTCCGGCGCAGACAAGTCCGTATACTCAAAATTTTTGTATCACTCCAGTTGGTACTTATCGGGATTTAGAAGTTACGATATTACCAATTGATGTTGCAAGGCCCGGTTTTGACGCTAAGTATAAAATCGTATATAAAAATAAGGGTAATGTAGTGCAATCGGGTTCGATAAAATTTGTGTTTGATGATGCCATATTGGAATATGTCTCTTCCAATACTGCTTTTTCTTCTAAATCAGTTAATGCTATAGAATGGAGTTTTACAGCTATTCAGCCATTTGAAAGCAGAGAAATAGTATTCACTTTAAAATCAAACAAACCAACAGATTTACCTGCTGTAAACAATGGTGATGTTTTAAAATTAACAGCAACCATTGCCTCTCAGGACAAAGACGAAAGTCCAATCGACAATACTTTTACACTTAATCAGGTAGTAGTAGGTTCTTACGATCCAAACGATAAAACCTGTTTAGAAGGCTCTGTTATTACACCAGAATTAATAGGGGAGTATGTGCACTATATGATTCGTTTTGAAAATACAGGAACATTTGCCGCAGAGAACATTGTCGTAAAAGACATGATCGATTTGTCTAAATTTGATCTTACAACTTTAGTTCCAACCAGTTCAAGTCATCCTTTTACAACTAAAATTACAGCAGGGAATAAGGTAGAATTTATTTTCGAAAAGATCAATCTTCCCTTTGATGATGCCAATAACGACGGTTATGTAGCGTTTAAAATAAAGACAAGATCAAACTTAAGAGTTGGAGATACCTTTGCGAATGAGGCCAATATTTATTTTGATTATAATTTCCCGATTTTAACCAACAAAGCAACTTCAACTTTTAAAACAGTAACACTGGGGACTCCCGATTTCGAGTTTTCGAACTATTTTACGTTGTATCCAAATCCGGCAAATCATACTTTAAATATCAATTCAAAGGAAGGCATAGAAATACAATCACTATCCATTTATGATATGTTAGGACAACTGGTAATTGCAGTACCAAATGCAAAATCGGTTTCTACTATTGATGTTTCTAAGCTTAGTTCAGGGAATTATTTTATAAAAATAAAATCAGACAAAGGAAGTTCGGGTATGAAATTTATCAAATATTAAGAATGTTCTTTAAAAATAGAAAGTCCCACATCAATGCGGGACTTTTTTTATGTATAATGTTTAATTTTAAGAAGCTGTTTCCTGCTGTCCGCTATATCTTTTCCTGGCTAAAGGAGCCAGAAAAAGGATGCCGCTACCATCAGGGCTAGGGCAATCGTTTTCAAAAGAAGTTTTATTTTATTGTTAGTAATTTTGTTTCTTCGGGAGTGTAATAATCTACAATGGCGTAAGAATTGATTCCCGTAATGTTTATTTCATCAAGAATGTTAACTAGATTCCCGTAATTTGATTTTTTGCTTGGCTTTATGATTACAGTAACTCCTTTTGTACTGCCTATTTCTGCAGAGTATTGATGCACTTTTTTATTAACGTTTATCAATTCTTTCCTTATTCCATCTTTTCCATAATGTACTTCTTTTGGGGTTTGGATGGGAGAATCCAGTATTCCCATATATGTTATCATTTTATCGTTATCGTCAAGTAGGATCGTTAAAATACGATTTTCGTCAGGCTTATTGCATTCTGGTTCTGGACCACAACCTCGACGGTATCCATAATCGTATTCCATTATTTTGGGTTTAGCCAATTCAATTGTGACCATAAAAAATATAATCAGCAAAAATGAAACACTAACCATTGCAGTTAAATCAACTTTTGTACTTAGCTTTTTACTTCTGACTTTTTTAGGTATATTTTGCATAGCTATAGTTTTAGTGATTGAGAATGTTTTTAATTTAAGGCTAGTAAATTAGATTCTTCGGGAGTAAACTCATTAACAATTGCGTAAGTTTCGATTCCTGCAATTGCCATTTCATCCAGAATATCGACAAGATTTTTAAAATTGCATTTTTTGCTAGGTTTGATAATTACTATTGCACCATTTTTTGGTCTTCCTAATGCAGCCGAATATTCACGAATAGTTTTATTTTTTTCAAACAAATCTTTACGAATGCCATTTTTTCCATAATCCATTTTTTTTGGGCTTTCTATAGGATTATACAAATTTCCATAATAAGTAATCACTTTATTATTTTCATCCAGAAGAACTGTTATAGTACGATCCATTACACCTCCGTAACAACGTATAACTCCGTCCCATTCTTTGGAAGGAGGTTCAGGAAGGCATAAATCCATAATTTTAGGCTTTGACAATTCACCAACTACCATAAAAAAGATGATTAATAAAAATGAAACACTAACCATTGCGGTCAAATCAACTTTTGTACTTAGCTTTTTGCTTCTAACTTTTTTAGGAAGATTTTCCATAATAAATCGATTTTTATTCTAAAGTTAAAAAAATATTCGAAGTCGAACATGATTTTGAGAAAAATGATCCCAAGTATCCGAAAATACAGGCGCAAGTTTTTTATAAACAGGTAATTGTACTCATTTTTTAACTTTTGATTTAATGTAATTTAGTACAGTTTTTCAAAACTCAAAAAAAGCATTTTTAGATGATGCCCTTAGGGAACAATTAGCCTGTTAAAAGGCAGGATTTTATACTACAACCTATTATTGCAGCAACTAAACACTGCTGTTTATAAATCATAAAACCCCAATATTATGGATATAGTTACTGACCTTACCGCTGAAGCAATATCATATCTGACGCTTTTTCAGGATATTTTAAAAAGTAATCCTAAGAATACTTTTCCTAAAGCATTTTTAGAAAAAGATTCATGGAAAAATCTTGGGAAGGAGGATCAAGATTACTATGGTATATATGAATTAACTCCTGGTCAAATAGACATCATAACAGACTTAGTCTGGCATAGTTCAGATAAGCATGGAGATAAGAATTTGACAAAAGTATATCTGGATATAATTTATGATCTTTTAGATTGGCTTGCCAACAATATCGATAAGAGATATATGGATAAGCCAGAATCGAATGAATTACTGTTGTTTAGAGTTCCTTTTTTTTGGAGACAGCGCATACGGACTGCACTTTACAAAGAAAATTTAGGCGAAAGGGAAAAGTTGGCAAGAGTACTTCGATACATGCCAGTACAAGTTATTCAGGCAATTACCGGTCAGAACAAATCAGCATATGATATTCGCCTATATCAATTTTATGCGGCAAGAGAGAAGATATATGATTACTCAAAGATTTTAAATGATAAAGATTCTAAAAATCATGAGGATTGGTGGAGTGAAAATGGCGAGCAGGCTATAAAGTATCTTACTAATGATAAATTGCTTATTGAACAGTTGCTGAATAATAATTCTGACAGGAAAATAAGGACTGAATTTCCATTGCCTTTTGAAACATTGTTTAATGATGAGCTGGACGAAATTAGTAACGCACGTAAGAAGAGAAGTGAGGAATGGCAGGCATCAACAACAAGTGATGAAAGTTTAAACGAGACAATGTTAAAGATTGCTGCTGATGAATCGAAAATACACGATCCCATGTTGAGAGCTACCGAGATGAAGCTTATCGGTCTTGCTTTTTCCGGTGGAGGTATTCGCTCTGCTACATTTAACCTTGGAGTACTGCAGCGATTGGCCAGTCTGGATGTTTTAGAAAAAATTGATTATATCTCTACCGTATCGGGAGGAGGGTATATTGGAACCTGGTATACCTCTTGGATCAAACGATCCGGATCTTTTAGTAAAGTTACAGATCAGCTATGTCCCGAAAAATCATCCGATCCATTTGCCGATGAAGTCCGTCCTATACGCTGGCTCAGGATGTTTAGTAACTACCTTTCGCCAAATGTAGGAATGATGTCTCCTGACGCCTGGACATCCGGAATGACGTGGTTGAGGAATACTCTTGTCAATCAAACTTTGTTACTATTGGTGTTATTGACTGTTTTTTCTATAATTCTTGAGCTTTACAGAGGTTGGGAATTTCTTGGACAGTTATTAAAAGGATTGGAGAAAAAGAATGAAATTCCATTTTTTGTATTGAATATGGTAATGCTGACTTTTGGAGCGCTTACAGCTGCTTTTGCCATGCGATCTTTTTATAAAGTAAAAAAGAAAAGAAAAGTAGCCCAAGTCACAAAAATTTGGAATGTTTTTAATATTGATATTCCCTTTCTTACCAATATAACAGGTACTCTGCCTTATTTACTTATAACATGGACGATTATTTGTGCTTTTTTGGTCAGTACATTTATGTTTAATATCAGTATAGCTGAAATTTGTCGTAAAAATGAAAATCTTTATTTCTGGTTTGCTTTTAATGTATCGCTTCCCGCATTCATTGCATTAATTCTCGTAGCAGTACTGGGGAATTACCATAAAAGATACGATCTTATTCAGCTGGGAAAAGCAAATGTAATACGGGAGAAATTGTCTGATGAAGAAAAAACGGAAGAAAAGAATGAAATAAGCGAGACCGGATTTTTTAGCTGGTTCACTGTACTATTAACAGTATCATCTGCTATGGCCGCAGCCATTTTAAGCGTATTGCTTTACTTGTTTTGGAAAAATTATGAATTAATATTGGTTCCGGTTAGAAATTTAAATGAGAGGATATGTACAGATAAAGTAATGTTGTTGTTCGGACTGCCGATCGTTCTTGAGATTTTTTCTCTTGCTATAATAACCAGAATGGCAATATTAGGCAAATTGTTTCCCGATTACCGTCGTGAGTGGTGGGGAAGAACAGGAGGATATATAAACCGTTTTGTACTTTTCTGGGTTATTATTTGTTTTGCCGTATTTATCATGCCCGATCTATGGACCGATTTTCGGGCCAATTTTCGGAGTAATATGTCAATTGTAATTCCTGTTGCCTGGGGAGGCTGGGCAGGTATAATTGCCTGGGGAGTAAAAATTGCTTTTGCATCCAAAGGTGATGAAGAATCGGGTAAAACGGGTTACATTGTAAATATCATTGTTAAGCTTGTGCCCTTTATTTTTATGATTGGAGTGCTGCTTATCGGTTCAGGTCTTATCAATTGGATAAGAGAAGGGAACACTGGTGTTGTGAATTTTCTGACAACGGTAGGATTGTTTTTGATAACATATTTTTTAAGTTGGCGTGTAGGGGTTAATGAGTTTTCGCTTCACCATTTTTACCGCAATCGGCTTATAAGAGCTTTTATGGGAGCGACCCGCAGCCGAGAAGATCGAATTAAAACGGCTAATGCATTTACCGGTTTTGATACCAATGACGACATTTTACTGTCATCGATGAAGGTTGATGACGGTTATTTCGGGCCGTATCCTATTCTTAATACAGCACTTAATGCAACCGTTGTTTCGGCGTTGGACCGACAAGATCGTAAAGCAGAATCATTTGTATTTACTCCGTTGTATTGTGGTTATGATTTTAGTCCAACACGTCCTTCTACTTACGATATAGACCATGTTTATGAATACGGTTATCGTCCTACCGATAAATTTTCTAATGAAAAAGGAGGGCCTACTATCGGGACTGCAATGGCAATATCAGGAGCGGCGGTAAATCCGAATTGGGGCTACCATTCTTCCGCTCCTATGGCTTTTTTACTAACCATTTTTAATGTTCGTTTGGGGTGGTGGATTGGCAATACAAGACGTGAAAGATGGAAGGACTCTGATCCAAGATTTGGTTTACTTTATCTGATTCAAGATTTGGTTGGTAAATCCGATATCAATATGAATTATGTGTGCCTATCGGATGGAGGACATTTTGACAATATGGGATTGTATGAACTTATTAGAAGACGTTGTCATCATATCATATTGGGAGATGGCGAACAAGATCAGGAGGTTGCCTGCGAAGGTCTGGCCAATGCAATTAGAAGATGCCGTATTGATTTCGGCGTTGAAATTGTTTTAGATGATTTCAAGGATATTGCAAAACGTGATGGAAAATCAGAAAAACACATTATCAAAGGAGAAATTAAATATCCCGGAGTGAAAGAGGCTGGCACTTTAATTTATATAAAAGCTGCTTTGACGGGTGATGAACCTATTGATATACGCGAGTACGCTCTGGCTAATCCAGATTTTCCACAACAGTCTACTGCGGATCAGTTTTTTGATGAAGCTCAGTTTGAAAGCTATCGTAAACTGGGTTATCATTCAATAAATAATATTAATGAATTGTGCTTTCCTAGTGCTAAACCTTTACCTGGCAAAGGAGAAAATATTTAAATTTATTTGAAAATTAAATTCGCTGTAAACACTTGTTCTATAGCCTTCTTTGAAAATATTTCGGCATTTTTTGATTTATTTTAATGATTTAATAAAACCAAAACGATTATTACCGCGTAAATGAGCTTATAACTTAAATTATTAATTATGAGAACTAGAAAATTTTTAGCCGTAGCAATCTTAGCATTGGGATTTGGATTTACATCATTTGCGCAAAAAACTGTAATGGTTGGTGGAGCTGCAATGTATCCAAATAAAAACATTATTGAAAATGCCGTTAATTCAAAAGACCACACGACATTAGTAGCAGCTGTAAAAGCAGCCGGATTAGTAGAAACCCTTGAAGGAAAGGGACCGTTTACTGTTTTTGCCCCAACAAATGCAGCATTTGATAAATTACCAAAAGGAACTGTTGAAACATTATTGAAACCAGAAAACAAAAAAATGCTTCAAAATATCCTGACTTACCATGTAGTAGCAGGAAAATGGAATGCTTCAGGTATTGCAAAAGCAATTAAAGAAGGTAAAGGAAAAGCAACTATTAAAGCGGTTAACGGTGGTACACTGACAGCCTGGATGAAAGGAAAAGATTTATACCTTACTGACGAAAGCGGAAACAGTGCTAAAGTTACTATTGCAGATGTAAATCAGTCAAATGGTGTAATTCACGTAATTGATACGGTATTATTGCCAAAAAGTTAATATAATTTTTAGACACCAGGTCTTAGACCCAATTCTTAAATTCCAAATTCTAAATTCCGACTTTCAAATTGGGATTTGTAATTTGGAATTTGAATTTTTGCTATTTACCTCTTTGCAGTTAATGTAGATCCTACTGAAGCAATTACAACACAGATAATTGCGATAATTTCACAAAAATTTAAATGCTCCTGTAAGAAAACATAAGCGCAGAGGGCAGCAGCAGCAGGTTCCAGGCTCATTAATATACTAAAAGTACGAGGAGGGAGCTGTCCCAAAGCTTTCATTTCGAGTGTAAACGGAATTGCACTGGATAAAAGTGCCAAAGCAACACCCATTCCAAAAAAACTAGGAGTAAGATTTGCGAGTCCGTTTTCATAGAAACCAGACGGTAAAATTAAAACAGCTCCAAATAACATTCCCGTGGCAACTGCCTGTCCGTCATGCATGATTTTAGACACTTTTCCTCCCAGAATAATATAAGTAGCCCATAATGCACCTGCCAAAAGCGCAAACAAAACACCTATAGGATCAATACTGTCATTTGACCAGGGTGCGATTAAAACAATTCCCGCTGCTGCCAGTAATACCCAACAATAATCAAGTAAACGCTTTGAACCAATAATAGCAACTAATAACGGACCTATAAATTCAAGTGTTACTGCTAAGCCAATCGGGATTCTTTCTATGGCCATATAAAAAATCAAATTCATGGCGCCAAGAGTCAAACCATAAGGAACAACAATTTTCCATTGTTTTGGAGTGATTGCTTTTAAATTTGGCCTGTAAGCTAATAGTAAGATTATAGCCGAAATTCCAATTCGTAAAGAAGCTGTTCCTGCAGCACCAATGGTTGGGAATAAACTTTTTGCAATTGCTGCTCCACACTGAACGCTTATAATTGCTAAAAGCACAGCGTAAACAGGAGGAATATTAAAATTTTTATTTTGCATGGAAATGTAATGGGAGGGAAAAACTAACCATCAGAGCGGTAGCTTATAGTGTATACTAAAAGTTTAGTATTTTTTGAGGAAAATATTTTATGGGATTATTCCAATGCCCGTTTGGTAACAAAAGCACGATAACCGATGACCGCCATCTGCCATTTTTTTGCTTTCGTAATGTCAAGACCTTGTTTCGTAAAACTTGGCAACAGTATTTTGTTGATTCGGGCTAAAACTTTGTACATAACGGTTAAATTTTTTGCAAAGGTATAAAAAAAAGACTTTGCGGTCAGGCAAAGTCTTTTAGTTTGATTTTTAAGTATTTATAGTATTTTTAAGTAAAGCCGAGATTACGATTTTCTGCTTTCTTTCTCAAGCTTTTTCATTTCTTTTTCATAAAGCTTCATTTCTTTCTCATGTCGTTTCATCTCTTTTTCATAATGCTTCATCTCAATTTTATGGTGTCTCATGTCGCTTTCATATTGCCTCATGTTTACTTCATAAACTTTAGAATCTTTTCCGTACTTCTGCTCTATATCCTGTGCAAATCTGTCCATTTCAGCACTGAATTTATCCATAGCAAGCTGGTATTTTTGCATCTCTTTTTCATAAATCTCATCGCTTTTTGCTGTGATAGTGTTTATTTGCTTTTCATAAGCTGCCATAGCCGGTTCGATAGATTTTATTTTCTTTTCATATTCAGCCATTTCCTTTTTAAATTTGGCCATGTCAGCTTTACTGCCTGGATTCATTGGCGGCATTGGAGGCATGGGAACATCTAATGATGGCATTTGCGGCATTGATTCCATTGGGTATGCAGGAGCTGCCGGAGGGGTTGGAGGCGTAGGAGGGGTCCCATCTGTATCATTGATTTCTCCTACTTCTGCAACTTCATTTCTGAAAATTCGGGGTCTATTTGGAGCATCATCCGTTATTAAAGCTACACTCTTGGAACCATTATTTTGAGTTGATACCACAATTCCACAGCCTTTAATAGGTTTATCGCTTTCAATGTGAATGGTTTGTGTTTTGCCATTTTGTCTTTTTACATCCACTTTAATTGCGGTCAGCTCATTTTCACTATTTCTTTTTACATCCGAGATAACAACATCAACATTGTGTTTTTGTTTGAGATCTTCTGAGATTTTTTTAAGTTCCTGATCTGTAGTATTTTTTTGGATTTTAATAACATCGGTTGAGTCATTTTTTTCGATGATCCCTTTTGATTCTCTAACTTCTTTAGCTTCTTTTTCTTGTGCGATGGTTTTAATTTGGAATAAAAAGATAAAAGCAGCAAGTGCCGGAATGATGGCATAATACTTCCAGTAATTCCATTTCTTTGATTGATTTTTGTTTAACATGACAATTCGTTTTTTGATTAATGATTGATAAAAATGATTGGTGATTGCAACACAACTTTCATGTGCTGTTATTTTTAAAAGCGTATACTGATACGCTTTTTTGTCGGTTATTTTTTTAGAAGCTTCACTGTCGGCAATAAATTCAAGGTTTTGAAGGATTGCTTTTTTGTACAGCCACATAAAAGGATTGAACCAAAACAAGACACAAAAAACTCTTGAGATCAAAACATCCATGGTGTGGTTTTGGTCGCTATGTACTTTTTCGTGTTCGATAATACTCTCTAATTCCGAAGGTGTATACATTGATGAGTTGTACACGATATAATCAAAATAGGAGAAGGGAGCAATATTTTCGCTGATATCGACAAATTTGAAATCGGCCTGCTGCTGTACTTTTTTCCCTTTTAGCACAGAATTCAGACTGTAAAAGTCAATCATGAATTTTATAACCAAAGCCAGAAAACCAAGTATGTAGATGGCAAGTATCACATAATTCCAATCAATCTCAAACATGTCTTTTTCTACAGCTGGTGAAAGATACGTTTTTGAGTAATCTAAAGCTGTCCCTGTAGCTTTCGCAGAAACCGCAAGTGGAGTATAAACAGTAGGAGTGGGCTCAATCCATACCGTTTTTGTGTAAACCAAAAAAGGTAAAATGACAGAGGTAATTAATCCGGCCAACAGGAACCATCGACTGCTGTTAAAAAAAGTCTCCTTGCGCAATAAAAAAAAATAAGCACAATAAAACAACACCAATAATCCGCTTGATTTTGCGATAAAAATGAAAATAGCTTCCATATACAATTATATTACTTCTTTAGGAGTTTCGACCATGACTAAGATTTCACGTAATTCTGCTGCCGAAATTTTCTCTTCTTTAGCAAAAAAGGAAACCATACTTTTATAAGAGCTATTAAAATAATTGTCAATAGCGGTATTCATAAATCCTTTTCGATATTCCTCGATACTTACCTGCGGGTAGTATTGATGCGTGTTCCCAAAAGCACTATGATTTACATAACCTTTTTCTTCCAGATTACGAACAATTGTAGATAAAGTGTTGTAATGTGGTTGATCTTCTGTGATCTCTGCCTGAATTTCTTTTACAAAAGCTTTTTTAAGCTTCCATAAAATGTGCATGATTTCCTCTTCTTTGTTGGTTAGCTTTTGCATTTTAAGCTTTCTTATTGATGCGTTTCGATCTCGATTACACCATTAGATCCTTTTTCTCCATATTTGGAAGTTGCTTCACTTCCTTTGTAAAGACTCATTTTTTTAATATATTTTGGTTTAAGGTCGTCAAGGTTATAATTAGCAGGCATTTCGACTCCATCAACGATGATAAGTTTAGGCTCTTTTGTATTAGCTTTACCTGATGTTGAAATAATAATTTTGCCATCATTATTTGTAGTAGACACACTGGTTGTGCCGTTATCATCTGTAATTACAGTAGTAGTGCTAGTATTTGTATGAGTATTGCCAGTAATTTTTGTGTCAGTACCAGAATTAGTGTTAACATCTTTAGTTTGTTTAAGGATTACTTTTTTACTTTTTACTTTTTTGGATTCTTTGTGACTTTCAGAATTATTATTTTCATCAGCAGTCTGAATACCAACATTTTTACTGCCATTCGTATCCGTTGTAACAATTAGGCCAAAATCTTTAATGGCTTCATTTCCTGAAGTCTGAACAGATTGTGCTTGCTGTTTACCATTTTTAACATCAATTTTAATTGATATTAATTCGTTATCAGCATTTCTTTTTATCTCAGAAGCCTTAAATTCAATGTTATGAATTGATTTCAATTTTTCTCTGATGTCCTTTAATTCAGCATCTGTAGTATTTTTTTTGATTTTGTAAACATCTACAGATTCTGTTTTTCCTGAAATTACCTTTGCCGTTTGTTGTTTTTCTTTGGCAATTACTTCGATTTGAAATAATAATACAAATGCCGCAAGTGCCGGAACTATTGCTCCAAATTTCCAGGAATTTCTTTTCTTTGATTGATTTTTGTTTAACATAATGATTCGTTTTTTGATTAATGATTGATAAAAATGATTGGTAATGGCAACACAATTTTCATGTGTTGTAATTTTTAAAAGTGTGTACTGATACGCTTTTTTGTCGGAGATTTTTCGTGCAGCTTCACTATCGGCGATGAATTCCAGATTTTGAAGAATTGCTTTTTTATACAGCCACATGATCGGGTTGAACCAAAAGAGAACACAAAATACTCTGGACAGTAAAACATCTACAGTATGATTTTGCTCACTATGCACCTTTTCATGTTCGATAATACTTTCTAATTCCGAAGGTGTATACATTGATGAGTTGTATACGATATAATCAAAATAAGAGAAAGGGGCGATATTTTCGTTGGTATCGATGAATTTGAAATCGGCTTGCTGTGTGATTTTTTTTCCTTTTAAAACTGTATTCAGACTATAAAAATCGAAAGCAAATTTTAAAAGTAATCCTAGAAGTACTATAACGTAGACTGAAAGGAGCACTAGATTCCAGTTAATTACGGAAGCATCATTTTCGATAAGCGGTGGCTGATAAACAGTAGTATAATTCAAATTGGTCACGGGAGTAGGATTTACCCACACAGTTTTAGAATATACCAAAAATGGCAGCACTACTGAAGTAATCAAACCAGTCAATAAAAACCATCTGTTGCTGTTGAAAAAAGTTTCTTTGCGCAGTAAAAAATAATAAGCACAATAAAACAATATTAATAAACCACCGGATTTTGCGATAAATAAGAAAAGTGCTTCCATAAACAATTATTTTTCTTCTTTTGGATTTTCGATCATGTCTAAAATTTCACGTAATTCTGCCGCCGAAATTTTCTCCTCTTTAGCAAAGAATGAAACCATATTTTTATACGAACTATTAAAATAGTTGTCAATTGCCGTATTCATATACTTTTTACTGTAGGCTTCTAAAGTAATGATTGGATAATATTGATGTGTGTTTCCAAAAGCATTGTGAGCCACAAATCCTTTCTCTTCCAGATTACGCACTATAGTCGATAAGGTATTGTAGTGGGGTTGATCTTCTGTTATTTCTGCCTGAACTTCCTTTACAAAAGCTTTTTTAAGCCTCCATAAAATATGCATGATTTCCTCTTCTTTGTTCGTTAACTTTTGCATGTTTTCTAATTTTAATTCAAACCTACAACTATTTTTCTAGTTATGCAACTATAAAAATAGTTATTTAACTAAAAATTACGTTTTGAATGTCTTTTAGAGGCATTAAAGTTAGTTTAAAATTAAGTTTAATAAGTTGTTTTATAGGTTTTTAACATGGTTTAGGGGCGTCTAAAGATGCACTCGTAGATTTAAAGTTTAAAAAAGAAGTCAAGGAAAACTTGTATAATAGAGTTTGGACAGAATTTGAATAAAAGCTAAATGGATTATGGGTTGTATAGCTTTTTTGAAATTTTGGAAGGCCAAATATTAGAGAATAGCATTATCTGCAAAAGAAAAATAGGATTCTGAAGTGATTATTAAGTGATCTACTAAAACAATGTCCAGGATTGTACCTGCCTCTTTTATTTTTTTAGTAATCAATTTGTCAGCAAGTGAAGGAAGTATTTTACCCGATGGATGATTGTGAATTATAATAATGCCTGTTGCATTTGTTTTGAGCGCTGCCACGAACAATAATCTAAGGTCAACACAAGCTCCTGTTGTTCCTCCTGACGAAATTTCAAATATTCCCAATACTTTATTTGATCTGTCGAGCAGGAATACTTTAAACTGCTCGAGAAACTCAATTTTTCCGGGGTCCCAGATTTTCAGAGCCAATTTATAAACTGAACAAGAAGAACCTATATGTGGGCGCTGGGATGCTTTTACTTTGGTTTTGTAAATTAATTCAATCTCTGAGGCGATTTGCCAATTTTGCTTTTCTTTTACTTTTTGCATGACCTATCATTATTTTAGTAAAAGACGCGAATATTTTTTTTTAAAACGTTATAAGAACTTATAACCTATGATCGAATTTCTTTTATGGATTAAATAATTAGGAAAACATCCAAGAGAATTATTGGACTTTGACCTGTAAAAATTGTTTTCATATATAAACAAACCCGACAGGTTTCAAAAACCTGTCGGGTCTAATAAACGATAAGGGATATAAGGAGAGTAAGTTTTTAAGATATTTTCTCCCTGACCAATGCCTTTTTAATCCAAAAGCAGCATAGCGTTGCAAAAACTCCAATAGAAGCCATGAAAAGCCAATTGATTTGGTATCCGAATCGGGAGATGATTTCGAATCCTAATTTTGCACTTACAATATGTGCAAGACTAAAACTCATGGTGTAAAGTGCCATATAACGGCCTTCCTGTCCGCGCGGTGCCCGGCTTAGTGCAAAAGCATTAGAGAAGGGGAAGTTGAGAATTTCTCCAATCGAGAAAAGAATCATGCTGATTACCAGAATCCATGCCCAAACATTAATTAATAGTAAAAAGAAACTCAAGGCTATAATGGAAGATCCAAGTGTGATAATTTTTATTTTAGGAAAGCCTTTTCGCTCCATAAAAGCAACAGTTGGCATTTCTAAAGTAAAAATAAGCAACCCGTTTAATGTCATTAATAGTCCGGTCTGAAACGCACTTAAACCAAATTTTTCATTATGATACAGCGGTAAGGTGGTAAAAAGCTGGAAGAATATGATAGCCGTCGCAAAACACACAAACAAGAAAACCCAAAAGATTTTGTCCTGAAAAACCGATTTTTTAACTTCAGTACTTTCGATTTTATCTTCGTGTAGTATTTTTTTCTTCTCTTTAACCAGTATGGCAAATATCGAAATGGCGATGATGCACGATGCACCGTCTACCCAAAATAAGCCTGAATACCCCATACCCATAATAATCAAACCTCCTAATGCAGGTCCTGCTGCAAATCCTAAATTAACGGCAAGACGCACCAAACTAAGGGCGCGCGTTCGGTTTTCGGGTTCAGAATAAGCACCAAGAGAAACATACATCGCCGGGCGAAACATATCGGCAATGGTCATTAAAGAAAATATCGCGATGCAAAGCGTCCAGAAATGTGTAACATATTGAATAAGAAAAAGGAAAACTCCACTAGTAAACAAACTAAAAATCATGATTTTGTAAAATCCGATTTTGTCTGTTAATTTTCCACCCAGCCAGGAACCTAACATTGATCCGAAACCAAAAGCCACCATAATCCAGCCTACCTGATTATAAGTAAAATGTAAATCTTCTTTTAAATATTTGGACAAAAATGGAAGCACCATTGTTCCGGCACGATTGATAAAAGTAACAATAGCAAGAATCCAAATTTCTCGTGAAAAACCTTTAAAATTATTGATGTAGCGGCTAAAAGCGGTTTTAAGCATTATAAATAAGTTATTTGCAACAAAGTTAGTAAACTTTGTATGGATGAGCGGTTGCTGCTTTGTTACTTTTGAACTATTTTTGCTCAAAATTTCTAAGATGAAAAATAGTATAGTTTTTTTAGTATTGTTAGCGATTAATTTTTGTTTGGGACAAAGTAAATTTGATCAAAAGGAAAGCGAAAAATTTCAAAAGACAATAAATTCAGAATATGCTGATGCTAAGACGAGTCCGTTAATGGAAGAAGATTTGAAAACGTTTAAAAGTTTAGATTTTTATCCTATAAACGCAAAGTATTTTGTGACTGCAAAATTGGAGAAAGCACAAAACGAAAAAGTTTTCGAAATGAAAACAACTGGAACAAGAACGCCAAAATACATCAAATACGGAACTTTATATTTCACAATTGATGGAGTTGCCCTTAAATTGAATGTTTACAGAAACATAGAGCTTTCGAAAACGAAGGAATATAAAGATCATCTGTTTTTACCTTTTTCAGATTTAACTTCGGGTAAGGAAAGTTATATTGGAGGAAGATATATTGATTTGAAAATCCCGAAAGGAAATACAATTGCAGTCGATTTTAATCAGGCGTATAATCCGTATTGTGCTTATAATCATAGATATTCCTGTCCGTTAGTTCCTTTAGAAAATGATCTGAATGTAGCCATCAAAGCGGGAGTTAAAGCATTTCATTAATGGAATTCTTTAATTTTCATACCCATCAGCTTAAAAATCAATCCAATGTACTGGAGTTGGTTAATCAATACCCGCAAGAGTTTGATGCTTCGATTCCGTTTTATTCTGTTGGAATTCATCCCTGGTACATAAAAGAGGATCAAATTGATGCTGAATTGAAAATTATTGAAGAAAAATTACAATCCAAAAATTGTCTGGCTATTGGAGAATGTGGCTTAGACAAGCGAATCGAAATTCCGTTAGAACAACAAATTATCGTTTTTGAGAAGCAATTGGCTTTGGCTGAAAAATACCAAAAACCTGTAGTCATACATTGTGTTGCTGCTTTTCAGGAAGTGATTCTCCTTAAAAAGAAAATGAAAATTTCGGTTCCTATGATCGTTCACGGTTTTTCTAAAAACGGTCAGATTGCGGCACAGCTAGTTAAAGAAGAATTTTATATTTCGTTTGGGAAATATCTCCTGCGAAATCCCGATTTAAAAACTGTTTTTCAAAGTATTCCACATGATCGCTTTTTTCTGGAAACCGATACCATTGAGGAAAGTATAGAGCAGGTTTACGAATTGGCGGCAACCTATAAAAATTGGACGATTAAAGAATTGCAGGACACTATTTCAGCAAATTTCAAGGGTGTTTTTCAGAAGCAAACTTCTTAAACCGGAAGCAACCTGAAACTTGAAACAAAAGAAACAATATTAAACAAAAGAAAAACATTATATATGGCAGAGTGGACAGAAAGAGCCGAGCTTTTATTTACTAAAGAAGGATTGCAAAACCTACAAAATTCCAATGTGTTGGTAGTAGGTTTAGGAGGAGTTGGATCATTTGCAGCTGAATTTTTGGCAAGGGCAGGAGTAGGAAACATGACAATTGTAGATGGGGATGTCGTAGATATTACAAATATAAACAGACAATTGCCGGCTTTGCACTCAACGGTTGGTCAGCCAAAAATTACCATTGTTGGAGATCGATTGATGGATATCAATCCGGAATTGAAACTTACTAGAGTAAAGGAGTTTTTATCTCCCGAAAGAGCTTTCGAAATCGTTTCTTCTGAGTTTGATTATGTTTTGGATTGTATCGACAGTATCACACCAAAATTGAACCTGATCATTGCAGCCAAACGTAAAAGAGTAAAAATCATCAGCAGTATGGGCGCGGGTGGAAAAATGTTGGCATCGAAAGTAAAAGTCACTGATATTTCTAAAACGATAAACTGTTACTTTTCAAAAACGATCAGAAAGCGTTTAAAAGCAGAAAAAATAAACAAACTCAAGGTCGTTTTTTCTTCTGAAATTCAGGACGAAAAAAGTCTGAAACTAACAGACGGAAAAAACTTCAAAAAGTCATTCTACGGAACCAACAGTTATATGCCGGGCTTATTTGGTCTGCATGTTGCTGAAACGGTGATCCGTCATTTGCTTAAAAGAGAATAGGAAGATGCTAAGATACTAAGGTTCTGAGGAACTAAGTTTTAAACTCAGAACCTTAGCCACTTAGTACCTCAGCATCTAAAAAAAACCTTAGCCCCTTAGCCCCTCAGAACCTTAGTAACTTAAAAAAAATGATAAAAACAGTAATTTTTGATATGGACGGTGTGATTGTAGACACTGAACCCGTACATCGTTATGCTTACTACAAACAATTCTCGGAATTAAACATAATCGTAACAGAAGAAATGTATACCTCGTTTACCGGATTTTCGACACGAAATACGTTTCAGACGTTAAAAGGACTTTTTCCAACCATTGAGCATGAAGTAGAAGATTTAATTCAGCGTAAAAGAAATATCTTTAATGATGCTTTTGATACCAAAGAAGATCTGTATCTGTTAGAAGGCGTTGAAGATTTGATAAAAGATTTATATGCAAATGGGATACAATTAATTTTGGCTTCCTCAGCTTCAAAAGTAACGATCGAGCGTGTGTTTACCAGATTTAATCTGCATCAATATTTTACCGACATCGTAAGTGGTGAAGATTTTCCGCAATCGAAGCCAAATCCGGCTATTTTTGTGCACGCAGCTACACTATCCAAAGCTCCAAAAGAAAACTGTATCATCATTGAAGACAGTACAAACGGAGTGAAAGCAGCCAAGGGAGCAGGTGTTTTTTGTGTGGGGTATAACAGTCATCATTCAAAACTTCAGGATTTATCAGATGCTGATTTGATTATCAACCACTTTCACGAATTAAATGCGCAAAAAATATCGCAATTAAAAGGTTGAATTAAGTTAAATTTAACATTTGTTCGCTAATTGAATTTGTAAATTTGAGGGAACAAAATAAACTACGAAAATGAAAAAACTACTTATTGCATTGGCCATCGTTTTGGCTCCTTTTGCTTCAGAAGCACAAATAAAAACGCCACAGGCGAGTCCTAAAGGATACATCAAGCAAACAGTTGGTCTGACTGATGTTGAAGTTACATATTCAAGACCTGGCGCCAGAGGAAGAGCCGTATTTGGAAATTTAGTTCCGTTTGGTAAATTATGGAGAACCGGAGCTAACGAAAACACTATCATTAACTTTAGTGATGATGTAGTGATTGACGGAAAAACATTGAAAAAAGGAAAATATGCAATTTATACCATTCCTAAAATCGAAAGCTGGGAAGTTATATTTTACCTTTCTACTGACAACTGGGGATTACCTGAAAACTGGAGTGACTCTTACGTAGCTTTGAGAACTACGGTAAAAGAAGATGCATTGCCAACTCCTGTAGAGACTTTTACTATCGGAATTAATGGTTTAGATCCAAATTACGGTTATTTAGAAATGTCTTGGGAAAATTCTCATGTAGCGTTAAAATTCGAGGTGCCAACTGCAAAAATTGCGACTGCAAGCATCGATAAAGTTTTAGGCGGACCAAGTTCAAACGATTATTTCTCAGCTGCTACTTATTTGTTCCAAGCTAACGGAAATATCGAAACAGCCAGAACTTATGTAGATAAGTCATTAGATTTAAGCACTGATAAGCCTTACTACATCCTAAGATTAAAATCGCAAATTCAGGCGAAACAAGGAGATAAAAAAGGAGCTATAGAAACAGCAAAAGCTTCTTTGGCTGCTGCTGAAGTTGCTAAAAATCAAGATTATGTAAAGTTGAATAAAGATAGTATTGCTGAATGGAGCAGATAATAATTCATTGAATTATTAAAATCTAAATTTTAAAATTCCAAATTCCAAATTCCAATGTTTAATTGGAATGGAATTTGGAATTTTTTTTGAAAATACATGCTTGGTAGATAGAAGATACACGAGTGGGAGGGCATTAAAAGATAATTATTGAAAAAAAACAGACAGACTGGTCTGTTTTTTTGTGAAAAATGCATATATTTGTACTTTAAAACATTTCTAACACATGCAGCCCAAAGAACGAATTTTAGATAAAGCCTCCGTTTTGTTTCATACCCAGGGATATAATTCTACCGGGATAAATCAGATCATTGAAGAAGCGAAAGTAGCAAAGGCAAGCTTTTATCAGCATTTTAAATCAAAAGAAGACTTGGGTGTTGCTTTTTTAAACCAGCGACATGAGTATTGGTTTAACCAACTGGAAAGTTTCACTTTGGATAAAAAAGATACCAGGCTAAAGGTTTTGGCTTCTTTTGATTTTTTGATCTTTATGAATCAGAAGGAAAATTTCAGGGGGTGCAGTTTTCTGAACCTGCTTTCGGAAATACCGGCAGACAATGTAAAAATGCTTGCTGTAATTCAAAATCATAAATCAGATTTACGAAATTATTTCGGGAGAGACATTGACAATGAGCTTGTTGCAGCACATGTTTATTTGCTTTTTGAAAGCTGTATTATCGAAAGTCAGCTTTTTAAATCCAATCAGCTTATTGAACAATCCAAAAAAATAATTCAAACTTTAATTTTATAGTTATGGAACAGAAGTTACCATTGCCGCCTTTCACTTACGAAACGGCTTTAGAAAAAATCCAATTGGCTGAAGATGCCTGGAACAGTCAGGATCCTGAGTGTGTTTCAAAAGCCTATACGATTGACAGCGAATGGCGCAACAGAGATCAGTTTGTAAACGGCAGGGAAGCAATCATTCAGTTTTTAACCCGAAAATGGGAAAAAGAAAGGCATTACAAGCTTAAAAAAGAGTATTGGGCACATACGGAAAACAGAATTGCAGTGCGATTTGAGTATGAATATCAGAATCCGGATGGAAACTGGTTCAGAGCATATGGAAATGAAAACTGGGAATTTGATGTCAACGGGCTCATGCAAAAGCGATTCGCAAGTATAAATGATTTACCAATTAAGGAAGAGGATAGGAAATTGAAGTAAGAGAGTGTGTTAGTTTTGATATTGATATAGATATTGCCATTGACATTGCCATTGATATTGCCATTGATATTGCCATTGACATTGACATTGACATTGACATTGACATTGACATTGACATTGACATTGCCATTGACATTGCCATTGATATTGACATTGCTATTGCTATTGCTATTGCTATTGATCCAGAGGTATATACTTTGGCTTTGCACGCAGATTACGCGGATTCGTTTCACGAAAACGCGGATTGACACGGATTTTTTTTATTTGTGATCTTCCATGAAAAATGGAATGAGCTCCGGAGGAGCAAAATATTTATAGCGCAATTACCGTCCACAACGAAAAAACTCCGGGGGAGTGTCATAATTTATAAAAGGAGAATGTCGGTTAAAATTCTAAAGAAAAGAGATCTGCGTAAATCCGCGTTTTCGTAAAACGAATCCGTAAAATCTGCGTACTATATTCGCAATATTCTTAATCAGAATACCTACTAAAATTAGTTCAAACTTGGAGGCTCCGGAATTTTGATACTTTTTTTGATTTTTTTGACAATCAGTAAGTAAAAAGTGATGCCACCCAAAATAATGAGTAAGGCAATCTGAAGCTGCCCAAGGCTATTGTTTTTACTGTACATGGCGTTTGCACTTGCCAGTTTTGCTTTTCCCTCCTGAATCTGGATTTGCGACAGGGCTTCTAGAGTTTTTAGCGCCTGATCGCTCGAAACCGCAATTTTATTCCAGTTTTTGTTCGCGACCTGATTGTTTATTTCTTTGCAGGAACTTAAAAAAGCATCAAAATATTGTTTTTCGGTATTGGTTAAAACCGTTTTGGCATACAAATCGTCAATGGTGTGAATAAGATTTAGCGTTTGAACGATCTCGTCTTTTTTGATCGTATCGCTTAGATCTAGTTTTTCGGCTTCAGCTTTTATAAAATGAAGTTCTTTAGAATATTGAAAAATGTAATGTGCCACAACTAAGCGGTCCTTGTAAATGGCGTTAATGTTTTCATTTACATTTTTTGAATTTTGAAGTGTATTGAAATTCCCCAGTAAAATAAGAAGCATTACAATCAATAAAATAAAAGCAGCCTTAGTTTTATTGCTGTACTTTTTCAAATCTTTCATAGAGTTGGAATTTTAACGGTTACTTTCTCAAAGATAGAAATTTGAAAAGAATTCTCAGTCTTTTAAAAACTCAAATGTAAGATCGTATATTTGAATGTGATGGTTTGTTTTTGTAGCTATTCCTGCTGTCCGCTGTATCTTTTGTGCCGAACCCCGGCACAAAAGGATGCCGCTTCCATCAGGGCTAAATCATCACGATCCAGAAAAAAATTATGTTTGGATAAAGATTAGTTTATCCAAACATAATTTTTTCAATCCTTATTTCTTTTGCTTCAATTGAAACACATTTCCTTCAGGATCTTCTCCATCACAGAGCCAGTATTCGTAAGTATCAAAAGTACTTACTTCCCGCATCAATACATTTTGATCAAGAAGTACTTGTCTCAATGCATGAATGTCTTCATTAATTTCAAAAACGATTTTGGTGTTATTGTCAAATTTATAACCGGATTTAATTTGTGCCAAATAGGGATCACCAATTTTATGAAGTCCGATTTTTGCGTTACCAGCATTCAAAAGCACCCATTCGACTTCGTATTCTTCAAGTATTTCAAAACCAAAAATTGTAGTGTAAAAAGATTTTAAGTTGTTCACATCCTGAACATACAGGACAATGGTATCTAAATTCAGTTTCATTTTTTCTGGTTTTAAATTAAACTATTCCAAAACTACCTCCTCAGCGTCGGGCTCATTTCTAAAAAAGGCAAACTGCATGAATAACGCTAGGACAATGGTTAAAATGGCTCCGATAAAATTCAGCCACAAATACCCCAGTTTTTCCTGACCGCTTGGGTAAATAGCAATCATGAAATAATAGATGATAAATATGGTAATCTGACTGATAATGGCACTGAAAAACATGGCTTTGGCCTTTACACGGCGCAGGTAAAAACCAACAAGGAAGATTCCTAATACGGTTCCGTAGAAAATAGACCCAATAATATTTACCAATTGAATTAAGTTTTCGAACAGGGTCCCCACGCAGGCAAAGAGTATAGCAATAATTCCCCAGAATAAGGTAAAAAACTTAGTGGCATTCAGGTAATGCTTTTCGGATTTTTCGGTCTTCAGATTTCGTTTGTAAATGTCGATAGCGGTTGTAGAGGCCAAAGCATTTAATCCGGAAGCTGTTGAAGACATCGCGGCCGAAAGAATTACGGCTAACAATAAACCGATAAGCCCCTTTGGTAAATAATGCAGTATAAAGTGGAAAAAGACATAATCTTTGTCGTTTGTTTCACTGTTGCTGTCTGCCTTCGAAATAATTTCTTTGGCACGATCACGAAGGTCTTTTTCTTTATTTGATATAGTAACTAGTTCTTTTCGTAAAATCGGATTATCGAAATCCTGATTCAACTGGTCGATGTACAATAAATTAATCACTTTTTTGTCTTCTGAAAGATTGCTTAGTTTTTTTTCTAAAGCATGATACTCTTCTTTATAAGCCGATTTTTCAATCACAATTTTATTGTTGGGATTAAAATTTAAAGGAACAGGATTGAACTGAAAAAAGACAAAAACCATAACTCCTGTTAACAGAATGAAGAATTGCATAGGTACTTTTAAAAGTCCATTCATGATAAGTCCCATTTGACTTTCACGAACCGATTTTCCGGATAAATAACGTCCCACCTGTGATTGATCGGTTCCGAAGTAGGCAAGTGCAAGGAAGAAACCACCAGTGATTCCACTCCAAAAAGTATATTTTTCTTCGGGATTAAAAGAGAAATCTACAATATTCATTTTATCGTTGGCACCCGCAATATGCAGGGCACTTGTAAAAGTCATATCATTAGGAAGGTAATGCAGAATCAGGAAAAAAGTAATAAACATTCCCGACATGATTACAAACATTTGTTGTTTCTGTGTTACGTTGACCGCTTTTGTACCTCCTGAGAACGTGTATATAATTACCAGAACACCGATCACGATGTTCATTAACGTTAAATTCCATCCCAAGAGGGCTGATAGGATAATCGCCGGAGCATAAATGGTCAGTCCGGTTCCTAAACCTCTCTGAACCAAAAATAAAATAGCGGCCAAAGAGCGGGTTTTTAAATCGAATCGCTTTTCCAGAAATTCATAGGCTGTAAAGACTTTGTTTTTATGGTACAAGGGTATGAAAGTCACACAAATCACAATCATTGCAATTGGTAATCCGAAATAGAATTGTATAAAACCCATTCCGTCATGATAAGCTTGTCCGGGAGTTGACAAAAAAGTGATGGCACTGGCCTGAGTAGCCATAACCGAAAGTCCAACAGTATACCAGGGAGTTTCGTTGTTTCCAAGAATAAAATCCTCGACGTTCTTACTTCCTTTGGTTTTCCAAGAGCCGTACCCAACAATAAATAAAAGAGTAACAATTAGTACGATCCAATCAAATAGTTGCATAGGTTATGAGTATAATTTCATGATTAAGAAAAAAATCAGAATGTAAATGGCATTGGCTACCAAAACATAAGTGTAACTCTTTTTCCATTTTTTTATTTTTTTAGCTTCCATATTGGGAATGGTTTATTTTTTTAATTCTTGTTTAGGAGCTTCTATAGGCTGTTTTAATGAAATCATATTCGATAGCAGTCGGTAAGCACCGGCAACACCTTCGGGTAGTTCTCTAAAGAAGCTTAGACCGGTGTAAATATAGTATCCTTTTCCGTAGGGCGCTACCAATAAAGCACCATTTTTAGCCGATTCGCCTTTATCGTGTGAAGAGAGAATAGGAGTGAAGGCAGGATCATATTGATCAGGGTAATACAAGCCTTGTTCTTGTTTCCAGCCTTCGAAATCTTTAGGACTGATTTTGTTTGGCGTGTTTAAAATAGGATGATTGGGTGCCAGAAAGGTAATTTTAGCATTTTCTTCCGTAACACGATCGTTTGATATTTTTAATGGATATGGTGCAATCTGATCGGTAACGGTTTGGCCATAGGTATTGTACTGTACGATCATGTTTTTACCGCTTTTCACAAAGTTAAAAAGTATGTTTTGTTTGTGTGCCAGTGCATTTACGGTATTGTAAGCACGCACTCCGGTAATCACTACGTTAAAGGAATCCAGTTTTTCAGGGGTGATTTCTTCCGGTTTTATGATAGTAACTTTGTATCCCATTTGCGCTAAACTTTCCGGAACTTCATCACCGGCGCCCATAATGTAAGCAATGGAGTCACCATTTGTTTTTAATTCAATTCGAATACACTTTGACTCCGCAGGTTTTAGTACCATCTGTTTAGTAATATGACTGTAATCAATAATGGTCTGATCCTTGTCAAAACGTTTGTTGTCGACAATAGCAATGCTTTTCACAACAGTTTCTTCCGGATTTACAGGTGGTGTAACTTCAAAATAAAAGATTTGCTCGTTTCCTTTTTTCTCTAAAGTAAAAGGAATTTCTTTAGGCGAAACACTCCAGCTTTTTGGTAATTCCAATTGTAAGTTTCCTTTAATACCGTCTTTTCCCGCACGTACTTTTACCGGAACCAGTTTGCTCTGTGTGCTTCCAAAAATTAAAACTTTTTCGAGAATTGAAGTAGTAACTTCGGGAACGATGTCAAGAAAATTATACATTTCACCTTTTACGCCATCGTTATATTTGTAAATTACAGTACGTTCGAACGGAATTTCTACACCATCTATTTTAACATTAAAAACAACTTTTGCCTGTCTGATAATATCAGGAATTCCAATGTTTTCCTGATTTGAAACCGTATACATTCCCTCGGTTGCTTTTTCTTTTAGCCAATAAGGCTGCGTATATTCCAGTGTATTTGGAAGCTGAACTGACAAGCTTATTTTTTGATCCTTATTGTTTTTTAAGGGAATATTTTGTGCTGTGTTTTTTTGATCCGGTAGCGAAGTCACGCTGCTCAGCTGCATTTCAACAGAAGATCGGTTAATGGCTTCAAGAGTTACTTTTATGGTGCTTCCCGGTGTTGCTTCCTGTTCGATGGCAGCAGCTTCCAGATACAATCCGGTGCAGGAAGCGATAATGTTTTTTATAGCAGCCGTTTTTACGGTTTTCCAATGATCGTCTTCCAGGGCCTCAATCAGGACATAGGCTTTGATCAAATCGGAAATACTGGCCGACGGATTGCTAAAGTCATATTTAGCGATAATTGAAGAGATTAAATCGCCAACAGGTTTACCATTTTTAACGCGATTCCATGAAGTATCAATTCCATCAAATAAATTAGATTCTTTAGGTCGGTCACCGTTAATAAGTTCTAAAAATTCAGTTTCGTCCCCACGGGCTCCGGTACTTCCAAAACCTTGTGATTGATGACGGCTGCGGCTTAAAGCAGCAATTTCCTGATTAGATTTTCCAATTCCCGGATAATAAACTCCGGTTTCTAACTGAACAAAGTTCGATTTATTGGCCGCGTTAAATTTTTCCTGACTTCCGTAAAACCACCAGGATGTATTGAAAAACTGACGTTTAACCTGCCACGGTTTTACATATTTTAATTGTTCCGGATATATTTTTGGATCGTTTGTAAGTTTAAAGCTTTCTACACTTAACATCGCCGAGGAGGTATGATGTCCGTGTGTGGTACCTGGTGAGCGATGATCGAATCGGTTGATGATTACATCGGGTTGAAATTTTCGGATCGTCCACACCATGTCCGCTAATACTTTATCTTTATTCCAGATTTCTAAAGTTTCATCAGGATTTTTTGAGTAACCAAAATCATTTGCGCGAGAGAAAAACTGTTCGCCGCCGTCAATTTTTCGGGCTTCGATTAACTCCTGTGTTCTGATAACGCCTAACAATTCACGCAATTGCGGTCCAATTAAGTTTTGCCCTCCATCGCCACGCGTTAAAGATAAATAACCTGTTCGGGCATTTACTTCGTTGGCCATATAAGAAATTAAACGGGTATTTTCGTCATCCGGATGTGCTGCGATGTACAATACGGAACCCAAAAAGTTTAATTTTTTAATTTGATTGTAAATTTCTACAGAAGTTGGTTTTTGTGGTTGTTGTGCAAAAGAAAGAGTAATACCCGATAGAAAAAGGAGAAGAACTTGTATCTGAATTTTTCGCATAGTTTGGTTAGGTGTTTTTTGATAGAAGTTCAAAAATACTAATTAAATTATTGTACAGTATTTAAATGAAATGTTAATGTTTGGTTATTGATTTCCTTTTTTAAGAAAATTGATTCAAAAAAAAAGCTGTCAGATCAAATCTGACAGCTTTATAGAAAATGGATCTAACACTTTAGATCATGTAGTATTTCTTGGGATTACAGCATTTATTTCAACTTGTTTTCTGTGTCTTTATAGTTTCCTGTAATGGTAACATTACTATTCTTAGTTACTTTACCATAAATCGTGATAGAAGAATTGTTTCCTATGAAATTGATCTTCGCACCACTGTTTAATCGTAAATCTCCCCAGATCACTACAGTACCTTCAATTTGTAATACTGCATTGCTGTTAATGATAAGTTCCGTTGGGTTAGCTTGTTGGTATTTCCCTTGAGACAGTGTTCCTCTCATATTGAAAGTTCCTCCACTATTTAAGGTCAGACCATTTTGAATTGTAATCGAACCACAATGTGTCAATACTGCTCCCGAATTAACAATAGCAGAGTTAATTGCCGTAGCACCCGAATAGGATTTAACTTCATTCGAATTTAAAATCAGGTTTTGCCCTTGATTATAAGTTCCGTATCCTGTACAGCCAACAAAAGTTGTATTTGGTTTTTCCATCTTGATAATTTTCAAACCGCCTTTTCCACTGGCTACATAGATAAAATCACCACTGGATTTTACATAGTTAGACGAACCTAAGATGTCAACAGTTCCCAATAAACTTAGTTGTGAACCAGTTTTGTATACATTTAAACCTGCAGCGCCATTGGCTACAAATGCATATCCATCATTTACAGAGACGGCATTGGTTACATTTTCTTCACCGGCAGCAGCTAATGAGATTGTTTGCAGTTTAGAACCGCTATTGATGTCATAAACTCCCAAACCGTTATATCCTTCTGAAACTAATAATTTAGTACCATCAAAATCCATTGTTCTTTTTGCAGCTTTTACATCTGTTGATGTCGTAAAGCTTTTTTGCAAAGTAAGCGTAGATTCATTGTAAATATTTATTCCTTTTGAACCGCTCAAAGTCACAACTTTGTCCCCGCTAATCGCGACAGAACGTAAATCTTCTACCGCTACTTTGCCAGAAACTGCTTTGGAGGCCGTATTGATTTTAAATAAACTTCCCTGATCTCCTGTTACGGAAAAATAAGAGCCCGAATTTGAAGCAATGTCGGTAGTTACTTGACCTTCAAGATTAGTTATGGTATATTTATCCGTCAGCATACCTGAATTTAACGTCATGTTAATTACAACAGCAGGACTTGTTAGTGTCGGATTTTTATCAACATCTGCGGCAGCACCAATAATTAAACTTCCATTGGAATAGGTTAATGATGTAATGTCAGTATTTGCTATCAATGCAGAAGTAATCAATTTCGGTTTATATGGATCAGAAACATCAATAACATCAATAGCTCCAGAATAGGCTTCACCACTCATAGTGTAAGCAACATAAGCATAGTTTCCGTTTACTGCAACATGATTGGCTTGTAATGTTCTTCCGTTGTTGTCTTTTGGAGGATTGATTTCTGCAATTTGTACTAATGGTAAATCAGTCGTAGAAGATGGACTGCTTTTTGAAAATTTACCTGTTGATGTGGATGAACCAGTGATGGAGATTACTCCTGAATTGGTATAATCAAGTCTTTTGCTTAAAGTGGTAACATCGCTATTGATTTCGATGTTGTTGTTTTTAGCCTGATCATTCGTAGCGGAGTCGTCGTGATTTGTACAAAACGTAAAAAGGGACAACGCTAACATTGAAAATAAATAAACTCTCTTCTTCATAACCTATTTTATTAGTTTAAATTTCCTGCAAAATTAGGATTTTTCAAAACATTTCTCAAAACGGTTAGGAATACTTTAACTTTTTCAATCGTTTTAGTTGTTATTTTTGAATTATATTTAATAAATTAACCTTTTATTGATTTAGTATGCATGCATAAAAAAAGAGTATCATGATTTTGATACTCTTTTGTGTTGAAAATTAATGATTTAGCAAATATTAGCCTCTTCTGCGGCCGTAGTGACCATCGTGATCATCATGATCGTCATCGTCATCATCGTCTCTGTCGTGTTTGTTACGCTTTTTATCATAGTGTTTATGGTTTCTGCGCTCATAACGATCGTCATTATATCCATAAGCTGGTCTCGGTTTGTAACATCTTTGAGGTGCACCATGATAGCCTTTGTAATACTTTACCCTATGGCGATCAAAATAAGTATAAGGTGTTCTGCCGTGATAATCGTTTAAAACTACTTTGTAGCCTCCGTACAAATCATAATTTCTGTATTGTCTTGGCAAGTAAGTTGTTCTAACCCATCTTCCTCCTCCAAAATAGATAAACTGGGAAGCTCTTACATCATAATAAGCTTCGATGTCGGGTAAATAATAATACTCCATTTCTGCATATCCTGCAGGTCCCCACGCGGGAGGTGATCCGATATTAACATTTATAGATACCTGTGCTTGCGTGGCATTTGCAACCAGGAGAAATAACCCTGCAATTGCTAATTTTATTGTTTTCATTTTTCTAATTTTAAAGTTATGATTAATCCTGTTTTAGGATATTCATATACTGTGCCAAAAATAAAAGCACTATGTATTTCATCGGATAAAATGCGCATTTTAACGATTTTGTAAAACGAGAAATTTGATTAATCTTTTGATAATGAGGTAATTTTTGCTTTTTTGTTTTTTGAAAAAAAAGTGAAATAAAATATATTTTCATTATTTATATTCCACAACCCTTGGTTTGGCCAGCTCAAAGTTTTGCAAACCAATATCACTAGTCTCAAAAGTATTCGTTTTAAAAACACTATCTCCCTGATAAGGAATGGTAGGGTAGTAGGAGAGCGAAAGCTGAAAGGAACTGAATACCAGATAATCATTACTAATCAGCAAGCCTAAAGTCACTTTCTGGTACCCTTTATTTCTTCCTATGGCATCATTTGGATTTCCCAGTACCGCAACCGAGTAATTAAAGAACGGGTTTAGACGAAATCCCCAGAGCGCATAGGGAGAATAGGTTTGGGTTTGAAGTGACAATACCATTTTATTTGTACCATATAAAGCAGTATTGAACCCAGCTAAACCATTTTTATTATTAATATTAAGCTGATCTCCGATAATATTTTCCCGATTGGCACCAATAACCATAATTGGGTTCACAAATTGACGCAGTTTCCAGTTTCCAATACTGAATAGTTTTGTAAAGTAAGTAGATTGAAATGAAAAGGCTGTTTGATACGTTTTAGAATCATGAAAAAACGTACCTGCCTCAAAACTCATACTTAAAAATCCCCAACGGTAATAATTTCCAAAAGAAAACTGAGCTCCTGCATATGGCCGCCACTGTGCGTTTTTGTACTGATAGCCTAAAGTGATTCCGTAGATTCTTCCAATAGGAACGTCTTCTGTCTGGCCATTTCTAAAAATATAGTTGTCTTTTATAAATTTGCGTCGGTTCAGACCAATTCCGCTCAGAATCAATTTCTCATCTGAATAAAAATGGGTAGGATCATAAAGCTCAGAGGGAGCATCTGTATAATTGACATTGAGAAAGCGTGCGGTTGCCACCAAATTGGTTATACCATTTTCATCTTCAAATACTTTACTGGCATGTCCTGTCCAGAAATCCTGAAAGTTATTCTTAAAAGGTTGAAAAGCATAAGACTTATCAGGCGCCTGCAAACTGTCTTTTCTGTAGTTTTGACCTGTAGAAACACCACCTGCCCATTTAGTCAAAGGCGAATAAAAGAGGCGTTCAACATTGATACTTTTGCTGTAATTATTGTCAATATCGATCTTATAGAATAAAGTGGTTCCAATATAAGTGTTTTTGATGTTAGGAATGGTATAGGTTGCTTCATTTGCAGTCCGGCCATCATTAAATCTGCTGGTATGTTTGTATTCCAGCTGCTGTCCCGATCCAAAAAAGTCTTTTTCTTTAATACCAAAAGAAACCTGATTGCCCGAGATCGCAAATTTAGGAATCGTACTCCACGAGTCCAGAACTCTAATCGTGACATCAACTGAATCTGAAGCCATCCCCGCCACTTTATTAGTGATCCGTACAGCTGTCACATATCTTTGAGATCGTATCAAACGCTCAGATTCCTGTACTTTATATGTGTCGTAAGGAGTATTCTTTTTAAACAGCAGGAGATTATAGATTGCAATTTTCTTGGTTTTCAAATGCAGTCGGTTTCCAGTCCGTTCTCCCCAGTTTTTAGGTACCTGAGTGGTGTCTGTGAGAGAGTGCCCAAAAGGATCAAGCGTTATAATGGTTATCTTTCGAATTATTTTTCCGCTAAAATCGGTAGTGTCATTTTGTACCAGAACTTCTTTTTTCTGAGGCCTGTTTTCTCTGAAGAATAATTTATGCAGGGTTTGTGTAAATTTATTCTTTTTCGAATAGTTTCTGATTTTCTGATAGACTTCAGTACTGTCTTTTTTACGGTTTTCGCTTTTTTGAGGCAAATTAACCTGAGCATGAGTGCCTTGTAAGCAGAAGCATAATAAAATAAAAAGTGCTATTTTTCTGATTACGGACATTGTATTTTTTTTGACTGGCTTAAAGGTCGATTTTGAGATGAATATAAGAAATTATTGCGATTATATTTTGAATCGTGATACTATTTAATTTTCGACCTTTAGTTTTCGGATTCTCCAGCTGAATTTTTTAGGCATGTGATTGCCCATCAAATATCCCCAGGGCTCTAAGGATTCAATTCTTTCAAATATAATTTTTAGAATGGCTAAAAGTGGGATGGCCAAAAACATACCTGAAATTCCCGCAGCGGCACCACCAATAATAATTCCCATAATCGAAACGAAGGCATTAATTTCTACTTTAGAATTAATAATTAAGGGTACAAGGATATTGTTATCAATCAGCTGTACAACAATGTTTACGATCAGAATTCCGAGAATTAGAGAGTTGTCTGGTGTTCCTGTTAATGATGCTACTACGGTGATTATACCCGCGATCAGAATGCCAATATATGGGATCATGTTTAAAATTCCGGTTATTAACCCTAATAAAATAAAGTATTTTACTCCAATAATCCAGAGCCCTAAACTTGTCAGAATAGAAACTACTATCATTTCAAAAATCAGACTCACAATATAATTGTTAATCGAAACTTTTATTTGTGAAAGGATGTCTTTTAAAATCACATGATCTTCTTTAGGGACTAATTTAGCAAGGAAAAGAATAAAATGATCTTTATACAGCAGAAACAAAAAAGTATAAATTGGTATGATAGTACAATCTAACAGAAGATCTGTTATGGAGACTATGGCTGAACCTATGGAGCTTTTTCCGTTTTGTACAGAGTCTTTAGTCACATTATCCAGATACTTTTTTTGTTCGCCGATGCTCACGTGAAAATTATCTTTTACAAATTTATGAATGTCAGTGATGAAAGTGTTTGCATTTTTCTTTATCGCATCAAAATCGTTGGCAATATCACTAATCTGATAAGAAATAAAAACCAAGATGCCGACGATAGATAAAGCGAAAATCAAAATACAAGAAGCGGCAGCAAGATGTCTGGGAAATTTTAATCTGGAATGCAATAATGTAAAAATAGGAACCAATAAGACCGCAAATAAAAACGCCAGTAATACCGGAGTAATAATATCTTTTCCGATACAAAAAATAAAGGCAAAGCTTATAAAACTCACCAAAATAAAAGCAAGTTTAGCATAAAAAGGCAACTTTACAGAGTGGTTCATTGTTGATGGAAACTAAATAAAGGCTAAGAATTTGTAAAACAAATATTATATTTTATTATAAATAATGTGTTTTACCTTTTTAGTATAAGTTTATAAAATTCCCATTCTTATTTAATCAAAGAACTCTTTTTCTTCGTATTGAACCGGCATGATAGAGATTCCTTTTTGCAGCAATAAATTATTCGGAAAAATGATCTTCTCACCGTCTTTTGTTTTCAAATTCACATGAAAGGCACTTATGTCCTCGATTTCCGCCTCTATTGGAAAGTCTTTATCATGAATTTTGATGGTATCTCCAATTCGGAAAGGAAAGGAAAAAAACAAAATCATTCCCGAAGTTATATTGCTCAGAATAGACCATTGAGCAAACATAGCCACTCCGATAACTGTAGTGATCGAAGAAACAGTTATGAAAATATCTTTGGTCTGAACACCCCAAATTACAATTAAACTAATCAGAACTAGTATGTTCATCAGTAAATGAATGTACTTGATTACCAAATTGGTCCGGTGCTCTAATAACTGACTTGTGCTGGCATATCGGCGAATTAATTTCGCAACGATGACACGTAAAGCAACAAGAACGCAAATTAGAATTACGGTGGTTAAGATCTCCTGACTATATTCTTTAAAAGAAAACATAAATAAAATTTTACACTAAAGTACTCAAATATTCATAAACTTTTGCTGTTGGTAATCCCATAACATTAGTATAAGAACCTTCTACTTTTGCAACTGCCATAAAACCAAACCATTCCTGAATACCATAAGCACCAGCTTTGTCATAAGGTTTGTAGTTTTGGATATAATACAAAATAGCCTCGTCTGATAAATCATTGAAAGTAACCTTTGTAATATCGTTTAATAGTGTGGAAGAATGATTTGTTTTAAAGCAAACCGATGTTATTACTTCATGGGTTGTATTGGATAGCGATCGGATCATTTTAAAAGCTTCGTCAGCATCTTTTGGTTTGCCTAATGCTTTATTTTGATGCCAAACGATAGTGTCGCTGGTTACTAAAATTTCATCTTCGTTAAGTTCACCTTCAAATGCATTGGCCTTTAATTCTGCCAGATAATCGGTTATTTCGACCGCCTTTAATTCTGGTGGATAAATCTCCTCAATGTCTTTTAACCTAATTTCGAAGTCAAGATCGAGGTCCTTAAAAAACTGTTGCCTGCGTGGTGATCCGGAAGCTAGAATTAAAGTATATTTTTTTAGTTTTTCTTTAAGCATTGTACTTGATATTTAGAGTGATAACGAGAATTGATAAAATTCCGAAGAATAAGATTAATTTTAAAACGGTACTTAAATGATGAAATTCTTTTTGATTTTTTGCACCAAATATTTTGACAATAAAGTAGAGCAGCGGTGCTAATACAAAGGCAAAAGCATAAAAGGTAGCAATAAAAAGGTTGTTTTTGACAAAGTAAGTATTGATGTAAAGCAGGCAGGAAATAAAAGGGATTATCGCAAATCCCAAAGCAACTTTTGCTGCCCTGCTATTTCCGATTGCAATAGGCAACGTATTCATTCCCTGATTGTAATCGCCATTAACATCCTCAATATCTTTGACTATTTCACGAATAAAATTGATCATAAAGGCAAATAGAGCATAATCGGTTAAGATAGAGAACAGACTCGCCATTTGTGCCTGATTTTCGGAAGTTGTGGCAGGAAAAAGGTCAAAAACCCCAATAATCAATACACTTACAGAAAGCAGTAATGCTACAACAAAATTCCCCAGTATCATAATTTGCTTTAAAGTTGTCGCATAAAAATAGAGAAGTGAAGCGATCAAAATAAAGAACGAAGCAAACATGGGTCTAAGAATGATATTAGACAGAAGGAACCCAATGGCAACACCAGTAATATTTAGTCCAATATAAATATTATAAGCGGTAGTTTCAGAAATTCCTTTACCAATTACAACATCATTAGGTTTGTTAATACTGTCGGTATCAACATCGTAAATATTATTGATTACGTAACCCGCCGCGGCCAGTAAAACGGTACTTAAAACCAATAATCCGTATTGCCAGTCCGCTAAAGCTAAAGGAACGTTTTGTTGTTTTAAAAAAGCATAACGAAATAATACTTGCATAAAAGCAAGCATCAGTAGGTTTTTGTATCGAATGAGTTTGAGGAATTTCATTTTTTTAAGGAGCTAAGGTTCTGAGGGGCTGAGGGACTACTTTTTTTTGTGAGATGTAAAATGTTGTTTGTGAGATGTTATTTGTAAGATGTAAAATCTAAAATCCACAATCTAAAATCTGCAATCCTTAATCGTGTTTCCCACTAAAATGTTCCATCCATTTTCCTTGTACTTTCATTACTTGCTCGATCACATCACGCGCGGCGCCTTTTCCTCCATTTACATGAGAGATATAACGGCAAATGTTTTTGATTTCCGGGCTGGCATCTTGCGGACAAGTAGGCAGGCCAACTAATTTCATTACATGAAAGTCCGGAATATCATCGCCCATATATAAAACCTGTTCAGGTTTAATGTTATAAGTATCAGTGTATTCTTTAAAAGTTTTTACTTTGTCGGGAGTTCCTAGGTGAATGTCATTAATTCCTAAATTGCGCAAACGTACACGAACACCTTCATTGCTTCCGCCGGAAATAATGCAAACATTGTAACCGCTTTCCACTGCCGCTTTCATCGCATAACCATCACGAATATTCATCGTACGAAGGATCTCACCTTCATTGGTTACAAAAACCGAACTGTCTGTAAGCACGCCATCAACATCAAAAACGAAAGTGGTGATGTCATTCATTATTTCTTTATAATTTTTTGCCATTATTCTGTATAGATTGTGTTAGTATTTTATATATATTCTTTTGATTTTCATGGGTTAAATACTCCAAATGCGCTTCAATTGTGGTCGAATCTTTGCGTTTTGCAGGGCCCGTTTGTGCATCCGCCGGAGCTAAAGTATTTATTTTTTGAGCAGTTTCCTGAATTAAAGGTTTTAAAACTTCAAAGGGCACCTGATGATCTTTGCAAATCTCCTGTCCGATTTGATACAGATGATTGGTGAAATTATTAACAAAAACGGCTGCAACGTGTAACGCCTTTCTTTGGTCTGAATTTATAGGATAAACGGCTTGCGAAATGCTTTTGGCGACACTTTCTAAAACACGATAATCAAATGTGTTTTCGGCCTCCAGGCACATTGGAATAGTGGAGAAATCAATTTCCTTATTCTTTGAAAATGTCTGAAGCGGATAAAAAACACCCTTTCTGTTTTTAGCATCCAAAACATCGAGTGAAGCTGCACCTGAGGTGTGAACGACAACGCGGTTTTGAAAAGGCAATTGTTTTGAAACTTCTGAAATTGCATTATCAGAAACAGCAATAATATAGAGATCAGCCTCGAGAAAGGAGTCAAAATTATTTACAATTTTTTCAAAACTTACCAAAGAAGCAAGGGCTTCTTTTTTTCTCGAAAATACCTGCACAATTTCTACCACTTCACTTTTAGAGAAAGCTTTGATCAAATGCTGGGCAACATTTCCGGAACCAATTATTGTAATTCGAATCATAGCGCAAAATTAGTATTATTTTTTTTAAAGAGAATAAGCAGGAAAGAAGTTTAGTTACAGATTATACTGATTGCAATGATTCTGTTGATTTATGTAAAAAGTACCGCTCTAAATGAAGTTTGCCAAACGAATAAATTCTTTTTTAATCCCGTAATCTGTGGCATAAAAAAACAGATTCATACACTCAATTATGAATTTGTAAAATTAAGCGTACAGTTTTTAAAAGAATGATTTGATTTACTAATTTATATTTGGTTTTTATTAACAAATTACAGCCGTTGCAAATCAACATTTTTAAGTATTTTTGTGCCACTTTTATACAATGTAATTCCTTAAAAATGGATAAAAAAATATTCTCTTTTTTGTTTTCTACACGATTAATGGCCGTTCTTTTTTTAACATTCGCAATTGCAATGGGTGTTGGAACTTTTATCGAAAGTAAGTACAACACAGATACAGCCCGAATTTTAATCTATAACACCTGGTGGTTTGAGGCGATAATGGTCTTCTTTTTGATCAATTTCTTCGGAAACATTAAACGTTATCAACTACTAAAAAAAGAAAAATGGGCAACTTTGTTACTGCACCTTGCTTTTATTTTTATTCTTTTAGGAGCTTTTATTACTCGTTATATTAGTTATGAGGGTATGATGCCTATTCGTGAAGGAGCGGCAGAGAATCAAGTTTATTCTGATAAAACATTCTTAACTGTTTTTGCAGATGGGGAATACAAAGGCGAAATGAAACGTAGAGTTTTTGAAAAAAACTTATTGTTTTCGCCGGTTACCAACAATGATTTTACACTTTCCGGAAAATTCGACGAAACACCTTTTGAAGTGACGTACGTGAATTATATCATGGGAGCTACCGAAACCATAAAACCGGATCCAAAAGGAACTTTATATCTTAAAATGGTAGAAGCAGGATCTGGCGGACGTGAAGAACACTTTTTGAAAGAGGGTGAAGTACAAAACATCCATAATGTATTATTTGCATTGAATAAACCAACTGCCGGTGCAATCAACATCAATACTACAGGTGAAAAATATACTATTCAAACGCCTTTTGAAGGAGAGTTTATGCGAATGGCCGATAAATTAAAAGGTACTGTAACCAAAGATAATGTACAGCCTTTGATGATGCGTTCTTTGTACAGTATTGGCGATATTAGAATTGTATTTCCAGACCCCGCAGTTAAAGGAGTAGTGGATTATGTATCAAATAATGATTACAGAGCCAAATCACATCACGATGCTTTGATTGTAAAAGTTAAAGCTGATGGACAGGAAAAAGAAGTAAGACTTTTGGGGTCTAAAGGTAGTGTAGGGGAACCTCAGACCGTTAAAATCGGAAAAATTGAATACAGTTTATTCTACGGAAGTAAAGCGTATATCTTGCCTTTTAAAGTGAAATTAAACGATTTTATTGCTACAAAATATCCGGGAACAGAAAAAAGTTACTCTTCTTACGAAAGTAAAGTGACCGTTCAGGATTCTACAGAAACATTTGATTACCGAATTTATATGAATCACGTTTTGGATTACAAAGGATTCCGTTTCTTTCAATCTTCCTTTAATCCGGACGAAAAAGGAACCATATTATCTGTAAACCATGATTTTTGGGGAACTAATATCACTTATTTTGGTTATTTTATGTTATATCTGGGATTAATGGCTATTATGTTTACCAAACATTCTCGTTTTGGCGATTTGAAACGCAAATTAGAAGGTGTAAAAAAGAAAAAAGAAAAACTGATCACGATATTGGTTTTAATGATTGGTTTGAGTGGCTTTGCTCAGGCACCACACGTTCATACACCAGGTCACGATCACGATCATAACACAGATCCAAACGATCATGCCAATCATGTAACGGCTCCGCCAAGTCAGAAACAATTAGATTCGTTATTGACGATTTACAAAGCACCGGAAGCCCATGCAGCAAAATTTGGTCGTTTGATTATTCAGGATGCCGGAGGGAGAATGAAACCGGTTAATACTTTTTCATCTGAATTGCTTAGAAAAGTAAGTCAGAGTGATACTTATAATGGAATGAATTCTGATCAGGTATTTTTGTCTATAACACAATATGCTCAGGTTTGGATACAAATTCCTTTGATTCATCTAAGAGCCGGAAACGACAGTATTCGTAAAATTATTGGAGTAGATAAAGAGGCTAAACGTGCTCCGTTTGTGCAGTTTTTTGATGCTAACGGGAATTATAAGCTTTCACCATATTTAGATGCGGCATATAAAGCAGCAAATCCAAATCAGTTTGAGAAAGATTTTATAGATACCGATAAAAGAGTGAATCTGATGGAATCTGCTTTAAGTGGTAGTATTCTAAAAATATTTCCTATTCCGAATGACCCAAATCACAAATGGGTTTCGTATTTGGAAAGACAACAGGGAGGATTTAAAGGAATGGATTCGACTTATGTAACGCAGATTCTGCCAATGTATTTTAGTGCATTAAACAATGGCTCAATTTCTAAAAACTTTACAACAGCCGATCAGTTGGTTGAGAGTATTAATGGTTTCCAAAAGAAATTTGGTGCTAAAGTAAGACCAAGCGAGGAGAAAATTGATGCCGAAATAACGTACAACAAATACGATATTTTCAAAAAATTACCGTACTGGTATCTTACCGTTTCAGTCTTGATGTTGATGTTCACTATTGTAAATATCTTTTTTGAGAAAAAATGGCTTCGCATAACGATCAACGGTTTTCATATTCTGGTAGGAGTATTGTTTGCACTGCATACTTTAGGACTTATTGCACGTTGGTACATCTCGGGTCACGCTCCATGGAGTAATGCTTACGAGTCTATTATTTACGTGGCCTGGGCAACAATGTTTTTTGGATTAGCTTTTGACAGAAAATCAAAACTTACGGTAGCTTCATCTGCTTTTGTAACCGCAATGATCGTAATGGCGGCTTATATGAATTGGATTGATCCTGAAATTGCAAACTTACAACCGGTACTAAATTCTTATTGGTTAATGATTCACGTGGCGGTAATTGTAGGAAGTTATGGTCCATTTGCATTGGGAATGATTTTAGGTTTTGTAGCCTTGGTGCTAATTTTCTTTACTAATGAGAAAAATAAAGCCAAGATGGATTTGAACCTTAAAGAGATTACGTACATTAATGAAATGGCAATAACTATTGGTCTAATCATGCTAACGATTGGTAACTTCCTTGGCGGACAATGGGCCAACGAAAGTTGGGGACGTTACTGGGGATGGGATCCAAAAGAAACCTGGGCTTTAATTTCGATTATGGTGTATGCTTTTGTAATTCACGCTCGTTTTGTACCGGCCCTTAGAGGAAAATGGTTCTTTAATTTAATGAGTATGTTTGCTTTTGTATCGATCTTATTTACGTATTATGGAGTAAATTTTCACTTAGTTGGTTTGCATTCTTATGCTACCGGAGAAGCACATTCATTAAGCTGGATTTGGTATTCACTAGGAGCTATTTCATTAATTGGAGTAATTACATACCCTAAATACCGCAAGCACTATAAGAGCAAGAAAAAATAGAAAATAGTAATTCATAAAAAAAAGATTCAGTTTAACTGAATCTTTTTTTTATGTCTTAACGGGAGGTATTTAGTTTTGTTTTTTTAAGCCATTAGGATACATAATTGCTAGCAGCACGACAATGAGTAAAAAATTATATTCGGCACCGTTTCTTCCACCGCCTACAACAAACCAGCCTTCCTGAAAATGAACCAGAATGATTCCCATTATCAATATGAAAATGGTGATAAATCCTGCCGGTTTAACGTATTTGTTAATAAGCAGAAGAAAGGCGGCTACAACATGGGATAATTTGATAGACCAAGCCAGAAAAATGCCAAAAGGAGCGAAACCAATTTGATTTAAATATAGATTTCCAAAATCATTGATTCCGTTATTAAACATTCCAAAAACAGAATGGGTGAGGAGAATAATGGCTACTGCAATTCTTAGAAGTAAAGTTCCGTTCATGATTTAACTGGTTTATTTTAAAGAGGTTATTTTAATTGAAAGTAATAAAAAAACGCATAATGAATTCAATATGCGTTTTTTAAGTTTTTAGAGATGTTGCTTTTAAACTTTTCCTAAAGTATACAGCTGTTCCATAGTCGGAGTCAAACTTCCTCCGGCAGGTTCTAAAGTAATTCCAAAAGCCTCTGCTGAGTCCGTTTGATTTACAGCAAATATTTTTTGAGAATTTCCTTCAAAATCGCTCAGTAAACCAATACTGGTAGGGGTTAGTACCGGGCTTAATTTTAAAGCCCAAACCTGATAAACCATCCCTTTTGGAGGTTTTGGTAAACCGGCTGCATCAATATAAGTTGTTTTTGTTTCTTTGTTCCAATACACCTTTGCAAATGAACCTGGAGAAACTGCTTGTCCGCCAAGGGTTACACCTGTGTTTTTGATGTCTCTTACAATTGTCAGACTTTTTTCAGTTTGCTTATTCTGCTGATCTAAGAAAGCGTAATCTTTTTCTATTTTGTTTTTCTCAGTACCAACAGTTGCAATAGCTTCTTTCGATTTTGTCAATTCTAAAGTTTGATATCCAAAACCTAAGAGCAGTAGTACCGCCGCAGCCCACCCTACATATTGAGACCAGCTTGAAGCAGGTTTCATGTCGACTACTTTGCCGTGTTTCAACTCTAAACGAGATTTTATTTTTTCAAAATTGGCTACCGAGTGAAAAGGAGAGAAACTTGATGATAAAGCTACAATAGCTTTTTCGATCGAAATAATTTCCTGATCAACTTCCGGATTTTTCTTAGCCAATTCTGCTATTTCCAGATTTTCAGTTTCGGTCAATAAACCGTAAACATAAAGTTCCAGAATTCCTGATTCGATATACTCTTTTGCTTCCATTATATTTTTAGATAATTTCTTAAATCATTAATACAGTTTCTGTTTTGCGTTTTGATAGTTCCCAAAGGCATTGCCAATTCTTCTGAAGCTTCTTGTTGGGTGTATCCTTTAAAAAATAATAAATCTATAATCTCAATACATTTTGGTTTTAATTTTTTTACAAATTCTTGTATTCCAATAGTATCAATTCTATTAACGAGTTTATTACTGTCGTCTAACAGATTTACGAAATTATCTGAAGAAAGGTTTTTTTGACTGTTATTAAAATTTTTGGATCTTAACTTGTCGATTGAAGTATTCCTAGCTATATTAAGGATCCAGGTGTAAAATCTTCCTTTGCTTTCATTATATGAATCGATGTTTTTCCAGATTTTGACAAAAACTTCCTGCAAAACATCCTCGGCTTCTTCGCGGTTTTTTATAAGAACATTAATAACCGAAAATAAACTTTTCGAGTACATATCATATAAATGGGTAAAAGCTCTTTCGTCTTTTTTATAAATTAAAACTAATAATTCTTCCTGACTCATACATTGGGTTTTTAAGTTGAAACAAAATTTTGGAAATATATTGTATAACCTGAGATAAAGGTAATTTATTTTTTCTGAAATTTTATTTTTTTTTAACAGTCTAAAACCTAGGAAAATAAGAGGTTTAAAAAAAGTATCATTTTTTTAACCTTTTTTAAAACCAAAAGCAATCCTATTACGTAAGTGCTATTATAACATCAGAATTATAATGGAGTAAAATAGCAAGTCGTTGAAAATGAAGCTTGTTTGAATTATGTGATGGCATTTCTAATTTTAGAAGCAATAATAAAAATTAACATTTAGAAAGAATTAATCGTAAAGTAAATCTCAATAAAAAATTAATTATCGTGAATAGCTTCAATAAACTAAAAATACTGATTGTAGGTTTAACCACAGTCTTAGCACTCGGGGGATTCAGTAAAAATGATTTCCGTAAAGGACTTGTTCGATATGATAACAAGAATTCAGAGAGAATAGCTAACGATAATGCATTAATTAGGAATTAGTAGATAAGTTGATGTCTTCGGACTTCCAAAGAAAAATGAATTTAGAATTCCGGAAGCCCCATTCTTGCCCAGAGTAGCACATAAATGCCATTAAAATATATATCAAAAGGATCGGAATTTTGAGATGTATACGCACTATAACCGGGACATCAACTGTATTTAACATAAAGATATAAAAGAGAAGAAAAATTAATTCATGGTTTGATTTGTTTGTATGGGGGGAAGCCTAACGTCTGATTAACGTTAGGCTTCAATTTTTTATTTAACTTATGTTTAGTAAAAATATAGCAAGCAAAGTCATTTGGAGAAGGAGAATTTAACTAATTTTATAAAAAATTAAACAATGAAAAAAGTCTTATTTATAGCTTGTAGTGTTGTTCTTTTATTCGGCACGAAAATACAGGCGCAAACCAGTAAAGAAAAATTATCTAAAACAGATAAAACTATGGCAAAAGAAACCATTTATCAATTTAAGGTTGAAGATTTATCGGGAGACACTTTTGATTTTGCTTCGCTAAAAGGAAAAAAAGTGATGATTGTAAACACTGCGTCAAAATGCGGTTTAACTCCTCAGTACAAGGATCTTGAGGCAATCTACAAAGAGTACAAGGATAAAGGATTTGTAATTGTAGGTTTCCCTGCAAATAATTTTGCATCACAGGAACCGGGAACAAATAAAGAAATTGAGACATTTTGCCAGCAAAATTACGGTGTAACATTCCCAATGATGGATAAAGTTTCGGTAAAAGGGAATGATATGTGTGAAGTCTATAAATTTCTGACGCAAAAATCTAAAAACGGATTACAGGATTCTGAGGTAGAATGGAACTTTCAAAAATACCTGATCAATGAAAAAGGTGAATTGGTAAAAGTGATTAAACCAAGAACGTTACCAACAGATCCGGAAGTAATCAACTGGATCAAAGGTTAAAAAAAGAAAACAATAGATCTAATCCACAAAATTGAAAAGTAATATTTCAATTTTGTGGATTTTTTTTGTTCATAAATGAAAGAGAAAGGAGATTGTTCTGACTCATTTTGTTAGATTATAAAAAAGGAAAGAGATGATTTTGAAAAACTGATCTATGAGATTAGGATTTGCTCTGAAAGAGCTATAGCAATAGCATGGTGCATAGCACTATGAATGATGATGGTAAATATTGGGTTACGCCCTGAAAGGGCAAAAGCCTCTTCGCAAAGAAACGCATCTTGCATATTTTGTGTGAGATTCTCTAAGAACCTGGGCGTTTCTTTAATTGGGATTTCTAGGCCTACAATTGCTTTTTCTAAAGCTGTTTATTTCAATGTTAATTGCATAAAAACCAAATCGAGCCAATGATCAAATTTATATCCCACCTCGCGAAGGGTTCCGGTTACAACAAATCCAAATTTTTCATGAAAAGCAATACTTCCTGCGTTGTCGGCATCAATAGCTCCAATCATTACGTGATAACGCTGTTCTTTAGCCAAACGAATGAGCTCTGACAATAACTGAGATCCAATACCTTTTCCGATAACCGTATCCACTACATATACAGAATGTTCTACGGTATATTGATACCCAATTTTCTCACGGAATTGTCCGTAGCTTCCAAATCCAACGACCTCTCCGTCTAAATCAGCAACTACTACTGGCAGGTTTTTGGCTTTTTTATCTTCAAACCACTTTGTTTGAATTTCAAGAGTTTGAACTTCATAACTGTAGTTTGCAGTGGTATGTAAGATAGAATGATTTACAATATCCAGAATCTTCTCTAAATCGTTTGTCGTTGCTGGTCTAAGGGTTAGGCTCATGGCTATTTTTTAGATTATTTGGTATTGAGTTCTGCCAGTAAAGTATCAACTTCTTTGGAATTCCAGTTCATTTCTTTTGAAATTTCCTTAGCATCCCTAGCATATTGCAAAGCCGATTTCTTGTCTTTTATTTTGTTGTAAAGTCTTGCCAGCAAAAGATTTCCATCATAAGAATCATTTAATTCGATCGCATGTTTTACCCATGAAATCGACTTTTTCAAACTCTCTGTGTCCGCGATATGTTTTAAGTAAGTTTGTCCGATGTCTTTTAGAGCAGTGGCATCGTTCCAGACTAATTTTTGTGTATTATTGAGAGTAACTTTTCTGTAGAACTGCCATTTTTCAGTTCGTTCAGCGAGGGTTAAGTCAAACTTAAACACCATCGAATCTATTTTTTGAAGGTGTATTGATTTTGCAATTTCTCTTTGTTTGTAATAGTTCGTTGTGTCTAAATTATCAACATAAGGGCGAAGCGATTCGGTTATTATATTTTCAATCTTGCGATCGATACGACTTTGGGAAGCTACAGTAGCGAATTCTTTTACGTGGCTTAAAACATATTGAAATTCTCTTGATTTTATATCCGTAACCCCATTGGCAATCACCCGCCAGTTGGTTTCACTAACCAATTGCGCATCCGATTGGGTATTGAGGTAAATGTGTGTCGGGACGGATAAATCAGTACGGTCTTTTCCTTTTTTCAGCGTATTCAGATAGTCGAAGAATTTCACAGAATTACTGGGATCAGCGAGGAATTCTTTTTCAAGATAAGGCAATTGTAACTTTGGATTTAAGGCAAAATTTGCTTCCATCATAAAAGCATCCTTTTTTAATTCCCCTTTTAAGGTATACAAAAGGGTTTCGTTAGTAGGATCTATAAACAGAAAAGTGGGAAGTGATTTCGTATTGAATTTATTCTTAAGTATTATGCCCTCTTCTTTTTCAATATTTTTCCAGACACAAACATAATTTTTGTTTAGAAACTCGATCACAGTGGGGTCAGTAAAAACTTCTTTTTTCATCAGATTACAATGCGGGCACCAATCTGCATAAAGCATTACAAAAAGTGGTTTTCCTTGTGTTTTGGCATTCTTCAGGGCAGTATTATAAGGAGTATCGTCAGGAATAAATTGATTTTGTCCTTGTATAGCCTGTACTGAAATTAAAAAAAAGAATAGATATAGGAAACGCATAGCGGTTTTGTTTGAATCGAAAAAATCATTTTTACAAATATATCCCCTTTTTCCAGAAACTCGTTTCAATATCTTCATATTTATAAGTTAAATCCAATGTGAAGTTTGTAACTTTGTGAGGTCAAAAAGAGCCTTAAAAACAATAAGCTTCTTTTCAAAAAGTAATACACCATAAGAATGATTTACCCCAAAATAGCGCTTGCACAAAGCATTATCGAAATTTGTTCAGGCAAAGGAATCACGAATATTATAATTTCTCCAGGATCAAGAAACGCACCTCTGACCATAGGATTTGCCCAAAACCCTAATTTTAACTGTTACAGTATTGCCGATGAGCGTTGTGCTGCTTTTTTTGCATTGGGAATTGCACAGCAAACCAAAGTACCTACCGTAGTTGTTTGTACGTCAGGATCAGCATTATTGAACTATTATCCGGCTGTAGCCGAAGCATTTTACAGTCAGATTCCATTGATTGTTATCTCAGCAGATCGCCCTCAAAGTAAGATTGATATTGGTGATGGACAAACGATTCGTCAGGAGAATGTATTTCAGAATCACTCCGTTTATAATGCTAATTTAACGGAAGAAGCTTCTGCAGAAAATGATTTAGAAATCAATAAAGCCATAGAAGCGGCCTTACTTCAAAAAGGCCCCGTTCATATTAATGCTCCCTTTGAAGAGCCTTTATACGAAACCGTTTCAGAACTTTCTGTAGCACCAATAATTACAAATTCAGAAGAGATTCTGGGAACAAGAATCATAGAAAACGAAGCAGAAGATGTTTCCATTTGGAATACTTCAAAAAGAAAATTAATTCTTATTGGAGGAATAAACGAAGTCAATTCTGTCGACAAAGAAATTCTGGAAAACTTCGCCAAAGATCCCTCAATCGTAGTACTTACAGAGACAACATCAAATTTGCATCATCCTAGTTTTATTAATAGCATTGATACTTTAATCACTCCATTTGATGATGCTGATTTCAAAGATCTTGAACCGGAAGTTTTAATCACTTTTGGTGGTATGATTGTATCCAAACGAATTAAAGCCTTTTTACGAAAATATAAACCAGAACATCACTGGCATATAGATACTTTACGAGCTTATGATACATTTAGTGCCCTAAGCAAACATTTTGTAATGGAACCTGATACTTTTTTCAAAGAACTCCTTCCAAAAACAGAATTTGTAAAGAGTGATTATTTTTCTAAAATTGATAAAATTTACGATTTAAGAAAAATCAGAAAAGAAGAATATCTGCGTAAAATTACATTCTCAGATTTTAAAGTATTTGAAAAAATAATCGGGTCACTTCCTAAAAGCAGTCAGTTGCAAATTAGCAATAGTTCAGCAATTCGATACGCGCAGTTAATTGAGATTGATCCTTCAATCGAAGTTTATTGTAACAGGGGAACAAGTGGTATTGATGGCAGTACATCAACAGCAGTTGGTGCAGCTGTAGGAAACGATAAACAAACCGTTTTTATTACGGGAGATATTAGTTTTCTGTACGACAGTAATGCTTTGTGGAATGCTTATATTCCTAAAAACTTCAAAATTGTTTTAATTAACAATGGAGGAGGAGGGATTTTTAGGATTCTTCCAGGTCACGAAGAAAAACCGGTTTTTAATACTTACTTCGAGACGTCACATCATTTAACAGCCGAACATCTGGCTAAAATGTATCAGATGAACTATCTTACAGCTACTGATGAGGATTCTTTAGCCGGAGGTATTGAATCACTTTACACGACTAATGATGCTCCTTGTATTTTGGAAATATTCACGCCAACCGCTGAGAACGATGTTGTTTTGAAACAATATTTTAAAGAGCTGGTTTAAGCGCCAAAAGAATAAATAAAAGACGCAAAGATTATTTTTTCTTTGCGTCTTTTTAATTTTTATGACAAATTCGAAACTAACGAATTGGAACCGGAAATACCGGTAAACTTGAATGTCCTAAAGCATCGACGCTTTGCACGGCAAAAAAGTAATTGTCTTTAGAATAGGGGATTTCGGTTTTGGTATCTTTCACAAAAAAAGTTTTTTCCCAGTGTGGAGAAGAAGTTTCTCTCATTAAAATCTGGTAGCCAAAAGGAGTTTTTCCTTCGGGTACGCTCCAGGCTAAAGTAGAAGAATTAGAAAGCTCTTTTACTTCGATTCCTACATTTAAAGGTGCTTTTGGTGACCACGCTAAATTGGCCAGCGTCGCTAAGTTGGAACAGGTATTTTTTCGCAGATAGTCAAAGTCCATAAATTCAGCAAGATCGCCATATTGAATACCGTTTTCGGCTCTTAAATCCTGATGCTGGTGATTGAAATTTTCATTCATTTCGCAAAAACGAACTGCGGTAAAGCCATTTTGACTAAACGGAGTATGATCACCGCCACGGAGGAAACGGTCATTTCGATACACTAATTTCACTTTTAACTGGTCTACATATTGTTCCGTAACCGTTTTGATGTAACGCGCCAATAAACGCGACGGGCTGTCATTATCGCGGTTTGTTGCTTTACGCATTTTAGCTTCCTCTTCGGTTTCTAAAAACGGAATGGTTTCGCTAAAAATTCTGATTTGAGTGTTGTCTCTTAAATTAGTACCACTGGAAAGACTGTTCCCAATCATGTCATTGTTTAACATGGCAACAATATTCCAATTGGCTGCTTTGGCCAGTTCTGCCAAATGACGAGCACCGTAAAGGCCTTGTTCTTCACCGGTTACAGCTACAAAAATAATAGTGGCAGGAAAAGACCTTTTACTCATTACTTTTGCCAGTTCGATAACGGCTGCAACACCGGAACCGTCGTCATTAGCACCTGGAGCGTCAGATTTCACATTCATAACGTCTGAAACTCTCGAATCCAGATGCCCGCTTATGATAAACACGCGATTATCGTTCGAATCGGTACCTTTCAGGGTTGCCATGACGTTTCCGAGTTGACTGTCTTTGGTTATTCTTTTCCCATCAGCTTTTACATCAAAATAATCGATTTGAGAAGTTAGCCTTCCACCGGATTCCAAGGCAAATCTGTCAAATTCGGCTTTTACCCATTGTTGGGCGGCACCAATACCTCTGGTTTTGCTTTTGGTATCGCTAAGGGTGTGTCTGGTGCCAAAAGAAACTAATTTATGAATGGTAGCTTCCAGGTTTTCGGCTTTGATCTCGCTGATCATTTTCTTTATTTCAGGATCTTCAACAATTTGTGAAGTAGAAATGTGGGTAAAGAACAAAAAGGTAAAAATAGAGTAGAAAATGGTCTTTTTCATTGATTTTGGATTAATTACAGGTTCTCAAATTTAACTAAAATGTATAAAATACAATGGGATCCGGGGGGCTTTTTTTTAATTAGAAACATTTTTAGGATTACCATTTTCAAACTTCGTACATTTGCAGCTGGAAACTTAGCTGCTTAACAGCTTAGAATTTTAAGAATATGATTGAGATAGGAAAATACAACACCCTTACTATATTACGTGATACCAAAGTTGGTTTGTTTTTAGGTAACCCTGAGAAAGACCCTGAAGGAATTCATGATATTTTACTACCAAACAAATACGTCCCGAACGAATTCGAAATCGGGGAAGAATTAATCGTTTTTGTTTATTTAGACCACGAACAACGTCCGGTGGCGACAACTTTAGAACCTTACATTCTATTAAACGAATTTGCTTTATTGAGGGTGAATTACATTAACAATGTTGGTGCTTTTATGGATTGGGGAATGGAAAAAGATATTCTTGTTCCGTTTAAAGAACAAGCTCGTCCAATGGAAAAAGGAAAACGTTATCTGGTTTATTTGTATATGGACGAAAAAACAAATCGTCTGGTAGCTTCAAGCAAAACCAATCAGTTTTTAAGTAATGAGGATCTTACCGTTGAAAAAGGGGAGGAAGTAGAATTGATTGTTTCCCATATTACAGAGATTGGTATTAATGTAATTATCAATGAGAAACACAAAGGATTGCTATACAAAGACGAAGTGTATGATGATGCCATCAGAACCGGAGACAGAATGCGCGGTTACATTAAAAACATACGTCCTGACAACAAAATTGACGTAGCACTTCAAGTACAGGGATATCAGAGCATCGAGCCTAATGCCGAAAAGATTTTAGATGAATTAAGAGCCAATCGTGGTTTTTTACGTTTAAATGATAATTCACATCCGGAAGATATTAAAACGGTACTCAAAATGAGTAAAAAAACGTTTAAAAAGGCGATTGGGGCTTTGTATAAAGAAAAACTGATCGAAATTAAGGAAGACGGGATTTATCTGGTAAAGGAGTAAAAATTCCAAAAATTAAATTCCAAATCTCAATTAGTATACATACTAGTAAAAATTGGAATTTGGAATTTAATTTTTGGAATTTATAAATAATAACAGGAAAGGCTACTCATTACAAGTAGCCTTTCCCTTTTTATTCTAGTTTTAAAAAAAATTGTAATTAAAAAAAAACAGAAATAAAATAAATTCGAATCCATTCAAAAAATAATAGCTTTAAAAATTTTAGAAATTACTTTCTGAAACGGTATGTCTTTTAAACAATCTATGCATCCATATTAAAAACAAAAACTCAATTTCACGGCTAGACCATTTGGTTTGATAAAATAACTTGTAGAAAGTTTTAGTTAGCATTTTTTCCTCTTTTCGTAATCAATTCGATACTAATTACTAAACAATTCCAGCTTTTAACCTTAGGTGTTACTATCTCCTTTTTAAAGTTTCAACAAACGAATAAATCATTTGCTCATTCTTCAGTGGTTTGTGAATAAAAACCGTAAAAAAATGAGCGACAAATTTTTTAAATTTTCTCAAAAAAATCATTTTTTAGGTTAATAAATCAGTGAAAGAAAATCAATCTTTGATCAATGAAATAAAATGTATCTCATTGATTTCTAGGGTGTAAAATTAAATATTATTTTTTAAAACTACTGTTAAAAAATATTATTTTTTGTAAGAGTATACTAATTGTTAACATTGCATATGATTTTAGTCAACACTAAAAGCAAATAGGGATAGGTAAAAATATAAAAATGCTTTATTTTTACACTATCAATTATTTAAAACTAAACAAACAGAAATGGATTGGATTACTGCCAGAGAATTTGAAGATATCACTTATAAAAAATGTAATGGAGTTGCGAGAATTGCTTTTAACAGACCAAATGTTAGAAATGCCTTCCGTCCAAAGACAACTTCAGAATTGTACCAGGCTTTTTACGATGCACAGGAAGACACTTCAATAGGAGTGGTACTGCTTTCTGCTGAAGGTCCGTCAACCAAAGACGGTGTTTATTCTTTTTGCAGCGGGGGCGACCAAAACGCACGCGGACACCAGGGTTATGTAGGTGAAGACGGTCAGCATCGCTTAAACATCCTTGAAGTGCAACGATTGATTCGTTTTATGCCTAAAGTAGTTATTGCAGTTGTACCGGGTTGGGCCGTTGGTGGCGGACACAGTTTACATGTAGTTTGCGATATGACTTTGGCAAGTAAAGAGCATGCTATTTTCAAACAAACAGATGCCGATGTAACCAGTTTTGATGGTGGTTACGGATCTGCTTATTTAGCCAAAATGGTAGGACAGAAAAAAGCACGTGAAATTTTCTTTTTAGGTCGTAATTACTCTGCTCAGGAAGCTATGGATATGGGAATGGTGAACGCCGTAATTCCACATGACGAACTTGAAGCTACTGCTTATGAATGGGCACAGGAAATTTTACAAAAATCTCCAACTTCTATCAAAATGCTAAAATTCGCCATGAACTTAACAGACGACGGTATGGTTGGTCAGCAGGTTTTTGCCGGAGAAGCCACTCGTTTGGCTTACATGACCGAAGAAGCAAAAGAAGGAAGAAATGCCTTTTTGGAAAAAAGAAAACCAAACTTCGGAGAGAATAAATGGCTTCCATAGGGAGGTTGAAAAAAATAGTTTCAAGTTTCAGGTTTCAAGTTGCGAACATAAAACTTGAAACCTGAAACCTGAAACAAAATAATCTAACAAAATAAAACAGAATGAAACATTGGATCGAAGCCGCTCGTTTGCGTACATTACCTTTATCAGTGTCCGGAATCATAGTAGGAAGTATATATGCCTTATCAAATCCGACGGCCACCATTAACACACCAACAGAAGTATTCAGTTGGAAAATTTTTGGCTTTGCACTTTTAACAACGCTTGGTTTACAGGTTTTGTCCAACTTTGCAAATGATTACGGTGATGGTGTAAAAGGTACTGATAATGCTGACAGAGTTGGTCCGCAACGTGCCATTCAGAGTGGTGTTATTACGCCACAGGCCATGAAAAAAGCCATTATAATTACTTCGTTTTTGACGTTGTTATCTGCCATTGTACTAATTTATTTTGCTTTTGGCGAAAGTAATTTTGGATACTCTATCTTTTTCCTATTGCTGGGAATTGCAGCGATAGTTTCAGCAATTCGTTATACAGTGGGCAATTCGGCTTATGGATATAGAGGATTTGGAGACGTATTCGTTTTTGTTTTCTTCGGATTGGTAAGCACCTTAGGAGTAAACTTTTTATACTCGAAAGAAGTAGATCCGCTTTTGATTTTACCGGCTATTTCAATTGGTTTATTAAGCGTTGGAGTACTGAATCTGAACAATATGCGCGATGAGGAATCAGACCGTAAATCGGGTAAAAATACCATTGTAGTTCAGATTGGTGGTGCAAAAGCTAAAATTTATCATTTCACTTTGATTATTACAGCCATGTTGTTGGTTGTTATTTTTGCTTTTTTGAGTGATTATAACTTCGATCAGTACTTATTCTTACTGGCTTTTATTCCGTTAACGAAACATTTAATTACCGTTTATAAAAACCAAAATCCAAAGCTGTTGGATCCTGAATTGAAAAAACTGGCGCTTAGTACCTTTTTACTTTCGATACTGCTAACGGTATGTATGATTTCATTGATCTCAGACATTATTGTGAACCTCTTTTTAGGAGGGAGATAAAACAAAGTTCAATTTTAAAAATCAATTAAAATGAAAATAACATTTTACGGACACGCATCTTTAGGCATTGAAGTTGGTGGAAAACATATTATTGTAGATCCTTTTATTACAGGAAACCCACAGGCAGCGGGAGTGGATATAACGACCCTGAAAGCCGATTATATTTTACTTACCCATGCACATGGCGACCATATTCTGGACGTTGAAGCAATTGCAGGACGTACTAAAGCGGTGATCGTTTCAAATGCTGAAATAGCAGACTACTATGCTAAATTAGGATTCAGTTCACATCCTATGAATCATGGTGGAAGCTGGCAGTTTGATTTTGGACGAGTAAAATATGTAAACGCTATTCACTCCAGCAGTTTTCCTGATGGAAATTACGGCGGAAACCCGGGCGGTTTTGTAATCGAAGGCGAGCATAAGAATATTTACATTGCCGGAGATACAGGATTGACATGGGATATGAAATTAATTCCAATGCGAACCAAACTCGATTTGGCGATACTTCCAATCGGGAACAATTTCACCATGGATGTCGAGGATGCTATAATCGCTTCCGATTTTGTAGAATGCGACAAGATCCTTGGCTATCATTTTGATACTTTTGGTTACATTAAAATTGATCATGAAGATGCTATTCGTAAATTCTTCGATAAAGGAAAAGATTTGATGCTTCTTGAAATTGGAGAATCAATTGAATTATAATTACCGTGACTGATATTAAATTTATTTGCGACTGCTGTGGTCAGGAGCATGAAAGCTGGCCTGCAATTGCTTACAGTTCGCCTTCAGCTTACAACAAGCTTTCAGAACAGGAAAAAGAAGAAATAGCAGTTATTGATCAGGATTTTTGCGTCATTAAACAGGAAGATCATATCAATCGTTTTATAAGAGTGGTTCTAGTTCAGCAGGTTAACGATCATTGTGAAGATCTGGAGTATGGTTTTTGGGTTTCTTTAAGCGAAAACAGCTTTGAAGATTATCTGGAAAACGGAGAAGAGGAGAATCATGAAGCACAATATTTTGGATGGCTTTCCAATTACATTCCGCAGTATGAATTTTCAAATAGTATTCCAACAACCGTAGTCACCAAACCGGGCAATGAGAGACCTGAAATTTTTCCGCACAAAGATTTTGACCATCCTTTTGTGAAAGATTATTATAATGGAATCACCAAAGCCGAGGCTGAAAAAAGAATTCGGGAAATCTTAAAAAAATAAGGCCCGAAGTTTGTAAGAGATCTTTAAATAAATTTTTTAAAATGATTTTAAAAAAAATTGCCCTATTTCTTTTTAGCACCGTTTCCTGCAGCATTTTTGCGCAAAAAGATGGCTATTGGGACAAAGAACGTGCCACTACAAAAGAGATTATAGTTTCTGCCCGTGACAGAATTATGCTAAGAACAGAAGATTTACCTGTTGGAACCACAGAAATCGTCTACAGAATCACGCTTCTCGATGAAAATCAGGAAATGGCCAACAGTTTGGTTTCCGTTTTAAAATCAATTCCCGATCCAACCGGAATTAGTCAGGGATCGGCAGGAGCCGTTTTTCTGATGTCTAAAATTTCAGGCGACGATACCTGTACCTATGCCTTGTTTACGTCAAATGAAACAGCAAAAAAGTACATTACTGATGGAAAAACCGATAAAGCCTGTTACGATCAGAAAGACCCTCTGAGCAAAGATGCTAAACGATTGTCACTCGATAAATCGTCCTGTCTGGGGCAGAATGTAAATACACTCTGGTTTGGTTTTCACAGTAAAAACTGGCTTTTAAATCAAAAAATAGTTTTGGAAGTGGTACCGTGGGTAGATACCAAACTCAATCGCGGATGGAATCAGGATAATAAAAATGAAATTATAAGCCTTTGTAAAACCTCTACCATGGCTCAGAAAATGGCTAATTCTGATGATTTTTGTGTTTGTATTCTTGAAAAAATCATGAAACAGTACCGCTATACTGAATTTCAAAAACTGCTGCCAATGGAGAAGAATAAAGCATATAAAGACTTTGGAAATAGCTGTTATAAAGATGCTGATATTTCTAAAAATGTTTATAATGATCTGAGAGCTCAGGCAGCTTCTTTAGTGAGACTTCAAAAATACAACGAAGCGATTCCAAAATTGAATACAATTATTAATGATGGAAAAGCAACTGCATTGGATTACAGTTCTATCGGATACTGTTATATTTTGACAAAACAGTACGGAAAAGCCCTTAAATTCCTGAAAGAAGGTGAGAAACTGGACGATACAGAGTTGCTGGTAAAATTAAATTTGGCACATGTCTACCTGATTAACGATGATTATAGCGAAGCAAAAGCCATTTACAAAAAGTACCAGTCACAAAACGTCACAGACAGTTTGAGCTGGAAAGAAAAAACAAAACAAGACTTTTTAGTTTTTCAAAAAGCAGGACTACCTTCAAAAGACTTCGAAAAAATCTTAAAACTCTACAATTAAAAGTAAAAACTTTGTAAGTGTGTCTGTTCGTTTTGATATGGGATCACTTAAATAGTTTAAGTAAAATATGAAAGCGACCTGTCACAAATACATGCTTGAGTTTAAAAGACCTTCCGGAACTTCCAGAGGTGTTATGACCGAGAAAGAAACCTGGTTTATTATTTTGGAAGAAGATGGCAAAAAAGGGATAGGAGAGTGCGGAATACTTCGCGGCCTTAGTGCTGATGACCGAGAAGATTACGAAGAAAAACTGCAATGGACCTGTCAAAATATTCATTTGGGAGAAGAAGCACTCTGGAACGCTTTATTAGAATTTCCGTCGATACAATTTGGAGTTGAAATGGCGTTTTTGTCGCTTAAAAATGAAAATCCGTTTGTTTTGTTTCCTTCGCATTTTACAGCCGGTTCAAAATCGATTGTCATAAACGGTTTGGTCTGGATGGGGGAAGCTTCTTTTATGAAAGAACAAATTGAAGAAAAATTAGCTGTTGGATTTAATTGTATAAAACTTAAGATAGGCGCTATTAATTTTGAAAAAGAACTGGAATTGTTAGCTTATATCCGCAGTCATTTTTCCGCAGAGCAAATTGAAATCAGGGTAGATGCTAATGGAGCTTTTGGTTTAGAAGAAGCTTTAGATAAGTTGAATCAATTGAATAAATATCACTTGCATAGCATTGAACAGCCTGTTAAAAAAGGAAATATTGCAGCAATGACTGATTTGTGTAAAACAACGCCATTTCCAATTGCTTTGGATGAAGAATTAATTGGGGCTTTTTCGTTGGAAGAAAAAGAAAGTCTCTTGCAAGAAATCAAGCCGCAGTATATTATTTTGAAGCCTAGTTTTATTGGCGGTTTCAGAGGTACAAAGGAGTGGATTGATTTGGCAGATAAATATCAAATTGGTTGGTGGATTACTTCGGCATTAGAAAGTAACATCGGTCTCAACGCGATTGCACAATGGACTTTTTTGCAAAATTCAGTAATGCCTCAGGGGCTAGGAACCGGAGCACTTTATACCAATAATTTTGATTGTCCTCTAGATGTTTCACAGGGACAATTGTGGTACAATAATACAAAACACTGGGATTTCGATTTTCTCAGTAACACATAAAAAAAACTGGCTTCAAGCCAGTTTTTAAGGTTATATTGATTTTGGATTTATTCTTTTCCGCCCTGTAAGTTGTCCTGCCAGTCTTTTAATTCCTGCCATTTGCCCTGGTAAGCAAGTAATGCTTGTCTTGCCCAGGTACTTGGATTATGAATGGCATAATTTTCACCTCCTGCATCCAGAATGGATTGCAGTTTTTCGGTTGAAGCTTCTGATAGTTCATGCCACGTTTTGATCCCTGCTGCATTGAATAATGCTTCAATTTTTGGGCCGATTCCTTCAACAACTTTCAAATCATTTTCTTTTATCTTTTTGCCATACACGGTTGCAGCCAGCGCACTGTCAAAGGGGATTAGAGGTGCTGTTGTAGCGGCAAATGATTGTGGTGCCGAGTTAATCTTAGCTTTTGCAGCCAGTTCAGCTTCCAGAGAAGAAATTTTAGCATTCAGATTTCGGGTATTTGCTTTACAGGCATCCAGATCAGCCTGTAAGGACAATGCAAGTGAATCGTCACCTTTAGAATTCATTTTTCCCAGTAAGTAACCCAAAATTCCACAGATTAAACCCACTAGTGCCGGTATTAAGATACAAGGTATATTCATGATCGTATATTTTGATTAATTATTTAATTGTGATAACAGTTCTTCTGTTGTTTGCTTTGCCTTCAGCGGTGGTATTTTCGCCAATAGGTTCATCCGGACCTTTTGATTCAGCGGTAATACGGTTACCATCAATCCCTTTTTTAGACAAATAATTCTTAGAAAACTCGGCTCTTTTTTGACCCAGAGCTACGTTCGAATCGCGATTTCCAACATTATCGCTATGCCCGACAGCCAGAATTACGGCTTCTTTTACGTGTTCCATATATTTTACTAAATCGGCGACTTTTTGTTCCTCAGCGGCTGTTAATTTATCACTTGATTTATTGGTGTTGAAATGTAGTATTAACGGATCACCATTAATTTTTTCTTTCAGAATTATCCATTCATCAGTCACCACTGGAGTAGCAGCTCCGGGAGCATCAAATGTATATTCAGCAGGTCCTAATAATGTATCTTTTGTCATTTTCCACTTGTCGATCACTTCACCTTTTGTATTTAGCTGAGCGTCAGATACGCCTTGAGATACAAAATACTTCTTGATATCATTCGCTCTTGCCAGACCCAGATTTTCCGAAGTAGTTGAATTAGTTTCGTCTGAAGTTGCATAACCTGTTATGGTAATTTTTTGCTTCGGATTGGCAATCAAAAAGGTTTTAAGATTTTGAACTCCAATTGATACAGAATCACTCACAGGCAGAATCACTGCAAAACTGTTTTTCAGGAACTTGAGGTTATCATTGGTATGATAATCAATTCCTGAACCATTTAGAATAAAAGGGACAAAAGTATCGTCCTGAGCTACAACTATCGATACTTTTTCGGTTTCAACCGCAGGTGTTTTCATAGTACAATTGCAGCAAAATTTCAAATACAAAAAAGTACCTAAAATAATGGTTATTGCAATGCCTAATAGATAAAGTGCTTTTTTAGACATAAGTGATGAAGTTAAGATTCTATCAAATTTAACAAAAAAATAAATACATAACCCATTAATAATCAGTTATTTTAAAGTTATGGTTCTAATTATGAGTGCATTGTGAAAAAGAAGATTAAAACGTAATGATTCCTGTAATTTCAATTCTCAGGCCAAATTAAATTAAGTAACTTGCATAAAAATTAAATTCAGGCATCAAAATGGTCGAAATAGAAAGAAAGTTTCTTGTAAAATCAGCTGATTTTAAAGAGCAGGCTTTTACACAGAACAAAATTGCTCAGGGCTACTTAAGTGCTGTTCCCGAAAGAACCGTTCGTGTGCGTATTAAAGGCGAAAGAGGGTTTATTACGATAAAAGGAATCAGTCATCAGGGTGGAATGTCCCGTTTTGAATGGGAAAATGAAATTCCGCTTGACGAAGCGTTGGAATTGCTTAAACTGTGTGAAAAAGGTAAGATTGAAAAGACGCGCTATGAGATAAAATCAGGAAAACACATTTTTGAGGTAGACGAATTTTACGGAGAAAATGAAGGATTGGTGATGGCCGAAGTAGAACTGGAATCGGAAACAGAACCTTTTGAAAAACCGGATTGGCTGGGAGAAGAGGTAACGGATGATCAACGGTATTACAATGCTTATCTGAGTAAGAATCCTTTTAAAGAATGGAAGAAGTAAAGTTTATGGAAGTATATGATTTGATTATTGTAGGGGGTGGTCCAATTGGTCTGGCCTGTGCAATCGAAGCTCAGAAAAAAGGTTTGCGTTATCTGATTATTGAAAAAGGCGCTCTTGTGAATAGTATTTTCAATTATCCTTTGTACATGACTTTTTTCTCCACTGCTGAAAGACTTGAAATTGGAGATATTCCGTTCAGTTGTCTGGCGCCAAAGCCAGGCCGTCAGGAAGCGTTGGAATATTACCGAAACATTCACCGATACTTTAATTTTTCGATTCAGTTGTTTGAAAAGGTGACACAGGTTGAAAAGCAGGCTGATGCTTCCTTTAAAATTACCACCGACAAGACCGTTTATGAAGCCAAGAATGTTGTGATTGCAACCGGCTTTTATGATATTCCGATTGAAATGAATGTAAAAGGGGAGCAGCTGCCAAAAGTGCGTCACTATTATAAAGAAGCCCATGAATATGCTTTCAGGAATGTTCTGGTTGTAGGAGCAAATAACTCGTCGGTAGATGCAGCGTTGGAATGTTGGCGAAAAGGAGCAAATGTGACGATGGTTATCCGAAAAAACGTGATCAACAGCAGGGTTAAATACTGGGCCAAGCCCGATATTGAAAACCGTATTGCCGAAGGCAGTATTAAGGCTTATTTTGAATCGAATATCACTGAAATTCGTGAAAATGAAGTCGAAATAGAAACTCCTACGGGAAAAATTACGCTCGAGAATGATTTTGTACTTGCGTTAACCGGTTACAAGCCAGATTTGACTTTTCTGGAAAAAATGGGAATACAATTAGCGGAAGACGAACTAAGAACTCCAACCTACCATCCGGAAACCATGGAAACGAATGTAGAGGGTTTGTTTTTGGCCGGTGTAATTTGCGGAGGCATGTACACGTACAAATGGTTTATCGAAAACTCCCGTGTTCATGCTAATATGATTGTGGATTATATTACTTCAAAATAAATTTATAGTCCCGAATTCACGAATTTTACTTTCGTAAGTTCATAAAAGTAAAATTCGTGAATTCGCGGCTAAAAAAAACTAAAAACCGTAGAAAAGCATTGAATAGCTGATCTGCGGTTTTCGTTTCTTCAAAGGAAGCTCATAAAATAAATTCGTGAATTCGTGGCTAAAAAAACTAAGAGCTACAGGAAAGCATAGAACAACCTACTTTAGACCTTGCCCAATCCGGGCGTTTGGCGAACCATTTTTGGTATTCCGGCTGTTCGTCATAAGGCTTCTGCAATAGGGTATAAAGCTCATCGATTAGCGAATAATCGTCTTTGTCGGCTGCATCAATCGCCAGTTGCGCCATATAGTTTCGCAATACGTACTTTGGATTTATAGCATTCATTTTTTCAGCACGCTCCTGGTCAGAGAGTGATTCTGTTTGAAGCCTTTCAAGATAGGCCGTAAACCAGTTTTGCCATGATTCTAAAACGGTACCTGAAATTTGTTCCGGAATATAAAATGCCTCCTTAATTTTTTCTAGTGCTTTTTCAACAGAATCTGATTTTTGAATGTTGCTCAAATTTCGAAAGAAAATGGTCATATCCGTCTCTGATAATTGCAGCGTACTTTCTAAAGCAGTAATTAGTTCGCTATCAGTTTCGATTGAAGTGAGCAGTCCTAATTTGCTTAAAAACATTGTTTTGTAATCTGAATCAAAATCGGTAATAAACGATTCCAGTATTTTTTCTAAAGGTTCGGCTTCATTGATTAATGGATAAATGGCATTGGCCAGTTGGTACAAATTCCATTGTGCAATCTGTGGCTGATTCCCAAAACGATACCTTCTGTATTGACTGTCGGTTGTATTGGGTGTCCAGTTTGGATCATAGTTTTCGAGCCAACCATAAGGGCCATAATCAATAGTGATTCCATGAATCGACATATTATCAGTATTCATCACACCGTGTACAAAACCTACACGTTGCCAGTGCAGAATCATTTCGCGAGTTGTATCGGCTACGGTTTTAAAGAATTGTAAATACTGTTCTTTAGGTTCTCCCTTAATTTCGGGGAAATAATGTTTGATGTTGTACTCAACAAATTGTTTTAGATTTCGAAGCTCATTTCGGGCTGTCAGCATTTCGAAGCTACCAAAACGGATAAACGAAGGAGCAACACGACAAACAATGGCTCCTTTTTCGTACGCTGAATTTCCGTTGTATAAAATATCGCGTAAAACCTGATCTCCTGATGTTATAAGTGAAAGCGATCGGGTAGTGGGAACGCCTAAATAAAACATGGCTTCGGCACACAGATACTCTCTCACAGACGAACGCAGAACAGCAAAACCATCGGCGGTTCGGGAATAGGGTGTTTTTCCTGCGCCTTTTAACTGTAGTGTAAAAGATTTACCATTGTGTTCGATTTCTGTTAAATTAATAGCACGACCGTCACCCAATTGTCCGGCCCAGTTTCCAAACTGATGCCCCGCATAACACATGGCGTACGGATGTGTTTCCGGAAGAATTTCTTTTCCTGAAAAGACATTCAGAAACGATTCAGACTGAATTTCAGCAGTCGAAATTCCAACCGATTCTGCTACTTCTGCGGAAGCATGAATAAGTTTAGGATTTGATGGTTTTGTTGGATTTACATAAGAGAAAAGCGCATTGGAGACCTGACGAACTTCATTGGTTTCGTTTGGATCTGCAGGCAGTTCAGCGGTAAATCGATTATTTATTTTTAAATTTTTCATTGAGATTCTTTTCTTAACAACAGCTTGGAATAACTTAAATTCTTTCTGCTTTAGCAGCGTAAAATAATGGAGATTTTCTTTTTAAGCCTTGGAAAAAGGGTTTATTTAGTCAATTAGTCTGTCAGCGTACATTTTTTTCAGTTTGTGTACTTTAGGATCAATTACGATTTGACAGTAACGCGCTTCCTGATTGTTGTTATAATAATTCTGATGATCTGCTTCGGCTTCATAGAAAACTTCAAACGGAATGAGCTGTGTCACAATCGGATCTTCGTAGAAAGCTTTTACTTCCTCAAAAACCTGTTCTGCCACTGCTTTTTGTTCGTCATCGTGATATAAAACGATCGAGCGGTATTGTGTTCCGCTATCCGCACCCTGACGGTTTAAAGTGGTAGGATCGTGGCTTGTCATGAATATAAAAATCAAATCGTGGTATGAAATTATGTCAGGATTAAAGGTGACTTGTATGACTTCTGCGTGACCGGTTCTGCCAGTACAAACTTCACGATAGGGCGGGTTTTTAATAAAACCTCCTGAATACCCTGATTTTAAAGATTCTACTCCTTTTAAACGCTGAATTACAGCTTCAATACACCAAAAACATCCTCCACCAAAAGTGGCAACTGATAAATTTCCCATAAAATAGTATTGTTTAAATTTTTAATGCCTATTAATCCGATAGAATATTGTGATAAATTATTAGTAAAAAGATAGTTTAAATAAAGAAACTAAACAGTTATTTATCTTTTGAAGTTTACAATTGATAAATTCGCAATTCTATAAAAAAGCAATATATTTGCAATCAAACTCAGGCACACTAATGAACAGCAAAAATAGTACCATCACTTTAGAAACCTATTTTCAGGATTTTAGAAAGAATATTGTAGGAATTAATCAGGAATTTACGTCTCCATACGGTAAAAAACAGATTATTTATACCGATTGGACTGCCAGCGGAAGGTTGTATCGACCTATTGAAGAGAAAATCCTCAATGAATTCGGGCCTTTTGTAGCTAATACACATACAGAAACTACCGTGTCAGGTACTGCCATGACAAAAGCATATCATCATGCCAGAACGATTATCAAGCGTCATACGAATGCTAATAATGATGATGTTCTGATTACAGATGGAACCGGAATGACAGGTGTGGTCAATAAGTTTCAACGTATTTTAGGTTTAAAAATCCCCGAGAATTTAAAAGAGTGTACGGTTGTTCCTGCTGAAAAACGTCCTGTTGTTTTTATTTCCCATATGGAACATCATTCGAATCAAACGTCCTGGTTAGAAACGATTGCTGATGTTGAAATTATTCCATCTTGTGAAAAAGGACTTTTTTGTCTGGATAATTTAGAGCAATTGCTGGAGAAATACAACGACAGAACGATCAAGATTGCTTCTATCACATCTTGTTCGAATGTTACGGGTTTAAAAACACCGTTCCATGAGGCCGCAAAGTTAATGCACAAGCACAATGGCGTTTGTTTTGTTGATTTTGCGTGCTCAGGCCCTTACGTAGAAATCGATATGCATCCCGAAGATCCGGAAGCATATTTAGATGCTATTTTCTTTTCTCCACATAAATTCTTAGGAGGCCCTGGAACTTCAGGGGTTTTAATTTTTAATAAAAAGTTATACAATAATATGATCCCGGATTGTCCTGGAGGAGGAACAGTGAGCTGGACCAATCCGTGGGGCGAACATAAATATATAGATAACATTGAGGATCGTGAAGATGGCGGTACTCCGGGTTTTCTTCAGGTGATTAAAACTGCATTGGCCATTGAATTAAAAGAGGAAATGGGAATTGAGAACATTCTACAACGTGAGCATGAGATTGTAGACTATGTTTTTAATGAGTTAGATCCAGTTTCTAATATTAAAATCCTGGCAGGACAGCATAAGAATCGTTTGGGGGTTGTTTCGTTTTTTATCGAAAATCTTCATTTTAATTTAGGAGTGAAATTATTGAATGATAAATTCGGAATTCAAACCAGAGGTGGATGCAGTTGTGCTGGAACTTATGGCCACTTTTTACTGCACGTAGATCAGGAAACTTCCAATAAACTGGTAAATGAAATTACCATTGGAGATTTAATCAAAAAACCGGGATGGATCAGAATGTCAATTCACCCAACTACTACTGATAAAGAAATTGCTTTTGTTTGCGAAAGTATCAAAGATTTGGCTAAAAACCATACAGAATGGGCTTTAGACTATTCTTATAACAAAAACACTAATGAATTTGTTCACAAGGATGCCACTTCGTTTGAAGACGAGTTAGTAGCCGGCTGGTTCAAATCATAGCTTTTTTATAACAAAGTTTGGGTCTTGCATTATTTTAACCGCAAAGAACGCAAAGAATTTATTTAAAACTTTATCATTATAAATACAAAGTCCGCAGAGTTATATACATTTAACTTTGCGGACTTTGCGTTTATTTAAAATCTAATATTTAAAAAACTTTGTGTTCTTTGCGGTTAAATTTTTGTTTCACGATCTACATAATCAAGCGAACTCCGCCCAGATCTGAAATTCGGTAAGAGAATTTGTTTCCCGGTGAACCAATGAACATAAAGTTTTTAGGGATATTCCATTTTATAGAAAGTTCGTCGATAATTTCAGGGCCAAAAACACCTTGTATTTCAAGGTATTCAATGTCAATATCATCGTAGGCACGATCCAAAACTTCCAGATCTTTTATTAATTCTTCGTTGTTTGAAGGACCATTTTTAACGTAAACGATTTTTAGTTTTTTGGTCGTTTCATTGTTTTCAACATATTGTAATACTTTATTCAGGATTGCAATATCGTCACCTTTGGTAAAAAAGACAAATTCCTGCGAGTTGATCTGTACACTCATTTTTTGTAAATACCGATTACTTATGATCACCATTCGTCGTAAGGGCTGGTAAAAATACTCCAGAGCTTCAATTAAAAGTCTTATTAGAATGACACGATTTAACATGATGCCAATGAAGAGCAGGGAAGGAACCATGTATTTCAAAAAGGTATAGAAAGCATTGATGTTGAGTTCCATGTTTCCGATGAAAGCTGCAATAATAAAAGAAACGGCAACGACTACAGAGATTCCTCGTGCGCGCTCTGGACGGGGTAGTTTTCGACGTTTGAATTTTAGTAGTAAATTCCCAATTCCAAATAAGGCCATTACCGCAAGAAAAGAGAATGTGTAAACTCCCGCTAAAGACTCTAAGTGTCCATTTGTTGCAAAAAGTACCGAAATGCACAGCACCAAGAAGCTAATCACAATGCGGTAGTGAGATCCTCGCTTGTTTTGTTTCAGAAAATAGTTGGGTAGAATTCGGTCTAAGGTCATTCGATTTAATAAACCTGAAACTCCCACGAAGGAAGTTAATACGGCTCCGCATAAAACTAAAACGGCATCAATAGAAATAAGCCATGCGAGCCATGCCCCTCCTGTTGTTTGTCCCAAATGAGCCAGTAGCGATTCTTTATTAGCACCCACTTCGGTTAACGGAATGATACTGATTAACAAAATGGCGATTACCGGGTTGAAAAAGCTAACAATGGCCCACATGTTGCGCAACGTTTTCGGAAAAACTCCCGCTTGCTGTTCTTCTACAAAGTTGGCGGAACTCTCAAAGCCCGAGATCCCAAGCATAGCAGCTGAGAAGCCTAAAAACAAAGCCGTTTTAATATTTCCATAAGCGATGGGTGTTTGCCAGTTGATGTGAAAAGTTTCTAAACCGTTATTCAGGATAAACCAAAGCGAAGCCAGTACAAGTAGGCTTAAAGTGGCTAAATGGGTGATAAAGATAATTACGGCTACAAAAGCCGATTCTCCAATGCCTAATATGGCTAGCCCTGTAAAAAGGACCAAAACAACGATGGTTGCCACGGTCACATTTAGACTTTCAAAAATCCCATGCAAATAGTGCATGCCTTCTGAAGCCGAAATCACTGCTGTTGCCATATAAGACAAAACAGTTAAGGTAGCAGCCAAAGAAGCCAAACGTTTGGTAGAAGTGTTGAGCAGAACGTTGTAAGCCCCTCCGTTTAGTGGAATTGCGCCTACAACTTCTCCGTAAATTTTTCGGAATAAGAATAAAACGACTGCAACAATTAAAAGAGAAATCCAGGCGTACTGCCCGGCATATAAAATGGTAAGAGCTGAAACGTATAAACAGGAAGAACTAATATCATTTCCGCAAATTGCTGTTGCCTGTAATTGATTTAATTTTTTGTGTACAATTTCTTTCATAGAGATTCAAGATTTACAACACGATTAACTCCAAAAAAATAGTAACAGACAAGCGAATTCTAATAAAAGAGGCGGGTAGTTGAATAGAAACTAAAACGAAATTTTAGCTAATGTGCATATTTGAATTTTCAATTTAAGAAAATTATTTGGATTCCTGAAACTTTTTTAGGGACAACAGTGCCTGTTCCTGAATTTTGCTTTGAAAAAATCCTGTCCAGCCCATTAAATATCCGGTAAAACCAAAAGCCTGTTTCGACCATTTCCAGACATCAAAACTATCTGTATGTTTGATGATTAAACCGTCCTGAAAAGCAAATTCAGCAGAAATTCGATTGATAACTTTTCGATTGGTCTTACTAAAATTATAAGTTGCAACCCATTTGGCAGTACCTGAAAAATCGTCTGCTTTAATATCTGAAAATTCAATTTTAATATTGCCTTTGCTTTTTAAAATCAACATTTCCCACATTTTAGAAACCTGATCTTCTTTTAGTAAGCCAAAAGCAGGATCAATAAAATGAATCTTAGGATGATAGCATTCACTCATTGTTTTGGCGTCGGAATTGGCAAAAGCGGTATAGAATTTTGTAATTAAGGCTTCATTCGGATTCATGGAGAATAATGTTTAGATTGTAAAAATAAGATTTATTAGGTTAAAATAAATACTTATAAAGTACTAATTGCTGCTGCAGTGTCAAATGTTTTTTTAGATTTATCAAATGCTGTTGAGAAGTACGCCATTCTGTTCAGAGCCGTAAAATATCCGGTTTGATCTCCAAATGCTGTAGTGTTACCTTTGATAATAAACCGGATGGCTTTAATATCAGTTTTTTTTAGCTTATTCATTTCGGAAGGAGTGAAATAGTAATAAGATGTAGTTTTCCCGTCAAGGGTTTCTTTGATATTTTTATCTACACAGGCAATTACGTCTCCATTGACTAAATCAACATATACGCCACCTGAGATTTGGGTTTTGTCGTTAGAAATTCCTATGCTTAGTTTTAGAACCCCTCCTTTGTCTGTTTTGGCAATCTGAACCTCTGTTTCTCCGGTAAAAACATACTTTTCACAAATAAAAGTATAGGCAGTTGTTGCAGGAAATGGTTTCGAACCCTTTACAATTATAGTTTGCTGTGCGCTTACGAAACCGGAAATTAACAGTAATATTAAAAGAGGAAGTTTTAAATTCATAGGTTTTACTTTATTGTTCTGTTATTTTTGAATCAAATTTTTCGTCCCAATCCATTGACTTTATGGCTGAAATCAAATTGTCTTCGTTTACAAAAACGCGCAATTCTTTGTTGGCCACTTTTTTGGTATACTGCGCATGGTATCGATAAATAACCTCATGTTTGGTTTTGTAAACACCATCAAGTTTTAAATCGATGAAATTTCCGTAGTACTGTCTAAATCTTTGACAGGTTTTGGTTAAACGATCTTCGGTCGTATTTTCCATAACCGACTTGGTAACTTCCGTTTCATTAAAAGGCTTGAATTTTGAGGAATTACAGGTTTCTAAGACTCTTTTTCCTAACTCATACGCTTTTCTCTGCTGATTGGAATTTATTTCGGCAGCAGTGACTTTTTTAATTTTTAAATCTTCAGTATCTCTATTGATCGTTTTCGATTTACATCCAATTAATAACAACAAACATATAATCAATCCTGCTTTCTTCATAACTATTTAAGTAATTTTTAATAATAAGTTGGGGTCAGGACAGTTTTCAATGTAAAAATTCAGGTCATTTGTATTGCAGACGCCGGGATAATCGCCTGAATACGTTTCGATGTTTCGTATAATCTGAAAGTGAACATGTGGAGCGTAATCTCCATTAACAGAGGAGCTTCCTAAAGTTCCAATTTTTTGGCCTTTATGAAAAAATGTCCCAACACTAAGGTTTTCTATACTTTCTAACGATAAATGCCCGTATAAAGTATAAAATTTTTCATTTTCTATTCGATGCTCTAAAATTATGGTTGGGCCATAATCGCCCAGACCTATATTGTTTTTAAAGCTGTGTACTTTTCCGTCAAGTGGTGCCAGTACCGCTGTATTTACTTTGGTCCATAAATCCAGCCCAATATGGATGTTGCGTTCCGGGATGTTACTATTTTTAAAAATAGTACTGCGCTGGTATATTGTTCGTCCCTCGATATAGCCGCCGTAAGCTACTTCGGCATCATTTTTCTCCAGGTAAGTTGCAATGAAATCTTCAAATTCTTTGGTGTTGGTAGGTTTGAACTCGGCAAGTTCCTGATTGGTTACAGACAAATCTAAAGGGATGTATTTTGAAATGTCAATGGTGGAATCAATTACTTTAGTAGGAGGTAAGGCTTTTAAAATAGAGGCAAGAGGTTTCATAAGTTTAAACTACTTTTTCGATAATTATTAATTCGTTGTGGACTTCTACTCGTGGGAGCATTTTTGAAGTAAACAGTTTGGGGTTAATTTCAGAAATGTATTTTCGGTTTCGAACATTGTGCGCCTCGTCTAAAATCATGGTATTAAACAAAACAAATCCGTGACTTTGTAACAGTGAACAAATGCGTTCGCTAAAAAAGCTTTCAAACAGAAAATTGGGCATTTTAATGTCTTCAAAAATATCAATAATAATTAGATTATATTTATTTTTTGTTTTTAAAACAAACTCAAAAGCGTCATCAATTATAACTTCCAGTTGTTTGATCTGGTCAAGATTAAAATATTCGTTTGCGATTTTTATGATGTCCGGGTCAATTTCTACACCGGTAATTTTGCCTTTGTACTGAATTTCATCTACCAGTGTTTTAATTACGCTTCCGCCGGCAACACCTAATAGTAATATGTGATCCATTTTAAGAATGGCATCATAGCCAATATTTCGAAGTCCGTATCTTAATATACGCTGCAAACTTCCGTAGGAGTAATTGGTGTTTTCAGAATCAAGGACCAACTCGCCGTTAGCCCAGGTAACTTCAATGATTTTGCTTCTTTGTGATTTTTTTTTGAATATTTTTATAGGAACAATATAACTGAACAATTTTTGGATCATTTTAAATGCTTTTACTCAAAAATACCACTTTAAATCTTTTATTTTGCAGTAAAAAATAAATTAATGAAAAAGCGATTGTACAAATTCATCTTTTTTAAGCTAATGGGCTGGAAAATTGTGGGAATTGAAAATGCTGAAGTAAAAAAATGTGTGATGATGGTGATGCCTCATACAAGCAACCATGATTTTTATTTAGGAATTTTTACACGCGGAATTTCCGGTTTACAAATGAACTGGGTAGGAAAGAAAGAATTATTTCGTTTTCCTTTTGGGTATTATTTCAGAAGCGCAGGAGGAGAACCTATAGACCGAACTGGCGGATTGAATAAAGTTGAGTCGATCGCTGCAATTTTTGAAAGAAAAGAGGTTTTTCGATTAGCTGTAGCAGCGGAAGGGACGCGCAAAGCAGTGAAAGAATTAAAAAGCGGTTTTTATTACATCGCTCTTAAAGCCAATGTACCCATTGTACCTGTAGCTTTTGACTGGGGAAAAAAAGAAGTCAATCTGGGAAAACCATTTTCTCCAACAGGAAATTATGACGCAGATCTGAATATTCTTAAAAAGCACTATGAAGGGGTTTTGGGTAAAATTCCGCAAAACGGATTTCAATTTTAATTTTTTGCTTCTTATTTAGCAGTTATGCAAGAATCGCATATTTGGAAATGAATCGAACTTTTTTTCAAATACGCGAAAATTTCGAATCAGGGAACGTAAGTCTTAAAGGTTCCATTTTTATAAAAAACTACTATTTTTTCAATTTCATTTTCTACAGGATTTAAACTTTGATTTTTAATTTCTGTAGAAGGTGTACTTTTGGAACTTTCATTATGTGGTACAGAACTTCCTGAAATAAAATTTTCATCTGATGAAATAGGAGTAATAGATTTTGAAAATTCAGAGAGCGATTCGTTTTTTTTCGGATCAGTAGTGTCTTCTGTTTTTGGAAAACTTCCTTTACCATTTAAAATCCAGTATAAATCGATATCGGGAAAAACCTCCTGAATTTTTAGTATAAAATCTAAACTGGGTTTGTTTCTGCCGGAAAGCAGGTGAGACATACTGGAACGTTGAACTCCGATTCTATCTGCAAAAGAAGAAGCGTTTAAAGCATAATAATCCAATATAATTTCAAGTCGTTTTACAAAATCATCTATGTTTACCATTGTAAATTACTATTTAGAAATTCGCTGTTTACAAATGTAATCAAAAGTAGCTAGCTAAGCAATTTTAGAGTTGTAAATCGTAAATTTAGGGTTTAAATTATGCGTCTACTACTTTAAATGAATTTATTTAACTTATTGAATTGTATTAAGTTGTGTTTTTGTATTTAGAGTGATAACAAATGTTAATCAATTATGATGAAAAGTACGCCTACGGCTGTTAAAAACTGTTTACAATTCTAAATTTATTACTTTACAATTCGTTTACAATTGTAAAAATAAAGATGTTTACTTTTGTAAACTAATCAAAACACGATGAATTTAGAAGAATTATTCAGCCAGCACAAAGAGCAAACAATACAAGGTCGTTATCTGACTTTGGATCATATTCAGCCTATATTAGATAAATTAAATACAGACAATCAGGTAACGATTATTGGTCAATCGGTCTTAGGAGAACCGATCTATAGTTATCAAATCGGAACCGGAGCAACACGTATTTATCTATGGTCTCAAATGCATGGGAATGAAAGTACGACTACAAAAGCACTTTTTGATTTTATAAATGTATTAAACAGCGGTTCCGAGTTTGCACAGAAGATGCTCAAAACGTTTACCTTTTATAGTATTCCGATGTTGAATCCTGACGGAGCAAGGCTTTATACGCGTGAGAATGCTAATAAAGTAGATTTAAATCGTGATTCTCAAAATTTAACCCAACCGGAAAGTAATGTTTTAAGAAAGGTATTTGAAGTTTTTAAACCGCATTTTTGTTTTAATCTTCACGATCAGCGCACCATTTTTGGAGCAGGCTCAATCGGAAAACCGGCAACACTTTCCTTTTTGGCGCCTTCATATAATGAGGAAAGAGAAGTGAATGAAAATAGGTTAAAGGCAATTAATGTCATTGCAGGAATCAATGATGTTTTACAAAAATACATTCCTGGGCAGGTAGGTCGTTTTGATGACTCGTTTAATATCAACTGTATAGGAGATACATTTCAGTCTTTAGAAGTTCCTACTATTTTATTTGAGGCAGGTCATTATCCTAATGATTACGAGCGCGAAATTACTCGAAAGTTTTTGTTCTTCTCGCTTGTTTCGAGTTTTGAGTTGATTAGCGAAAACGATTTAGTTGATAACAGAATTAATGATTATTTGAATATTTCACAAAATAAAGTGGTTTTTTATGATTTTATGTGGAAAAATATCAAAATAAATTATGATGGTATCGAAATTATTACGAATTTTGTCGCACAATACAAAGAAGAATTGATTGAAAATAAGATTCATTTTAATGCCTATATAGTTGAAGTGGGCGATTTGGAAAATTATTTTGGACATTACGAATACGATGCAAAAGGGGCAAGTTATTCGGATGACTTTGGTACTTTTCCGAAATTGAATCAAAAAGCAGATTTTTGTTTAGATAAAAATGTTAAATTTGTTAACGGATTGATAAAAAGTTAATTTTTATGTGAATTTGTTGTTTTTTATATATATTTTTATACTTTGTAATAGCAATTAGTAATATTAATTAAAGAATTATGAGTAAATTTCGTTTAGATGAAGTAGATCACCAGATTTTAGATATGTTAATAGACAATACGAGAGTTCCGTTTACTGACATTGCTAAAAAACTATTGATATCTGCTGGTACAGTGCATGTTAGAGTAAAAAAGATGGAGGACGCAGGGATAATAATGGGATCTTCATTGGCCTTAGATTACGATAAGTTAGGGTATTCATTTATTGCTTATGTAGGTGTCTTCCTTAACAATACGTCTCAAACAAAATTTGTATTAGAGCGAATAAATCAAATTCCGTTCGTAACAGTAGCTTCTGTAACAACAGGAAAATTCAATATTTTTTGCAAAATCAGAGCAAAAGATACTAAACATGCAAAAGAAGTAATTTTCATGATCGATGATATCGAAGGTGTTTACAGAACTGAAACAATGATTTCATTAGAAGAAAGTATAAACGATAAGAAGCGTTTGATGCATACTATTTTTAAAAATATGTAATATTTTCTTGAATGCTATATTAAAATATAACCTCAAGTTTATTCTTGGGGTTTTTTTATGACCAATTAACCAACCAACTATAAATAGATTATGTACACGTTACCAAAAATTGAACGTTTTAATCAAGATGTTCTTTCAAAATACCACATTTATAACAGTGTTTTTATAACATTACCTTTTGATTCGATTGACAATACAGGTGTCTTACTTCCTTTATTTACAGAGACTTGTGAAACGGGATTTAAGAAACAGGAAACGCCTAAGGAAATTGTTAATTTTTTCTCTAATCGATATCTGAATGATGCTTCTGAAAAAGATAAAATCGATCTTATGTTTCGATTTATTCAATATATTGAACGTCAGATTGTATTGTTTGATGCTATCGAGGATGCTGCTTTTCCGGAGGTTAATAATATGGAAGGACGTGGTTCATTACGGGATATTAAAGAAAAATCAGATGCAAAGGAAAAGAATGATGAGTTGATTGAGTTTTTGGAAAGCTTTAATGTCAGAACGGTTTTAACAGCGCATCCAACACAGTTTTATCCGGGACCGGTTTTAGGGATTATTAATGATTTAACAGAGGCTATTCGTTTAAATGATTTGTTGAAAATCAAGCAATTGCTGGCGCAGTTAGGAAAAACTCCTTTTATTCAGAACGAAAAGCCAAATCCTTATGATGAAGCTGTGAGTTTGATCTGGTATTTGGAAAATGTTTTCTACGCAACTTCCGGCGAAATTGTACATTATTTGCAAAAAAATATTCTTCAGGGAAATGCGATTCAGAATCAATTGATTAAATTAGGTTTCTGGCCAGGAGGGGATCGTGACGGAAATCCCTTTGTTACTACCGAGATTACTTTAAAAGTAGCAGAGCGTTTACGCACATCAATTTTGAAGTGTTACTATGTTGAGATGAGGAATTTGAAACGTAAGTTAACATTTTCAGGTGTAGATACTTTAGTGTCTGAACTTGAACATAAACTTTATCGTTCTGTGTTTTATTCTAAAGGGGAAATTTATATTACTTTAGAAGAATTATTGACGCAGTTAAATAAAATCAGAACTATTATTATTGAGAAACACCAGTCTCTTTATTTAGATGAACTGGAAGCTTTTTTAGTAAAAATTAATTTGTTTGGTTTTCACTTTGCAACTTTGGATATTCGTCAGAATAGTAAAATTCACAATGCAGTATTTAAGGATGTTGTAAATCATTATTTAGATTCAGGTTCACAGATATTTCCGCAGAATTACTTTGATTTATCTGAAGAAGAGAAATTAGGAGTTTTGTCTAAAGTAAAAGGAGATTTGAATCCTGCTGATTTTGAAGACGAGATTACAAGATCTACTCTGGAATCTGTTCAGACTATTAAGACAATTCAGCAAGGAAATGGTGAGTTTGGTGCGAATCGTTATATTATTAGTAATAACGAAAGTGCACTGAATGTTATGGAAACTTTCGCAATGATCCGTTTGAACAATTGGGAAAACCCGACTGTTGATATTATTCCGCTTTTTGAATCGGTTGATGATTTGCAGAATGCACATCAAATTATGGAGCAGCTGTATAATAATCCGGAGTACTCTAAACACCTTAAGGCCAGAGGGAATAAGCAAACCATTATGTTAGGTTTCTCTGACGGAACCAAGGATGGCGGTTATTTAATGGCGAACTGGAGTATTTATCAGGCAAAAATTTCACTAACCGAAATTTCAAGGCAATACGGTATACAGGTAATTTTCTTCGATGGTCGCGGCGGCCCTCCTGCTCGTGGTGGTGGAAAAACGCATAAGTTTTATGCGTCTTTAGGTCCGAAAATAGAGAATAATGAAATCCAGATTACAGTTCAGGGACAAACGATCAGTTCTAATTTTGGAACTTTAGATTCCTGTCGTTATAATATTGAGAATTTGTTAAGTGCGGGAGTTACTAATCAGGTTTTTAGTAAAGAGAAAAACGAGCTGAGCGCAGAGGAGACCAAAATTCTAACACAATTGGCTGATTTAGGATATGAAAAATACCTGAGTTTCAAGAATCATCCTAAGTTTATTCCGTATTTGGAGAAAATGAGTACGTTAAAATATTACTCGAAAACTAATATTGGAAGCCGTCCATCTAAGAGAAGTAAATCGGAATCATTAGATTTTGCCGATTTAAGAGCGATTCCTTTTGTAGGTTCCTGGAGTCAGTTGAAGCAAAATGTACCGGGATTCTTTGGAGTAGGATCAGCTTTAAAATATTTTGAAGAAAGCGGACAATGGGATAAAGTGCATGACTTGTATCACAATTCTTTGTTCTTTAAAACGCTATTGGAAAATAGTATGATGTCATTGGCAAAATCATTTTTACCTTTGACGGCTTATATGAAAAATGACCCTGAATTTGGAGAATTCTGGCAGATTATCTATGACGAATTTTCAGAAACCAAACGCCTTTTGTTAAAAATTGCAGGCCATAAAACACTGATGGAAAATTATCCTGATGGTATAGCATCAATTCAGATAAGAGAACGTATTGTATTGCCACTGTTGACGATACAACAATATGCTTTACTAAGAATTAATGAGCTAAATAAAGAAAGTGTTGTAAACGAAGAGCTGATTAAAGTGTATGAGAAAATCGTAACAAGATCGCTTTTTGGAAATACAAATGCCAGTAGAAACTCCGCTTAAAAATTATAAAAAATGAACGCAGCCCTATTAACAGAAAATGAATATTCAGGCTTATATGCCAATTACATTAAAGCATCCGGAAATGGAAATTTGTTTGAAGAACTGGAAATTTCATTGCACGACTTTATAAAATTTGTGCAAAATATTCCAATGGATAAATTTGATTATCGCTATGCGGAAGGAAAATGGACGATAAAAGACATTATTCAGCATATTATGGATTGTGAACGAATTTTTGCTTATCGCGCTTTGCGATTTTCAAGAAATGATCTGACGCCTTTACCGAGTTTTGAGGAAGATGATTATGCCAACAGTACAGATTCAAATAGTAGAAGTATTCAGAGTTTGTTGACGGAATTGTCTGCATTGAGACATTCCAATTTGTTGTTTTTTAAGAGTCTATCCGAAGATCAACTTAAAAGAATCGGGACAGCTTCAAATATTCAAATTTCTGTTCGTGCTTTGGGGTTTGTCATTATTGGTCATCAAAAACACCATCAGAAAATTTTTGAAGAAAGATATTTGTAGTGTTTTTCTAGTATAACAAAAATCCTGTGGAATTGAATTTCACAGGATTTTTTTTTTTTCAGTTAAGCTATTTTTTTCTCTTCGCGATGGAGGGGGCTCGGGAGATAAATTTTTGTAACCACGAATTCACGAACTTTTGTTTTGTTTGTATTATTTCCCCCTTCGGTCGAAATGAAATAAAACGAGAATATTATTTATTTTTTTCCACAATAGCAAGACCTAAACGAATTTTATCATAAGACATTTTTTCTTCAAAATGATCAAAATAGGGTTTTAATGCAGAAGGATATTCCAATTCAATTTGAGCTTTGTGTAATTGTTTGACTTCGTCGTTTGTTACAAATGAACTCAAATCGATCTCCTCACCATCTAGATATAGTTTGGCTAAGTGGGATATAATTGTGGTATATCCTAAATTTCTTTTTCCTGCAATTTCTGTTACAGTTTCGCCATTTCTAAAAAGTTCTAAAGTAGTCTTATAAGTATTACTTTCTTTTTTAACTTTTGTATTTGTTTTTTTTGCTTTCTGAAATTCTATAATTGCGTTTATAAATTCTGAACCGTATTTTTCAAGTTTAGCATTTCCGACACCATCGACGGCGAGAAATTCTTCATCGCTCATTGGTCGTAATGTTTCCATTTGTCTCAAAGCGGCATCACTGAAAATAACGTAAGCCGGTACTTCTTCTTCCTGGGCAATTTCGTAGCGCAATTTTCGAAGAATTTCAAAAAGAGAATTTTTGGCTGTTTTTGTTTTGGTTGCTGCGATTTCGTTTTTATCAATTGCTTTTTTAATCACCGTATTCAGTTTTACTTTTTCTCCTTCAAACAATACTTTTTTTGCGAAAGAGGTTAGTAAAATTTTATTGTGCTGATGAAAGGCAATTTCAAGATATCCCAGATTAATCAACTGAATTAAGTATTGATTCCAGTCGTACCACGAAATGTCAGCTCCGATTCCGTACGTTTTTAAGCTTTGATAATTTTTTTCGTAGATATACGCGTTTCTCGAGCCTCTTAAAAAATCGACAATTACGGCCAAAGGCTCAGATTGCTGTAAACGGGCAATTGCCGACAATGCTTTTTGTGCTAGAATGGTACCGTCAAAAAAAGTGGGAGGATTTTTACAGATATCGCAATTGCCACAATTTTCTTTTACCAGTTCGCCAAAATACGAAAGTAGAATTTTTCGGCGACAGCTTAAGGCATCGGCGTACTGTTTCATTCTTTCTAATTTGGCCAGCTGTACATCGGAGTTCAATCCTTCGGAGGCAAATTTTTGAAGTTGAATTACATCGGCATAGCTTTCGAACAAAACGGTTTCAGCTGATAATCCGTCCCGACCGGCACGACCAATTTCCTGATAATACCCCTCGATGTTTTTTGGTAAATTATAGTGAATAACCCATCGAACATTGGATTTATCAATTCCCATACCAAAGGCAATGGTAGCGCAAACTACCTGACAATCGTCATTGATAAATTCATCCTGAGTTTTTGCTCTGACTTTATTATCGAGTCCGGCATGGTATGCTTTGGCAGTAATTCCGTTTTTCTTTAATTTGTCAGCCAGTTCCTCTGTGGTTTTTCGGCTTAAGCAGTAAACAATTCCAGATTCATTGGGTTTCTTCTCGATGAAATCAATAATTTGTTTTACCCTGTCAAGTGCCGGGCGTACTTCCAGACTTAGATTTTTTCGGTCAAACGAGGCTACGAATGTTTTTGGGTTTCTTAGTTTTAGTTGCTTAGTGATATCAGTTCGGGTCGCTTTGTCGGCAGTGGCAGTTAAAGCCAGGACTGGAGTAGAAGGGAAGCGACTCTTTAAATATCCTAAATTGGTATAAGCCGGACGAAAGTCATGGCCCCAGGAAGAAATACAATGCGCTTCGTCAATTGCAATTAAGCTGATGGTCAGTTCGTTGAAAACAACATCCAGATAAGATAAGCTTTCCGGAGCAATGTAGACTAATTTGAAAGTATTTGATTTTAAATTGTCAATATAAAATTGCTGTTCCTGACTGGTTTGACTGCTGTTGATGTAACAAGCATTAATGCCATTTGTTTTTAAGCTGTCTACCTGGTCTTTCATTAAAGCAATCAAAGGAGAAATTACAATTGTGATTCCGGGTAGGACTAAAGCCGGTAGTTGAAAGCAGATTGACTTTCCTCCACCTGTAGGCATAATAGCTAGAGTGTCCTGACCGGAAAGTATGGTATTAATTATGGTTTCCTGATTGGGTCTGAATTTTTCAAATCCAAAATTTTCCTTTAGTTTGGCGTGTAGAATTTCTGAGGTCATGGTGTTGGCTATTATAGAGAAAGAATAAAAAACAAATATATAGTATTTTTCTTATTTTTTATACAGTGATCATGAATAATAAAAAAAGGAACCCGAATAGAGTTCCTTTTTTTTATTTTGAAAAAGATTGCTTAATCTTCGTCTTCGTCGTCTTCATCGTCAGCAATATCTTCTTTGTCTTCGTCATCGTCTTCGTCATCTCCACCGTCAACATCTGGTTTGTCCTGATTGTCGTCATCATCGTCATCGTCAATATCGTCATCAAGATCAAGCCCCTTAACAGGTTCGATTGTATCTACGTCTACGTCGATATCATCATCTTCATCATAATTTTCGATTCGGTCTGCAAGTTTAGTACTAATTTTTACCAAATAAATAGTGTCTTCAGTACGGACTTCAACGGCTTCGACTAATTCGTTTTTAGCATTTCTAAAACGGATTACATCCGAATCATCATAACCATCAGGAAATTTCTCTACCAAAAGGTTTAAAATTTCGTTGGTAAGTTTAGCGTAGTCTACTATAACTCTTTTCATAAATATCCTATAAATCTAATAAATAAGCAAAAATTAATGGAGCAACAATTGTAGCATCCGACTCAATAATAAATTTAGGGGTTTTAATGTCTAATTTACCCCAAGTGATTTTTTCGTTTGGAACTGCTCCGGAATATGAACCGTAACTAGTTGTCGAATCTGAAATTTGGCAGAAATAGCTCCAGAAAGGAACATCGTGCATTTCCATATCCTGGTACAACATTGGTACCACGCAAATAGGAAAATCTCCTGCAATACCACCACCAATTTGGAAGAATCCAATTCCGTTAGTGCTATTTTTTGGATACCAGTCTGCAAGGAAAGTCATGTACTCAATTCCTGATTTCATAGTAGAGGCTTTTAATTCGCCTTTGATTACGTATGAAGCAAAGATATTTCCCATTGTACTGTCTTCCCAACCCGGAACAATGATAGGTAAATTTTTCTCGGCAGCGGCATACATCCAGCTGTCTTTTAAATCAATTTCATAATATTCTTCTAAAACGCCTGATAACAACATTTTGTACATGAATTCATGAGGAAAATAGCGTTCTCCTTTATCATCAGCATCTTTCCAGATTTTGTAAATGTGTTTTTGTAAACGACGGAATGCTTCATGTTCAGGGATACAAGTGTCAGTAACACGGTTTAATCCTCTTTCTAATAAAGCCCATTCGTCTTCAGGTGTTAAATCACGATAGTTTGGCACTCTTTCGTAGTGAGAGTGTGCAACTAAATTCATGATGTCTTCTTCTAGATTGGCTCCAGTACAAGAAATAATTTGTACTTTATCTTGTCTAATAATTTCGGCAAAAATTTTACCAATTTCTGCTGTACTCATAGCGCCAGCCATACTTACCATCATTTTAGCTCCGTTTGCCAATTGTTGTTCGTATGCTTTTGCAGCATCTACTAAAGAGGCAGAGTTGAAGTGTAAATAATGTTTTTCAATAAACTGACTGATTGGTCCTTTCATTTGTTCTTGTTTTTTTATTTTTTTTTGAATTAAAAGTTTAACCTTTTAGTGATACTGCAAATTAATAATTTTATATTTATTAACTTTTATTTGGCAGGTTTTTTTTTATACTTTTTTAGTATATCCTAAAATCTTTAACACATCGTCAGAAGTTTGCTGTTCTGAGAAAACTTCTGTGGCTAAAATGCCGTTTTCGTCACGATCTATTAAGATATGTTTAGGTTGTGGAATCAAGCAGTGGTGTAAACCGCCATATCCTCCGATAGTTTCCTGATACGCACCAGTATTAAAGAAACCGATATATAATGGCTTTTCTTTGTTGTATTTAGGTAAGTAAATAGCGTTCATATTTTGCTCTGAGTTGTAATAATCGTCACTATCACAAGTCAAGCCGCCTAATAAAACCCGCTCGTAAGTATCGTTCCAGCGATTTACTGCCAGCATGATAAAACGTTTGTTTATTGCCCAAGTATCCGGCAAAGTGGTAATGAATGACGAATCAATCATATTCCATTTTTCTCTGTCATTTTGTTGTTTTTGATACAAAATCTGATAGATAGCGCCACCGCTTTCGCCTACTGTAAAAGATCCAAATTCTGTAAAGATATTAGGTACATCTACTTCGGCTTCATCACATGCAATTTTAATCTGATTGATAATTTCATCAATCATGTACTGATAGTCATATTCAAAGGCAAGAGAGTTTTTAATCGGGAAGCCACCTCCAATGTTTAATCCGTCAAGGGTAGGGCATTCCTTTTTAAGTGCAATGTATACTTTGATACATTTTACCAACTCATTCCAGTAATATGAAGTATCGTTTATTCCGGTATTGATAAAAAAGTGAAGCATTTTAAGCTCCAGTTTATCATTTTCCTGAATTTGTTTTTTATAGAAAGAAACAATGTTTTTATATCCAATTCCCAATCTTGAAGTATAGAACTCGAATTTAGGTTCCTCTTCTGCTGCAATACGAATTCCAATTTTGAATTTTCCTTTGATTTCCGACTGAAGTAAGTCTAGTTCTTCATAGTTGTCAATAATCGGGATTGTGTTTTTATGTCCGCTGTTGATTAATCTTGCAATATTTGTAATGTATTCGTCTCTTTTGAAACCGTTGCAGATTACATAAGTACTTTTGTTGATTTTACCATTTTCAAGTAAATTTTCTACAATATTAACATCAAAAGCTGATGATGTTTCGATATGAATATTGTTTTTAAAAGCTTCATTCATAATGTATTCAAAATGAGAGCTTTTTGTGCAATAACAATAGTAGTACTTTGCATCATACTTATTCTTTTCCATTGATTTTCTGAACCAGGCTTTTGCCTTATTGATGTTCTCTGAAATCTGCGGTAAATATGTAAACTTTAATGGCGTACCATATTGTTCTACCAATTTCATCAAATCGATGTTGTGAAATTGAAGGTTATCTTTGTTTAATTTGAATTCCGCTTGTGGAAAGTAATAAGTTTGATTGATTAGATCAGAATATTTTGTATTCATTTATTTTTTAATATTAAGAGTGTGATTTTTAATTTTAGATGACAAATGTTCAATCTAAGATTCAAACCCTAATATTAGCAAATACAATTTGCAGTTTTTCGTGTTCTGCTTTTGAGCACAAAAAAACATCAAAACAAAACGGACTTTTACTATTATAAAAACGATTCAACATCCTTAGTAAGGAACTATTGAGGCGGTTTCTATAAGAGTTAAAATGTCTTTGTTTACTGTTTGTTTTCATCGTGGCAAATGTAAAAAATAATATATACCTAAAGCAAAGCTTTTTTATTAAAAAAAGTTTAAGATTTATAATCCTGAAACGCGTCTAGAATCAATTTATTTTCAACCGATTGGTTAATTTTTATTTTTCCGATTCCTTCGATTAATGCAAATTGAATTAAACCGTATTCATTTTTTTTGTCGTGAATAAGCAATTCAAGGATCGGATCAATATCATTTTCTTCAATCTTTACGTCGTCGTAAATGCTTTTAAGAGCGGTTTTAATTTCGGCGTATTCTACTGCTGTAATTAAGCCTTTTTGTAATGAAATATAGCTTTCCAGAATCATTCCAATGGCAATAGCTTCACCGTGTAATAGTGTCGTTTTGCTTTCGCTTTCTAAAAAATAACTTTCTATAGCATGTCCTAAGGTGTGTCCAAAGTTCAATGCTTTACGAATGTTTTTTTCAGTTGGATCCTGAATTACAATGTCATTTTTAATTTCAACAGAGCGGTAAATCAACTCGTCAAAATCGGCATAATCAATTGCATTTAAATCTAAAAACTGTTTCCAGTAGGCAGAATCGTAAATCAAACCATGTTTCAACATTTCGGCCAGACCGGAACGCATTTCGCTTTGTGGTAATGTTTCAAGATATTGCGTGTCAATTAATACCATTTGAGGTACGTTAATTACGCCAATTTGGTTTTTTAAATTTCCTAAATCTACTCCGGTTTTCCCTCCAACAGAAGCGTCAACCATAGATAGCAAGGTTGTTGGGATATTAATAAAATCAACTCCGCGTTTAAAAGTCGAAGCTACAAAACCTCCTAAGTCGGTTACAACACCGCCACCAAGATTAATAACGAGTGATTTCCTGTCGGCACCAAGCTCTGTAAGTACTTTCCAAACTTCTATACAGGTTTCGATATTTTTATTAATTTCTCCGGCTTCAAATTCAATAATTTCTATTGTCAGATCAGTTTCAAGTAAAGGAAGGAACTTTGGTAAACAATACTCATTGGTTTGATTATCGACTATAATAAACAAGTTAGAATATTTATTTTCTTTTAAGTGATTATTTAAAGCTTCGTATGCAGTTTGGTTAAAATGCACGAGATAATTATTGGCTTGAATGGATTGCATATATCAGTAGTTAATTGAAAGCGCAAAATAAGGCATTTTTCACTAAATAATATTCAAACTTCTGTTCTAATTTGTTTTAAAACGAATCATTCTATATAAGGTATATGGTGTTTGTTTTGAATTTTCTTTCAAAAAAAGCAGGATGAAGCAAATTCTTATATTACAATTTATAGAATTGTAACAATGTTGTTGTTGATATTGAAAAATTGGGTACTGATTAGTGAAGAATATTCAAAACTCTATCTATATTTGCATAAAAAACTGACCTTAATGGAAAAAATATTTGATAACACTCAGGTTGCATTTTCACTAAAAAGTGACACGGAACTTGATAGAGCTTATTTTCTTTTTAAAATGATCGACAGCCAGCCCTTAGTGAGGATAGGAACCGCTGTTACCAATTTTGCTATTAAAGCAAATCTTCCGGTAGAAGGATTGATTCGTGCAACTGTTTTTGACCATTTTTGTGGTGGTGTAAACGAAGACGATTGTATTACAGTGGTAGACAAGATGTTTACTAAAGGTGTTTCATCAGTGTTGGATTATTCAGTTGAAGGAAAAGAAGAGGAAGAGCAGTTTGATGCTGCTTTAGAGATGACTTTAAAAACCATTGAATTTGCTAAAGAACGTTTGGCGATTCCGTTTGCTGTATTTAAGCCTACAGGTTTTGGGCGTTTTGAATTGTATGAAAAATTAGGAGAAAAACAAACATTGACTCCGGCTGAACAGGCAGAGTGGGATAGAGTAGTAGCTCGTTTTGACCATGTTTGTAGTGAAGCCCACAGAAAAGATGTTGCTTTACTAATTGACGGTGAAGAAAGCTGGATGCAGGATGCAGCCGATGATTTGGTTGTCGATATGATGCGCAAGTACAATAAGGAGAAAGCGATTGTTTTTAATACCTTACAAATGTATCGTTGGGATCGTTTGGATTATTTGAAAAAATTGCATGAAGTAGCTAAAAATGAAGGTTTCTTTATTGGAATGAAATTGGTTCGTGGTGCTTATATGGAGAAAGAAAACAAACGTGCGGAAGAGAAGAATTATGTTTCGCCAATTTGTGTCTCTAAAGAAGCTACAGATATTAATTATGATGCTGCTGTTCATTATATGGCAGAGCACCTTGATATTATGTCGATTTTTGCAGGAACTCACAATGAATTGAGTTCTTATAAATTGATGGAAATGATGCAGGAGAAAGGAATTGCTAAAAACGATACTAAAATCTGGTTTGGGCAATTGTACGGAATGAGTGACAATATTAGTTATAATTTAGCCGAGAACGGTTATAATGTTGCGAAGTATTTACCATTTGGACCTGTAAAAGATGTGATGCCTTACCTAATTCGTCGTGCAGAAGAAAACACTTCGGTTGCCGGGCAAACAAGCCGCGAATTGTCTATGATTAAAGCAGAGCGTAAGAGAAGAAAAGGAAAATAAATTAAAGTTAAGTTCCAATAAATTAAAAAATCCCAAATCCCAATCGTAACAATTGGAATTTGGGATTTTTTAATTGGATTTTTTTTTTAAAACGAAACCTGACATTGTAAAACAACCATTCCTAATCGATCACTTTGTTTGTAGGCACCAAGAAGGGTTTTGTCGTAAATGGCTCTGTTTTGATAGTTTAAACTGAACTTTGGCCCCAAAGTACCTGTTGTGTAGTAATTCACGCCTAATTCATACATGGTCATTGGAGTGTCTAAAGCTTCTAAATCAGCAATTTGTGTAGCGGCGTAAGGCTGAAAACGGCCTTTTCTGGCTTCATTATCTGATTTCCCAAAAAGATATCCCAACTGGGCGTAATAAATATTTCCAGTTCCTACACCAATAAATCCGGCGCCTGAACCATTTATTAAAGTATTGTCTCCAATGGCAGGATTTGGTGTGTTAACGGACTGAATGTAGTTTTTGCCGTAATTGTTATTGTTGAAGGCTGCATAAGCTGTTATGGCGGCGCCTTTGTTATCAATAGGGCTGTCGTAGAAAACGTCCAGGCCTAAGATTTTCATGTCGTCGTAGGCAATCGTTGTATCGGGTGTTAAGTGCCACATGGCTTTGGCCTGAGTCATATAACCTAAAGCAATATTCAGGATCTTCTTTGTTCCTAAATAGGTTCCTTTGTGATAAGCATCTTCAAGTGATTCTTTGTCGAAGAACGAATAAGTCAGAATTCCCGAGTATTGCGCTCGTGGTGTTTGTGTGCTTACAGAAGAATTTATCCCCAAATTATCTGTTGTATTTCGGTACGGATTAGTAATAGCGGCACGGTAATTAAACTTGCCTAAATATCCTTTGGCATAAATGCTTAAATTTCTATTTCCAAATGTGGATGAAATGTTTGTAAACTGCTGATACATCGGTGTGTCCAGAGTAAGGTGTGATGAAGAACTGTTTGCTGAATAACGGGAGGTTCCTGCTCCCCAGGCCGTCAGTCCACCGCCGATATGCAGTTTTTCGTTGAAGTGATATTCTCCTAAAGCATCCATAACGGAAAGCGGTGCATTTGAAGGTCCGTTATTTTGAGTGAAATTAATATTGTTCTGACCTAGTTGCAGGTGAAAGAAAATATTCTCTGTCAGCATTCCCATAGCCTGCAAACGTAAACGTCTGATTACAATATCGTAAGTATCACTAACTTCATTTGTACCAATTTTGCTGCCCTCGTTCAATTCTGCATATCTTCCCCAAACCTGAAGATTCATTCCGAATTTGATGTATTGTGATCCGTCTTTGGAAATATTAACTACGTTAAAAGGTTTTTCCTGAGCGAACACAGTGATAGTATTTAAAACAATAAATAATAAAATTAAAACGATTCTTAAATATGGCATTACTTTAAAATTAAAATTAGTTACTACTATTTACATTCCGATTAAGAGTTGCTAAATTGAAGGTTGCTTAAGTTTTTATAAGTTCCATTCTCCAAATTGATTAATTCCTGATGTGTACCTTCTTCAGTGATTTTTCCATGATCCAGAACCAGGATTTTATCTGCATTTCTAATGGTCGAAAGACGGTGGGCAATAATAATACTGGTTCTTCCTTCCATTAAAACTTCTAAAGCTTCCTGAACCAGTTTTTCACTTTCACTATCTAAAGAAGATGTAGCTTCATCTAAAATTAAGATACTCGGATTTTTAAGTAATGCTCTGGCGATAGCGATACGCTGACGTTGCCCGCCTGATAGTTTAACACCACGTTCTCCTACTAAGGTTTCGAATTTTTCCGGGAAACCTTCAACGAAGTTAAAAGCATTGGCTTGTTTTGCAGCTGCTATTATTTCTTCATTGGTGGCATTTGGTTTTCCGTATGCGATATTTTCTCTAATTGTTCCGCCAAACAAGATAACGTCCTGAGGAACAATACTCATGTTGCCGCGTAGATCTTCTAAGTCATAATCATAAATGCTTTTTCCGTCTACAATTATTTCACCTGAAGTTATGTTGTAAAAACGTAAAAGCAGGGAAGAGATAGTGGATTTTCCGGCACCACTTGGTCCTACAATTGCTATTTTCTGACCGAATTCAGCTGTAAAGTTTACCTCTTTTAAAACCTCAACTTCTTTTCTTGAAGGATAACTAAAGGCTACATTTTTAAAGGCTACATTTCCTTTGATTTTTTCGATCGGAGTAGTTCTTGCCTTTGCATTAATTTCTTCAGGAGTTTCTTCCAGTAATTCAAAAACACGTTCGGTTGCACCAACCGCTTTTTGAATCTGAGCATACATCTCTGCAATACCTCCGAAAGAGGCTCCAATAAATGTGGTATAAAGTACAAAAGAAATTAAATCTCCAACACCTTCAACTTCACCTTTAATGGTTAAAGTGATTCCGTACCAGACTACAGCAACCACACATCCAAAAAGGCAAAGGATGATAAACGAAGCAAAGTAACCTCTGTATTGCCCGCCTTTAATAGCGATTTGTACAATTTCTTTAATTTTGTTTTTATAGCGTTGAAGTTCGTACCATTCGTTGGCAAAAGCTTTTACATTGCTAATTCCTTGTAGTGTTTCTTCAACAATTACCTGGCTTTCGGCTACTTTATCCTGTGTTTTCTTTCCGTATTTACGAATGAATCTTCCAAAGACAACTGCTGCTACGGCAACAATAGGTACAATGGCCAGCATCATCAGGGTTAACTTTGGACTGATGTTTCCTAGAATCACAAATCCACCAATAATTAAAATCAGCTGGCGTAAAAACTCAGCAATAGTGGTGGTGAAGGTATCTTGTAGTTGTGAAATATCGGCACTGATTCGGCTGTTTAATTCTCCAACACGTTTTTGGGAATAAAATGACATCGGTAGTTTTACCAAATTCTCATATAAAGCAAAACGGATGTTAGAAAGTGAATTTTCGGTAAAATTTACAAAAAGGGAAATTCTGAAAAAAGAAAAGATAGCCTGTAGTGTAAGAATAACCATAAGACCGACAGCAATTTCGTTGGCCCTGTTAAGGTTTTTATTTGTAACACAATCGACAAGCATTCCCATTAATTTAGGAAAGGCCAGGGCGGTAGCACTGGTTAATAAGAGAAAAACCAATCCCAGGAAAAATTTCCATTTGTGATTTTTACCATATTTAAAAATTCGAAGTGCTTTTTGAAGTGAATTAGAGTCTAATTTAGCTTTAGGTAAATCGTTTTCTTGATATCTAGGCATTTGAGTATACTATTAAGGTATGCAAATGTATGATTATAGCAAGTGAATACAAAAGAATATTCGAAATTAGCCTGTGAGTTTTCGTTTTTTAACTAAATGGATAAAATAACTTAAAAATATTTCCTTTTTAAGAGACTGATAGATAGATTGCTAAAGAATATTTTATAAAATTGCTTCATTTTTTTTCAAAATAAGCTTGTAAATGCAAAATCTAACTGTATATTTGCACTCGCAATCACAAACGATAGCAACCTAGTAAAATAGGGCGATTAGCTCAGCTGGTTCAGAGCACCTCGTTTACACCGAGGGGGTCGGGGGTTCGAACCCCTCATCGCCCACTAATTTTGAGAAACCTCCAAAGTCATTTGATTTTGGAGGTTTTTTATTTTATGGAAGGTCTATGGGGGTATTGTCAGTATTTTAATTAGCGAAAGCAAGAATAAACTAAAGATTAGTTTAGTTTGTTCAAAGCATTTTGATTTTTCATCGGAAGCGGTTGGGGGTTTGAATCCGACATCGCTCACGAATAATACCACCTCTAAAGTCATTTGATTTTGGAGGTTTTTTATTTTATGGAAGGTCTATGGGGTGTTGTTTGTGTTTTATTTAGCGAAAGCAAGAATAAATTAATGATTAACTTAGCTTGTTTAAAACATTTTGATTTTTCATTCGAAGAGGTTAGAGCATCATGTTTTGAAATAGTATTCAAATCAAGTAAATTGAAGTAGAGAAATATAGTTTATAAATCAAAAAAAAATAATAATATGAGTGCACATAACAATGCAAAGAAAGGTGATATAGCAGATTTTGTTTTACTTCCTGGAGATCCAAGAAGAGCAAAGTTGATAGCGGAAACATTTTTAACAGATGCCAAATGCTATAATGAGGTGAGAGGTATGTTGGGATATACCGGTTTTTATAACGGTAAGAGAATTAGCGTGCAGGGTACAGGTATGGGAATGCCTTCAATTTCTATTTATATTACGGAATTAATTGAAGAGTATGGTGTAGAAACGTTGGTTAGAGTTGGGTCTTGTGGTTCTATCCAGGAAGATGTAAACATGATGGATATTGTTTTAGCCATGAGTGCTTGCACAGATTCCGGGATGAATAAATTGAGATTTAATGGAAATGATTTTGCTCCTACTGCCAATTTTGAATTATTAAAGAAGGCCTATGAAATTGCAGAGCAAAATAACATAAATACCCATACAGGGTCAATATTGACCTCCGATTCTTTCTACACTGAAAGTCATTTAGGTGATCCTTTTTTAAATTGGAAAACTTATGGCGTTTTGGCTGTTGATATGGAAACAGCTGCGTTGTATTCTATTGCTGCTAAATACAAGAAAAAGGCTCTGGCTATTTTAACTGTATCCGATCACATTCTTAAAAAACAGGCTCTATCAGCGGATGATAGACAAGATTCTTTTAAAGAAATGATAGAATTCGCGTTGCAGTTAGCTTAAATAAACATAGGAATTAAATTGAGTTGAATTGTTAGGTTAGGGATAATCTTTGTTAGACTCTGACCGCCCACTAGAAAACTCTTTAAGAAATTAAGGAGTTTTTTTATATTCTGGATTTTTCTCACATTTATGTGTTTTATGAGAAATCGCACTAGTAATTCGACAAAGATTGATGATTTTAGGAGTGGAGTTTCTGTTGTGATTTCTCCTTGCGTCGAAATGACATAAAAACGAAACTCTGCCCTTTTAAAAGGATAATCTATTTGAAATACGGATATAATAGTTGACAAAAGAAATTAAGCGATTGAATTTGGAGATTTTAAAAGCTAAAGATCAACATATAAATGCTTTGGAAAAATTATTAAAAGAAAAATAGGATTTGTAAAGTTATATTATTTCCACAAAGAGACTTTCGAGTCTCTTTTTTTCGTTTTGGGAATTTTTTGTTCAACTGCTCCGGTTTTTTGTTTTGATTACAGAAAAAAGACCATGCTAAATATAAGAAATAATATTACTACAAATTATTAAGAATTATTTCTATTTTAGTTCGAAATAAAATCGAGACTAATATCAGAACACTATGAAGAAATACTTAAAGTTTTGTGCCTTGTTATCAATACTTTTTTTTTACACCTCTTGCCGACAAAGCCAATCGGAAGCAAGAAAAATCATTATCCACTCCGAAGCCAAAGATGTAGTTACATCTCATGGTCCTGAATGGATAACCCGGAATATCATACAGGACAGAAAGAATATTATTTGGATTGCTTCATTTTCTGGTGTTTATCGGTACGATGGAAAGTCTTTTACCAACATTACAACTAAGGTAATTTCGACCCGATTTTTTTCTCTCTTAGAAGACCGAAAAGGCAACTTGTGGTTTGGCTCTATTGGTTCTGGTGTTTATTGTTATGATGGTAAATCCTTTCAGAATTTCACAACTAAAGAAGGACTTCTCAATAATGAAGTTACAAGTATTTATGAAGATAAAAAAGGCAATATCTGGTTCGGTGTGTCGGGAGGAGCTAGCCGTTATGATGGGAAATCTTTTCGAAATTATATCATAGATGGCGACGAAATGAATGAGGATCAAACAGGGAAAACTTTTCCGAATAGGCGTCCTTACGAAGTTAATTCTATTATTGAAGACAAAAAAGGTATGTTCTGGTTTGCGACAAGAGGTAACACTTTTACTTATAATGGAAAGACGTTTTCTGTTTTCAGTCGCAATAAAAAACCTTTTAAAAATGTTCGTTCTTTAATCGAAGATAAAAAAGGTAATATCTGGTTTAGCGGGGAAGATGGTCTTTGGCGCTATGATGGTAATACATTTATCAATTTTGCACAGAATTTCACAGGTTATATAATTGAGGATAAAACAGGCAATATATGGACAAGTTCACAGAGGAATAACAGTCAGATTTGGGCGCTTCTTCGGTATGACGGAAAATCTTTATCTGATAAAAAGCCAAGTGTAACCGAAATTGCATTAGAAGGAAATGGTCTTTTTGGCATTTTAGAAGCTCGCGATGGTAGTATTTGGTTTGGATCTATGAAGGGAGTGCATCGCTATGATGGTACGACTGTCATGGATTTTATAAAGTAAAGACGTTGATAAATTTAAGATGAAATGGTGACCATATCGGAGAGATAAAATTTAGTAACGCGAACATGTCGTTTGTGCAAATTGAGGGTTTAATAGAATTATGGGTTTGTAATCACGTATATTTACGTATAGTTTCAAAGTAAAAATACTTTAGTTTTGAGTGTTTTAGGATTTCTTTTTAAAAATATAGCCAGGTTTTAAATAGTGAATCTAAGAGAAAAATGATTATTTAATCAATAACACGAATCGAATGATGAGCATTTATCCGGAATTAAATTGGGTTACGTTAGAAAAGGGCAATATAAATAGTTTTTTTAATGATTACCGCCCAGCAATTGGTCCGGATGGTAAAGCCGTAGTATTTGAACGAATATCATATAGTCCTGAATTAAGGACGTTGGTCACCAAACTTTTTATTGTTCATGATCTCAATAAGCCATCTCCGCGACTTTTTCTCACTGATTGTGATTTTCCTCAACAAACCAGACCTGCATGGACTGGTAATGCAATAGTTTTAAATTTAGAACAGGAGGGACGTCTTGCTGTCTGGACAGTGGATGTCAGCGGTAATAACCTAAAACAGATTGAGAACACAGAACATTGTAATTATCCACAATGGGCTATCAATCCATCATTTGAAGGTTTTGTTGTGATGAATAATAAAAAGTCGCTACACCAGCCACAACCGCATAGTACATTATTTGATGTTGACGGAAATAGGATTATTGCTAATATGAATGGTAAGGATACAAACGGTAATATGGTTTTTGGCGGTATGCCTGCAGTTTTTCCTGATAATCCCAGATCAATAGCGTTTGCCGGCCAGTCTTCAGCCGATGGTAGTTATAATCAGGAGGAAAACTATATTTTTCTTAATATTGAGAATGGGGAAGAATTTTTATCAGTACCCATGGAATCTTCGGCAAGTTTAGAGCACTTCGATAAGCACTTTCAAGGGCGTGCTCCTGCTATTTCGCCTGATGGAAACTATATTGCTTTCGAGAGCAATCGGGACGGCGGTTACGCACTCTATTTGTTCAATTTAAATAAACCTGAAAACGGTGCTGTCCAACTGACAGATTCGACAGTTAAACTCAATGCACAACACCCAAAGTTCTTTCCTGATGGTAGCCGACTCATTTTTAGTGCAGTACCTCCTGGGCATGTTCACAATTGTATTGCCTGGATGGATATTTCGGTATATTTATAATACTTTTTAATTTTCTTAGGGTGAATATGTGAATGGAATTGCTTCAAAATATGCCAGGATTAATGACCATTTCAAAAAATAAAAAAAATCGATTTACCCAGAAAGCTAATTCTAATATTCTTTTTTTGTGTAGTATTGCAAGATTCTATACCCGATAAATAGTGTTTACACTTGAACAAAGAGAAAGGGGAATACAATTGAATATTTTAGCTACAAACATAGTAAAACTCACGCCTAGATAGAGAATGAAAGAAATTATTGAACTTTCGGAAAAGACAATAACCATTGACAGAAACGAATTTCTTAAAGTGAAAGGTAGTATTGACACCAATATGTATTTTATAGTAAGCGGAAGTCTGAGGATTTTTGTTTTAGACGAATATGAAGAACGCACGATTAGATTTGGTTATAAAGAAAATCTAATCGTTTCACTGGACTCTTTTTTAACAGGTAAACCTTCAGATTTGTTTATGCAAGCCATAAAAAAAACAGTTATAAAAGTCGTAAGCAAACAACAAATAAACAAATTTTTAGAAACAGAAAGCAATAGAAATCTATGGATAAAAATTCTGGAAAATTTGGTAGTTCAGCAGATGGAACGTGAGGTTGATATCCTGACAAATTCACCAAAAGAAAGATATGAAAGGGTTTTAAAGAGAAGCCCACAGCTTTTTCAGGAAATCCCAAACCGACATATTGCCAATTATTTAAGAATGAGTGCCGAAACTTTATCCCGCTTAAAAAAGTCTTGACTTCAATCAAGATTTATTGAAAATGCTTTTTACAATTTTGCATAAAGAAAAATATAATTATGCAATCAGATAAATTAATACAAACGCTTTTAGAGCATACGAGACAAATTATCAATCAGGCAGAAAAATTAAAGAATTGTGATTTGAATGCTTTGACCTGGAGGGAAAATGAAACTTCCTGGAACATTCTGGAATGTTTGGAACATTTGAATTTGTATGGTGATTATTATTTACCGCAAATAGAAAATGAAATAAAAAAATCAACTACTGGAACTGATCTAGAATTTAAAAGTGGAATTCTAGGTAATTATTTTGCGAAAAGTATGTTGCCAAAAGAAAAGCTAAATAGAATGAAAACTTTTAAGGACAAGAACCCGCTGAATGCCAAACTTGACGAATCGGTAATTGATAGATTTATAAACCAACAAATCAAACTTCTGGATTTACTGAATCAATCCCGAAACGTGAGTTTAAACAAAGTGAAGATTAAGATTTCTATTTCAAATTTCATCAAGCTAAAATTGGGAGACACCTTTCAATTTTTCATCAATCATATTATTAGACACTTTCATCAAATAGATCAAATAAAAGTTGCAATGAAAAACAACTGACCGCCAGACAGGTAAGGAGTAGAGCGTAAAATTATTTGATTTTTTTTCAAAATAAACTTGCAAATACAAAATCTAGCTGTATATTTGCACTCGCAATCACAAACGATAGCAACCTAGTAAAATAGGGCGATTAGCTCAGCTGGTTCAGAGCACCTCGTTTACACCGAGGGGGTCGGGGGTTCGAACCCCTCATCGCCCACAAATAACTCCTTACTTTTTTAAGGAGTTTTTTTATGACATACGAAGCGAGCGCGAATTACAAATTCGTGTTAGTGAATTAGGGGAGATACTCAAGCGGCCAACGAGGGCAGACTGTAAATCTGCTGTGTGAACTTCGCAGGTTCGAATCCTGCTCTCCCCACAAAAGGGTTAAAGAAGTAAAAGGAAGCTTTTCCAATCTTTTCAAAAACCGAAACATTTTAAAAACCTGTAAATCGTTCGATTTACAGGTTTTTTTGTTTTTAATGCTATTTTGAAACTTAATAAAAATGAGAAAAGGGGATCAGGTTCAAAAGTTGTGGAGTGATATAAATAGTATTCTCTTTACCGTAAAGGACTTTAGGGATAAAAGTGGCAGCTTTTTGCAATCTTTTAAAGTTTTACATTTTCATAAAATTTCTTAATTGCAAAATAATAATAATTTACAGCTTACCCTATAAGAGACAAGTATATGGAATCTGTTGCTCTGAAAGAGCCTTAGCAGTAACATTGCACGAAGTGTTATGAATAATGATAAATACTTCTTTAAGCTCTGTAAGAGCGAAAGCATAACCCAAAAAGCACATATATTACTTTTTGATATTTCCGAAAGTTAGCAACTTTTAATCAAGGCCTTATGCTTTATTTATAACTGCTTATGCTTCTTTTTCAGGGCAATATGATTGATTATCTAAATTTATAATGCGTTGCATTATTTTTACGCTTTTGGGCTTTTAGCCCTTTTTTAACATTTCAAATATTTATACCGAAAGAGGGCGCTACTTATAAAATCAGCTGTACTATAATAATCTCTTAAGTGAATAGCTGAAATCGTTAATTAAAAGAATAACTTCTATCAACCTCACAACATTTTGTATTGATATGCTATAGGTGGTAAAATTTTTATTTCCCCTTAGGAGTATTGTTAATTGATAAAATTTTATATTTTTGCACTTTTTTTATTCATTCTAAATAAAAATAATTCATAATTCTAAGTTTATTTCATGAGGTTCAAAATAGTATTGCTCTTTATATTCTCGACGACATTTTTAATCGCACAAAACACAATCTCTGGCAAAGTTAATGACGAATACGGCACTCCATTAAGCGGAGTCAATATTCAGCTTTTAGGTACAGAAATAAATGTAAAAACTGATGCTGATGGACTTTATAAGATCGAGAATCTTGCAAAAGGCAGTTATTCCATTGAAGCGAGCTCAGATGGATATATCTCCAGGAAACATAAAATTGTTTTAGAAAGTTCTTTCAATTCTTCAGTTGCCATAACTTTAGAAAAGGTTAGCAAAACGTCGAAAGAGGCAGAGAAGTTAAATGATGTAGTGGTAAAGGGTGTATCTGAAAAAAAGAAAAAAGAGCAGTCGGCACAAGCCGTTTCTGTAATAGAAATGCGGGAAGCCAAGTTTAAAACTGCCGATTTAGGCGAAGTACTTGCTCAAACGCAAGGCATTAGCGTTAGACGAAGCGGTGGTTTAGGTTCCAGAACAAATTTTTCGATGAATGGACTCACAGGAAATCAAATCAGGTTTTTCTTAGATGGTATTCCGTTAGAGTATCACGGATATACTTTCGGTATTTCAACCGTCCCTGTTAATTTAATTGATCGTATTGAAGTTTATAAGGGAGTTGTCCCTATCGAATTTGGAGCAGATGCTCTTGGTGGTGCTGTCAATTTAATCACTCCAAAAATAAAACCTGGCTTTAGTGGATCTTTTTCAGCTCAGGCGGGATCTTTTGGAACTTACCGTACATCAATAATACTTAATAATTATAATGAAAAGACTGGTTTTTTTATAAGAGGAAGTGCATTTTACGACAGCTCTCAAAACAATTATAAAGTAGATGTTGATGTTCCGGATAATGCCGGGAAAATAAAAAAAGTAACCGTACCGCGATTTCATGATGCATACAAAGGTTTGGGAGTGCAGTTAAAAACGGGTATAAGAGACAGAATTTGGGCTAAAGAATTGAGTGTCGAAGGATTTTATACCGATTATACAAAGGAAATCCAGCACAATCAATTAATGGTTGGAGTTCCTTACGGAGAGGTTATGACTTATCGAAAGTCTGGCGGATCTGTTCTTACGTACCGCAATGATTTTAGTAAAAACTTTATACTCGATTTTATTTCGGGATATAACTATATGGAGCGTCAGTTTACAGATGTATCTGATTTTGTCTACAATTGGTACGGTGAGCGTATTGAGGGTTCTGCAGGAAATATCAGCGGAGAAATTTCGGAATCTACTGGTCCGAGTGATACGTATACCTGGAATAATGATGTTTTTTCACGTCTGAAAGCTTCATGGAAAATTAACGATCAATATGCTTTGAGTTTTACTTCAGCACCTACCTATTCCAAACAAACCGGAGACGACCGGCTTATTAACGGTTATGATCCGGCCAGTGCTGCAAGACAAATGTTTACATGGATTAATGGTGCAGACTTTAAAATAAACGCCATTAATGAAAAATTAGAGAATGTTTTTTTTGCTAAAAATTATCTACAAAAAATAAATTCTGAGGAGAAAATACCATCTAATAATTCCGTAATAAAAGAAAAGAATAGTGTGAACTATTTTGGTTTTGGAAATGGATTTCGTTTTAAATTCAACGAACAGTTTTCTACCAAGTTAACGTACGAATATGCTACCCGCTTGCCTCAAACCGATGAGTTGTTCGGAGACGGACAATTCATACAAGGGAATATAAACTTAAAACCCGAACGCAGTCACAACGTCAATTTTGAGCTTTTTTTCAAGTCAAAAGCAAATTATGAAAGCAGCAGCTGGCAAGTTCAAACCAATGTCTTTTTAAGAAAGATAGACAATCAGATCTTATTTGTTCCGAGTGTAGATCGCAATAATATTTATCAGAATGTATTTGCGGCCACTTCTAAAGGAATTGAAGTTTCGGGAAGCTGGACTTCAAAAGACGACAAACTCTCTTTTCATGCGAATAGTACATATCAGCACTTTTATAATGATTCAAACGAAGGAATATTTGCAGTGTACAAAGGAGACAGAGTGCCTAATCAGCCTTATTTTTTTGCTAACGGTGGGGCTAATTATTCTTTTCACAACTTAATCGGCAAGGCAGATAAAGTATCTCTTTTTCTCGATGTAAGATATGTATATGAATTTTATAGAAGCTGGGAAAGTGCTTCTGTAAATCCATTTGTAATACCGAGTCAGCAGACACTTGACTTTGGCACGACCTACCACAATAGTATAAAAGGCGCCAAATATGCGATCACTGCTGAAATACAAAATTTAAGCAACGAAAAAAATTATGACTTTTTTGGTGTGCAAAAACCAGGAAGATCATTTAATATCAAACTAGTAACTCAATTTTAATCATAATTATATAACCAAACAGGTATGAAAACAAATCGATTTTTTATAAAACATGCAGTATTAGCCATAATGTGTTCTGTATTCGCGTTAACATCATGTAGCTCAGATGATACCAAAACAGATGAAGGTCAAGGTAAGAATCCTGCAGTTATCGCATCAGTTCGTGTAAATACGCCTGGCGGAAGAGTTTTTTATTTAGGAGCATACGATAAATTCCCATCAACTCTTGATTATAAAACAATGACAGAGATAGGTCCGGGCGCAACAGTATATTCGTTTGGCGAACATCCTTATGTTTGGAATGGTACAGCTTCGACCTTGACCAAATATAATGTAAGTACAGAAATGAAAATTTCGAAGGCAGATGCTTTAAGTCTTGCTGGTACCGGAGTTAGCGGTACTTTTGGACCTCCTGCTTTCGTGTCCGAAACAGAGGCTTATTTTTTCGCCTTAAATGATGGGAAAATTATTAAGTTCAATCCGGAGACTATGACGATAACAGAAACTATTGCAGTGACTCCATTACCGTTAAGTAACGATGCTGGTATAAAAACATCTACTTACATGAGTTATGTTACTTCTGCAAAAAAAATCATTTTACCGGTGGCCGCAACGCCTACTGATTTTAATAAATTTCCACAATATGCACAAATTGCAGTTTTTGATATAGCTTCAAAAGCAGTTTCTTATGTTAAAGATTCTCGTATGTCAATGGGGTATGATACGTTTGCTAAAGGAAATGACGGTACTTTGTACTACAGACCTTCACGTGCTACATCTTTGTCATTAGATTACAGTACTGTAAAAGATGCTCCTCCGGCTGGTGGATTGTTAAAAGTAAACCCTAACGGGACATTTGATCCTAACTTTTTTGTGGATCTAAAAGTTGCTTTAAAGGCACATTCAGTAAATGTAGTAGCTTATGTTCATGGAGATAAAGCCCTTGCTCAGTATTTGGATAATACGTTTACTCCACCGGCAAAGCCTGCTGACTGGTACAACGCTCCAACAAAATTTGCACTTGTAGATTTAAAAACGTTAAAAGTTGAGCCTTTTACTTCTTTTGAAAAATACGGAACCGTTTATACTGTAGGTACAATTAATGATGTAGAATATTATGGTAATATCACTGCTCCTGATGGAAAATTCAGCCTTTTGAAGCAAAAGGGAGCTGCTGAGTTTGAAGTAGTTTCTGAAGCGATCGGCGGTAGTGTGATATTTGTTGGAAAACTAAGATAGTTGTCCCTGGTATTACCCAAATAATACTACCTCCAAAGTCATTTGATTTTGGAGGTTTTTTATTTTGCATCCGCTTCTATTTTGAGCTCCAATTTTCAGTTAAAACAAGTCGGAACTTGCAAAATGCTATAATAATTTTTAACTATATTTGGCAGAGATATTGGTTTGGGCATTGCGTTGAATAAGTTTAATTTCAGTGTTTTAATTCATATTTAAATGATCTTTATTTTTGCGCCCTACCGCTAAAAAAGAAATCAAATCATTAACCCAAATTTTAAAAATGAAAAAAAAGCTAATAACTCTTTTGTTTGTAAGTACTGTTGTAAATATGTTTGGACAACTACCAACCTTGCCACAACCTGATAAAACTTCTTATGCTGCGGATAAGGTCTCTAATAAAGTCTTAAAACCGCTAACAAAAGTCCCATTAGATAAAGAGTCCATTTTAATTTATGATTACGATGGTTCGCTTTTTTCTTTTAATTTGGAATCTGAGAAAATCAATTGGACCGTAAAAGCTACAGATTCTAATACTGAAATGTGCGCAAACGCTATCACACTGCAAGATGGAGTAGTGTACATTCCGTTTGTTAATGGAGAAATTTTTGCAATAAATAACCAAACCGGTGTCATTTTTTGGAAATCAAGATTAGGCAATACTACGGATCAAATTGTAATAAAGAACCAAATTCCAACTATAAATGGAGGAAAACTGTACCTAACTACGCAAAGTCCCAATAATAGTATTTATGCCCTTGAGACAAAAGATGGTAGTTTAGTATGGAGTTACAAGTTGGAGGAAACAAATAATGATAGTCCGGTTCTTGTTTTCGACAACAAAGTTTTTACTCAAAGTGGGACTAATTTATATAGTTTTGAAGCCAATACAGGTAAACTTCTTTCTCAAAAAAGCTTTGAGGGAGTTATGTCCGGAAAAGTGGTGACAGATGGTGAAAATGTGTTCATAGCAAATGAAAAAAACGAGCTTTATGCATTAAGTGCAAATAAACTTGATATTGTTTGGCAGTTTAAATTAGATGAAAATCAACAGAATATCAAGGAGCGCATATTTTGCAAAGACAATAAAGTTTATGTAGGCGCACAAGGCCCGGAAGTTTCTTCGATATACGCTCTCGAGTCAAAAACGGGAACTCAGATTTGGAAAAGGGATTTTAAAGACGACAATGTCGAGTATATGGTTGAGGAAAGTGATAATATTTGGGGATATACCCGTAAAGGAAAGCTTTTTCAAATAGACATAACAAATGGTGAAATAGCGTTCGAAACAAAATTGACGACGAGACCCATTTCAAATTTTGAATTTGTAGGCGATGATTATTTCTTTTATTATTCGGATGCTGCTTTGATTCAATTTGAGTTTAAAAGCAAAGACGAAAACGAAGTTTATCTGCGAACGACCATTAAGGACGACGCTTATAGTGCTTATATAAAGATAATTCGATAACAACTTCAACTATAAACTCCTTAAGAAATTAAGGAGTTTTTTTTATGTCTCTTTTGAAATATTTGTACTTCCTCTAAAATTTCAATTTTTTTTATTGAATAATTTGTAACAAATTAATTAAAATACTACAAATACTACTGGTGTCGTGAGGTGTTTGGTGTTAATTATAGTTTTATTTGTTAAAAACAAAAATTAATTAATGATTTGATTCTCAGTGCCTATAAGCCCAATTAGTTCTCAAAAAAGTATAAAAAACAACTAAAAATCAAAAGTATGAATGTATTAGAATGGCTCTTTTTTATTTTAATTATGCAAATTATTCATGGTGTGTCTACCTGGAGGTTTTATGTAAAAGCGGGAAGAAAAGCGGTAGAATCCTTTATACCAATTTATAATTTAGTAATTCTATTGAAAATTATACATCGTCCTGTATGGTGGGTTTTGATGCTTTTTGTTCCTATTGTCAATCTTTTAATGATTCCCGTAGTTTGGATCGAAACTATTAGAAGTTTCGGGAAAAATACTATGCGAGATGTTGTATTGGTTTTACTAACATTAGGGTTTTATATCACTTTTTTAAATTATTTTTCTAAGGATCTAACCTATATTGATAACAGAGATTTGGGACCAAAAACCAAAGCAGAAGATACTGTACGATCTCTTTTATTTGCGGTTATTATAGCAACATTGGTACATACTTATCTTATACAGCCATTTACCATTCCATCTTCATCATTGGAGAAAACATTGTACATCGGAGATTTTTTATTTGTTAGTAAGTTTAACTATGGAGCAAGAACGCCAATGACTTCGGTTGCATTGCCCATGGTTCATGATTCAATTCCTTTTTTGGGTACAAAGTCATATTTATTTAGCGACGATTTTACTGAAAAAGGAACGTCAATACTAAACAAATTTCAATTACCCTATTTTAGATTTCCTGCACTAGAAAAGATCAAACGCAATGAAATTGTAGTTTTTAATCAGCCTGCTGATACGCTGCGTGACATGGATAATTTTCATCCGGATAGAAATTATTACAAACCAATAGATAAAAAAACAAATTTGATAAAACGATGCGTTGGAATGCCGGGGGATATTCTGGAAATTCGTGAAGGGGATGTTTATATCAATGGTAAAATAGAGAAACTGCCGCAAAGCGCTAAAGTTCAGTATAACTTTTTAATTGATACCAAAGGACAACCAATTAACCAAGATGTCTTAGTAAGTCATTATGGAGCCAGAGAAGGCATGAAGTACGAAAATGGGAATTTTGCCTTAACCGATACCGGACAATATTTCCTGACATTGACAAATGAAGAAGCAATATTAATAGCCCGTAATCCGGTTGTAAAAGGAGTTAAGAAAAATTTAATGGCAAAGGGAGAAGGTGAAGGCGTGTTTCCTCAGGATCTTTCTTTGGGTTGGAATATTGACAATTATGGACCTCTTTACATTCCCGAAAAAGGAAAAACTGTAGAATTGAATATTAAAACACTTCCATTTTATAAACGAGTTATTGAAGAATACGAACACAATGATTTAAAAGTTATTGGTAATCAGATTCTAATTAATAGAAAAATGAGTACAACTTATACTTTTAAACAAGATTATTATTGGATGATGGGGGATAATCGTCAGAATTCTTTAGATGCGAGATTTTGGGGATTTGTTCCTTTTGATCACGTAGTTGGTAAGCCGGTATTTATTTGGTTTAGCTGGGATAAGGACGGTAAAGGAATTAATAAAATAAGATGGAATCGTGTTTTTTCTGTAGTGAACGAAAAAGGTGTACCAAAGTCTTACTTAGTTCATTTTTTAGCACTAATAGCTCTTTATATGATTGGAAGTAGAGTAATAAGAAAAAGAAAAAAAGAATAAGTTTTTATCAAAAGATGAATAGTTTTTAACTGTGAAAGCTGGCTTGAATCCTTGTTTTTACAGTTTTTTTGTTTTTGATTTCGTGCTTTGTAGTCAAAGATTTTGTAAAATTCCAAATCCTGGTATTGCGGTGAGTAGTATTTGGGATTTGGAATTTTTTATTTTGAAAATCACCCTATTGTAAAAGATAGTTATATATTTGCGCCAGATTTTGGTCTGTTTTTTCTTAAGAAAAAACAGTTAAAAGGGAATCAGGTGTAAATCCTGAACAGACCCGCTACTGTAAGTTCTATAAAAGTCTTTAAACGTTACTAATGCCATTGTCCGCTGCGGCGGATGAGAAGGCTGTTTTAAAGATGGAACAAGTCAGGAGACCTGCCACAATCACATAGTTTAAGACTTTCGTGGAATAAAGTTGAACAACAATAAACAGACCTGTCATTTTTTATGATGGGATTCTTTCTTATTGCTTTTTTGATTTTTACGTCACGGAGTTTACTTAATTCATTTAGTGATGTATACTATTAAAAAAAGAGCTTTATTTATTCTTATTGCAGTTGTTTCTATTTTTCTTCAGTCACGAGTATTAAAGAGCTGTTTTCAGGCTTTTAAAAGATTTGTTCCGAGAAGAGGATGTTATAAAGAGTCGATCCTTAGATTGACCTCTTCTGTAAAATTACGGAATGCATTCAGCGATCATTTTACTGCTCTCTCCTCATATTTCTACACCATCTCAATAAAAAACTGCACTAATCCCGATGCTGAGTGGTACTATATAATTTACAGATACGATACGGCATCCGGTTGAAGATTAAAATTATAAACCTCCCTGCAATTACTTAAATTTTTATTGTGATTATCAATTCCAACTTAAATAATACCACATGTTTAACAATACCTCCCAATATTTCCGGTTCTTATTCTTTTTTATTGCGGCACTCTGCCTAACCAACTGTTCTGAGGATGATACAGCAAAAGAGGATAACAATCCGCCTCCGGTAAGTTCCGATCTGGCGCTTAACACGCAACGATTTGCAATTTTAACTATAAACCCTACTATCAATACAGCTACGGAAGCTACCTACAGCTGGAGTGTTTCAAAAGCGGCATCCGAAAACTATGTCTTAACCAATATTGCCGAAAAAGAAGTGCTGTTTGCTGCAGCAGAAACCGGGGTTTATGAATTAACAGTAGCTGTAAATAACAAGGGGAGTTTACAAACGCAAAAAGCAGTCATTACAGTAACGAAAGAAACGAAGGAATATAAAGCCTATATCGCTAAGGTATTCGAGTTTAAACCCGCTCCGGGACAGTTTATAAACGATCTTCCGGCTGCAAATGACGGAGATAGTGTCGAAAGAATTTTGTCAAGAGCCAATACTTATTTAGCCAAAAAGAACGGGGATTTGATTTCGCTTGGAGCCTTTGGTGGTTATGTTGTTTTTGGGTTTGATCATACTATTGTTAATGTAAAAGGCAAACGTGATTTTAGAGTTCTGGGCAATGCATTTTGGGCAGAAGCCAACCCTAATTCAAATAGTACAATGCGTGGCGGAAGTAGTGAGGCAGGAGTTATAATGGTTTCTTATGATAAGAATAAAAACGGTCTTCCCGACGATGAATGGTATGAAATAGAAGGAGGCGGACATAAAATGCCTAAAACGATTCAGAATTATGAAATTACATATTATCGTCCGGATCCTAATAAAAAACCGGTACCGGGAGGAACTACAGGCACAGTAGGTTTTGTTGATATGGAATATATCTATTGGAAAGATAATCAGGGAAAAAACGGTTATCTGGTACAGAATAATGCTTATAATCATTCTTTAGATTACTGGCCAAAATGGCTTAAAGATCAAGCATCTATCACTTTTAAAGGAACAAGGTTACCGGATAACGCTGTAGATGAAAGCGGGACCGGAAGTTACTTCGTACAATATGCCTTTTTGTACGGTTACGCTGATAATGCTCCAAATGCCGATGACGATTCAGCAATAGACATCAACTGGGCTGTAGATAAAAACGGAAACAAAGTGCTGCTTCCGGGAATTGATTTTGTAAAAGTGTACAACGGCCTTAATCAGCAGGCGGGGTGGCTGGGAGAAACTTCGACTGAAATAATGGGAGCAACCGATTTGCATCTGTCAGGAGAAAGTATTCCAACGCGATAGCCCTATTCAAAAATGTGTTAAACTAAATTATTATACCAGAATTATGAAAAAAAACTTTGCCCATTTATTATTATTTGTTTTGGCATCGGTATTTACCGCATGCAGCGATGACGATAAAAATGATGCCAACTCAGGAGAAGGACTAGTTATACCAATAGCAGTAAAACTTCAGGGAAAATTTGAAGTAGCGACCTTTAATGTTTTGAATATTACCGCTTCTGCCGAGACGAGTAACCCAAATTACGAGTGGGTGCTTAAAAAAAATCCTTTCAATCAAACTAAAGATTCTGTTGTAGGGACTACTAAAGATTTACGATTTATCGCGTTGTATCCAGGCGCTTATGAATTAACGCTAAATGTTACTGAAGGAGATAAAAAAGGAACAAGCACAACAACGGTGAATGTAATAAACGAGGCTCAAAATTACAATCCTTACATCACAAGTATTTTCGATTTTAGCCCGGCACCGGGTATGTTTGCCAATGATTTGTACAAAGACGGATTTGCAAAAACAGACGTTATGCGGGTAGCTTTGGGAAGGATAAATGAAACAAGTGTGGGATATCCAATTGACTTAGGAGGCTTTGGAGGTTCAATTGTAGTTGGATTTGATCATTTGGTAGTTAATCTTCCGGGAAAGAAAGATTTCAGAGTTTATGGCGCAGATCTGAGTGATAAAGCGAATCCGCCAGCTCCGGGATTAATCTATGTGGCTTATGACAAGAATGCAAACGGAAAACCGGATGATGATGAATGGTATGAGATTATTGGAAGTCAGCACGCAAAAGAAAATACGATTAAGAATTTTAAAATTACGTATCAGAAACCGGCAGTAGGTAAAAAGGTTGTAGTAAGCGGACCAAACGATCCTTTCTTAGATCGTGAACATCTCTATTGCGAGAACAATCAGTCTCAGACTTACTTTTTGCCAAGATCTAAAACTAAAAAGGAATATTATCCAGCCTGGGTAACTCAAACCACCGCTGTTTATGAAGGAACAAAGTTAAATGTAAATTTTGCGGCAGTACGTCCCGGACAAACTACTTTGTGGAATTTCGATGCTCCGGAATGGGGGTATGTTAATGCTAAAAGCCCAGATATTGATATTGAATGCGCGGTTGATAAAAACGGCAATAAAGCTAATCTTCCGGGAATTCATTTTATAAAAGTGGTGAACTGTGTGAGTGAGCCAATGGGACTTTGTCATCAACAATCGTCAATGGCTACAAGGTTCTCAGGAGCTGCTGATCTTCAGATCATAAAAAAGTATAATCTAAAAAAGTAAGAGAATAAGAATATGAAAAAGTTTATAAAATATACTTTATGTCTAATGGTTATTAGCGTTTTTTACAATTGTAGCAACGATGATGCAAAACCTGATCCCGTAGTAGAAGAACCTAAACCAGAACCGGTTAAAGATCCGTCACTTACTTTAAAACTGCAAGCTGATTTTAAGATAGAACGATACAATGTTGTTGCTATTGATCCGGAAGTAGTTATTGAGAATGCGAATGGAGCTACTGCACAGTACAAATGGACTGTAAAAGTAACTGGCAAAGATGGTGTTGCCAAAGATTCTTTAATTGGCGATAATAAAACGTTAAAATTTATAGCACCAAAGGCTCTGAGTTATGCTGTTGATGTTACAGTAACGTTGAATAAAGTGGTAAAACAAGCTTCGACCAAAGTTACGGTTGCGGAAACGGGGAAAACCTATACTTCTAAAGCACTTTCGATTATCGATTATATACCGGCTCCGCATTATAACAATGACAGCTTTGAATTTGCAACAAAAGCAGAAGCGATAGAGAATGCACAAACCAATCTTACAGACGGAAATCTTGTTGATTTGGGCACTTTTGGAGGTTACATTGTGACAAAATTCGACCATACTGTGATCAATGCTTATGGTAAAAGAGATTTTACAGTTCAGATGAATCCCATTTCTAATTCTTCAAAATTTTCTCCAGTAAGTATCGCGGTTGCTTACGACGCAAACAAAAATGGTATTGCAGAAGACAACGAGTGGTATGAGATTGCCGGAAGCGAGTATTACAAATCGTCTACAGTAAAAAATTATGAAATTACTTATTACAAGCCAGATGTAAACAAAGCAGCTGTTGCAGGAAAATTGGATTGGCAATTTGACAAGGAGTATCTGAAATGGACCAATAATAAAAATGCCACCGGTTTTATTACCAGAACTAAAAAATGGAGACGTTACAACTATTATCCACAATGGATTGGAGATTCTTATACGTTGAAAGGGACAAAAATCAATTTGCCTACAAAAGATATTAGTGATGGAGAAGGTGCAGCATTTAATGTGGGAACTTTTGAATGGGGCTATGGCGGAATCAAAGACCCTTCGATAGACATTAGTTGGGCCGTAGACAATAATGGTGTGAAAGTGCACTTGCCGGGTGTAGATTTTGTAAAAGTATACGTTCCTACATTCACAGAGATTGGGGCACTTGACCTACTAACAAACTCTTTTAAACAGGTTGAAGATCTAAATTTTGCTGCAGGCAAATAACCAAAGAAGTTTAGTCCGTTGGATGTAAATTCATTTTAACGCATAGTAACATAGGTTCTGTATTCATAAAAAAGACGTTTCACTTTATTGAAATACACATAACCTCTTATGTGAAAGAAATAGATTTCTTTTTTTGTTCCCTTTTTAGACCTAAAAATCTATGTTTCTATGTGTTAAACCTTTTGTTTTTTAATTACACCCAATGGGCAAGTTTAAATAATACTGCTTTACTAATTAACCAAGAATATTAATCCTAAATTTTATAAATAATGAAAAAAGTACTTTATTTTTTGACAGTAGGTTTGATGCTGGGACTTTCGTCTTGTAGCAATGATGAAAACCTTTCAAACAACGAAAGCGGCAATGCAGCAGTAAAAAGCTCAGGTGTTACTTCTAAAAAAGCAGTGACTGATCCGGCAGTAGGGACTACTTCTACGCTTAACCTGACCAGTTCTTTATTAACCAGCGGAACATCAACAACAGGAGGGAAGTACTGGCAGAATACTTATGTGTCGAATACAAACTTAACGGTTGATTTGTTTACATTTTCACATACAGCAACATCAGCAGGTTATAACTACTGGGACGGTTTTATTGTATCTAATGTAAATGATATTACAAATTATGGTTCAGGAGCAGGTTCTGGCGGGTCTAACGGTTGGGTTGCAAATCAGTGGGGAGCTATGGCAGGAAGTGGTTTTGGTACTTCATCAACTATTGCTGCGGGAACTCCAGGAACAACTGGAGACCCTTATATTGTAGCTTACTGGTCAAGCTACACAGATCCAAAAAATCCACAGGGAACTACGTTTACAGAAGCAGGTTTCTCTAACTGGATTAAAATTGGAAACACAGGATTGTATCAGATAAAAGGACTTAAAATCAACAATCATCCGTGGCCATATTACGGTTGTTTATATGGAGACGGTTTTGCTCAGGCATTTTCTTCAGGAGATCATTTTGAATTATTGATCTACGGTGTAGATTCAAGCGGAACTATTACTGCTCCAATCACACAATCATTGGCAGATTACACAGGAGGTTCTTTGGTAATGCCAACAGGATGGGTGAACGTGAGTGCTACAGCGCTTCAAGGTTTAGGAGATGTTAAATACCTTGTTTTTCAAATGGCTTCAACAGATTCACATCCGATCTACGGAATGAATACTGCGGCTTATTTCTGTTTGGATAAATTGTCTGTAAAAAGAATTCAATAAACAAACATTTCAGTTATAGAAAAGGAGCCATCAAAAAATGGCTCCTTTCACTTCATTTAAATACACATATCTTACTATGTGAAAGAAATATATTTCTCTTTTTAGTTCTCTTTTTACAGCTAAAACCTATGTTTCTATGTGTTAAAATATTTTTTTAAAAGGTTTATGTGTACCAAAAAAATCTGCCAAATCTGCCAACCCGAGCGATAGCGAACAGGCGAAGCAATCTGCGAGAAAAAAAATGAAACTTCAATAAACGATCATCGCTTATTTTTTCTTTAAACACCTTCCTCGTGGTTCATCGCCTTCATGAAGCACTATTTCAGAATGCAGAAACTCCGCTGCATCAGCAGAATCTTTTACCTTTTTTGCACTTCGTTTAAGCATTTCTGATTCATATTCCGTCAGTACACTTTCTCGTATTCCACTTTTTCTCCATTGCGATAACGGTCGGCATCCTCTTACGATTCCACGTGCCAGAGATAGTGCATCCAATAAGGCCTGATTTGCACCTTGTCCTTTAAAAGGGCTCATCGGATGAGCCGCATCACCAATTAAGGTCGTTTGTCCGTTTTTAGTTAGTAATTCTGAATGCAGTAATTCGCGATCATATACCGGATAACCTGAAATTTGGTTTTCCAGAGTTGCCAATAAAATTTGAGGTATAGGAGTATGCCATTGCGTTCTGCGACAGGCTTCTTCTTTGAGTGCTTTAGGTCCCTGAGCACTAAGTGCTTTGGCTTCTTCTTCTGACATTGGAAAGCTCAGTTGCCACATTACTGCATCAGAAGTGTAGGGCATCATATAGATTCGCTCATTACCATTGGCGGTTTGAAACACAGTTGCCGAATCCAATAAAGAACTATCAATACCTTCAAGATTTGTTAAAGGACAAATCCCCAATATTACAATACATCCTAAATAACGCAATGGAGTAATGGCATCATCAATTAATAGTTTTCGTACCAAACTTCGAATGCCGTCAGCTCCAACCACTAAATCGGCTGTAGCGTTTTTTATTTTTCCATTTACTTCAAATTTTAAATCAACCTTTTGATCCTCGGATTCCTTAAAATCGATTAGTTGATGTCCCCATTGTACCACTTCATGACTGCTAAGTTGTTTCAATAATGCTAACCGTAAGTGTTGTCTTGCGATATGCATATTGGTACGTTTCGGAGCTATTTTTGTATCGGAAGGAATCCATTTTCGTATTCCCCATTCACCGATTACTTTTCCTTCTGTGGTATGTACCAAATGTCTTGTTGAAATCACTTTTTCTTCCAAAGAGAAGATACCGAATCCTTCGATTGCTTTACTGGCCTGCTGTAGTGTAAGTCCATAACCTTGTGAGCGGGCGTCAAAATTGGTATCACGTTCGTAAAGCGTAAAAGGAATCCCGCGATGCAGGCAAGCAACAGCTAATGCCACACCTCCGATACCAGCACCAATAATGGCAACATGCGGATAGTTTTCTGTATCAACAATTGTAGGACTGATCGAATGAACCAATCCCGATCCGTTACAGTTTGTGCAGCTGTTAAGATGCGCTTTAGGACGAGATGGAGGAGTTCCTAAGCCAGCTGCTTTTTCAAACTCCTCTAGTGCGATCTGATAACGGAGACGTACTTTCTTACTGAGCCTTTGACTGTTTTTGCCGCGTCCCAGACATTCCGGACAAATAGTCCAGTTTCCTACTGCATTTTCTACCGTATTCACGTTTACTTTTTTTATTTGATTTAGATTCTCCAGTAGTAGAAGAATTTAGTTGCACCTCTTACTAGAGCACAAATTTAAGACAAAAGATTACCAGTGCAAAATGGTTGGGCTTTAGATACTAAAAACAGATTATAAGAGTTATTAAGGGTTACATAAAACCAATAAAGTTTTATGTAGCCGTAGTCTGTATTTGTTACCTATTTATTTTGTTGCTTCTAATACTAATCTAAACCAATTTTACTTAATAAATGATGAAAATTATAATGAAAATCAAAGTTTTAGCCTTTATGCTGTGTGCAGTAACAAATTTGTCTTTTGCTCAGAAAACAGTATTTAATATTAAGTATTCCGAACAATTGGCCGTTTTTGTTTTTCTTCAGAATTTATCTGAGAGCTATCCGGATAATGTTTTTAAAACAGAGTTTCAAAAATCAAAGTACAATACCGAAGAATTTCAGAAATTAGCAACGGAGTTTGACAAACTGTCATTGGACTACAGCTACAAGTTCGAGGAATTTCCGGAAGGCTCTAAAAAGCCAATGCAATCTATCGATTTTTTGAGAAAAAACTTGATAGAGACAAAGAATCTAAAAGATTTTAAAGTACGCTCTATAGGAATTGTGACGAACAAAACACTGAACGACCTTACGAGAATTATTGCGGCTTTTACTCCAATTTACAACGAACTGATATACAATCCCAATAAAGAGAAATTCGAAAAACAACTTATTGAAATTACCAAATACGCCAATGAAAATGATATTGAGAAATATTTTGAAACAGGTTTAGTTTTCTATAATTCGAGTTGGGATACCTCAATTCCTTTTGAAATTGCCTTTTATCCTTTACCTAATTCCAAAGGTTTTACGGCGAACTCTTTTGATAACAATTTTATCAGTGCTATTCAGACCGATTTAACAGATTATAAGGATCTTTTTAGTGTAATGCTCCACGAAACCTACCATATTATTTATAACGAACAGCCATTAGAGCTTAAAAAAGTCATTGATAGGAGTTTTAAAGAAAGTAAATCAAAATGCAGCAATTATGCCTATCATTTACTCAATGAGGCACTGGCAACTTCCTTAGCTAATGGTTATGTATATGAAAAATTGAACGGAAAAGCAGATAGCGGTGATTGGTACAACAAAAAATACATCAATCTTATGGCAAAGGAAATTTACCCCATGCTTAACGAGTACCTTTCTCAAAAGAAAGCAATAGACGGAAAGTTTATTGATCGTTATATTGAAATTTATGAAACAAAATTTCCAAACTGGATCGATGAGATGGATAACCTTATGGCTTACAGATATGTTATTTCTGAAAATGAGAAAGATTTTGATGTTATCAAACAAAAGTACCGTTACCGTTCCAGATCAGAGGATGAAACCGAAATAAGCATAAATGCACTTGAAAAGATGCGAAAATCAAGTCTTACCAAAATGATTATTGTGTCGAAAAACAATAATGAGAATCTAAAGCTAATCAAAAGCAGCTTCAAGGAATTGAAAAACTGGAAATTTAATGCTGCCAAAGAATTTGATTATAAGATTTTATTAGAAGATAAAAGTCAACTGTTCATTATCAATCAAAAAGAATCTACACTAAAAGCCTTACTTGATTAGATAGAAAAACACAAAGTCCGCAAAGTTTTCTTTTAAACTTTGCGGACTTTGTGTAAACTACTAAAGTAAAAGAATGAATTTACTTGCTCACTCTTTTTAGGTCCAGATCCTGAAAGTCAAAACTGAAATCAATATTAGGGGAGATGCCTTTCATTTTAATCGATTGTGCTTTACCGGTTTCATCTAATGAAAACATTGCAAAGGCATCACAATTCATTGCCTGATATTCCCATCTTATAGCAAATGTATTGGCATTATAAAAAGCCATAGGACCGTTTAACTTGGGTGAGCGATAGGATTTGAACCATAATTGTTTGTTTTTTTCAAATACTTCGATTTCCCCAAACCAATTGTCAGCATAGACACCAATAAAATCTTCGTTTTTCACTTTCAAATTCTTTACCGATTTTACTTTCTCCCAAACATTTTTGGTGACATCATCTCCGGTATTTCTACCTTGTTTCATCCATTCCACAATCTTATTGGTCCAGTCAAAATCGTCCAGTCCTAGATAACTGTCAGAGATAGTATTGGAAACTGCAGTAAAAAGTCCGCCACCGCCATTCTCTGTGTTGGTCAAAATCACGATGCCCAGGTTTAGATCCGGATACATGATAACAACGGATAACATTCCGGGTAAACCTCCTGTATGAGATACTTTTAGATTTCCTTTCACATCGGTTAATCCCCAGCCTAAGCCGTAACCACTAAAATGCGAATTGTATCTTGGATCACGATCTACCTCTTCAACAGTATGGATGCGCCACATTTCGTTGTGATTTTTCACAGAAAACAGTGTTGATTTCAAATCACTTCCGTACTGTCCTTTGTTTAGGCACAAAGTCATCCATTTTGCCATATCGGCTGCGTTTGAAATGATGCCTCCCGCAGCACCGTTTATCTGTGCTCCAAATCCATCAATTCGCTTTATAGTTCCGGATTCTGATGAATGTGATACCGCCAGATTGCTTTTATCTTTTATCCTGTCGTTTTGTGCAAAAGAATTGCTCATTTGCAAAGGATCAATAATTCGGGTTTGTATAAAATCTTCATAAGTCATACCACTTACTTTGGCAATTAATTCGCCTGCTACTAAATACAGTAAATTGTCATAATCAAACTTAGTTCGAAAAGCAGAGACTGGTTTAAAATATTGAAAACTAGTTAGAACATCATTTATTGTGAAATTAGAACCATCTGGAAAAAACATCAAATCACCCACGCCCAATCCAAGTCCGCTGCGATGTGTTAGTAAATCCTGGATGTTAAAATTCTCAGTTACATAGTCGTTATACATTTTAAACTTTGGAAGATGGTCTTTCACTTTATCCGTCCATTTCAATTTGCCTTCGTCCTCGAGAATGGAAAGCGCAGCAGTTGTGAAAGCTTTGCTATTGGAGGCTATTTGAAAATTTGTACTCTCATTTACGGCTTTTCTTGTTTCGATAGAGGCAACACCATATCCTTTTTGATGAATTACTTTTCCGTCTTTAACAACTGCAATTGAAGCCCCCGCCACTTTAAATTTCTCCAAAGCATCCTGCATTAAAAGATCGATTTTTTCAGATGTAATTTGCGAATAGAGAGAGGGAGAAGCGTAGCAAATAAAGAGCATTAATGTAAACAGACGAGTTACTTTTTTCATAATTTTTTTTGGTTATGGCGTTTTTTTGATTGTTAGTTGGTGTAGTTAAAAATTAACATCCACATCAGCGAATATAGGAATTATCTTTAGAATTAAAGCCTTGTTTGGTAGGTTAAAAGATGAGTAGCGAGTGTTTTTTTACAAGTTCTTTAACGGTTTAGAAGAATACATCTATCTAAAATTTCAACGCTGTTTCAATTCCGCTTTCCAGCCATAAGAATTTTTCCTTCAATTCTGATTTCTCAATTTCACTTTTTAATGATTTTACCGATTGCTTAAAATGCCACCAGCCTTCATAGTGAATTGGAATTACTGTACGGGGATTTAAAAGTCGTGTCGTTTCAAGTGCCTCCTCACCATTCATAGTAACCCTTAAATTCCTTTTCAAATAAGGAAAAGCTCCAGCTCCAAGGTGCAAAATAACCGTTTCAACCTTCTTTCTTTTTTCCAGTTCCAATAAACCTTCAAAAAGAACAGTATCTCCTGAAATATAAAGACAGCCGCCAGTTTGATTCTCCCATTCGATGGTAAAAGCAATAACTTTTCCCATAACTTTATCTAATCTCTTAATATTAGTGTGCTGAGCGGGTATAGCCGTTATTTTCAAACCTTTTACTTTTGAAGTTGAAACAGTATATTCCTCCCAATTGTCAAGACCAATGGTATTATTGTTTTTTAAACGTTTCACCGCATCTTTTGTAGAGAGAACAACAGGCACAGTTTTGATAAATGTCCTGCCGCTTTTGTCTAAATTATCACTGTGGTGATCGTGGCTTAATAAAACCAAATCTACTTTTCCAATTTCGGCTATTGACAAGGCCGGATCAATATATTTTTTTGAAAATGCCAATGGGCGGCTTACATATTGTGGAAAAAAGCCGTCTTTTTTGTCCAGTGTCGGATCTGTAATAATTTTAAATCCATTGATATTTATTAAAACACAAGCCGTGTCAATATGGGTAATGGTAACTTTCATTTTGTTCTGATTTTAAGGTTAAAAAGCAGGACAAAATTGAGTTTAATAACGGTTTTACCAATTGACTTTGGTCAAGAAATGCGTTTGCGGATTCTGCTGAGCGTCTCCGGAACAACACCTATGTAGGAGGCAAGGTATTTGAGCGGAATCTGCTGAATGTATTTAGGTTGTTCCTCAAGAAGACTCTGATAGCGTTCCTGCGGAGTTTTGGTTAAAAGATCCAGTTCTCTTTTTACTTTTTTATCCAGTAAATATTCAGTTGCGATACGGCCCAGTTTTTTTGCTGTTTCACATTTGTCATAAAGTTTCTGTAGCTGATCGTAAGAGACAGAGTATAATTGGCAATCTGTAAGTGCCTGAATGTAAACCTGTGTTTGAGTTCTGTTGTAAAAAGAATCGTATGCACAGTAAAAGGAGCTTTTGAAGGCAAAATCAAAGGTAATTTCTTTGTCATTGGTAAGTACAAAATAGCGGACAATTCCCGTATCTATAAAAGACAAATAATTCTCCAACTGACCGTTGGTTAAAATTAACTCGTTTGCAGAAAATTGACGTGTTTTGATACAGCTTAAAAACTCGGCGATATCCTTTTCTGAAAAGCCAAGTTTAGCAAAATACAATACTAATGAATTCATTTAAATTGATTCAGAATGGTGTTTGTAGTAAAGATACAAATTTAATGTTGAAGGTTTAAATTCTGCCGGTTCCCAAAGCTCAATTTTGTTACCGTCAGCATCCATAGTGTGAACAAACTTCCCATAATCATAAGTCGCAATTTCATCGAGTACCTTAAGTATGCTGAAACCTTAAAAGATATTAATACTAATGCTATAAAGTAGGTTTTTTCTTTGTTTATTGTATATTTACATTTCAATCTAAATACTTAATTAAATGGGAATGATAGGAAACTTACTTCGAGCGAGTAAAACAAAACTTGAAAATTACATCAAAGATAGCGCTACTTTAGAGCATGATATTTACAATGAAAATGCGCCTTTAGATGTAACAATTATTGATATTGATAAAGCTTGGGATGGAATTGTTTTTTTACTAACGGGTGACAGTGCTTTAAATTCTCCAAAACACCTTTTTTATAAAATTTTGTTTAGTGGCCAAATAATTGATAATGAACAGGATTTAGGATATGGCCCAGCTCATTATTTAACACCTGAACAAGTCATAGAATTTAGTAACAAAATTTCTGAAATCACAACTGACGATTTAAGACAAAAATACGATCCGCAGAAAATGCAGAAATTAGAGGTTTATCCAGAAATTTGGGAACGTGATGGAGATGAAGCTTTTGATTACTTAAATGAATATTTTAAAGATATACAGCAATTTTACTCTGATGCTGCAAAGAATAAAGAAGCAATTGTAACTTATATTGACTAAATTAACTACTTCTTCAAATAAAATAAGAGCTCGATTATTAATAATCGAGCTCTTATTTTATTTACTTATGATTAACCATTCACAATTAATTCAAACTGGTTCCCAAAGTTCAATTTTATTGCCTTCGGCATCCATAATGTGTACAAACTTTCCATAATCATAGGTTGCGATATCATCGAGTACGGTTACTCCGTTTTTTTTAAGCTGAGCGACAAGAGCTTCAATATGCTGCACTCTGTAATTAATCATAAATTCTTTTTTGGAAGGAGAGAAATACGCATCATCCTTCTTAAACGGGCTCCATTGAAGAGATTCTACGATCTCAGGAGCATCTATTTTTCTGGATTCAAAAGTAGATCCCCAATCGTTAACTTCAAGCCCTAAGTTTTTGGCATACCAATCTCTGGTTTCCTTTGGGTTTTCTGAAAAAAAGAATATGCCTCCAACTCCGGTTACTTTTGGTGTCGGGTCAGAAGAGGAGTCGTCTGTTTGTTTTTTTTGGTCTTTCATAAGATTTGTTTTTAGCACTAAGATAAAACTAATTTCTTTTGATAAAGTCAAAATTTAGCCCCTTTAAGGAGATGTCCAAATTCTGAAAACAAGCATTAAAAGAGATTTGTCTTGCAATAGCGAACAGAGAACGTGATTAATTAAGATTAATAGTCCATAAAGGGATAAAAAGATTAAAAAAAACTGCTAAATCTGTTGGATCTGCGTGAAAAAATTTCTCCAATTAAAATTTTAATCGCTCGAGCATCTCTTCTGTCAAAATGATAAAATAAGGGATAGCAGAGATTAGTCAACGGATTTAATAAATCTAACATTATTATTCCTAATTGAGTTCCAATCCCAAAGTTGTATTTGATTTAACAGAAAATCCTTTGTGAAAAAAGCACCCGCTTGTTCAAATCCAATCCAATCGTAGCCATCGTGTTCCTCTGATATTTTAATTTGATTTGTAATGAGTTCACTGTAGTAAATAATTCCTGTAATCTGACAATCATCGCTAGGCATATAATTCCAGGTGTCAATTACTTTAACAGGTCTGATCTCGAGATTTAATTCTTCTTTAATTTCTCTTTTCAATGTTTCTTCCGCAGTCTCTCCAAATTCCATTCTGCCACCAGGTAAATCCCATATTTTAATTCCCGCTACAAGGTTATAGACAGCTAAAAAAGTATCGTTCTTTATAATCAAAGCCTTCACTGAGAAGAACATTTGTTTCTTCATATCAATTTATTTTTGACAACATTATTAGTTGTTTTTCTAAAGAGATCAGTCTTTTAATCCTTTCCCTTCAAGAATCTGATCGATCACTTTTTCAACTCTTGATGCTCTGGTTGTAGAGTTTTTAGGAGATGAAAAATACAGTAAATAAGCACGTTGACGTCCCGGACTTAAAGCTTTAAAAGCAGTTTCTAAAGCCTTGTTCTCGTCTAACTTCTCTTGAAATTCTTCGGCCATCTTAAACTCGTCCGTTTTCTTTAATTTAACTTTTAAGCCTGCTTTTTCTACTTCGATAGCCTGATAAATATAGGTTTTCAAGATTGTTTTTTGAGCAACTATTTCTTCAAGATTGGTAAAGCGAATTTGTCGTGCTGCCTGTACATTTTCACTTTGATGGATAAGAATCTGATCGGGATCTGCCAATAAAGCACCTTTAAAAAACAAAAATGCACAGTAATCCTTAAAAGAGTGGATTAAAACAATATTGCTGTCATGAAGAGTGTAGCAGGCGGTACCCCATTTTAATTCTTCGGTCAACTGGCAATCCAAAGCGATTTTTCGCAATTCGTCCAGTTCTTTCTGCCATTTTTCGGCATTCTCAAAATAAAAATCAACTTTTGGATTCATAAGCACAGTTGTTAAAATTCATTTAAACGTTCAAAGCCCCTCTAAAGCCTCTTGCGGCATAATAAGAGTCAGCACCATTGTGATAGACAAATACGGTATTGTAACGAAAATCAGAGAATATCGCGCCTCCCAGTTTACGAATTTCAATAGGTGTGGCGATCCAGCTTGAGGTTTTAGCATCAAACTTACCGAGTTTTTGAAGCTGTTTGTATTGTACTTCATCTAAAAGCTTAATTCCCATTTCCTCAGCCATATTTATGGCACTTCCGGCAGGTTTGTGTTCTTTTCTTTTTTCTAAGGCTTCATGATCAAAACACAAACTTCTACGGCCTTTTGGGCTCTCGGTCGAACAATCGAAGAAAGTATACTCGTTTGTTTCCGGATTAAAACCAACTACATCTGGTTCGCCTTCTGTTCTTTCCATTTCATCAAGGGACCATAGTTTTTCCGGATTTGCTTCCAGTTTTTTCTGAACGTTGTCCCATTCCAGGCCTTCGTGTCGGTTCATGTTATTTTCAAAACGAATTCTTAATACTTTCAATAATTCTTCACTTTGTTCTGCTGACAGTTTGTTTTTCATTTCTTTATATTTTAGGGGATAAATATTTTAATAAATGCTTTTGTTTTAGGGTTTACCAAGTCACAAAAAATTACGCACTCACTAAAGCTGTTTTTCTTTCTGTAGGTCTGTAGTACCAGGATACAATCGTAAGAACGATAAGCAATACCGGGCCGAATAATTCTTTTGGATGATCTCCGACAGCAAAATGTGAAAAAACGGCACCACTCATGGCAAAAAAGAACCCGGCATAAGCCCATTCTTTTAATAAAGGAAATTTAGGAATCAAAATGGCAATAACACCCAGTAATTTCCAAACTCCAAGCAGTGTTAAAAAATACAAAGGAAACCCCAAATGCTGTATCATGCCTTCCTGTTCTTTTATTTTTAACATTTGTACGATTCCGGTTGCGGTCATTCCTAACGCCAGCCATAATGTCGCAACCCAATAGATAATTTTGTCTCTTTTTTTCATGATTTTATAATTTAGTTTAAGTTAGATTTAATATTCTTAAAAAGATGTTTCACTTATTCAAAGCACATATAGACTGCTATATGTTAGAAATATATTTCTATGTGTTTAATGATTTTTTATTAATACACCCAACGTTTTAGTTTAGTTTATTAGCAATTTCCTGCAATCTGTTGTGTGCCATATTGATTCCCTGAGCAAAAGGCAGTTTTAACATCTGATCTCTGAGTGCAGCAGATCGGTAAATAATATGCATTTTTAGAAGGCTGGTTTCAGCTGTTACAGCTTCAAATTCAAGAAACTCAAGCTGTGGCGGAAAAGGAGAACCTTCCATTTCAAATGTTCTTGTGATTTTCTCCTCCGGAAAAAACTCGTGAATAACTCCATTGGCTTTAAAAACAACATTTCCTTTGGGATCTGAAGTTTCAAATTGCCAGCCTCCGTATTTTTTGTTCTCGAGCTTTAGCACTTTTGTTCCCATCCATTGTTCGACAATTTCGGGTTCGACATAAGCCATAAATAATAATTTCAGCGGAAGATCAAATTCTCTTGTAATTACTAAGTCTTGTTGGCCATCTTCGGCACTAATTTTTGTTTTTCGTTCCATAAATAGGTTATTGTTTTGGTTTATAGTTTTTCATGATAGTTTCCAGTTTGTTAAAGCGATCATCCCACATTTGGCGAAAAGGCTCTATAAAGTCGGCAACTTCTTTCATTTTTTTGGCGTTGGTGAGGTAGTAAATTTCTCTTCCATTTTGCGTTTGCTCCAACAACTCACATTCCGTTAATATTTGAATGTGTTTTGATATCGTTTGTCTTGACGAATCAAAATTTGCCGCAATAACCCCCGGAGTCATTGACTGGATTGCTACTAAGCTTAAGATTGCCCTGCGGGTAGGGTCGGCAATTGCCTGAAATACATCTCTACGAATTTCCATTATGCAGTTATTTGACTGCTAATTTAATGCAGTTATTTGACTGCGCAAAATTTTTTACGATATTTTTTTAAAATATTTTTTTGTAATTACTAGATTACCAATGATTTCAATGCTTTTGGAGGATAGAGTTATAGAATAGTAGTAGGACAGATTGGAGTTAACGGTTTGCGATTTTTAGTTCCGTTCTGGCCAGAAAGAGTATAATTGCAATTTCTGCCAAAAAATAAAATACGGCTAAATAGGTGATATGGGTATAAAGATATAACAACAGGCCTGCTGTGAAACCACAATATAAAAGGTTTGCAAAAGCAATAATTTTAAGGCAACCGCGCCAGTTTTCTTTGGCAAGCCAATAACTGGCAAACGAAGAAGCCATAAGCAGGCAGGCTAGAACAGCAAGAAGATAGAGTGTTTTTTTGGGTACGCCAAAGTAGATTTCCAATTCAACCAATACTACGCCCAATAAAAGGGTAGAGAATAAGGCTCCTAAACCATCGATTAGAAATATTTTTTTTGAATTTAAAGACATAGGTTCAATTGGGATTCATTTGTTAGCATGTATTAAAATTAGGTTTAAAATGCTAATTCACAAAAGTTAAGCAAAATAAAAACCACTCTTTTCGGTTTAAAAAGAGTGGTTTCGTTGTTTTAAGGTATAAAACATTATATTTTTTTGAGGGTAATTTTCATTTCTTTACTGTCCAGAATCAGTTGCTCTTCTGTAATAGTACTTTCACAAGGATAAGGAGTACCGGTTTCATCTTTAATTACTAAATTCTTTCCACCTTTTGTCAAAGCATAAGTACCATCATTAATTTCTTGTGTAAGAAATCCGGTCACGTGCCCGTCCTCAGTAAATGTTAGTGTACCTTGAGTTATAATTACATTTTTCAGAGAATCTGAGAGCGGCGTTTTAGGATCTACAGCAGTAATTTTCCAGGAGTTTACCAATTTATTTCGACTTTTATGACAAGAAACCATTAGCACTGTTAATAATGCAATTCCGAAGATAAGTAATTTAGATTTTTTCATGATTTTGTGATTAGATGTTAAACTACAGAAAATTACAAAATTTATTTTAATTAAAAATCTAAAAATCAAATATTTATAAAATTTGAGACTTCAAGTATCTCATTGTAAGCTAAAATCCAATAAACATTACGGTTAGCGAAAAGTCTCAGTGTATGAGTGATTTATGATTTTGACGAGTTTAGGACAATTAGTTTAGTGTCAAAGCTCCCAGAATTTCTTCATACATAAACGGCCCGCCGGGGTATTTGGCGGTATAATCCAGATTCATCCAAACCTGACCACGCTCATCCATATGGTAATGAATTTTTTTACCATAACTTTCCTTAACAAAAAGAACATTTTTGATCAGGTAGTTTACTTTTTCTAAGTCGATGGCTGAACCAATAAGGATCTCAGGGTAAATATGTCCTTTGGTATGTATTAATCTCGGAGTTCCGCCAATAGATCGAATGGCAGCTGCCATCAAAATAGAATGATCGTCACAGTCACCGGAAAAATACTCTAATGACTCACTAGCTGTTGCAATATAATCACCTTCTTTAGGGTCATTGACATAATTCCAGCGACTGTTGATTTCCTTAAACACAGCAAAGCACTGAATAATAGTTCTGTAATCTGAATATCCTTTTAAACCTTTGAAATGTTTAGTGGTAGCCATTATTGCAAAATTCCGAACTTTTGGATTCTGATATTCTATCGCATTGATGATTTTTGATTTGTTGGGAAAAGGCAGCAGTTTAGCCACGATGATATCCTGAGGAAATGGATTGTCAGACATGGTATAAATCATCGAATTATAATCTTCAGAGATTTCGCTAAAACCATAATTTCCTATAACGGTTCCGTAAAACAAAACCAATAAATACAGGGCTATGCACAGTATAATGATAGTTCTGAGTAACATTAAAAGAAAGAAAACCACAGCAAAAACAAATAAAAAGATAAAAACGCGATCTAAATTGAATTTCCACTCTAAATCGATCAGATTCTGATGTAATATGATAAAAATTGGAATCGTAATCAAAAGACTCAATAGCATAATTATAATCCTATCCCAAGGTGATTTCACCTGTAATTTGGATTTTAATTGCGGAAAGTCAATTTTAGGAAAATTTATCATAAGAATCAAAAGCAGTTTTTACAGCGCTTTTACGGTTTCAACAAAAGTACTTTTTTTATCAATAATTCCGAGATCAAATAACTGATTTTGAATTTTAATAAAAGCTTTCTCAGTTAGTTGCTTCTGAGACCACTGTGTTAGTTTTAACCATTCCTGAATGTCTTCTGGTTTTTGATTGAAAAGTTCCGATAAGGTTTTATCAATATTTGGAATCTCAGCAAAATCCTGAGTCGTTTTATTAATGATCTCCAGTATTTTTTCGACAATTTTCGGATTCTTTTTCAAAAATTCGTCTCTAACTGTTATTACAAAGGATGGCCATGGAGTGGGGCAGTCGCCAACTCTTCTGAAAACACCTTTATCCACCAGTGGTTTCGTCATAAAACGTTCCCACATAAAATAATCAGCAGTTTCGTTGGTCAAAGCTTCAACGGCTCCGTCAATGGTATTTATAATTTCAAACTGTAAATTATCGGTTTCCCAGCCGTGTTCATGCGCATTTACATATGCCATCAGCTGCGATCCTGAACCTAGTCTCGAAATGGCCGCTTTTTTACCTTTAAGGTCTTTTACCGTTTCAAAATTTGATTTTGCAGCGACGTGAATTCCCCAAATTAAAGGAGATTGTACGTAGATCTGAACTATTTTGCTGGGGTTTCCTGCTACAATATCTTTTATAATTCCTTCTGTTAAGATAACAGCAATGTCAGCTTCATCATTACGAAGCATCTGACACATTTTGCCGGTACCTTCCGGAATATCTTTCCATTGTAAATCGATATTTTCAGCTTCAAATTCACCATTTTCGATGCAAAGTTGCCATGGTAAATTGAAGTGCTCAGGAACACCTACAATTTTTACAGTTTTCATTCTGGTATAAGTTTAAGTTTGGTATGCGTAATTTAAGTTTATTTGGGGAATTAATTTTTCAACAAATCAGTTCTGTGTTTCTCAGAGAGGCAAGGCTCAGCAAATTCTATTATGGCATTGGATTCATATTCTGATAATATAATTTTTACCATTGAATAATCGATACTTTTTACAATTTCAACTGCAAGAAAGGTTTCGTTTAATGCTTCTGACAAGCAGTTTAAAGCTTTTAATTTTTCACGTATGATTTCTTTATCAAATTCTTTATCTAAAATCAGAACCTGAACGATTGAGTTTCCTGAATGTTCTATTGTTTCTTTGTGAATAAAACACTTTTCATTTTCATCATATTCTGCTCTAAAAGTATCATCAGTTGCAATTAAAGGCCCAAAAAAGGGAATATTATCCAGTTTGAAATATCCTTTTTCTAAATCTATAATTTCGGCCCACATGGTTTCTGAAACTATTTCTTCGAGATAGGTACTGTAATATTTGAACAGGATTTTTTTATGCGTTTCTGCCATTATTTAATTTGTATTTTTTTTATTGAACTAGTTGATTTCACTGATCACTGCTTTCAACGGCGATAGTACAATACGATAACCATCAGGATCTAAGAACATTTTACCATTCTCATTCCAAAAAGGATTGGTTGCAGTTAAGATTGAGATGTTGTGGTGTTCAATTCTGTCTATCAATTCATTGTAATCTATAATTGATTGCGGGTAAAGCACAATAACATCATCTTCATCAAAGGTATGATTTGCTTTTGTTTTAGATTGTGTAAATTCAAAATGCCAGTCCAATCCGAGCATTCCAAGAAAAACACCATCGTAATTTTTATGATTCTGAAAGTTGCCCAAAACTTCAAAGCCAAGGACATTGACATAAAAATCAACCATTTTTTCAATATTATCGGTATGTCGGGCAACTCTTAAAAACATAAGCTAGGATCTTATCTGGTGAATATGGTGTTCTAAATGTTCTACATAATCGGTCATTAAGAATTTTAAATCAATTACAGATTCATCACTTAAAATGATTGGGTAATCTAAAGCTTTTTCATCAACCGTTTTCATAATTCTTATGATTTGCCGGTTGATAGAAAGCCAAAGCTGTGTCAGATCATTAATGTCCATTGTCTGATACTGATTTAGATTTACCAAATCCATTTGGTTGTAGGGTCTGTGACGGTAAGGTTTTTCTAAGTAATTAATTTCTGTAAACCGAACCAGATTATGAATTCCGGAATCAACCAAATGCCCAATAACTTCTTTTTTAGACCATTTTCCCGGGATTTTTGCTTCTAAAACTTCGTTTTCAAGAGAAGGGAAATAAGCAGTATTCTCATTTAGTAATCGTTCAAATTTTAAAATAGCGTTTTCCATGAAGTGTTTAAATTTCCGAATGGACTAAGTTATTGAATTAGTTTCCTGCCAGTTTATCTAAAGTATAAGCAATAAGTGCATCTACCGCTTTATAAGGATCCTCACTGAAAGTTCCTGAAGCACGATTGGCAATAATCGCATTTAACGATAAGGCATTATGGCCTAAAAGAGCTGAGAGTCCGTAGATAGCAGCAGTTTCCATTTCTAAATTGGTAATTCTCTGCTCATCAAAATTAAAATTATCCATTTTACTGTTTAATTCCTCATCCTGGATGTTCAAACGTAAAACACGTCCTTGTGGTCCGTAGAAACCTCCGGCTGTAGCAGTGATTCCTTTAAACATTTGATCCGATTCGATAATTTTCTCCAGTTTTTCAGAACAAGCAATTGCATAGGGCTTTCCTTTTCTAGCATCCCAGTTCGTATGCTTGATAAAAGCTTCTTCGATATCAGCATTCGAAACGTCATCAATTAAATAAGAGCGAAGCATATTGTCTAGTCCCAATCCAAATTTAGACATCACAAAACTGTCTACCGGAATATCAGTTTGTAAAGAACCTGAAGTTCCAATTCGTATAATATTCAAAGAAGTCAGATTTTCTTTTGGCTGGCGTGTTTCAAAATCGATGTTTACCAAAGCATCAAGTTCGTTTATCACGATATCAATATTGTCAGGACCAATTCCGGTTGACATTACAGAGATTCTTTTTCCTTTGTAAATCCCGGTTTGGGTTTTAAATTCTCTTTTTTGTGTTGAATATTCAATAGAATCAAAAAACTGAGTGATTTTTTCTACTCTGTTTTGATCTCCTACGAAAATAATATCGTGTGCTATATGTTCAGGACGAAGGTTTAAATGGTAAACACTCCCGTCCGGATTAAGTATTAATTCTGAATTTTGTATCATTTTTTTTTTTAAGGTTCTAAGTTTTTTTTTTCTAAGGTGTAAAGGAGCAAAGGAGCAAAGGCCCTAAGGTTCTGAGGTTTTTTAAAATTCTATAATCTGTATTCTATAATCTATATTCTATAATCTATATTCTATAATCTATATTCTATAATCTATATTCTATATTCTATATTCTATATTCTATAAATCAGAAATCTAAAATCATCACCCGCCGACTCTTTTCGTTTTGAATCCTTTAGCTTTAAGGATTTCCATTATTTTGTCGCGATAATCACCCTGAATGATTATAGCCGAGTCTTTAAAAGTTCCGCCAACGCTAAGTTTGGTTTTAATTTCTTTGGCCAAAACTTTAAAATCTTCATCTGATCCTTCGTAGCCTTCGATTATGGTGGTGGCTTTTCCTTTTCGTTTTTCGAATTTGCAGATCATTGGTTCTTTTTGAATAAAAAGAACATGGTCTTGTTCCTGAATTTCTTCAGGTTCGTTGGATTCGACATGATCCGGAAACAAATTTTTTAATTGATCTTGTAAGTCCATGGTTTTTTATGCTTAAAATAAATTCCAATAAATATAGTATGTAAAAATTAAATTCCAAATTCCAATTATGAGTTTGGAATTTGGAATTTAAAGATTGGAATTTAATTTATGTTTATTTTTTAATTAAACCTAAATCTACCAAGCGTTCGTATAAATAATCTCCCGCTGTAATATCTTCGAATTTCTTAGGATTCTCGTCATCAATACAGTTTTCTAGACAATCCAGTTTCATATCGCTTACCGGGTGCATGAAAAACGGGATAGAATAACGTGAAGTTCCCCATAATTCTCTTGGCGGATTAACTACCTGATGAATCGTCGATTTTAATTTATTGTTTGTATGTCTCGACAACATATCTCCAACATTAATCACCAACTGATCGTCTTCTGCGATAGCATCAATCCATTCGCCATCATGATTTTGTACCTGTAGACCTTTACCCTGAGCACCCATCAATAATGTGATAAGGTTGATGTCTCCGTGAGCAGCTGCGCGAATCGCATTTTCCGGCTCAGAAGTAATAGGTGGGTAATGAATAGGTCTTAAAATAGAGTTTCCTTCTTTGGCATACTGGTCAAAATAAAACTCATCTAAACCCAAATGTAAAGCCAGGGCTCTTAATACATAAACCCCTGTTTTTTCAAGCATTTGATACGCCTCTTTACCTACAACATTAAAACGAGGTAATTCGGTAACATTTACATTTTCAGGGTACTCCGTTGCATACTTAGAAGAAGCATCTACGTACTGGCCAAAGTGCCAGAATTCTTTTAAATCTCCCTCTTTGCGTCCTTTAGCATGTTCTTTTCCAAAAGATACATAACCTCTTTGTCCGCCAATACCGGGAATTTCATAATTATGCTTAGTTTCTATTGGCAAAGCGAAAAATTTTCTAATTTCGCTATAAAGCTCGTCTACTAACTGGTCGTCTAAGAAATGACCTTTTAGGGCTACGAAGCCAATGTTTTCAAATGCACTGCCGATTTCATTTACAAATTTTTGTTTACGTTTCGGGTCGTCCGAAAGGAAATCACGTAAGTCTACACTAGGAATGTTTTGCATACTTTACATTTTTATTTAAAGATAAAAGGCGTTCTAAGACCTTTCAATAACAAAGGTAGAGAATATTTTAGAATTGAATTTTAAAAGTTATACTAAAATTAAAATTTTCTAACAAAAAGCTATAAAATTGTTATATTTTTCTATATTTGAAATACTAAAAACTAACCGCTAATGATCTTTTACAGACAAGACCTAACTGATACTCAATTATTAGACTTATATAAAAAAATCCTAAAACCGCGACTCATCGAAGAAAAGATGCTGATTCTAATTCGTCAGGGAAAAGTTTCTAAATGGTTCTCGGGAATCGGGCAGGAGGCAATCGCAGTAGGAGTTACCTCTGTTTTAGATGACTCAGAGCATGTGTTGCCAATGCATCGAAATTTAGGTGTTTTTACCAGCAGAAACATTCCGTTACACCGTTTATTCTCGCAATGGCAAGGAAAAGCAAATGGTTTTACAAAAGGAAGAGATCGCAGTTTTCACTTTGGTACTCAGGAATACAATATTATAGGAATGATTTCGCATTTGGGTCCGCAATTGGGGATCGCAGACGGAATTGCTCTCGCACATAAACTTCAAAAAGATAATAAAATAACAGCTGTTTTTACAGGTGAAGGCGCTACTAGCGAAGGTGATTTTCATGAGGCTTTGAATATAGCTGCTGTTTGGAAACTACCTGTAATGTTTGTCATCGAAAATAACGGTTACGGATTGTCGACACCAACAAACGAGCAATATTTTTGTGAGAATCTGGCAGATAAAGGTATAGGTTATGGTATTGATAGTTATATTATTGATGGAAATAATATACTGGAAATCTATAATAAGCTGGCGCAATTGAAAGAGGAGATGCAGAAAGATCCGCATCCTGTTTTGTTGGAGTTTAAAACCTTTAGAATGCGTGGTCACGAAGAGGCGAGTGGTACAAAATATGTTCCGCAGGAATTAATGGACGAATGGGCTGCCAAAGACCCAGTAGTGAACTATAAAAAATATTTAGTTGAGACAGGCGTGCTTACTCCCGAATTAGATGAACAGTTACACAGTACTATTAAACAGGAAATTGATGAGAATTGGGCAATTGCCAATGCAGAGCCAGAAATCGTTCCTACCTATAGTGATGAATTAAATGATGTTTATAAACCCTATACCTATGAAGAAGTTAAAGCAGATTCAGAAGTAGAGAATATTCGATTCATTGATGCGATAAGCAGTAGCTTAAAGCAATCTATGGAGCGGCATGAAAATTTGGTTCTAATGGGCCAGGATATTGCAGAATATGGTGGAGCTTTTAAAATTACTGATGGTTTTGTAAAGGCGTTTGGAAAAGAACGCGTCCGGAATACACCAATTTGCGAGAGCGCAGTAGTATCTGCAGCGATGGGGTTATCGATTAACGGTTTCAAAGCTATTGTAGAAATGCAGTTTGCCGATTTTGTTTCTACAGGTTTTAATCCAATCGTTAACTTACTAGCCAAATCTCATTACCGTTGGGGTGAAAAAGCCGATGTTGTCGTACGTATGCCATGCGGAGGCGGAACTCAGGCTGGACCTTTTCATTCGCAGACTAATGAAGCGTGGTTTACTAAAACACCTGGTTTAAAAGTCGTTTATCCGGCTTTTCCGTATGACGCAAAAGGGTTATTGAATACCTCAATAAATGACCCAAATCCGGTTTTGTTTTTCGAGCACAAACAATTGTACCGAAGTATATATCAGGATGTTCCTGCAGGATATTATACCATTCCGTTAGGGAAAGCGGCCTTGTTAAAAGAAGGAGAGTCCGTTACTATTATCGCTTTTGGTGCTACGGTGCATTGGGCGTTGGAAACGTTGAGTAAAAATCCTGATATAAAGGCTGATTTAATTGATCTTAGAACATTACAGCCTTTGGATACCGAAACTATTTTTAATTCGGTTAAAAAGACAGGAAAAGTGATTATTTATCAGGAAGATACTTTGTTTGGTGGTATTGCCAGCGATATTTCGGCTTTAATTATGGAAGAATGTTTTGAATATCTGGATGGTCCTGTAAAAAGGGTAGCCAGTTTAGATTCACCGATTCCGTTTACGAAGGCCCTCGAAGATCAATTTTTACCTAGGAATCGTTTTGAAGGTGTTTTGTTAGAATTATTGAAATATTAATTACAAATAGTAAATTGTTTTGCATAAAGAACATTTTTTTTATCTTTAAACCATAAAAAAAATAACTTATGAAAAAACTGTTTGTTTCATTTTTTGCAATTACGGTACTTTTTTCCTGTAATAAAAGTGGCAAGTCTAACGGAGATAAAGAGTTAGATACAAAATTCGACACCTACAAGGATCGCTTTGTTACTGATTTATGGAAGATTAACCCAGGCTGGGCTTCGGGGGTTGGTTATCACAAACTAGACAGCATTTTGGTTGTTCCGGATGCATCTGAGGAAAAAAGACAACTTGATTTCGCTAATGCACAATTAAATTCTTTAAAACAATTTAATCCTGAAGATTTGTCTGATAATAATAAGACCGATTTTCAGATGATTAAAAATCAATTGGAGGCTACTATTTTTAGTGTAAAAGAACTAAAATCATCTCAGTGGAATCCTTCTGAATATAATGTCTGCGGAGCATTTGCAGAAATTCTAAACGGTAAATACGATACTCCGGAAATTCGTTTGCGTGCTTTCAATGCTAAAATGAATAATGTTCCGGCTTATTATGAAGCAGCAAAAAAGAATATTAAAAATCCAACTGTAGAACATACAGAACTTGCTATAGCACAAAACCTTGGAGGTTCTACTGTTTTTGACGTGGATTTGGCTGCAGCTTTAGAAAAAAGTAAGCTAAGCTCTGTTGAGAAAAAAGAAATGCTGAACAAAGGTATAGTTGCTAAAAAAGCAATTGCTGACTACGTGGATTGGTTGAAAAAATTACCGAATAAAACACCTCGTTCTTTTAGACTTGGATCGGAATTGTACGCTAAAAAATTCAATTTTGATATCCAATCGAGCTATACAGCAGAGGAGATTTTTAAAATTGCAGTAGATCATAAAAAAGACTTACATGAAAAAATGTTTGTTCTGGCGGATAAACTTTGGAAAGAATACAAAGGAAATGAGCCAAAACCTGCAGATAAACTGGATTTAATCAAACAGGTAATTGATAAAATCTCTTTGCAGCACACTACACCGGAGAAATTCCAATCTGAAATTGAAAAACAAATTCCGGAACTAACGGCTTATGTAAAAGCAAAAGATTTATTGTATATTGACCCTTCAAAACCGCTGGTAGTTCGCAAAGAACCTGCTTATATGGCTGGAGTTGCGGGAGCTTCGATTTCGGCTCCGGGCCCTTATGATAAAAATGCCAATACCTATTATAATGTAGGAAGTATGGCGGGCTGGACAGCTGAAAACGCAGAAAGCTACTTACGCGAGTACAATGATTATATTTTACAGATTTTAAACATTCATGAAGCTGTTCCGGGGCATTACACCCAATTGGTATACAGTAACCAGTCGCCAAGTATCATTAAATCTATTTTAGGAAATGGTGCAATGATAGAGGGCTGGGCTGTTTACGCGGAGAAAATGATGTTGGAAAGCGGTTATAAAAATTCTGATGAAATGTGGTTGATGTATTACAAATGGAATTTAAGAGCAACTTGCAATACTATTTTAGATATTAGTGTTCATACTAAAAATATGTCTAAAGAAGCAGCTTTGGATTTGTTAACCAAAGAAGCTTTCCAGCAACAGGCTGAGGCAGATGGAAAATGGAAACGTGTTACTTTATCGCAAGTACAGCTGTGCTCTTATTTTACAGGATATACAGAAATCTACAATTTAAGAGAGGAACTTAAAAAGAAAGAAGGAGATAAGTTTAATCTGAAAAAGTTTCATGAGAAATTCTTAAGTTTTGGAAGTGCTCCTGTGAAATACATTAAAGAATTAATGTTGTCTGAGGAATAAAAATAACAATGATTCTATATTTTAGAATCATTGTTTATATGATTTTGTTTTATCTGTGTATAAAACATTTTTTTGAGAGTCGCATCTAACAGGTGCATTGTAAAAAGACTAACAGGTTATTGTAACCAGTTAGTCTTTTTTATTTTTTCGACCTTTTGAACAAAATATTTTTGGACTTTATTTCGGATTTTTCTATGGTCATTTAAAGTATTTATTTCGAATTCGACTCCAGTTCAAACAACTGTACCTGACTTTTCAATCGATCGATCAATAAATTCATCATTCTTTTGTTTAAGCTTGAAGAGTTTTGAATATATGTTTCATATTCTTCAATTGTAAAGAGAGCAATTACAATTCCTTTCAGAGAATTTCGAAACTTAATGTCCTTTTGAATGGAATTTTCGATAACCTGAAGTTTCTTTTCGACCGTATAAGAATAGAAATCAGCCTTATTTTTATTGACATAGTTGATGAAAACCGCAATAAACAAATCATTCTGAAGTTTTAAAACAGGTCTAATGGTTTGATTTTGAAACAACTCGTCTGCTGAAGATTGAGCACTTATTGTTCCTAAAGTTTCGCCTCTGAATTCTTTTAAAAAAGTGTCTCTCGCTTCCATGTTTTTTCTTTAAATTTAGAAAAAATTCTGATACAAAATTTTTTATTCAAACTAAATATTATGCGATTTCATACCAGAAAATGGGTCAAACCCGAAGATTTAAATCCAAACGGAACATTATTTGGCGGAAAGTTACTCGCCTGGATCGATGAAGAGTTGGCACTGTATACGATTATTCAATTAGAAAACACCAGAGTCGTAACCAAGTACATGTCGGAAATTGATTTTAAAAGTTCTGCCCGACAAGGGGATATTGTTGAAATTGGAATAGATGTTGTAAAATTTGGAAATACTTCATTAATTCTAAAATGTGCAGTACGCAACATGATGACCCGAGAAATCATCATTACCATAGACAAGACTACAATGGTCAATCTCGATGAAGACGGTAAACCTAAAGCTCACGGGAAAACTCAAATTGAATTCGTAAAAGACCGTCTATAGTTCTTTTATATCTTATACAGCATAAACCTTCTAAAATGACTAAAAAAAATATACTCGTTACTTTATCGTTTGTTTTTCTACTGTCCTGTAATTCAAAAGAAAACAAAGAAATTTACAATCATGCCGTTTATCGTGCGGTTCACAAAGGTGATACAGCGGTCTTAGATATCCATATAAACGACAAGAGATTTTATGGTCGTTATGAAATTTTATACCATAAAATTGGTAAGGATTCCGGAGATGTAAGAGGAAACATTAAAGGTGATACTTTAAGAGGTGACTTTCATTTTATTTCCAATGGAGGTGGCTGGAGAAGAATTCCGTTGGCTTTACTGAAAAAAGAAAACAAATTTATTTTAGGGAAAGGGATAATTGGTACCTATATGAATCTTCCTCTTTTTGTACCTGAAGTACCCATAGAATATAACGAATCAGGGTTTGTTTTTGAAAAAGTTAAGAAATAAACTTCAGTCGCAGTTTTCAGTCTCAGTATAAAACTGAAAACTGCGACTGAATACTGTGACTGAAAACTGCGACTAAAAACTAATCTAAATGCCCAATTTTCGAAGGCAATTCGAATATCTCAAGGTCGAAATATTCTACAGAAGCCATAACATGGTCAAAAATATCAGCCATAATATATTCGTAGTTGGCCCAGCGTTTATCGCTCGAGAAAGCATAAATCTCTAAAGGAACTCCATTTGCACTCGATTGCAACTGACGGCACATCATGTGCATGTCTTTGTTTAAACCCGGATGTGTTATCAAATACTGCATGATGTATTTTCGAAACAATCCTAAGTTAGTCATATTACGTCCATTAAGTGCTAAGGTTTTATCGACACCACGTAAATCATTGTATTTATCGATTTCGGATTGTCTGGTTTCAATATAAGAAGCAATCAATTGAACTTTTTTCATCTGATTTAAATCCTCATCATTCAGAAAACGAATACTGCTGCTTTTGATCAAAATATGTCTTTTAATACGTCGTCCATCTGACTTCTGCATACCGCGCCAGTTTTGAAAAGAATCAGAACTCAAAGCATAGGTTGGTATTGTGGTAATCGTATTGTCAAAATTTCGGACCTTAACAGTCGTCAGGTTAATCTCGATAACATCTCCATCCGCACCAAACTTATCCATCGTAATCCAGTCACCAATGCGAACCATATCGTTTATAGCTACCTGAACACTCGAAACAAATCCAAGAATAGTATCCCTGAAAATCAAGATGATAATAGCCGAAAGTGTTCCTAAGATAGTCAGTAATTCGCCTTGCTTGATTCCAAATAACTTTGAGATAATAATGGCAACTCCAAAAATCCAGAGCACGATCATAATAACCTGAACGAAGCTATCAATAGGTTTATCGCTGTATTCTGGTTTTTGTTTTAAATAATCGCGTAAGGCATTAAAAATGGTTCTGGTAATCCACAATCCAAGCAAAACAATATAAACACCAACGATTTTTCCAAAAACTGACTCCCAGTATTCGTACTTATCCAGAATAATTGGAACTGCCTTGTAAATAAAGAAAAACGGAATTAGGTATGCTGTGTATTTGGTTGTTTTATTGTGAATCAAATAATCATCAAATTTTGTTTTGGTACGCTGAGCGAAAACAGCAGTCAGTGTAACCAAAACAAATTTTGCCAAATAATAAATAGCATAAGCCAGTATCACCATGATGGCGATATTAAAGATCAGGCTGACATAAGAAGCCATATTGCGGCTCATGCCCCAATCTCTAAAAATAGGGTATAAAAAATTAAATATTTTATCCAAAAGTCTAGGCATTATTCTCCAGGTATTTTTTTTCTACATAAAAAGTTCCAAACGGAATAAGAGAAGCTATCTGTATAATTGCAAAGGTTTTTAAATCCCAATTTTGTGGTTTTTTAAGTAAAAATGCCAACAGCACATATCCGATAAATAAAACGCCATGAGTCATTCCTAATGGACGTAACAGGGTATGATAAAGTTCAGGATTATTGGTTTTGATGAAAAGCATATTGGTAAACAATACTAAATAAGAGATTCCCTCTAAAATTGCAGTAACTTTGAAAATCTTGAGCATATTCTATTTTTTGAGTTTAATACAAGCAAAATTAAGTATTATCGTTGGTTTTTGCGGTATGAATCAGGAAAGTAATTTACTTTTGTAACCTTAAACTTTGACAATGAGTAAACGTGATTTAAAAAAATACCTTGCTGAATTAAACAAAGAGCAGCTCGAAGAGCAAATTATCGAATTGTATGAAAAGTTTAATCCTGTTAAAGTGTATTATGATTTTGCTTTTAATCCAAAAGAAGATAAATTGCTACAGGAATGTAAGGTGAAAATTTCGCACGAATATTTTCCAATTAAAAAAGCTGGAGCCAAGAGACGCCCTAAAGCAAAACTCCGTCGTTCGGTAGCGCAGAAATACATCAAACATTTTATGCTATTAGGAGTAGATCCTTTTGTTGTGGCAGATATCATGCTTTACAATATAGAGATTGCGCAAACGTATTCGTCACAAAATCCGGTGAAGCAGGAATTGTTTTACAAAAGCATCCTGAATTCATTTGAACAAGCTGTGAATTTTTCAATTTCCAACGGAATTTTGCCTGATTTTAAAGATAGAATTATTGCCATTGAACAAGAAACTCTTCAACAAAAATGGAAAAATAAGTATGATTTTGAGGCAATTTTAGAGAAAATTGATTAATAAGAGTAGTTCTCATAAAAAATCTTATTTAAAAAAAACATTTATTTTAGGTTAAAATAAAGTGAAAAACTGTTTTTTCGGTGTATTTTTGCAAAAATCCAAAAATAAACAATGTCTCAAAACACTTTAGAAATAGAAAGAGAAGAGAAAAAAGAACTTTATGCATATCAGAAAGGCGATATCGATGCCATTTTTGAACGTTTAGATAATGCTCCTTCGAAACATCATTTATTATATCAATTACCTACTGGTGGTGGAAAAACAGTGATTTTTTCCGAAATCGTTCGTCGTTATTTAGCTAATAATGATAAAAAAGTGGTTGTTCTAACACACCGTATCGAACTTTGTAAGCAAACTTCAAAAATGCTAAAAGGGTTTGGTGTTTCTAATAAAATTATTAATAGTAAAGTAAAAGAGTTACCGGATCAAAACGATTTTTCATGTTTCGTGGCGATGGTCGAGACATTGAAAAACCGTATCAACGACGAGAAGTTACATTTAGATAACATTGGTTTGGTTATTATTGATGAGGCGCATTACAACTCATTCCGAAAACTATTAAACTCATTCAAAAATGCTTTTATTCTTGGAGTAACTGCAACACCTTTGAGTTCAAACATAAAATTACCAATGCACCAGAGTTACAATGAACTTATTGTGGGTGACACTATTAGTTCATTGATTGACAAAGGATTTCTGGCGCGTGCAACTACTTATAGTTATGATGTTGGATTAACGTCACTTAAAGTTGGTATCAATGGTGATTATACTGTAAAATCATCAGATGATTTATATACAAATACCATCATGCAGGAAAAATTACTGCATGCTTATACCGAACGTTCGTTAGGTAAAAAGACCCTAATTTTTAATAATGGTATTCATACTTCGTTATACGTGTATGAAACTTTTAGAGAAGCAGGTTATGATATCAGACACCTTGATAACACGAGTAGTTCTGAAGAGCGTAAAGACATCTTGCAGTGGTTCAAAAAGACTCCAGATGCGATTTTAACTTCTGTAGGGATTTTGACAACTGGTTTTGATGAGCCAACAGTTGAAACGATTATCCTAAACAGAGCAACAAAATCATTAACTTTATACTATCAGATGATTGGTCGCGGATCTCGTAAATTACCTGGAAAAGATGAATTTACAGTGATTGATCTTGGTAATAATGCTGCTCGTTTTGGTCTATGGAGTGAGCCGGTAAATTGGCAACACATTTTTAAATCACCAGAGTTTTATTTAGAAAACCTACGTGATGACACAGAGATCGAATTGTATTTCAAATACAGCATGCCACCGGAATTACGTGCTAAATTCAGCAAAACAGCCGATGTTACTTTTGATGTTGATGAAGAACATAAATTAATCATCAAACAAAATTTACGATCCAAAGTTGTATTGGATAAATCATTGGAGCAGCATGCTGCGATGTGTGTTGATAATACAGAAACTTTACAAGAAGCAAAATCATTAGGTAAAGAACTTGATGATGATATAGAATGCCGTATCAAACGTTATGCAAAATGCTTAAGCCAATGTAGTAAAAACTACCGTGAATGGCTGGTTGACGATTACAAACTAAAATTAGTTTTACTGATTGGTAAAAAGTATCGTGAAAAAATCATGAACGAACCGGACGAATAGAGATATTTTGTTTCAGGTTTAAGGTTTCAAGTTTTTTGGAATCTAAACAAAATTATATTTTTAAAAGGAGAAATAGCATTTTAGAGTAATTAATTCTATTGCAATTTCTCCTTTGCAAATTACTAGAAATTCATTTTTAAGTTCTCAAAGTACCTGAAACTTGAAACAAATAAAAACAAAATAAACAAAAATAAAAGATGTCTAAACAATTCTCATCATTAGGAATTTCAGCACCAATTTTAAAAGCATTAAGCGAATTGAACATTGTTGAACCAACAGAAATCCAGCAAAAAACAATTCCGTTACTTTTAGCAGAAGCTCACGATGTGGTTGGTTTAGCCAAAACCGGAACCGGTAAAACAGCAGCTTTTGGATTGCCTTTGTTACAATTGATTAATACAGAGTCTCCTATAGTTCAGGCTGTCATTTTGGTTCCAACAAGAGAACTTGGACAACAAATATTTAGAAATTTAGAGGATTTTGGAAAACACATTCCAAACATATCTATCGCTTCAACTTGTGGCGGAATTCCAATAAAACCACAAATCGAGCGGTTGACTCAGCCAACCCATATTGTAGTAGCAACACCGGGACGTTTGATCGATTTAATTCAGCGCAAAGCTATTGATCTAAAACAAACCGACTATTTAGTATTAGATGAAGCTGATGAAATGGTTTCCATTCTTAAAGAAAGTTTAGACGAAATTGTTGCCGAACTTCCTAAAAAGCACCGTACTTTATTGTTCTCAGCTACTTTGCCTGGAACAATCAAGCAGTTGATTCAGAACTATTTAAATAAAAATGTAGTTCAGGTTAGCGCAAATATGGAAACTGCAGGTAATCAAGGAATTGATCATGAATATATTGTAGTAGATCCAATTGAAAAACTGGATGTTTTAATGCATTTTTTAAATTCACGAGAAGGTGAACGCGGTATTATTTTTTGTAAAACCAAAGCTGCAGTCAATAAATTGGCGAAGAATTTAGCAATCAATCGTTTTTCTTCAGGAGCGCTTCATGGTAGTCTATCACAGGGAATTCGAGACAGAATTATGGAGCAGTTTCGTGAAGGACATATCAACATATTAGTCGCTACCGACTTGGCCGCAAGAGGAATTGATGTAAAAGAAATCTCTTATGTGGTAAACTATCATTTACCTGATACTTATGAAAATTATGTTCACCGTAGCGGAAGAACAGCAAGAGCAGGGGCAAAAGGACTTTCATTAACTGTTTTACAAGAGGAAGAAGTAGTCGAAATTCCTGAATTTGAAAATGAACTGGGAATTAAATTCACTAAATTTCAAAAGCCTTCGGTAGCAAGTCTTGAAGAGAACAATACTCTTTTATGGGCGAAACAAATCTTTAAAACAAAACCGAATCATGATATTTCAACAGATTTGAAAACTAAAGTAAAAACTGTTTTTCATCATTTAACTAAGGATGAATTGATTGAAAAATTGTTAGCAAATTATGTTCTGCAGAACAAAGTTGAAGTGGCTGAAAAACCTGTTAAAAAATTCAAAAAGTAGTATTCTGGGCAATTTACTTTGCTAATTTATGTTGTATATTTATAAGGTAATTTTAGTATAATCTTACTTAATAAACAGCGTATATGAAGATAGTAATTATAGGAGGTGGTTTTGCAGGAATCAATCTTGCAAAAGAATTGGTTAACCATCCTCAAATACATGTAACACTTGTAGATAAGAATAATTATAACTTTTTCCCACCACTTATATATCAGGTTGCAACTGCATTTTTAGAACCCTCAAGCATCAGTTATCCTTTTAGAAAATTCTTTGCCGGAAAAAAAAATCTGCAATTTCGTTTAGGCGAATTGCTTTCTGTTGTTCCGGCTGAGAATAAAATTATCTTAAATAATGGAGAATTAACATACGATCATTTGGTTTTTGCAACCGGTGCAGAAACGAGTTATTTTGGAATGGAAAACGTTATGAAAAACGCTATTCCGATGAAAACTTTAAACGATGCCATCGAAATGCGTAACGCACTGCTAAAAAACCTTGAAAAAGCAGCAATTACCAAAGATATTCGCAAACGACGCAAATTGTTAACCATTGTGGTAGCAGGAGGCGGACCAACAGGAGTGGAGGTATCTGGAATGTTTGCCGAAATGCGAAAGAGTATTTTGCTAAAAGAATATCCGGAATTGGAAACATCTGCGAGTAATGTTTATTTAGTCGATGGGGGAGACGCACTCCTCTCGCCTATGAGTAAAGCTTCTCAGGAAGACACTCTGGATGCACTTACTAAATTAGGAGTTGTAGTTAAACTTCATACTCGTGTTACAGACTATATTGATGATACCGTTCATTTCGCTAACGGCGAGACCATTAAAACAAAAAATCTGATCTGGGCTGCCGGAGTTTCTGCTAAAATTTTTGAAGGAATCCCAGCAGAAAGCTATGGCCGTGGAAAACGAATGGCGACAGATGAATACAATAAAGTCAATGGACTCGTAAATATTTATGCTATTGGTGACACAGCCATCACAGCCGGTGATAAAAATTTCCCTGACGGACATCCGCAAGTTGCTCAGGTTGCCATTCAGCAAGGTTTAAATCTGGCTAAAAACTTTAAAGCATTAGTTCAAAACAAACCTTTGAAACCTTTTGCTTACAATGACAAAGGTTCCATGGCAATTATAGGAAAAAACAAAGCCGTAGTTGATTTACCAAGTCCAAAATGGCATTTTAAAGGTTTTTTTGCCTGGGTTATCTGGCTGTTTATCCATTTAATATCTTTAATTACTTATAGAAACAGATTAAATACATTCTGGAACTGGATGGTCGCGTATTTTGCAAGAGATCAGTCTTTGAGAATGATTATCAGACCTGATAAAAGATCTTAGAAAATAAATCCCAATCATTTAAATTTCAAATTCCAAAAAGAAAAAAGATACAAACTATATTATAATTAAGAAGCCAGAATCGTAATAGAATCTGGCTTTTTTATGCTCAATGAAATACTCACAATTCATTGGAATTTGAAATTTAAAAGATTGGAGTTTAATAATCTTTAGTGACCAATCACAACATCATCATCCTTAGAAACTTTTACTTTTTGTTTTATAAAACGCTTACCAATATTTAAAACAATAAAAGCTGTAATGGTAGTTGTTGTCATAATGGCCACCATTGGCGCAACAGAATTCTTTACAAAAATTCCAACAGCAAATGAAGCCAAAGCTCCTAAACCAAGCTGAATAGCACCCATTAGAGCCGAGGCACTTCCCGTATTTTTAGCAAAAGGAGCCAAAGTAAGACCTGCAGTGTTTGGGTTTGAAATTCCCAGACAAGCCAGGAATAAAAATAACATTCCAATAGTTTCATACAATCCTAAAAGGTCATTTAAAGCCAAAATAAGGAAAATAATACTAATGACAGACTGTGAAATCAACGCACCAAAAATCATTTGTTCGCTGGAATATTTCTTCAGTAAGGCCGAATTTAACTGACTTGAACCAATAAAACTAACCGACATAAAAGCAAAAATCCAGCCGTAAGTTTTAGCATCAACGTTATAAATATCCATAAAAACTATAGGTGAGGCCGCAACGTATGAAAATAAACCCGAAAAAGCGATAGCCCCTGTAAAGGCGTAAGTGTAGAACTGAGGTTCTTTAAGCACTTTTAAAAAGTTGGTAATAATCGGCTTTGGTTTTAACGATATTGACGTATCCGGTTTGTAGGTGTCAGGTAAACCAATTTGAGACGCTATAAGAATTGCAATTCCCATGCACATCAAAATAAAAAACACAGTATGCCAGCCGTAATCTTCTGTAACATAACCACCAATTGTTGGCGCCAGCATAGGAGAAAGCCCAACGACAAGCATTAATAAAGAGAATACTTTCGGAATATCTTTTACAGGAAACAAATCCCGAACCATGGCTACAGAAGCTACTGTTGCTGCACAACTTCCGATAGCCTGAACAAATCGCAAAAGAATAAAGGAGTCAATGTCAGTTACATAAATACAGCCTAAAGAAGCCAAAATATAGATCATCAAACCTATAAATAAAGGCTTTTTTCTTCCAAAACGATCTAATAATGGTCCGTAAAGTAATTGTCCAGCCGAAATTCCAATAAAATAACTCGATAAACTCATCGAAACTTTGGCGACTGAAGTATGTAAATCCTTTGCTATACCTGAGAAACCAGGCAGATACATATCAATTGAAAAAGGGCCAAGTGCTGTTAAAGAACCTAAGATAAGGATGAGCTTAATGTATTTTTTTGTTGTCATTTTCTTAAAAAATTGCTTTTCATTTTTTGCAAAGGTAAAGATTTCATATCTTGTAGTGTGATTTAAACCTTTTTTAATAAAAGTTTGGGTGTATTACGCATAAATAGATTGCCAAAAATCATTTTAATACTAATCTTTAAAATTTTAAATTATGAGAAATTACATTTTATTATTTACACTTATCTTTACCACAATTTCATTTGCACAAACAATTACTTCTAAAAAAGAAGACGCATCTCCGGAGCAATATGCTCTGCTGCAAAAGGTCAATCAGTATTATCCGGATATTACGTTAAGTAAAACGGTTACTAATTTTTACGCCGACGGTAATATCATTGACACGCATCAGGAATTTGATTTGACAACTTCTAAATTTTCAAGTTATAAAATTGGACTTGAACCAGACAATAAAAAATTATTGTTTGAGTATGTTTCTGACGCAACCGGAAAAGTTTATGGTGACGTTACCATTTTTAAAGGAAATGCACTGAGAACAACTTTTTCAGAAAAGAACAATGAAATAAATGTTGCTCTAAACGGAAAATCGGTTTATTTGAAAAAATTAAAATAATTTTTCAAATACGGGAAATATGGAGCACCACATATTTTGTGGTGCTTTTTTTCGTTTATATTTGATTGATAAATTTTACCTATTTTAAAACGCATGAAAAAAATTCTTCTATTATTGATTCTCGTAAGCTTTCAATCGTATGCGCAGGCCAATAAATTTACCGGAACCTGGAGCACTGAAAATTGTAAAACTTGCAGCAAGGAATATGTACTGAAATTAAACCTGGCGCAATCCAATAACAAAATATTCGGAACGGCTGAAATTACAAGCAGTAACGAAAAATTTGTTAGCGGTGTCATGGAGGTTGATGGTAGTGTATATGCACTTGGTGAGAAAGCTCAAATTAGCATCAAAGGCAAAGACGGTTCGGCAAGTGCGGTTTTATTTGTAAAGGAAGATCTTTTACAATTTGCCAAAAGAGGTGGTGATGATTTAGTTCCTAAAGAAACAGTTCTAACGAAATTGTATGAGTAGAAAAAGATAATACTTAACGCATTTACCACATAGAAACATAGATTTTATGTCTCAAAAAAGGCGTTTCACTTATTTAAAACACACAGAGACTACTATGTGTAAGAAACATGTTTCTTGTAATACTCTTTTATAGACATCGAATCTATGTTTCTATGTGTTTAAAAATAATTACGCGCAACAGGAATATCTAGTATTATTTCTCTCTAATCAATTTCTCCAATTTGTCAATCATTTCTTTTTGCTGTTCAAGCATACGCTCGTAAAGCTCTACCATTTTATCTAAGGGATTAAATGTACACTGTATATTTTCAGCAGTTGCATTAGCAATTGATCCTTCATGAAAAGTATTCGAAATAATGTTAATTGCCATATCTTCGTCAAAATTTTCAATAGCTTCAGTAGGTACTTTCAGGATTTTGGATACTTGTTCTAAGATATTCTTTTCTATAGACTCTTTTTGTTCCAAAAGAGAGATTTTCTTTTGGTTCCAGTCTTCGCCCAGTTCATAGGCAAGTATTTCTTGCTTTATTCCAAGCATTTCACGAAAACGCTTAATATTTCTTCCTTGGTGTATTTTCTTGTCTATCATATGGCTTCTGTCATAAATGTCAAATATAGGATTTTTACTTAAAATATTTATAGGGTAGTAGCAAATGTTATTTTAAAATTATTCTAAATTGAAGAATAAAGCACGTAAATACAGAATTGATTAAGCACGAGATAAACTTGCTATAAAAAGTTTTCTTTTTTAAATCAACTTGTTTACGGTTTTCCGTAATGATTTGCTATTTGAATAAATTATATTAGCGCACAACCAAAAAGAAATTAAGCTATGATCCGATTATTTTTAGAAATTGCAAAACCAATTACTGAAACAGCAGTAAATAATTCAAAAGATACTTTAGAAATTTTAAGTAAGGTAAATGATTTTTACGATTCTGCATGGAGTAAACTTATTTTTCTATTAACAACTTTAGTAGCAATACTTGGAGTTTTTCTTCCGTATGCAGTTCAATACTTTCAAAGCAAGATTTTAAAGGCAAATGAAAAAGAACTTGAAAATAAAATAATTGATGGGATTGAAAAAGCTAAAACAACTATAGAACAAAAAATTCTTTCTGAAATTGAAGCAAAATTTACTGAAAATGAGAAGAATTTAAAAAAGACTTTGTTCGAACTAAAAGGTAAAATAATGCACTTGCAAGCAAATAATTTATTTAATAAAGCTGATTATTTTTTAGCATTCCAAGATTATTGTTATTCGGCAAAACAATATGCCAATGGAGATGATAATGCTAATTTAGGAGTTGTTCTAGATTCAATTAAAAAATCTCTTGCATATATAACAAAAGAACAACTTTTTGAAGCAAAAAATATTAATCAAGTCGATATAAATGATGTTTTAAAAGAAGTTGAAGAAAAAAAGGAAGAAAACTTTCAAATAATAACTATTAGAGATATTAGAAAAAGGTTGCACGAGTTAGAAAAATAATTTCGATACTCTTTTTCTTTTAGTCATTCTATTGTTTATTTATTAGAAGTGGACTTTTTATCACCATTAAAGAACTAGTTTTATTTTGACCTATAATTTATATTATGTAAAATAGAAAATTCAGATAACTCCTCTGAACTGATAGATTCTCAGTTAAAGATTTTCTGAACAATTCCATGAAACGCTTAAAAATGAGTTGTTTGTAATGTTATGTGCTCTTTGCATTCTAAATCAACTATCAAAAACAAATCAAAATTGTGTTTTTGAATCGTAATAAATCATTTTAAAGCCTTTAAAACGACAATATTTAACATTTCTTTAAAATAATTATATTCTGACTAAGATGCTTTCATTGTACCATATTATTTTATTATTTTTACATTCGATACTTTAAAAAAATTATCAAACATATGAATACAATTGCTGAGCATATTGCAGATTTTTTAAAAGAATACCCGCCATTTGATAATTTAACTTTTCAGGAATTATCTGATATTGCAACGAACATTCGTGTTATCAATTTAGAAAAACATGCAGTATTGTTTCAAAACAATGACCTGCTTCACGATAGCTTTTATGTTGTGGCTTCAGGTATTGTAAATCTGACTACAATTGCTGATGCTGAGGAAACTATTATAAACAAATGTCATGAAGGTGATATTTTTGGTTTACGCCCGTTTTTTGCCAAGAATAATTATATGATGACAGCTAAAGCACGTGAGGAAAGCATTATTTATGCTATTCCAATTGCTGTTTTTAGACCATTTGTTGCGAATAATTCTGATGTTTTGAATTTTTTACTCGAGAATTTTGCTATAAATTCAAGACATGCAAAGGATAATGTGCATTCTAATGGAAAATTGATTTCTGATACTGCTTTTTATGTAGATCAGCAATCAGAAATGCAGTATATTCAATCCTTAGCTTATAACAATTCGCCTTTAACAACAGAATCTAATCATATTATAAAAGATGTTGCCATTTTGATGACCGAATCAATGGTGGACAATATTGTGATTTGTGAAAAGAATAATCCGATTGGTATTGTAACCAATGCCGATTTATCTTCAAAAATTGCTACAGGCCGCTATCCTATTACGGAAACGATTGACAAGATTATGTCTTCGCCGGTAGTTACCGTTATTGAAAATGTATCGTTGGCTGAAGCACAATTGTTGATGTTAAAACATAATGTTACTCATTTATGTGTTACCAAAGATGGTACTAGTAAATCTGCGGTAAAAGGAATTATTTCTGAACATGATTTAATTGTAGCACAAGCCAGTAACCCTGGTGTTTTAATTAAAGAAGTGAAACGTTCGCAGTTACCAAAAGATCTAAAACAAATACGAGATCGTTTGTCAGATTTGATTCAGAATTCGATTCAGAAGAATATTCCAATTTCACATATCAGTAATATTGCCAGTGAAATTAATCTGGCCATTATTAAGCGTGCGGTAGAGCTTTCTATTTTAGATTTGGGCTCCCCTCCCGCTCGTTTTGCATGGTTAAGTATTGGTAGTCAGGGGCGAAAAGAACAGCTTTTGCTTACCGATCAGGACAGTATTCTGATTTTTGAGGATGTAGCTCCTGATAAATACAGAGAGGTTAAAGATTACTTTTTAAGGCTGGCTAAAAGAACGACTTCGATCCTTGAAAAAGTAGGTTACGAACTTTGTCCAAACGGACATATGGGGAGTAATATGCTTTGGTGTAAGTCGTTGACTGACTGGACAAAACAGTACAACAGCTGGATGAATACTCCAGGTGAAAATAGTAACGATCTAAGCAGTATTTTCTTTGATTATGAGATTGTTTTTGGGGAACCAAAAATTGAGGAAGTAATCGAAAATGTGATATTTAAAAATGCGGTAAACAATACTTTGTTTTTTGACTTTTTAGGGAATGACGCTTTAAAACGCAATTCTCCTTTAAGTTTTTTCAAAAAGTTTATTGTTGAAGAAGAAGGACCACATAAAACAAAATTTGATATTAAAACCCGTGCATTAATGCCTTTGATTGATTCAGCTCGTTTGCTGATTTTGAATGCTAATATAAAAGGGATTAAAAATACTTATTTGAGATTCAAACAATTGGCGATTACAGATTCTAAAAATGCCGAAATTTATTTAAGCTGTGCAGAGGCCTTTCTGACCTTGTCAAAATTTAGAACTGTTGAAGGTTTGAAGAACGATGATTCCGGACAATATATTAACTTAAGAGAATTATCTAAAACAGACAAAGAAAAGTTAAAAAATGCCTTAACCCCAATGAAAGACCTTGAGGAATTAATTAAGAGTAAATTTCAACTTACACAATTCTCATAAAGTATGCTAGACTGGATTAAAAATATCAACAAAGAGTATCCGGACTTTTGGAAGGAGTACTTGACGAAATTTGAAGTTAAACCCAATAGGTTTGTAGTGTTGTCTACAGAGACTTCCGGATTAAATCCCAATAAAGATGTTATTTTATCTTTGGGGGCCTTTTCGGTTATCGATGACAGCATTGTGATCAAAGACAATTTTGAAGCTGTTTTACTGCAATATAAATTTTTGCAGGATAACGGACTCTCGAATGAATTTATCATTGAGAGCAAAATGATGAAGATGCCGGAACCTGATGCGATGGAGGCTTTGATTGATTTTATAGGAAATTCGATTCTGGTTGGGCATCATATTAATTTTGATATTGAAATGCTAAATGCAGCATTAGAACGTCTGGATTGTGGAAGATTAAAAAACGAAGCTTTGGATGTTGATATGATGTACCGAAAATTAATGGATATTAACGACAAGCAATTTTCTCTGGATGATTTAAGTGAGATTTATAAAATTCCAAAAAGCGACAGAAATTCTTCTGCAGAAGATGCGTATAAAATTGCCCTGTTGTTTTTGAAATTAAAATCCAGATTGGGAATTAAATAGGAAGTTTGAATAAGGAAATCACTGAAAAGTATTTCCTTTTTTTTTTTGCTAAACATATTTGGTGTATCAGAAATAAAGGATAATTAATAAGTATTGTAAATCCGACAATCCCGAGGCTTTGGGATTGTCGGATTTGTTATTTTAAAGATTTTTTGTTAGGTGCATAGAGCGTAATCAAAGTTTTTTATTTTTGTAAGCCTTTGATTTTGCTTGTTTTTTGTGGCGGCAAGAAGAAATGACGTAAATGCCCCTATTGTTGTCATTTACGTACAGTATTGTCTTTTGTAAGTAATCGCATCTTTGTCTTGTTAGTTTAATTAAAAATTAACAGAAAAAGTAGAACAAAATGACCACTGTAAATTCTTATCTGGCTTTCAACGGTAATTGTCTTAAAGTAAAGACGTTCTGTAGAAAATGCCTGAACAGTCAGATTATATTTCAAGTGATTGGTGAATCCCCGGGATGTTTACTTCGCGGCAAATCAAAATTAGCAATAAATACAAAGACCTTTTTAATTAACCAATTTAACAAAAATGAAAATGATATTCGTAAAAATAATAACGGTATTGGTAGCTATAGTTTCAATAGCTCTGGTAGTAGCGATGTTTACTAAAAATAAATATACTATAAGAAGAGAAATAATCATCGATAAACCCAAAGCGGAAGTTTTTGATTTTATAAAATTGAATCGAAATCAAAAATTGTACAGTAAATGGCTATTGCTGGATCCTGCTACAAAAATCGAGATAACAGGTACTGACGGAACTGCGGGTTCTGTTCTGACTTTTGAAAGCAAACACCATAAGACTGGTAAAGGAGAATGGGAAATAAAAAAAGTAGAGAATGACAGAATCGATTTTGAACTTCGTTTTCTAGCACCTTATGTATTTACGGCAAATGGGCATATGGAAACAAAAAGTTTAGCCGGAAATCAAACAAAGCTTATCTGGATTTATAATAGCGGAATGAACTGGCCTAAGAATTTTATGCTTATTTTCTTTGATATGGATGAAATAATTGGAGCTGATGTAGAAGAAAGCCTAACGAACATAAAAACGATTGTAGAAAAATAAACGATAATCTTTAAAATTACAAAATTATGTCATTTCAAGCTTATTTAACCAATATTAAAACAAAGACAGGGAAAGGTCCTGATGATTTTAAAAAACTTTCAGATGAAAAAGGATTTTCAGTCAGTGGAGAATTAAAACCTGAAGTAAAAGCAACCGAAATTGTGAGCTGGCTAAAAACAGATTTTGATTTAGGTCACGGACACGCAATGGCAATTTATGCGCTTCTTAAAGGATTAAGGAAGTAAAAAAATAATAGATATAAAAAAAGCTGTCGAATGGACAGCTTTTTTTATTTTGTGAAGATACTAGATCTTCCCTTTTGTAATTTCTTCTACAATTTCAGGGTTTAGCAGTGTTGACGTATCTCCAAAATTTGAAAGATCGCCTTCGGCTATCTTACGCAAAATTCTACGCATAATTTTTCCGGAACGTGTTTTTGGTAAACCAGAAACAAACTGAATTTTATCCAGTTTTGCAATTGGTCCGATGTGATCAGAAATATACTGATTGATCTCTTTACTAAGATTCGACCTGTCTCTAACTTCTCCTGTCTCTTTCAGAATTACAAAACCATATAATGCATTTCCTTTGATATCGTGCGGGAATCCAACAATAGCAGATTCGGCTACAGCAGGATGCTCGTTGATCGCGTCTTCGATAGGAGCTGTTCCTAAATTATGACCGGATACAATCACAACATCATCTACTCTACCGGTGATTCTGTAGTATCCTACTTCGTCTCTTAAAGCACCGTCTCCTGTGAAATATTTTCCAGGGAAAGCAGAGAAATAAGTGTCTTTGTAACGTTGGTGATCTCCCCAAATGGTTCTGGCGATTCCAGGCCATGGAAATTTAATACACAAACTACCAACAACCTGATTTCCTTCAATTTCATTGCGTTTTTCGTCCATCAATACAGGCTGAATTCCAGGTAATGGCAAAGTTGCATAGGTTGGTTTTGTTGGCGTTACAAATGCAATTGGCGAAATCATAATTCCACCAGTTTCCGTTTGCCACCAGGTATCGACCACCGGACATCTTTTGTCCCCAACGTGATCATTGAACCAGTGCCACGCTTCTTCGTTGATTGGTTCTCCAACGGATCCGATTACTTTAAGTGATTTTAGAGGATATTTTTGGATATAATCTAAACTTTCTTTTGCAAGCGAACGAATTGCAGTTGGTGCTGTATAGAATTGTGTGATTTTATGTTTTTCGATAATGTCCCAAAAACGGCTGAAATCAGGATAAGATGGAACTCCTTCAAAAATTACAGTGGTTCCTCCGTTTAATAACGGTCCGTATAAAATATAAGAGTGACCAGTAATCCATCCAATATCCGCAGTACACCAGAAAATATCATTTTCTTCGTGATTGAAAACATTTTTAAAAGTATAGGCGGTGTAAACCATATATCCGGCTGTGGTATGTACCATTCCTTTTGGTTTACCTGTCGAACCTGAAGTGTAAAGAATAAATAAAGGATCCTCAGCGTCCATTATTTCGGCTACACTATTGTCCATAGCGCTATCTAATAAAGGCTGTAACCATTCGTCACGACCTTCTTTCATTTTGATTTGAGTATTGGTTCTTTTTACGACCAAAACTTTAGTAACTGACGGACAGGTCTCTAATGCCTCGTCAACGATTCCTTTAAGGTCAATGTTTTTATTACCTCTGTATCCTCCATCAGATGTAATAACCATTTTACATTCGCAATCATTTATTCTGGCAGATACAGCTGAAGCTGAAAATCCTGCAAAAACAACAGAGTGAATGGCTCCAATTCTGGCGCAGGCTAATACTGCCACAGCCAGTTCAGGAATCATTGGTAAGTAAATACAAACTCTGTCTCCTTTACGAACACCCTGCTCACGCAAAACGTTCGCCATTTTTGAAACTCTTTCGTATAATTCATTATACGTTATGTGTAAGGCGTTTTCAGATGGATCGTTCGGTTCAAAAATGATAGCCGTTTTTTCTCCTCTTTTGCTTAAATGCCTGTCAATGCAATTTTTGGTAATGTTAACTTTTGCTTCCGTAAACCATTTTACTTCAGCATCCCCCATATTAAAGTCAACTACTTTTTCCCATTGTTGGTACCAGGTAAAATTTTCCTCAGCTATTTTCCCCCAAAATTTCCTAGGTTCCCTTATAGACTTATTGTAATGTTTAAAATATTGTTCTAAATTTTCAATTTTATAATAACTCATACGTTTTTGGAATTTTTTTATAAATGTATTAAATATCAGTGTATTCTTAAAATTATTTAATTCATAAATAATAGTAAAAAAAAACACATATTAAAAAAAATATTGCTTTTTAATAGGTATAATTTAAAAAATAGCTTTTTGAAGAAAAAAAGCATATTTGCGAAAAAGGCACGATAAATGAATACCATGCCTTTTCAATTTTAACAATTTCAATAACAATTAATTTTGTACTTCTGGTGTGACAATGTTCTGTCATATTTTGAAAATAGTAGCAGCTTTATTAATTAAAATGAAACTTTCAACAAGTATATTTAGTGTCAAATATACTCCCCTTCATTAGGGATTAGCTTCACTTAACTTACATGTGCTTACTCACAGAAGTTAAGTGAACGCAATTTGCATCTATATCCATTTTTCTTAATAAGTGCTTACTAATTCAAAATATTACATAGAACAGAGATACAGTGCAGATTCCACAAGTGAATGTGTGGTAATTCCCAATTTATTATCCAATTTTTTTCATTGCAGTCATTGATTCTCTCAACCATGCTCCTACTTCTTCGATAGGATGTTGACGAACTTCTTTGTTTACAGCAATTAATATAGCATTATCTACTCCGTTTGAGGTAGAGAATGGTTTTCCGATTACGTTTGTTTCTACAGTTTTCATGAACTCAGTCAATAGTGGTTTGCAGGCATGGTCAAATAAATAACAACCATATTCAGCTGTGTCTGAGATAACACGGTTCATTTCGAATAATTTTTTTCTTGCAATAGTGTTTGCGATTAAAGGCAATTCGTGTAATGATTCGTAATAAGCTGACTCTTCGATAATTCCTGCTTCTGTCATTGTTTCGAAAGCTAGTTCAACACCGGCTTTTACCATGGCAATCATTAGGACTCCATTATCAAAATATTCTTGTTCTGAAATTGGAGCTTCTTGCGGAGCTGTCTTTTCAAAGTTTGTTTCGCCTGTCGCAGCTCTCCATTTCAATAAGTTTACATCATCATTAGCCCAGTCAATCATCATGGTTCTGGAGAATTCTCCTGAAATAATATCATCCTGATGTTTTTGGAATAATGGTCTCATGATGTCTTTTAATTCTTCGGCAATTTCGTAAGCTTCAATTTTTGCAGGATTCGAAAGACGGTCCATCATATTGGTAATACCACCATGTTTCAAAGCTTCTGTGATGGTTTCCCATCCGTATTGAATTAATTTTGAAGCATAGGCTTTATCAATTCCTTTCTCCACCATTTTATCAAAACATAAAATAGAACCGGTTTGCAATAATCCGCAAAGGATGGTTTGCTCGCCCATTAGATCTGATTTTACTTCAGCAACGAATGACGATTTTAAAACTCCGGCTTTATGACCTCCGGTGGCTACAGCGTAAGCTTTGGCCTGGTCTAAACCAAAACCGTTTGGATCATTCTCCGGGTGAACAGCAATAAGTGTTGGTACACCAAATCCTCTTTTGTATTCTTCACGAACCTCAGATCCCGGGCATTTTGGAGCACACATAATTACAGTGATGTCTTTGCGAATTTGCATTCCTTCTTCAACAATATTGAATCCGTGAGAATACGATAAAGTTGATCCATTTTTCATTAAAGGCATAATGGCGGTAACTACAGCGGTGTGTTGTTTGTCCGGTGTTAAATTACAAACCAAATCAGCAGTTGGAATTAATTCTTCATAAGTACCTACTTTAAATCCGTTTTCCGTAGCATTTTTATAAGATGCTCTTTTTTCAGAAATTGCATCTGCACGTAACGCGTATGAAATGTCTAAACCGGAATCTCTCATGTTTAAACCCTGATTCAAACCTTGTGCTCCACAGCCTACAATGACAACTTTTTTTCCTGCTAGTGCCGAAATTCCGTCTGCAAATTCTGATTGCTCCATAAATTCGCAAACTCCTAATTGCTCTAATTGTAATCTAAGTGGTAATGTGTTGAAATAATTTGCCATTTTTTTTTATAATATTTAATGAATGTTGTAATTTAATAATTGGTTAATAGATAGAATGCTACTATTTGAATGTTTCTAACAGCGTTGAAATTTCCATTTTTTCTTTTGATACCGATATTCTGCCGGAACGTACAAACTGCATGATGCCGTAAGGTTTGAATTTTGAATATAATTCTTCAATTTCAGAACGTCTTCCGGATTTCGAAATCACAAAGAAGTCACGAGATACCGTTACAATTGTAGACTGACTGTCCTTGATAATGTTTTGAATTTGCTTTTCATCAAATAACAAACTTGAAGCAATTTTAAACAAAGCGTTTTCTAAATAAATGGTTTCTTCATCGGTGTGATAGAATGCCTTTATAACTTCGATTTGTTTTTCAATTTGTCCTACGATATTTTTGACCCATTTTTCTGTTGTTTCCACCACAATAATGAATCTGGAAACACTGTCAATTTCTGATTCAGAAACGTTTAGACTTAATATGTTGATGTGACGCTTTAAGAATATTCCGGATATCCTGTTTAATAGCCCCACATTATTTTCTGAGTATACCGATATGGTAAATGTTCTGTTTTCCATTTGTTTTTTTAGTTTATTTTGTTTTAAGTTTCATGTTTCAATTTGTTGAACCTGAAACCTGAAACTTGAAACCTGAAACTTTTTCTTTAGCTTAATCTAATTTCAGAAACACATGCTCCCGTTGGAATCATTGGGAATACGTTGTTTTCTTTTTCTACCATAACTTCTAAGAAATAAGAATCTTTTGAAGCCAGCATTTCTGCGACGGCAGCATCTAAATCCTCTCTTTGTGTTACTTTTTTAGATTTGATATAATACCCTTCAGCAATAGCAACAAAATTTGGATTGATCATTTTTGTTGATGCGTATCTGTTGTCAAAAAACAATTCCTGCCACTGACGTACCATCCCTAAAAATTCATTGTTTAAGATGACAATTTTTACGGGCACCTTAGTCTGAAAAATCGTTCCCAGTTCCTGAATGTTCATTTGAAAACCTCCATCACCAATAATAGCCACTACCTCTCGATCTGGTTTTCCCATTTTAGCGCCGATGGCTGCAGGCAAAGCAAATCCCATGGTTCCTAATCCTCCCGAAGTGATGTTGCTTTTGGTCGAATTAAATTTGGCATAACGACAGGCAAACATTTGGTGCTGTCCAACATCAGAAACGATAATGGCATCCCCTTTCGAGTGTTTGTTAATCATTTCAATAGTTTCACCCATTGAAATTCCTTTATTATTGGTTGGATTTAATTCTTCTTTAATAACAGAATCATATTCAATTTTCTGTAGTTCTTTAAATTCGTTATGCCATAAATCGTGTGATTTTGACTCTATTAACGGCAATAAAGCAACTAACGCTTCTTTCACATCTCCAAGAACGGCTACTTCTGTTTTTACGTTTTTGTCAATTTCGGCAGGGTCAATTTCAAAGTGAACTACTTTTGCCTGTTTAGCGTAAGTATTTAGGTTTCCGGTAACACGGTCGTCAAAACGCATTCCGAGAGCGATTAAAACGTCACATTCGTTTGTTAGTAAATTTGGTCCGTAGTTTCCATGCATTCCTAACATTCCCACATTTAAAGGATGATCTGTTGGAAGGGCCGAAAGACCTAAAATAGTCCAGGCAGCCGGAATTCCAGATTTTTCAACTAAAGCTTTAAATTCGGCTTCAGCCTGACCCAGAATTATTCCCTGACCAAACACGATAAAAGGTTTTTTAGCGCTATTGATTAAAGCAGCAGCCTCTGCGACTTTGTCTAATTTTAGTTTTGGAACGGGTGTATAACTTCTGATTCCAGTACATTTTTCATAGCTAAAATCAAATTTGTCAAACTGTGCGTTTTTAGTGATATCAATTAATACAGGTCCCGGACGCCCGGAGCGTGCGATGTAGAATGCTTTTGCGATAATTTCAGGTATCTCCGCAGCTTCGGTAACCTGATAGTTCCATTTTGTTACCGGAGTCGAAATCCCGATAATATCGGTTTCCTGAAAAGCATCAGATCCCAACAAGTGTTTTCCAACCTGACCTGTAATACAAACCATTGGTGTCGAATCGATTTGAGCATCGGCAATTCCCGTAACCAGGTTTGTTGCTCCCGGTCCTGAGGTTGCAATAGCTACCCCTACTTTTCCCGTCGCTCTGGCGTATCCCTGAGCGGCATGTGTAGCACCTTGTTCGTGGCGTACCAAAACATGGTGCAGTTGATCCTGAAATTTATATAATTCATCGTAAACTGGCATAATTGCTCCTCCCGGATAACCGTAAAGCAAGTCTACACCTTCTTCTAACAAACATCTTATAACGGCTTCAGCCCCTGATATTTTCATAGTATATTGTTTTTTCAATGTCAAAAATCAATTTCAAAATTTAATGGCAATGTTAAAATCAATTTAAAACTGATTCTTTATATTTCTACTTTTTATTGCAATTGAACTTTGTTATTATATTGATATTGTCATTGTTTTTTGAAATTGTTATTGTAAAATTATTTATCGGTAACGCAACCTGTTGAAGCGCTTGAGACCGATCTGGCGTATTTAAGCAAAACTCCTTTCTTTACTTTTAAAGGAGGCTGAATCCAATTCTCTTTGCGAGCCGCAAATTCTTCGTCAGATATTTTCAGGCTGATCGTATTCTTTACAGCATCAATAGCAATTAAATCACCATCTTTTACCAGTGCAATACCACCACCATCATAAGCCTCTGGTGTAATGTGTCCTACCACAAAGCCATGTGAACCTCCAGAGAACCTACCGTCTGTAATAAGAGCACAGCTGCTTCCTAATCCGGCTCCAATAATGGCCGATGTTGGTTTTAGCATCTCAGGCATCCCCGGACCACCTTTTGGTCCACAATACCTAATGACGACTACATTACCGGGTTTAATTTTTCCGGCTTCAAGACCAGGAATTACTTCAAACTCACCTTCAAAAACAACTGCAGGGCCTTCAAAGTACTCTCCTTCTTTTCCGCTGATTTTTGCAACAGCACCTTCAGAGGCGAGATTTCCATACAACACCTGAATGTTTCCGGTTGGTTTTAAAGCTTTTTGTATTTCATGTATTACTTGTTGTCCATCTTGTAAATCCGGAGTTGAAGCTAAGTTTTCGGCAACTGTTTTTCCGGTTACGGTTAAACAATCTCCATGAATAAGTCCAACTTTTAGTAGATATTTCATAACCGAAGGAATACCTCCTGCTTCGTGAATATCTTCCATCATATATTTACCGCTTGGTTTCATATCTGCTAGTACCGGAGTTCTGTCATTAATTGCCTGAAAGTCGTCGAGCGTAATTTCAACATCTACTGCATGTGCCATAGCTATTAAATGCATTACAGCATTTGTTGAACCTCCTAAAACTGCTACAATTGTAATGGCATTTTCAAAAGCCTTACGAGTCATAATGTCTCTTGGCTTAATATCTTTTTCCAATAAAACTTTAATGGCGGCTCCTGCAGCAAGACATTCGTCTCTTTTTTCCTGACTTAATGCAGGATTTGAAGAGCTGTATGGTAAACTCATTCCCAAGGCTTCAATTGCCGAAGACATTGTATTGGCCGTATACATTCCTCCACAGGCACCAGCGCCCGGGCAGGCATTTTGAATAACTCCTTTAAAATCTTCCGGAGTAATTTCGTTTTTCACTTTTTTTCCTAAAGCTTCAAAAGCTGAAACTATATTAAGAGATTCACCTTTCCATTTTCCGGAGTGAATAGATCCTCCGTAGACCATAAGAGACGGACGATTTAGTCTTCCCATTGCTATTAACGCTCCAGGCATATTTTTATCACAACCCGGAATTGCGATGATACTATCGTACCACTGTGCTCCCGCCACTGTTTCGATAGAATCGGCAATTACATCACGGGAAACTAACGAATAACGCATTCCTTCAGTTCCGTTCGATATTCCGTCACTTACACCAATGGTATTAAAAATAAGTCCGACCAGATTTGCATCCCAAACACCTTTTTTAACATCTTTTGCTAAATCATTCAGGTGCATGTTGCAGGTATTACCATCGTAACCCATGCTCACAATACCGACCTGTGCTTTTTTCAAATCTTCTTCAGTTAAACCAATACCGTACAACATGGCTTGCGCTGCAGGTTGTGTTTGATCTTGAGTGATGGTTTTGCTGTACTTATTTAATTCCATTATTGTGTTATTTGTTTTAATTTTTGTTCAAAAAAAAACCTTCCAGTATTTGGAAGGTTTGTAATATAGTTTTTCAATTATATTTATACCATTCCCCGTGCAGATGTGATAATCACATTTACAGTAATGACAGAAATAATAATAATAATTGAGTTTTGCACTTTCTTTTTTTTAGTGTGACAAAAGTATGAAAACTTAAATGACTAAAAAAACAAAATCTCAACATTTTACATACTTCTTGTTATTTATTTTAATTTTTAACAGAAAACCTTATACAATTGTTGATTGTCCGATATGAACGTTATCATTATTAAAATATAGCAAATCGTCTTTGCTGAAGATGAAATTAGAAACAAACTCCCCTACTTCGTTTGTACCGAATTTTGAATCTGGTTTTAAATCAACAGTAACTACTTTGAATTCGATCGCTTTTTCGACAGCTTTATAAATCATACTGGCTTCTTTAAACAAGCCAAAATGTTCCAGTAACATTGCTGCAGATAAAATTGACGCAATCGGATTGGCAATATTTTTTCCTTTCGCCTGAGGATAGGATCCGTGAATAGGCTCAAAAAGGGCGTTTTTCTCTCCTAAAGATGCAGAGGCCAATAAGCCGATAGATCCTGTTATGACACTCGCTTCGTCTGAAAGAATATCTCCAAACAGATTTTCGGTCAAAATCACGTCAAACTGTTTTGGATTTAGTATCAATTGCATGGCTGCATTATCCACAAACAAAAAGTCTAACGCTACATCTGGATAACTTTGGCCTACTTTCTGAACCACTTTTCTCCATAATCTGGAAGTTTCCAAAACGTTGGCTTTGTCTACCATTGTTAGTTTCTTGCGTCGGTTTTGTGCAGATTTAAAGGCTAGATGTGCAATTCGACTGATTTCTTCTTCTGAATACTCACATAAGTCTGAAGCGTGTGTTCCTTCTTCATTTAGTGTTTTTGCTCCAAAATAAGCTCCTCCTGTTAATTCTCTAAAAATAGTAAAATCAGCACCGTCGATAATTTCTCTTTTTAATGGAGAAGCATCGATGAGTGATTTATAAGGCTTTATAGGTCGAATGTTGGCAAACAATCCCAGTTCTTTACGCAGTTTCAACAATCCCTGCTCCGGACGAACCTTTGCCGATGGATTATTATCATATTTAGGATCTCCAATGGCTCCAAACAATACAGCATCTGTGTTTAAACAAAGATTTAAAGTCTGCTCCGGTAACGGATTTCCTGTTTTGTCAATGGCAATTGCTCCCATGAGCGCCTCTTCAAAAACAAATTCATGATTGTATACCTCACCAATAGCATATAAAGCTTTCTTGGCTTGTAAAATTACCTCTGGTCCAATTCCGTCTCCTGGTAAAACTGCTATTTTCAAATTCATAACGTCTCGTTCTTTATGTATTTAAATCCTTTTTTTCTTTTTTCTATTCTCTTTTTTCTATTCTCTTTATTCTATTTTCTTTCCTCTTTATTCTCTTTTCAACTAGTTTCGGATCAATTCTCCTTGAATTTTAGAAGCTTCGATAATTTGATGGATATCGGCATCTATTACTTCTTTTTTAATATCAGCGAATTTCAAAAATTCAATATATACCAAATCCAACTGTACTTTAGTAAGCTCGTAGCCTACTTTTTTAGCACGATAAGCCAGTGCAGCTCTTCCACTTCTTGCTGTTAATATAATAGAGGACTCATTTACACCTACATCCAACGGATCCATGATTTCGTATGTTGCTCTGTTTTTGATTACACCATCCTGATGAATTCCTGAACTGTGTGCAAAAGCATTTGCTCCAACAATGGCTTTATTTGGCTGTACGATCATTCCCATGCTTTCAGAAACCAAACGGCTCATCTCGTTCAGTTCTCTTGTGTTGATATTGGTGTCTAGATTTAAATAAGGATGTTGTTTGAAAATCATTACTACTTCTTCAAGTGCTGTGTTTCCAGCTCTTTCTCCAATACCATTAATGGTACATTCTATTTGTCTTGCTCCGTTTATAGCTCCTGCGATTGAATTTGCAGTAGCCATTCCTAAATCGTTATGACAGTGGCAGGAAAGGATCACATTTTCGATGCCTTTTACGTTTTCTTTTAGGTATTTAATTTTTGCTCCGTATTCTTCTGGAAGACAGTATCCTGTTGTATCCGGTATGTTTAGTACGGTTGCTCCGGATTTAATGACTTCTTCGCAAACTTTTGCAAGGAAAGCATTATCAGTTCTTCCGGCATCTTCTGCATAAAATTCAACATCTTCTACATAGGATTTTGCATGAGCTACAGCAAATTTTGCTCTTGCGATAATATCTTCTCTTGTGGTATTTAGTTTATGGAGTATATGAGATTCAGATGTTCCGATTCCGGTGTGGATTCTAGGTTTTTTAGCGTGCTTGAGGGCAGCTGCAGCAACATCAATGTCATTTTTTACGGCTCTTGTTAGTCCGCAGACGGTTGCATTTTCTACAATTTTACAAATCTCAGAGACCGATAAAAAATCGCCGGGACTTGACACAGGAAAACCTGCTTCGATAATGTCAACTCCCATTTTATCAAGTCGTTCTGCGATAACTAATTTTTGTTTCGTATCTAACTTACATCCTGGAACCTGCTCACCATCGCGCAAAGTGGTGTCAAAAATTTGAACTTTCTCTCTATTCATATTCGTTTATTTAATGTAATTTCACATCTCGATAACAAATATATATTGTACTTTGCCGGCACCAAATTCATTTTACTGAAATTATACTGTTCATAAAACAATTTAAAGCAGGTTAATTAATTAAAAATCAATAAGTTATATTATTATATTTTACAATGGCTAACCATCAAAAAGATTTCTTATTTGTATTAATAAAATCACTTTCTAAATCCGAAAAAAGACAGTTTAAGATTTTTGCAAGCCGTTTAGAGACGAGTTCGAATACTAAATTCATCGAATTATTTAACATCTTAGATAAATCTGAAACCTATGATGAAAAGCTTATTTTAAAGAGCGGAATCATTAAGAAAGTTCAATTATCTAACTTGAAATCATACTTGTACAAGCAAATTTTGGTAAGTATACGTTTGAATATTCCGAGTCAGAATATTCGATATCAGTTGCGGGAGCAAATAGATTTTGCCGTTATTTTATACAATAAAGGTTTGTACAGACAGAGTTTAAAAATTCTGGATAAAACAAAACTTCTGGCTCTTGAAAATGACGAGAAATATATGGCTTATGAGATTGTAGAGTTCGAAAAACTAATCGAATCACAATACATTACGCGAAGTATTCAGGGGCGCGCAGACGAATTGGTAATTCAGGCGAAAGAACTGAATTATCGCAACACCATTTCAAGTAAATTATCGAATTTATCACTGCAGTTGTACGGAATCATGTTAAAAACCGGTTATGTAAAAAGTGATGAAGAATACAAGTATATTGATGATTATTTCAACAAACATATTTCAAAATTAGATGAAAGTAAGTTTGGCTTTAGGGAGAAATACTGGTTTTACAATGCCAATCTTTGGCGAAGTTTTCTGGTTCAGGACTTCTTAGCGAGTTACAAATATGCTTATAAATGGGTAAGATTGTTTTATGACAATCCTAATATGATTTATTTGAATCCTGTTTTTTTCCTAAAAGGGAATCATTATTTTTTGGAGTCTTTGTATATGCTGAAGTATCAGTCGAACTTTAAGAAGTATTTGACGCTATTAGAAGAGACGATCGCAGATCCTAAGTTTCCGGTAAATGATAACATTGCGTCGTTGTCTTTTTTATACGTTTATAACAATAAGTTAAATCTGCACATACTTGAAGGTACTTTTGCCGAAAGCGAATATTTGATTCCGGAGATTTTAGAAAGGATAAAGCTTCACAGTGAGCATCTTGATGAGCATCACGAGATGTTGTTTTACTATAAAATTGCCTCCATCTATTTTGGAAACGAAAAGTACAATGAGTCGATTAATTATTTAGACAAGATCATTAACAATAAGAATTTATCGATGCGTGAGGATTTAATGTGTTTTGCAAGGCTTTTGTCATTGATTGCGCATTATGAATTGGGTAAAGATTACTATCTGGAAAATCATTTAAAGAATACTTATAAGTTCTTATTAAAAATGAATGATTTACATGAAGTTCAGAAGGAGATTATCAAGTTCCTGAAGAATCTGAACAACTTCTACCCTGCCGATATTAAGAAAGAGTTCATCAAGATGCGTGCGCGTTTCATCGAACTCGAGAAAAATACCTATGAGAAAAGAGCTTTCCTGTATCTGGATATTATTTCATGGCTGGAAAGTAAAATAGACAATAGAAAGATTGCTGATATTATTAAAGAGAAAGCGAAACTGAATAGTAGATAATGATTAGATAATAAGGTAATTTGATAATAAGGTTATGACACAAAAAAATCCCAAATTCCAATCTAAAGGAATTTGGGATTTTTCTATTGAACTTTATCAACTTTTTATTCGATTATATTCGAAGTTTTTACATAGAAATCTTTATCTACTTCTATTTTTCTATCTTCATTAGTGGTCTTTTCAGACTGCCATTCGGTTGTTGGTTTTAGCCACGTTTCAACTCCGTTTAATTTTACTCGAACCGGCATATCAAACTTTGCAACACAATTTGTCCAATGATATCCAAAAGTTCCATTTTTAAACATGTATTCAAAAACCGGAATTTGAGTAGTTGTTAAATATTGAGCAAAAACTCTATTGAAATTGATTCCTGATTGCTCATTAATATAATCCTGGATTTGTTTTCCGGTAACTGTTTGATGATAAAAAGTTTTATTTAACCCTCTCAAAATTGATTTCCACTTCGCATCATCGTTTATAATCTGACGAATCATGTGCAGCATATTTGCTCCTTTTGGATACATATCGCCTGAGCCTTCATTGTTTACATCATAATGACCAATTATTGGTTTGTCATTGCTAATGCCTTTTCTGCATCCGATTATATATTCTGCTGCAGCATCTTTTCCATAGTAATACTCCAGAAACAGACTTTCTGAATAGTTAGTAAAGCTCTCGTGAACCCACATATCGGCAATGTCCTTGTAGGTAATGTTGTTTGCAAACCATTCATGACCAGATTCATGAATAATGATAAAATCAAATTTTAATCCCCAGCCTGTTCCGCTTAAATCACGACCCAAATAACCATTTTTATAGCCATTTCCATAAGTTACACTGCTTTGATGCTCCATTCCTAAATAAGGCACTTCGACCAGCTTGTAACTGTCTTCGTAAAAAGGATAAGGTCCAAACCAATTTTCAAATGCTTTAAGCATTCTTGGTACATCTTTGAATTGTTCTTTTGCCAAAGCCAGGTTGTCTCTTAAGACATAGTAATTGCAGTCTAAATCTCCTTTTTCACCTTTGTATACCTCTGAGAAATTAACGTAATCTCCAATATTAATGTTTACTCCGTAGTTATTGATTGGGTTTGAAACGTACCAGTTGAAGGTTTTTGTACCGTCTTTCTCTTTTTTAACACTTTTTAATCTTCCGTTCGAAACATCTGTAAGATCTCCCGGAACATTCACGCTGATTAACATGTTTTCGACTTCATCATACATGTGATCTTTGTTTGGCCACCAGACGCTGGCACCCAATCCCTGACAGGATGAAGCAATAAAATCTTTACCATTTTTATCTTTTTTCCAGCTGATTCCTCCATCCCATGGAGCCTTAACAGCTTCTCTCGGTTTTCCTCCAAAAGAAACTACTATTTCTTTTGTATCCCCTACTTTTTGGTTTTCAAGAAAAGTGATAAAAAAAGCATTTCCGTCTCTTTTAAACTTTAACTCCTTTCCGTTCTGCGTTACTTTAGATATCTGCATTGGTTCCTGCAAATCAATCTGCATGGTATTGTAGTCGGTTAAAACGGTATAGCGAATTGTATTTGAACCTGAAATAGTTCGTTCTTTTGGGGTAACTTTTACATCCAGATGATAGTATTTTAAATCCCACCAGGCTCTTTCTTTTGTGATACTTCCGCGTAAAGTGTCCTGATGTGTAAAAACAGTTTCAGACTTATTCAAAAGTCCTTGTCCATTAGCTGTAAAACCAAATAAAAAGGCGATAAAAACGCCACCAAAGTATTTTTTCATACGTAGTAGATATTTTCTTTTTGTCGAAATAAAAAGGCTTTTTAAGCCGCTTATTTTTGAACAAATGTAAACATTCGAATCAAGTTTTAGCGGGTTTTATATCGGCGATTGAGAGAATTTAATGTTAAAATTAGTTTATTCTTCTGTATTTTAGCGAATCAAATTTAGATCTGCTATTTATGAGAATCATTAAAATCACTGTGTTACTATGTTTGATGTGCTCGATCACAACTTATTCGCAAAATATTCCTGTTCATAAAACAACTGAAAAAGTAGCTATCGATGGCAATTTATCCGAGTGGAAAACTCCCTTTTTTGGACCGTTTGTAGTTCATGATTCAGGGAAAAAAGCAGCACAGGACACCTATGTTTCTTTTTCATGGAATAATGAAAACCTATATATAGCCTATCGTTCTACAGATTCTAAAATAGTTGGTAAAGCACAACAAAAAGATAGTGAGATTTTTAGCACAGACGATTTAGTCGAAATCTTTATAGATCCTGATGGCGATGGTCAGAATTACTTGGAAATTGGGGTTAATGCTTACTCATCTTACTACGATTTACTGCTTAACTGTATCTCTCCACTTTGTGGTGGCTGGAACATGAATATAGCATTTGATGTTTTGGGAATAGAAGCACAAAGTAAAATAACTCCTGAAGGTTTTAATACTGAAATTAAGATTCCATTCTCCAGTTTGAACAGCATCAAAAATGGTAATTTTTCAACTCCAAAAGCAGGTACAAAATGGAAAGGAAATGTTTTTAGAATTGATTATGGTAATACAACGGAATACCTTGCTTTACAGTCTTATAAAAGTCTAAAATTTGGTTTCCACCAACCACAGGAATTTGTCGTTTTTGAGTTTGTGGAGTGACGTTGAGATGGCACGCGGATGACACGGATTCGCTTGCGCGAAAGCACTGATTTATACGGATTTTTTTTTCTTTTTGTTAACTGTGTTTTTTGTCAGACTCACCGAAGTCGAGGCTCAGAAAAGTGATTTAGTAAACTAAATTTTAGATTTACATAATAGTTTTTTTTTTAATCTTTAATTAATTAAAACTGTTGTATTAAATTAAATTTAACTTCAGAATAAGGAACATCATTCGCAACTAAAAATTTAAAAACCTTATTATCTTCTTTCATTTTATAGATTTGAAATATAGACTTATTAGACTCTATATGAATATCTTGTGGAAACCTATCATTTAAATCTCCATAAACTTTATAGGTTTGTAAAAACATTGTTATTCCTTCTTTTAAAACTGTAGGATTAGTAAACTCTTTTGGAAGAAATGTATTTATAAAAGAATCATTATCTACATATATTTCTCCAGTGCTATCATTAATTGGGTTAAAATTACCATTAGGCGATTTTTCTAAAAACAAAATTAATCTCTGACCAGTTTTTAGCTCTTTAATTCTTGGATCACAAATCCATTCCTTCCAGATCGAAACCTTGATTTTTAACGCTGATTTCCCTTTTACAAATTGGCTTATTGTAAATTCGTACTCATTCTTTGAAACTTTAGAAATTGTTCCATCAACTATTAAATCTGCCTTTGCAATAACAATTGAATATGGCAATTCATGTTTCTTAAAAGCGTAATTAAAACAAGTATTAAACAACATCAACAAACAGATATACAATTTCATAAAAGAATATTTAGAGAAATTAAATTTACTTTTTTTTCAAATGTTACAGACAAAAAAATGCATTATGTTTAAGACTATAATAGTTATAAATCACAATGCAATTTTATTTTCTTTCCTTTAACCTAAACTACTTCTGACGTTTCTTCAAAACATTCACTACATCTTTTAGTTCAAAACCTTTTGCCTGTAATAAAATCAGATAATGAAAGAGTAAATCAGCGCTTTCGCTTAAGAACAAATCATCGTTATCATCTTTGGCTTCAATGACTACCTCTACGGCCTCTTCTCCTACTTTTTGGGCTATTTTATTGATGCCTTTTTCGAACAAAGAAGCTACATAACTTTTTTCGGAATCGGCATTTGCTCTTCGCGCTTTAATAGTGTTTTCTAGTTGAGAAATGAAACCAAAATTTTCTTTGTTTTCTTCCTGCCAACAGGTGTCAGCACCTGTATGACATGTTGGTCCAACAGGTTTTGCCTGAATAAGGAGGGTGTCGCCATCACAGTCGTTTTTAATGCTCACAAGCTCGAGAAAGTTACCACTCTCCTCGCCTTTTGTCCACAATCTTTGCTTGGATCGGCTGAAAAATGTTACTTTTTGTGTTTCTATTGTTTCTTGAAGTGATTCTTCGTTCATATACCCCAGCATCAGAACATTCTTGGTTTCTGCATCCTGAATGATTGCCGGAATTAATCCGTGTGCGCTTTTTATATCTACATTCATATGTTATTCTTGATTTTAGAGTTCAGGTTTTAGATTGCTGAATTCTTTTTGTTTTTTAATTATATCATACTCTTTATTATTCTAGACTTTAGATTGCAAGAATCTTTTTTCTTTCTTCTTTTCTCTATTTTCTACTCTCTAAACCCTAACTTCAATCCCATTATTCCTAAGTTCTTCTTTCAAAGTCTTAATCTCAATCTCTTTAAAGTGAAAAACACTCGCTGCCAGTGCTGCATCAGCTTTGCCTATTTTAAATGAATCGACAAAATGCTGAATATTTCCTGCGCCACCCGAAGCAATTATCGGAATATTGATAAGTTCTGAAAGTTTGGCAAGAGCTTCATTTGCAAAACCATTTTTTGTACCGTCATTGTCCATCGAAGTGAATAATATTTCACCTGCACCACGTTCTGCCACTTCAATTGCCCAATCGAATAAGTTCAGTTCGGTTGGTACTTTCCCGCCTACCAGATGAACGATCCATTGCCCGCTAATTTGTTTGGCATCGATAGCGACTACAACGCACTGACTCCCGAACTTTTGAGCCAAATCATTAATGAGTTGCGGATTTTTAACTGCCGATGAATTGATCGAAACTTTATCAGCACCGTTATTCAGCAGTATTTCAACATCTTCGATACTTGAAATTCCGCCACCTACGGTAAATGGAATGTTGATTTTCTCTGCGACACTTCGTACCATATTAACCAACGTTTTACGACGTTCTTCGGTAGCCGAAATATCTAGAAAAACCAATTCATCCGCACCTTCCGCCGAATAAATTTCTGCCAGTTCAACGGGATCACCTGCATCGCGAAGATCAACGAAGTTCACTCCTTTTACCGTTCTTCCGTTTTTTATATCCAAACAGGGTATGATTCTTTTTGCTAACATTTATTTAATGTGTTAATTAGGTAATTAGATTACTCTCTAGTTATCTCATTGATCAATTATAAGATTCTCTAATTTTATCTATTCGAATACCGGACGAAGAAAAGTTCTCTCGTAACTTAGTATACAGCGGGAATCTTCCGCAATTTTAAAAGTTTCAATACATTCCTGATCTTCCAAAATTAATCTTCGATAATTTTCATATTCAGCTAAACTGGGGAAGGAAAACATTGCAAACGCAATATTATTAGCTCCTTCAGAAGGCATGAAATAACCATGATGCTGACCGCCAAATCGGTTTACTAGTTTAATCCATCTTTTCCCATAATCTTCGAAAACAGCCAGTTGGAAGGGGTCTATTGTGTATTTTAAATGACAAGTAACCATATGTTTTTATTTTCTAATTATATAATTTTCTAATTGTTTCAGGGTAATGCGTCCTTCGTAAATTGCCTTCCCAATAATAGTTCCTTCGCAGCCAAGTTCGGCTAGTTTGGGCAATTCATCGAACGTTGAAATCCCGCCTGATGCGATTAATTTTACGTCGTTGGCTTCGCTTAGTATTTTTTGATACAAATCAAAACTTGGACCTTGAAGCATTCCATCTTTTGCAATATCTGTACAAATAACGTATTGAATTCCTTTGTTTTGATACTCCTGAATGAACGGAATCAAATCTTCGTCTGAATTTTCTAACCAGCCCGAAACGGCTATTTTTTCGTCTTTAGCGTCAGCGCCTAGTATAATTTTCCCGGAACCATATTGAAAGATCCATTTTTGGAATATTTCTTTATTTTTTACAGCAATACTTCCGCCTGTAATTTGGTTTGCCCCACTTTCAAAAGCAATTCTTAAATCCTCATCTGATTTTAAACCACCACCGAAATCAATTTGAAGACTGGTTTGCGTCGCAATTTGCTCCAGGATTTTATAGTTTATAATTTTACTTGATTTTGCTCCGTCCAAGTCAACTAAATGCAAATATTCAATTCCATGTGCTTCAAAGGTTTTCGCCACTTCCAGTGGATTTTCATTATAAATTATTTTGGTACTGTAATCGCCCTTCGACAAGCGAACACATTTTCCGTCAATGATATCTATGGCAGGTATTATTCTCATTTTTTTTTATTTAAAGATTTAAAAATTAAATAATTTAAAGAGTTTCTGGGGTTAACCATTCAATCTTTAAATTTTTTAATCATTCAATTTTAGAAAGTTTTCAAGGATTTTCTCCCCAACATCACCACTCTTTTCAGGGTGAAATTGCGTTCCATAAAAATTATCTTTTTGTAATGCCGATGCGTAGTCTACATCATAGTTTGTTGTTGCGATCATATATTTGCAATTTGGCGCATAGAAGCTGTGTACCAGGTACATAAATTCATTTTCAGCAATGTCTTTAAACAGATCAGATTTTAGATTATAAATCTGATTCCACCCCATTTGTGGCACTTTTACTTTTGAAGTAAATTTAATAACGTCGACATCAAAAATCCCTAAACCTTTAGTGCTTCCTTCTTCAGTCGATTTGCACATTAATTGCATGCCCAGGCAAATGCCTAAAACGGGTTGTTTCAAATTTGGAATCAAATGATCCAGTCCGCTTTCTCGAAGTTTTGCCATCGCTGAACTTGCTTCTCCCACTCCCGGGAAGATTACTCTGTCGGCCTTTTGGATTTCATCGGCATTATTGCTTAAAACGGCTTTATAACCAAGCCTTTCAATTGCAAACATTATACTCTGAATATTTCCCGCTCCGTAATTTATGATTACTATTTTCATTAAAAAAGCTTTATGCTTTAAGCGCTAAGCTTTAGACCTATTGCCTATTGCTTATAGCTTATTGCGTTTTACAACATTCCTTTAGTTGAAGGAAGAATCATTTTTTCTGTATCTCTTTTTACTGCTACTTTTATTGCTTTTGCAAAAGCTTTAAAGATGGCTTCGATTTTGTGGTGCTCGTTTGTTCCTTCAGCTTTGATGTTTATGTTTGCTTTTGCACCATCTGAGAATGATTTAAAGAAGTGAAAAAACATTTCTGTTGGCATTTTACCGACCATTTCGCGTTTGAATTCGGTTTCCCAAACCAGCCAGTTTCTTCCGCCAAAGTCGATTGCGACCTGTGCCAGACAATCATCCATAGGCAAACAAAAGCCATAACGTTCGATTCCTAGTTTATTTCCTAGTGCTTTGGCGAAAACTTCTCCCAAAGCAATTGCTGTATCTTCAATGGTGTGGTGTTCATCAACCTCCAAGTCGCCTTTTACCAGGATTTCCAGGTCCATTTGTCCGTGGCGAGAAATTTGATCTAACATGTGATCAAAGAAAGCAATTCCAGTTTCGATTTTGCTTTTTCCGGTACCGTCCAGATTTAAGTTAATAAATATATCCGTTTCATTGGTTTTGCGTGTAATTGAAGTAGAACGTGCTTCCAGTTTTAAAAACTCATAGATCGTTTTCCAGCTCATGGTCTGAAGAATGATCGTTTCATCTAACTCTTCGCGTTTAGATGAGATTTCATTACTTCCTATTCCATCATCATCATTGATAAATATTGCTTTTGCTCCCAGATTTTTGGCTAGTTCAACATCCGTCAAACGATCTCCCAAAACAAAAGAATTTGCCAGATCATATTCCGGATTATTAATGTATTTTGTCAACATTCCAGTTCTAGGTTTACGAGTTGGTGCATTATCTTCCGGAAACGACTTGTCTATAAAAATTTCGTCGAACAAAACACCTTCATTTTCAAAGGCTTTTAAAATAAAATTTTGTGTTAGCCAAAAGGTATCTTCAGGAAAACTATCTGTTCCTAGTCCGTCCTGATTCGTAACCATAGCCAATTCATAATCTAATTCATTGGCAATTTTAGCCAGATACTGAAACGCTTTTGGATAAAATTCTACTTTCTCCAAAGCATCTAACTGGTAATTTTCAGGTTCTAAAACAATCGTTCCGTCACGATCGATAAAAAGTACTTTTTTCATATTTTATATTTTTGTGACCTCTGTTGTCACTTTTACATTTCCTAATCTCTCCAGTTTATCATTTCGACGAAGGAGAAATCTCCGTTTTACTAAGCAAGCTTTGTGGAGTTTCTTGCGAAGATTTCTCCTTCGTCGAAATGACAAGATTGAGAATCAATTTGTGCGTAAGTATCTATTTCAACGAATTTATTTCCTTTATCAAAACAGCGTTTTCTTCTTTTGTTCCAATAGTCAAACGCAGGCAATTTTCGCATAAAGGCTGGCTGCTTCTGTTTCGAATCACGATTCCTTTCTCAATCAGTTGTTTGTATCTTTTATTAGCGTCATCTACTTTTATCAACACAAAGTTAGCTTCGGTCGGATATACTTTTTCAATAAAATTCACTTGAAGTAAAACTTTAATTAATTCTTCTCTTTGCTCAATAATTGAATATATTTCCTGTTTTATTTTATCAGAATCGTTCAATCGGCTTATTGCTCTTTGTTGTGTTAGTTCGTTTACATTATACGGAGGTTTTATTTTGTTCAACACTGAAATTACAGCTTCAGATCCATAACAAATTCCCAAACGAATTCCGGCCAATCCATACGCTTTTGAAAGAGTTTGTGTAATGATTAAGTTTGGATACTCGTCGATCTCAATTAGCCAGCTTTCTTTTTTCGAGAAATCAATATAAGCTTCATCAATCACTATTAGTCCATCAAAATTTTGAAGCAATTTCACAACACTTTCGTCTGAAAAAGAGTTTCCTGTTGGGTTGTTTGGAGAGCATAAAAAGATAATTTTTGTTTGCTCATCGACGGCATCTAAAATTTGATCTACTTGTGGCTGAAAATCGCTTGAAAGCAATACCTCTCTGTTTTCAATTGCATTAATATTTGCCAAAACGCTGTACATTCCGTATGTCGGAGGTAATGAGATAATATTGTCGATTTTCGGTTCGCAGAAAGCTCTGAATAGTAAATCCAGGACTTCATCGCTCCCGTTTCCTAATAAAATCTGATTTGATTTCACTTTGTTATTCTTTGCCAGTAGTGCTTTAACCGAATTCTGCTGTGGATCCGGATAACGATTCACTCCATTCTGAAATGGATTTTCATTGGCATCCAGAAAAATCATTTCGGCAGTATCAAAATCTTCAAACTCATCACGCGCTGATGAATAGGGTTTCAAAGATTTTACGTTTTCTCTTGTTATTGTGTTTATGTCGAATTTCATTTCTTTTCTTTTTAGAGAATAGAGTCAAGAACAAAGAGAGTAGACTTCTTGTCTGGTTTGTAATTTTAGTATTCTTACTTCTATTCTCTTTGTTCTATTCTCTTTGTTCTATTCTCTTGGTTCTATTCTCTTGGTTCTATTCTCTTGGTTCTATTCTCTTGGTTCTATTCTCTTCCCTCCAAACTCTTTAATCTCAATGTCACTGCATTCTTATGTGCTTGTAATCCCTCGGCTTCAGCCATAATTTCGATCGCTCTGCCAATGTTTTGAATTCCTTTTTCAGAAATTTTCTGAAAGGTCATTGCTTTCATGAAACTATCCAGATTTACTCCGCTATAATTTTTAGCATAGCCATTTGTTGGTAACGTATGATTGGTTCCGGAAGCGTAATCTCCGGCACTTTCAGGAGTATAATTCCCAATAAAAACAGAACCTGCATTTACAATTCCGTTGCAATAGAAATCATCGTATTCTGAACAGATTATAAAGTGTTCTGGCCCGTATTCGTTGATTAGATCCAAAGCAATCTGATCGTTTTCTACATAAATTAGTTTTGAATTTTCAATGGCTTTTTTGGCAATCGCTTTTCGCGGAAGTTCTTCAATCTGAATTTGTACTTCCTTTTCAACCGCTTCAATTAGTTTTTTAGAAGTCGAAACTAGAATTACCTGACTGTCAGTTCCGTGCTCTGCTTGTGATAGTAAATCTGAAGCTACAAAGGCAGGAACGGCGGTATCATCGGCAACTATAAGTAATTCTGAAGGTCCTGCCGGCATATCGATTGCAACTCCAAACTGAGTAGCGAGTTGTTTTGCCACGGTTACAAATTGATTTCCGGGTCCAAAGATTTTATATACTTTCGGAATTGATTTTGTTCCGAATGTCATTCCGGCAATGGCCTGGATTCCGCCAACTTTCAATATTTTGGTTACGCCGCATAAATTAGCTGCGTATAAAATAGCGGGATTTATTTTCCCTGATTTGTCTGGTGGAGAACATAGTACAATTTCTTTGCAGCCTGCAATTTCAGCCGGAACTGCCAACATTAAAACGGTTGAAAATAAAGGAGCTGTTCCGCCCGGAATGTATAAGCCAATTTTCTGAATAGGTCTTTTCTCCTGCCAACAGTTTACTCCTTCTGTGGTCTCGATTAGAATTTTCTCTGTTTTTTGAGCGGTATGAAACTTATAAATATTTTCTTTTGCTAATTGAACAGCTAATTTTAATTCATTAGATACCGAATTAACGGCTTCCTCAATTTCTTCCGGTGAAACTTCGTAGTTATCTAAAGCAATTCCGTCAAAAATTGAAGTGTATTTTGCTACGGCTTCGTCCCCTTTTTTCTGTACTTCTTTAAAGATTTCTTTAACTGTAACTTCGATATCATCGATCGTTTTAGTTGGTCTTTTTAGTATTTCTGACCAGGTGTCTGGTTTTGGATTGTTTATTTTATTCATTTTTTTTAATGCTTTAGGCTTTAAGCTTTAGGCTATAAGCAGTTTTGTTTTTTTCTTTAATCTGTCAGTATATAGCTTAAAGCTTATTGCTTACAGCGCACGACTTACATTAAAGAACCATTTTTTCGATTGGGCAAACTAAAATTCCTTCGGCTCCGGCATCTTTTAATTTGTCAATTACATCCCAAAAGGTGTCTTTGTCAATTACCGAATGAACACTACTCCATCCTTCCTGAGCCAATGGCAGGACGGTAAGGCTTCGAAGAACAGGCAGGATTTTTCCAATTTCTTCAATTTTTTCGTTTGGAACGTTCATCAGTATATATTTTGAATTACGTGCTCTTAGAACGGACTGGATTCTAAATTTTAAGGTGTCAATGTGTTTTTGAATCTCTGGAGATACTTTTGGGGAAACTGCTAAAACCGCTTCACTTTTCAGAATTACTTCGACCTCTTTCAGGTTGTTTTTGAATAAAGTGCTTCCACTGGATACGATATCTACAATGGCATCGGCTAGTCCTATATTGGGAGCAATTTCGACAGAACCTGAAATCTGGTGAATATCAACTGTTAATCCAAAAGAGTTAAAATACTCATTAACGGTATTGGGATAAGAGGTCGCTACACGCAAACCAGCCAAATCTTTTATGGAGTTATATTCAAAGGCTTTAGGGACAGCTACAGATACTTTGCATTTAGAGAATCCGAGTTTTTGAATGACTTCGATGTGCTTGGCTTTTTCAACTAGCAAATTATCACCAACTATAGCCAAATCTACAACTCCATCAATCAGATATTGTGGAATGTCTGAATTTCTAAGGTATAAAACTTCTAAGGGAAAATTTGAAGCTTCGGCTTTTAACTGATCATTGCCATTGTTGATCGAAATACCACAATCTTTAAGGATTTGAATGCTGTCTTCGTTTAATCTACCTGATTTTTGAATTGCAATTTTTAATGTACTCATTTTTTAGTTTTTTTGTTAAATTAATAGTCTGAGTACAAAGAAGTGGTATAAAAAAACCCGTTTGATGTACTCAAACGGGTTTTAAAATATGATGATTTACACGCATACCATTAACACATCGCCTGAGAGCAATAATGAAAATGATGATGATGTAATTGAATAGAAATCATGAGTTGTTTTGTTTTTTAATTCTTTGATTCGGTTGCAAATATAATAGTTATTTTCATAAAAAAGCAATTTTTAATTTAACTTAACGATAGTTTATTGTTAAATAAATGTTCAGGCCTTGATTTTATTAGTTTTTCAAAATTTACGATAACGTTTTCTTATTTTGATTGAAATACAAAATAACAGTTGTCCCCACTCCTATTTCGCTTTCAATTTTAAATTTAATATGGAGTAATTCTGTAACCCTTTTTACAATTGAAAGCCCTAATCCGGTTCCTTTAATTTCAGGGTGTTCTGTAGAGTTTGATCTGAAGAACGGACTAAAAATAGCGTCTAAATCCTGTTTTGCTATTCCGATTCCGTTATCCGAAATGCTGCAGACTATTCTTTCATTTTGTTCCGAAAGTAAAATGGTCACTTCTCCTCCACTATGCGAGTATTTGATCGCATTAGAGATAATATTTCGAAGTATGGTAATGACTAAAAAGTTATCCGATTGTATGTAATAATCATGAGCGACATCAAATTTGACTTTAATATTTTGGCTGTTAATTTTCTCTGAGTTTAATCTGAAAACGTCTAAAATAACTGAATTTAAGTATACCGGTTCCGTGCTGATGTCTTTTTTCTGATTTTCAAAACGAGCCATTAATAACAACTGGTCTACAAGCATATTTAAATGGTCAACTTCTTTAATGCAATAGTTAATTTTATCTTCATATTCCTTGTTATCACGAGGTTTACGAATTAAAACCTCAAGTGTTCCTTTTATAACAGTAAGTGGTGTTCTTAGCTCATGAGAGGCGTCAGAGGTAAACTCTTTTTCACGCTCAATTGCATCTTCAATTCGGTTTAAAAGATTGTTTATAGTTTTGGACAGCGTATACAGTTCGTCCTTCGTTTTAGGAAGGGCAATACGTGTTTTTAGATTGTCTTTTGTAATAACCTTCGAAGTATTAATTATGGCGTTTATTGGTTTTATACTTCTTCCTGCAAAGAATCGGGCAATAAAAAACAATAATATTAAAATACCCAGAAAGGAGAGACACATGATGTCGAAGAGATTGTTCAGTACCATTTTAGAGTCGGCCAATGACATGGCTACAATTACATACCCTATTTTTTTGTCTTTAAGGTGAAGCGGAACTTGAATTTGTCTAATGGCATGATCTCCCATTTTAGTGTCAAACAGCTCGAAATCTTCCACAGAATCATTAAATTTGAGTGTTTGTGTTTTTAGATTTGGTGCTTTTTCAATTATTTTTTTGTTGAGATCCAGAAATTCTACAAACACAGGGTTTACATCTACAGTATTGTGCTCTCTTTCGTTCCATTCTTCCTCATCTATTAAAATTATTTTACCCTTAACCTCTTTGATTTCCTGGAGATGGTTTTGAATTTCAACTTTGATTTTTTCATCAATATGACTGTAAACGGTGTGTTTTACGATAGAATATATAACAGAAAAAACGGCCAGGATTAATAGGCCGGTTGTAATGATATAGTTTAATGCAATTCTGTTTTTAAAAGAAAGCTGTGTCATTTATAGATCGTTTGCGATATAGCCAATACCGCGAATTGTTTTAATATAATCTTCTTCAATTTTTAAGTTGAGTTTCTTTCTGATGGCGTTCATGAAAACATCAATTACGCCTGTGTCGTATTCAAAATTAATTTCCCAAACATCTTTTAGAATCTGATTTCGCGTACAGACTTTTCCTTTGTTCTGAATTAAATATTTTAGGAGCTCAAATTCTCTTTGGGTCAGGGCGATTTCTTCATTGTTTTTTAGGACAATATGTTTCAATAAATCAATTTTGATAGTACCCAGAGTCAGGCTTTCCGGGCCTTTTTGATTTCTAAAGTGAACTTTAATGCGTTCCGCCAGTTCTTCAAAGCTAAATGGTTTTTTGATGTAATCGTTGGCTCCGGCCTTTAAGCCTTCAATAGTTTCCTGAACAGTATCTTTTGCTGTGAGGAAAATGATTGGAGTTTTCTGATCCTTAACTCTTATGGCTCTGCACAAATCTAATCCGTTAATTTTAGGCAGCATCCAATCTAATAAAATTAAATCAAACTGCTGGCTGTGTATCAATTCAAAACCTTTAGAGCCATCATTGGCTGTAGTAATTTGATATCCTTCTTCCTGCAGTCCTTGTTGTAAAAACTGAACAATGCCTAACTCATCTTCAACTATTAGAATGTGCATTTTACTGATGTCTTTAAGATTAAACTATGAATTTTTAACCTCAAAGATAAAACTTTTGTAGTCAGAATAGGTTTAATACCATGAGAATAGCGGAAAAAAGTTAGGCTTAAGGAAACTTTAAGTTAACACTAAGTAAGGCAAAAGGATAACTTTATTCTGAATTAAGCTATTGCCATTATTTTTGCCTCAATAAGGAGTAAGATTTCCATATTATGAGTTAAAACATGTCGATTATTAGTTATGAATGAGAAAAAGTGTGTTATTTTTGTTAATTTTATAATCTTGCAAATGATTTACCTTTTAAAATTAATAATTATCTGAATAAAAAAAAGAATAAATGACCCTTTCAAAAAAGTTTTCCCCATTCTACAACCTCGCTCTGTTTTATTTTATTATTAGCTTTCTGTTAAGAATTGTTTTATTCTTTCATCCTATAACACAAAGTTCATTTACTATTATAGAGAGTTTAAAAATCTTTGTCTTAGGACTTGTTTCTGATTTTTTTGTTTTTGTTGTCGCCAGTATTTTTTTATGGTTGTATTTAATTTTTATATCAAACTCTAAATACAACAAACCCTCCGGTTATATTATTTTAGGAGTTTTTGCTGCTTTGTTTGTTTATGTGGCCTCAGGAAAAAGTATTTTTGACGAATACGGCGGTGCATTGCCTCTAATTGTTCTGATTTTTATCGGAATTAAGATGGTACTTTTTTCACTTTTACTGTTTCTTCCTAAACTAAGAGCTAAAATTAGATATTGGTTATTTGCATTTGTGATATTCTTATATGTTTTATTAATTCTGCAAAACGGATTAAGTGAGTATTTCTTTTGGAACGAATTTGGTGTAAAGTATAATTTTATTGCGGTAAATTATTTAATTTATACCAATGAGGTTATTGGTAACATCATGGAGTCCTACCCTGTTATTCCGTTGTTTTCCGCTTTATTTTTAGTAACGGGAATTGTAACTTACTTTATTATTAAAAGATCGAGAAACTATATTGATGCTATTCCAACCATAAGTGAAAAAGTAAAGATTAGTCTTGTGTATCTTAGTTTATTTGCTGTTTCTTTAATAGCGATCCCTACAATAGCAAAATCTGAAAATTCAAAGAATGTGTTTGTCAACGAATTACAGGCAAACGGCATCTACAAGTTCTTCCTGGCATTTCAGAATAGCAAACTGGATTATTTTACATTTTATAAAACATTACCTAATGAGGAGGCTTTTGCAATTCTAAAGCAACAGTTTCCTGCTATTAAGGGACAATCTACTCAAAGAACCATTACCGGTGATTCTCTTGAAATTCATAAAAATGTGGTGCTTATTACTATTGAAAGCTATAGTGCCGATTTCATGAAAATGTATGGAAATGAGCAAAATATCACTCCCTTCTTAGACAGTCTGGCTCAAAAAAGCCTTCTTTTTACGAATTTGTATGCGACAGGGAACAGAACAGTTCGCGGACTGGAAGCTGTGACTTTATGTTTGCCTCCAACTGCAGGTGAAAGTGTGGTGAAAAGGGAAGATAACAAGAATAAATTTTCGACCGGAGCTGTTTTCAAGCAAAAGGGATACAATGTGAAATACTTGTATGGTGGAGATGCTTTCTTTGATAATATGCAGGATTTCTTTTCCGGAAACGCTTATGAGATCGTAGATAAATCTAGTTTTTCTCCAGAAGAAATTACTTTTTCAAATGTCTGGGGTGTTTGCGATGAAGACATGTATAACAAAGCGATAAAGGTGATGAATGCTGAAGTAAAGGCGAATAGACCTTTCTTTAATCATATTATGACGGTAAGCAATCACAGGCCATTTACGTATCCGAATAATAAAATTGATATTCCAGGTGATGCCAAATCACGTGAAGGCGGTGTAAAATATACGGATTATTCGTTAAAAAGGTTCTTTGCAATGGCAAGCAAGCAATCTTGGTACAAAAATACCATTTTTGTAATTGTAGCCGACCACTGTGCCTCAAGCGCAGGAAAAACTGAGCTTCCTTTAGATAAGTATAGAATTCCGGGGTTTATTTATGATCCGAATAGAAAACCTCAAAAATACAATCAGTTGATGTCGCAGATTGATGTTATGCCAACGCTCTTTGGGTTATTAAATTTTAATTACGAAAGTAAGTTTTTTGGTCAGGATGTTTTAAAATCGGATTATAAACCTAGAGCATTTATTGCCACCTATCAGGACATGGGTCTAATTAAAGACAATGTTCTGACGATTTTGTCACCTAAGCAGCAGGTAAAACAATTTAATGTGCAAATTAATCCTAAACCGGGTATTGCTCCTGAATTTCAAATTGATTACAACGAAACGCCGATGAAAACGGAGAGACCTGATCTTGTAAAAGAAACCATTTCTTTTTATCAAACAGCTTCTTTTATGCTTAAAGAGAAGAAGTATCAGCGTTAGTCTCAGTCTCAGTCTCAGTCTCCAGTCTCCAGTCTCAGTCTTCAGTCTCAGTCTTCAGTCTTCAGTCTCAGTATTTAGTCGCAGTCGCAGTATTCAGTTGTCCTCACAGTTGAATGCTGCTTACTATTGCGGTATTGATCGCAGATGAAGTCTAAAATAAAATTAAGTAAGAAATATTACAAAAAAAAACAGCCTCAGATTCATTAGAATTTGAGGCTGTTCTCATTATAATAATTAGCTATAATCTGTAAACTAAACACAGTACAGTGACCGTGACTGCGACTGAGACTGAATACTTATATAGTAAACTATTTAATCATTCTGATTTTTCATTCCAAATAAGTTTCCTTGTTGAAATAATCTGGCGTCATCTTTTAAGGCTTGATTATTTCTTTGTGTCAGCTCAAATGCATCTAAATCACTTAAATCAGGTTTTCCTGCATTTACCCATGCTGTATACCAAAAACTTGCTGTTGCTGCAATGGCTTTTTTCATTTGATTCTCCACCATTCCGTTTAATTCTTTGTGCAGTTTTTTAGCATATTCGTCAGAGAAAACAGCTGTATTGTATTTGCTCTTTAGAACTTTCCCTTCAGCATCCATTTTAAAAGTCTCATTTTCCGGAGTTGCCGTTCTTAGCTTTTTATCTACATCCAGCAAAGGCTGAACTAAACTGTGAGTATCATTAATCATATCCCAAGTTGCTTTGTGAACATCCTCATAGTACTGCGCTTGCGGAACGTTTAGTCTGTAGTTTTTAACAAATAGTTCAGGAAGTCTGCTTTCCCAAAGAGAGTGAATTCCTTTTTGATCGCTCAATTGTCCGTCATGATTTGAAGAAGTATGCAATGGCATGTGTGCATCGCCAACGTAATGACCTAAATCTGCTGCTAAAAACAAGATTTCAGCTCTGTTCTTATCTTTAAAAGCTTTTGTCAATTTTACCATCATCTCTTCGATATACCAAGGCAGGATTCCGTTCTCGTTTAAGAATTTGGCATCGTACTTTTGCTTTGCTGCTTCTAAAGTCTGTGGAAAATCTGCTGGGTTACCAAAACTTTCCATGTCAAAATAGTGTCTTGGATTTTCGTCTTTATAATTTAAGGCATATTTTCTAATGTCTGGTACAGAAGCTTCTTGTGTAATAAAATCTATATGATTATAGAAGAATACCTGAAGCGGGTGTGGTAAAGCCATAACTGCGGCTTTATTAATGCGTTCGTGACCAACCACTCCCCAGGATAATGTCAAAAAACCAATTGCTAATGCGAATAATGCAATTAGTCTTGGTTTCATTTTTAAGTTTTTCATTTTTATTTTTGTTAGAGGTGCAAATTTATTTTATTTATGTACATTTCAAAGTGAATAATCGTAAAGATTGCAAAATTAACTTCATTTATTTTTTTTTGAATCCGAAGTAATTGAAATTCAAATTAAAAGTTTCTTCGTAAATTCGTTACTTTTTATCAAAATCTAAAAATATGCGCCTGATTTCTATAGGAATTCTTTTCCTGCTCTATACTTCCAGCAGTTTTGCACAAGAAGATATTGTCGAATTGAAAAATGTTCAAGATACTATTCTAAACACCAAAAGAACATTACAGGTAGCGGATCCGTTCGATCCGGTTAAAACGATGCAGCAATTGTTTCCGGGTAAAATATACAATCTCTCCGACCATAACACTTTTATAAGCTGGAAATGCAGCAATTGCAAACCTGCCGCCTATATTGATGTCAATGGTGTCGAAGGCGATCAGTTGTTTCCTTATGAAAATGGCGTTGCAACCAGGGTTTTGGGCACTCTTGATTATACAGATTCCAAAGGGAATCAGTTTAAATTGCTTCTTTTTAATCATTCTTTTTACGACGAAGACGGGTTGCAGACAGGAAGATTTTCCGGAGGACTTGTTGGCGTTGCTAAGTTTGCAAAAAACAACAAAACCTGGCAAATGAGGTCTTTTCAACCTGGGATTGCAGCCTTTGGCTCTTTTGCTCAGGCGCCTTCTCCAAAATTGGTAGAAATTGGAGAAGATCAGTACGCTTTTACACTCACCCACGTAAATGGTGGTGCGGGCGGTCCATTTGAAGGGATTCTCTATCTGATAGCCGGATTTGACGGAAAATACCAATCTATTTTAGAATCTTACAATTACAAACTCACCAATGTTGCCAGTGTGGAATGGTCGGGTTCCTATAAGGTGGTAGATGATACGGTTAAAAAACACTTTAGGGATATTATCGTTAAAACAAACGGCTCCTTTAGTAAAGCTGCCCAAGCTAATGATGAATTTGAAGTCATTTTACCCGACGAAATTGTTGCAATGGCCAAAACTAAAAAGAAGTTTAATTTCGAGATCGAAAGACATTATTCGTTTAAAGGAAAACAGTATAAGCTGATTGATAAGCCTGTTGTTAGATTCTCGAATGTGAAATAGCTATTTCTCTTTAGTGGAAAAGTAGTATCGATACAAGCCCCAGAACTGCAATAAATATCCAAAGAAAAATTCCCTGTAACAAAGGCATCACTCCTACTGATTTTAAAGTGATCACATTCAAAGTAGCGCCAATCAAGAATAAAGTAATCGTTAAACCAACTTTAGCGATAGCCACAATATGTGGTGCAACGATAGCGGTTTGTGGCACATAGGTGTTGAAAAGCATTGCCAGAATAAATAAACCTATAAAATACGGAATCTTAATTTTAGATTTTTTGTTCTTGAAAAGCACCGCTGTTAAAAGAGATATTGGGATGATCCATAGCGCTCTGGCAAGTTTTACAGTAGTAGCAATCTGTAAAGCTTCAGCACCGTATTTATTAGCCGCTCCTACTACAGAACTAGTATCATGAATAGCAATAGCACACCACAATCCAAAATCTTTTTGCGACAAATCAAGTTGATGACCTATAAAGGGGAATACAAACAATGCTATCGAATTGAGTATAAAAATAACGCCCAAAGCAATTGAGGTCTGATTTTCATTAGATTTAATTACCGGTGCTATGGCCGCAATGGCACTTCCTCCGCAAATAGCAGTTCCACAAGAGATTAAGTGTGATGTTTTCTTTTCGGTTTTGAACCATTTTCCTAGAAAAGTCCCTAGAATTAAGGTACTGAAAATAGAAAATATGGTAAGTACAAAACCTTCTTTTCCGGCCGATAATGCTGCTGTGGCATTCATTCCGAAACCTAAGCCTACAACTGAAAATTGAAGTAAAAAAGTGATGGCTACAGCATTAAATTTTACAAAAGGATTTCCAAAAACATTTACAAGCACTACACCTAGTAATAAAGCTATTGGAGGTGAAATGATCGAGAATAAACACAATACAATTATAAAAGCAAATAATGCTTGTTGCAGATGTTGATTGATTTCAAATAAATGCGCCGAGGTATGTTGTGTTGTTTTCAAAATAAGTAATTTGATATTTCTTGTACAAAGGTCCGTCGTTTATATCAAAATCACCAATTGTAAAACACGATAGGCTATAATCCTAAGTTATAATAAGAAGAGATGTTTTGAATAAATAGCTCTGACAAGGCATTCGGTTTTCCTAGTAAAGTAATGATGTAAAAATAACGCTCAACCGATAAACCGGCTACGTCAAGAATCATTAATTCATTGTTTTTAAGTTCTTTATCTACTGCATGTATTGACATAAAAGCCAAACAATCGGAATTTAACAAATAAGATTTAATGCTTTCGGTACTTCCTAACTGCATTTCGATTTGTAGATCACTTATTTTTACCCCAACTTGCTTCAGGGAGTATTCTATAACTTCAAGTGTTCCTGATCCACGCTCACGAGTAATAAATTTCATCGATTTTAAATCTTCCAATGAAATTTCATTTTGTTTAATCAACGGATTTTTGGTATTGCACACCAGTACCAGTTCATCTTTTAAAAACGGAGTATATTTAATCGATTGGTTTTTGGATTGTCCTTCGACAATTCCAATTTCGATTTCTTTATTGATTAAGGCATTCTCAATTTGTTCTGTATTTCCGTTGAGCAAATTGACTTTGATGTCTTTCTCCTTTTGATGAAAACGTGCTAGCACCGGTGAAATAATATACTGAGAAATCGTTGTGCTCGCCCCTAGCCTCAATAAACCCTGACGCTCATTAATAAAGGAGCTGATTTCAAAGTCTATTTCGCGATAGATTTCAAAGATGCTTTTGGTGTGTTTCAGCAGGATTTCTCCAGCCGGAGTTAAAGCAATTTTGGAACCGTTACGCTCAAAAAGTTTGGTTTTATAGGTTTCTTCCAGTTCCTGAATATGTTTGGAAACTGCTGGCTGTGAAATATATAATTCAGTTGCCGCTTTAGTAAAGTTAAGGCGCAGTGCAACGGTGTAGAATACTTTTAGCCTGAAATCCATTTATAATGTTTATTAAAAATTATTGATTTAGTAGATTCTATCTACAACTCTATAATTTGAGTATTTAGTATCTCCTGTTGTTAATAATTTATCCAGACAATTTTCTTTAAAAAAGTTCTCTAATTCCTCCTTTTTTAATTTTTTACAATTTTCAATATCGCTATTTTTTACTCCTAAAAATAATCTTCCGATTACGGTAATATCAGAAATGCTGTCAACTCTAATAATTAGATTTCCTTGAGAATCTTCTTTAATTCTAGTCTTTGCAATTGCACTTGCATTATATTCCGGAATATCAAAATCAAAACAAATAGAATTATCAGATTCTGTTAGAACTGGATCTATATTATGTAAATTAAGTTCGTTATAAAGTTTTTCTTTTCTTATGGAAAGCGTATAAACTCTATTAGATTTAATTTTCTTACCAACTTGTTGTCTTGGTTGACTGTCGGCTAGAATTGTAAAAAAACAAAGTATTCCAATTACCGAATTTATAACAAAGTATGATTTTTTATGTAGAGCACTTTCTTTTATAAAGTACTTATAAGAGAAAGGCAAAACAGATAAAGCAATAAGATCAGAAACGTCAACAGTTCTATAGAATGCAAAGTTTGAGATTTGAGAAATAAAATTGATAGAACTACTCGAAATTTCTAATTTCCAAAAAACGAAAAAGAAAGCTGTTGAAACATAAATTTTTAAGGCGTGTTTTGGTAAAAATATTGAAATGAAAAAGGGAAAAATAAAAAGCCCTGCAAAATCACTTAGCTTTCCAGTGATTACATTTGAAAAAGCATATTTTAAATAAAAATCATTCAACAGAACTAGCAAAATTCCCAAAACGAATAATTCCGAAGTTAAAAGCTCGAATTTTATTTTATTCTTCATTGCCAATTATTTTATTTCCGCTTTTTTTATTCAGTTAACAATATTCGACTAATGCCAAACTATTTTATGTAATTAATTTTCTCCATTCAATAAAATTGGTGTTGATTAGTGGAATTCGAGGCGAAAAACACTAGAAAAATTAATTTCAAAAACTTTGCACCTTTGTTCCTCTGGACCTTTGCCTCTTTTCTAAAGTAGCCCGTTATACTTTCTGATAAACCATTCTGCGGTCAATACCAAAGCAATTAAAATCAACAGCCAAACCCAATCAATCAATGGTGTTTTGGTAGAAACATTTTTTTCAATCGATTTGTATTCTTTATTCTCTAAAAGCTGTTGAATTAAATCATCTGACTGATTTTCAAAGAAAGCTTTTCCGTTGGTTTGCAAGGCTAATTGCTTTAATTTCTGAACATCCGGATTTACAAATTGTTTTTCGATATCAAAATCTAAAATTTCAAAATGCCCTGAATAAGCCGTGTTTGTATTCAATTCTTTTACCGTAAAGTTATACTTTCCCGTTGATAATCCGTCCAGATTGACAGAGAAGGAATTGTTTCCTTTTAGTAAATCATAGTTTTTAACTTGTTTGGTCTCAGTATTTGTTACTGTAATAGTTAGTCTTGCCTTTTCGTCAAACTCATAATTTTTATTAAAATACTGGGCGTTGATAACAATAGCCTCACCGGAATTATAAAAGCTTTCGTGCGTAACAACCAACGATTTTTTGGTGGTTGTGGAAGCCAGGTACTGAATGGTTTTATCTATAAAAATATCGTATTTTTCAAACGACTGATTGTCAATATGACTTTGTAAACGCCACTTCCAGCTATTTTCTCCTAGAAGAAAAGCGGTTCTCTTTCCATGATCCTCAGTAAAGGCCAATAATGGGGCGTTTGTAGAAACGTTTCTTATTTTTGAAGAAAGTAGAACAGATACATTTCCGTTAGTTGTAACTGTTCCGAATAAATTTTGCAGGGGCGGAAAATTTTCAAAACCAATATTGTCTACTGCAAATAAATTAAATTGCGATTGAAATTCGCAGAGATAATCTTCCCTTTGTCCGCTCATTTTAAATACCAAATTTTTCTGTTGTTGATTCAGATAATTGAAATCAGTATTGTTACCGGTAATGATAAAGGTGTTTGTCGCTGCCAGTTTGTTGTTGTCAAATATTGCTTTAAAGGCAGTGGTTGGCTGATACAAAACTAAAACTGATACTTCTTGTAACTGGTTAATATCGTTTGGCTTAACTAATATCACTTTACGTTGTGCATTCGTTTCAATCGAACGTTTTAAGGCTGCAATATCGGGATGATTTATGGCAGAAACGATTGCAATCGTTGACTTTTGATCTATGATTTCGACGGCAAAATTCTTGATATTATTGTAGTTGTTTTTCTCTTTGATATTTGAAGAAACTGCTGCCTTAAAAATTTGTAAACCTACTTTATCGGCTGGTAAAAGCAAGTTTAAGGTTGCTGTTTTTTTGGAAGGAGAAAAAGAAACTTTTTCTTTGGCAACGACCTTCCCTCCTTGTGATATTGTAAAATCGGTATTTACGGTTTGACTTCCTGCATATTGAAGAAATACTTCTACCGGAAATTTATTCTTGTGAAAAGCGTATTTGTTTACGTTAAGCTGATTGATTTTCAGGTCTAAAAAAGTGGTTGTATCTCCTACAACTAAAGGATAAACTTTGTTGACAGGATCAAAACGATATACATAATCGTTTCCTGTAGTCTGATTTCCATCAGTAATGATGACGGTTGGAAAAATCAGATTTTTGTTGATGCTTTTTAAATTTTTAGCTACTTCATCTAGATTAGTTTGTTTTCCTTTAAAGTCAAATTTCTCAGAAGGCTTAAAATCGGCATCAAACTGATAAGATTGAATTTCAAATTTTTCACGTAACGCAGGATTTGAAATTAATTTCTGATGCAGTTCGACTGCTTTTTGATCTGATTTCAAAGCGGTAATTGAACTTGAGTTGTCAACAGCAATTGCAAGTGGTGTTTTGGTAATCTCAAGCGAATTTTTGGTCATTATTGGGTTTATTAATAAAACCAGCAGTCCAAAAATGGCTAAAAAGCGTAAAAAAGCCAAAAACCAAATCACATTGGATTTGTTTTTGGCTTTAAAAAAATATTGAAAATACGACAAACCAACCGCGATTACTAAAGAAAGTAATATTAATAGAATCGTGTTTATAGTCATATTTTATTAATTGAAAGATTTAAAAAAAAATAAAAATTAAAAGATTGAAAAATTAGTAATCTTTGAATTTTTCAATTATTGAATCCTTAAATTATTTTTAGGTAAGCATTCCTCCGCAAACATTAAGTACTTGTCCTGTAACGTAAGAACTCAGGTCTGAAGCTAAGAAAAGACAAGCATTGGCAACATCTTCTGCACTTCCTCCTCTTTTTAATGGAATTCCATCTCTCCATCCTTTTACTACATCTTCATTTAATTTTGCAGTCATCTCCGTTTCAATAAAACCAGGAGCAATTGCATTGCAACGAATATTACGTGATCCTAACTCTAATGCAACAGATTTAGTAAAACCAATTGCACCTGCTTTTGAAGCTGCATAGTTTGTTTGTCCTGCATTTCCTGAAACCCCTACTACTGAACTAATATTGATAATAGAACCCGAACGTTGTTTCAAAAAGGTTTTTTGAATTGCTTTTGTCATATTAAATACAGATTTCAGGTTTACATCGATAACCTGATCGAAATCTGCTTCAGACATACGCATTAACAGGTTGTCTTTTGTAATTCCGGCATTGTTAATTAAGATATCTACGGTTCCGAAATCAGCTAAAACTGCATCAACAAAAGTTTGTGCTTCATTAAAATCGGCAGCATTTGATTGGTATCCTTTTGCTTTAATTCCTAAACCGTTTAATTCAGCTTCTAAAGCTTCTGCAGAAGCTACAGATGAGCTGTATGTAAAAGCAACATTTGCGCCATGTTTAGCAAAAACTTCAGCAATTCCTCTTCCAATTCCACGACTAGCGCCCGTAATAATGGCAACTTTTCCTTCTAGTAATTTCATATTCAAAATTAATGTTAATATTATTTCCAGCTAACCGGCTATTTACTTTCTCTTGAAAAAAGGGTAAAAAACAGTGCTGTGAATGACTTGTCAAATATATGATAATTCCCTTTTTAAAAAAATTAAGTCACGGCATAATTTAAGATTAAGAATGATTCTTTACTGATAATCATAAAAAAACCGTTTCATAATTTGAAACGGTTTTTCTTAATCTATAAAAAAATGCTCTTTAAAAGTCATTTATTCAACTTTTTGCATTGGTTGAATATTTTTCTTTAAGGAAGGCACATTTTAAAAACTACTCACAAATCACACCATCTATTGTTGCTCTGCATATTGGTTCTACAGGTTGTTCAGGAGGGAGCATAATACATGGTCCGTTATAAGGAAAAGGTGTCCATGGAACAGTACATCTTACTCCACCGCTTCCGTTTACTCTTTTTAGTTCTTCTTTGCCTAGTACTTCAACTCCTGAGAAATTTAAAATAGTTTTTAACATCATAAAATTGGTTATTTAACAGTTGATTATCTCAATCATTTTTTGTCCGTTGAGTTTCAGACCTAAAGATATTCTTAAATTACATATAAGTTTGGTTTTTAAATCAAGTAAAACGAGTTGTTCTGATTTCTGACTTAAAAAAGCAGCCCGTTAGGGCTGCCTCAACTCAAAATAAAATAAAATAAAGACATAACGCATTGTAGTTTGTAGCTGCTCTTTCTAAAAGACTACAATGCATTTTTTAGGTACAACTTAAAGCAGCCAGGTTGTCATTCTAAATGAACTTGACGCACTTGTAAACGTATAAACGGTATTGCTATATCCTAACTTGAAGTTTTCTTTTTTGACAAAAACACCAGTGGTATTGACAAGATTTTTATCAAAACTAGCCAAGAATACAGGAGCTGCAGCAGTTGTGTTTCCGTTCCAAGACTTATGTTTTAGAATAATCTTTTGGTTCGGTGCGTCTTCCACAACATCTATGTAGTGAAAAATTGCTGGCTGACCACCTGCGAACGTATAATAAATGAAATTTCCAAGCGAGTGATTCAAATAAAGCTGAACGGATGTTATGGTTACACCTTTAGGTAAACTTGCGTTAATTTTTGCTAGCTCATTTATAAACAATTGCGAGTTTGTTGATGCATCCTCTGTATAATCATCAACATAATAACCAAATCTGGCAGAAATTTTCCCCGGAAGCAGTATCTTATAATCATCTGTTAATCTTGGTGGAACATTACTAAATTTAAGAGTTGCACTTACTCCGCCAGTTCCGGTTGCTACAAAATTATTAGTAGCGGTATCGTATACAAAATTAGTTAGCTTTTGACCTTTTACTGTAAGTGCCGGTTTTATTGTAGCTCCGGTTGGTGTAAAAGCCAAAGCTAAATTCTGAACGTCGTTTGATCCTGCCGATAAAGATGTTGCCACTCCAAAACGCGCAGCTGTATTATAATCAAAATCATAGTTTTGAACTGTAGATCCATCATTAATCTGTAACAATCTATAAAGCGGGCTTACTTCATCTCCTGTTATGGCATTTATTATTGGCGTGTTTTTAGCTAAATCTGTCCAATCTTTTGCTGTCGCTTTTACAAAACGAACTTCGTGTCCGTTTCTATTGGTTCTAAAAATAATGTCTCCATTTTTTTGTCCATAATAAAAGAATTGAAAATCTCCTAAATATCCTTTGGCTAAAAGTGCGGCTGTTGGAGAGTTATTTGCATCAGACAAAAGATGTATTCTGTTTTCGGTTGTAAAAACTAAACTTACAGTGCTACCAACCTGAATTTCGTACTGACTTTTGTAAGTTCCTGTCAGACTATTAAAATCGGAGGCCATATCTACTTTTCCTTCTGGAAGAAATTTAAATAAATGTGTCCACCCTCCTAATTGTGTGCTGTCTGTATAATAAACTGCTTTCCATCCTTCTGAAGATGAAAGTAAAACATCGTTCAGCTCTTTTTGACGGGAACTTAATCTTTCTGTAGCATTTTTATCAAATTTAGCGTCTACTTCTGTGCTTGTACAAGACCCCAGTAATAAAGCTATAAAAGAAATCGCTAAATACTTATATATATTTTTTGCTTTCATAATATGATTTTTATAAAATTTATTGTCCTTAGTTATTAACTACAACATCAGTGTTTTTTTGAGCTTCATCTCTTAAGGCATAGAAATCTATATTAAAAGAATCCTTATAATACTTTACAACCAATGCTTCTTTTGCTTTAATATTTGCTTTTGCAGTAGCATCTGTAACACCCGCCAAAATGGCATCGTATTCTGCTTTTGAACTGGTTAAAATTGTAGCGGCAGTTTCGGCAAAATCTTCATAAATGTTTAATCTTGCATAACTGGTTATAAAACCTAATGATCTTGAAGTTGAAAGTGCTTCTGTATACCATGTAGAAGTATAACCTACCGGAGTTAACTTTGACCAGGCCTGCTCATCAAATGGCTTAGTCTGGTTTAAAATATGCACATATTCATGCTGAATGGTGTGAATAAACTGTGTAACATTAGCTCTGTTTTTCTTATTAAGTTTATCTACCTCAAATAGCGTAACTCTTTGACCGGCTTCTGCTAATCCCAGAGTCACTGTTCCGTTAGTGTTTAAATTAACACCTCCAACAAGTACAAATTCTCTTGGAGCAATTTTCTTTACAAAATTCACTCCACCAATCTTGGTGTAACTGTCCACCCAGATTTTCTTTACCACTTCCATTGCCGGCTGAACTTTATCTACTTGTGGTGGGAATAGATATTTAGTATTATCAACTAAATTTTGATTCCACTCATAATATACATTTATGTTATAAGGGTTTAAGAAAGTGGTCCCAATCCATTTATCTAAATCTGTTTTTGACAGTGCTGAAAAATCAAATTGACTTTCTTTTGGCTGCACTTCATGAGCACAAGAAGCTAGAAGTAAAACCCCTGCCATTAATGCTATTTTATATGTTTTTACTATTTTCATACTATACTTTAATTAAAAATTATCTAGGATTTTTTTCAATACCATTATCAGAAGCTCTAAGCGGAATTTGTAACGCTCTTCGTTTGTCGTCTTTCTCTAAAACGTTTTTTCGAATTACTTTACCGAACTCAAGTGTATTATGAGTTACAACCAGATTAAAACGTTTGATATCAAACCATCTAAGTCCTTCACGTAAAAAATCTTTTCTTCTTGCCTCTGCTAATGCTTTTATATAGGAAGCCTGAAGTGGGCTTAAGGTATAGAACGGAGTAAACTCATTTGAGATTACCGGATATTTAGCCTGTACTAGTGATTCATTGAATAGATCTGTTGCAGCATTGTATCCTGATGTTCTGGTTCCTAAAAAGTATCCTAATTCAATATTAGCTTCTGCCATCCTATTCTTCATGACTAATGCTTCAATTCTGTTCAGATACAACTCGTCATTGCTAAGTAAAACGGTAGCAGTATAAGGCTCTCCAATACCAGATGTTAGGTTTGTAACTTTAAAATATTCGTAAAGTTTGGGAACCACAACCAATACTCCGCTGTAATATTGACCCTGAGCTTTAATTAAATTTGGTTTACCCCACATATTGGTTTGATTTCCTAATATTTCATCTGACTTATTTCCTGCAAGAGCAAATCGGTAAGCACCTGCTCTGTTTGCAATTGAGTTAGGATAAGCAATTAAGAGATTGGTTTCTTGCTCTGCTTTAGAGTATTCTAAAGACATTTGAGAGAAAGGAACAGCATTAAATGCAAGATAACTTCTAATTTTAGTTGGTTTAGAACCAAGTCCTTCAGAAAATTCAAGAACTTTGTCCCAATCCCCTTTTATTAAGTAAAAACGACATGCCAAGGCTCTGGCAGCATCCCTGTTAAAGTGAAACTTAGGTTCTTTATAATCATTTGTTACATATTTTAAACCTTCTATAATGTCTTGTTCTACAAAATCGAAAACTTCTTTTACTGTATTACGTTTGTATTGTACCAATAAGGCTGTTTCCGGCTTTGTAATATACGGAACTCCTAAATCTGATCCGGCAGTTGCAGGATTGTAACGATTCGCCCATAATGAAACCAACATAAAATGAGAATAGGCTCTCGCAATCAAAGCCTCCCCTTTTTGTGGATTTAAACTTGTTGGACTGCCTAATTTTTCAATGGCATCCAATGCCTGATTTGCGGCCGCTATAGCTTCGTATGATCCGATCCAAAATCCATTTTCAGTATCTGTTCCGATCTGATTTTGCATTTCCCAATTATAGCTGTTATCATTGTTTACATTCGCAGCCTGTTTTAACTCTGAGTCAAAAACATTATCAGACATAGCTTCTGCAAGTGCAAAATAGGAAGCGTTAGGATAGGCTGTAACTAATAATTCGGATATTTTCTCAGGTGTATCTATCTGCGTTCTGTTATCTGGTACTTCTGAAAGGAAATCATCACAACTGCTAAAACCAATCAGCAATAATAGTGATAGTGTTATTTTTATATTTTTCATAATCAATTTTAGTATTAGAATGAAATATTTATTGCAAAAGTATATTGTGCTGTAATAGGGAAAGCTACCCCTCCTGTATTACGGAATTCAGGATCTTGTCCGTTTAATTTTTTGTCTGAATAGATCAGCCATGGATTAACTGCGGATCCTTTAAGGGTAAAGCTGCTAACGCCTAACTTTCTCTTAAAATCACTTGGAAATTCCCAGCCAAGAGAAATATTCTTTAACCTTACAAAATCACCGCTTGCAATTCTAACATCAGAAAAATTATAAGTATTGTAGGCAATCTGTAAGTCATTCTCACCATAATTTCTATTCAACAATCTATCTGCAATAACTGGTACATTGGTGAAGTTTTCGTCTCCTGGATTGATCCATCTGTTTGCAAATTCTTTTGTAAAAACAGTCTGATCTGTGTAAACATTATTATACACTGGATTCAATCTGATTTTGTTTCCTCCTGATCCTACGATGAAAACATATAATGACCAGTTTTTGTAAGTAAACGTATTGGCAAGACCAATAGATTTATTTGGTTCAACAGATCCTTCGTATTTTAAATATTTCATTACATTGTTAGTATCCTGAAAATTAGCTTCTGTAATATTATTTTCAGCACCATCCTGTAATTTAAAAGTTGGCAATCCTTCAGGATTCAGACCTGTAAACTGATAAGAATAAAGTGAGTTTCTTGGATGTCCTACTGTGTTACCTCCATTTGAGGCTATCAAATCAAATACTGCTGGCTTGTTCGCTAATTTTGTAATTTTTTGATCATAAACAGAAAAGTTTAATGTTGTAGACCATTTAAAATCTTTCGAAGCAATATTCTGAGTAGTAAAACCAAACTCGACACCTTTAGTCTCCATATCAGCATTGTTACCCTGTTTAACAGATTGTCCTCCAACACCGGAAGTAATTACATAATCAATAAGATCAAATGCTTTACGTCTGTAAACATCTGTAGTTACTTGTACTCTGTTTCTGAACAATCCAAGATCTAAACCAATATTAGTTTCAAATTGTTTCTCCCATGTCAAATCTGCATTCTGTAAATCCGAAATGTTTATTGCATTTTCTCTGTCTCCGGTATTAAAACGGTTTGTGATAAAACTTCTGTAAATCGCCAATGAATTTGTAGCAGGACCTGCTGTTGCTGTTAAACCGTATGAAGCTCTAAGTGCCAAAGTGTTAACAGATTCAACATTCTTCATGAAATTTTCTTCTTTAATATTCCATTTACCACTTAAGGTGTAAGTAGGAAGCCATCTTGATGATCCTGTATCTCCTTGTCTGTTAGACCCGTCATAACGACCTGTAATAGATCCTGTATAACGACGATCGTAAGTATATCCTACTTTTCCAAAGAAACCAACTGTTCTCTCTCTTTCAGCTCCAAAATCGTAGTAAGAGTTTCCTTCGTTTACTAACTTTTCAATTAATTTAGGGTCAATAAAAGCACTAAGCCCTTTTTCATATTGAATTCCTGCAGCAGTAAAATTGTCATTATTTCTGTCTACTGATCTAAACTCCGTACCAAAGAAACCTTCTAATTCATGTTTGTCATTCAAGGTGTTTCTGTAGGTAATACTATTTCTAACATTATAAGAAGTCATATCGTTGGTGTATTTTCTTAAAAATCCACCATTTGGCAATACAGATATTTTAGGTGCTGTTAAATCATTTGGATTTTGGTACAAGAACACATTATCCTTTTGGATTTGAGTATTTAGAGTCGCACCAACACCTGCATTATATGCCCCTACTACATTTGAATCTTCGTAAATTTTATGCTCTCTTGATGTATTGGCATAACGCGCAGAACCCGTAAAGTTATAGGTCAAATTTTTATTTATTTTATAATCTATGTCAGCTTGAAAACGAATATCGTTTACTTTTATCCCCATAGTATTATTTTTCAACTCCTTTAAGATGTTCATAGGAGCCCAGTTGTTTTGGTAGTATTCGTAATTACCATTTTCATCATAAGGTCTAAGCGTTCTGCTTGTACTTAATACATAATTAAAAGGGTTAATATCAAAATCTCTTGTTATCTTACCAAACACAGCATCATTTTTACTTTCATATGTACCTGGCGCTTCCTGATCACGTATAGAAGCAAGTGTCGATAAAGTAATGTTTAATCTGTCGTTAATAAAGAATGTTCCTTTTAAGTTTGATGACAATTGTTTTACATTATCAGCTAAAGTCCATCCCGGATCTGTATAGTATCCTAGAGAACCGTAAAATGTATTATTTTTTCCACCACCTGAAAAACTTAAGGAGTGATTCTGTGTGATAGATGGTCTGAATAAAACTTTAAACCAGTCTGTATTTGCTAACTCATATTTTTGCAAAAATTCATTGATGTATGGCTGCTCATTTCTAACACCATACTGACCGTTAGATTCATTATAACGATTAACTTCTTTAGCCAAAATACCATAAACACCACTAAATCTTGCAGTAATAGACGAACTTTGATTAAGGTAACCTTTGGTTCTCATCTCTTGAAAAATACTCATTGATTCCTGAGAATTTAAAATATCATACTGAGTATAACTCGGTACAGTTCTCACTGTATTTTCAACAGAATAGGTCACTTTTAGAGGAGAATCTCTACGTCCTTGTTTAGTAGTTACAACTACTACCCCATTTAAAGATCTTGAACCATAGATTGAAGTAGCCGAAGCATCTTTAAGAATTTCAATACTTTGAATATCATTTGCATTCAAACCTGCTACTGCAGAACTTAATAATGTTGCTGAATTTCCAGATGCTAAATCAGCAAATGAAACGTTGATAATATCTTCCTGAACAACCCCGTCAATAACCCATAAAGGTTTTGTATCTCCGAAAATAGAAGAAGATCCACGAACAGTAATTTTTGGCGTCGAACCAAAAGATCCTGTAACGTTTTGTACAGTAACACCGGCAGCTTTACCTTCAATCATTCTGCTCACATCTACAACACCATCGACTTTTAATTCACTGCCGGAAATTTTACTGATTGCTCCTGTAAAAGTTCTTTTTGAAGTTTTTTCGTAACCTGTAGTAACTACAACTTCTTTTAGATTTTGCCCTGCTTCATTTAAAACGATAACCGGATTTGTATTACTTATTCCTATTTCTTTTGTTTCCATTCCAACATAAGAAATTACAAGTCTGTCACTGTTAGTTGGCATTTCGATAGAAAATTTACCATCAAAATCTGTTAATACCGCAATCTTAGTTCCTTTTGCTAATACGGTAGCTCCAGGTAATGGACTACCACTAACATCTGTAACTGTACCCTTAATAATCGGACCTGCAGCAGTTAAGCTTTCAAATACTGAATTTGATGTTTCAGCACTTGTAAAAGGAACTGCTGATCCATTTTTCTGCAGAATTATCTGATTGCTGACTTCGGTATAAGTGATATTAAATGGCAATAAAATTCGATTCAAAATACTCGACAATGCTTCATCGTTAGCATCTATGCTAACTTTCTGATTCAGTTGTGGTAATCTTGAATTGTAAGAAAATTTTACGTTTGCAGACTTTTGTAATTTAGACAATGTATTGTCTAAAGTTAAATTTGTAATATTAATTGTAACTTTAGTATCTAGTTTTTTTTGCCCATTTACATCATTTGCCATGGCAACACTTGAAAACACAAGTGCCAGAACAAACTGAAATAGTGTTATTTTCATGATTCGATGGAGTAATCGTTGTTTAACAACTGGTTTTTTCATAATTTTGGTTTGTTTTGATTAATACTGATTCGAGTGTATTTTTAGAAACGTACTCAATTGCTCTTTACAGAGAGCGATTTGATTCCCTTAAGTGTCGATAATGTTACAGCATTTCGGCACTTTTTTTCTGCATTCTCTTTTACATAGGCATAATTATTAATTTTGGTTTTGGTTATTTTTGGTTGTTTTTATTTTTAAATTCCAACTTTACAATTACAGTTATAAAGCAAGATTAATTACATCCGTCAGATATTATAATAATTTGATTTCCATTCATTTCAAAAGTGCTATTGTTACCAATACTATTACAGACAATTTTTAGTTTTTCCATCAAAGGCTGGTCACTAAGAGAAGTTGTAAGATGACAATCTTTTAGTTTGTTTTTTGGATAGTCAATATCCACGAGATAAGCCTGTTCTATTGTTTCAAAAATTTGCGATACAGGAATATCTGTAAACTCAAAACTCAGTTGTTCAATATTCCCGACACTGCGGGTAAGAACCACATCCTGGGTTATATTTGTAATTTTGTTAAAGCTTAAATCTTTTCTCTGAAAACGAAGTGCCTGATTAGGCAATAAAACAACTTCTTCCTGATCCGATCTGGAAACGAGATCATTAGATTTTACCCTTACTTTACCGGTGCGAACAAGAACTTCAACATTAGGTTGATCAGAATAAGCTTTGACTCTAAAACTAGTCCCGACTACCTTCGTAACAATTTCATTTGCGTAAACGAAAAAAGGCTTTTTAGGATTTTTACTAATTTCAAAGAAACCTTCGCCGGATAAATACACCTTTCTTTCGTTTCCGGTAAAGATCTTAGGATAACTTAGTTTACTGTTAGGCTGCAGCAAAACAGAACTGCCGTCAGATAAAGTAATAATCTGTGCTTTGTCTGAGTTATTCGTTTGTTCTACTAATCCCTCATTATTTTCATTGATAAGCTCGTTGTAGGTTACTACTTTGTTATCAGGTGTAATTTGGTTATTGTAAAACCAAAGGGACCCTAAGCCAATAATCAAAGCCGCAGCAATACCGCTAAGAAAATATTTTTTAAGAAATTTTATTTTTGAGATTGGAGTTGAATTATTATCGTTTTCTTTCTCTTCGATTTTAATCCATGTTGCCTGCAAAGCATGATGAAGATCTGCTGGAGATATTGAATGCTCTGGCACTTTCATTGCCAGTAACAAGACTCTCGCATCTTCCACCAACTTAGCACGCTTACGACTTTCTAATGTCCATTCTTCCCAGCCATCATTGTCAATTTTAAACAAAATCCATGACTGGAATGATTCATCAGATAAGAAATCTTCAATTTCGGTATATTTATTACGTTTTTGCATCTAGAAATAGGGTTACAAAAACATAGAGGACGGTTTTCTTATTATATACTCACCAAATTATGATTTTTTTTTAATTCTGTATAAATAAAATTAAAAAGTAACTGAAGAAAGAAGAAGAATTAACGAAACGCTACCCTTCCATTCTTTGCGAAGAGTAAGTAAACCTCGGTGTAACAAGTTGCTTGCCGATTGATAATTGACATCTAGCATTTCGGCTATTTGCTCAACAGTTAAGCCCTGGTGATATCTTAAATACAAAGCTTCCTTTTGTCGTGCAGGTAAGTTATTTAATAATTTATTTAAATAAATCACCTTTTCTTTTGTGGCATAATCGTCATCCATAAGATCATGCTCTACAGAGAATTCCATAAGAAAAGCAATTGAATCTGTGCTTGCAGACTTGCGAAAAATATGGTCGCGCTCATACAAACGGGCAATTCGTTTACGTACACTAGAAAGTAAATAGGCTTTTACAACAACTGTACTTTGCAATCCATTTTTATAAACCCAGATATCTGTAAAAACATCCTGAACACAATCCTGCACTTTTTCGGCATTAGCAGAAAGAGAATTTCCATAATTGACCAAATCACCATAGTATTTTTCAAATAAAAGAGAAAATGATTTTTCATCTCCATTTTTCAAGTTAGTCCAAAGCGTAAGGTCGTCAGAAGTTTTAAATTGTAGCGTTTTGGTATTCATATAAAATCACAATAGAATTCTTGAAAATAAGCAGTTGTTTTTAACATAAAGAATACGTTTTTTTAACATATTTCTGTATATCTATGTGATAAATATATAAAAGCAAATTTTTAAAACAAATTTTTTTAAATAAAAAACCTTGTTATTTAGGTGAGAAAAAAGCCTTTTTTGTTGGCCTCACGGGGTTTAGCTTATTTTTTTTAAATAAAGAGATTCATTTACTTTTACAAATTGTCAGATTTTACTACCATCATTTTTGATTCTATTTTTTAACAAATTTTATAGCCGAAATTCCCTTGTCAGTTTTTGCTTTCAAAATATAATTTCCAGTTGTCAAGCTCGAAACATTAATTGCCGAAATATTCTGAGCATCCGGAACAGCAATTATTAATTGTCCTAAAACATCATAGATTGCCATTGAAAATACCTCAATATTCTTTTTAGAATTTATATTTAATACATCTACTGCAGGATTCGGATGCACGCTAAAATAATTTGAAAAAATAAAATCCTGAGTTCCCAGAGTTTTAAATGTCGAAGTTGGTTTGTTGGTTAAAATTGGGAAATTATAATCAAAGTATATATTTGCTTCATTGGTAAAACTATCTCCTACTTTTAAAGTCGGTAAGGTTTTAATTTTGAATGCCACATAACCATCATTATGTGCATCATCAAAAGGAAGACTAATATTTTCAAAAATAAATTCTACTTTATTTCCGTCTGAGATTTTGGTGACAAATAAATGGCTTGAACTTGTTGGAATTAATGTCGAAATATCAAATTTAGATAAGTCGATCATGTCTTTTACGACAATATTTTGGGCCGCGTAAGTTCCTGTGTTTTCAAAACGAATCATATAATGAACATACTCTCCTATTAATTCAGGTTTAATAACATCGCCTTCTAAACATGTTTTATCGTTAGGATCATAAGAACCTACAACTTTTTGACTTAAAACAAAAGTGTTGTCAATAGGTGTTTTATCAGTTTCTGCAGAATGAATTGAGGTCGTGTAATTGAGAATATCACCATTATTGACAGCTGGAGTTTCTATTGGAGAATTTACATTTAATACAAATGAAATCTCTCTGTTTTCAAATGGTTTTAAATCCGTAAAAGTCCATGATAAATTATTCAATGACTGATTAGACACAGCAGGAATTGCACTAATAAAATCTAAAATATCATCCTTGAATGATAAATTAACTGTTCCTGATTGTGATATATTTCCTTTATTCTTGTAGATGATTTTATAATCAGTATCAAAACCTGGTCTGGCAACTTGCATTGCTATCATATTAATTTCTAAGTCTTTGTATTGCGAACTTGGAATAACACAAAAATTTTGTGTTATCGAATTTGGATCATTTTTAAAATCAACTTTTATTGATGACGGGGAGACAGCGAAATAATCAGGGTTTTCGAGTATTGGTTTGATAGTGTACTCTCCTATTGGTACTTGTACTAAGTAATTTCCTGTCTGATCAGTTATCAAATTTGACGTTTTGGGACCTGTAATTAGGAATTTTAAGTTTGAAACGGATGGATCTGAAACATTACAACCGTTGTTTTCAAGATCTAATTTGGCACTTCCTTTAATTGTATAATTTTCCTCACCCGAAACAAAAGTACAATATCCTCCAACTACGCAGTTTACGTAATTGTAGGCTGATATTTTTTGTGTAATTGCTTCAATTTGAGAATCATCGGCGCAGATATATTTCAAATTAGGGCAATTACGAAAATTAATAAAATCATAGTCTATGTTATCTTCATCATCTGCCGCATCTTCTGCGTGATTTAGGTCCTCGATGCTGCCATTTTTTAAATTGATAAATTTTAAATTTGGACAACTTGCAATGTTAAGCCCTATTAGTTTTTTTGAATTACTCAAATCAAGTGTATGAATAGGTGTATTACCAAACGTTAAGTATTCAAGATTTTTCAGATTTGAAAAATCTAAATATTCTATTGGGTTCTTTGCGCCAATTATGTGTTGTAATTTTGAATTACTCGAAAAGTCGATTGTCGTTATCTGATTATTTCGAAATGCCAGAGATTCTAGGTCAGGTAGCTTGGTTATATCTAAGCTCTTCAACAAATTAGAAGAACAAGAAAGCATTTTTAAGCTTCTTAAAGTTTTTAGGTCTAAATTAGTAAGTTCGTTTTCTGAACAAGATAGGATTTCAAGATTTACCAATCCGTCTAGATCAAGAATCTTAGTTTTATTCCTTTTACATGCAAAATACTTAAGCTTAGTAAAAGAGATTAGACTAAAAGAAATAAGTTGATTACCACTACAATTTAAATTAGTAAGATTGGGTAGTTCGGTAATATTTAAATTCGAAATTTTATTAATTGAACAATTTAAATCTCGAAGCTTAGAAAGGTTATTTATATTTAAAGTCGTGAGGAGATTGTTAGAACAATTAAAATCGAAAAGATTATCTAAAGGATTAACATCTATTGTTGCTAGCTGATTGAACTCGCAATAAAAAGAGATTAGATTTTTCAAAGGACTAGGGTCGAAATAAGTAATCTTATTGTTGTTTATAGCTAAACTACGAAGTTCAGTTAATTTACTTAGGTTTAATGAAGTTAGCTGATTTGCTTGGCAATCTAAATGAGTAAGATTTTTTAATTTATTTAAATCTAATGTCGTAAGTTGGTTATTTGCGGAATCTAAGAAGGTTAAATTAACTAAAGAGTCTAGATTTAAATAGGTTAGACTATTAGTACGACAGTAAAGAGTGGTAATATTTGTAAAGTAATTGATACCTTCTAAAGATTTTATATTTGATTCTTTAACATTTAAACGTTTTACTTGTAAAGCTTCTAAGTGATCAATTTCTCCATCCTCGTTTGTATCTATCTTGATAGGAAGACCATTTAATCCTTCAGCAATTCGATTGGAGGAATTTGCGGTCACTAACTTTGCTTTAAAATTGGCATCCGGAAAATTTATGATCTGAGCTTCAGCAGAAGAAATTAGGCATAAATATAACAATAGAAGGTAGTTTTTTATCATAGTATTAGGTTAGTTTATTTAATTTCTAAATATATAAAACTTGAGATCAAAAGCCAGTAAAAAAAGCCTTACTAAATAAATAGCAACGCTTTAAATATTATGATAGGAAATATTTTCTTAAAAAGCTATATTTCATCTTGGTAATTTTGCGTTTTCATCTAATAAGTTTTGAATAGTAGAGTTTTGATTGCAATAGAATTTTTAAAAATAAGTACTAATTTTTACCATTAAAAAGGAAGCTCCTCATATTAGAAAACTGTACTTTTTTTTACTAATATAACAAGCTTTGCGCTCGATAATATTAAAGAATATCATTTAAAGAGCTCTATTAATTATCAGATTTTACCACCACATTTTTATTGTTATTTTTTAATAAATTTTACTCCCGAAATCCCTTTATCGGTTTTTACTTTTAAAATATAATTTCCCGTTGTCAAACTTGAAACATCGATTGTTGAAGTATTTTTACCATTAGGCACTGAAATTTCAAGTTGTCCCAGTACATTATAAACTGACATTGATATTATATCGATTGTGTTCTTAGCAGTGATATTTAAAATATCATATACAGCATTTGGGTAAACATTAAAATAATTGGAGAAAGAAAAATCTTGAGTTCCTAATGTTTTAAATGTCGAAGTTGGTTTGTTGGTTAAAATTGGGAAATTATAATCAAAGTATATATTTGCTTCATTGGTAAAACTATCTCCTACTTTTAAAGTCGGTAAGGTTTTAATTTTGAACGCCACATAACCATCATTATGCGCATCATCAAAAGGAAGACTAATATTTTCAAATACAAATTCTACTTTATTTCCTTCTGAGATTTTGGTCACAAATGAATGACTTGAACTTGTTGGAATCAATGTCGAAATATCAAATTTTGATAAGTCGACCATGTCTTTTACGACAATATTTTGGGCCGCGTAAGTTCCTGTGTTTTCAAAACGAATCATATAATGAACATACTCTCCTATTAATTCAGGTTTAATAACATCGCCTTCTAAACATGTTTTATCGTTAGGATCATAAGATCCTACAACTGTTTGATTCAACTCGAAAGTATTATCAATCGGCTTTTCATCAGTTTCTGCAGAAATTACCGTAGCTACATATTTAAGGATATCCCCATTATTTATTGCCGGTGTCTCTATAGGTGAGTTTACATCCAGGTAAAGTAAAATTTCTCTAGTTTCAAAAGGTTTTAGATTACTAAAATTCCAAGATATATTACTTTGTGTTTGAGATGAAATTGCTTCAGTTGCACTTATAATCTTTAATGCTGCACCATTAAAGGATAAATTCACAGTTCCTGATTGTGTTTTATTTCCTTTATTTTTATAAACGATTTTATATTTTGCAATAAAACCTGGTCTTGCGGGTTCAAGTGGTAATGTTATAATCTCTAAGTCGTTACGTATTCCTTGTGGCACTAAACAGAAATCCTGTATAAACGGACTTGTGGTTGTAGGAAATTCAACTTGCAATGAGGATGGCGAAATTGTAAAGTAGTTGCTATTTTCAAAAACAGGGCTAATAGTATACGATCCTGCTGGTACTTTTATAGCATACAAACCAGTTTCATTCGTAATAAAATTTCCTGCTTTTGTACCATCATCAATTTTGAATTTTAAAAAAGATGCCGGAGTATCAGAAACATCACAACCGTTATGATCTGCATCATTCTTATTCTTTCCCTGAATAGTAAAACTGTCTCCTCCGGAAGTAAACGAGCAATATGAATTGACATTACAATCATTTATACCATTTTCTCGAAGTATATTTTCAATTTTAGTTATTTGTTCTTCATCTGTACAAACATATTTCAACTTTGGATTTTGAGCTATTTGAATTTCTTTTTCCATGCTTCCGTTTTTGATCGATATCGATTCCAGAAGAGGATTACTGGAAATGTAAACTTTTTCCAATGAAACAGAATGACTAAGGTCTATGTCTTTTAGAGCAGTATCAAAGATTGTTATATCCTTAAGGTTAATCAGGTTTTTCAAATCTATTGATTCTAATTGATTATTACCTATTTGCAAATACCCAAGTTTAGATAGCTTCGTAACATCTAAATTGGTTAACGAATTATAAGTACAAGATAAACTTTCCAAATTTATTGAGGTTGAAACATCTAAATTTGTTAATTTATTCTGTACACAATCTAGTATTTTTAATTTTACTAATCCTGTCAAATCCAAACTTGTCGTTTCCGTCTGAGAACATGATAAATAGATAAGGTTTGGGAATTTCGTCACGTCAAAATTAGAAATTTTAGTTTCAGAATATGCTAAAGATCCTAAAGTTGAATAGGCAGATATCTCTAAATTTGTAAGCGGATTTTCGCTACAATGCAAAGTGTGAAGATTGTTGAACCGAACTATATCGAGATTTGATAGATTATTTTTGGAACAAGACAGGGCATTAAAAGTAGTCGGATTTTGATTTGATAAATTCAACTCAGTCAGTTGATTCCACCCACAAAATAAAGAGAATAAATCCGGTAAAACCGTTACATCTAAGTCGGTTAATTGATTTACGCTGCAATTTAAACTAGTCAGTTTACTAACACTTGATAAGTTTAAAGTTGTCAATAAATTTTCCTGGCAATTCAATTCGTAAAGATTGCTTGTTCCTGAAAGATTTAAATTAACAATTTGATTAATATAACATTCTAAATACAAAAGGTTATTCATATTACTTACATCGATCGATGTAATATTATTCTGTCCACACTTAAATTCTATCAGATTGTCAAAATTTTTAATACCTACTACAGACGAAATACTAGATTCTTTAACTGTTAAATAATAAACGTTTAAAGCTTCGGACAATTGAATTTCACCATCGCCATTTGCGTCAATTTTTATGTTATTCTGATTTTTATCCTGAGCAATCTCGTTTAATACATCCGCTTCAAGTAATTTTGCCTTAAAATTGGCGTCAGGGATATTAATTGTCTGCGAGTTAGCAGAACAAAAAAAGCATAAAGTCAGTAATAGCAGGTAGTTTTTAGACATTGTTTTGGTTTGTTTTTGGTCACTAAATATATAAAACCAAAAAATCAAAACCTAAAGCTTAATAAAAAAAGCCTTACTAAATAAATAGCAAGGCTTTAAATATTATTATAGGAGATGTTTTCTTAAAAAGCTACATTCCATCTTGGTAATTTTGCGTTTTCATCTAAGAAGTTTTGCAAAACCTGTCCTTCTACAGTCGTTGGAATTCCTTTTACATCTGCGGTAAAAGTTTCGTACCAAACTACTTCAAGAGCGCTAATATTCTCTAGCTTCATTTGTGCTGGCCAAGAATATTTTCTTCCGGTTTTTGCAAATTGGTGTCCGTTTACGATTTTATCATATAAACCACCGTTTTTACTTTTTAAAGTACCATCGTTTTGAACAGTTCCTGTAGAACCTACCATGATTAACTCTTTTGCATCTCCTTCAACTGCATAGACTACAAAAACACCTGCACCTGCTTCAGGAGCATTGCAAACTTGTTCTAAACTGTCTTCGATCGTAAAAGTAAAACTGTTGCTTACTTTAAATTTTTCTAATTCTTTGTACATATTTCTTTTTTTAGCTTCTAAGGTACTGAGGTTCTTAGCCGCTAAGTTTTTTCTATTTATACCCCAGCATTTTAAAATGTAAAAAAGTCTCAAGTAATATTGAGACTTTTTTTGGAATTTATTATTTCAAATATTGGAGATTATCCAAGTACTTCTTTTACTTTTTTACCAATTTCAGCTGGTGAATCAACAACGTGGATTCCGTTGTCTCTCATGATTTGTTTTTTAGCAGCAGCTGTATCGTCAGAACCGCCAACAATAGCACCTGCGTGACCCATTGTTCTACCTGCAGGAGCAGTTTCTCCAGCAATAAAACCAACAACTGGCTTACGGTTACCATCAGCTCTTACCCATTTAGCAGCATCAGCTTCTAATTGTCCTCCGATTTCACCAATCATAATGATGATTTCAGTTTCAGGGTCGTTCATTAATAATTCAACAGCCTCTTTAGTTGTAGTTCCAATAATTGGATCTCCACCAATACCAATAGCTGTAGTAATTCCTAAACCTTGTTTTACAACCTGGTCAGCAGCTTCATAAGTTAAAGTTCCTGATTTAGAAACGATCCCAACTGTTCCTTTTTTGAAAACGAAACCTGGCATAATACCAACTTTAGCTTCACCCGGAGTGATTACTCCTGGACAGTTTGGTCCGATTAATCTAGAATTTCTTTCTTTAACATAGTTATTCGCTTTAATCATATCTGCTACAGGAATTCCTTCTGTAATAGCAATAATTACTTTAATTCCAGCGTCAGCAGCTTCCATAATTGCATCAGCAGCAAAAGCTGGCGGAACAAAAATGATAGATGTATCAGCTCCGGCTTGTTCTACAGCATCTTTTACTGTGTTAAAAACCGGACGATCTAAATGGCTTGTTCCTCCTTTTCCAGGAGTTACACCACCAACAACATTAGTACCGTACTCAATCATTTGAGAAGCGTGGAAAGTTCCTTCGCTTCCTGTAAATCCTTGAACAATTATTTTGGAATCTTTATTAACTAAAACACTCATGATATATATTTTATGTAGTTTTTAAAATTGTGATGCAAAAGTAAGGTTTTGTAACGTATTTTAACCTTTTTGTCGTCAAAAAAATTAAGAAAATTGACTCATTTGATAACCGCGATATAATTTATCATCTTTTATTTGCCAAATTGTAGTAAAATGAGCTAATAACATCTCTTCTCTCGGGTTTTCAATCGTTTTTACAAAATGAGAATATCGTATTGAAACCAAGTCATCTTCTGCAATAATGTGGCTAATTCTGACCTTAGAACGCACATAAGCACGACTCAGCTCGTTTGCCATAGCGGTCATCGAATCGTAATCCATTTCGATTAGTCCTTTAGTGCTGTTCCAATCTAACTTTACCTCAGGATGCAGGTAGGTTTTCATGATTTCGCTATCAATTAAGGCATCAGACTTGTAAAATTTTTGAACAAATTCTTTTATAGACATAATTACTTCAATTTATTTAGAATTTCAGGAATCTTTTTGATATTGGCCAATTGTTTTAACTTTTCTCTTGATTCTTCGATTGGAGTACCGAAATATGATTTTCCTCCTTCAACCGATTTAGTAACTCCCGTTTGTCCCATAATAACAGCCTTCGCTCCTATTGTGATTCCACTGGTTGTTCCTACTTGTCCCCAAATTGTAACTTCATCTTCAATTACGACACAACCAGCAATACCTGTTTGCGATGCAATTAAACATTTTTTACCAATCACAGTATCATGTCCTACATGTACCTGATTGTCCAATTTTGTACCTTCTCCAATAGTCGTATCACCGGTAACACCTTTGTCGATTGTACAAAGTGCTCCAATACCTACATTGTTTTCGACAACTACTCTTCCACCTGAAACCAACTGATCAAAGCCATCGGGGCGTTTTTTATAATAAAACGCGTCAGCACCTAAAATGGTTCCGGCGTGGATCATTACATTATCACCAATTACGGTATGATCATAAATAGTAACATTTGGATGAATCAAACAGTTTTTTCCGATTGTAACATGGTTTCCAATGAAACAATTAGGCTGAATAACTGTTCCTTCTCCAATAGTTGCAGAAAGAGCAATCGATACACTTGTGCCTTGAAAAGGTCTAAAATGTTTGGTTAGGATATTGAAATCTCTGAAAGGATCATCAGAAATTAAAAGTGCTTTACCTTCAGGGCAGTCTACTTTTTTATTAATTAAAATTATTGTAGCAGCAGATTGTAAAGCTTTATCGTAATATTTGGGATGGTCAACAAAAACAATATCACCGGGCTCAACGACATGTATCTCGTTCATGCCTAAAACGGGAAAGTTTTGGTCACCAATAAATTCGCAATCAAGCAAATTTGCAATTTCTTGTAAAGAATGAATCTTTGGAAATTTCATATATTTATTTAGTTTTCAGTCTCAGTTTTCAGTCTCAGTTTTCAATCTGCATTAACAAACTGATAACTGCGACTGAAAACTGAAAACTTATAAAAACTACTCTTTTACACGCTCCATGTAAGAACCTGAAGCAGTATCAATTTTAATTTTATCACCTTCGTTGATGAACAAAGGTACATTTACAGTTGCTCCGGTCTCTACTGTTGCAGATTTTGTAGCATTAGTAGCTGTATTTCCTTTTACTCCCGGTTCAGCATAAGTAATTTCAAGAACTACAGATGTAGGCATATCAACAGACAAAGGAAGGTCAGTTTCAGTGTTGATCTGAACCATTACGTTAGTTCCCTCTTTCAATAATCCAGGATTATCAAGAATATTTTTATTCAAAGAAATTTGCTCGAAAGTTTCTGCATTCATAAAGTGAAACTCATCTCCTTCAGCATATAAAAACTGAAAAGTATGTGTTTCTACACGAACGTCTTCGATTTTATGTCCTGCAGAAAATGTATTATCTAATACTTTTCCTGTAGTTAAACTTTTTAATTTAGTTCTTACGAAAGCTGGGCCTTTTCCAGGTTTTACGTGAAGAAACTCAATGATTTTATAAATATCGTGGTTGTATTTGATACATAACCCGTTTCTAATATCTGATGTAGATGCCATTTGTTTTTTTATTTTAGATTTTAGAATGTAATTTTCAGATTCTAAAATCCTAAATCACATTTGTTTTTTGTTTTGTTTTTGTTGAATCGGTTAACTTTTGACTGTTTGTTCGATTAAACAAATAAACGAATAAACAATTAAACGATTTTTTAATAGTTTCCGGAGTAACCTTTCATAATTCCTCTTGATGAATTTCTGATAAAATCAAGAATTTCATCTCTCTCAGGAGTAGCTTCCATTTCAGCCTCAATAATACTTAAAGCTTGTGTTGTATTGTAATTTTTTTGGTATAAAATTCTATAGATTTCCTGAATTTCTCTGATTTTCTCAGTGCTGAAACCTCTTCTTCTTAAACCTACCGAATTGATACCGACATAAGATAACGGCTCTTTTGCGGCTTTGGTATAAGGAGGAACATCTTTTCTAACCAAAGATCCACCTGAAATCATAGCATGATCTCCAATATGGATAAATTGATGAATCGCTGCCAAACCACCAATTACTGCGTGATTTCCAACTACAACGTGACCTGCCAATGCTACTCCGTTTACGATAATGGCATTATTACCAATTTCGCAGTCGTGAGCAATGTGAGCATACGCCATAACCAAACAATTGTTTCCAAGAATAGTTTGTCCGGAAGCAACTGTACCTCTGTTTATAGTAACACATTCTCTAATGGTACAATTGTCCCCTATGATAGCAAGAGAATCTTCTCCTCCAAATTTCAAATCTTGTGGTACCGCAGAAATAACCGCTCCAGGAAAAATATTGCAATTTTTACCAATTCGGGCTCCTTCCATGATCGTCACATTTGAACCAATCCAAGTACCATCACCAATAATTACATTATTGTGGATTGTTGTAAAAGGCTCAATTACAACATTTTTAGCGATTTTAGCGCCAGGATGAACATATGCTAATGGTTGATTCATATGTGTTTTTTATATTTTAAATTAAAATAATCTAATTTGGGCAACAAACCTAAACAATAAAATTGATTAATTATTATTGTTTTCTAGCAATTTGAGCCATTAATTCTGCCTCGGTCACTAATTTCCCATTTGCGTAAGCATTTGCCTGCATATGACAGATTCCTCTTCTGATTGGAGAAATCAATTCACATTTGAAAATTAATGTATCACCTGGCAATACTTTGTGTTTAAACTTAACATTGTCAATTTTCATGAAATAAGTTAAGTAATTCTCCGGATCCGGAACTGTACTCAAAACCAAAATCCCACCCGTTTGTGCCATTGCTTCAACAATTAAAACTCCCGGCATAACTGGTGCTTCCGGAAAATGTCCAACAAAGAAATTTTCATTCATTGTTACATTTTTCAACCCAACCACATGACGATCCGACATTTCGATGATTCTATCAATCAATAGAAACGGCGGTCTGTGAGGAAGCATTGCCATAATTTTATGGATATCCATCAACGGTTCTTGGTTTAAATCGTAAACAGGAACGTGATTTCTTTGCTCTATTTTAATGATTTTTGCTAATTTCTTAGCAAACTGAGTATTTACAAAATGACCAGGTTTATTAGCAATAATTTTACCTTGAATACGAACTCCAATAAGAGATAAATCTCCAATTACATCAAGAAGCTTGTGTCTTGCTGCTTCGTTTGGATAATGTAGGGTAAGGTTATCTAAAACTCCGTTTGGTTTTACAGATATTTCGTCTTTTCCAAAAGCTTTCTTTAAATTCGCCATTGTAGATTCAGAAATCTCCTTGTCTACATAAACAATTGCATTGTTTAAGTCACCACCTTTAATTAAACCATGCTCTAATAAAGATTCTAATTCATGCAGAAAACTAAAAGTTCTTGAACTTGCAATTTCTGTTTTAAAATCTGCTATACTTTTTAATGTAGCATTTTGAGTACCTAAAACTTTAGTACCAAAATCTACCATTGTAGTCACCTGATAATCATCACTTGGCATTACAAGAATCTCACTTCCGGTTGCTTCATCAGTAAATGAAATTACTTCTTTTACGACATAAACATTACGGCTTGCATCTTGTTCTTCTATTTCAGCTTTTTCAATTGCTTCAACAAAATATTTTGAAGAACCATCCATGATAGGAAGTTCTGAAGCATCTAATTCTATAATAACATTGTCCAGATCACATCCAACTAATGCCGCCAAAACATGTTCAGGAGTTTGAATTTTTACGCCTAGTTTTTCTAAATTAGTACCTCTTTGCGTATTTACAACGTAATTAGCATCAGCCTCAATGACTGGCTGACCTTGCAAATCTACTCTTACAAAAGTGAAACCATTATTAATTGGAGCTGGTTTAAAAGTCATTGTAACTTCTTTCCCAGTGTGTAATCCAACGCCTGTTAGTGAAATTTCATTTTTGATGGTCTTCTGTTTAACCATTATTTCCATTTTTTGGGTTTATTATTTGTTTTTTTAATTCTTCTACTTCGGCAACTATTTTAGGCAGATTTTTGAAATGAACATACGATTTATTAAAATCAGTATATCCAAGAGACGGTGTCCCTTGTAAAATTTCATCATCTTTGATGTTTCTTGCTACTCCCGATTGAGCCTGCAATCTCACATTATTGCCTATTGTCAAATGGCCTGCGATACCAACTTGCCCGCCAATCATACAGTTTTCACCAATTTTTGTTGAACCGGCAACACCTGATTGTGCTGCAATTACTGTGTTTTTGCCAATTTCAACATTATGTGCAATCTGAATTTGATTATCTAATTTAACTCCTTGTCTTATAATTGTCGAACCAAGAGTTGCTCTGTCTATTGTCGTATTAGCACCAATATCAACGTTATCTTCAATAATAACGTTACCAATTTGTGGTACCTTACTGTAAACGCCTTCTTCATTTGGTACAAAACCAAAACCATCCGCACCAATAATAGTCCCGGAATGAATCGTACAATTGTTTCCAATTATAGTTTCTGAATAAATTTTAGCGCCTGCAAAAATATACACATTATCGCCAATAACAACATTATCCCCAATAAAACTGTTTGGGTAAATTTTTACATTGTCTCCTAAAACTACATTTTGCCCAATATAGCTAAAGCTTCCTAAATATAAATTTTCGCCATATTTAGTGCCTTCTGTAATAAAAGACTGTGGTTCTATTCCGTTTTTATTTAGTTTTACTTGATTGTAAAACTCTAAAAGCTTAGAAAAAGAAGCGTAAGCGTCTTCTACTTTTATTAAAGTCGTGGTGATTTCCTGTTCTGGTATAAAGCTATCATTAACAATAGTTACAGATGCTTTTGTAGTATATATGTGGTTGATATATTTTGGATTGGCCAAAAAAGTAAGCGATCCCTCCTCACCTTCTTCTATTTTAGATAACCGAGAAACTTCTATATTGGGATTACCAACAACTTCTCCTTCTAAAATTCCCGCTATTTGTTCTGCTGTAAATTTCATTGCGACAAAAATATAAAAAATAGATTTTAAATGTTAATTTTAGATAAGTTGTTTTGGGAAACAGATATAATATTTTGTAACCAATTTAGATAAAGACCTTAAATTCAACTGATCAGATGCTTCTACAACATCTTCAATTGTTTTGTCTTTTTTCAAAATTCGTATCGGTTCAGCCTCTTTACTGTATGCCTGATTTTTAATTTTTCCACCAAAGATAAAATAACCCGCCTCTAATTGTGTAATATGGTGTTCGTTAGCGAATTCTTCTTTCAGAGATTGCAATTCTTCAGCAGGTATTTTCTCTGCAGTAAGTTTAATTTTAAGTAAATCTCTATTAATAAGCATCTTACTCAAAGTCGAAAGGATGAAATCATCATACTTCTGCCAAGCTTTCAAAGCGCTTATAATGTCAAAATCATCAAGTTGAGAGAATAAATCTAATTTTTCAGCATCAAAGTCTTCTAAAGTCACTCTGTTCTTCATAAAATAAAAAAGAGGCTCGCTACACGGTAAAATCACACCTTTTAAAGTCAATTCTCTGGCTCTTTTTAACACCTTCATCAAAATCAACTCTGCCACCAGACTTGTTTTATGCAAATAAGCCTGCCAATACATTAGTCTTCTTGAAAGCAGAAACTTTTCAACTGAGTAAATTCCTTTTTCTTCGATGACCAAAACACCATCCACCACATTCATCATCTGAATCAAACGCTCAGAGTTTACATTTCCTTCGGCTACACCGGTATAAAAACTATCTCTTTTAAGATAATCCATTCTATCCATATCCAGCTGACTGGAAATTAGTTGTAACATAAACTTTCGATGATAATCCCCTTTAAAAACCAGAATGGCCAGACTCAGTCTTCCTTCAAATTCTTCATTCAGCTGATTCATAAACAACAGCGAAATAGCTTCATGATTCACATCTTCGACGATACTTTTTTCCATTGCATGCGAGAAGGGTCCATGACCAATGTCGTGTAGCAAAATAGCAATGTACAGCGCATTTTCTTCTTCAGGTGAAATCGCAACCCCTTTAAAGCGAAGTGTGTCTACAGATTTCTGCATTAAATGCATACAGCCTAAAGCATGATGAAAACGCGTATGATTAGCGCCAGGATAAACCAAATACGACAATCCCATTTGCGAAATGCGGCGTAAACGCTGAAAATACGGGTGCTGAATTAAATCGTAAATAAGTTCATTCGGAATGGAAATAAACCCGTAAATGGGATCATTAAATATTTTTAACTTATTGATATGAGTCACTATTTGGTTTTTTTTTAAGTCAACAAATATAAGTAATTAACTATAACGAAGTTTGCGTTTTTTGCTTAAAAATTGCTAAACGTTTAGCTTGAATATCAAATTAATAGCAATAACTTAAAAACTTATTCTGCAAAAAATACCATTCTTAGTTCTGAAATTTATACTATTTTTAATACTTTTTAAGTTCTATACTTCTAAATTGCATTAAAATAAAAAACGTTTATGGACAAGATAAAAATACTTTGGGTCGATGATGAAATCGATCTTTTAAAGCCACATATATTATTTTTGGAGAAGAAAAACTATAATGTAACTACTTGTAACAATGGTTTAGATGCTATTGCTTTATTTGAAGAGGATAATTTTGATATTGTATTCTTAGATGAGAATATGCCGGGAATGAGTGGACTCGAGACACTTTCTGAAATGAAAGAGAAAAAATCGGCAATTCCGATGATTATGATTACCAAAAGTGAAGAGGAATATATAATGGAAGAAGCCATTGGTTCTAAAATCGCTGATTATCTGATCAAACCTGTCAATCCGAATCAGATTTTATTGAGTCTAAAGAAAAACCTGGATCATTCGAGATTAATTTCTGAAAAAACAACCTTAGATTACCAAAAAGAGTTTCGAAAGATCTCTATGGAACTGGCTATGGTTAATTCTTTTGAAGACTGGATTGAACTATATAAAAAATTGATTTTTTGGGAATTAGAACTTGAGAACATTAACGATCAGGCCATGATCGAAATTCTTGAGTCTCAAAAAGTTGAAGCCAATTCACAATTCGGAAAATATATTGAAAGAAACTACGAAGACTGGTTTGCTCCAAAAGCAGATAAGCCAATTCAGTCACACAATTTGTTTAAAGAATTAGTAGTTCCGGAGATCAAAAAGAAAGACAAACCGATTTTGTTTGTGGTTATTGATAATCTTCGTTACGATCAGTGGAAATCATTTGAAACTGTTGTTTCTAATTATTACAAACTAGAAAAAGAAGTACCTTATTTCTCTATACTTCCAACAGCTACCCAGTATGCGCGTAATTCTATTTTCTCTGGTCTATTACCAATAGAAATGGAAAAACAATTTCCGCAATACTGGAAAAATGATGTGGAAGATGGCGGAAAAAACCTTTACGAAGCCGAATTTCTTTCAGCACAATTAAAACGCTTAGGCCTAAATATTAAAGAAGATTATTTTAAAATTACCAATTATGCCGGTGGAAAAAAACTAGCGGAAAACTTCAAAGCCCTAAAAGGTAACGACCTGGTAACTGTAGTCTATAATTTCGTAGACATGTTGTCACATGCTAAAACCGAAATGGAAGTAGTAAAAGAATTGGCTTCTGATGATAAAGCGTATCGCTCTCTGACTTTAAGCTGGTTTAAAAACTCACCTCTTTTGGAAATCATCCAACAAGCACAGCTTCTAGGCTTTAAATTAATTCTAACAACCGATCACGGTACTATTAATGTAAAAAATCCTTCAAAAGTTGTTGGAGATAAAAATACAAGCTTAAATTTGCGCTACAAAACCGGTCGTAGTTTAACGTACGAGCAAAAGGATGTTTATGTGGTAAAAGAGCCTAAAGTGATTGGTTTGCCTGCTATAAACATGAGCAGTTCGTTTATTTTTGCTAAAAATGATTACTTTTTAGCCTACGTAAACAACTACAATCATTATGTGAGTTATTACAAAAACACTTATCAGCACGGAGGAATTTCATTAGAAGAAATGATTATTCCGTTTTTGGTATTTAACCCTAAATAAAGTCTCCTGCCTCAGTTTACAGCCTCAGATAAAAACTGAAAACTGAGACTGCGACTATTAAAAATAAACAAAGATGAATATCGTTTTTTCATTAGATCAAATCAAAGAAGTGGCAGAGCAAATTTTAGCCTCAAATCCAAAAAAAATTATCCTTTTTAATGGAGAAATGGGTGTTGGAAAAACTACTTTAATCAAGCAATTGTGTAAAAGTTTAGGCGTTCAGGATGCGACCAGCAGTCCAACTTTTTCTTTAGTTAACGAATACTATACTTCTAATAATGAGATTGTTTATCATTTTGACTTTTACCGATTAAACAAAGAAACCGAAGCTTTGGATATGGGTGTTGATGATTATTTGTACTCCGGAAACTGGTGTTTTATAGAATGGTCAGAAAAAATTGCGAATCTGCTTCCGGAAGAAACTTCTACAATTTATGTTGAGTTGTTGGCAGATGGAAAGAGAAGTTTACAATTAATTTAATCAAGCTTAGTGACATCAGAAAATAAACATAATTGCATTGATCCAGATGACTTAATTGTGAATACTAAACTTAACATTGAAAAGTATGGTCTTCATGTTATAATTATAAAATCAACTGACTACTTACCTTCTTTTGCGTATAGCGTAGGTCTATGGCAAAAATACAATCATCCCGAAATAATTTGCTTTGGACTATCAATATCTTTATTACACGAAATAATAAATGATGTTGCAGAAATAGTAAAAACAAATGAAGTATTAGTTAAAAATAAAACCTATCTAAATATTTTTGAAGATAGTCGAGTCGAGTTTTTAAAAGTGGATCCAAGAAATATCAACGACTATTTTAATACCGCTATAAAACTTTATAAAACCGATGATTTCCCTGCACTTCAATTAGTTTGGACAGATCGAAATGACAAATTTCCTTGGGAAGAAAATTTTGAAGAAAAATTTCTTCACGAACAACCTTTATTAGATAGAAATGTTGATTTTAAGTTTAGAGAACCCAAAAATCTTACCGCTTTTACAACAAAAAATTGGCTAAATGATGGAAAATCTATTCTTCGTGTTATTCACGATGAAGATGGGGATTGGCAGTTTTTGACAAATGACGAGATATCAGCAGAAAACATTGTGATCGTTGCGTTAGAGCAATTAATTCTAAGTGACAAAACTCTAAATGAAATTTTTAACTTAGAATACGGAGAAGAAGCCGAAAGGGATTTTATAGGAGATAAATGGGTTAGAAAAAAATTTGAATACGATGATGATGAATAATACAGTTGAAATAATTCCTTTCTCTTCCGATTTAAAAGAACACATCAAAACCTTAAACATAGAATGGCTTCAAAAGTATTTTAGAGTTGAAGAAAGAGACGAAGTGGTACTTTCCAATCCACAGGAAGAAATTATAGACAAAGGCGGATTAATCTTTTATGCCAGATACAAAGGCCAAATCATTGGTACAGTTTCCTTAATGAAAATGAATAATGAAACATTTGAATTGAGTAAAATGGCTGTTTCAAATAAAGCGCAAGGTCTTGGGGTTGGGAACAAACTATTAGAACACTGCATGACCGTTGCCGAAAACAATAATATTAAAAAGCTATTCCTGTATTCAAATCGCATACTGCTTCCCGCACTTCATTTGTATGAGAAGTTTGGTTTTGTCGAAGCCCCGTTGGGGGATGTAAGTTATGAAAGAGCAGATATAAAGATGGAGAAAATTCTGTCTTAATTCTTAAACAAGTATTAGCAGAATTTTTACATTGATTTTAAAACTTTTTACGTAATTTGTACTCTTAATTTTTCGCACCACCCATGTCAATTACCTTAACTCCATTTACGAAACAGCAATTGTTGCCACAAGAAGAAAAACTTGAAATTGGCCGATTCAAAAGCGAACTTTTTATAGGAATTCCTAAAGAAACAAGTTATCAGGAACGTCGTATTTGCCTGACTCCTGATGCAGTAAACTCTTTGACTTATGAAGGGCATCGAGTTATGATTGAAGCAGGGGCCGGTGAAAGTTCAAGTTATTCTGATAAAGAATACTCAGATGCCGGCGCCGAAGTAACAAAAGATATTAAAAAGGTTTTTGGATGTCCATTGTTGCTTAAAGTAGAACCACCAACAATAGCCGAGATCGAAATGATCAATCCTGAAACGATTATAATTTCCGCCATTCAGTTAAAAACGAAGAAAAAAGCATACTTTGAAGCTTTGGCTCAAAAAAAGATCACTGCACTTGCTTTTGAATATATTAAAGATGAGGACGGATCGTACCCTGCAGTAAAATCATTAAGCGAAATTGCAGGAACGGCATCTATTCTTATTGCTGCTGAATTAATGATTACGGATGAATTTGGTAAAGGTCTTTTATTTGGGAATATTACCGGAGTCCCTCCTACTGACGTCGTTATTCTGGGAGCCGGAACTGTTGGCGAATTTGCTGCCAAAACTGCAATAGGTCTTGGTGCAAATGTAAAAGTTTTTGACAATTCAATTACCAAATTGCGTCGTTTACAAAACAACCTAAACCAACGCATCTTTACGTCAACAGTTCAGCAAAAAGCTTTGCTAAAAGCATTGAGACGCTGTGATGTCGCTATTGGTGCCATGCGTGGGAAAGAACGTTGCCCTATTATTGTTACGGAAACCATGGTGGAACACATGAAAAAAGGTGCTGTAATTGTAGATGTGAGTATTGATACCGGTGGATGCTTTGAAACTTCAGAAGTTACAACACACGAAAAGCCAACTTTTATCAAAAGCAATGTTCTTCATTACTGTGTTCCAAATATACCTTCAAGGTATTCTAAAACAGCTTCATTATCAATAAGTAACATTCTGACTCCGTACTTGCTTCAAATAGCAGAAGATGGCGGATTGGAAAGTGCAATCAGATGCAATAAAGGATTAAAAAACGGAATTTATCTGTACCACGGAATTCTTACCAATAAAGCAATTGGCGAGTGGTTCGATTTACCAGATAACGATATTAATTTACTTGTATTTTAAGGGAACTTTAGTGTACCTTTGCAAAAAAAAAATTTCATGAAGTTCGCACATCGTTTTGCTTATTATTTGATTGGTTTAGTTATAGGATGCTTTTTTGTAGCCCTTGTATTCAGTGGAAAAGATACGCGTTGCAATTATTTTCCAAACGCCAGGGTTTTAAACAATTTACGTACGAAGCCTTTTCAGTATTCTGATAAAGCAGTTCAGACTTTAAATGAAAAATGGGTTGATACAGCTGATATTAAAAGTACACTGACATATGGAGATGTCGATTTTGATAAAAGTAATGTGCCTGTAAATAAAGGAAAACTTTACATCATCGAAGGTAAAACCTCTAAAAATCAAGAAATTATATTAAAAGTAATTAACTATGAGGATAAAGCGATTTTAGATGAGATTGTTAAGAAAGATAAAGAGTAATCGTAGTTATTACTCTTCTTTAAAACACTATTAATTCAATCGGTTATTATTTATTATAGCCAGTCTACTTCTCTAATTCCTTTTGATTTCAGGAATTCATTTGTTTTACTAAAGTGTTTATTTCCAAACCACTTTCCCTGATTAGCACTCATTGGTGAAGGGTGTCCGGATTCTAAAACATAATGTTTTGAACGGTCTATTTTTGCACCTTTTTTTTGAGCAAAGCTTCCCCATAACAGAAAAACAATATTTTCTTTCTGATCAGAAATGGCCTGAATTACGGCATCTGTGAATAAATTCCATTTCAGGTGTTTATGGCTATTTGGACTATCTTTGCGAACAGTTAATGAAGCGTTTAGAAGCAAAACTCCTTGTTGCGACCATTTTTCAAGATTGCCGGAAGTTGGCATAAAGATAGAATCGAGGTCATCATTTAACTCTCGGTAAATATTCCGCAACGATGGTGGAATCTTAACCGTGTCATTCACAGAAAAGCTTAAACCATTGGCTTCTCCTTCTCCATGGTACGGATCTTGCCCAATAATAACTACTTTTAAATTTTTAAAAGTACAGGTATTGAAAGCTGAAAAAATTAATTCTGCAGGCGGATAACAGGTATGAGTTTGGTATTCAGTTTCAAGAGTTGCTAGTAGCTCCTGAAAATAGTTTTTTTCATTTTCATCTTTTAGCACCGCTTCCCAGTCAAGAGAAAGATTGATTCTCATTTTTTGATTTTTATTACAAATAACGCAAAGTTTTTTTCAAAGTACTAATTAATAGTGCTATTTCGTTTTAAAACTTTGTAACTTTGAACCTTTACAACTTACGATATATAATGATATCTATTACCGAAAAAACATTACAAGATTTACAATTTCCAACAGTACTCGAAACCATTTCTGCAGGCTGTAATACTGATATAGGAAAAGAAAAAGCTTTACAAATAACTCCTTTTAGAGATAAAGAAACCTTGATGCAAGCTCTTATGCAAACATCAGAATATGTTTCCTCTTTTCAAAATAATAACGCCATTCCAAATCATGGATTTGACGCTATAACTCACGAAATTAAGTTTCTGGCTATAGAAGATAGCTTTTTGGAAGTTGGCAGTTTTAGAAAAATTGCCACGCTTTCTTCAACGTCCAACTTTTTATTGAATTTTCTTAAAAAATTTGACGATTACTACCCTAATCTAAACACTAGAGCTTCTCGCGTAGAGTATACAAAAGACATCATAACTACCATTGATGCGATTGTAGATAAGTACGGAGAAATCAAAGACAATGCTTCACCGGCTTTACTGAGTATAAGGCAAAATATGAATATAGTACGTGGTAAAGTAAATCAAAGCTTTGGCGTTGCACTTTCACATAATAATAGCCTTGGTTATTTAGATGATATTAAAGAAAGTTTTGTACAAAACCGACGTGTTTTAGCAGTTTTAGCTATGTATCGCCGAAAGGTAAAAGGTTCTATTTTAGGAACTTCTAAGACCGGAAGTATCGCCTATATTGAACCTGAAGCTACTTTGCAATATTCTAGGGAATTGGCTAATTTAGAATACGAAGAGAAGGAAGAAATTACCCGTATTTTAAAGCAATTATCTAATACTATTCGTCCATACCTGCCTTTGCTAATTGAATATCAGGAATTTCTAAGTGATATTGACGTTGTTGCCGGAAAAGCAAAATACGCCAATAGAATCAACGGAATACTGCCTACAATTACGGAAGAAAGAAGATTGTTTTTCAGAGAGGCCTACCACCCTATTTTATACCTCAATAACAAGCAAAAGAACGAAGTTACACATCCGCAGACGATTGAATTAAAGCAAGATAACCGAATTATTGTCATTTCAGGCCCTAATGCAGGTGGGAAAACAATTTCTCTAAAAACAGTTGGTTTGTTACAGTTGATGTTACAATCCGGGATGTTAATTCCGGTCCATGAACGAAGTGAAACTTTCTTGTTTGACAGAATTTTAACGGATATCGGAGATAATCAATCTATTGAAAACCATCTAAGTACGTATAGCTACCGTTTAAAAAATATGAATTATTTCTTAAAAAAATGCAATAAGAAAACCATGTTTTTAATTGACGAATTTGGTACAGGTTCTGATCCTGAATTAGGAGGTGCTTTGGCTGAAATATTCCTGGAAGAATTCTATCACCGTGAAGCTTTCGGAATTATTACAACACATTATTCTAATTTGAAAATTTTGGCAAATGAGTTGCCATTTGCTACAAACGCAAATATGATGTTTGATGAAAAATCTCTTGAGCCAATGTATAAACTGGCTTTGGGACAGGCTGGAAGTTCATTTACTTTTGAGGTTGCATTAAAAAACGGGATTCCGTTTGGATTGATTAATCGTGCTAAAAAGAAAATTGAAGTAGGCAAAGTTCGCTTTGATAAAACCATTGCAACACTTCAGAAAGAACGTTCTAAGTTGGAAAAAACTTCTATTAATCTAAAAGAAGAAGAAACAAGGGCTCGTGAAGAAAGCAAAAAGATGGAAAACATCAATGTAAAAATCAAACAAAAACTGGAGAGCTATCAGGAATTATATGATAGTAATCAGAAGACGATATATATAGGTCAAAAAATAGAAGACATCTCTGAGAAATACTTTAATAATAAAAACAAAAAAGAGCTTATAGGAGAGTTTTTGAAAATTATAGAAATTGAGAATTCAAAGCGTAAAAAAGCTACTCCAAAAGAAGCTAAGGCCATAATCGAAAAGAAAAAAGAAGTAATTGCTGAAATTACAGTAAAAGTAGAGGAAATTCGAAAAGAGAAAAAAGAGAAAAAACTTAAACCTGTAATCGAAAAACCAAAACCAATTTTAAAAGTTGGTGACAGAGTCAGAATGCTTGACGGAAGATCTGTTGGAAGTATTGACGCCATCGAAAAAAATAAGGCAACGGTCAACTACGGAATTTTTACTTCAAAAGTAAGTTTGGATGAATTGGAATTGGTGGAAGCTGTTAAAAAGTAAATTTTGAGCTCTAACCCTGTTTTTGAACCTTTAAAAGTTCAAAAAAGAAGCAAGAATTAAAATAAAGCGATTTACGCAACGATTTCTTGAAATACAATTACGAAGATGGATAATTTTCAAAAACAGCTTACATTTGATTTATGAAAGCTATTTTTGATTTGTAAAATTTATTGCTTTTATTGTTTTAATAAACAAAACTAATACGTGTAATTATCGTCATTTTTGATATTTCCTGAATCTTGAAACCTGAAATTTTTAACCAAATGCAAAATCTTCCAAAAAACAAAAAAATAATCCTCTTTGACGGTGTTTGCAATTTATGCAACGGTGCTGTTCAGTTTATCATCAAACATGATAAAAAAGATAATTTTCGTTTTGTGGCTTTGCAATCTGAGTTGGGAATTGAGATTTGTAAATATATTGGTGTAGATCAGAAGAAAATAGATAGCATTATTTTATACAATCCCGGTGTTGCCTATTATCTTAAATCATCAGCCGCAATTGAAATTGCCGATAACCTGGGTGGAATTTACAGTTTGCTTTCTGTTTTTAAAATTTTACCCGAAAAACTTAGGAATTACCTTTATGACTACGTTGCCAAAAACCGTTACAAATGGTATGGCAAAAAAGAGAGCTGCATGATTCCAACTGTGGAATTGAAAGCGAAGTTTCTTTAAAATTCAAATTCCAAAATATAAAATTCCAATACTTAGCGCAATATTTGTCACTTCGACGAAGGAGAAGTCACATACGCTAATCGATAAAGATTTCCTGTAATAAAAAATCCCAAATTCACGATAATTGGAATTTGGGATTTTTCTATTAAAATTTTCAGATCTTATTATCTAATCAGTTTTCTGTATTTCAAACGTTTTGGAGTTAAATCACCACCTAAACGCTTCTTTTTGTTCTCTTCATAATCAGAGAAACTTCCTTCAAAGAAATATACTTCAGAATCTCCTTCGAATGCTAAAATGTGAGTACAAATTCTATCTAAGAACCATCTGTCGTGTGAAATAATTACAGCACAACCAGCAAAATTTTCCAAACCTTCTTCAAGTGCACGTAATGTATTTACGTCCAGGTCATTCGTAGGCTCATCCAGTAAAAGTACATTTCCTTCTTCTTTCAATGTCATGGCTAGGTGCAAACGGTTACGTTCTCCACCAGACAACATCGAAACTTTCTTATTTTGTTCACCTCCACCAAAGTTAAAACGTGATAAATAAGCTCTTGAGTTTACTTGCTTTCCTCCCATCATTACTAATTCCTGACCGTCAGCAAAATTTTCCCAAATCGATTTGTTCGGATCAATATTCGAGTGTGACTGGTCTACGTAAGCAATCTTTACAGTTTCACCAACAGAAAATTCCCCGCTATCAGTAGCTTGTTCTCCCATAATCATTTTGAAGATGGTCGATTTACCAGCACCGTTTGGCCCAATGATTCCAACAATTCCTGCTTGTGGCAAAGTGAAATTTAAATTATCATATAATAATTTATCTCCAAAGGCTTTGGCAACATTTTTTGCTTCGATAACATTCGTACCTAAACGTGGACCATTTGGAATGTAGATTTCCAAGTTTTCATCCAATTGTTTTTGGTCTTCATTTAATAGTTTGTCGTAGTTCTGTAAACGAGCTTTTTGTTTCGTTTGACGACCTTTTGCTCCCTGACGAACCCATTCTAATTCACGCTCTAAAGTTTTTCTACGTTTAGATGCAACTTTTTCTTCTTGTGCCATACGACTAGATTTTTGATCTAACCAAGAAGAATAGTTTCCTTTCCAAGGAATACCTTCTCCTCTATCCAACTCAAGAATCCAACCTGCTACATTATCAAGGAAATATCTATCGTGCGTTACAGCAATTACAGTTCCCGAATATTGTGCTAAATGCTGTTCTAACCAAAGTACAGATTCAGCATCAAGGTGGTTGGTAGGCTCATCCAAAAGCAATACATCAGGCTGTTGCAATAACAAACGACATAAAGCTACACGACGACGCTCACCTCCTGAAAGATTTTTAATTGGTGTGTCTCCTTCCGGTGTACGTAAGGCATCCATTGCGATTTCAAGTTTTGTATCAATTTCCCAAGCACCAAGAGCATCGATTTTATCTTGTAAAGCTGCCTGACGATCCATCAACTTATCCATCTTATCCTGATCTTCGTAATTTTCAGGAAGACCAAACAAATCATTAATCTGATTGTACTCTTCAAGAACAGCCATAGTTTCAGCAGCTCCTTCACGAACAATTTCGATAACAGTTTTAGAGTCATCAAGGATTGGTTCTTGTTCTAAGTAACCTACGGTGTAACCTGGTTGAAAGACAACATCACCCTGATAGTTTTTATCAACTCCTGCAATAATTTTTAAAAGTGATGATTTTCCGGAACCATTAAGACCTAAAATACCAATTTTAGCTCCGTAAAAGAAACTCAGGTAAATATTTTTAAGTACTGGTTTGTCTGCTCCCTGATAGGTTTTACTCAATTTTTGCATTGAGAAAATTACTTTCTTATCGTCTGACATATTATGTTTATTGTTATTAGTTTATTTTTATTAATTTGATAGTGCAATAGACAGTGAATTATACCCTTCCTTTCAAAGCGTTAAAAACCCAGGCGATAGAGAAAAAACCAACTCCAACTGCAACAAATCCCCAACCGGAAACATCTCTGTATCTAAAAGCGCCAAGACCTATAAGTAACAATCCCATAAGTACCATTATAAAAGTAGCCCATCCTAAAATGGTATTTTTATTCATTCCCATAATTGCGTTATTAGTATTTTAAAAGTAGTATTTTTTTAGAGATGCAAATATCGTGAATTTTAGTAAATCTTAGATCGTTTTTTGTGTAACATATTTTAAAATTGTTTCACACAAAATATCAGGATTTATTGGCTTGTCCAGTTTTTCTAAAATTTTAGCTTTTTGAAAATTATTGCTGCATATATTTTCTGAAATGGCTGTCAGTGCTACAATCGGTATTTCAGGTTTTAAACCGCTAATAATTTCTGATGCTTCAAAACCATCCATAATTGGCATCATAATGTCCATCAGTATTATTGCGTATTTTTTTTCTTTTACTTTCTCTACTGCTTCAAGACCGTTATTGGCCACATCACATTTAAAACCTTTGCTGATTAGAATTTTACTGGTTAACAACTGATTTATTTTATTGTCTTCAACTAGCAAAACGTCAATATTTGGGAGCTCGTCTTTTTGTTCCTGATTATTTATAAAACAAGATTCATTTTGGATTTCATTGGAAATATCAAAATCGATTACAAATGAAAAAGTAGTTCCTTTGTCTTTTTTAGATTTAACTTCAATCGTACTATTAAAAAGTTCTAAGGTTTTCTTTATAATGGAAAGCCCCAATCCACTTCCTCCATACTTAATATTGATTTCAGTAGATTCTTGTATAAAGGGTTCAAATATTTTATTTTGAACGTTCTCTGAAATTCCAATTCCTGTATCAGAAATATCAAATTTAATACTGGCATTATCGTTATTAGATTTAATCAGTTTTGCCTTTAAAGTTACTTCGCCTTTTTTTGTGAATTTTGTAGCATTTGTCATCAGCTCCATAATAACCTGAGTAAATCTTATTTCATCACTCTTTAAAGTCTGTGGAATTTTGTCGTCAAAATCAAGTAGTATGGTATTGTGGTTCGTGGCATTGATTTTAAACATTTCAATTACGGCGTTCAATATCTCTTTAAGATTAATATCTTTAAACTGTAAATTAATAGTATCGTCTCGTTTTAGATTTTTAAAATCTACTATATTATTGATAAAGCCCAAAAGATAATCGGAAGAAAAATTTAAATTTTTAATATAGTCTTTCTTAAGTTGTTCCGATTTTTCGTTTTCAAGTAAATATGCTGTCCCTCTAATCGTATTTAAAGGAGTTTTTAATTCATGAGTTACAACATCAAGAAAATTATCTTTTATTTTTGAAGCTTCGTTTAACTCTTTATTTATTTTTTCTAACTCTGAATTTTTCTTCTCCAGAATCAAATTAACCTTCATTTTATATTTATAGGCTCTGAACTGAATCATAAATAACACTATCAGTATTGTAACTAGCAGTAATGAAAAAAACAGCAGATAATTTTTATAAGACTCACTTACGCTTTCAAGTCTGGCTTCATTAATTTTTCTTCTATTTTCAATATTTTTTATTTTCAAAGTATTATTCAATTTGTTTGATTTTTGAATAAGCCTCATTCTAAATTGATTGAGTCTGATGTACTTTGATACTGAGATTTGATAAAATTTTGTTGCAGTTGCCAGATCGCCCGTATTGTAATAATACATTGCCTTCAGCTCATTGAGCTTTGCATCATAAGGAACTCTCCCGTCTGCGTAGGGTATTTGAGTTTTTTCTACAAGCTGCAGATACTTATAGACACTATCATTTTCTTTAAGGTGGTAATAATCTTCGGATATGAAGAGATATAAATTGGGAATCTTAAAATTATTTTTCTTCGATGTATTGCTTTTTTTAATGTTTTCAAGCGAAATCATAGCAAAATGAATCGATTTCTTGTAATCTTTATGTGTCTTATAATATACCGAGAGGTTGTAGTTTATGTTTATATTGTCCTCATGGTTGCCATATTTTTTTATTAATTGTTGCGCTTTCAAATCGTATTGATGAGACAATAACTTATTGCCTTCATAATACCTTAAATCACCAAGAGCTTCATACAATAGCGCCAACTCCCGCTTGTTATTGTATTTCTTTAAAATCTGAAAATTTTCAAGAAGATATGTATTAGGAGTTCCGAAATTTCGTAAATAAGAAATTAGCTTAATACATTCCCTATGAAAAAGCAAAAGACCTACAGTGTCTCTTCTTGATTTTAAAGAAGCTTCTGTTTCATTTAAGATTTTAAGTCCCAAAAGATGATTTTGAACATTTTCTGTTCTGATTAGTTTTTTGATACTATCAATCTTTGACACTATAGCATCTGGGTTTGTTTTTAAAAGAGTTTGAGACTGGGCATAACTCTTAAAAACAGTAGATAGGCAAACAAATAACACAAGAATGACTTTTATTCTTGTGTTGCATAGATATAAGGTAGATGGGGTCACCGAATTGTTTTATGTAAATAATATTCAGGAAATATAATGAAATTACATTGTCTTTGCTATAATTATAGTTAATTAATTACATGTTATTATGATAAATCACTTGTAGAACTCTATTAGTTTTGAGTATTTAATAATAAAAAGCTAAATACACCTCATTAATTAAGATTTTAAACAACACTATTTCAGCGTAATAAATCAGAATAAATGGATATATTCACTTAAGACGAAGACACTTGTAATAGAATATTATTTTTAAATTATTTAATTAAATATTTTATACAGCATTTCTTTTAATAAATCAGATTGCGGCAATGCATTAGCTCCTACTCCTTTGCTTTTAATATCTACATCACGCAGGGCTCCTACAATCTGACTTACTTTACGCATGGGATAATTTTTTATGGCCAAATCATACTCCTTTAAAAAATAAGGGTTTACACCAATAGCTGCTGCGACATTTTTAGGGTTTTTATCTTTCAGTCCATGATATTTTAAAAGTTGAACAAAAAATCCAAACACCAATCCTGTTGTCATTACCAGTGGATATTCTTTAGGATTGTGAGCGAAATTCTCTGCAATTTTATAGGCTTTGAGCTGGTTTCGCTCCCCTATCGCTTTTCTTAACTCAAAAACATTATAATCTTTACTAAATCCAATATTCTCCTCAATATGCTGGGGCGTAATTACTGTTCCTTTCGGTAGAATAATTTGTAGTTTCTCGAGCTCATTATTAATCTTACTCAAATCAGTACCCAGAAATTCAACCAGCATTGCATTGGCTTTTGGATCAATGGTGTACTTTTTTCCTGCAAGCACGCGTTTTATCCAGTCTCCAACCTGATTTTCGTATAATTTTTTACTTTCATACACGACTCCTTTCTGAGCCAGTAGTTTAGTTACTTTTTTTCGCTTATCCAGTGTTTTGTATTTATAACAGAAAACCAATACGGTTGTTGTCATTGGATTGGCAACATAAGATTCGATCTTGTCAATTGTTCTCGATAAATCCTGTGCCTCTTTTACGATAACAACTTGACGATCAGCCATCATAGGATAGCGCTTGGCCGTTGCTACAATATCTTCAACAGAAACATCTCTTCCGTAAAGAACGGTTTGATTGAATCCCTTTTCTTCTTCAGCAAGGACATTTTGTTCAATATACTCCGATAGTTTATCAATATAATAAGGTTCTTCGCCCATTAAAAAATAAATCGGTTTTATATCTCCGGCTTTTATCTCATTAACAATTTTTACAACTTCGTCCATTCAAATTTTGTTTCAAGCTTCAGATTTCGGTTTATGGCTTCAAAACTTGAAACTTTAAACCAGAAAGCTGAAACTATTTTATATTTTTGTCTTATGTTAAAACTAAATTTCCCAACATATACTTTCCGATTCAAAAATAGCGAAAATAAAGTGTCTATTTTTGATGAAATCAGGAAAAAATTTATCATTCTTACTCCAGAAGAATGGGTTCGCCAACATGTTGTTCATTTTTTAATGACCGAGAAAAAATACCCTAAATCGCTAATAAACGTAGAAAAAGTGCTTACTGTCAATGGATTGCGAAAAAGATATGATGTTGTTGTATTTAATTCTGATGGCTCTATACATATACTGGTAGAATGCAAAGCCCCTGAGGTTAAAATCTCACAAGCAACTTTTGATCAGATTGCCCGTTATAATATGACAATGCAGGCACGGTTTTTGAATGTTACAAACGGACTGAGTCATTTTTACTGTCAGATGGATTTTGAAAATGAAAAATATCAGTTTTTAAGAAGTTTACCTGATTATAACAAATAATATTAAAATAAATAAAAATTACTTTTGGATAAAATAGCTGTTGTAATTTTAAATTGGAATGGAGTAAAATTATTGGAACAATTTTTACCTTCTATTATTCAATTTTCTGAGGGAGCTCAAATATACGTTGCTGATAATGCTTCGACAGATGATTCTATAACTTTTGTTAAGAGCAATTTTCCCACAATAAAAATCGTTCAAAACAATGGTAATCATGGTTTTGCAAAGGGTTACAATGATGCTTTGCAACATATTGATGCTGAGATTTATGCTTTGGTTAATTCAGATATAGAAGTAACGCAAAATTGGCTAAATCCTATCATTGAAACTTTTGAGAATGAAAAGTTAACTGCTATTATTCAGCCTAAGATTCTGGACTATAAGAACAAAGAATACTTTGAATATGCAGGTGCAGCTGGTGGTTTCATTGATAAATACGGGTTCCCTTTTTGTCGCGGACGTATTTTTGATACTATCGAAAAAGATAATGGACAATATGGTGATAATTGTGAATTGTTCTGGGCATCAGGAGCTTGCTTTTTTATAAGAAGCGAAATTTACCATGAACTGGGAGGTTTTGATGAAACCTTTTTTGCACATCAGGAAGAGATTGATTTGTGTTGGCGTGCAGCAAATGAAGGACATACTATTAAGTACAATTCTGCTTCAGTTGTTTATCATGTTGGAGGAGCGACTTTGCAACAGGGAAATCCTAAGAAAACCTTTTTGAATTTTAGAAATTCACTACTAATGCTTGTGAAAAACTTACCTAAAAAAGGACTCTTCTTTGTGATTTTCTTCCGAATGGTTTTAGACGGTATAGCTGGTATTCGTTTTCTTACACAAGGAAAGTTCCTGCATACCTTTGCAATTCTCAAAGCGCATTTCTCTTTTTATTGCATATCTTTAAAATACCTTAGGAAACGCAAAGATTTCCAGATACAGCAATACTATACCGTGAAAAGTGTCGTTTACTTGTATTACATAAAGAAATTACTTGTATTTAAGGAAATCTTTAACAGTAATCAAAATATTAAGAACTAAATTTGTAATCAACGTTTAATTAAATATAATACCTTATGAGAAAAATAGTTATCGCACTATCAGTATTAATGGCCTTAACTTCGTGTGTATCGAAAAAGCAATATGCAGCTTTAGAAGCTAAGAACAAAGAGATACAAGATTTATTAAACTCTTGTACAGTTAAATTAAATACTTGTCTGGAAGAAAAAGCAGGATTAGCAGCAACTGCTGAAAGTTATAAACAACACAATCAGGATTTAATCAGTACTTCTAAGGATTTAACTGTTTTAACTACTAAAGGAGCTGAAAACCTTGAAAAATCTTTAGAAAGTTTAAAAGAAAAAGATTTAAAAATATCAAGACTACAGGACGCTTTAACGAAGAAAGACAGTGTAACATTAGCTTTAGTTACAAGTTTAAAAGGAGCTGTTGGAATTAACGATCCAGATATTGAAATCAATGTAGAGAAAGGAGTTGTGTTTATTTCTATCGCAGATAAATTATTATTCAAAAGCGGAAGTTATGACGTAAGTGACAAAGCGAAATCTGTTTTAGCTAAAGTTGCAAAAGTTGTAAACGACAAACCAGATTTTGAATGTATGGTTGAAGGTCATACAGATGACGTTCCTTACAAAAGCAACGGAATTATCTTAGACAACTGGGATTTAAGTGTTAAACGTTCTACTTCAATTGTTCGTGTATTAACTAATGATCTTGGTGTAAACCCTGCTAAATTAATCGCTGCCGGTAGAAGTTCATATGTGCCATTAGTAGCTAATGATACTCCGGATAACAAAGCTCGTAACAGAAGAACTCGTATTGTGGTTATGCCAAAAATCGATCAATTCTACGATATGATTGAAAAAGAAATGAAAAAACAAGCGAAATAATCCCGCTTTTACATAGTTCATTAAACAGAAAAAGCAGGTCAATTGACCTGCTTTTATGTATTCCTAATTTTTTTAATAACCAATTAAATATAAATCAAGAATAGCATTATCTTTAATTTAACTAACTAAATTTTAACTAATCTAAAGTTAGTTATTTATTTTAGATATTTATATCATTTAAGTTTTTTTTTACAAATAGCCCTTATTGGCTATTTTTTTTATTTATAAAGATAGCACTATACTATTTATTACTTAAAAAAAAATCAAGAAATTCTATTTTATCCCATAATTCAAAGGCAACATTTCAGCTACTCTTTCTTTTGCAATTTGACCTAAGAAAACAATATCTGATATGTTAGAGATATTTCCATATTTATAAACATAAAAAGTATTTGTCTCAAAAATAACACTTGATTCTTCTTTGTTTTTAAATAAAACATCGTATGATGCAATAATCTCTTTATCTTGCTGTTGGGCTTGCTTTACTACTTCTACCTTTGTAGAGAATTCTTCTTTGGATATTTTGAAACAATTATCGGAAATAACCGTATCACTATTTTTAGATAATAAAAATTCATCTTTGCTCCATGTGCCATTGGATAAATTTCTAAAAAAATTAATTAGAGAACCTTTAAATGCTTCTTCCCTCTTTGTCAAAATTAGATCCGAATTGGCTATTTCTTCAAAATGACTCAAACCAGAGTAAAAGTTTTTGACTACATCGCTCGATAATACACTTCGTTTACTAAACGTAACTTCGAAGTTTTGCAATTCATAGCTGATTTTGTAACCCAATGAAGGATTTATGATTATTAATGGCTTATCGGAAAAAGCTTTTAAAACAAATTTTTCTTTATCATATTTAAAATAAATATCATCTTCATTTTGAATTACAACTTTTTTACTGTTTACTGTTTTTCCAATAAAATACTCTCTGAATATTTTTAACTTCTGATCCCTTCTAAACATATCTTTTCTGTTCACCACAACTTCTTTAAGCGAGTTTTTGGCAAAATTCAAGTGTATATTAAGATTCTTTTGAAAATCAGAACCCGCAATATATTCATTTTCGTATCCTAGAAAGCTTACTACTAGAATGTTATTAGCTTTTGGATCATACTCTAAGGTAAAATTTCCATTGCCATCAGAAATTGTTGAAATTGTCGTTCCGTCTAAGTAGATTAAAGCTCCTGGTAGTGGTGTGTTTTCTTTATCAGAAACTTTACCATTCATCCTTTGGCTAAAGGAATTTAGAGAACAAAAAAGAAAATAGAGAAAAATTAGTTTTTTCATAGTTTAATTATAAATATTCACCACTAATTAACACTATTATATTTATAATACAAAAAAAATATTATTCTTTTTACAAAATATCAACATCTCCTTTTCCTTCTCTCACGACTATCGGTTCATGCTCTGACAGGTCTATAATTGTTGAACCTACATTGTCACCATATCCGCCATCAATAACCAGGTCTACCAGATTTTGCCATTTTTCAAAAATCAATTCCGGATCAGTCGTATATTCAATTACATCATCTTCATCACGAATAGAAGTTGATACAACAGGATTTCCTAATTTACGAACAATTTCAAGAATAATATTATTATCGGGTACACGAATACCAACAGTTGTTTTCTTTTTAAACTCTTTAGGCAGGTTATTATTTCCCGGTAGAATAAAAGTGTATGGTCCCGGTAATGCTCTTTTTAGAATTTTAAAAGTTGACGTATCGATCTGGCGTACATAATCGGATAGATTGCTTAAGTCATGACAGATGAATGAAAAATTTGCTTTCTCCAGCTTAACACCTTTTATTTTTGCAATTTTCTCCAAAGCACGTGAATTAGTAATATCACAACCTAAACCATAAACAGTATCGGTTGGGTAAATTACCAAACCTCCGTTTTGAAGTACTTTTACCACTTTGGCTATTGCAGCTTCACTGGGTTTGTCAGGGTATATTTTTATGAACTCAGCCATTTTTTTAGAATAATGAAGTTAGATTATAGAACAAAGACTGATCTTTAGTTCTTTTTAAGTTTTTAAAATAAACAACAACATTTCAATTAAAATAAATTTAAAAAATCTTTATTCTCTTGAAAAGTCACGAAAAATTGCGAGGATTGAAAATGAAATGCAGTAATGAAAAATTAAATTTCTTTAAAAATCTATTTTCTATCATCTTTTCTCTATGCTTTTTTCTTAGCCTACAACATCTAATTTAGCAAATCTTAACAACAATTTCTTGATTCCGCCTACCTCGAATTTTATTTCAGCTTTTTTATCGGCGCCAACACCTTCCAAATTCACTACCTCGCCTTTTCCAAAACGTTCATGCATCACTACATTTCCAATTGTCAATTTGTTATCAAACAAATTTGGAGCACCACTATTTGGGTTGGTTCCTACAACGGGCTTTAATTTTCGAATATTCAAGTCCGATTTCGGATCATTGCCTGTAACATGCTTAGGTGGGGTACTTCCAATTGGTTTTGCCAAGCGCAGTTTTGATTTATCTATATCTCCAAAAATATCACCGTCAATTGGTGACTTGTAGCGATAGTTGGTTTCTGCCGGTGTTAAATACTCCAGATATTGACCGTCAATTTCTTCAATAAAGCGGGATGGTTCACTATCTGTCAGTTTACCCCAACGGTAACGTGACTGTGCATAAGTCAAATACGCCTGATGTTCTGCACGTGTTAAAGCTACGTAAAATAAACGACGTTCTTCCTCTAATTCACTACGGGTACTCATACTCATGGCACTTGGAAACAGATCCTCTTCCATTCCCACGACAAAAACATGTGGGAATTCAAGTCCTTTTGCCAGGTGAATGGTCATCAATGCTACACGATCTTCGTCAGAAGTATCTTTGTCTAAGTCTGTAGCCAGTGCAACGTCTTCCATAAATTCAGATAGAGCTCCTCTTGCACCGTCAATCTCTTTTTGTCCTTCGGTAAAATCTTTTAGACCGTTCAAAAGCTCTTCAATGTTCTGAATCTTAGCCATTCCTTCCGGTGTGGCATCTTTCTTCAATTCCTGAACAAGTCCCGTTTTTTTAGCTACATAATCTGTAATATAAAAAGCGTCCTGATTCTGGTCGATCACCTGGAAGCTCTGAATCATAGTAACAAAGTCTTTTACTTTATTCTTTGTACCGGCATTTAATTTCAAATCGATTTTGTCAATGTTAACCATCACTTCCCAAATCGAACGTTTGTAATGATTGGCTGCAATTGTAAGTTTTTCAACGGTTGTATCTCCAATTCCACGCGCAGGATAATTGATTACACGAACCAAAGCCTCTTCGTCTTTTGGATTGATTACCAGACGCAGGTAACACAATACATCTTTAATTTCTTTACGTTGATAGAAAGACAATCCTCCGTAAATTCTATATGGGATATCGCGTTTTCTTAAAGCATCCTCCATCGCACGTGACTGCGCATTGGTACGGTACAAAATTGCAAATGAACCGTTATGCAACTGGTTTTGCATTTTCTGTTCAAAAATGGTACTGGCAACAAAACGCCCTTCTTCGGCATCAGTTAAACTTCTGTGGACTTTTATTTTTGCCCCAAAATCATTTGCTGTCCAAACTACTTTATCCAGTTTGGTCTTATTGTGTTCCATTACGGTATTTGCGGCTTCCACTATGTTTCGGGTAGAACGATAATTTTGCTCCAAACGGAACATTATTACACCTTCATAATCCTTCTGGAAATTCAAAATATTATTAATATTCGCTCCACGGAAGGCATAAATACTCTGCGCATCGTCTCCAACCACGCAAATATTCTGAAATTTATCCGATAACGCTCTTACAATCAAATATTGAGAATGGTTTGTATCCTGGTACTCATCCACCAGAATATAGCGGAAACGATTTTGATATTTCGCTAAAACTTCCGGAAAACGAGTTAGTAATTCATTGGTTTTAAGCAGTAAATCATCAAAATCCATAGCTCCTGCTTTAAAACAGCGCTCTACATACTGCTGGTAAATTTCTCCTAAACGCGGTCTTTTTGCCATCGCATCGGCTTCCACTAATTCAGGATTATTAAAATAGGCTTTTACTGTAATCAAACTGTTTTTGTAGTTTGAAATACGGCCTAAAATCTGCTTTGGTTTATAGATATCGCGATCCAGCTGCATTTCTTTTATAATAGAAGAAATCAATCTGGCGGAATCCTGAGAATCATAAATCGTAAAATTTGAAGGATAACCTAAATGATCCGATTCCGCACGAAGAATACGCGCAAAAATCGAGTGAAAAGTTCCCATCCAAAGATTCTTAGCTTCGCTGGCTCCTACGATATCTGAAATCCTGTGTTTCATTTCGCGAGCCGCTTTGTTGGTAAAAGTTAGTGATAAAATATTGAAGGCATCAATCCCCTGAGCCATCAAATAAGCAATTCTAATGGTTAAAACACGAGTTTTTCCTGAACCTGCACCAGCAATAATAATCATTGGCCCGTCTTTCTTTAAAACCGGCTGTCTTTGTGCTTCATTGAGCTGGTCAATGTACTTTTGCATGAAATTTTTCTCCATAATGATGCAAAAATAATAATTATACCTTTAATAAGCTACTAAGATACTAAGGTTCTAAGCTGCTAAGTTTTTTATTCTTTTTGAGGTCGGAAAATGAAGATATAATTAGTTGAGATTTAAAGATCTTAACTTTATAAGTAGATAAATTAGTTTGTATTGTATATGGAATTTAATGACTAATGAAACGATTCTATAAAGATAAAGTTGTGAATAAATTAATAAAAAAACTTAGCGCCTTAGTCCCTTAGAACCTGACTACTTATAAAACACATCGTACGAAAATCTAATTAAAGTACCGACTACAACAATTAAGAAGAACACACGAATAAAACCATTGCCTTTATTTATTGCAAGTTTTGCCCCAAGCCATCCCCCTAGCCCGTTGCTTGCTGCCATTGGAATAGCGATTGTCCAAATGATTTTTCCTTTAATTACAAACAAACAGATTGAGCCAAAGTTGGTTGCCAGATTCACCATTTTTGCATTTGCGGAAGCATGTAAAAAATCAAATCCCATCAAAGCAATAAAAGCTACGACAAAAAAACTTCCGGTACCCGGACCAATAAAGCCATCATAAAAACCAACGATTATACTAATGACAACTGCATACAGGATTTGTGTTCCAAAAGAATGATCTTTAGCCTCATGCTGTCCAAAGTTTTTCTTGGCATAGGTATAAATCAGCAACAGTGACAAAACCACCAACAAAAGTGGCTTCATAAAATCATTGCTTACATAAGTTAGTAAGGTCGACCCCAGAAATGCCGATGGGACGGCCAAACACATCATAATTAAAAGAAGCTTCCACTGAATCACCACTTTTTTGAGATACTGAAAGGCCGCAAATGCAGTTCCTGTAAAAGCAGGCAATTTTAAGGTACCTATCACGGTAGAAACGGGTAAATTGGGTAACAGAATCAGTCCCATTGGCGTTTGAATTAATCCTCCGCCACCTACTATCGCGTCTATAAATCCTGCTGCAAAAGCTGCTAAACAAAGTAAAATTATGATGTAGTTTTCCATTATGATTGTATTTGAACTGTTTTTAAGTACGCTGCACAAAAGTAAACTTCCAGATTATCTATTACAATAATTTTAAAGTGGATTTCTCCTCAAAAAGTATATTTTTGCTTAAAATTTAAACCCAATGGATTTTACAAAAATTATAGAATTAGCCAGTTACACTCTACCTGCTGTTGTTACCGGATTTGTTGCTTACAGTTTTTTTGAATTGCACATTAAAAACTTTGATAAAAAACGCAATTTTTTATTAAATAAAGAAGCTCATAAAGAATCATTACCAATACGATTACAGGCTTATGAGCGCATGACTCTGTATTTAGAGCGTATCAATCTAACCAAATTACTAATCCGAATTGCGCCTATTTCAAACGAAAAACACGATTACGAAAACTTCTTAATCGATCAGATAGAACAGGAATTTGAGCATAATTTAACGCAACAAATTTATATGTCGGATGAATGCTGGACGATTATTACAACAGCCAAAAATTCAACCATACAAATTATTCGAAAAGCTGCTATGAGTGACCGTGTTGACAGTGCAGACAAGTTACGTGAAGTAATTTTAAATGACTTACTGGAAAAACAATCACCAAGTAATGCTGCTTTGGCATACATAAAAAATGAAGTAGCGGATCTTTTTTAGACTGGCTTAGACTGACTTAGACTTCTTAGATTGTTAGGTAGTTGGATCATTCGATTCTTAGATCTTTAGATTTAAGAATCGAATGATTTTTTTTTACAATCCTACAGTCGAGTAATCTCACAATCCAAAAAAGTCTAAGCCAGTCGAAAAATCTAAGAAATCTAAGTTAGTCTAAACTATCTATTATCACTCATGACTTCAGACTTATTTTGAGCATATTCATAACCTTGTTCCCACCATTCTTTCATGACTTCCTGATTAAAAATAAGAGCGTTATCTGTTAGTTTTGTTGGGGTATAGTAAAGGTTAAGCTTTACGTTTTTATTGTTTGCAAGCAGTTTTCCAATAGCGATATCGTGCTTTTCAACCTGATCTAAGGCAATTCGAAATAAATCAATCATAAGAGAAAATGGATTTTTACCAATAACCGTCTTGTCCATATTGACCTCAGTTTCCAGAATGATAACGTCAATTTCAGTTGCTCCGCGGTTAATGGCTTCACGAATGGGAACTAAGCTTGCAAAACCGCCATCGCCATATTCGTAGTTATTTTTCTCTACCAAACTCATAAAAGGCACATAGTTACTGGAAATCCAGGACCATTCACAAAACTCCTCGTATGTACAATCTTTTACAGATTTGTATTCGGCTTCGTTCTTGGTAAAATTAGTTACTGTTATAACAACATCGCTATCCAGTTTTTTGAGTTTATTAAAGTCGGAGATCGAAAAATTATTCTTAATATATCGCTTTAATCCTTTACTTTCACCAAAGGTTCTCTTGCCTCTAAAGAACTGACGCAACACATTAAAATGATTGATGGTGACAATATCTACTCCATCTTTATTTTTAACCACAAAAGGACATATATTAAAGATACTGGCCATGGTAACATTGGTATAAACAGAGTGAATTTTTTTAATATGCCCTAATGCTAAATGGGGTATCAGTAAACTACCGGTCGAAGTTCCTATAAACAAATCATATTCATGATTCTTTTCTTCGATCAGATATTGTGCTACACCACCGGCAAATGCGCCTTTACTTCCTCCGCCAGAAATAACCAATGCTCTCATATTTTAAATTGTGCGTTTTATGTTATGAGTTAGAAGTGTTTGTAATTACTATTTGCACTTCTCTCATTACTCTGTTTTCTTATCTTTTCTACTAATAATCTAATGCTATTTCTTTACTTCCTCGGCCAATAAACGCTTCAGTTGAAACTGTTCATCGGGGTTTAAATTAATCAAAATTCTTTCAAACGAAGCACGCATGTCCGGATTTTTTAATAAAAGCCGAATTGTATCTCTTCCAAACTTTGAAAATTGCCACATATGATGTGTGGTTGCCGAAACTAAATTACTTAAAACGGAATCGTTGATAATCTTAAAAGCAACAAGTTTTTCAAGAGCATTTTGTCTCGTTGTTGCTTCGTATTTTGTAGAAGAAAAAGCAATCAGTTCAGTAATTAGAGTTTCGGAGTTTTCTGCGTAATTTGGTGTTGACAGTGCTAACGAAAGCCACAATGTTCTTAGGTTATAGTCATTAAAACCAATCCAGTTCATTGTTTTATTTAAATATCTCGTACGGTGCTCCGGAAAATTCCTCCACAGCCAATACAAAGCAATTTCCTGTGTCTGGTAAGATTTATCATCGAGTAACGTTTCGTATTCCGTTCTGAAATCTTCCGGAATTTTACTTAAACTACCGGCAACTGCTTGTCGAACCTGAATATCATTAGTTTGCATCGCAAGTAATAAGAGTGCTTTTTTAGCTTCGTACTTTTCGTTTTCTAACTGATTTACAATAGCTTCTTTTACAGTGTAATAAATATCCGATTTTAAAGTTTTACTTAAAAATTCTTCTTTCTCCGTTAAAGCTGTCTTTTTTAATTTATCTACCTCCAAACGAACTTGAATCGATTTATTTTTACTCAATAAAGTATTGGCAGTTGGTGTATCAAAAACGGTCGATTCCAACCAGGTTTTCTGAAATTTATCAAGATCAAAATCAGCTACTTTTTTAATCTCGTCAAAGAAATTTTGTGTGGTTACGGTTTGATAGGCATATTTCTTTAAATAACTTTTTATCGCTTTTTTAAATGCTTTATCACCTATGGACTCATGCAATACAAACAGCGCCCAAGCCCCTTTCTCGTAAAAAGTCAACGAACTTGCTTTTGCGTTCAAAACCGGAATTGAATCCGTTCTGGAAGCAAACTTAATCTGTTGTGCTGTATCGTATAATTTGGAATAGAAAAAATCGTCACCGTAAATTTCTCTTTCAGCCAAAGCCGCAAAATAAGTAGCAAACCCCTCCTGAAGCCAATGGTGCGTACTACTTTCAGCTGTAATTAAATCACCAAACCAGTGATGTGCCAATTCATGAGCGTCTACATTTGTATAACTTCTATCTTCAAAACCTATTGAATCTACTACATACCGTGTAGCAAAAAGCGTTGAAGTTGTATTCTCCATTCCGGCATATAAAAAATCACGAACCGGAATTTCTCTATAAACTTCCCAAGGATATTTAACGCCTATTTCTTTCTCCATAAAATCAAAAATACGCTTCGAATAACGATAGGTCGGTTCAAAACGATTCGCGTCTTTGTTTTCTAAATAATATTCTAACGGAATCTTAGATTTTGCGCGGAACTCTTTCTTGTCATACTTCCCTATCGCAAGCATTAAGAGATAGGAACTCATTGGCTTTTCCATCTTGTACTGCCAATAGGTCTGCGTATCTGTTAATGTTTTATTATTTAGAATACCATTTGAAACTACCTGATAAGCGGTATCATAGGTTATTCCTAAGCTGAATACGATTTTCTCGTTCACATCATCAAAACTTGGAAACCAGTTACTAGTGTATCTTCCTTGTCCCTGTGTCCAGATTTGTACTTCAGAATGATCCATATTTACAAAATACAAAGCCTGTTTCGGTTTGGCGGTGTATTGAAAAGTTAGATGATTTTCTCCTTTCTGAAAATCACCAATAATTTGCAATTCTTTTCCCGTGTTTATAAAATCAGCTTCTTTGTTGTCAATCTGAACATGAAAGAATTCCATGTTTTTGGCGTCAATCTTAATCGTATCAATGGGTTTTAGTACCTCAAACTGATAATCAACTGTTCCGGAAATTGATTTTTCTACCGCATTTAAAGATAATTTCCCTGAAACGGTTTTAAAATCAACAAATTGTGTTTGTTGTGCGAAAGTAAAAGTGGTAAATAACAGAAGAATGTATTTCATGGAAACAAAATTGAAGGCGAAATTCCAAAGTTACAAAGGTTTGATCAACAAATCGAATGAAATTTGTAAGTTTACGACACAAAATTACAGCAACGTGTCAACATCTAAAAAAGCCTTATTTAACTGGAGCAGCGGAAAAGATTCTGCTCTTGCTTTGTATAAAATTCTAAAAAATCCTGACTTCACAATTGAATGCTTACTAACAAGTGTTAATCAAAAGTACCAGCGTATTTCTATGCACGGTGTTCGTGTTGAACTCCTCGAAGCGCAGGCCAAAAGTCTTGGTTTACCTTTGAAGGTTATGCAGATTCCTGAGATGCCTACCATGGAAGCTTATGAAAGTGCTATGACTGAAACTCTGACGGAACTACAAAATCGGGAAATCACACATTCTGTTTTCGGGGATATTTTTCTGGAAGATTTGCGAAAGTATCGCGAAAGTCAATTGGAAAAGATTGGGTTTGAAGGTGTTTTTCCTCTTTGGAAGATCCCTACACGTGATTTAATACAGGAGTTCATTTCTCTGGGTTTTAAAACGATTGTTGTTTGTGTTAACGAACGCTATTTAGACAAAAGTTTTGTGGGTCGAATTATCGACGCCGATTTCATTAAGGATTTACCTGAAAATGTTGACGTCTGTGGTGAAAACGGCGAGTTTCATACTTTTACTTTCGATGGCCCAATCTTCTCAGAGCCTGTACATTTTGAAATTGGTGAAATTGTTTACCGCAAGTATGAAAAACCTAAAACTCAAGAGTCCTCAGACACGGCTTGTGACACCAGTTCCAGCGATGCTTTTGATTATGGATTTTGGTATTGCGATTTGATTTAAAACGAGATTATGTTCACGAAAGAAAATTCAGAAGTAAAGAAAATTTTATCTTTTCTTGATGAAATTGGGATAGATGTAATTGAAAAAGAACTGAATGACACTTTTCTGCCTGGTTTGGATTTGGGTCCCAATTGTATCTTTATTGATTACAGCAAATTATTATACCCAGGTGATATTTTACACGAAGCCGGACATATGGCGGTTACCTCTCCTGCTGACAGACAAATTGTGGGTACCGATAAAATAGCTTCGAACTGGCCCACTGAAGCCGAAGAAATGGCTGCTATTTTATGGTCATTTGCCGCATGTACTCATTTAGAATTACCGCTAGAACTGGTATTCCATCCTAACGGTTATAAGAATGATTCCGAGTGGCTGATTTCTAGTTTTAAGGCTAAAAATTACATCGGATTGCCTTTTCTCGAATGGATCGGACTTACTTTAAGCAATGATCGTGCTCTTGATGAGGGGAAGCCTTCATTTCCAACAATGCTAAAATGGCTACGAAGCTAATTAGATAATGAGGCAATTAGATAATTAGAAAAATATTTCATTAACAAATTATCTCATTATCACATTGACTAATTAAGAATACATGTTCAGCAAATTAGTAACGGTGTTCCAGTTTCTAATTGTAGCAGTTACATTTAGTTTTTTCTCTATATATTTTTGATCGAATCTCGTTTTCCCTGCTCCAACGGCATATTTAATAAAAATTTTGTTTCCGTCGATACTTGCTTCGTCCGGCTTGAACTGGCTAATTTTAAGATCATTTATGTTTTCGTCTTTTAAGGCAACTGAAACAAAAGCTACATAGAGCTTTTTGGTATCAATATCTTTTTCTTTCAAAAACGGGTTGTTTTCAAAACACAATTCTAAATCTTTTTTAGTAATTACAACCACAGGAACTTCGTGCCCAAAAACCTTAAAGATTTCCTGTTTGATCATGAAACCTACTTTAGAAGCGCTTTCTTCTTCTGTATCAACAAATACATTACCGGACTGTAGATAGGTACGTACGTTTTGAAAGCCGATATTTTCTAACATCGCTTTCAAAGCCTCCATTTTCATCATGTTGTGACCAGAAACATTAATACCGCGTAAAAGTGCTAAATGTGTTATCATTTTTTTATTTTTTTTCAAAGATATAGATTTCGATTCTTTTCTGCTCTTTTGCCAAGATTTATAGCTATTTCAACTATTCATTCTCTTCGCCTACTTCGATACCAAACCGAATTAAAAAATCATTTAATTGTGTTTTATATTTCTCTTTAGCCTGGTTTACAATTTCATCCGTTTCTTCGTTTGATGTTATCACGTTAAGATTAAATTCTTTTTTGACCCATTCCTCAAACACTTCCTTATTTTCACTTTCTTCATAATATTCTTCATCCTTATAAAAATAAGCCGAATCAAAATCAACTGAAATTTCGGTATCAAAAGTTAACAGATGTATTAATTCACGAGTGTTTTCTGCTACCACATGAATTCCGCCTTCGTCACCAAAGACAACTATGGGACACTTATTTAAATCATTGGCTATAAGCCAATACGCGTACGAACTTCCCGATCCGTTTGCCCCTGCAAATTCAATAAAGCTGCTATAAAATTCTTCTTCTTCCGACCATGTTTTTATACCGGTTTTGTCTTCTGTTATGGTCAAACCAAAACATTCTGAATAGCTTTCTACGCCATATTCCTGCTCGAATTTATATAATTTCACTAAATCTGCAGGTAAAATATAATTACCAAACTGAGCTGAGTATTCTTCTAATGAAAAACTACTGTCGTATTCAGCATATTCGGTTTCGTCGCTTTCTTCTCCTTCAACAGGTTCTTCCTTAAGCACTTCAAAAGCTTTTAGGACCGCACGTTTTATACCATAAAATTCAATTCCAATCGCAGTTTCGTCGTTCATCCATTGGTATTTTGGATCTCTATCTTCATCAAGATATTCCAAAAGGAGTGTAATTTCCTCTGTATCATGGCACCACAAACCACGCATTCTGATATTAAAACCGTTTTCAATTTCTTCTGAAATCTGACTGTATTTCATTCCTTCGTAATCAAAAGAAATAAACAAATACGTGGTACCATCAATGTGGCGATAAAGTCTTTCGTTGTTTTTAAATTCTTCTTTTTCAGATAAAACTTCAATTAAATTTACAAATTGATTGCGGAAATCACTGTACTGATACTTTTCGGTTTTGCCATAATCAATAATGGATAGCCCTTTTTTAAAGACTTCCTCATAATAATTATTTCCTAAAATCGCTGTGCCATATTGAGTCTGCTCTATAAAAGAATCGTTTACAATATCGCTTAGTTTATGTGTTGATGGCAGATAATTTTCTACTGTTATAATTGATCCGTCATCTGTAGTTAGATTACTGCAAATTAATATATCAGGTCTACTTATATTAATAATTGCCTGAACATTGGTAAAACGCTCAAAATGCATCCACATATCATCACTGTAGATCAGCCAGGCTGTAACATCGCCTTTAACAAAGAGCTCTCCGTGGTTGTATTCTCCTATAAGCGAATCACATTTTAAGCCACCACCCAAATAATGAACACTTCCAAACAAAGTAATGTTTACAGTAGTGGTTTCTCCCAAAACGATTAAGGCCGGTGAGTTGTCAGTATCATAAGAGCTTATACATTTACCAACGGTTAGATTTCCTTTGAAAATAAATCCAAGTATAAAAACATCCGGATGTTCTTCTGTACTATAATCCATCTCAAACGAATCCATTTCTACATCTTCTTCTGCTAGCAGAAATATCGGATTTTCTTCGTAGTCTGGAAAACGCCAGCTGTCTTCAAAAACGTTGTATATTTTCTGATTGTTAAAATCAGTAAGATCTCCAATAATAGTATGTGCTTCGTGTCGATTGATCACTTTGAATGCAACACCTGCAAAGGTCATGGTTTCAAAAGGAACTTTTTCTTCGTTAGTCATAGTAAGGGCTAATTGTCTTAAACATCTTAACAAATCTAATTATTATCTTTGTTTTTCAAAATAGCAAACCGACAATTTCGACTTTCAAATTTCCCAATTAAAATCTATCTTCGCAGTTAGGAAAGAAAATAGAACGAAAAAATAGAGTCAAGAACAAAGAAGATAGAGTAAATTCTACACCTTATAATCTTTGTTCTACAATCTTGAATCTTGGCTCTATTTTCTTGACTCTACAATCTAAAACCTAAAATCATTACATGTCTAACAATCTCCTTGAAACCCCAATCGAATACCTAAAAGGCGTTGGCCCCAGTCGTGGGCAGCTGCTTCGTAAGGAATTGGGAATTCATAAATATGGAGATTTAGTTAATTTTTACCCCAACAGGTATATTGACCGGACGCGTTACTATAAAATTAATGAACTTCAAAATACCGGTTCTGAGGTGCAGATTATCGGAAAGATAATCAACATTAAAACAGTTGAATTTGCGAAGAACAAAAAACGTCTGGTTGCTACTTTTGTAGATGATACGGGACAAATTGACTTAAATTGGTTTCAGGGCCACAAATGGGTTCGTGAGAGTTTGAAACTGAATGAAGTTTGTGTGATTTTCGGAAAATGTTCGTTGTATGGAAGCCAGTTCAGTATGGCACATCCTGAAATCGAATTGTGGAGCGAGCATGAAAGAAGTCTTCGCTCGGCCATGCAGCCGGTTTATCCTTCAACAGAAACACTGGCTAATAAAGGAATCTCAAACCGAACCATTAATAAACTAATGGAGCAATTGTTCTTGGAGACTCAGGCTTTGTTTACAGAAACTTTTCCGGCCTATTTAATCGAAGAATTAAGGCTTATTTCAAAGAGAGCTGCTCTGTTTAATATTCATTTTCCAAAAAGTACCGATGCTTTAGCTAAAGCCCAATACCGATTAAAATTTGAAGAACTGTTTTTTATACAGCTACAGTTAATTACCAAAAATCTCATTCGGAAGCATAAAATCAAAGGACATCCTTTTCTAAAAGTGGGTGAATTTTTCAATGAATTTTACCAGCATCATCTGCCCTTTCAACTAACGAACGCTCAGAAAAGAGTAGTTAAAGAGATTCGTTCGGACATGGGAAGTAATGCTCAAATGAATAGATTATTGCAAGGAGATGTAGGTTCCGGAAAAACGATCGTAGCTTTTATGAGCATGCTTTTGGCTATAGACAATGGCTTTCAGGCCTGTCTGATGGCTCCGACAGAAATCCTTGCTAATCAGCATTTTATAGGATTGTCAGAATTAGCTAAAACGCTAAATATCAACATAAAACTCCTAACTGGCTCAAGTAAAACTTCAGCCAGAAAGATTATTCATGAAGAGCTCGAAAACGGAAGTTTGCAGATCTTAATTGGCACACATGCACTTTTGGAGGACAAGGTAAAGTTTCAAAATTTAGGTCTCGCAGTAATTGACGAGCAGCATCGTTTTGGTGTAGAACAACGTTCGAAATTGTGGAAGAAAAACGAAATTCCTCCACACGTTTTGGTTATGACCGCTACTCCTATTCCAAGAACTTTAGCGATGAGTTTGTACGGTGATTTAGACATTTCTGTAATTGATGAATTACCTCCGGGACGAAAACCTATTCAAACCGTACATAGATTTGATAGTAATCGTTTAAAAGTCTGGAAATTCCTGCGCGACGAAATTGCCTTGGGAAGACAAATTTACATCGTATATCCCTTGATTCAGGAATCAGAGAAAATGGATTTCAAAGATTTGATGGATGGTTATGAGAGTATTTCCCGCGATTTTCCATTGCCCCAGTATTCAATTTCTATCCTACATGGAAAAATGAAACCAGCCGACAAAGATGCCGAAATGAAACGCTTTTCTGAAGGTAAAACCAATATCATGGTGGCTACAACTGTAATTGAGGTAGGAGTTAACGTGCCTAATGCAAGTGTAATGATTATCGAAAGTGCCGAACGTTTCGGATTGTCTCAGCTACATCAGCTCCGAGGGCGTGTGGGACGTGGAGCAGAGCAAAGTTATTGCATACTGATGACGAGTTTTAAATTGAGCTCTGACAGTAAAACGCGAATGGAAACAATGGTTCAGACTAATGACGGGTTCGAAATCGCCGAAGTAGATCTTAAACTTCGTGGCCCGGGAGATTTAATGGGGACACAGCAAAGCGGTGTTTTAAATCTTCAAATTGCTGATATAGTCCGTGACAGAGATATTTTAAGCCTGGCCCGTAACTATGCTATGAAGATCCTAAAAGAAGACGGTCCGCTTCAAAAACCAGAACACGCCATACTTAAGGCCGTTTTTATAGAACTGACCAAAAAGAAGAATATTTGGAATTATATTAGTTAGAGGTGCTAAGATACTGAGATGCTAAGGTTCTGAGGTTTATAACTTAGAATTGCGTAACGGTAATCTAAGTGAAATTGAGGACTTATAAAACCTAAATTGAATGCGGGCATAGTACTGTCACCCTGAGCGAAGTCGAAGGTTTATGGAAATTTTAAAAAATACTTCACTGTAATAAAGAGTAAAAATTCAACGACTGATGTTTTTGGAGATTTAAATTCGTTGGGGGACAAATTTTTGGAAGTCGAATGTTCGTCTTTTACAATGAAGTATATATTTCTGCTGTAGTTTATTTTTTAGGAGCTGCTTTCTTTTCGAAAAGACCACTAAAAAGACCTTTGCTGATTTTGTTTTTATCGTCTTTTCCTGTAGCAATCAGATGATCAACATACTCCATGTATGTTTTTTTGCGTTCTTCTAAAAAACCTACCAAATAGTCTTCGGAGGCACCTATTCCGCTAACTTCTTCGATATGTAGTAACTTTTTATACAAGGGATCAATAAACTTTGTAATTATTTCTTCCGGTACCGATTTTCTAGTCCCGAAATAACCAATAATCTCGCCGTCACCATCAGCAATAATTTTAAAATCAGTTACAACCCAATAGTATCGTCCTGTTTTAGACATATTCTTAATAATAACATGGATATTCTGACTAGATTTGATACTATCCCATAAGAATTTAAAAATTACTTTTGGCATCTCCGGATGTCTCACGATATTATGAGCGTGACCAATTAATTCATGCTCATCATATCCTGAAACGTCAATAAAAGCTTCATTTGCATATAGAATGGTTCCTTTTGTATCCGTTTTACTTAATAACACTTTAGTTCTGTTCCAATCAACCTCTCTGTCGGATGGAGTCGGGCGGGTAATTCTGTTGTCCATAAATCCTGTATTTAAAATTAATAAGCAATTATTTTTTTGCCTTTGGCCTGTACATCTTTGTAGTGCATCAAGAAAGCAAATAACTAACTAATATACAACACACTACTCTTCTTTATCTTAACTTCTGGTGTCAGTTGATTTCACATGAATATCGTTTACCAGATCGTCAATTTTCTTAGCACTTTCACGCATCATTTCGAGATAACTCAACAACTTATCATTATCAGTATGTCCTTTTGAAACATCAATAAGTTTGAGAACCGAGCTTACCGGTAGCTTTAAATCCAGCGTAGTTCTGTGAATAAAATCGTTATAATCTTTAGTAGCTGTAAGAGAACTGTATTTTGCCGAGGCTAGCTTCATGTTCTCCAATTCGTATTCGTCCGATATTTTAGAGATGTGATTTTGACTGTGTTCTTTAAAATAATACGCCCAATAGCCATTCATAAAAAATACAACTGCCGCCAAGACAACATGGATCAGAAAGGTTTCCGAATCAAAATTAACCTGCGAAAAATATAATTGCAGTCCTTTTGGATCGTTAAAAACAGTATTTTGCAGATATGCCAAAGCCCCGTGATGCAATACCACTAAAAGCGTTAAAGGAATTTGCAATTTCCAGTTTTGATAGATAATTAAAATTGTACTGGCGATAAAAACGGTAAAATGCATTTCAAACAAACCGTGCATCTGATAAATGTACTGTGCCATAAACACAGCCAGAACAATGGCCAGAACATACTGATAAAAGTTAGATTTTTTGAAGAAAAATTTAGCCGAATAATATAGTAATAAATTTAAAACACCCACCCCGACTCCAATCTCAAACGTGTCATACTTAAAGGCCAAAGCAATTCCGAGGAGAAAATAAATTGCTAATACGTAATTAATAATAGTGTCTGATCTTTGCGTCATCGTAGACATAAAATTGTGCAAATAATCTTGCTCATTCAAACTGGCTCTTGTTTTCATAAATTAAAATGATTTTGGTTAAGAATTTGGTTTATTTATTGCATTTTGGTAGCGAACATCCATAGGCCCTTAAAGCCAATGCATCAAACGAGGGTGAATGATTTTGTTTTAATAATGAATCAATTGCCATTTGAGCATAATTACTGTCGGCATTCGTGCAATATCTGGTTTTATTGTAATTTCCGCGATAATACAAATTCTGTGAGCCATCAAGTAAAACTGCCTGCGGCGTTGAGAACACGCCACAGTTTTTTGCTATGCTCTGATCAAAATAAACTGGAATCTTGGCGTTAAACTTCTCCTGAATTTCGGCTATGGTAAAGGTTTTCTCTTTATTAAGCACTACGATTTTGAAATTTATCCTGTCGCCATATTTCTGAATGAGTTCGCTGACATGAGGGATATTAAAACGCGAACAGGGACAATCAGGATTGAAAAAATGGATAAAAATTGGTTTTCGGTCTGCTAAGCAGCATTTCAAATCAATTTTACTCCCCATGGCTATCACTTTATAATTCACAGGAACAGGTGTAGGTAAACTGTACTTAAATTCATTCTGCCAGAACAGAACCGAAATAGCGGCAACTAACAATGCCATCCATAAACCAACTAGTAATTTTTTGAGCATAAACAGGTGAATTTGGGGTGAAAACTTAAAAAATGTCTAAACAATTGTTAACTAACTGCTTTGCTATTTAACTATTTTAACTTTAAATAAAATAAAAAATCTACATAATTTAACGCTTAACCCTCAAAAACATTAGCCGTTAGATGAAAAACATGTCATTTTGTTTAAGCTTATCAATGTTACAAATAAAATCGATAAACTGCAAATAAAATCGGACAAAATACACAAAATTATAGCTTTGTGCGTTTTTTTCTATTTTTAAAACCCGTAGTTCTACTTGTTTTGTGCGTAAAACCATAAAAATGAGTTTTACAGTCCCTGACTTTACCCTTTCTTATTTATTTTCATTTTTTTTTAACTTCTCCATTAAACCTTTGTAAAGTAAAACAGTCTAATCAAGGCCTTCTTTTAAAATTTGTACCTACAAATGTTAAATAAAAGCTAAGCTCATCAGATTTCACAACAAAAAGTTAAATTTGTGAGCTTACTAAAAACATACACCAAAAATACATTTACCTCAAGTTTATGAAAGTAAAAAACCTTGTTTACGCCCTTTTAATCATTGTATTAGGAGGTTTTATTGCCTACAGAGTCGTATCAAACAAAAAGAAGAACGACGAATCAAAAAAATTTGGAGACAAAGACACTCCTACTACAGTAACCGGAATTATCGTTAAGACCACCACTTTCGATAACAATTTATCACTTTCAGGCTCTATTGAAGCCAATGAACAAATTGAAATTCGGAGTGAGGTTTCAGGAATTGTGGAAGGGATTTATTTCACTGAAGGCACTTTTGTAAACAAAGGTCAGGTACTTTTTAAAGTAAATGATATTGAACTAAAAGCTCAGTTAAGACAAGCGGTAACCAGAGAAGGTCTTGCAGCTGAAAATGAAAGAAGAGCCAAGTTATTGCTTCAAAAAGAGGCAATCAGTCAGGAAGAATTTGATGTTGCTAAGGCTGATCATGCGTCTGCACAGGCACAAAGTCAGTTAATCAGAGCTCAGATTGCAAAAACTTCGGTTAAGGCTCCTTTCTCAGGAAAGATTGGTTTGCGCTCTATTTCTCCTGGAACTTATATCACCCCTACTATTTTGGTGGCTAAACTGGTAAACACCGGTAAATTAAAAATTACATTTTCTATTCCTGAAAAGTATGCTTCTCAAGTAAAAACAGGATCATCGATTGATTTTACCGTTTCAGGTTCTGACAAAGTCTATTCAGCAAAAACATACGCTATCGAACCGGAAGTGGAAGTGGCTACACGTACACTGCAAGTACGTGCTATTGCCGATAATGTTGACGGAAAACTTTTTCCGGGAACTTTTGCCGATGTTAAATTACCTCTAAACATTATAAAAGATGCTATTGTAGTGCCTTCAGAAGCAATTATTCCCGTGCAAAGTGGAAAAAAAGTATACATCTCTAATAATGGAAAAGCTAAAGAAGTTATGGTAGATGCCGCTACAAGAACAGACTCTTCTATTTTAATTCTGTCAGGATTAAAAGCTGGGGATACTCTGATTACCAGTGGCGTAATGTCGCTTAAAAATGAAGCTCCAATAAAAGTGAATGTGAAAAAATAGAAAATGAGAAATGAGAAATGTGAGTTGTAAAATGTATGACGTCTAACGGGATACTTAATACGCTTCAATCTATTTTCTATAGTCTATACTCTATTTTCTTTATTCTATACTCTTTTTTCTGCTATTCAAAAAAAATCTAAAATCTAAACTCTAAAATCATAAATAACACTATGAGTTTATCAACAACAAGTATAAAAAGACCTGTTTTAACCATCGTACTGAATCTTTTAATTATTCTATTCGGTTTTATTGGTTATACGTTTTTGGGTGTCAGGGAATTTCCTTCGATCGACCCTGCACAGGTTTCTATCCGAACCAATTATACCGGAGCCAATTCTGATATTATAGAGTCACAAATTACAGAACCTCTCGAAAAGGCGGTAAATGCAATCGACGGAATCCGAAATATCACCTCTTCGAGTAATCAGGGAAGCAGTAATATCACCATCGAGTTCAATCTTGATAAAAATTTAGAAGAAGCTGCAAACGACGTCCGTGACAAAGTTTCACAGGCGATCAGAAGTTTACCGCAGGATATCGATGCGCCGCCGGTGGTCTCAAAAGCAGATGCCGACAGTGATGCTATTATTTCGATGACCGTACAAAGCGATACCCGAAATTCTTTAGAATTAAGTGATTATGCCGAAAATGTCATTTCACAACGTCTGGAGACCATTCCGGGAGTCAGCGGAGTTCAAATCTGGGGACAAAAACGCTACGCTATGCGTTTATGGATTGATCCTGTAAAGCTAACGGCATATAAATGTACCGTATCTGACGTTCGTAATGCATTAAATGCACAGAATGTCGAATTGCCTTCAGGAAAACTAACCGGGAACAATACCGAATTAACCGTAAAAACGGTCGGAAATCTTTCAAAACCCGAAGAATTCAACAACATCATCATTCGTACTAACGGTGATAAAATTGTTCGTTTAAGCGATATTGGAGGGGCTGAATTAGGTCCGGAAAACATTGAAACAAAACTAAGCCAATCTGGCCTTCCGATGATTGGTTTGGCTATTGTGCCGATGCCGGGAGCGAACTATCTGGACATTTCTACAGAATTCTACAAAAAATACGAAGCCTTAAAAAAGGATCTTCCAAAAGATATCAAGCTGAATATTGCACTTGACAACACTATTTTCGTAAAGAAATCAGTACTTGAAGTTGCCGAAACTTTAGGTATTTCGATTATTCTGGTAATTATCATTATTTATTTGTTCTTTAGAGACTGGGCCATCGCGTTCCGACCTTTAATTGATATTCCGGTTTCGTTAATCGCTACGTTTTTTATCATGTGGCTTTTTGGGTTCTCTATCAACGTACTAACCTTGTTGGCAATTGTACTCGCAACCGGTCTGGTGGTGGATGACGGAATTGTGGTTACCGAGAATATCTTCAAGAAGGTGGAAGAAGGAATGTCGCCAATTGAAGCGGCAATCAAAGGATCTAATGAGATATTCTATGCTGTAATTTCGATCTCTGTGACGCTTGCGGCAGTATTTCTTCCGGTAATATTCTTAGAAGGTTTCGTAGGCCGACTCTTTCGGGAATTTGGAGTGGTAATCGGGGCTGCTGTATTAATTTCGGCCTTTGTATCCCTGACACTAACACCAATGCTGAACGCCTATCTGATGAAAGGCGGAGAGCAGAAAAAATCAAAATTTTATGTCAGAACTGAACCTTTCTTCGAGAAACTAAACAGCGGTTACGCTGATTCTTTAAATCGTTTTATCGCCAAAAAATGGCTTAGTTTCCCAATTCTGATAGCGTGTTTTGGATTGATCTATCTATTCTTTACTATTCTTCCAAAAGAAACCGCTCCATATGACGACCGTAGCTCTGTTACCATGCGTATGACAACTCCTGAGGGTTCGACCTACGAATACACAGACCGTTTTATGCAGGAAATTTCAAGACTGGTAGACGATTCCATTCCGGAGAAAAAAGTGAGTTTGGTGATTACCGCGCCCGGTTTTGGAGCTTCGGCTACCAACTCAGGTTTTATTCGACTCTCATTAGTAGAACCGGATCAGCGAAAAAGATCTCAAAAAGATATCGCCGACCAATTGACCAAAATGACCAAACGATATCCTGATGCAAAAACATCCGTAATTCAGCAGCCTACAATTGCTGTAAACCGACGTGGTGGTTTGCCGATTCAATATATCATTCAGGCTCCGAATTTTGAAAAACTGAGAGAAAAAATTCCCGTTTTTATGGAAGAAGTAGGCAAAAGTGACGTGTTCTCCGTTACTGATGTTAATTTAAAATTCAACAAACCGGAAATTAACGTAAGTATTGACCGTGAAAAGGCAGAGAGTCTTGGTATTTCAATTATTGATATCGCTCAGACACTACAGCTTTCTTTAAGCGGACAGCGTTTTGGTTATTTTATTAAAAACGGAAAACAGTATCAGGTAATTGGTCAATTTGATCAAAAAGACCGTTCAAAACCTCTGGATTTGACTTCAATGTTTGTGAAAAATAAAAGCGGAGAATTGATTCAGATGGATAACGTGGTTAAAATTGAAGAACAAAGTAATCCTCCACAATTGTACCACAACAACCGTTACATGTCTGCGACTGTTTCTGCAGGTCTGGCACCGGGAAAAAGTATCAGCGACGGTATTCAGGAAATGGACAGAATCAAAGCAAAAGTGCTGAACGATACTTTTACCACCGATTTAAGTGGAGAATCGCGAGATTTTGTTGAAAGTAGCTCCAACACTTCTTTTGCTTTTGGACTGGCTTTATTATTGATCTTTTTAATTCTCGCTGCACAATTTGAAAGTTTTATCGATCCGCTTATCATAATCTTAACAGTACCTATGGCGGTTGCAGGAGCTCTATTCTCACTATGGCTTTTCAATCAGACCTGGAATATTTTTAGCCAGATCGGAACCGTAATGCTTATTGGACTGGTAACGAAAAACGGTATTCTGATCGTTGAATTTGCGAATCAGCTTCGTGAACAGGGAAAACCCAAATTAGAAGCTATTTTAGAAGCCTCAGAAGCACGTTTGCGTCCTATTTTGATGACGAGTTTGGCTATTGCATTAGGTGCCTTGCCAATTGCAATGTCGCTTGGAGCTGCTTCAACCAGTAGAATTGGTATGGGAGTTGTAATTGTTGGAGGAACTATTTTCTCATTGGCTCTGACATTATTTGTAATTCCTGCTATCTATTTAATGTGGTCCAAAGCCAGAAAACATTATCCTGAATTTGATCATATTGAAGAATATGAAAGAGATACTAAGTAATTGATAAAATTTTTGAAATAATATAGAAGCTGCGGCCTTCTTCTTAAAAGAATCACCCGCAGCAATCCTTCATCACATGAAAGCTAAAATAATAGTAACAGGTCTCATTTTATTTTTGTTTTGTACAACAAAAATCAGCGCGCAGGAAGTCTTAACTATCGAAGACGCCATGAAGATCGCATTAGAGAATAATTTCGAAATTAAAATTGCCAAAAACAACTCTAAAATAAGCGAAACCAATGTAACAGTTGGAAATGCGGGAATGTTGCCAACTGCTACCGCTTCGGTTACAGACAACAACAGCGTTACAAACTCGTCACAAACGCGTCAGGACGGAACTTCTACTTCCTTAAGAAATGCCAAAAACAATAGTTTGGCTTACGGAGTAAGTCTGGGCTGGACCGTTTTTGACGGAATGAAAATGTTCGCCCGACTAGACCAGCTTAAAGAATTGCAAAAACTAGGTGATTCTGAGTTAAAAAGAACCGTACTTGTAAAAATTGGTCAGGTAAACACTGCTTACTTTGATTTGGTACAGCAACAACAGCAATTATCGGCACTGGATACCACAATCGTAATTTCAAAACAAAGACTTACGCTGGCGCAAAATCGCTTTAGTATCGGAAAAGCCTCCAAACTGGAAGTTTTAAACGCTCAGGTAGATTTAAATTCTGATCAGGTTGCTTTATTGAGACAGAAAGAATCTTATGCTAACGCTAAAATTTTATTGAATCAATATTTAGCCCGTGATGCCAAAATAAACTTTACCGTAACAAATGTAGTTTCTGTAGACAATAAACTTGTTTTGGTTGATTTAATAGAATTGGCACAAAAGCAAAATCCTGCTTTAGAAGCACAAATTATCAACAAACGTATCGCTGAACTTCAATTAAAACAGGTCAAAGCCGATCGTTATCCGGTAGTAAACCTTACTTCAGGATACAACTTTAATGAAAGTCAGTCCAGTCTTGGATTTACAAGTCAAAACTCGTCCAAAGGTTTTAACTATGGTTTTAATGCCACTTTAAATGTATTTGACGGTTTTAATCAGCACCGAAATGAGAAAGTAGCCAAATTACAGATCGAAAATTCACAAATCGCTATAGAGCAGCAAAACATGATCTTAAATACACAATTAAGCACCGCTTTTCAAACGTATTTAACCAATCTGGAGTTAATTGGATTGGAAGAAGATAATGTAACCATTGCAAAGCAGAATTTAGATATTACTTTAGACAAATTCAGAATCGGAACCATTACCACTCTTGATTTCAGAACAGCTCAGTTGAATTATGTAAATGCCAAAGTACGTTATAGCAACGCACAATTTCAGGCAAAATTATCTGAAATTGCCTTGAAAGAATTAGCCGGAAATATTAATTTTTAAAGTAAATTTGTTTTAAAACAAGTTCAAATGATTTCATACAACACCAAAGATTGGTTCACTTTTATCTTTCATTTTCATAAATCGGATACCGTTAGAAAACTGCTTCCAATCATGATTGCTATCGGAATTTACTCTTCGATAGTAGGGTATCTTGAAGTCTCTTATTTTAAAATTGGTAAAAACGATTACATCCATAACATCCCGATCATGCACGGGATGTTGGGTTTTGTAATATCCTTATTATTAGTTTTCAGAACCAACACTGCTTACGATCGTTGGTGGGAAGGCCGAAAACTATGGGGAGGCCTTGTCAATAACAGCCGAAATCTCGCCATCAAACTTTCGGCAATGCTGAAGGAGGAAAACGATCGAAAATTCTTCCGAAAATTTATTCCGGCCTACGCTTCTGTTTTGCACAAACACCTGCATGATTCTGACACAGGAAAGCAGCTTTTTGAAGATGTTGATCTCGAAATTGATCATCATAAGCACAAACCAAATCAGGTTAAAAAACTGATGTTTCAGAAAATCAATGATCTTTACGAAGCAAAAAAAATTAGTGGAGACCAACTCATAATCATAAATGAGGAATTACAGTCTTTTACAGATATCTGCGGTGCCTGTGAAAGAATTAAAAACACACCTATTCCCTACTCTTACAGTGCTTTTATCAAAAAATTCATCTTCTTTTACACGATGACATTACCCTTTGGTTATTCTGTAAGTTTAGGATATTATGTGGCACCGGTTGTCGTTTTCATTTTTTATGTATTGGCAAGTTTGGAACTTATTGCAGAAGAAATCGAAGATCCGTTTGGAGATGACGAAAATGATCTGCCAACAAAAAAGATCTCGGAGAACATCAAAAAACACATTGAAGAAATTATATAATTCAACTGAATACCAAACACTTACAAAGGGTTACCGCAATCATTAGATAACTAGCATAAACATTCAACACATAGAGACATAGTTCTTAATGCTGAAAAAGTCGTTTCACTTAAAATAAAACGCATATAACTATGTGAAAGAAATACATTTCTGTTCTATTCCCTTATTTAAATAATACAAATCTATGTTTTTATGTGTTAAAAATTTTAGCGAGCAAACATCGGAATCTGTTTCTAACACATATAGGCATAGTTCTAAACGTTTAAAAAGTTGTATCGCTTAAAATAAAACGCATAACACTATGTGAAAGAAATACATTTATCTTCTATACCCCATTTAAATAATACAAATCTATGTTTCTATCTGTTAAAAATTTTAGCGAGCAAACATCGGAATCTGTTTCTAACGCATAGAAACAGATTTCTAAACGCTTAAAAAGTTGTTTCGCATAAAATAAAACGCATAACACTATGCGAAAGAAATATATTTCTCTTCTATACCCTCTTTTAAATAATACAAATCTATGTTTCTATGTGTTAAAAATTTTAGCGCTCCAACATCAGAACCTATATTCTAACACATAGAAACATAGTTTTTGCATACAAAAAGAATCTATTTCTCCCATATAACACTTTGCGGTTTATTTTAAGTAAAAAACCTTATTTGAAAGTAAAGAACTATACTTTTGTGTGTTAAAAAGAAGACTTAACATTCTAAACTATCCGTCTGAAAAAACAGTCTGAAAAAAGCAAATAAATTGTTTCTTACTACAATGTGCAATTCTTATATTTGTAACCTCATACAAGAACAAAAAAAGTCAACATGAAAATATCTTACAATTGGTTAAAACAATTTATAAAAACGGACTGGCCATCTGATCAAACCTCGGAATTACTAACAGATTTAGGGCTTGAAGTAGAAGTTGTCGAAAAATACCAATCGATTAAAGGCGGTTTACAAGGTGTTGTTGTTGGACATGTGTTGACTTGCGAAAAACATCCTGATGCCGACAGATTAAAAGTTACAACTGTAAATATTGGTTTAGAAGCGCCTATACAAATTGTTTGTGGTGCTGCTAACGTTGCTGCGGGGCAAAAAGTACCTGTCGCTACGATAGGAACTGTTTTATACGATAAAGATGGTGCTGAGTTTACCATTAAAAAAGGAAAGATCCGCGGAATGGAAAGCCACGGAATGATTTGTGCCGAAGATGAATTAGGTTTAGGAACAAGTCATGACGGAATTATGGTTTTGGCTGAAAATTTAGTTCCCGGAACTGCTGCTTCAGAAGTTTTTAAGGTTGTTAATGATGAAGTTTTCGAAATAGGTTTAACTCCAAACCGAGCAGATGCTATGAGTCACCTGGGTACAGCCCGTGATTTAAGAGCGGGAATGCTGCAACGCGGTGTAAATATTGAGTTAATTACTCCTTCTGTGAGTAACTTCAGAGTAGACATGCGTACTTTAAAAATTGATGTTAATGTTGAAGAACCTCTTTTAGCACCAAGATACTGCGGAGTAACTATTTCAGGAATTACTGTAAAAGAATCCCCGGCATGGTTACAAGATCGTCTGAAAGCTATCGGACTGACTCCAAAAAATAATATTGTCGATGTTACTAATTATGTTTTACACGAATTAGGACAGCCTTTGCATGCGTTTGATGCTGCAAAAATCAACGGAAAAGTAATTGTAAAAACGCTTCCTGAAGGAACTAAATTTGTGACTTTAGACGATGTTGAAAGAACTTTACACAAAGAAGATCTGATGATCTGTGATGAAAAAGGACCACTTTGTATCGCAGGAGTTTTTGGAGGTAAAAAATCGGGAGTAACAGAAGGAACAACCACTATATTCTTAGAAAGTGCTTATTTTGATGCCGTAAGCGTGCGTAAAACTGCTAAAAGACATGGACTAAACACAGATGCTTCTTTTAGATTTGAAAGAGGTATTGATCCAACGATTACTGAATATGCTTTAAAACGCGCTGCCCTTTTAATTCAGGAAGTAGCCGGAGGAAAAATCACTTCTGACGTTATAGAAGTATACCCTAAGAAAGTAGAAGATTTTTCAGTTTTATTGAATTTCAGTCATGTTTCGAAAATTATCGGACAGGAGATTCCAAAAGATACTATCAAAAAAATTCTGGTTTCTTTAGATATAAAAGTAAATAGCGTTTCAGATTCAGGTTTGGGTTTAACTATCCCTGCCTATCGTGTAGACGTGCAGCGTGAAATTGACGTAATCGAGGAAATTCTGAGAGTTTACGGATACAACAACATTAATTTTTCTAAAAAATTCAATGCTACCGTATCTAACGCTCCAAGAACAGAAGATTATAAAGTTCAAAATGTAATTGCGTCTCAATTGAACTCGCAAGGTTTTCACGAGATGATGGCCAACTCTTTAACTACAGCTGCTTATGCAAAATTATCAACTGTTTTAAAAGAAGAGCACAATGTTAGCATACTTAACCCTTTAAGCAGTGACTTGTCGACTATGCGTCAATCTTTATTGTTTTCAGGTTTAGAGGCTATTTCGTATAACATTAACAGAAAGAATTCGGATTTAAAATTATTTGAATTCGGAAAATCTTACCATAAATACCTAAACGGATACGAGGAGCACAAACACCTTACTTTGTTGATTTCCGGAAACAGAAACAAAGAAAGCTGGACAAATCCTCAAAAAACAACTGATTTCTTTTTATTAAAAGGATATGTAAAAGGAGTATTGTCTCGTTTGGGAATTGATAAAATCACCAATGCACCCGTACAATCAGATGTTTTCTCGGAAGGAACGGCAATTTGTTACAATAACGAAACTTTAGTAGAAACGGGAGTCGTTAAAAAGTCAATATTGAAACATTTCGGAATCAAACAGGATGTTTACTTTGCTGATTTCAACTGGGATTTGATTTTAAAAATCATTACCGGAAAAATTAAGTATACCGAAATTCCAAAGTATCCTGAAGTTCGCAGAGATTTAGCGTTATTGATTGACAAAAACACGACGTACGAGAGTATTTTTAACCTTGCTAAACAAACAGAGAAATCTCTTTTAAAAGACATCAACTTATTTGATGTTTATGAAGGCAGTAAGCTTCCGGAAGGCAAAAAATCATATGCTTTGAGTTTTACCATTCAGGACAATACAAAAACGCTTACTGACGTTCAAATCGACAAAATCATGTCGAAATTACAGCAAACTTTCGAAACTGAACTTGGAGCAACTTTAAGATAAGTTTTTAAAAAAATACAATTTTTAAAATTCCAAATCCCAATTCTGAATTTATTTTAGAATTGGGATTTTTTTTTACCCGTATTTAGATTTTAACCCTTAAGATTTTTGAATGAAGATTAACGATTTTTGAATTCAGATCTCAGACTAGATAAAATCAACAACTTCACCCCGTTCAGTACAACAAAATCAAAAATCGTTAATCTTTATTCTTTAATCTTCATTCTAGAAGCAAATCAATAAGTGATTGCGGCAAAAATGGGATGTTTGCTTATTTTTTCCCTTCCGTTCAAAAAACTGAGCTCCATCAGAAAGTTGCATTGTACAATCTCCCCTCCTAGTTGTTCTACCAATTCACAAACAGCTTTTGCGGTTCCGCCTGTTGCTAAAACATCGTCGTGAATCAAAACCCTGTCCCCTTTCTTTATAGCGTCTGTATGGATCTCTAAACTATCGGTACCATATTCGAGTTCGTAGGAAGCCGAAATCGTGTCGTACGGCAGCTTATTTGGCTTTCTTACCGGAACAAACCCTGCATCCAGTTCCTGCGCCAGTAAAATCCCAAAGAAAAAGCCCCGACTTTCAGCGCCTACTACTTTATCGATTTTTAGCCCTTTTAAAGATTCTGCCAGAATAGAAACTGCCTTATTCCTTGCAATGGGATCATTTAACAACGGAGTGATGTCTTTGAATAAAATTTCTTTTTTTGGAAATCCTTGAATATCACGTATATAATTTTCGATCTGCATTTTTTTTTAATTTTTATGTTATATTATACTTGTATATCTCGCATTTATGTCTATCTTTGCACCCGCAAACAGCAATCAACAAAGCTACTAAAAAATAGCTTATTGAAAAATAAAAAAGGCCTCGTGGCGCAACTGAATAGCGCACTTGATTACGGCTCAAGAGGTTACTGGTTTGAATCCAGTCGAGGTCACTTCTCGGGACAAAAGATAAAAATCATCTTTTGTCCCGTTTTTTTTTGCTTTTAACTGTTTGTTAATCAAATATATAGACTCCACCATTTTGTTCACTCGAGCGGTTTGTACTTTGTTTTCGTGAATTGTGAAATTTTCGGGATAAACTAAACCAATAAGGCTTCTTGCATCGGACAAATCTCTTTTCAAATAAGAATCATTTAGCTTAATAAGATTGTCAACCCCCTTTATTAGTAGTTCTTCAATACTATGTTTATCATTCGCAACTGTTGTTAATTCAATCTCAAGGTGTGCAATTCGTGTTCCATAGTCATTCTTCATAAGCTTATAATCGTCAGCTTCAATTTTCGAAGTCAGAAGAAGGTCTCTTGCGTTGCTTAATCGAAGTTCAAAATCTTTAATCTGCTCCACAAGTCTCCTTTTTTGTTCACCAGCATTATTTGCCAGCTCGCGGTGTGTTTCATATAAAACGGAGCTATATAATTTCTTAACTTCAATTATAGGTTGATATTTAGTGAGTTCATCGACAAACAATTGGTTGGCTATTTCAGTGTTGACTCTAAATTTACACTGCGCTTCACAGTGATAATAAGTATAATGTTTATGCCTTCCTTTGCATTTGCTTCCCTGCAGTTTCTTTTGACACTTTGGACAAAGGAAAAAGCCTCTCAGTGGAAAATCTACCACTGTTTTAATTTTAGGTCTGTAAAGACGTGATTTTCCATCCAAAACATCCTGTACATTATAAAAAAGTCCTTCAGAAATAAGTGCCTCATGCTGTCCAGTAACAAATCTACTGTCTTCATCTTTTGACGTTTATCTGGGTTTTATGCATCTGCAGAGCCTGGAATCCAAAACAGCAGTACTGATACAGACCGAACGGGAGCAAAACGGGGATTATAAATCCCTGGAAGATTTTATCAATCGCATTCCTATTGGTATTGAAGGCCTGCAGATTTTGATTTTTATTGACGCATTCCGCTTTACGGGCAGGACAAAAAACCAGCTGCTGGTTATTGCACGGCTGATACTCGTAAATTTCAGGCCCGAAAATAGAAATCTTATGCTGATCCGCGAACCGGTAAGGGAATATGAACTTCCTAAACTGGAGCGGTCAGAATTTGAAGATGCTTTTGATGAAATCGAACTGCTGGGTTTTCCGGTTTCCATTTCTCCTTTTGATCTTCTCAGAACCAGATTCCGGGGCGATGCAATGGCCAAAGATCTTCTCAGATGCCACAAAAAAACAGTACGTATGATGGCGTACCTGATCTCCAGAAAACATGTGCCTACAAAAATGGGATCCATGTATTTCGGTACATGGATTGACGCTGAAGGACAGTTCTTTGATACAGCCCATTTCACAGGAAGCCTTAAGGAATATCCTTTTCAGGGAGGCGGCTGTTATCTTCTTTTAGGCAGCGTTGAGGTCGATTATCACTTTCCTACTATAACGGTAACAAAAATGGCCAAGATGCCCTTTATTGCTGATCCGCGTTATTCTAATGCTGATGACCATCAATTTACCGCTCATAAAAATATTAAGGAAGATGTCAGCATGACTCATCGTGCACCTTATCCTCAGGAACATGAGATCAATCTACCAAGACATAAAATGAAATAATCAGAAATGCAGCAATAGCGGTATTTGGCAGAGCCTCTAGTTTTTTCTTGTTAATACATATAAAATAATTAACATTTTTTTATGCTTTGTTGAACAAAAACCCATATTTTAGCTAGAATAAACCTACTAAAAATTGCTTATGAAAAACTTTACTTTTTTGCTGCTGCTGTTCTGCAGTATTATTTCTGCCCAAAAAAATGCCCCGGTGACCGGCCAGGCGGCAAGACTTGTTGACCTGCTTAAGAAAGACTACAGTACAGCCAATATAATCGACAGGGCAGAAACAGTCAGCAGAGACATGGATGAAGCTGTAGCAATCCTTATGGTCTATTCTGATAATGATGACAAGAGCAGTTTCATTAATGAGATTACTCTTAAGAAAGCTTCCTTGACCAATTATCAGGAGGCTTTGGACAATTACACTACTTTGAATAAAGGCGTCTCCGGCTTAAACATCAGCAGCACCGCAGTAGGCGGAGTTTTCGATGACATAAAAAAGATCAGTGACAGCATCACTTCTAAAAAGAAACAGTATTATAAAGCCAAAATTAAATTCAGCATTGAGGTACTGGAAAAACTCAGGGATCATTTCAAGGAAAACAATCAGTACCTCAGTTATATAACCAATATATTTATCCTCAAGTATACCAATGTAAACAACATGAGTTTTGACTCGCTGGCAGAGGCTAATTATACTTCTTCCATACAAAAAGCACTGCCCTTTTTTGGAGGAGATCTTGCCTTCAGTGAAGCCATAGACGGTTTAAGCCGTTTTCTGGCCAAACGCATCAAAGATGAATTGACTGTATATGCAGTAGAAAAAGTTCAGGATTATTTAAATAATCCCAAACCTGAAAGCTATTTGAACGAATTAATGGTCCTGCTTCCTACGACTACTTCTTATTTAAGATCTTTTGATGCCTCCCGTACATTAAATTTTATTGACGACCTTAAGCAGTATATCGAGGATGATCTTAATAACCTTATCTTAAATGCATCGGGCCTTAAAAATACGCCCAGGTTTAAAAAATACATCGAGCAGAATCCAGACCTCGATTTTGCTTTCGAAGCCTTGGAACTGTTTCCGCAGATATCAAAAATTGAAAATCCGATCGATTATTTTGATATGCTTGAAAACAGCCGCAACATCCAGCGCTGGGCAGGATATTCCCATTTTAGCCAAGCCGGCAGTACCATTGAATTGGTTGATAAGTATAATGCTTATATCTTAGAAATTCAAGCAAACAAAGATGATCTTTCCAAGGTAAAGCCCGAAGTAAAAACGGAACTTGAAAAAGCTGTAAAAGAGACAAAAATTTTAAAGGATTACCAAAATTTATTAAATCTTGTAGCTTTTTTTCGGACCACCCAGATGAATGGCTACCTAAGCGCCACTAATACAATTGCAGATCCCGCCGAGTCGCTGACACTGAGCAGACTGGAGAAACTAAAAGAAATTGCAGAAATCAGAGAACAGTATCCGGCTTTTACCGACAATCTTGACCCTGCTTTCAAGACTAATTTAAATGCTGCTGTTGAAGAATCTGCAAAAAACAGGAAAATTATCGACGACAAAAAAAAGCTGATATTTAATGCCGTAAAAGCACTGTCAGCTGCAAAAGAAAAAGAAAAAGGCAAAGAAAAAAACAAAATAGACAAGATCGCTGATGAAAATTTAAAGTATATCTTAAATACTATTCTGATTCATTATAATGCCAAACAATTTGATGCAATAGTGCTGAGTGACCTGAAAACATTATATGACTTAAACGATGCTGAAAAAGATTCCAAAGACAATGATATTAATATAGAAATTAATAATATAACTAATGCCTATAAGGAAATACTGAATCTGACCTACGATAAACTAAAAATTTTTATAGCTGACAAGACTTTTCCTGATCAAGCCTATAAATTCTTCCCTTACGTCTTAAATTCCAACAGCAGCGAATACGATTATAAAACGATAATAACCGCTGAGATCGGCACCGCTCAAAACGGATTTACAAATATTTCCGATACAGACATCAAGCTTAAACTCGAGGATGCTTTTACAGTTTACCAGAATTTTGTTGCTGCGGGCAATGGCCCGGCTTACGAAAAGGCCATAAAAAAATCTGTTTCAGATATCAGAAAGCTCAAGCTGGGCCAAAAAGATTTACAATACAACATTGCCAACAGCATCAAACTTGCATCAATGCTGGCCCACAGCCTTATGATAGTAGAGGACTCCAAACCTAAATTTGCCAACACCGCTTTTATGTCAGGCTACAGCAGTGAGATCAATTTTTATCTGCTATACATCGGCTTTCTGCAGCAGCAGAACAAAAACTATTATAATATCTCTTTTTACCTGGACAATAAAAATAATGATCTGGACTTTTCATACTTGATGAAAAAATTTCCTGCTCAAAACATCACCCAGAAAGCTGCTGAATTTAGAGTCGTAGCCGGAAGCCTGACCCGAATAGCAGGCAATTCTGAAAAACTTCATAACAGCCTTCTAAAAATAAAAAAAGCCAACAGTTCCCAGGAAAAGGTAACCCCTGAACAGATTCATGATCTGGCTGCAGATGTTATCGACTTTTCAGAAGATGTTTTCTTTGCAGCCGATACCCTTATTAATACTCCCAGTCTGAATCTTCTGGGTACTGCTGACATTAAGACAATACTTAAAAAAACCGCTCCATATGTAACTACGGCCCGCACTGTAAATGATATTTTTCTTGATCTTCATACCAAAAATTACACTACCGCTATAATTAAGGCCATTGAAATACCTTCCGCTTTCGGCAAAAATAATGAGCAGTATGAACTCTACAGCACCCTTATAAATATCACTAATGGGCTGGGAAATATGCAGAAAGCAAATAACCTTAAAAATCTGTATGCCTACAATCGCGTCTACACCAGCACTGAAAAAAATGAGACGCAAAAGAATCTTGCCAGCTGGATCAAAATCTCTTTTGAGAGCGACACGGACTTTTTAGACTACAAAAATGGTTTTGCCGGTGTCTTCAATGCAATAGACTCTCCAGGTACGGGGGATTTGTCCCATGAACTCAGTGAGTTCAAGAAAATAATCAACGATTCTGAGTTTTACAGAAAATATCTTGGCATTGATGCCCCCAAGATAAGCAGCAAAGTCGGAGGATTCCTTGCTGCCAAAGGCGTCAGCAGTACCGCAGTTTCTGCAATCAGTGCTGATGTAAATTCATTGATAACCCAGTCGATATCAGCCTATATATTTGATGAGGCCCAAAACCCGAAATCTCTTGAGGATCAGAAAAAAATACTGGTTCAGAACCTGAAATACTACCTTCCGGAAATGTTCCCTGACCTGTTTCAATTCACAGATGAAAATACAGTCAAGCTTATTCATTTTGTAAATGATGTCGCAAATGCCGGCAGTGCAGAAGATGTTGAAAAAGCGCTGAACAGCTTTGCGCTGCCTCCCGGCAGCTCTTCTCTCAAGGAACAGGCTAAAACTTATTTTTCAATCAATGCCTATCCCGGTATTTTTGGAGGATTTACAACAACATCGGTAAGCAAAGGCGACAGCTATACCGTGGGCTTTACTGTTCCCGTAGGTCTATACGGCCAGTTATGGACAACAGATATAGGAACCATAGGCCTGTTTTTGCCTCTGATCGACATTGCTGCCCCTGTCAGGCTCCGTCTTAGCGACAACACCCAAAAGATGCCGGATCTTGAATTCAAGGATGTATTTACTCCAGGCTTATTTTTAAGTTATGGATTCAATAAAATGCCTTTTGCCGTAAATCTGGGAGGGCAGTTCGGCCCCAGCTTGAAAAGCATTTCAGAGGGCGGATCTGAAACTGAAGAAACCCAAAAAGTTATCGAAAAACAGGCTTTCTACTGGAGTATAGCCTTTACTATCGATATACCGCTTTTTACAATTCATGCAAAATCCAAAAATTGAACAGGAAATTTTTAATACTGGCCATACTCCTGCTCATCGGCACATCTGGCAATGCCCAGGTGAGCGATACTGTTCCACAGAAAAATAATGGTGCGGATCAGACGGATTTTTATTTGGACAAAATCAATCAAAAAGATGAAGTGGAAAAAAATATCGACAGGGCTATGAGACACCGGCCCGGGGGGGCCAGAATGTATTCAGATAAAGCAACATCTTCATCTGCCAAGGCTTTGGGCCTGCCCAAAACTAATTTTGAAGAGCAGTTCAACCCCAAAAGACTTCACGGTCCGAGTCAATACGACAGCCGTATCGAAATTGCACAGTTAAAGCCTGCTGTCGAATGGCAGCAGGCAATATACGCCAAAAGCGAGTCAGTTGCCATGATAGTGGAAAAAGAAAATCTGATAAAAATTTCCCCTGATATCTACCAGCTCAATGCAGCAGTCACGCTCGGCGGGCGGTATAAACTCTGTGACGGAGAGGCATTTGCCAATCAAATTGTCGTGGGCTGCGGAACAGCATTCATAATTGATAAAAGCACCATGATGACAGCCGCCCACGTATTTCAAAGACCGCTGAAAAATTATGCAGTGGTTTTTGGCTACCGTGTCATCAACAGTCTGGGAACCGCTGAAACCGGCATTGTCATTGAGGATGTTTATTTTCCCACAGAAATTACACAGACCTACTCCGGTCTGGATATCGTAAAATTCAAAACGGACCGGGAAATCAGCAGGCCCGTCCTGCAGTGGGAAAAATCAAAGAACATAAAAAACGGAAGCGAAATATATATGCTGGGATATCCGATGGGGCTTCCTGAAAAACTTGCTCTTAATGCTGATGTCAGCAATAATTCCAACTTTCAGTATTTTTATACTTCCCTGGACAGCTTTCAGGGAAATTCCGGCTCTCCGGTATTCAATTATGAAACTCATAAGATTATTGGAATACTGGTCTCAGGCATGACTGACTACGAACTGCATGGAGACTGTTATAAAACAACACTGTGCCGGCAGCCGGACTGTCCTGGCGAAAAGGCAATCCGAATCGAGCTGGCTTTTGAAAACTAGACAATAGCCGGATGCACCATGAGATGGTTTTGAGAATACTCAAAACCATCTTTTTTTTGCTTCTTATTTATCCACAACAGTATATTTATTTTCAATCGAAACGGACTAAAAGGGCAGCTAAGATAGCAGCACCGTTTTACTCCATGCGCATAACGCCCTGCGCTTCCCTTGCCCGCCCTTCGGGACTTATAGCACTCCATTAAACAGTACTGCTGGCATCTTGCTTTCTTTTTTTCCGTTTTTTCTTTTGAAAACAGTTTTGGACTGGCGGATCTGAAAAAGAAACAGTATCAACCTTAAACAACAGTACTATGGAAATTACAGGACGTATTACCAAAGATGCGGCTCTTGCCAAAATCGGCAAAGACAAGCAGGTCATCAATTTCAGCATTGCCGTCAATGATGCCTACAAACCCAAAGGAGCATCTGAAACCACACACGTGGTCACTTACATCAATTGCGATTACTGGCTCAGCCCCGCTGTGCTTCCCTGGCTCAAAAAAGGATGCCTTTTATCACTGTTCGGGCGCATCGGCCTGAGCGTTTATCTGTCACATGAAGGCAATCCGCTGGGGACGCTGACCTTTCATGTCAACCACCTGAAAATTTTGGCTTTTGCCAAAAAAGAGCCGGGAAATATTCCCTCAAAAGCTCCCTCTCAAAACGCTTCTGACGAAGATCCCGAAGACCTTCCTTTTTAAACACTTATTAACTTTAAACTTTATATATCATGTCACATCAAATTCATTTCAATGAGATTACGCAGAAACATTCTTTCTTTTCAGTAAACCAAAAACCATGGCACAATCTGGGTCAGCTGGTTTCCGACTATCCTACCAGCAGTGAGGCAATTGTGCATGCGGGGCTGGACTATGAGGTTGTAAAAAAAACATTGTACACAGAAGGCTCTGAGGATGGGCGGTTTTTGATTCCTGAGTACTGCGCCACAGTCCGAAGCGATACCCATGACGTGCTTGGGGTGGTGGGAAAAGACTACCACATCGTACAGAACAGAGACGCTTTTTCTTTCTTTGACAGCATTGTCGGGGGCAGCGGCATCCTGTACGAAACCGCAGGGGCTCTGGGAAAAGGCGAACGCATATTTATCACCGCCAAACTTCCCGATTACATCCGCGTGGGAAAAGACGATCTGATTGAAAAATACCTCTTTTTGACTACCTCGCACGACGGGAGCGGCTCCATCACAGCAACCTTTACTCCTGTGCGCATTGTCTGCGCCAATACGCTCAATGCCGCCCTTAAATCCCAGACCAATACCGTGCGCATCCGTCATACTTCCAATGCCAGGACAAGACTGGAGCAGGCGCATAAAGTAATGGTAATCACTGATGTTATATCTGCCCAATTAGAGCAGGTCTTTAATAACTGGTCAACGGTGCGCATCAGTGATGCTGAAGTAAAAAAACTCATCTCCATGGCGCTGGCACCCTCTACGGAAGTATTGCAGAACCTGAAAAATGATGAGCTTGACGGTCTTTCCTCCTGTTTTTCCAACATAGTAGAAAATGCCTTTTCCTATGCCATGAGTGATGAAACACAGCTCATGCCGGCCACTGAAGGCACGCTTTTTGGCGCCTACAATGCCGTAACGGGATATTTTCAGAATGTCCGCACCTACAAGGACCAAGAGGCCAAATGCAGGTCGATCCTTCTAGGCGGCAATGCGCAGCAGCGCTCCCAGAATGCTTTTAACCTCTGTACTGCCTTTGCACAGAAAGGAAACAGCATACTTTCAAATTAAGAGCCCTGCAGGGACAACGCAATAATTCGTTGTCCCTGATTTGGCACGCTCCAGACACTTGAACCTTTGAGAGAATACTATATGAATTAAAAAAAATGACTATAGACTAGAGGACTGTCAGGGACTGGAGCACTTCGCTTTTCTTATAGTAGCGCCTGTTCCCAAGTCCGTAGCTTTTAAGCTTCCCCTTATCAGTCCATTTCCATAAGCTTGTCAGGCTGATTCTCAGCAGATCTGCCGTTTCCTGACGGGTCAATAACAGTTCAGGATCTTCCGGCGCTTTTGGATTTGTCCTCCCGGACAGTTCGTTTCTGACAGCTTCCTGCAGCAGTTCCTTGAATTCTTCCACACTAAGGCAGTGCAGCACTATTGTTTTTTCCATAACATTCTGATTTAAGTTATCAGTGCTGAAAATACAAATTCCGGCATCCCCTTCAAAATGCACTTCTCTCTTTATCGCTTAATTCCATCACAAAGTTCGGTCACAGCCGGCGGTTCGCTTTCAAAAAATTCCCCCATAAATGCAGGATTGCATCCCGCTTTATTGCGTTGCTTTTTGCGCTCGCTTGCCTCTGCCCGGCGTCTGTGCTGTATTAATCCTTAAACACTGGAAATCATGGAAAATCTAAATCAAAACAGCGGCTGGCAGATGGTATCGGAAATTGAACTAATCTACAAAACCAAAGTAAAAACCGCTGACAGGCCGCAGATTAAATCCTCACGCGATGCCTACAAGATAGCCCTGGCATCGTGGGATCCCGATAAAATTGAATTTTTCGAACAGTTCAAGATCATCCTGATGAATCAGGCCTACAAGGTTCTTGGAATCTATGAAGTTTCCTCTGGAGGCATAACCGGCACACTGGTGGATCTAAGGCTGATCTTCTCCGCTGCCCTCAAAGCCAATGCGACCTGCCTGATGATGGTCCATAACCATCCCTCAGGACAGGCAAAGGCCTCAGAAGCAGATAGACAAATGACCAGAAAAGTACGCGAAGCAGGAAAGCTCCTTGATATCGCCCTTATAGATTCCCTTATCATTACTCCTGAAATATATTACTCCTTTGTAGATGACGGCGCCCTGTAGCGCCGTTTACCATTTAAGATACTCTTTGAGATCATTGTCCGTGAAGATGGCATCTTTTTCATTCACCAGCGGATCCATCCAGTTGATTTTCGCCTTGGCCCAATCCAGCCACTGCTTTTGCTTTTCATAACCTCCCTGGTCTTCCACCTGCTGTACATAACGGCGCAGCCGCTCCGCCTGATCGTATCGCTCTGCATCTGCAAGCAGTTTTTTGAAATCCCTCATCTCCTGCTCACGCCGCTGGGCTGCCTCCCTTACAATTGCCTGTTCTTTTTCCCGCTCTATCAGGCGCAGGCGGGATTCTTCCTGCCTCTGTTTTTTCTCTTTCGCCATGAGCTCCAGTTTGGCTGTAATTCTGGCCAGAAGCTCTTCCAGTAAAACCGAACCGTCTTTCCATTCCTTCTGATCGGAATACTTCCCCACCCTGAAAATAAAGGCGCCTGTCCCCACGAGCTCCGTTCCGTAGCCGTCCTTGGCCGGTACACGTCTGGCGGCTTCGCGAAGATCGGCCTCAATTTCAATGCCGTCCACCACTGCCACTGTATGACCGTACTGATTCTTTTGAAACTCATGGCCCCGGTACTCCAGCAGTTTGATAAGGGCATCCATAAAGCGCAGCGCCCTGGGCATATCCGCATCGGTCATATGCAAATAAAGCCCCTGCGGATCAGGCTCTCTGTAGCTTTTCTTTTTATCGCGTTTGTCCCAGCTCTCTTTTGTGATCTGTATAAGCCTGTGAGGATTCGTGAGTTTGGCAGGCACTTTAAGCGGCGCCTTGGGATCATTTTCAATTTCCCTGGTCAGCACCACAAGAGGTGAAGGCGCTGGCACAGGGATGTCGGTTTCGTATTTCTTTTTAAGGATATCCAGAAATTCAGGACCTTCGTAAGGCTCCGGGAGTTTGTCCGTCCAGCTGTAGCCGTGTTTGAGCTGTATCCAGTAACTGGCATGAGGCAGCGGTACCTTCATCGCGGCACAGGCCTGACGAATTCCATAACTCGAAATACCATAGAGTCTGCTGATCTGGCCCATAGGTTTTTTCCAGACCAGATCATAGAGTTCCAATCTTGTAAAAGCGACTGTTTTCATAAGCAGTATATAAATCTAAAAATAAGATTTTTATCCAAACCCACAAACCCTGCTCCTGCAGAAATTGATTGAAAATTAGCCGTGCAGTTTCATTCGGGTAAATAAATAATTTGTAGTTTTATTATCTGCCGCAATATCTATTGGGCATCAAGGAAATTAGATCAGCATAACCCTTTAAGAAGCGAAGAAGAATGCTTAGGCAATGTGCACAAAAGCACCTTGAATTTTAGAAAGAAAACATGGTATCTGCCATAATTTAAATCAACAGCAATGAAAAAGCCGAATAAAGCACTTAATAAGAAAGTGAAAGAACTGTGTGATTCCTTTTCATTTTTTATTGAAGAATCTGAAGAAAATTATTTCAGGATTTTTACCGGGCATATTGACGGGCTGACGCTGTTTTTAAGTATTGAAGAACATAAAGTGAGCTTCTATTTTTTAGTAAGAACCCATGATGTGGTTTACCACGGAGATCGAAGTGACATTCATATTGTCTTAAGCCTGATGCTTGCTGCATTCCTGAAAATAAAAGCGAAAATCTCATGTTCTCTGTTTGATATTCCGCATCCTGCTGTCGATGATGAAATCTGGGGAAGATATATTTATCCCGAACAATACAAAGATTCCTCTTCAGACAATGCCGCTTTTATCGAAAACCTTCTTCTGGTTTTATTTGAGTGGAGGCAGTCTTTTTGGGATCTGATCGGGTGTCCATGCAGAGAATGCCTTGAAAGGGAAAACATAACAAACAACAGAGACCATCATCACATAGAATCAAATTTAGCTGATTATACAGCATCGCTTTCGCATTACAATATGGGAAGCAGGACAAGACCGCCCTATTCTTTTGTATATGATATCGACAATGACGTTACAATAATAAAATCCAAAAAGCTTATTGCCTACCTCAGGGTGATCATATCATTATTTAATTACAGTCCTCAGAAAATAACAGGAATAAACGGGGATATATTAATCGATTCTTATATCTATAATTTCTGCGGATACAAATCCTTGAAGAAAATTGAAAAAATTTATAAAATAGTCAGTAGCCATAAAAATGATGAAATCAACCACTTCATAGTTCTTGAGAATTTTATAATCAACGTAAAAGAAGATTATATAATAGCAAAAAGCGTGTCTTCTGGAATAAATGCCTTTAAAGAGGAAAAAGAGCTGATCAGGCAGCGCCATAATCTTGAATCATCAGTGCTGTTCCCGATTCCTGTTTTTGAATGGATCATAAACCCCTGCCCCGCACAGTTTGAACTGTTAATTAAAAATCTTCTTGAGCGTGATGTCAAAGTCAAAAGGGTCCGTATCGCTGCCCCGACCAACCAGGGCGACAAAGGAAGGGATCTGATAATTGAGTGGGAAACAATTGACAAGAACCACGGCTTTAACGGGGCTGTCCCGCCTGCACAAATTATAAAAGTGGTCGGCCAGTGCAAAGCAGGCAATGCATCGGTCGGAAAAAGCAAAGTGCAGGACATCAGGGATACTATAGAGCATCATGATGCTGACGGTTTTTTCCTTGCAGTGAGCACGCAGATAACGTATCCGCTGACCGAAACGCTGGAAAAATTAAATCAAAATTTTGGATTGACTGGTGGAACCGCGACGATATAGAATTCAGGCTAAATCAAAATCAGGATCTAATATCTAAATTTGACAAAGTGCTGAAAGCAAACAAATCCATAAAACTTATCGTTGAATAATCGCCAAAAAAGAACAAAGACATCTATACTTAATATCCTTTCTCCAATATGAGACGAACTGTCAAAATGAATTTTTATGCTTATGAAATCGAGCATGATACTGAATTAAGCACGGAACAAAAGATTAATAAAATGAGAGAATTGGGCAAGGAATCTCAAATTCTCTTTGATGAAAAATACAATGAAATAGTACATTGGTATAAAGAATATAATCAATTATATATCCTATCTTTCTGTATGTTTTATTTTATGACCAATCCCAAGGATCTTGATGAAGAAGCAGAAACAGGAACTTTAGAATTTTTCCCTTACTACATGGAACTTTTACAGGCCTTCGCCCTTACGATTCCCTACATGCATTCTGCTAAACCGCTAAATGACCAGGCTGAAGTTTTTAAAAACAGCATTAAGGAAATTGGTCTTCTTAATAACAAAAAGTTTTTCAATTTTCCAGAACATATCAAGACATCAGAAGAATTGATTGCTTACCAGGTTAGGATGCAGATGATGATCCAGACCATGGTTGTCCGTAACTGGGCCTACGAACATCAGATGCAGCAGATCACCAGAGATCTGGCACTGGGGATATCAATTCCCTTTAAGCAGCTATATGATTTTGAACCTGAAGTGCTTTTGGAACTGCTTTATGCCATGACCGGGGAAGTAGAGATCAGGATAAACAAGCATTTGGCCAAATTGCGTACATTCATGTTAAAAAGTGATGCTGTTTCAATCCTGCAGCAGTATGAGGATATTTTTGATCATGTCGATAAAACAACTGCAGAACACAAGGAGAAATTTGGCAAAATGTTCAGGGACATGGAAAGTCTCAGAATGATGCTGATGATGCATTCAGACCTTCAGTTAAATGAATTGTTTACTTTTGATGCCAAACAACTTTCAGAACTCTCCAATAACCGGCTGACTCCCGAGAATATATCCAGCGTATTCGATAAATGGAGCATGGAATTCAATGAGCTTCAGGGCAGTGAAACGACATATTTCTTACTCGATAATCCCGTAAATACCAAACCTTTTATTAAGTGCGAGGATAATCGTTATTTCAGTTCACTGTGGACAGTAATGACACATTTAAGCATACCTATGCTGGAAGCTCTGATTGTTGAAGACCCTAAACTGAATTTTAAGTACAATAAATACAGGGCGGGTTATCTGGAGCAGCAGCTCGAACAGCTTTGCAGGGAAGCATTTCCCCAAGCCGCTGTTTATGCTGGAAGCATGTGGCCGGGAGAAAATAATAAATTATATGAAAATGATATTATAATTGTTATTGAATCCTTTGCTATTGTAATTGAAGCAAAATCAGGATCAGTCAGCCCGCCTGCCAAACGGGGTGCTTCGGAAAGACTCACTAAGACATTAAAGGAACTTATCGATGAGCCTTCAGAACAGGCACTTCGATTTATAAAATACCTAAAAATAAATCCAGGCAGACTATCGTTTAAAACAAAAAAAGGAAAAAATAACATAATAGACACACAAAATCTTAAATTTTTCATTCCATTAGGGGTAACGCTTTCACATTTAGGAGGGCTGAGTGCAAACCTGAAAATGTTGATTGAAGCGGGAATACTTGACAAAGAAATAACAGAGCTTGCCCCCTCAATGAGCCTTACGGATCTTCAAATTGTTTTTGACCTGTTGCCTGCCGCACCTCAAAAAATACATTATCTCCAGCGGCGAAGAGAAATAGAAGCCCATATAGATTATATGGGTGATGAAATTGATCTTCTTGCGTGGTATATTGATTCAGGCTTTACTCTGGGTACGGCAGAATACGAAGAAAAAAACTTTTATGAAATCACCCTCAAATCAAAAGAGCTCGATCCTTACATCATAGGGAAATCCGAAGGAGAAATAATTGAGAGGCCCTCCTTAAAACTCACTCCATGGTGGACAGATATACTTGCACGATTAGAATCATCAAAAAAGCAAATGTGGCTCGAGAATTCCTTTCTGCTTTTAAATATAGGATATGAAGAACAGCAGCAATTTGAAATTATGATAAAAGAATTAATTGACAGGATAAAAAAAGGGCAAACCACAGATCCGCATAATTACATCGAATTTAATAACAATACTCCTCAGAGAAGATATGTCCTAATTGGCTATCCATATAAAAATGAACAGCTTGACCAACGAAATGGAATAATTCAGGATATCTTGAGCAATGAAGAAAAAGCAGATGTCAAAGGAATGCTTCTGATAGGAATAAACATCGACAAAGACCAGTATCCATATTCTGTAATGGCCTCCATAATGACACCTGAATTATTCGACTCAGAGTTTACTGGAATGGTAAGCAAATCAAAAAACAACAGTCCAAATGATATGTTATAATAATTTGCTTTCCCTTAGGATTCATTACTGCAATACTATTAATTATCTTCTTTATGAAAGCTGCATCAGATTAAATAAAAAAACAATTTCAGAAGCTCCTGAATCTAACATAGGCGGGCTTTAAAAATAGTATTCCCTATTTAGTTATATATTCTAAATTAATTTTATCTTAGCTATAAAGATTAGTAATCAAAGTGAATGAATATTGAAATTACTAACAACAGAAAAAACATTTATGCAGCCAAAAAATAGATGAATCATAGAGGACGATTTCAAGCACAAGGACAATCTTTAGAGGAATCAGAGCCTTGGTCACAAGATATAGCTCTATTACATACAGATGGAGTAAAACTATTGGATAACTTACAAAAAAAAATCCCAAGAAAGGAAAGCTTATTGCGAGTTTTAGCATTTAAGCAATGCAGAAAATGTATTGATGATGCTTCCAAAAACAATGGAATCAATGTTAACAATATGCAAAAACCATTTATTAAATCTTTCCCTAAAAATCATAAGGAGAGAGTTGACCTTGAAGTAAGAAAAGGAATCGCGTTTATTTTAGCACCTGAGAAAAAAGATGGAGAACAGTAAATACAGCGAAGAATTTAAGTATTTTATGTCTTCTGACATTAATTACGAACGTAATAAAGATTACTGGAAAAAAAACATCATTGATTTAAGTAATCATTGCATCGAAGATTGGGTATCCAATAGCTTCGGAAATGGTACTGAAATTAAAGATGGAAACCCATTATTTTCATGCAGATTTAGCAGTGACAAAGCCTTAAGAATTATTCAGGATGTAAGAAATCCATATTCTCCAGTTTTTGCTTCATGGATTTCAAATTATGAAATTGAGGATAATAGCATTGAAGAACTCGTTATCGCTTTGCAGCCTTATAAGGATACATACAGCAACTCAAAACTTTTAATTCAAAATTATTTAAAAGGTAATTATAAATTATTGCAAAAAAGACTAAATATAAAATATAATAAAAAAACCAATAACAACAGGATTCATCATATTTTAAAATTTCTTGAAAACACGGAATTGCCTTCGAATTCCTGGAACATAAAAAGTCAGGAAATTATTTCAAATCAAATTAACCATAATCTATTTAAAAAAATAAATAATTTAAATCAAAATTTATATTTCTATCAAAGTACTTTTGAAGACAAAACATTAAAAAATTCATTTAATTCATTTTTAAAATCAATGGAGAAATTGAATAACATTATAACGCTAAAATATTCATACGACTTAGACAAAGGATTTAGATCTGATGCGTACAGAAAAGATATTGTGAAAACTTTTTCCAATTTAAATAATTATGTAAAGAATTACAATTCGACGGTAGATGACTTAGAAGAAAAATACAAAGAATTAAAAAAACAATTTGAAGAACATTCACATTAATTTTTTTTCACAAATTGAGGAGTCTGGACAATAAAAAGACAGTACTAACAAAATTGTATTAATACAAGGGTACATATCTTTAAGATAAAAAAACACTATATAAGTATTTTTACTCTTAATTCTTTTCCTTCGTAACTCCAGCTTACTTTAATATTTTGGAAATAGAACTCGGAACCCATCAATACTGCTACATATCGAAAGATAGTAAATTATCTAATTTATTTTTTAAAATATCAACATTTTGATGACCGAAATATGATCCTAAGATATTGTAGTGATCATCGAAAATAATGAATGATGGAGTGCCTTGCAATTGATTGAGCGTAAATGTCTCGGGTATTACAGGAACCTTAGAATAATACGTCCTTATTTTCGATATTATAATTGCTTATGAAATAAAACAATTTGATTTTGAGATGATAAAGAGCTACGATGAAATAATTGTTATATTCGTACGATAACTTGTCTTTTAACAGACTTAAAATTACTTTGTACAATGAACGTCGATAAGAAAATCTTTTATCACATACATAAAAAAGTTAAAAATGATACTTGGGCTGTAGGAACTACTCTTTCATTTGACAAAACAAAATATAATTTCTTTACTGAAAACTTAAAGGAAATCAGTTCCGAAATTTTTAAAGGTGACTTCCGTAAAGACTTTTCAATTATTCGTGATTTAGTAGAAAAGTCCAATGAATTGATAAATATTATAGATAAACAGCCGGACCTAGCCTTACAAAATCAGCTTCTTAGAGATAATGTAACGGTTTCATTACAAGTAAATACCAAGTTAGCCAATTATTTGGGGTATTATATAAAACACCTAAATGAAATGATTTTTGAGGAAATACGGGCAGAACATTTTTCCAGCCTACCCTCGAGAATGCACGGTATATGGTTATGTAATGAAGATGAAATAGGAAAATGGCAAAATATTCTCGGCAGCGACTGCGAAACAGAAATATACCGAGTCTCTGCAACAGGTTTTGTGCATCATGCAAATGCATCACTAATTCGAACAGACTCCCTACCAATTTCTGAAATTGAAGAACTTGCCAGAATGTACTGGAGTGAAGTGCCGTTTGATAAAGATTATTGCAAGGAAAGCGAAATATTGTTTGAAGGAGAACTTGAGATACTTGGCTTACATCGCTAAGCCATGCATTTTGCTGTTACAGACCCATATAAATACATTTCAAAAAAACTAAAATAATAATTTATGACGCTCTGCATTGCATGGATAAAGGAACGGGAAATATTTCTGGTATCGGATTCTAGATTATCAAATAATGGAGGAATAGTAACAGATGAAGCCTCAAAGATTTTTAAGATAGATGTAAAAATTTTCGGTCCAAATCCCGAAGGCAGAACCGTCCAGACACCACTGATACATCAGACCACATTTGGAATGTGTTTCTGCGGAAGCTATTTAAACGGGTCAACCATCGCCGACACATTTGAAGAAGTACTATCGAATATACAGGCCAGCGCCCAAGTTTCCGATTTCTCACTCGAAGCCCTGATTAAAATCGCATTTTCCATCTATAAGCAGGTATCCACCCAATTGATTGCAATACATAGGAATTTTGGCATCTCAACTGTACTAATAGGTGGATATTGTCCAGTTACAGCTGAATTTGGTCTTTATGAATTTAAAGCCGAACAGCCTGCTGGAGAGATTCAGCTCAATTTTGCAATGAACCCGATCGATTTTGAAAAGGCCAATCCATACTATATTGGAGATTCACGGGCGATTGATGCTGCGCAAGCTCTCAGCGGAAATATTGACGATACTTTTACCCATTTCCACATTATACGGACAATAATCCAGGACGGCCAATATAACACAGTGGGAGGAAATATACAGGCAGCTAAATTTTATCCCCACACATTCGAGACATACGGGATAGCGCAATATTCCATAGAACAGGAACCCATGGGACCGCAGATAAAGGATACTTATACATTCCGCGGATTCTCATTAGATTTGGAAGAGGAGTCCATTATTGAGGCAAATCTTCTGGTCAAGAAAAAAATGTTTAATCCTTTTCAGCATGAAAGAGATGAAATGTTCCGGGACATAATGCAGAACCACTGGGGCGAACAGTAAATATTGTTTTCTTTTGAGGGTTTCTGCAGAAGAACTTTAAATTTTCAGCAAAAAAAATTACGTTCAGTTTTGATCTGCGCAGAATAACTGCGCAGTAGTTTGCGAATTTTGGATCATAATTAAAAACCGTAAAATAAAAGCCACATGGAAAATCTAAATAAACTCTACGATCTTACACTGAAAATTAAATCTATAATCCATAAATCTCACTTTAAAAAGAACGACGCTCGATTAGCTTATTTTGAAAACCTGTATTCAATAATAAATGAATTTTATGCTGGAAAAGTATTTTTTAGAATTGCTCAGGAAATAAAAAATGGAAGCATTAAATTTGATCAGTCCATAGCACCTTTGCAGCCTCACATACTGAGGGTATACGAAATAGCGGATCATCCTTTGCTGGCTAACGGATATCATAATGACCTGAACAGAAGACTGTTCATCGACACTTTTACAAATTTTGAAACCACAATTTCTTTTTGTTTTGAAGAGATTATTTCAGACGATGAAATGGGCAAAATTGTAGTTGACTTAAATTCGAGAATTATCAAAATAACCAAAGATCTGCCTGACGAAAATAAAGATCTACTTTTAAACGAACTCAAAAAAAACACCTTTATACCGCTGTCTCGAAAATTTAGATATCTATCTAAGCTCAAGACAAATTGCTACCCTGCTGATATAAAATCAGATCTTGCTTTTATCGAATTCTGCTCAAAGCTGAGAAACTGTGTTTCACATTCCGCAGGGTACTACAAAGGCAATGATTTCCAATACGAATTTGAAAATGTAATGTTCATTTTCAAAAATGATGCATTTTTAGACATGCAGGGACTAAATGAGTTTGTTTTTTTGAAAATAAATGAAAGGCTATCCAATATAATAAATAATTTGAATGCGTGTCTTGAACATATTGGTTTCATTCAGTATCCCGATGATGGTTTCTGATCTGCAGACTAATTTTACTTGTGAAAAAATCAAAAACCCCCATAACAAAAATTTCGAAAATCTAAATATTAATACAACGGATTAAAATACATACTCATGCCTAGACGGCACAACTTTTACATTATTTTTTATGAAGACAATCGATTTTATTGGTTTGAAAAATTTTAGAACCTTTAATGACCAAGAAGGAATTTTGTTAGAACTTTCCGCTATTAATCTAGTTACCGGCAGCAACAATACAGGTAAAAGCTCCATAATTAAGTCGCTTCAGATGATTAAAAATAGTATCAAAAGCACAAAGATTCCTTTTGATCTGGATTTAACCGAACAGGAACACCTATTGGGAGATTTTGACAATGTGTTATTTAACGCACAAAATAAAAATATTGAAGTGACCCTACCTTTTACATTTCTGGGATTAACTACATTTTATGCAACGTTAGAATATAATATTTCAACAAAAGACAGCTACAAGGGAAATCTTCGAAAAATCACTATTAACGACAAAAAAGACAATAATTTTCTTTTTTCATTCTCGTACAGAAAAGCAAGTGAAACCGAAAAAAAATCTGACCAGAAGGAATTCGAAATTGAATCCCAAGAATATGAACAAAAAAGAAGCAGTTCAGCCCACACCGAATGGTATAAGCTAATAGCCGCTCCACCGACTTATAGTCCTTTAGAAGGATTTATAGACTGGAGTATTAATTTGGACAAATTAAGATCATCATTAGAATATATATTAGAATTTTATAAGCAATATCTTGAAAGGAAGAAAGAAGGTAAACTGATTGACATAGATTACGTGGACAGTAGATCTGAAAAAACTTCTCTTATTCCCTCATTGCTTCTAAAATCATTCAAACCTGATATACCAGTTGATGCCGTGTTACAGTTCCTTGAAACTGATGTTGCGCAAGGGGGCTTAACGCAAGGTAATGAACCTCTTAGGGAAGATGACCTGCGTACGGAAGTGGATTTCGAAGAAGATCCAAAAATTGAACAGCTGCTTTATTTCTTTTCGATAAAAATACTAAATCAGCAGTTTAAGTGGCAAAATACGCTGGAATCGGGACGTTCATATTTCGTTATTTCCGAAAGTTTTGAAAGCAGCTACAGGGAGCTAATAAAGCGTATAGGAAATATACATTTTTTATCTACCGTAAAAGAGGAAAATTCAAGAGTTTATAGTGCTACCATCAACTCACCTTTCACTAATCTGGTAAAAGACTATCATACTAATTTACAAGAAATTGATACTAAATTCATTAAAAAATATTTAGAAGCCTTCGGTATCGGTACTGAAATTCAGGTAGATTACGAACGAAAATATCAGTTTATAAAACTTTCAATAAAAACCCTGCAAGGTCACGACCGTGAATTAGTTGACTTTGGATATGGTATAAAACAGCTTATTCTAATTTTAATGCAGATTAGCGTGCTGGCAGTCAAAAATAAAAAGAAAAGAGAGGTTCAGTCCCAAGAAGGTGATTTGGACCAGGAAGTCTATTATCTTCCCAGTATGCTAATTATTGAAGAGCCAGAAACTAACCTACATCCTAAATGGCAATCACTGCTTGCAAAACTATTTGTTAAGGCAAATAAATCTTATAATATCCAATTTGTAATTGAAACTCACAGTGAATATCTAATTAGAAAATTTCAGACTCTTACTGCTAAAAATAAATTAAAGAGCAAGGCCGTTAAAATATTTTACCTTCGAGCAGCAGAAAAAGTTAAAGTAAATAGAAAGCAACTGGAAACAATTTTCATTAAGAAAGATGGCTCAATAAAGTACAAGGTTTTTGACGGCGGTTTTTTTGATGAAGCTGACAAATTAGAATTAAGCCTCTTGAATGTTCAAAGAGATAATTTCTTTAGAGATTTTCAATCCTTGAAATTAGAAAAAGCAGATAGTATTTCTCTAATAACAGATCTGCAGACGGAGATAGACAACTATACAAAGAAAGCGAACCTAAGCGTTTATCAAAACTTGGTTGATACAATTTTTGTTGATTCTTCAAAATTACTGCCAGACACTGTTCGATATTTAACTACTGGTCAATACCTTCATCATAATATCAATGACCACGATGATTTTTCTTCTGTAATCGTTCAATATGGACGATCGATCGAAAATGAGCTATGTGATTTATTTACAAGAATAAATAACTCGAGAAGATGGACGATCAATGATATGCAGAAAGTTCTAGAAAGATTTAAGTCTATTATCCCCATTAATTCTCCTAGAGAAGGGCAGCTTAATACAGAAGTTGAGCAAATATTGGCTGTCGTGTTTAATTCACCACTTCACTTAAAAATTGAACTAATTGAAAATTTACGTGTCAAAAGAAATGGGGCAGCACACCCCGGTCCCTTGATTACCAAACAGGACGCTTTGGATTATATTCACGAGACTAATGATTTTCTAAAAAAATGGATCGAATTAAAAAGATAATTGCTTAAAATAAATGTTTACATTTTATTTTATTTTTGAGTTCCCGCATGCAAATTTGTGGTGTTATATAACTTTAGAATCCATGATCTAACTTTTGGAGCATATCCCAACTAACTATCAAAAGGTAATATTCTGATCATCAATAATCATCACCAAATTATGATGCAAATAAGTTTATTTTTTTTTTTAACTTTACATTGGCCAATTTGATTATTTATGTTTAAAATATTTAAACACAAATCATTATTGATTTAATAGTTTTTTCGGCAAATTAACGTTTTTTAACAAACAACCCTTACGATACATACAAACCGCCAATCGATAAACATTTAAAGTAATAATCTTACAAATTCACTTGAAAGTAAGCTAATTTCTTTAAATCGTTCATAAAATGATTTGTAAATTGTGAAGTAACCGTCACAAAAAACCCCATTTCTTACGAAGTGGGATTTTTTTTTTGTATAATTATTACTATTTGAGCCATCTAGGATCAATACGTAAACTTGTGGATTTAAAAAATTGGGCATAAGTATTAGTCAATCTAAAAAGAATCAGGTTTAAAAGTTGTGGAGTGATAAAAACAGTATTCTCTTTACCGTAAAGGACTTTAGGAATGATAGTGGCAGCCTTTTGCAATCTTTTAAAGATTTACTTTTTCCTAAAATTTCTTAATTGTAAAAATAATAATTTACAGCTTACCCTAAAAGGGAGAAGTATTTGGAATCTGTTGCTCTGAAAGAGCTTTAGCAGTAAGATGGTACGAAGTGCCATAGATACTGGTGAGCACTTCTTTAAGTCCTGTAAGGGCGAAAGCACAACCCAAAAAGCACATATCTTATTATATGACATTTCCGAAAGTTAGCAACTTTTAATCATGATATTATGCTTTGTTTATAACTGCTTATGCCCCTTCAGGGCATTATGATTCATTATCTTAATTTATAGTGCGTTGCACTATTTTTATGCTTTTGGGCTTTCAGCCCTTTTTTAAATACTACAAATATTTATACCGAAAGAGAACGCTAATTATAAAATCAGCTGTAATAAAATGATTTCTTAAATGAAGAGCTGAATGCTCTTCTTTACGCTGCGCAAATGTCTCTGACTTTGCGCCATTTTAAACAAATATAATTGAAAAACAGAAACTTCATAAAGTCTCTGACTTTAAAAATAACTTTCTTAAAACACTTTTCTTGAATGCAAAAAAAATCCACGACAATAAATAAGAGCTAAACGTAAAAAGTCAGGAGACTTTTATCGCGTTCATAATTCCTAAAGAACAAAAAAAACGCAAAGTCAGAGACATTTGCGCAGCTTTTCATGAGAACACTTCGGAGAACTAGGGGTATTCACGCAGATTTTCATAGGAACTCTTCGGAGAGCGGGGTCTTAAATTCTGTTTTATTCTATCTTTTTAGCAATTATATCACTTCCCATATTTATTGTAAGGCTTGCAATTTTTCCGTTTTGATCTGTATTAAATGTGAATTGCGCGCTTATTATTTTACTATAAAACCTGTTTTGTGACATAGGAAATACGGTTGTTATTGCTTCTCCAGTTCCTTGAATAAATAGCTGTTTATCATCTGAAGTAACAGTAAAAAAATAATTATTATTCAACTGATATTTGCCTCCATAAGATCTAAGCACTTCAGATGGAACTATTACCTTTGCAACTAGTTCGGCAGAAGAAATTCCTAATTTGGTAAGTACTGTAATTGCATTAGCATTATTTGAATCAAGTTTAATTGATTTTTTATAGTTTTCTGCGGCATTTACGGTATCGTTTACAACTAGATAAACCTCACCTAAACTATCATAAACATTTGAAGAGTTCGGATTTAATTCTGCATTGAATTTAAATATAGATAATGCATCATTTGTTTTCTTCTCAACTAGATATTTATAGCCCAATTCATTGATTGCATCATCATCAAAAGCAAATAGATCTGGTGTTTTTTTTATTGCCTGCCGGGTAATTTCTATTGCAGTATCTGTAGAATTATTCTTTAAAGATTCTTTTAATTTAGAAAAAACAGGAATCTTAGGAAGTTCATAAGCATTTACCTCCAAAATATTATCAATTGCTCCATTTATCTCATTAAGTGCTACTGCATCACCATTATTGGTAAGGAGAATATAAGAATTGTTTTTAGTTAAATTTCTTTTTATAAACGTCCGATATCCAAAATCACTTCCTGAGTGTTCTACTGTTTTATCCTGTTTATGATTCTTAATTTTCCACCCAAATCCATAATTTGATATAGAACCATTATTCAAAAAAACACTCATAAAAGCTTCATCCATTGTTTTATTTGATACAAGTTTTTGACCGTATAAGGATTGTTCCCATAAAAACAAATCATCTACATTTGAAATCATACTTGTAGAACCTGTATGAGAAATTCTGAAATCATCTGTTTCACCAATTCTTGTATATCCAATTGCTCTATTTCTTATTCTAAATAAGGAATCACTGCAAACAAGTGTATTTTTCATCTCTAACGGATCAAATATGTTCTCTTTCAAAAATGCTTCGAAAGGCTGATTCGAAATTTTTTCTATAATTAATGCAAGCAATACGTAACCTCCATTGTTGTATACATATTGTTCTCCTGTTTTAAAATCCAGCTGATTTCGATTTATTAATATCTTCAGAATTTCAGAATTATGTAAATTATCCTTATCAGTATATTCATAATATTGAGGTAAACCTGATGTATGATTTAGCAAATTTCTTACTGTAATATCTTTTGCGTAGTCAGGAAGTTCAGGAAAATACTTTATGAGTTTATCACTATAAGAAAGTTTATTACGTTCTTGCAAAATCATAATTCCCATCGCTGTAAATTGTTTAGAAACAGAAGCAAGGCCAAAAACTGATTTAGTAGTTAATTTTTGTTTCGTCTCATTATTTAAATAACCAAAAGCTTTTTTATAAATTACTTTTCCATCTTCAGAAACTAAAATTGTGCCGTTAAAAATTCCGTTTGCAGAGCAATGTTTCATTAAATTGTCTATTGCTGCCGCCTTATTTTGCGCCTCAGCATTAACAATAGAAATTATTGAAATAATGATGCTAAAAATAAATGTTGTTAAATTGTTTTTGTAGTTAGCGAAATGTAATTCTGAATGTAGTTTTCTCATCATAAATGTGTTGGTTTTATAATTGTAAAACTATTCTTTTGTTTTTTGGTCCTTGTTAAAAAAGTTACAATTAAAACCTAAAAAAGCTGCAAATTTATAAGACAAAGTCAGAGACATTTGCGCGGCTTTTCATGAGAACACTTCGGAGAATGAGGAGGCGAAAAAATGATTTATGCCTATAAAAAAAGCTCTTTTATTGAGATTAAAAGAGCTAATTTATACTTTAAATACGAATTTTATCTAAATTGAAATAATCTTAGTTAAAATGGGTGATTTTAATTTCTAAATTTAGTTTCGTTGTTATTTATTGTTTTTTCAACCTTTCTAAATCCTCTATATATAAACCTTTGGCAGTATTTGTAGGGTTGAATGCCGCAAGATTGTCAATTTTTAATGGAAAAGAAGGATTAGCGGTTTTTGCTGTAGTTCTCATAATTTGGCCCGTAATTAATTCGAGAGCTTTATTCAAATAAGGGTCTTTTACGTTTCCAAATTCAACCAGATTTAAGAAAGTACTATAAGGATTGATTGGGTAATCAGGTATAATTTTGGCTGGATTTGGGTCTTTGTCTTTATTGTAATATGAAAAAGTAATGGGTTGCAATTGCCATTTGTGTTTAGTACTTCGATTGGCATAGGACGTATAATCATTAGCAGGAGAATCGTATAATGTGTTTGAGCCAACAAATTTACCAACGGTTTCTTCGCCTATTGTGATTACGTTAATGTATTTTTTTAAACACTGTATCGTAAGCTCGCTGGCAGAAGCGGTTTGGAAACTTACCAGCACATATATTTTTGTCAAAGCAAGGCTGTTTATACTTTCTTGTCTCTGAAAAGTTGGTTCGTTACCAACCAAGTTAAAAATATTTACTTTTTCGGAAAGATTTTCATAGCCGTCTTCATTATTGTGTTTATTATTGAAGTCTAAATAAATATATGGTTTATTGGTAAAACCGCCATTAATCATTTGAGCCAGAGCTACTGCCGTTTCTAATGAACCGCCTCCATTGTATCTTAAATCTAAAACCAATTCGTTAATTCCATCCGATTTCATTTTAGAGAAAGCCAAATTGAGTTCATCATTATAATCGGATTTGAAAGCATTAAAAACCAGATAACCAATATTCTTCGCTCCATATACTTTCTTTTCGTAATAAGCAACTGGGTTTTCATCAATTTCGGATTTTGATACAGTCACAGTTCCTGCTTTATCTGTGGTTACTAAACTACCGCTTGAAAATTGCACGCTTGCTGCCAAAGTAATTGTGAATTGTGCGTTTTCTAGTTGATCATAATTACTTGAAGTAAGCTGGCTTCCATTTATTTTTGTAATAACGTCGCCTCTTTTCAATCCTGCCAAAGCTGCTGATGAATTAGGTACGATGTAGTTAATTAAGGCTACCATATTTGTATTAGATGCGTCTTTAGGGTAGATTGCGTAATTAAAACCACCTTTTTTTTCGACTTCTGCAATTTTTGAAACACGTACTATCTCATTACTGTTTTCAATCCAGGAAAATCTATCGACAGTTCCTCTTTGATATAGGAGTGAATAAAAAAGCGCATCAGGAGTTTTTCCGTTGATTAAATTGTTATATACTTCGGCAGAAGTGATTTTGCTGTCAGACAAATTGGCAACGTTGGGCTGCCAGTAGTACCAAGAATTCATAGCTTTCCAAACAAAATTGTTAATCTCATCTGGTTTGGTTGTTGTAGCTTCTTTAGTGTCAGAATCAGAATCCTTGCTGCAAGCTGTAAAAACTAATCCTACAAGTAATGTCTTAGCAATATATTTTAATTTCATTATTTTTTCAATCGTTTAATTTAAGTTAGATTTGTGCTTGTAAAACGCTAAAAGTATGAAAAATAGTATTCCTAAAACCTTCTTTTTATTATTTTATTTTGGACTTTTTTTTCTTTTTTCCTGTTCCGGGCAACTTTTAGATATTAAAAATCAAACGTATAAAAGTTATAGCAGTAATAGTGAAAAAGGATATATAGTTAGTTTTAAATTAAATGACACTGCTGTTGCTCCTAAATCAGTTGTGATTAATGGTATTGTTCAGGATATATCCAAAGCAAATAAAATTGGAGATACTTACCACGTAAATATGATTGCACAAACTACCATAATTCATAATTACAAAGTAAAATTAGATAAAAAAGAAAATGGAATTTATTTTGAGAAAAATTCAAATATCTTTTTTCAACCCGTAAAATTCAAACTGATCACAGACTAATTGAAAAAGTTTAATTGAACTCTTTGAGTGTAATTATTACAAACGTCAGTTCGAGTTTTTTATAAAGAGTAACGGAACAAAAAGGCGCAAAGTCGGAGACATTTGCGTTGCTTTTCATGAGAACACTTCGGAGAATGAGGATACCTCATTTCAATAACATTCTCTCCGTAATTGTTTTATTGGAGGAAACATCAATTCCGGTAACTTCGGCATACTTTACATTGGGCAGCAAAAAAGAACCTCCCTCAATACGCACAAATATTTTTTCTACCTGTATTCTTTTCTGATTTACACTTACAAAAGCATGATATTTTTGATCTGAATCTATCTTTTTCAAAGTTAGGGGTAACTTTTTATATGATACAAATTGAAGCTCAAACTCCTCGTTATTCAGAGTTTTACTTTCTATTCCGTATGCGAATTTGCGTTGCATATAATTAAAATCCTTTTTTTCGCCTTTCTCAGCATATCGAATCCAATACGCTTTTACAGGATTATTTTTGTCTATTTTTCCATTCTCCTGATAGTTTATGGCGTAAATTGCCGTGTTTGTATTGGGATCACGCTGAATATAAAATAGCATATTATCTATATTTTTAGGCGTTGGAAAATTTAATGGCGATGGATTCTTGGATTGTGCCAATAGATTTCCAGAAATCATAGTCACTAAGATCGTTATAACGATTAGTGATTTTGTAAAGTATTTAAATGATAGTTTATTCATAACATATTTTTTTTACATAACCCGTTGGTTAAAATCGTTTTAACACATAGATACATAGATTTGGAGGCTTAAAAAAGACGTTTCACTTGTTTAAAGAAACATAGTTGGATATGTGTTAGAAACTAGTTTCTTTTTGTCTTCTTCTATTACACATAAAATCTATGTTTCTATGTGTTGAATAAAAAACACGATTGGTTATTTATGTATTAATTGGATTCGATTATAGTCTCTTCTTTCTTTGCCTTAAAAACCCAATATTTAATCAGTGGATAGTTAAATCCATAAGAAACAAAACTATCCGTGATTAATCTTCCGATTCTATAATCGATTTGAAACGCTTTTTGCAAAATAAGCGTACCAAATGATTTTAAAGAAATACTTCCCAGTACAACCAACGCAAATTTAAAAAGCTGACTGTTGATGCGACTGCTATAACCCGACTGATTTTTAAATACCCAAAATCTATTGATGCTGAAATTGATAATGGCACCAACCGTTCCGGAGATTAGAATAGAAAAGGTAAAATGCAGTTTAAATATTTCTGTTAATAAAATCATTAAGCCATAATCGGTCATACCACCTATAAATGCTGCAACTTGTGCTCGAAGAAAAGTGAAAATGGTTTTTTTCCTGAACATATCAGTTCTGGTTTTTGTCTTTTAAATCGCCTAACTTTAGAAGCTTTAAACTGTCACTAGTGTTGATTGTAAACAATATAATAGTGATTAAGCCTGCTAAATAGGTAATTGATCCATCAAACAAAACTTCTGCAATTAAAATCAAAGCAATAATAAATCTAAGTTCTGTTGGGCCAACAAAGCCAGAATCTATACTATATTCATTTGTAATTTTATAGCGTAACTGACTGATGATGATCGACCAGCCATACAATGCGACAAAAGCGAAGGCTACTATCTGTGTACCATTTTTAGCATAAATGTAGTAGCCAAAGCCTATAAGTACAATACCAATCCAATCGGCAATAATATCAAGTGCAAAACCATACCAACGACGCGGAATATTTCTGTAATAAGCCAATCTTCCATCTAAAGAATCGCCTAACCAATTTATGACCAATCCGATAATTCCCAAAAGCAAATACCAATTTGTTACATAAGTACCTAAAACAAAGGCTAAAAAAATCAATCCCGAACCTAGTGTACCAATTAAAGTAAGTACGTTCGGCGAAATGAATCCGGGTACTTTTGGAAGGAAAAATACAATCGTTAACTGTTCTGCTCTTTTTAAAATATTTGTTCGCTTACGGTCTGAAAATGTTCTTTGTGCAATTGCAGTATAACCTTCAATCTCTCTTTCTTTTTCCATTAATAGCGCAATATTTTTAAGCCAGATAGTACAACTAATTCTAGTTTTATAGTTTTTAGTTTTATTTTTCTTTGCGTATTTTTAAAAAACTCGGTCGTTCTTTTTAGCTTACCTGATCTAACCAGATAACTAAATGCGATAATAAACAGCATACTATTTAACAATACCGGCAAAACGTTGATAGAAAACCGTTGGACTGTTCTCGTTTTTAGGAGCGTATTTTCCAGCTATAATAGGAATATAGATAACTCTCCTCCTACTTTCTTCCCCACGGATAGAAGACTCAGCAACTCTGTGCCACAAACGGCCATCGTGAATGGTTAAATCTCCAGCTTCGGGATTGATAGATATCTCTTCTGGATCGGCGTTATGATCTAAAAAGTATTTTTTTCGGAAAAGCATTTGATAAATACCTTGCTTGTGTGTACCCGGAATAATTTTAAGACCACCGTTTTCAGGTTTTAAAGTACTTAAATGAATCCCCACATTTAACATCGGATTTAATTTTGAACCGTAAAAAATGTCTCTCAAACCATCGGTATGCCAGCCCATCTTGGTAAACTTACTTTCCGGCCCATTGATATAATGATTGAAAACCATTCCGTCTTTTTCTTCAGTTCCTAATCTTGCGTCATCACCTGCCAATTGTAATAAACCATTAAATCTTGGATCAAGTAAAAGACCACTCAAGGTTTGATGATGCTGATTGATAAAAGCAAAACGTTGTACAATTGGAGAACCGTCTAAATCTTTTCCGAATTTAATTGGAACGCCATTTACTTTTTTAAGGTCATCGTCAATCCATTTTTGCTCCACTTGTTTCGAAGCATCAATGATGGATGAGACAGTATCCGGATTTATAAATTTTTTGAAATGAATAAAGCCGTATTGGTTAAAAAATTCAATTTGCTCATCAGTTAATTGCTCGGTAAGGGTAAAAGTTTTATAAGAAGATACCATAATAAATAGATTTAATAAATGAAATAATAGTGTTTGTAATTTTATCTAAAAGATTAGCGAAGGCAACAACAACAGCGACACATTCGCATGTTGTTTACTTGCATTCGTTCTTTCGGAAAACCAAACATATTTCTTTTATTAGACATACTCTATAGAATTAGTAGATATTAAAAACGAAGATAAATATAATTTCTCTTTTACAAAGAATTTTTTCCTGTTTTTTTTTGAAAAAATTAAATTTTATAAATCCCAGCTGCAGTTTTTTCGATAAAAGCCTTTGGTAGTATACGGTTGGCATAAACCGAAATGATATTTGTAAAACCCGGTATAACCTCTGATTTTTTACTGAACATGGCTTTTACGGCAATTTTTGCAACTTCATCAGGTTGCATATTAAACTTCTCAGCCATTTTGCTAAAAGCGTTTAAACCTGCTCTTGCAGCAAAACCGGTATCAACCGGGCCTGGACTAAAACAGCTTACTGAGATTGAAGTTTGGGCAAGTTCGAAACGCAAAGCACGCGTAAACGATAAAACAAAAGCCTTTGTAGCCGAATAAACCGCTAGCGTAGGTACAGCTTGGTATGCGGCAGTACTCGATATATTTAAAATGTAGGCTTGTTTTTCTTGTGAAAGTATGGGTACTAATAAATGAGAAAGTTCTACAACTACATTCATATTAAGCTGCATCATACCAAGCTGATCGGTTAAAGAAGACTGGCTAAAATCGCCCCACACTCCATAACCGGCATTGTTTACTAAAAAGCCAACTCGATAGTTATTCCCTTTTATCCAATCGGTTACTTTTAACGATGCGCCATCTATCGAAAGATCAATTGATAAAATAGAAGCATTGATGTCATATTTAACTTGAAGATCATCAGATAGTTTTTTTAGTTCCTCCTCACTTCTTGCCACAAGCAATAGCGGGTAACCCTGTTTGGCTAATTCATAAGCAATAGATTTTCCAATGCCTTTGCTGGCGCCAGTTATTAAGGCATAGGGTTTCGTTTTTTCGCTCATTTTACTAATTTAATCATTCAAATATAAAGATTAATTGCAAACTGCTGCTGTCCAACGTGCATAATGGTTACACTACGCCTTCCCTACTCTATGGTACTTATTGTGAGCTACATTCTTCAAGCAGTGAGGTTGTCTTTTTAAATTAATTACTTAATTTACAGAGTCTTAACAATCAAAAACAAGGCATTCAAACCAAATATTTCATACTATTCAAAGAGAGAATATCTATTTAGAAATAATGCTCAAAAAAACTTTTAAATTTCGAATTGTTCGATCCTCTCAAAAAAATCATTTCTGTACGTATCGCCAATTGGAAGGCATTTCCCAGAAACCCAGACTTCATTATTGTCTGTTTTTTCAATCTTACCGATCGCTGCAATAAATGATTTATGAATTTTTACAAACTGGCTGCCGGGCAGGTTTTCTTCAAAATATTTTAAGGTATTGTAGGTCACCACCTGTTCGGATGACGTATGCAGAACTACATAATTTTTTATGCTTTCTAAATAATTAATGGTTTTGACTTCAATACGCTGATAACGTTTTTTGCCATCCGTTTTCACAAAAAAATAATCATCAATGTTCGTTTGGGCAGTTGCATTTGCAGCGATAGGTTCTGTTTGCTGTTTGCGTACTTTTTCCACAGCCATAATAAAACGTTCAAATGCTATGGGTTTGAGCAGATAATCTATCGCATTCACTTCAAATCCCTCTATTGCGAATTGCGGATAAGCAGTAGTGAAAACGATTTTCACCTTGTCCTTAATGATTGCTGAAAGTTGTATACCATTAAGATCTGGCATTTGTATGTCAAGAAACACCACATCAGGTTTGTGTTTTTCTATAAGTACAAGAGCGTCTAAAGCCCGCGTGCAGGTAGCGATACATTTTATTCCCTGAAGTTGCTCAAAATATTTTTGAAGCAAACGTATAGCAGGGGGTTCATCATCTACAATTATGGCAGTAAGGTAATCACTCATCAACTCAATGGCATATTTAGGGTTACTTTGTGGTAGTTATCGTCCTTTGAAACAATAAGAGTGTGGTTGTCAGGATACATTAAACTCAGTCGTTGGCTAATGTTTTTGTTTCCTATACCGTGCTCATCGTAGCTTTTAATAATTCGGTACTTATTCTCTGACGTAAAGATAAACCTTCCGTTCTCAATTTTCAGCTTTATGGTTATAGGATTTTCAAAATCATCACTGATACCGTGCTTAAGGGCGTTTTCAAGAAAATGTATCAGCATTAATGACGGTATTCTGTGATTTCCCAAATTATCGGAATGTATGAAATCTATTGCCACCATGCCGTCAAAACGTCTTTTAAACAGATCAATATAATTTTTCAGAAACATCGTTTCGTCTTTGAGCGATACTATATCATTTTTGCTTTCATAAGTAACATAACGCAGCATTTCCGATAGTTTCATTATATCAGCAGCAACTTCCGGGTTTGTGTCATACAAATCAGAGTAAAAACCGTTCAGGGAATTAAATAAAAAGTGTGGACTAAGCTGGTTTTTTAAAACCTGTAATTCTGCGTGCTTCTTTTCTAAGGTCAGCTGGTTCATCTGAGCACTGGTATTCCAAAGGTATTTCATAAAATAACCTACAAGACTAAACAACAGCACTCTTATGGAATAATACGAGTTATCGCAAATATAATAAAGTGGCGTCAACGTTTCCATATTGTAATTATGGTTGCCTGTTATTTTAAAGAGGAAGATTTCCTCGTAAATAAAACGTAAGAACGGAAAAAGCAACACAAGGCTGAGTTCTGCCAGAATTAGGAAATACCATTTTTTAAAAGGAATCGTCCTGGGACAGATAATAAGATAGTTAAGGTAAAAAATCAGCAGTTGTAACAATAGAAAGCCAATGTGATGAAGAATAACCCATAGGGGGTCCAAATCCTTAGAAACCCTCATACTTCTTAGCAGCTCGTCCAGCCCTACAAATAAGAACCAGAATAAAATGTGGCACAGTATCTCTTTTTTTCTGCTCATTAGGCTAAAGTAATTCTTTTAGATCATAAAGACAACCAGACTGGTTTAATAGGATTAATTACAGGATGAACTACTAAGATTACACAACTAAATAGAAAACAAGACGCAGCTTAGCTTTTGTTTTATAAACTGTGCAATTGGTACTAAGTAAGCTTTTGAAAGAAATAGGCAGAGTAACATTGCAGTGTAAATCAATCAAAAATCATCAATCATCAATCAAAAATCAACTATGAAAAAACTACTGTTTATAGCCACTGCGCTTTTATTCCCCTTGCTTAATCTGGCACAAACATCAATTAAAGGTACAGTAAAAGATCAAAACACCGCCACCGGAATTCCCCTTGCTTCAGTATACATTACTGACGAAAATCAAAAAAAAATAGTTATCACACAAACGGATAAAACAGGTAATTACGTTATACGTCTTCCTTCTTCTTTTAAATCAGGTAGTCTCTCCGTAACTTCCCTTGGCTATATCAAATACAGCAAAGAAATTACAGCTCATAGCCTACCCGAAATCCTGAATATTATGCTGATACAGGACCAGAACCAACTTAAGGAAGTTGTTATTGATACCCGTAAAAATGCAATTACCATAAAGGGAGAAAAAACAATATTTGATGTTGATGCCTCTGGTATAGGAAATGGGAACAACGGACTTGAAACCGTAGCCAGAGTACCAGGTATGCGTCTTGACAAAGACGAAAACCTTGTTTACCACGGTAATAAGGACATACAGGTTATGATTAACGGCAGAAAAAGCTTGCTTTCGGGAGATGCTCTGCGCGAATATATACGCTCCTTGAGGGGTTCGGATCTAAAATCAATTGAAATCATAGCACAACCCTCTTCAAGGTATGAAGCAGCAGGAACCGCAGGTATAGTAAACATTGTTCTGAAGAAAAGCAATGCCACAGGTTTGTCCGGAAGCATAAACACCGCAGCTTACAAAGGGGACTATTTTAAAAACAGACAAGGAGGAAGATTGTTTTATAACGACTCTCTTTGGACACTTACTGCTAATGGATCTTACTACAATGGAAAATCAGTTAATTACAGACATATAAAGCAGAATATTACTCTGGAGGGAACTGAAAAAATTATAGACCAATACAATACCTGGCTGCCAGTCACTAAATCGTCCAGCCTGAACTTCGCTGTAGAAAGAAAGATAAATAAAAACCAGATTCTAAGCACCGAATGGCAGTATTACAACGAAAGCGGTAAAGAAACGACCAGCGGATATACGAATGAATACCTTGGTAACACTTTGCAGAACAGGGTTGATCTTAGTCAGTTTTTTATCGTTCCGGAGAAACGTGTTTCCGGTAATTTATTTTATAATTTTACCTCCGACAGTCTTACCACAAAACTTGATGTGCAGGCCAACTTTTTGCAGTTTAGTCAGGAGAAAAATGGAGCGCAGCTGAATGATTATGCTGATGGTACTTTTATGAAGCTTGCAGGTGAGAACAAAACATCTTACACTATTGCTAATCTGCAGATTGATTTTCGTCATAAGCTTTCAAAGAAAATCAATTTTGAGACTGGTGCCAAGTACTCTTATGTAAAAATGGACTATTACAACCGTTATACAACGAACAATACAAAACTGTTGTTTATACCCGACAGTTTATTGGTCAATGACTTTAAATATGATGAAAAACTCGTTTCCGGATATGCACAGGCGTCTGGTGAATTTGGTCGATGGAACATGCAGGCAGGAATGCGTGTAGAGCATTACAACTTTGTAGCATCATCGCAAATAAACTCCAAAGAGAATAAAGGAGTATACACTAATTTATTCCCGTCTTTTTCTTTTGGTTACAAGCAGGAAAACAACCAGTACAAATTTAGCTATAGTAAACGCATCGGCAGACCGAATTATCTGTCTCTGAACCCCTATTACGAATATATAGACGCTTATACTCTGAACATTGGAAATCCAGCACTAAAACCGCAATATTACGACAGTTTTGAACTGAGTTATATCTACAAGAGTAAGTTGAATCTTAGCCTTTACGGCTACCTTTATAAAGATGGCTTTATCAAGGTTATAGACTACCAGCGTGATCAAAACTATAATATTACCTATGATGCCAATGCGGCCAAAGGCAGCAGGTTTGGCTTTTCGGCATCCATGCCTTTCCAGCCTGCTGAATGGTGGACAATGCAGCTGAGTTTAGACAGCTATCTGATTGGGGAGAAATCAGAAATAAAAAACTTTTCATATAGCGGAACAGGTTTCGGTTATGATCTTAATTTTTACCAGACCGCAGATTTAAAAAAGGACTGGAAGATAACTATGAATTGTTTCTACAATGGGCGTTCTACCACGCCGAGTGGCTTTTCAATAGCTACATATGACATGAGTTTAACCGGTAAAAAAAGCTTGTTGGACAAAAAACTGATCGTAGAAGGAGGATGTACAAACTTATTAAAAAAGAGCTTCTATAACGAGACCACAAAAATTAACAACGTGTCAACTGACTGGACTAATCGTTGGGAAACACGTAACTTTTATATGCAACTAACCTACTATTTTGGATCAGGAAAAAATAAAGAAGTGAAAGCCACATCACTAAAAGAGGAAACCAAAAGAATGTAAAACGAGAGATACTAAAAAAAACAGACAGCGCACTTTTTACTGTGGCGCTGTCTGTCTTTGTAAGGCATTTTTACTGCTGTTGCTGATTTCTCAGACTTATCTGCTTGTCATTAAATGATATATGTTAAGACAAATAGAAATATCTGTACGATACTTCTAAATGATATTGTTTTGATTAAAAATAGAAACTTCTCAACGCACCCATTTTTCAATCAGCTAAAAGCAACACTTCACCAGCTTTATGATTAAAGTGAATCGGAACACAAAATGTCTATAAACTTTCACGACAGAATAGAAATGGCTTCGCAAATGATTAAAAATCTACTTCTCTCTATCCTGCTATTTAAAAATGTTCATTTGCTCATTATAAACAGGACTTTGTATGTTTAAAAAATTTAAAACACTATGAAAAACATGGTTTTGTGATACGGTTTTATTTGCCTTGAGTTGTCTTGAATTGTCCGATACCCAAACTATAAAAGGGATCTCATACTGCTCTTTTGGAGCAAAACTTATTGGCACTCCATGCATGTACAAATTCTTTTCTCCTAAGGATTCCCCATGATCTGAGACAAAGATCATAGCACTTTTGTACTCTTTTAACTCCTTTAGGTCATCAATTACCTTTGATAAAATATAATCTGTATAGACAATAGTATTATCATAAGCATTAAAGAGTTCGTCCTGAGAACATTTTCCGAGTTCAACACTATTACAGACCGGTTTAAAAGTTTCAAACGCAGGCGGGTACTTTTTGCTGTAAGTAGGTCCGTGACTTGTGCTGGTGTGCAGTACAATTAATATCTTATCTTTTTTACTGGATAAAATCTGCTCTTTTAAACCTCTTAAAAGAACTTCGTCATAATTACATTCTTCGCCTTTACAATCCTTCTTTAAAATATCTCTGTTTTGATATTTCTCTATATGTACCGGAGGTTCTCCCCAGTTTGTTGTTCTCCAGACAACCTCTACATTATTTCTGTAAAGGTAATTAGGTAAGATTTCATATAAATCATCAGAGTTGGTATGCTCCAAGATACATTTTACACCAGCTGTTGTATATGTCGCACAGGAATTGGCGTTAAAATGAAATAGATTCTTTGTCTTAGAAAGCAGTGGATTAGTATTTTTTTTATAACCGTAAAGCGAAAAATTCTGGCTTCTGGCAGATTCTCCAATTACTAAAACAACAACCGATTTTTGATTGTCCTTTATTACAGCATTTGGCAATAAAATTTCTTTCTGATTCTTCTTGTATTTATGAATATAAAAAAGCGATGTATTTACTGAATAAGACCACGGCATTGCAAGTCCTCCCAATTGCTTTGAGTTCTTATCAATCCAAAGCCAATTGCTTGCATTAGCAAATACCAAAACGATAATAAACAATAAGGTTAAAGAAGAAAGGGTTAAGAATTTCTTTAATGCAACATTTATAATATTGACTTTAATGATATAAATACTGGGAATAATGCCAAGAAATACCAGGTACAGTATTAGTTTAAAAGAGAAAAAACTACTAGACTCTTCAAAATTGGTATTGAGTACATTACCGATCATGCTTTCGTCTATTATAACACTATAAGTATTAACAAAATAAACAGCAACGGCATTAATCATAAAGAATAAAACCAATAAAAACTTTCCAAGATAACGGGAAAGCGAAAATATGAGGTAGAAAACAAAGGCGTTTAAAACCAGCATCAAAATGACGAGGCTAACAATCAAAACAATGCCGTTGAGACTTTTATAATCAACATGCTCAAAGACATAGGTAAAAAAAGGCAAATGAAAGAACACAAAATTCAGAAAACTCATAAGTAAAACAAAATGAGTTAATCTTAAGTTACTTTTTAGCATAGAGGGCAGTAATTTCATAAATTGAAAGAGTAGTAATTTTATATAATGAAACGGCTAAACTAATAAATGCTAGATAAAAGATGACTAAATCTTCATTAATTATTTTATTGATTAGGCAAATACTGCAAATAAGAAACAAGACAATGAATACTGGATAATATTTTCTATTGTTAATCCAACTGAAGATTCTGTATTTTCGGCTTATAAAAATACCCAATAATCCCGAGATATATCCGAGAATTCCGCCTATAAGAGTATCAAACGGATAATGCGCTCCCACACCTACTCTCGTCAAGACAAGAATCGATCCTATAATTAGAATTGCAAAATACCATAAAACTTTCATTTTTAAATTTTTAGGCATAAAAGCATAAAGCAAGACTGTAAGTATTGTAAAAGTTACAATGGAATGTCCCGACGGCAGACTATTGTGACCGCACAATGCCTTGCCCACAATAAAAAACGAATCATTATTAAATGTTGCTGCCGGTCTTGGTACAGAGAATAAATTTTTTAACGGACAAGAAAATAAAAGAGAAAACAGTAAGCCTGACAATAAAGCTTCCCATAATTTAGGAGCATAAATAATTAAAACACTTAAAAATGATAAAAAAATAAAAGCATCTCCTAACTGAGTAAGATTATACTCAAGACTTGGATACTGTCCAAAATGATGATTAATAAAATAGAAACTATCCTTTTGAATTTGTATATACTGATCAGTATTTAAAGCATTCCGGTTATACAAAAAGAGAACAATGGCGGCCAGAAAAAGCGTAGGCAGAAAAAAAAGAAAAGGTTTAAGTCTTGAATAATTAGCAATAATATAGGTATTCATTATCTTTTTTGTGTTAATTTTTTTTTACTTTACTATAGGTTCTCAAATAACTTCCAGGTTAAATATTGCTCTTCTCTGCCCTAAGAAGAAAACGATAAAGAAAGACTTAAAAGTATTTAAAAAAGATGATTTTTCTCATATTTAAATCGGTATTTTCTTATAGAGAAACAGTTAATAATCCATTAAATATGTAGGCTGCAAGATTAGTTAATCCCATTTTACTTTTCCTGTTCTACACTTTAACAAAATGTAAATTAATTGATCAATTTTGAATAAATTTAGAATTTTGCACGAAAATAGATTTTTTTTTAAAACATTATTTCAATTTGTAATAAAAAAATAGCTCATTGTATTAGTTTAACATATAGTTAACTTACAACTATAGTAAAACTGAAGATTACTCCGTTGTTTAAACTAATTATACAAGCTAAAAAAACACTACCTTAGATTTTGCCAGAAAAGAAACGTAAATTATTACCAATTCAACTTTTCTACAAAATTTGTATATAAACTTGCGGCATGAAGATTTTAATTATAGAAGATGAGCTGGAAATTGCTCAAAGCATCAAAAATTATTTTAGAACCAATGGAATTCAATGCGAAACTGCCGAAAACTATAATTTGGCACTTAACAAAATTGATTCCTACGATTATGATTGCATACTTCTGGATCTGACGCTGCCTGATGGTGACGGATTTGATATACTAAGAGAGCTAAAAAGAAAAAACAAAACTGACGGAGTCATTGTGGTTTCTGCTAAAGAAACACTCGAAACACGTCTGGAAGGATTTAATCTTGGAGCGGATGATTATCTCACGAAACCTTTTCATCTCTCAGAACTTCTTGTGAGGGTGCAGGCTCTTATCAGACGAAAGAATTTCAAAGGATGCAATAGTATAATCTTCAATGAAATCGTAATTGATATACTTTCAAAATCCGTTTCGGTAAACGATATCAAGTTGGATTTGACCAAAAAAGAAATAGATTTGCTTCTTTTTTTAATTGGAAATGAGAATAAAGTGCTATCAAAAGCTGCTATAGCAGAGCATCTTTCCGGTGATATGGCTGATATGCTCGATAACCATGATTTTATATATGCACATATCAAAAACCTGAAAAAGAAACTCCACCAGGCAGGAAGCGGCGACTATATTAAAACAGTTTACGGTTTGGGATATAAATGGGAAAATGAATAAAAAAAAACTACTAAATAAAACAACCAATAGCTTTCTTACTTGCGCTATCCTTATTCTATTGATAGCGGCTCCATTGTTTTATTACATAAGCCAGCAGCTTTATATTTATGAAACTGATGAAGTGCTTCATTTTCATAAAGGTGCCTTTGTAAAGGAAAGTCATAAGGATTTTACCCAAAAAGATATCGACTTATGGAACAAGTATAACCATGACGTAATGATTGTACCTGATATGGGCGTTAGCAGCGATTCTATCGTTGGGAAAATGCTCTACGATCCTATTGCAAAAGAAAAAGAACCTTTTCGCGTACTTTATGCGCCCGTAACCATAAATGGAAAAAGATACACTTACACCGAGAAGATTAATCTATTGGAAATGGAAGGAATGGTTTTTAGTATTGCCATCATGTTTCTATTTATCATTGTTGTGCTTATGATCGGAATTATCTGGATCTCAAAAACTACGGCGGCTAAAGTATGGAGTCCTTTTTACAATACTTTAAATCAGATTCAGGATTTTGAAATTGATAAAAACAAACCACCTCATTTTATTCCTACTGATATTGATGAATTTGATCGTCTGAACAAAAGTCTGGAAAGGCTGATGGATAAAAACACAGCCATTTATAAAAATCAGAGAGAGTTTGTCGAAAATGCCGCACATGAGCTTCAAACACCATTAGCTTTGTTTCAAACTAAAATTGATACGCTGACTCAGCTTGATCTCACCAAAGAACAATCCGATCTTGTTGCTTTATTAAATAGCGATGTTTCAAGACTCAACAAACTGAACAAAAACCTGTTGTTGCTTTCTAAAATTGACAACGAGTGTTTTCTTGAAAAAAATACAATTGTCCTTAACGATTATCTTAAAAAACACCTGAGTTTTTTTACAGAACAGGCAAATGCTAAAAACCTGATTATTAAAACAGAACTTACTACCACTTTAACTATTACTGGAAATCAAGCCCTTACTGAAGTTTTGATCAATAACTTGTTTTTAAATGCGATCCGTCACAACGAAAAAAACGGCAAGATCATTATTACGACTCTTGAAAATGAATTGATATTTCGCAACAGTGGTCAAACAACACCTTTGCAAAGTGAGAAGCTCTTTAACCGTTTTTCAAAATCCAATCCTTCTTCTCAGGGAAATGGACTTGGTTTGGCGATCGTTAAAAGAATTACAGAGCTTAACCATTGGGAAATAAACTATAGTTTCGAAACTAATTTGCATTGTTTTAGCGTCAAATTTTAAAAATTCAGACTTCCTACAGATTCATAATTCAACTTTGTACTATGATTTTTATCAATTAAAAAAAATAGTATCAATGAAAAATTCAATCCTGACATGCTTAGTGCTGCTTTTTTCTTCCTTGGCCATAGCGCAGCGTGTAAGCGAGAAAGACATTCCTAATCGTGTAAAATCAAAATTTTTACTTTCCTACCCTAACCAGACCAATGTGAAATGGGAAAAGGAAAAAGAGAATTATGAAGCCAGTTTTACAAGTGGTCAAACAAAACAGTCGACACTTTTAGATTCTAACGGAAATATTCTGGAAACTGAGGAAGAAATCAGTGTGAAGAAACTTCCGGCCAACGCTCTGGCCTATATCCAAAAAACATACAAGAACAAGAAAATCAAAGAAGCTGCAATGATCACCGATGCTCATGGTACGGTTACATTTGAAGCTCAGGCAACTTCTATTGACCTGATTTTTGACAAACAAGGAACTTATATTAAAAGCATAGCAGATTAAAACCATAAAAATGAAATTAAAGATAATTTTAGTATTGTCGTTTCTTGTAATGAAAATTTACAGCGTAACGGCACAAAACAACCCAGCCACAATCTCAGGATTAATTAAAGACAAAACTTCAAAAACCACACTTCCTTATGTTAATGTAGTTTTAAAAACGACAAAAGATCAAAAGGTACTTGCCGGAACGGTAACCAATGAAGAAGGCCGTTTTAATATACCTGCCGTACCATCCGGAAATTATACCCTTGAAATTACTTCAATAGGTTACAAAACTAAATCCCAAAAAATCTTCGTAGGTACGCTATCCGATTTTCTGGACCTTAATAGTATCGAGCTCGAAGAAGATATCAATACCTTATCTGAAGTGGTTGTAACTTCTAAAACCTCAGAAGTAAGCGCCAAAATGGATAAAAAAGTCTTTTCTGTAGCCGACAATATTACCCAAAGCGGCGGCTCCGTCCTTCAATCGATGCAGAGTCTTCCCGGCGTAACGCTTCATGAAGGAAAAGTTCAGCTGCGCGGTAATGATAAAGTAATGGTACTTATTGACGGAAAACAAACCGCACTGACCGGTTTTGGAAATCAGTCGGGTCTTGATAATATTCCGGCATCCGCTATTGAGAAAATTGAAATTATTAACAATCCTTCTGCAAAATTTGATGCCAACGGAAATGCGGGTATCATCAATATCATTTACAAGAAAAACAAACAGGAAGGATTCAACGGAAAGGTAGGAATCAGTTCGGGATACGGAGCTCTTTGGGAGCGTAAAGCCAATCTTCCTGATATTCGTCCACAATATCAGTTGACACCAAAAATGAACCCATCACTGTCACTGAATTACCGCAAAAATAAAATCAATACTTACCTTCAGGCGGATTATTTATATACCGAAACGCTCAACAAAAATGAATTTGTAACCCGAACTTATGACGATGGTACTATTATCAATCAGCAAACGGTGAGAAATCGTAATACCCATTATACCACCATTAAATCAGGAATTGATTGGAATTATAACGACCAAAATAGTTTTTCTTTTTCAGGGCTTTTTGGAAGTGAAAAAATTATAGACAACGGAGACGAGCCTTTCTTTAATCAGGATTATTCTCAGCGATTGCGTCTTTGGTCCTTTCTGGAAGATGAACTAAAAACTACGGTGATGGCCAGCGCTTCTTACGAACATAAATTCAAACAGCCGGGGCATAAATTAAATGCGGGAATCAACTACACCTATCATCGTGAAGACGAAAAGTACTTTTTTACTAATACACTGCCCGCTTCTGTTGGACAGGATTCTTTTAAACTCTTATCTGATGAAAAAGTAGTTGATATCAATTTGGATTACATTAAACCTTTGAAATATGGACGATTTGAAACCGGATTTAAATTTAGAAACAGGGAAATCCCTACCAACATGCAATTCTTTCCGGGACAAAATTCTCCTATTGATTCCAATGCCGGAGGATGGGCCAATTATAAAGAAATAATTCCTGCCCTTTATTCGAATTATATATTTGAATCGGATAAAATTGAAGCAGAACTTGGTCTACGCCTTGAATATGTAAAGCTACAATACGACGTTAATCCGAATCATCCAACCTATAAAAGCGACGGTTATAACTATACAGAGCCTTTTCCTAATGTTCGTTTTGGATATAAAATCGATGACAAAAACAAAATCACGGCTTTTTATAACCGTAGAGTCGACAGACCGGCAGAAGTTGATATTCGTATTTTTCCAAAATATGATGATGCCGAAATTATAAAAGTTGGAAATCCTGCGCTTCGTCCGCAATTTACCAGCGCCTTTGAAGTAGGATATAAAAAAACCATGGCAAAAGGCTATTTTACGACATCTGCCTATTATAGAATTATAAACGGAACCATAGCGCGTATTGCCACAACTGTTCCCGGAAGTACTTTGATTTACAATGTATTCCAGAATGCGGACAAGAGTACTTCACTCGGAATCGAAGCGATATACTCACAGGAAGTAACTCCCTGGTATTCTTTTAATATCAATGGAAATCTGTATCAAAATACAATTGATGCTTTTACGGTTACCAATTTATATCCTGTTCCAAGCATTTATAATGGCGAACGTCAGCAGATGGTTTCAGGAAATTTAAAATGGAACAATACCCTACAGCTCGATAAAACACTGAAAGGACAAGTTTCTGTTATTTATCTGGCTCCTGATGTGATCCCTCAGGGAAAAATTGACTCAAGATTTTCTGTTGACATGGGAATTAAAAAAACCGTTCAGAAAGGAAAAGGTGAAGTGTTTTTGAATGCTACTGATATTTTCAATACGCTGGTTTTACAAAGACAAATAAAAGCAGACGGTTTTAGTTATAGCAGTAAGGATTATTATGAGACGCAAGTAATTCGATTCGGCTATAGTTATAAATTTTAACCTTTAATTAAATAGTACAAGATCCCATTTCTTACGAAGTGGGATTTTGTATTATAGCTATTATCTTTTTATGCTTTGTATCTGTCACTTTATGTTCACGAACAAGAAATTCCCGCCAGTAGTGGATTTTTTACTTGCATATCTCACATTTATGTCTATCTTTGCACGCTCAACAAAGCTCCTAAAAATAGCTTATTGAAACAAAAATGGCCTCGTGGCGCAACTGAATAGCGCATCTGATTACGGCTCAGAAGGTTACTGGTTTGAATCCAGTCGAGGTCACAAACTTAAAATCCCATTTCTAACGAAATGGGATTTTTTTTTGACCTTTTTATATCGATTTAATCAGTTAATACCTCTAAAAACAAATGGTTTGGTTGTCCTGTAGAGTTGACCTTACTGGATTCAAACCGCTCCTCAACACTGTAAAACATTAGACTTACAAATTTCTTATCTTTATGTTAACAATAATTTTAGTTTTATGGAATTTGACAATGAAAATCTCAAATGAAAAATTACACCTCAAAAGACTCAAAAATGCTTTATAATGAAGGAATGAATATAACTTGTACTCTCAATTTTGCTTGAAATTCAGTAAGGCATTTTTATTTGTAAGCTTTTATTATAATTTTACCCAACTGTCACAAAGGACAAACCGCTAGTTAGAATTCAATAAAAAGTCAAAAAAACATGAAATCAATTCAATCAATCACTTTTATTTTATTATTTATAACACAATTGGGTTTTGCTCAAAGTAAGAAAGAAAAATTAGAACAACTTTTTGAATTTTACAATCAGCAAAATCTATTTAACGGTTCTGTTTTTATTTCTGAAAAAGGAGAAACTTTACTAAATAAAGGTTACGGATTATCAAATGTAGATTTAAAAAAGGAAAATAACGCTAACAGCATTTTCCAAATATATTCCATTACAAAAACTTTTACAGCAACGGTAATTTTAAAATTAGTAGAAGAAAAAAAACTTTCATTGCAGGATAAACTTTCAAAGTTCTATCCAGATTATCCAGATGCAAGTGCTATTTCAATTGAAAGTTTGTTAACTCATACCTCTGGAATTTATGACTATACAAGAGGAAATGATATGAAAGACCAAACGGAAAAATCATTTGTTGAATTTCAAAAAACAAAACCTTTGGATTTTCCAGTTGGAACCGATTGGAGTTATTCTAACTCGGGATATTATTTTCTAGGCTATGTAATTCAAAAAGTTACTGGAATGAGTTACGAAAATGCAGTTGAAAAATACATATTCAAACCATTGAAAATGAAGCAAAGTGGTTTTGCTTTTAAAAATCTAAAAAGTGAAAATAAAACCACTGGCTATGAAATTTTTTCTGAAAAAGAACAAAAACCATCGATTGTTTATGATCCACCTATGCCTTTTGCAGCTGGTGGAATATACTCAACTGTTGAAGATTTAAACAAATATTATAATGGCCTAAAAAATTACAAAATTATCTCCAAAGAAAATTTAGAAAAAGCATATACACCCTTCAAAAACAATTATGGCTATGGTTGGATTACAAGACCAATGTTTAAAAAAATGACAGTTGGTCATAGTGGTTATGCAGAAGGTTTTTGCAGCAATTTTGTTCAAATTCCCGAAGATGATATCTGCATTATACTGCTTACAAATACAGAAAGAGGTTTAGACACTGCCACTTATGCTATTATGAAAACTTTGTATAATTTATATAATAAAGATTATAAAATTCCAATTGTCGCCAACATGAGCTCAGAAACTTTAAAGCAATATCTGGGAACTTATCAAGTAGAAAACAATTTTGTAATTTACCTTACCCTTGAAAACAATAAATTAAAACTGAAAAGAAACGGGTCAACAACTATTCTATTTCCTGTAAAAGAAAATTTGTTTTACGCTGAAGAATTAATGGGTGATGTAGTTTTTGAAAGAAACGAGACTTCACAAATAGAGTCATTAAATTTTCATATAGGAAATCAACTAAAAAAAGCAAAAAAAATATTTCCTTCCTGGGGAATTGTAGGAAGTGCAACAGAAAAAGGCTGGGATGGCCCTGATGCAAAACTTGTTGAAACTGAAACAAAAGGAATTTGGACAATTAAAAATATGACTTTAAAAACAGGAGAGTTTAAATTTCGTTTTAATGACGATTGGACTTTAAATTTTGGAAAAGATATGAGCGACGGAATAATGCCAAAAGGAGATAATATAGAAATTTTAACAGGTGTTTATGATATTATTTTGGACATAACAGATTACGAAAAACCAAAATACAAAATTTTTAAGAAAAGTTAAAAAACAACCTAAAACAGCTAAGGGATTCCTTGCCGTGAGTAGCACGAACATTAAACCTCTACGATACTTACAAACCACTTCTTGATAAAACCTAAAATAATTATCTTACAAATTCACTTGAAACCAGGCTAATTTCTTTAAATCATTCATAAAATGGTTTGTAAATTGTTCAGTAAGGGTCACAAAAATCCCATTTCTTACGAAGTGGGATTTTTTTATGCTCCTTCCTTACTTTTTAAGTTTATATAGGAATATTTTATTCCGTTACGCAATCAATCTGATCCGTTTTCTTGATTTTTTCAATGCCCCTTTCTTTCATTAGCGCTACTGCATCGAGCATTTTGATTAAATGAATATAGGGCGTCGTCAGGTCAGAATAAGGATCTTCGTCACGAGGAGACAAGGAAAGTTCCAGTATGAGACATAGAAACGATTCAAATTCCTCCAGTGTTTTTTCAGTAAATGCTTTTTGAAATACCATAAAAGGATTATCGTACTCCTCCTCCGTCAGGGAAGAAAGGTTAAATACTCTTTCAGAGTGCAAAGATGCTGTAACTTTCCATTTTTTGCTTTTCTCTGGCAGGCAGTAACACACTTTGAGAAAAGAGTTTATAGCAGTATAAAAAATAAAAGCATTAGAGGGATTGTTCGCTTCGTAGATGTCTCTCTTATAGCTGCACATTACCGCTTCAGTTAAATTCTGTTTGTAATAATCCAGATCTGCATAGGCAAAAAAAGCATCAATGGCTTTAATTGGATTTCCCGACACCTCCCCTGCCCAAGAGCTCGTTTCGAAGGATATTTTATTATTTTTCATAATCAAGGAGATTTAAAATTCACAAACGAAGTTCTGTTCTTTCAAAAGGATAATCTATTCAGAATACAGCTATAATATTCTGACAAAACAGAGGTTTTATGAGATATTTTTTTATCTTTGAAACTCAGGATTTTTATACAAATGGCTTTATCTTTGAGCCTTTAGAAAATTGATATTCGTTATGGAACAGAAAATACATCAGGGAAGAAACGTAAAACGTTTTAGAGAAATGCTTAACATCAAACAGGAAGCATTGGCTTATGATCTGGGCGAAGACTGGAACCAAAAGAAAATTTCGATGCTGGAGCAGAAAGATGTAATCGAAGACAATCTGCTAAGACAAATTTCAGCTGTATTAAAAATTCCTGTGGAAGCTTTTCAGAATTTTGATGAGGAACAAGCGATAAATATTATTTCTAATACTTTTGGTGATAATAGCATTGGATATCAGAAAAATGATAATCCAACTTTTAATCCTATAGAGCAAGTACTAAAAATGCACGAAGAAAAGATTGCATTATACGAGCGTATGTTGAAAGAGAAAGATGAAATGATGGTAAGGCTTGAAAAGTTGATTGGTAAATAATTATCTATAAAAGATATAATTTTATAAAAATAATTTCAATAGAGTTTTTTTCAAGAATTTGGTATGCTCTTTTTATTCTAAAACCAATCTAATATTACTTTTATCACTGAGATTTTCTATATTATTAACAAAAAAATCTTTTTGCATTTTAGTTATTGTATTGGATGAATATAATTCTTCTAAAAGATAAATTTTATCTTCTTTTTCTAAAAAATCGAAATCATCGTCACTTTGTTTGCCCCATATTGTAAATTCATTTTGTGTATTATACTTTCTTTTATAAAATGTTTTTATATTTAAAATATAAACTTTTTTTTCAGGAAAATAAAATGGAAATTTTTGCCATAAATCTTTCGAACCAAAAGTTGTATGAATAGAATCACTCATAAAATCTAAACCTAACTCAACAACAAATTTATATAAAAGTGTAGCAATCCCACCTTTTCTATATTTTTCAGTTGTAGCTATTTTTTCAACTATATAATATGATGCATTTCTTATAATTGTATTAGACAACTTCATTGCTCCATGCATATCTTTTCCTGTAATATTATGTGCAATCTTTAAATAAATTACATCTTCATCAAGATCTGTATGGTAAAGTGAAACGTCGTTAGGAATTTCTAATTGGGAATTATATTTAATAAATTTGTTTTCATTGGCTCTTATTTCTTCAAAAAAAGTATAAACACTAAATTTCTCAGGACTAAACAAATTGGGCATAAGTAATTTAATATTAATATTTCTTTTTAAGCTTTTCAATTAAAATTGATGCTTCCCTTTCCGTCATTCGAAGCGCAATTTTTTCTGCTTCCTGATCAATTCTTTTTTCATCAAAAACATATAAATCTTTATATATATAATCAGACAAAGATGATAAAAAAGCTGAAGGAGCATTTTCAATTCGTTTATAAAAAGCTAAAATATCTCTATATAGGATAAATCTCTTGTTTTTAAATTCTTTTATTGGCATCACTCTTGAATCATTTCTAATATCATCTGAGTGCTTTATACAATTATTTAAATTACGTAATTCATTTATTTCTGCATAACAGTTTATATTTTTAATGTCAATATTTTTCTCTTTTAAAAATTCAATCACAAATTCCCATTTAAACATTTTTGATTTTGAAGCACCGTAAGCGGCACTTAACAAAAATTTTAATTTATTTTCAAAATGTTTATAAGCATAAAGAACTTTCATTTCAGAAATTGCTTTTAGTTCCTGCTCTATGAAATAAATTTCCATAATTGAATCAGGATAATCTTCTCTTTCAAATTCATGAGACCGTTTTTTAGTTTTGGCATCAATAATCTTTTCTTCAAAAATATGAATTCCTTCATCTGAAATTCTGTCGTGAAAATTATTTTCAACATTCATGAAGAAAGTTTGAAGACCTAGTTTTGCAGTTTCACGTTGTGTTTCTATATTATTTATCATTTTCTAATCTTTTATGTTACTTTAGAAATTATATCACTTTTTTGAGTTTCTTTATTTAATCTTTCTTCCTAAAACATAAAATAATAAATTTAATGCTACTCCCCTATTTTTATACGAGTGGCTCCATTCTTTATCAATATTATTGGAATATGATATAAGAGTAAGAGTTTCATGCATTAACATTCCTAAATGCAACAACATACAAGTATTATCTTTATACATTTTTTTTTCCAACTCTCCATCTATATCTCTATCAAAACCATCATCAAAAATACCTAAACTGTAAGTGCAACCATACATGGAACCATGTAGAACTTCTGATGCATCAGAATAATATTCAAGTTTATTAATCGTAAAAAAGACATCCATTAATTTTCCCCATTCTTGTATAACATCAATTCTTTGATTTAATGTTTTTTTAGTCCAATTCAAACGAGATTTTTTTTCTGAAAAAATATTTAATGCTTCTTGGACAATGGCATTTTTTTTAAACTTCTCTTGTTTCTCTTTTCTAATAATAATATTTTTATCTATCAAATTTAAATCATCTTCCATTTTGGTGGCCCCTAGATTATGATATTTTTTATAAATAGGATGTAAAACAAATGCCCTAAATTCTTTTTCATCACAAATTGCTGCATAACAAAAATTTGTTATTTTTTCCATAAATGCACGAGCAAGCATAACTGACTCACTTGCAAAACAGTCTATTTGACTTGCGAGTTGAAGAAGTGCTGCTCCTGTCTGTCCGGAACTTATTAACAAAATTGAGCACTTACCTAATCGCTCATCGTCAATCTTAGTCGTTATTTCTTTTAAAAGCATAAGTTCAGCTCCAAAAAAAATCATGGCATCATTATGGAATCGCTTTAAATCATCAAGAGAATGTATTGTTTTCATTATGGAGGAAATTATGTTGTTATTTTTATCAATTATTAGATCAAAGATATCCTTGTAGTACGCAATGTTTTTGCGTAGTTGAAAAATATCAAGCTCCGCAAAGTATACCTCACAAGCGCTGCCCCCGCTCCGCAAAGTATACCTCACAAGTGCTGCGCAAATGTCTCCGACTTTGCGCTACCTATTCAAGTCTACATCAAAAAATAAAACGTCAATAAGTCTCCGACTTTAAACCGATATCTTAATATTGATTATAACGAATAAACGATTTATTATCGAAAACGTTCACTATTAAATTGTCAGCTTTTTTAACTTTTAACAAGCCTGAATCACAAACATAATTACTTGCACTTGAATAAATATAATCTGACGCTTTAATAATTTCCCCAACAATTAAAAAACTATTTCATTTAAATGTGCTTTTCATTTCAAAAGTTTGGTGTAAATTTACACCAAACTAAAAACTTATACTATTATGACACGACAAAGTATATCATTAACTGCCCCTAATGACGAGTGGTTAAAAAATCAGGTTAGTACAGAAGAGTTTAACAGTAAAAGTGAAGCTATTAACTATTTGATTAAGCAAGCTCGCTCACAAGAAAAATACTATGAGTTTGTGAGAGCTAAAATAGATAAGGGAGAAAAAAGCGGTTTTGCTGAAAAACAAACTAGAGAAGAAATGTTAGCCGAATTTAAAAAAGATCTGCCTAATGTATAGCTATTATTTAAGTAGCGAAGCCAAAGAAGATTTAAAAAGAATTTATTATTATGGTGTTAGTAAGTTTGGTATTAATCAAGCTGACAGCTATTTTAATATGTTTTATGATTGTTTTGAGAAAATAGAAGGAAATCCTTTTTTATTTCCATCCGCTGACCACATTAAAATTGGATATCGCTATTGTGTTTGCGGTGTTGATACTATTTACTACCAAATTAGCGGAGATAAACGAGTAGAGATTATTACCATTATAGGAAGACAAGACTTTTAAAGCATTTCAATTTGTTGGAATATATTCCCGCTCCGCAAAGTACACCTCACAAATGCTGCGCAAATGTCTCCGACTTTGCGCTACCTATTCAAGTCTACATGAAAAAATAAAACGTTAATAAGTCTCCGACTTTAAACCGATATCTTAATATTGATTATAACGAATAAACGATTTATTATCGAAAACGTTCACTATTAGATTGTCAGCTTTTTCAACTTTTAACAAGCCTGAATCACAAACATAATTACTTGCACTTGAATAAATATAATCTGACGCTTTAGCAACAAGTCCGGCCTTTACAGGATTTAAATGTATATAATCTAATTTTGACCACATAAATTCATTACTATAAATTTCTTCTGCATGATTTCCATACTGCCAGAATTGATATTCTTTATTTCTTGAATGACTTTGGGTTGCTAATCTAAAACGTTCTAACATCCATTCCCTTCTACTTTCAGGGCTATTCTGAATTTTTTCAAGAATGTTTTTTGCAGTAAATTTTTTAAAATCTCTTATTAAATCTGATAGTTTTCCATGTGCAGATTGAATAATTAAATGTATATGATTACTCATAATAACATAACCATATAAAATCATTCCTTTATGATCAATACAGTATTCTAAACTCTCAATGACTATATCTCTGTAAACCTGACGTGTAAAAATATCTATCCAGTCTACAACTGTTGAAGTTATAAAATGTGGCAATGTCTGATCTCTTATTATGTATCCTTCTTTCATTTCTAAATCTTTTTACAAAAATATAAGATTTAACTTATTTTATAACTCTTTTTAACTGAAAGAGAAAGAGGCAGAGACTCTTGGGACGGTTACAATTTATAACAACAACAAAAATTGCGCAAAGTCAGAGACATTTGCGCAGCTTTTCATAAGGAACTCTTTGAGATGCTGAGTTTAACTTGTTTTTAAAGTGCTTTTTAACTGAAAGGGGAAGAGTTAGAGACTCTTGGGACGGTTACAATTTATAACAACAACAAAAATTGCGCAAAGTCAGAGACATTTGCGCAGCTTTTCAGTTGAACACTTCGGAGACCTAATGTATATTTAAGTCTAGAACCTTAAAATTAAAATCACAAAAATTAATTGCTTTAAACTCTCTTAACCTATTACATAAAGTAATAAACTAAAAAAAACACATTCAGTTTACTAATTAAAAGACAGGAATTTATAAGACTATTTGATAATCCGAGTGTACAAATAACTTCCTTGAAATATGATTTCTCTTATTGGATCCTGCGTATGTACACCTTTCCAGTAGTCGTTCATTTGTGTCATTAAATCTAAAAAAAGAATATGGTTTTGAACATTATCTATTAACATCATGTCCCCCTCAAACATTTTCACAACTTGAATTAATTCAACTTCATAAATTGTCCCTACATTGTTTAAATGTTCTTTAATATAATACTGACAACTCTTTAAATCATCAAATAAAAATACTGATTCCAATCTTTTAGGCAGGTGACTATACCAGTTTAAGCGAACAGCTTCGAGGATAAATTCCCAAAGATAAATTCCCTTGTCAAAAAAAATAAATTGCTGGTTACCTTTAAAATTATGGATAAAATCACTAATTAATGAAACTGGTATTTTAAAACCGCTATGATTAATATTATTTGTTACTGCATACAATTCTACATATTCTTCGTCCGCGATTAAGTCATTCAAATATAGTCGATATGGATTTGACTCCGTAAATATTCTATTATTAAGAGAGACAAAAAAATCTGAAGGTATATCGACCTGTCTCATAACATTAAAATATACATTTAAAAAATGCTGATAATACGAAAAATCTAAATTTCGGCCATATTGATAATTTTTACTTTGATATACTTGATTCAGGTTAATTGGACTATTTTCTACTCGATAAAATTTTCTAGTCATATATATTTATTAATATTTGTTTAGTTCTGGCAGCAATGTATAAGTATGCTATGGTGACTCCTAATTGTTTGATCTGCATTTTTATTATAATTTTTAAATTCTAATCTATTGAATTTAAAATTAATTATCAAACATACAAAACGCGCTATACTTTGCATTACGGTATTCCATAATACAAAGTATAGCGTTGTATAATAGGTTAAAAAAAACTAAACGAGTTAAGTATAAACACCTGTTTTAAGCAAAAAAACCGCTCCGAAAAGTATACCACACAAGCGCTGCAAATGTCTCCGACTTTGCGCCCACTTGCAAATATGTAACTTAAAACATGTAAGTCATGAAGTCTCGCGCTGCGCACGCAACGAAACCCTAGCTGTTAGTGGCTGATGCCTTAGTCTCTATGAATACTCTATTATGATACTTAAAAATATAATTATAACTTTCGAATATTAAAGTCTGCGTAATCACCCTTCACGGTTTCTTGTTTAGCAATAATAGGTTGAGATGAATCAACTATTCTCTTGCCATCAACATAAAAGCAATACTTTAATTCCTTTCTACTGGATTTGATTTTCATTATCCAACCTTCAGGGGTACTACGTAAAAAACGAAAAAGATTATAATCGCCTTTGAATTCGATCAAAACGACTTTCGCATCTTTAAATCCCTCCAGTTTAATGGTCGTGTTATAATCTTCACTATCGGTAAGATTTCTTAACAGTTCCTCGCTTCGTGAAGTTGGTTTTTTAATACTCTTCAATTCATCAACCGCTTTTTTATTGTTTCCTATAGTTGCCAAGTATTGTGCTTTTGTACTCTTCATCTCAATCGAATCAAGCCTTTTATTCAGGTGGCTATACTTTTCCCATTCAGGAAATAGGAGGGCCGCTTTATTGAAATCCTTTTCGATAAAGAAGTTATCTAAAAATGATAATCTCAGGACTGACTCTTTTTGGGTGTTACTCAATTTGGATTTTTCAAGAAAGGTTTGTATGTCATCGGATTTGCCACCAGTCTCAATTAGCATGTTAAGTTTTAAGCTTTTGTTCTTAGGGAACATACTAGCTAGTAAAATACTTTGTTTCCCCCCTTTTAATAATTTGCTGATATTTGTACGCCAAGGGTTACCATAGTCTTCTGCCAGATAAAACCATATATCTCCCGTAGTAAGATTGTGAATATTAGTGTATAAAGTTGTAGTAAATTCTTTCCAGGAAGTTGCATCTGCAATTTTTACTAAGCTCTTTTGACTAATTCCATTTTCAGATATGATATTCTCTGCTATGGGATATCTCCAACATACCCTTTTGTCAGGGTTAGCTTCACAAACGTTAAAATTGGTAGAGGTTAAATGCTTTTTGGAGATTACGATTGTGTCAGGAGTAATAATTGCCAGATTGCCATTTTTATCCGCTAAGTGAATCTGTATTCCATTCATTTCTGGCATATATTGGGTTTCCCATAACTTAAGAAACTGTGGTACTGACTTACAGTGTTGAAGCAGATAATCAAGCATAGAACCAGAATATGGCTTTCTGCCTACGCTGAGTTTATAAGTTTGAGGTGGTAGTGCGTTGATGTCAAAAAACAACCCTGCTTCATTTACCCCTCCCTGAATCCCACTTTCAGGTGAACCGTAAGTGAGCGTTATATACCCTAATGAAGTTTTAGTGGCAGGATATACATTAACGTAATTTGAATATGTGTGAAAGAAATCTTCGTTATTCATAACCCAAGTTTGACCTTTAGTGTCAACCCCGGAAACTATTGTACAAGCAAAGAGTTTTAGCTTAAAAACAAGGAGAATAATAGATAATAAAGTTGTTTTCATGAGGTCAGATTGTTTAATTTCTTGTTAAGATATCCACTGCTTTGGTAGTTTTTAGTTTTGCATTTGCCGCTAACGTTCTCGCGCTACAAGCAGGTCAGGATTAAGAAAGCCTAAACTTTCGGTTAAACACTAATTTTCAAATACAAAACTATCTTTAAATTAAGCCAATATTCAAATCCTTTGTAGTAACTGTTGAACTAAACCTTCGGTAGCCCTCGAGATGATTTAGTACCTTACGAATATAATTAAAATTCGCAAACTTATTTCAAACACTGCGTTTATGGTCTTCGATTTTTGCTAAAATCCGAAGGCTTACCGTATAAATTCCTTTGATTGCCCTCGCATCGATACAAACAATACCTCATTATAAAATCTATTTTCTTTTTTGCCAGCTCATTCTATTTTGCTTTCACTGCCTTAATAAGTTTGGCATTTCTTCTGTCAGCTCTGGAATTCTCAAGTGACAGAACCGCCCATATGGCTGCAGGTATCCATCCTATCAGCGTAATCTGCAGTATTAGACACAAAAGAGCGGTCAGAAGTTTTCCTCTCAGAAGAAAGGACAGCGAAGGAAAAAATATAGCTATTAAGGTCATCATAGTATTTTGGATTTAATATTACAGTAAAAACAGAGAAATTTAAATCATCTCAAAATCGTTAGACGTCATTCCAGTCATTTTGTTTCAAAAAAATACTATATAATGTAATTAAGAATTCAATACGCCCCTCTGTTCTGCGAAATATTCATCTGACAATAAGCACGATGCCCAAATGTCTGTGACTTTGCGCTACCTACTCAAGTCTTGAACGGAAAATAAATAAGCCATAAAAGAGATTTCAATCGAAATCTCTTTTACTTTTGCCAAATGTTAGAAATTCTTTATCAGGACGAATATATTATAGCCATTAATAAACCAAGTGGTTTGTTGGTTCATAAATCATTTTACGCGCGCGATGCAAAAGTGTATGCTATTCAGGAACTGAGAAATCAAATAGGACAACACGTCTATCCTATTCATCGGTTAGACCGCAAAACATCCGGTGTCTTGTTATTTGCACTGGATAAAGAGGTTTTGAAAATTATGAACGATCGTTTTGCCACACGCGAAGTCGAAAAAAAATATTTAGCAATTTTACGTGGTTGGTCACCCGAAGAACTAACGATTGATTATGATTTAACCAACGATGATGACATTAAACAAAATGCAATCACCTACTTTCATCGTTTGCAAAATGCCGAAGTTGATTTAGAATTTAACAATAAACCAACCTCACGGTATTGTTTGGTAGAAGCAATTCCCGAAACTGGACGTATGCATCAATTGCGTAAACATTTCAAACATATTTTTCATCCTATTTTAGGAAGCCGCCCACATGGTTGTAACAAACAAAATAAATTATGGCTGGATAATTTTGATCTGAAAGGAATGATGCTTCATGCACATCAGTTAATTTTTAATCATCCAATAAACAACAAACAACTCATCCTAAATGCAAGGATTAATGAAGAATTTAGCAAAGTAGGTGCTATTCTTAATCTGGATTTGAGTAAGTATAAATAGAATACTCTTAACAACAACCAATATTCCCCTTCATTTTCTATTGGTACTTTATGAATATAAAGCAGTACTTACTGTTTTAGCTGATCTACAGCTATTCGTCAGAGATGTCCTAATCCTAGATTAATGGATTCAATCCATTTTTAAGCTCTCTCGTTGCTTTTATCTTACATTAATTAACACTTCAATAATAAGTATTTAGTTTGCTAATATTCAATTACATATAAAAATAAAAAAAATCGGAACACGATTACTCCTGTTCCGATTCAGTTCCATCCATTTTTGGCACTTTCGAGAAAGATTCAATCCGTACCAAATGAGATTTCTATGCTATAGTATATTTCTTTTCTGTAACAGTAGTCGTCGTTTCGGTTGTTACACTGTCTACAAATCGCCATTCGGCTTCAGAACTTTACTCAGACAAGCGAATACTACCTCTTGGGTAAAAATATTTTAACAATATCAAATAGTATAATCAAAAACCCAAAAAATACCAGCCAGTTTATAAAAATATGCTCTATAAAGTTTTTTCTTGCTAAAACTACATACCTTAATTCTAAAATTATGAATATTAAAATCACCAATAAATGCAGGTAAAAAAACAACAGCACAAGAACGAAATGTTCGTATATATTTCCAAAAAAGATTAGTAAAGCATAAATAATGACATTCAGGATTCTAATATTTTTTGTAAAACTAATCCCCTTAAAGTTACTTATTTCTTCCATTCAATTTATAATGTTAAAGCTTGATAGCCATTAGCAATCAAAACGGTATTGATATGATTTAATAAGACAGCATCAAAATCTTGCGAAGCCAGCTGTAATTCATTTCTAAGTTTTAAATGAACAATAGGAATGTATGGTTTTGCTTGATATTCATTTACTGTTACTTGCATTTGAGCAGTGGTAAAATTATTATTAAGTAGCTGTATTACAGCATTTTTAAATAGGCTATAATCTATTGTGTTTTTTATAGTTTGCCAAATAGCAAATGGTACTTCTGCTCGCTGTTTTGCCTTGCGATCGATAAATTTATTTGCAAAATAAGGTAGCCTTGTAGAGACCTCGAGTCTATTATAATAAATTTCGGCAATTGTGGCCTGCACGACTATTTTGTCCTTAAGATGGTCTTTCTGCTGTAAAGGCTTTGAAAACAAATTGATTGTCACTAGTAGTAAAAAAATGATATTTCTCATCTGTGTTTTTGTTTTAATTAATTTATTCAGGGCAATCACTTTGATTATATTCATATCTTTTGGCATAATCCTCATCTTTGTCAAAAGGCACCACTATAGCACCCGTCTTTGCTTTAATATAGTTTTCTAGTGTTGTCATTAAATTTTTCCAGGTGGCGTCTGCCGCTTGGTTAAATAAAAAGTCGTCAACTCCGGGAATTCCGTTATTTGCTCCAAAATCAATTGCTTGGCCTAAACGGTCTGCCCCTCTTAAATAAAAAGAATAGCTTCCATCACTATTGGTTTGCATACCAAACTGTCTGGTTCCGCTCACAAAGTGACCTAAATGGTCCGCGCTCCTTACAGTAGTAAAGTTCCAATACATTTCATTATAATTATATTCTGTGCATATCACTGTGGAGGTATCCAGACTATTATCAAAATCCATTGCTGCTCCTATAGGGTTACTGGAATTCCATTTAAGACCATCTTCAGGTGAATAGGGCACTACATCAACTCCCATACCAGGTAAATCACCACCCGTTACAAAATTAGAAAAATTTGTCCTTATTTCTTCAAATAACATCTGGGGAGTATATCCATTGGGTATTTTATTAATTCCCAGATCATACCGGTCTAGGTTAATATCCCCATATCCATCTTCAATATTTTGTATTTCAAAAGATTTAACTTCTACTGCGTTTCCATTGGCACTCATCCATTGTGACCTTTGATTAATCATCTCAGCCACATTACTTGAAACTTTTTTATGTCTTAAGTCTCTATTCATACACGGACCCTGGGATTCGGTTTGAACAGGATTACATTGACATGAATCTGGATCAAGTTCAAATCCTTTAAGGCAAACTAGCGTACACACATTAGGGGGGACGTCTGTATTGCAAAAAGATTCATCACAAGAACAATCATAACAAGGTTCAGGTTCAGGATTTGTTGGATAATCGCCGCCGCCGGGAGAACAAAAGACAGGGTCACAACTGCAATCAAAGCAAGGTTCAGGCTCTGGATCGGGTTCGTGGTAAGGATTGTCAATGATTACTTCTCCTAATTCTCCTCCTTCAACATCGGTTTGGGTATAGCCTACTTGGGCACATAGCATAAATAGGAGCGTTAAAACAACTAAAAAATAATTTTTCTTCATGGAGTCTATTTCTTTATTAAAATTGTTTTTATCACTTTTGTTCCGTAATGCAGGTTTAATATATAGTTACCTGATGGACCATTAAATTGTATATTCTGCTGCTGAAGCCCTTCTTGGATAGTTTTCAATTTTTGCTCACTCACCAAAAAACCAGTAAAAGAATAAATTTCAATACTTATATCTGTTGGCTCAGTTAGTTCATAACTTAGATTAAAACTGTTTGCAGTTACCGGATTAGGATAAATAATAACTTGTGATATTATTTGCTTGCCCCCAGTGTCCTCAAAAGAAGCATTTCGCTGTAAGCTTACATATATGGGTTTTTCAATTTCATGCTCTTTAAGATCATAAAGCTGGATATTCCCTGCTATATAAACCATATCGTCTTTTTGCAAATACTGTAACTTGGCTTGCTTGAACTCATATGTCTTTGGGGTATTATTTGAAAAATGCTCTATTCTGTCAATTTTAGAGTTCTTAAAAATGAGGGCCTCAGGTGTGATATTGGCTTGGAAATGTGCCTGATCACCTTCTTTTTCTTTCCATTCTCCTTCAAGTATTTCCCCTTTTTTATTTAAAGTTACTTCAAGGGGTGTTTTAGAGATAATGTTTTGTCCACTCCAATCGTAGCGAATCAGGTAGCCAGTGTAAATTCCGCTTATATCTCCTTGAATTGCTTTTTGATTTACTTTTTGAAATTTTTTAGGTGCGGTACCTTCATTAAGAGTGTTTATAGTTTCTAATGCAACAGATTGCGTATTAATTTGATTAGGCATTGCATTCTCTGGTTGTGCTTGCCCGAGTTCTATCGCTGCATTTTTATATCCTAATGCGGCAGATTGGGTAAGCCAATATCTTGCTTTTTGATTGTCTATGTTAATACCATAACCATTGCGATAACAAATACCCAGCATGTACATCCCTGCACTGCCTCCTTTGTCGGCTGCTAGTTGAAATAATATAAAAGCCTTTTGATAATCTTGCTCTGTTCCGAAGCCTTTATAATGCAGATAGCCCAGACCATAGATACAATCCTGAATACCAAGGTCTGCTCCTTGTTTCCAAATATGCATGGCAAGAGCATAGTTTTGTGGTGAGCCTAAGCCCTTGGAGATCATTTGCCCCCAGGAAAAGTATGCATAAGTATAACCTGTATTTACGGCCTTTTCAAAGTAATCTAGTGCTTTGACTTCGTCCTTGGCTACACCTATTCCATTTTTGAAGTGCATAGCCAGGTTGTAATAGGCCTTTGGGTAGCCATTTTGGGCTGCCTTTTGAAACCATTCTAAACTAAGTGATTCATTTACAGCAACACCAAGACCTTGACTGTAGATAAGCCCTAAGCCGTTCATAGCCTCGGCATTGCCTTCAGACGCTTGACGCTCAAAGATAACTAGAGCCGCTTTAGGATTGTATTGTTTACTACCAGCTATTAATTGCAGTTTTGCAGTTTTTAGCTCCGTGGAAGATTTTATGCTTTTTTGTGAAAAACAGTTTATACCCGCTAGAAAAACAAGCAGGTAAATTCCTGATCGGATTATTTTTTTCATTGGTTTTATATTAATATTAGTTATTGGTTAAATTATATAAGAGGGAAAAAGAGCTCTGACCAGGCAGCTTGATCAAGGGTAAAAAATAACCGTCCTTTGCAGATATGATTATCTAAAAAAGGATTTTTGATCTGGCTACTTATCTACTTTAGTACAGGCAAAAACCTACCATTTTAGTGCGTTTTTTGCACTTTTGGATGTTTCCTGATTTCTTTTTGTTTGCTCTAGTTGCTTTAGGAGTTCAGGTTTTTTGAGTTCTACATCACGTTTATTAAAAATATTCACCGCGTTATTATTCATTTTGACCTCGTCACTGGCCACTAAAAAGTTTAACTGATAATGCATGAATTCCTTCAGGGTTGTATTTCTGTCTACGTTTTTTGTAAGTCCTAATTGCTCAAGTTCTTCCCAGCTATTTACGGCTATATTAGAAGCTGCTTTTTCATTTTTTTTAATCAATAGCCTGGCTAATTGTTTTGGATCTAAAATCTCAAGTATAGCAGTATTTTCATAGAGGATATACTCACTTTTTTTGTTCAGCATTTGGTCCTTTTTCTCATCTTTCAATTTTTGTAATTCCAATGTTCTGTATTTTGACAGAAGAGAATCTATTTGTATCTGGGCAAGATTTAGATCCTCTTGAAATTTAATAGTTGTCGAAAAAAGATTTTTTTTATAACTGCCTTCTGAAAGGATATTGTATCGGGTCAAGATTGATGGCTGTTTTTGAAGCATAAGTGCGTTTCGAACTTCCCTGTTTTTTATTACACCTAATTTCTCAGATTGCGGATCAACAACTGTATTTACCATTAAATTATAATTGTATAATTCTTTGTAAAGGCCACTGGTATCCTTAGTGCTTATTAACTTGAATTGCTGGATATTCTTCCAGTCCTTTTTTGTTTCTTCTAAGGATTGCTGAGAATAAATCTGCTTAATTAATAAAACAAATTGTTTTCTATCAAGGATTGATTCAAGCTTACTGTTGTAATATTGAATTTTTTTATGCTGATTAGTTATAGTCACCAAATCTAAAACAGCATTCTGCTCTCGTAATTGGCTGATCTGTGTAGGATTTAGTTTTAATACAGTAATTGATCTTAAGGCCAATAAAAACCTGTTAGTGGGGTCTGCTTTATGGAAATATTCTTCTATTTCTTCCTGCGTGCATATATTTTGGAAGAAGTTTTTCTCTATTTCATAGTATATTTTTAGTTTAGATACAGCTTCTCCTTTATTTAGCTCCACATTAGCTAAACTATCTCTTGCAAATAATTTTTTTCCAACTTTTATTTGTTTGTCTTCGTTGAGTACTATTTTGGAGGACATTTCATTTATTTGATAAATAATATGAGCAGGAAACTGCTTAATTACTTTTTGGCTTATCTGAGCTTGCCCCCAATTGGCAAAAACTAAGAAAAGACCCGTAAGTATTAATTCATTTATTCTGGTTTTCATTTTGGTTCTTTTTTGAGTTGTTATATCTAGGTCAATGTTTAATTTTTGGCACTCTATTCTGATTTAAGGGTATACTCAGACAAGATCACCAAAGGTGTTCCATTTGATCATTCCTGAATTATTCAATAGGTTTAAGGGGTTAGAACCAAGTTCGTTCTCCTTTGTCGTCTACAATAAATGGTCGTTCATATCCTTTGGAGTTACTCGAGACCAGTAGCAGCAATGCATTTTTGGGTACTTTGGCAAACATTAGTGATTGAGTATCCGGGGCTGCTGTCTTTGAATCAATTAGCTTCCAGGCATCATTCCAGTAAAACAACTTGTAAGTTACCTGAGGCTTAAAAATTAGATAATTAGCCAATTGGGTAATTAGTACCTCACGTGTTTTTTTGAGATCAGGAATCAGTACTTTAGATTCTTTATCTCCAATCCACACTACAGGACCGGCGGGAATCATTTTTTCGTTAATGTAATATTGTGGTAATACTACTGTACCTTGGCAGATTTGACTAAACTCAGCCTTATTATCTGTGATTTTCCCCCACCAGAAAGGTTTCCATCCTAAACCATTGAAAGTCCCTAAATAAGCAATCTCAAAGACGTTAGCATTGGGATATAAGCTGCATTTTACCTTAGTGGTTTTCCAATAATCACCAGTAACATCTATATAATTTTGCTCTCTCAAAAAACCATTTGGAATATTTTTCGATTCTTCAAAACTTGCTAAATTCTCCGGTTGTTTAGAATAAGTAAGACGAAGTACTTTGGTCGGTTCACGTCTTAATGCTTCATTATATTGTTTGGATCCATAATCAAAAAGAATATTTTTTTTATTGCCTTCAAAAAAAACATTGATGGAATGCCCTCCTGTAGAAGTGGCCCAATAAGGAATAATATTGACAGAAGCAGGAATTCCCGAGGCACGCATGGTAAATACACCCAAATCAGCCAGATCATCGCAACTACCTTGTTTTCGCATAAGAAGCTGCATACTTCCCAGTCTCGGCAATGGTTCTTTACGGGTTCCAGTACCCCAAGTATTGGTAAACCACGAATTAGCTTCATCTCTTACAAAGGGCAAAGTAGCCTCAAAACCAATAGATTGTATGCGTTTATTTATCCAGTTGAACTTTGCGGCATAAGACCTTCGCCAATTTTGTAAAGGTTCTACACTTATTCGATATGGCAGAATATATTCGCAAAAATCATCAAATGAAGTATTCTTGACCGCAGAATTTTTCCAAGCAGTAAAAGCCTCTTCCAGATTAGCAATCAGGTAATCTGCTTTAATATTTTCTATATCCTTATAAATAATCTTTTTAGGTTGCAAACCCGGATTCTTTTCTTTAATTATTTCAAACTCTTTTGCTGCCTGATCAAAATCGGAATAGTCTAGTTCATTATAATTTATCTTATTCCCTGCCTGATTTTCCCAGTAATAGTCGGAAGAAGTGTGAATATCGATATTAGAGATTAGAAAATAAATGGCTTTAAGTTTTAAAGTATCCCCAGTTTGTTTGCAGTAAGTGATGGCTTTTTCTAATTCAGAGCGATTATTACCTGCCTTTTTGAGGTTTTTCTCTACAGCATCCGGGAATTGAGCAAACACACCGACTGGAAAAAACAATACAAATAATAGTTTTATCAATAGTGCCGAATGTAATTTTTGAAGCATATCTTTTTTTTATTTTAGTAAAACATAATGTAATTTATTAAGAAGCAGTACTTAATGAATTAAAAAAGTGCATTGTTGATTATTAGAGAGTTACCTATAAGGCATTGAAATTATTTAAAACGTTATATGCTGCTTTTTTATACTGTGTTACTTTCTGGGAAGGAATTTTAGGATATAGGTCTATAATTTGCCGCGCAACAGCTATAGTATTTATGCTGTCTTTATTTTGCATATAAGCATTCATTAATTGAAACCTATAAGCAAATTTTGATGGTTGTAACAGGACCAATTGATTGTATTGTTGTATGGCCTTAGGATATTGTTGCAGTTTTTCATGACAAACACCTGTTGCTAAATACAACTCGGGATTGGCACTGGTTATTTTTGCTCTCTCAAGGCATTTTAAAGCCGAGCCATAATCCATCATTTGAAAATAAATTCCTGCATAGTTTTTCCAATAATCCCGATTGCTTTTCAAAACAGATTCTAATGCTTTAATACAAAGTAGGGCTTCTTGTGTTTTGCCTTCTTTTTTAAGTAAAAAAGCTTTTTTATTTTGCGTGTCATTGAAAGCTACCGAAACTATCCTATAAGACAAACAAAGAGTAATAGTCATACTTAATACGCATACAAAAAGAGATGCGTTCTTTTGAAACGTTATAGTTTTAGAAAATTCTGCCGTTTTAATATTCCTGTATAGTAGGGCTGCAAATATTGAAAGCATAGTCATGGCAGGAACGGATTGAATGGTGAAATTGACCATTGCCATACTCACAAAAGATAATATTGCTGCATAAGTAAGATTAAGGAGGCTATTTTTTGAAGCGGTAATTTTCGGATTATTTTTCTTTTGTCTAACCACTATAATTAACGATCCCAAAAACAATAACATTAAAGAAACTCCAATTAAGCCACCTTCGACTGCATTTTGTAGAAATTCATTTTGTGCCACTGTTGTAGGCCCTGCATTTTGAAGTTCTTGTAAAGAAGCTTTCCCTTTTTTAATGTAATTCGCCTGGTATAAATTATACTCTTTTTCAAACAAACCGTAACCATAGCCAAAAACGGGTTTTTCGGTAATCATCATGGAAGATAACTTCCATATAAAAGTTCTTCCCTGCGAAGAAGCTATTTTGCTGATATACAATTGATTTACCATTGATAGCGTAAAAAAAAGACCAATGATCACAAAGGCTTTAACTACAGTTTTATTGCGCTGATTCCTTACCCAGCTTATAAAAGAATACTCTAAGGTAAAATAGACAATTGTAGCGATCAAAGTGCCTATAAAAGCAGCTCTGCACTTTAACAGTATTAAAGCTATCAACAAAAGGGCAAAGCCTCCTTGGTATATTTTTTTTCGCTTGTTTTTAAAACTGTAAAGAAAAACAGGAACACACATTGCTAAAAATTGCGCTGTAACATTTGGATTTATCCAAGTCCCAGTAACGATAAAAAACTCACTTTTACTTCTAATAAATCCTAAATATTGTAAAATACAATAACACGATTCTATTGCGGCTATGGCCATTATACCTGAAAAGAATCTCTTTAAGTTGAAAGTCGGAGAATTAAAAACAGTCGTTGCACTAACTATTAATAAAAAATTTACACTCATGTAGATCAGAAATGTATCTAAATCAAGTTTAGAAGCAGTATTACGCAGTAAAATATACAAACACCATAGTCCCAGATATGATGAAGGCAGGTTTAAGTATAGTTGAAAAGGCCCTCTGATAACATTTACAAGGGTAAGGATTATAAAAACTAGAGATAAAAGGCAAAATACATAATAAGAAGCGAATATGGGATTGAAAAACCAATTAATATTCAAAAGGCCTCCCGCAATAATCATTAGAAGGAGAATTTCAAATATGCTATCTAAACTCTTTATATATTTTGTCATTTAATCCTTATGCTTTTTCTTGTGAGAGATATTTTAGAAAAACGAAGGTATAAGTGAAAGCAAAACAAGGCTTTTGAATTTGATTAAAAATCTTTCAATTTTGTCCAAATAGTGACTTAATTGAGGTTAGTATTCCTATAAAACAAAATTTCACACTATATATATTTTAATAAACAATAAAATGATACATTAGCTTATAGCGCTAAGACCCATATTACTGATACTTCATGATTCTTACAAATTTATAACTGGTATATTAGTGTGGACCTAAGTTTTACAGCTAAGCTTGAATAAACAGATAAATTGATTATTTTTTTTCTGTCGAAGACAACCAGCAGCTTCGGTGTAAATAGATCATCTAGCTTTTGTTTATTAATATTCCAATCTATAGAATAAAAAAATCGGAACACGATTACTCCTGTTCCGATTCAGTTCCATCCATTTTTGGCACTTTCGAGAAAGATTCAATCCGTACCAAATGAGATTTCTATGCTATAGTATATTTTTTTTCTGTAACAGTCGTCGTCGTTTCGGTTGTTACACTGTCTACAAATCGCCATTCGGCTTCAGAACCGGATGCTGTAAATTTAAGATAGGTATATCCTCGTTTATACAAATTGGCATATTCTAAATCATCTATCAATACTGTAAATGCCTGTGCTAATTCTATCGCTTTTGAAGGGTCTGAGGTAATTCCGAAATAAGCTTCCAATCCTGGTGATGAAACAGAACTACACGCAATTTCAGTTCCTATATGTTTTCCCTGCATATCTGTAAGTTTACCCATCCATGCATTGTGAGTATCTCCCGCTAAAACCACAACATTTTTTCCGGAAAGCATCGCATACAATTGTTCTCTTTCGGCAAAGTAACCATCCCAGGCATCCAGATTATAAGGTAAAGTTGTCTTAATTCTCGCGATTTCCTGAGCGGTTAGAGAAGGATCATTTTGTTTATGTCTCATTTTAAGAACAACAAGTTGAGAGATTGTAGTAGTAAGCGCCTTCATGGTCGCCGGAGTTGCGCTTCCAAGTTTACTGACTTCTGCTAAAATTTGATTCAATAGCATCAGCAACTCAGCAGGAATCAGCATTTTTGTCATCAGAATCTGCTGGCCTAATACTTTCCATTTAGCAGTATCAGCATTGATCTGTGATCCCAGCCATGTCATTTGCTCGCTTCCAATTAATTTTCTGTTTGGGCTTAATAGATCTGTTTTAAACTTTGTCTGGTCAAAATTTCCGACATTATCAATATAATCCGTATAACTCAACTGCTTATCTCTTGCAATCACTCTGGTATCCATCATATAAAGCGAAAGAATGTTACCAAAATTAAAGCTTCTGTAAATTCTAAGATCTTTTCCTGTTTTAAGCGGAATATACTCACTATAAGCCTGAAAAGCGGCCATTTTTCTCATCTGAAAATCTCCTTCGGACGGCTGATGATTTTCTGCACCTGATTTATAGGTATCGTTGGCAAACTCATGGTCATCCCAAACACATATAAAAGGTTTTTTCTGATGAAGAAGCTGAAGATTTTTATCTCCTCTATATTGTCTGTATCGTTCTCTGTAATCACCAAGACTTATAATTTCCCTGGCTGGTTTATGCTCTCGGCCCAACGGATTTGTAAACGGATTTGTTCCGTATTGTCCAGGTGCATATTCGTAAATATAATCTCCAAGATGAACCACTACATCAGCATCTGAAGAAGCAATCGCTCCATACACATTGAAAAGCCCTGCCGGAAAATTAGAACAGGAAACAACGGCCATTTTTACATCATTTACACTATCTGTTTTTGATGGTAATGTGCGCGTTTCTCCGGTAACTGTTACTTGTTTGGTTTTGGTATTATAAAATCTATAGTAATATTTTGTATTGGAAGGAATGTTCTGAATATCTACCGCTATTGTAAAGTCATTCGTAGAAGATGCTCCAGCCTGCCCTTTTCTTGTTACTTCTTTAAATAAGGCATCTTTACTTAGTTCCCAGGTAATTTCGGCATCTGAGCCTGTTGAATATCTTGTCCAGATAATGACTCCGGTTTCTGTAGGGTCAAAACTGGCTACCCCTGTCTCAAACCCTTCATTTTTCATTCCATCTGGCGCACCGCTGTTATCCGTTTTATCATCATTACTACAGCTTTCAATAAGTGGAGCGATGAAAACTCCTCCGGCAACCAATAGAGAATTTCTAAGAAACCTTCTTCTGCCTAAATCCTTGTTATTTTCCATAAAATATTTTTAAATCAAAAAAACAATTTAATCTCAAAACTCAAGTTATGGCATATTTAAAATTACCTTACATTACTATTAAGAATCCCTTTACTAAAATTAATCTTCAATATGTTTAATATCTTTAATATGGAGTTTCTAACCACAAAGACTTTATCCGACCTACAGTATGATTAAGAAACACATAGCTTCCTGTAACTGCTTATTTTCTGCTACTATACAGATCAGAAAAAAGCAAAAGTAAGAGATGTCTGTAATAAATTATTGTAAACCTTACATTATGATACATGCTAATTCAAAAACAGAAACAAATTTTTATTGCTTCTTTATGATCTTTGGATTTGAAATATAATTCATTCTAGTGTTGATACAGAAAACGAGTACGCAGCATTAAAAAAGGCACTGAAATTCAACTTGTAGTTGATTTTCAGTGCCTCCTAATAATAGTAAAAGCTACTATTTTTTTGTTTTAAAAACTTTATAACATACGAAAAGAATCCCCAACCAAATCGGAATTAATTCTACGGATAATTTCATATCAGTCATCCACATGATGGATAAAATACCCAATAAAAACACCAAACAGATGTAGTTACTTACCGGATAAAATATTGAAGGGAACTTAGTTTTTGTGTTTTCCCTATCTTTCGATACTCTAAATTGTAGATGTGTATACGAAATCATCACCCAATTAATAATCAAAGAAGACACCACCAAAGACATTAAAATGCTAAAAGCCTCTTCTGGAATTACTTTATTGATTAAAATACAGATCGCTGCAAAACAGGAAGAAATTAAAATCGCATTAATGGGCACCGATTGTTTGTTTAGCTTCTTTAAAAACTTAGGCGCGTTACCCTGATCTGCTAAACCATATAACATGCGTGAGTTACTGTATACACTGCTATTATATACTGATAAAGCGGCAGTTAATACAATCAAATTAAGCACATTGGCTATAAGACGTGTGAAAAATATTTTATTACCAAACAATTCAAACTCCATTCCGTTTAAATTTTGAAAAACCATCACAAACGGACTACTGTCTGTCGTAATTTGCTGCCAAGGCGACAAAGCAAATAAAATGACCAATGCACCAACATAAAATATAAGGATTCTATAAATAACCTGATTGGTTGCTTTTGGAATGTTTTTCTCCGGATTTTCTGCCTCAGCAGCCGTGATTCCAATGAGTTCTAAACCACCAAAAGAGAACATAATTAGTGCCATTGCAGATAATAAACCCTGAAAACTACCGGAAGCCGTTTTTTCAAAGAAACCTTTTGGAAAGAAGCCTCCATCATTATATAAATTATGAATGGTAGCGTGCTCCCCTCCCGTTCCACTTATTAGCAAGTACGTCCCAAAAAGGATCATTGCAATAATGGCAACCACTTTTATGATGGAGAACCAAAATTCAGTCTCTCCATAAACTTTTACAGAGGCAAAATTCAAAGCGTTAATAACCAGGAAGAAAAATAAACTGGATGCCCACAATGGAATCTCAGGCCACCAAAACTGTACATAAACACCAATCGCTGTAAGTTCGGCCATACTCACCAGAATATATAAAATCCAATAATTCCAACCAGACGCAAAACCTGCAAAAGAACCGCAATATTTATAGGCAAAGTGGCTAAAGCTTCCTGATACAGGTTCTTCAACAACCATTTCGCCAAGTTGTCTCATAATAAAAAAAGCGATAATTCCGGCAATAGCATATCCTAAAATAACAGATGGTCCTGCTAATACAGCCGCTGGGCCAATGCCTAGGAACAGACCTGTTCCTATTGATCCGCCTAAAGCAATTAACTGAATGTGTCGGTTCGTCAATCCGCGTTTAAGCTGATTGTCTTGTACGTCTTCGTGTTTTTGTTTCACAAATTAGATTTTTAAAGGAGTAAGCACTCACAAATATATAGACAGCGAATATAAGTTAAAAAAGGAATTGCGCAAAGCATGCACTGCACTAAAACTTCAATTAGCGGATCAGTTTTTATTTCCGTTAGCAAATCAACAGTAACCGATATTCTCCATCCTTTTCTACTGGTGCTCTATGAATACAAGGCAACACTTGCTGTTTTGGATGATCTACGGCCAGTCGCCAAAGATGTCCTACTCCTAAATTAACAGGTTCTGCATCCGGATGTACCTGATAATGCAAATCAAAATAATTTTCCTTCAAAAAGTCTTCGAATTCTTCTTCTGTCCCGTCATAAAGTTCTTTTAGCTTCAACCGGATTTCCGGAATCAGGATTTTTTGCTCTGCCTGTTCATTAGGAATAATATCACTTGCCGCTCCGTGATAGGTGCACAAAAAAGTATCTGTTGCAATGGGCGAACGATCCACATGAAACGAATACACATCAGTCGATATGAAATCAAATTCATCATCACGTTCGTAACACTTCAACAGATTAAGAGAAGGCGAAGCTCCAAAATCAGTCAATAGCTGTAAATCCTTTAATATTATTTCCCGCGCTATATTTCCTTTGTCTGAGAGTTGGAGCGCGATTAGATCTTCCCGATAAACCTCGGTTATATTCTCTTCCAGAGACAACTTGGTTACAATCTCCTTAAAATCGCCATCCAAATTTCGGTACCAGCATAGCGCATTCTTTTCTCCTTCGAAATCGGTATGTATAAGATCAGAGAAAGTGGCGACCGTTCCAATTTGACTGCTGTCGGAAAATGTATTGTTCATAGTGTAATATTAAGTAGCTAGTTACTTTATGCCTTACAAAATTATGCAATAGTCGTTATACTTACGCTAAAGACGCTTCACTATTGTACAACTAATTTTCCCACAGCCTTCTTCCAATCCAACCATGACATGATCAATTCCTGCTGAAGTTTGTTAGAGACTAATTCTAAATTTTGCAATTGAATCTCTTTATCGTTCAGTTCATTAAACAAAATCTGATCAAACTTATACCGTTCCTGATAAACCATTACAATCTCCTGAGTGAGTCTGGTATTTTCATGTACCGTTTTTAACTGCTGTAAGACATTTTGATAAGCGGCAGTAGCATTCAGCGCATTGTATTTGTTTTTATTAATGTCTTCTTCGATTCGGTTATTATTTTGCTCCTGTTCCAATTTTAACTGATCTATTCTCTTTGCTGTATTCTCACCAAAAAGAAGGGGTAATTTTAAGGAAACTCCAATATAACTACTGCCATACCAGCTGTCTTGCTGAAAGGGATCCATACTGGCTGTAAACTGATCTGCTCCTAAGTAACCGTTGAGATTAATCGTTGGACTGCGTTTGGCCCTTTCCTGCTTCTTTTTATTTTCTAAAACTTCGTTTTGTGTTTTTAAAATTTGGATTTGGGGCAATGCCTGAATTAAACCTTCATCGAGATCAGTACTATTTCCATCCATACTATACTTTTCTAATACGATTGAAGCAACAAGTGAAGATTCATTTCCAGTAACATATAAAAGGTATTGCTTTAAAACCAAAACGTTATTTACAGCATTATGATATTTTTGAATCGCGTTATTGTGCGTTACTTTGGCATCGTTTACGTCAACTTTTAAAGCTCTGTTATTATTGTATTTTTGGTTTATAGTACTCCAACTTAAAGCCGTACGGGTAGTATCGCCAATAGCTTCTTTTACTTGCTGTTGCGCTACCAATGTGTTAAAATAGGCCTTTGAAACTTCGTAAGTAAGCTCTATCCTTGCCTCTTCTTCATTCAAGCTTGCCAGTTTTTCCTGTAATCGGGACTCCCTAATTAACTTTGAAATCGAAATATCCAACAAAGGCTGTTGCAGTAAAACACCAGCATTTTGAGTATAATTGGCACCTAATTTTACCGGTATCAAACCATCTGAATAGGTTCCCGAATTAAATGCACTGGCAGGTAAAACGCTTGTAGCAATAATCGGATTGTATTGATAATTGTAGTTCAAAGAGACTCTGGGTAAATATTTAGCATTTAATTCTTTTGTTTTTAAGCTGCTGATCTTAGATGCGGTTTCCAAAGAAGTCAATAATTTTCTATTTTTATGTGCTTCTTCAATTGCTTTATTTAAGGTCCATACCGTGCTTTGTGCATTCATTTTACAAAGGCATAACAGCATAAGACACCCAATAAAACGGATATTCATTAAATTATTTTTCATTACAACGATTTTTAGCCTCTGAATACGGAAGCAGGTTCTACATTTTTGATTCTTCTAATGGCAAACACAGCTCCAAAAAGCGAAATAGAAAAAGTGATGGTTAGAATTGAAAAGAGTATCATTGGACTAAAATCAATCAATATTCCTGTTTGATACATTCCATTTTTAAACCCCATTAAGAAAACGAGCGCTACCATAAATCCAACAATAGCGAATAAAGTAGCCTGGGTAAGTATCAAATTCCGAATGTAGGAATCGGTCGCTCCTATTGCTTTTAAAGTTCCGTAATCCTTAATCCTGTCAAGTGCCGATGAATACATCGTAAGACCGATAATAAAGAAACCTGCGATAATTGCAAACCCTACTAAAGATCCTGTACTGGCTCCTAAGCCAGTAGAAGCCAAAACACTCGCTACGGTCGATGAACTTAGAGATGACGTTCGCCAGGCTCTGACTCCGTAAATAGAATTATTGATCTCATCTACGACACGATCTACATCCTCCCCGTCTTTTACATTTACCATTAAGGCACTTATAGAAGTCGAAGGTATATTGCCATAATACCTTGCTCTGTCTACTGTAGTATACATCAAGTAACCACCCCAGCCTCGTATTCCTTTCGTTTGTAGTGTAATGACGACTCTTTTCCCATTAATTTCAAAAAAAGTTCCAACATCCGACGAGCCTCCAAAATTGCTTCGGTCGAAATAATCTGCAGATACACCTGCTTCCTGTAACAGATCCGAAAGTTTCCCTTGTATGACCTTCGTACTATCCGGACCTACTTTAAAATGGGGATATTCGCTACCAATAATGTTTACAATGGCGCTCGTTCCGTTAGGGAATTTTGCTTTTCCACTGGTTACGATGATCGGAAATGCTTGCTTAACGCCTGTCAGACTCTTGATTTCTTTTTCTTTTCTGGTGTCAATCAAACTAAGCTGATTGGCATCAGTCGTTTTATCATCAACAACCCAAATGTCCGTTGTTGTATTTTTTACCAAAACACTCATTAATCCTGTCAAAAAATTGAATGTTCCTATTTGCTGACCAATAAGGAAAGTGCTTATCACTATGCCCACCACTACTCCTATGCTTTTAGTTTTATCAAAACGAATAAACTTCCAGGCTGTTTGTATCATCGATTTCATAGGGAGGTTTGAACTACACATTCAATTCGCGAGTTAATCAGATACTTGGTTTGGTTTGCCAGGAGTATTTTTATTTCCCGAACTCTCCTGTCTTCCTGATCACCAGCTTTTTCAGAAAAAAGCGACTTGCGTTTGAGTGCCGATGAGGCAAAAATGACAATTCCCGAACCGATCGTTTTATTGGAACCAATTTGACGAATAATGGCTTTTTGTCCTTGTTTAATCTTAGCTGCAAACAATTCATCGATTTCACAAGTTGCGACCAATTCACTTTTTGGAATAAAATCTGCAAATGCCTGATTGGGTGACAATGCTGCCCCTTTCGTAGCATTCATGGTCATAATTTGTCCATCACTTAACGCTTTTACCAAATATTGCTGCAATTCCCTGTCGGATACTTCCAGTTCTTGTTTCATTTCCTGAAGCCGGGAGTTAGCCATCAGCACTCTGCTTTGTAATTGCTCTACATTGGCTTGAGAGACCTTCGTTTCTGTTTCAAGGTTATCAAGATTCTGTCTTGTTTCTGCACCACTTTTATGCAAATTTTTCAGTCGTTGCAGCTCAGTCTGTTTATTTTCCAGATTTATTTCCTTTTCTTTTAAGTTTAACTGAGCTACTTTTATTTCTATTTTTTGCGTTTCAATTCTACTCTTAATCTGTTTTTTTTTGGCATCCTGAACAGCGTGATCCAATTCAATAATTAAGTCACCCTTGGTAATTAAGTCATTTTCTTTTTTATGAATACCTACCACAATGCCCCCTACTTCGGTTGCCAATGCAGATAGTTTTTCATTAGGCTCTATACGTCCGAGTCCAACAATTTCTGATGGAGCAACTTCTTTATGGGCAGCCACCTGATCGGATTTATTCTCTTCTTTTTTGCTGCAACAACTAAAAAACAAGGCTATTAGATAAATTAAGATATATTTCATTCTTTATAATGTGATTAATGATTTTCTATAGTGTTACATTTCTTTTTCGGTTGCGATTCCGTTATCTACATAAATAATTCTATCGGCAAATTGTTTAAGTCGCATATCATGAGTAACTACAATTACACTCTTGCCCTTTTTAGCAAGTGCTTTTAACTCATCCATAACCACACCAACGCTCTTGACATCTAGTGCAGCAGTTGGTTCGTCACAAAGCACAATAGGCGGATTAGTTACCAACGCCCGCGCAATAGAAACTCTTTGCTGCTGACCTCCGCTAAGCATTTTTGGTAAGTTTTTCATTCGGTCTTTCATGCCTACTAATTCCAAGGCATTTTCGGCTTTTCTTTTTGCTTCAGCCTCATCAAAATTCATAAGTTGGAGCGGAATCATGACATTTTCTAAGGAACTAAGGGGGGCCAAAAGATTAAAACTTTGAAAAACGAATCCTATTTTATTCAATCTCAAAGTGGATAATTGTTTAGCCGAAAGCGTATTTACTTGTTGACCATCTATAAAAACATCCCCTTTTGTTGGATAAATAACACAGCCTAATAAAGACAACAATGTCGTTTTTCCTGAACCCGAAGGACCAATTATTAAGGTAAGTTCGCCCGTTTTAAATTGAACACTTGTAGGTTTTAAGGCAGTAATCAAGGTGTCACCGGTTTGATACTCCTTGCATGCACCTTTTACTTCTGCAATAACTCTCTTCTTTGATATTATCTCCTCCATAGTTTATTATTATAATTAGGTTCTTTTTTTAGCATTCAGTTTTTTAAGAGTATTCAGTCGCAGTCGCAGTCGCAGTTTACAGCCCGTTACCTACCTGTTGCAAACACTGAATACTGTGACTGCAAACTGCGACTGTACACTGCGACTGTACACTGCGACTGCACACTGGGACTGCAAACTGCGACTATACACTGCGACTGAAAACTGCGACTGTAAACTGAGACTGTAAACTGAGACTGCAAACTGAGACTGAAAACTCCTAATAAAGCTCAATAGCTATCGCAGACTCATTTTTTAAAACATAGATAGAACAATCATTAAACGTTGGTGCTCCGCCATCCGGTTTAAAATTGGTACTGTTTCCTACCGGTTCTTTTGGCATTCCGAACCAATTGCTGTTTAATTTTCCATTGTTATCCAAATCTTGAAAAACAGTAATGGCATAAGTCCCTCTTGGCAAATCAACCTGAAATTTTATCGTTTCCTGACTTGCCTTTTGCACTTTCGTAAAGCAGGCAGTTTTAAGGAAATTTTGCTTTTTATCGTAAACATTCACTACAACTGTCCCTTTCCCTTTTTGAACATTGGTCACATCAATATTCATTTTTACCTGTTGCGCATTAGTAAAATATGAAACTCCTAATACCAGTACACTCAGAATTGTTTTTTTCATTTTCTTCTTTTAATTCATTGTTGTTAAACTTGTTTAATTTGCACTCTTATTTTTCTATTAGTTTCCAAAACGATAGGTAAGCATCATTTTCGCATATGGAATTTCTTTAGTCTTATAGTTGGTAATACTATTGTTATCTGAATCATACAAGGTGTACTTATTGGCAAATCCTATACCTCCTTGCAACTGAAGCCAAAAACCATCAAAAAGCCGCTGATTAATCTGCAAACCGCCATGAACAGCCGAGAACTGAGCATAATCAACTTCTAAGCCCTCGTTGTTCCTATAGTTTTGTAAATTGTGAAGTGTCCAATCTATAGATCCTGCCACACCAACTTGTGTAGTATTACCAAGATTCCTAAAAACATTCACCCTTGGCCAGTATAGCTGAGCCATCCACTTACCATTATTACTTTTGTAATCAACAGATATAGCAGGTGTTATGATAATTTTATCAAAAGCATACATAATATGTGGACCTATACCAATTTCAAGATTCGATTTTTCTCCAAACTTTCTTGAAACTCCAAAAATCCCATCCAAAACCATGTCATTGATTGAAAACGAATCTTTGAAATCGGAAGCCACAGTAGGCAATAAAATTCCAAAAACAGCCCATCTTTGTCCAAAAGGACGACGTACTACAATGGTAGGCTTGATCTCCTGTATTTTTGTGATATGATTCGGACTATCCTTGAAATCTTTATCGAATATAAAATCCAAAACACGGTAGTTTACAATTCCAAGAATACGAGTTTTTCCAATTTTAAAGGATGGAATTGGTAACCAAAAATCATACGTATTGTATCTGAATTTATTTCCGTAATAAGGATCTAAAGTTGATACATTCTCAAAGCTACTTTTTCCGTTTACAGAAACGCTAACCCCTGCGCCATCTGTTATTAATTGAGCATAAAATTTATTTGGAAGACAAATAAACAAGGTTAATAAAACTAATGATCGTACATTTTTCAAAATAACACTTATTAAATTTAAACACATGAGCTGCATTAGCCCCCTAAGATTTTCTTAAGGCAAAGGTGTGCTTAAAACAATAATTGTTGTTAGGATTTAGTTTACCGTTACTCGGACAAATCGTGCATAAGAGAGTTTCGGTACTGTGAAGGAGTTGTACCGGTTATTTTTTTAAAAAGCCGTCCAAAATAAGACGGATCTTCGTAATTCAGTTCAAAAGCTATTTCTGAAATGTCTTTGGTCAAATCTTGTAAAAGAATCTGACTTTGCAGGATACTTACATTGTTTATCCATTCTTTTGGAGCTATTCCTGTGGTTTGCTTAATGCACCTATTGAGATAGTTTACAGAAATTTTTAATTTATCAGCGTAAAAGGATACGGATTTATCCTGACTATGGTATTTATAAACCAGTTCTTTGAAGGAAAAAGTAATTTCATTACCGCGGTGTACCGTTTTATTAAGCTCTTTATTGGAAGAAATTATTTTTTGAAAAGCAGCCTGCATGAGCGAATAACAAATTTCGATATTGGAATTTTCGTTTCTAAATTCTTGTCCTAGTAAGCAAAACAAGGAATTAAGCCATACACTCGTCTCTTTTGGCAGTTTAACAACTGAGTTTGTGGCAAAAATTTGTATCAGCTCCTGTTTGGACAGAATATGATTTAAGACACTTTCTTCAAATAAAATAAAATGACCGGTTATAACCAGATCAATTTCTTTCATTGCTGTAATGTGTCCTTGTTTTACAAACAAAACATCATCTTCAGTTAATGTTATTATCTCATTATCTACTTGTTGTATGGCATTACCATTAGTAACATGAACAATAAAATTATAATCAGGTCTGAAAAGCGGAGTCGGAATTTGAATATACTCTGTTGTGGTATTCAAATCATATATCTGCAAAGGAGTTTTTAAGAAATCAAAATCTAAAGAAGCATCAGACATAAATTGTTTTGGAAATTCCTCCGATGATATAATTTTAATCGTCTTACTCATGTTACAAACTTAAGTAATAAATTGTAAATGGCAGCTGCGTACTTCATGTCTTGTTGCATATAGTACCATTATAAATCTTACTCTTTGTGCTTATCAGCAGATTGATTTCTAATGCGATTCGATAAATTCAGTACCAGGTTAAAAGCTAACAAAAAACAAAATGTTCCCGAAATAGCAATCCAGAAATTGGCAGTTTCCGTTTTATGTTTGACAATCTCATTTTTGTTTTTAATCGCAGTCATATTCAATTTCATGATCTGAAAAATATCCTGACGAATTTGACTTTTAAAGTTCTCAGCGGTTGGGTTCTTTTTTAAAGAATCAAAATTCTCTTGCAGATTACCCGTTACTTTATCTTCACCAACTTCTGTGATGTTGCCTGCTTGTTTGGTTAAATTGTCCTGAAAAACAGCTACTGCCTTTGTTTTATCTGTGTTTATCTCGTCTAATGAAAGGAGCATATTTCTGGAATATTCCAAAGTATTGAAATTAGCTTTCAAAATATCATCCGTATCTTTTTCAATCGAAAAATTATAGTATGCACTTACTAATGAAAGAAAAATAATCATCAGAAAAAGCAGACCGGCTCTAAGGTTTACTATCATTTTCATTTTTTAGAATTTTTTAAGATTACACTATACACTAACACCCTCATTATCTAATTTAAAATTAATAATTTAGATCAAAACATCATGCTAAAAAGACAAGATATTGAAGCTTTTGCACTGTCCTTTTGCTATTAAAATCTCAGATCTTAATTGAGAGAAAATTTAATGACCTGATTTTAATTAGACGCAATTCTTCCAACAAAACCTTATCCTTTAATACAACATCTTTTTTATTCTGATCAACAACTGCCGTATCATGTTTTGGATCATAAATCATCGCCGTACACAAGCAGTTTTTTCTTTCCCTATTCATTAGTACAGGGCAATTTACACATGATTTACAGCTCTTCCAAAACACTTCTTTTGAGGTTAGCTCCGAAGAGCTCACTTGTTTAAAGCCGAGTTCATGATATATTTTTACTACTGAGAGATCTGACGTTAAACTAAATATACGCGCATTCGGGTACTTCTCGCGACTCAACTCAAAAATTTTTATTTTTATCTTTTTTGCAAGTTCGGTATGTTTAAACTCGGGCGCTACAACTAATCCTGAATTAGAAACATAGCTTTCGTTTTCCCATGAATTGATAGAAGAAAAACCTGCCCATCTTCCGTCTGATGTAAATGCTATGACAGCATCTCCTTTTTTCATTTTTGCTTCCAACAGCTCTGGAGCGCATTCCGAAATACCTATTCCACGAGCTTTAGCGGCTAACAATGTGGCTTCACAGATTTCTTTGATCCAATAGGTATGACTGCATCTGGCTTTTTCAATAATAAAATCAACAGCTTCTTCCGTGTCTTTAACACCTGAAGATATTGCCTTGTTACGGGATGAATCAGAAAAAGAATAAAACTTCTTAGATATATTTATTCTGGGATCTATAATAGGGTTTATAATTTTCATAATTGTTTAGGTATATGATGGGACTTATGATATCTAATGTGATTCTTAAAAAAAATCTTAACAGCTTATTAAAATTTTTATTGAGATGAAAGGCTTTTATCATCTTAAATTAAATACTTTCTACATCAATTGAGAAATTAGAAAAACAGTAAGGAATAAAACTAAAGCAAAAACGATTAAGTTGATGATTCTATCTTTGTTTTGCATGGGTTTATTTGATGCATATAGTTTCGCAATCTCCTTATCTCTTGTTTTATTTGCTTTCATATTTTTTTTGTTTGATACTGTTTGGGTTATATGGAGTTGATACAACCGTCATAAAAAGTTTTATACTTATCAAAACCAATCCTACTACTATTGATTTAGGTAAAACTTTTGAGTTGATTTTCACCTATAAAGACAAACGATATGCCAAAACAACCCAAAAAAACATAAGTAACTGGAAAACAAACAACTGCAAGAATTAAGTTTCTATACCATTTAAAAATCCCTATCAAACTGATAGAATAAGCCATTCAAAATGAAAGGCTTTATGCTCTTTTGAGGTATTTTATCCTGCGTCTTTCCACTACTGCTGCTTTTAGAAACTAAAAAAATAATAGGAAAAATAACTAAACGGGATTATTGCGTACCTAAAATCGTACTTTTTTAATCCTCTTACAAATTGTTATTAATCAACTTTACAGTGTCAATTACCTGATACTGATTTTGATAATTAAAAAAGTTTTTTGTTACAAGGTCAATGATGTAATTACAATCTATTCTTTACTAACCATTAATTATTTATTAACCTTAAAGTTTTAAAAATGAAAAAAATCTTAAAATTAGCAAGTTTGTTATTTATTACAGTACTAGTGTTTAGTTCCTGCGAAAAGGAACAGGAGGTCAATGCCCCGCAAAGTGTTACTAAAGACGAGTCAGAAATCGTCAACAATGAGATACAAGAAAACACCAAAAAAGAGGCTCTTTCAGCTGCTGCAGCATTAGCAGGCAGTGCCGGTGCAAGAACCATCACATTGCAAACCAACACCTTATCCTGTCCGGGTGGTTTGTGTACATCGTACGGCGTTTGGTCAGAAGGCGTTTACACTGTTTGGTTTCAGATGAGATTTAATTCCGGATTTTACTGGAGCAGAGGCGGTAAATGCGGATATGGTATTCTAATTGGTGATCAGAACACTGGCGGTGACCCAGGATGGGATGGAAATGGTGGTAGTGCCCGATTTATGTGGTATTGCCCAAATGGATCAAACTCGTCTATAGGAAGCGGAGCTTATCTTCAACCGTATGTATATTACAAAGATCAGCCGGGACAATTTGGAAATGATTTTGGAAAAAAGTACTTCATACAAGAAGGAGTTACCTACAACTGCCAGATCTCTGTTAAATTAAATACCGGATCCAACACTAACGGATATGTCAAATATTATGTAAATGGTACTGAGTTATTAAATCAAACCATACGTTGGGTAACCAACGATTCAAAGCGAAATGTTAATGCTGTAAGTCTTCACACCTTCCGTGGCGGCAGTCAGGAATACTGGAAAGCTCCCGTAACAAGTTCAATTTATTTTCCTAGTGCAACTTGGGATGCTCAATAATATCTATAGGTTGCAAAACAATTTATCCGAAACACTAAAAATCAAATCTTGGATAAAATAGTTTTAAATTTGTATCTCTAGATATACCAAAAATCCCATTTCTTATGAAGTGGGATTTTTTTTATGTTCTTTTCTAACTTTTTAACAGTTCTAACCTAAAACAGAATCTGGTTCGCTCATTTCAAAACCATCATAATAAGAATCATACCTCTTTTTATATTTGTTTTTTTATTAAATTTACTAGTCAACTTTTAAAAAGGATATACGGAAATGAAGGATTCAGAGTTAGTTTCTATTAAAGATATATGTATTAAAAAAGTAGATGGGTTTGAAAGTTCTTACTTCTCCGATGTTCTCTCTGTAGAGGAGCCTCTTGAAATAAGGATTAGTTATGGTTCTGAGACTGAAAGAATACAAAAAAACATCTCGGTGACCATGCGTACACCTGGGAATGATCTTGATCTTGCGGTTGGTTTTTTATTCACGGAAGGTATTATCTCTTCTTATCAAAACATCAAAAAAGTCTACCACATAGAAAAGTCCTGTGTAACACAAAAGAAAAATATAGTTCAGGTCGATCTCATCGAAAATTTTATTCCTCATTTGGTACAAACAGACAGAAATTTTTATACTACCTCAAGTTGTGGAGTTTGCGGAAAAAGCTCTATCGAGTCCATTAAGACAGTTAGTGCTTTTAAAAATGTAGAAAACTCTAAGCTTAAACTATCAACAACTGTGCTTTATCAATTACCCGAAAAATTAAGGGCTGGCCAAAGTAGTTTTGCTCTTACAGGAGGTATTCATGCGGCGGGCCTTTTTACTATTGAGGGGGAATTAGGGCTTTTGCAGGAGGATGTTGGACGGCACAATGCTTTAGACAAACTAATTGGTAAGGCTCTGGCTGAAAACCTATTGCCTTTAAACAAGTACATTTTGCTACTGAGCGGCAGAATCAGTTTTGAGTTAATTCAAAAAGCGGCTATGGCCGGAATATCAATTGTAGCTGCTATTGGTGCGCCCTCAAGCCTGGCAGTTGAACTGGCCGCAGAATTTAACATTACCCTACTGGGGTTCCTTAAAAAAGAGAGATTCAATATCTACAATTCTACTGATCAGGTAGTAATCCCGACTTCATACAAACAATAAAATAGATTTTGTACCGCTACTATTAAAATTATAATGATCCAGATTTTTTACGAGTATACTACTTAAATGCAAAAGTTATGAAAGAAGATCAATCTAAAAAAAACACCGACGGTAAAGTTCCAAAAGAACCAAACGCTGAAAATCCATATAGACTTTTAGATCTCAAGCTTACAAAAGTAGAAAAGTGGGCTGCTGGTGTACCCGCTGTAATCGCAGCTTTTAGTGATCTCATTGAAGAAAAAACACTTGTTCGGGGTACAAAAGCTTTGTTTAAAATGAATCAGGTTGGGGGTTTTGACTGCCCAAGCTGTGCATGGCCCGATCCCGATGACGAGCGATCTCCTCTGGGCGAATACTGCGAAAACGGCGCCAAAGCACTGGCAGAAGAAGCTACTACCAAAAAAGTTACAGCTGACTTTTTTAAAGAAAACTCGGTTTACGAACTTGCCAGACTAGACGATTATCAAATTGGCAAAATGGGCCGACTGACTGACCCTATGTATTTACCTAAAAACGCGACACATTATGAGCCTATCAGTTGGGATGCTGCCTTTAAAAAAATAGCCGATCATCTCAATACATTAGAATCTCCCGATGAGGCTGCTTTTTACACCTCGGGAAGAACAAGCAATGAAGCTTCCTTTCTCTACCAGCTTTTTGCAAAAGAATTTGGTACAAACAATATGCCCGACTGCTCCAATATGTGCCATGAAACATCCGGATCAGCTCTAAGACCTACAATTGGCATCGGAAAAGGCACTGTAACGCTGGATGATTTTTATGATACAGATGTCATTGTGATCATTGGTCAGAATCCCGGAACCAATGCGCCCCGAATGATGAGTGCATTGTCAAAAGGCAAAAAAAACGGAGCAAAGATCATTGCGATAAACCCTTTGCCGGAAGCAGGTTTAATGGGGTTTCACAACCCACAGGAAGTAAATGGAATTATTGGAAGCGGTATTAAATTGGCAGATCTTTATTTACCTGTAAAAATAAACGGCGATATGGCTTTGCTTAAAGCGATCGAAATTATATTAATTGAATTTGAAAAGAAAAACCCCGGAAAAGTCTTTGATTATGATTTTATCAAAGAAAAAACAACAGGATACGATGCTTTTCTAAAACAATTTGACGCTTATAACCTTGAAGAACTCGCCCTACAATCCGGTGTTTCTAAAGAGCTGTTGTATGAAGCTGCAGAAATTTTAGCCTTCAAAAAGCGAATTATTGTTTGTTGGGGAATGGGGCTTACACAACAGCCTAACGGTGTCGAGATGATTAGAGAAATCCTTAATATATTGCTGCTCAAAGGAAGTATCGGTAAAGCCGGAGCGGGTGTTTGTCCGGTACGTGGTCACAGCAACGTTCAAGGAAACAGGACTATGATGATTGACGAAAAACCTACTGACGAACAACTCGATCGGTTACAGGCATTTTATGGCTTCAATCCTCCCCGCAAACACGGCTATGATGTTGTTCGTGCCATTAAAGCCATGCAGGAAGAAAAAGTGAAAGTGCTGTTTTGTATGGGTGGTAATTTTTTATCTGCAACACCTGATACCACTTATACCGCCAGTGCCTTAAGAAAACTAAATTTAACCGTTTGCGTATCTACCAAGTTAAACCGAACTCACCTTATTCACGGACAGGAAGCGCTCATACTGCCAACATTATCGCGAAGTGACAGGGACATTGTCAACGGCGAAATTCAAATTATAACTACTGAAAATTCAATGGGTGTGGTACAATCATCTAAAGGAATGCTAAAACCTGTCTCGGATAACTTAATTAATGAAACACAGATTGTCTGTAGAATGGCGATAGCAACATTAGGAAGCAAATCGGTTATTGACTGGCAAGGCTATCACGATAATTATGATGCCGTAAGGGACGCTATTGAAAAGTGTATTCCGGGTTTTGAAAATTATAATGTCAGAGCGCGTCAAAAAGGAGGTTTCTACCTGCCTAACGCAGCGCGTGACGGGCAATTTATCACAAAAGAATTTGGGGACCGGGCGCCCTTTACCTTAACTTCAGTACCGAATAATGCACTTGCTCCTGATGAGTACATGATGGCAACAACCCGAACTCATGATCAGTTTAATACCACAATCTATGGTCTTGATGATCGTTATCGTGGTATAAAAAATGAACGTCGCGTTGTGTTTATGAATCCAAAAGATATTGAAAAAGCAGGATTAAAAGCGGGCGACAAAGTTGATTTATTTAATTATGATGATGGTATCGAACGAATTGCGCCTTTATTCGTTATTGTTTCTTATCAGATACCCGAGAAAAATACTGTTACTTATTTTCCCGAAACCAACGTTTTGGTTTCTGTAAACAATGTTGTAAAAGACAGCAATATGCCGGCATCAAAGTATGTTAAAATTAAAATTAAAAAACACGATCCAAAAATATACGAGAGCATAAAGGAACTGTAAACTGCAACCGTTTAGGTCTCGCCGTCAGTTTTGTCAAATGCTGACGGCATCAGTTCAATATGGTATTTATCGGCCACTTTTATCAGTATTGGTAGTAAGACAGAAGCGCCCGGAAGCAGTAAAAAAGGAATGCCGATACCAATTATTTTCAACGAATCGGAAAGCTGAATTTTAAGCGTGTTCTCTTCGTCTTCGCTTATATTGCCTTCTTTTATGTACTTCTGAATAATTAAAGCTGCCTGCTTCTCTCCTTCTCCTTCTTTTTTCAGGTCGAATAAAAAGTGATGTACATTCTCTTCACTAGTTTTTTCAATTTCCATAAAATTTGGGTTGCCAATTGGTATTTGGTTTAGCATTTATAGTCTAAATAATCTTATTCGTCAGCATATTGATCTAATACATCAAAACTTGGTGCAAAAAATAATGTTCCGGTTGCTGCAGTGCTAAAATCCAGTATGCGGTCATAATTTCCCGGTGGATTACCAATGAACATATTCTCTAACATTTTTTTGGTGGTACTAAATGTACTGGCATAAGAGATAAAATAGGTTCCAACTTCCCCCTTAGAAGGATTTCCAAAAGGCATATTGTCCCGAACAATTTTAAGTTCCTCGCCATTTTCATCTGTAATTGCGGTTAGCGCGCTGTGTGAGTTTGCCGGTTTCACTTCATCATCCAATTCAATATCATTCATTTTAGTTCTTCCAATTACTTTCTCCTGCTCTTCTGTAGATAGATTTTCCCAATTTTTCATGTTATGGAAATATTTCTGTACAAACAGATAGCTTCCACCCTTATAGGCAGCATCCTCCTCACCTACTATTGCAAAAAAATCTCTCTCATCGCCTATCGGATTTTCAGTACCGTCTACAAAACCAATGATAGACCGACCGTCCCAATATCTGAATCCGTGGATCTCTTCCAAACATTCCGCAACCGGCTCGAGAACCTTCGAAATTGCCATAGCCATATCAAAACAAATGGCTGCGTTTTGTGCTCTTAAATGAAAATGAAGGTCACCTGCGGTAGATTTTGCGGTGTGTTTTGCTCCTTTTATTGGCTCAAAATTCACCAATTCTTTCGGTAAAGGTTTCGGTAAGTCAAGTGCTATCCAGGCGTCATGCCCAACCCCCATTACGCAGCTGCTTCGTCCGTCGGGAATTCTTATGGTAAAGGAATTGTTTAAATTACTGATCAACGAACACACTTTCTTAAAGGCAGATTTTATATCGGTCTGATTTTTAAATTTCCAAACCATAAAAATGGTGTTGTTGTTTGGATAATCGGTAACATTTTGTGATTGACTCATACTGGTAGCTATACGTTATATACGATTCTGATTTTATTCTTAGGCAATGGTATACAGAACCAAATCCTAACTGTACTCTAAAATTAGTAATAAAATATAAGGTGCTCAAACAAAAAGCAAACTGTCTTTTTTTGAAATCGTAAAAAAAATAGTATGCAAACGAATCTGAAAAGCATATCAAATAAAAATCTTCTTTCTTACGAATCGGAATTGCTTCAATATAGCCTTTACTCTATATAAATGGCATTCAAAAAGATTGTGTTCTATTCGATGCCTTACAAAAATTAAATCTTCTGCCTAAATTATTCTGTTAAATCTCTCTCTTTTCTTTACTATTTATATTTAGTCTAAATAATAACAGTATATTTGTGACCTAATTTTTAAATCATAATATAAATAACCGCCATGAAATTCAATTATTTACTTTTGCTGCTGGCCATTTCTAGTCTTGGTCAGGCGCAAAATGCCAGAATTACGGGAAAGATCGTTTCCCAGAACTATGAAGCTGTATCTTATGCTTCTGTGTTTCTTAAAAGCCTCAAAAAAAACACTACTTCTGATGACAAAGGAAACTTTGAATTCAACAACCTGACACCAGGAACGTATACCCTTCATTTTTCGGCAATGGGGTTTTCTGCACAGGAAAAAAGAGTTGAGCTTCAACTAAATGAAAACCTTGAACTTTCGATCGTTTTACAGGAAAACATCAATACTTTACAAACGGTAGAGATCACAGGCCGAAAGGAGAAGTCTTATAAAAACACAAAATCCTTTATTGGTGCCAAAACCGAAATAGCTTTAAAAGATCTTCCGCAAGCTGTTTCTTATGCAACAAAAGAATTAATTGCTGACCAGGGTTCGATTCGTGTAGGTGAAGTGGTAAAAAACTTTAGCGGTGTGAGCCAGTTTACTTTTTACGATGACATTTCGATTCGTGGTTTTAGAATTAACGGAGGAAGCAATACACAGTTACTAAACGGAATGCGAACTTCTACCGGATTCTGGAAACAGCCTCTTGCCAATTACCTCGAGCGTGTTGAAGTTTTAAAAGGGCCTTCCTCGGCTTTGTTTGGTAATGCTTCTCCGGGAGGAGTTTTAAATCGTGTGACTAAAAAACCACTGGATCAGGCCGCAAACAGTGTTAGTTTCTCAACAGGAAGTTTTAATACGTTAAGAGCCTTAGCCGATTTTACAGGTCCTCTGACTGAAGATAAGTCGCTTTTATACCGTTTAAATGTAGGATATGAAAATGCAAATTCCTTTAGAGATCTGCAATTCGATAAAAATATTGTTATCGCTCCTTCTCTTTCCTTTCTTCCAAATGATAAAACCAGTGTGAACTTTGACCTGATTTATACAGGTTCGAAAAGTATCCTGGATCGTGGACAATCTACTTATGAGAATAATTTATATTCGACAAAAACTTCGAATTCATTAAATTCTACAAATGATTATTTAAATGAAGAAACTTATATTGTTACGACTTCATTAAACCATCAGTTTACCGATCGTTTGTCGTTTTCTGCTTCTTATATCCGTACAGGTTATACGGAGGATCTTTTGGAGCATCGTGGTGCCAACAAATATGCTTCAGCCGGTGACGGAACCACTATTCCAACCGCAATCGAAATGCAGGTTTTCCAACGCAAGCGTAAGCGTTATATTGATAATCTTTCTGCCTTTTTTAAGTATCAGGCAAAAACCGGTGCTTTAGATCATAATTTAATTGCCGGCTATGATTATGCACAGGAACAGGTACCGGCAGGAGGTTCTCAGCTTCAGGCAACAGGGTACAGAAACGCAGCCAATACAGGTTCAATTGCAACCTACGATCCTAAAAAGAAGAATCTCTATTTATTAGATTCCAAAGGGAATCCGGTTCCCAATGTGGCGCATTTTGACTTAACCAACCCCTCGGCATCACAGCAGTTAAAAGACATGAGCAAATATTTCTATGCCGCTCGTCCGTTTGACCCGACTTATTATTCATTGTACGGAATTTACCTCCAGGATCACATTAAGTTTGGTGCATTTCAGGCTTTAATAGGAGTTCGTTACGACGAATATACAGATAAAGAGAACTACAAAAAAGCAACCGAAAAGAAGGTAAAACAGCATTCGTTTCTGCCGCGTTTTGGACTTACCTATACCCTTAATCCAAATATTAATTTATACGGAACTTACGTAAAGGGATACAATCCGCAAACTGCTTCTTCTTTATCCAATCCGAATGCGGGAGGGCCATTTGATCCGTTAGAAAGCAATATGATTGAATTTGGAGGAAAATCTTCCTGGTTTAAAGAGAAACTTTTTGTAACGGTGGCTTTATTTAAAATTCAGCAAAAAAACACTTTATATCCTGCAAATGATCCAATAAATCCTGATTTGATGCGAGCCATTGGTGAGGAAGAATCAAAAGGTATCGAAATTGATGTGAACGGAAGCATTACCAAAAACTGGAGTATTTCTGCGGCTTATTCGTATAATGAAGCAGCAATTACCGAAAGCCCCGTAGGTACTGAAATTGGAAGACAAAAACCCAATACGCCAAAACAACAAGGGAATGTTTGGACACGTTACAACTTTACTGATGGTGCTTTAAAAGATTTTGGTCTGGCTTTTGGGACTAATTTTGTGACCACCCGCAACTTAAGTCAAACGGTAACACAAACCATTCCGGGCTATACATTGTTTAATGCGGCATTGTATTACAGCATCAATAAGTTTAAAATTCAGGTGAATGCCAACAACATCACCAATAAAACGTACTGGGTTGGGGGTTACGACTATATTCGTTTGTTCCCTGGTGCGCCTTCGAACTGGCTCTTAACACTAGGATATTCCTTTTAATAAGTGCCGTATTTCTATTCAGAAAACACTTTGGATTATTTATCCTATGAATAAAACATTTAAAGAAATATATGCCTGTTGCTCCTCTGGCTTGGACTTTTGTCCGGGCTGGAGGTTTTTATTCACTCCCTAAAAAGTAAATCCCATCTCTTGCGAAATGGGATTTTTTTTATGTGGTATTTATCTAGGTATTTGTGGTCTTTCCATTTTATACTGTCTTCCTGACAATGTTTTTATAAAAGAAACTAAAGCCACAATTTCCTCATCATTAAGATGCAACGGCTGCATTAAAGTATCTGTTTTAGGAAATAACGGATCAGCTGCTTTTTCCGATTCATCAGGGTCGATCATGTGCATGCCGCTGTTGTACATGTTTACAATTCCGGTGATATTATCAAACAAACCATTGTGCATCCACGGACCGGTAAACGTTACATCACGGAGAGAAGGCGTCCTGAATTTCCCTACGTCTTCTGCTTTTTTGGTAACATTATAAAGTCCTAAGTCTTCGTATTCTCTTTTGTAATAAGTGAGTCCAATATTGTGAAAGGATTCATCGGTCAGGTATTTTCCGGAATGGCAATTCATGCATCTTGCTTTGGTACGAAAAAGATGCAGCCCGTATATTTCCTGATCGGATAACTGTGTATAATCGCCATCAATAAAAGCATCAAACCGACTTCTTTTGCTGAGAATTGTTTTTTGGAACACTGCCAGAGACTGAAGGATTTTTTCATAGGTAACCTCAGAATTCCCAAAGGCATTTTGGAACAAAACCGGATAAGCTTTGATTTTCTTTAGCTTTTTGGCCAGGCTCTTCGCTTCCATATTCATTTCGTGATGTGCCGTTATGGGGCCTTGCGCCTGCTCTTCTAAAGTTGCTGCACGACCGTCCCAAAAAAAGGATTTCCGGGTTCCAATATTATATAACGATGGTGTGTTTCTTTTTCCCTGCAAATGGTCATGGCCTAAAGATTTTTCTCTTGCGTCTCCCCAGGCAAGCTCCGGATCATGACAACTGCTGCAGGAAACCTGATTGGAACCGGAAAGTTTTGGATCAAAAAATAGCATTTGACCTAAAATTACTTTAGGATCTTCCAATCTGTCGTAATAACTGGTATCTATCGCCAGAGATTCAAATTCCTGCCAAAGGACATCTTTGTCAACGGTAGGTTTTGGCCATTGATGAGTGGGCTTACTGTAAATTTCACGCCAGTTGGAATTTGCTATTTTTTCACTAAATGCAGCACTGAAACTTAGCAATGCATAAATAATACCTGTAAAAAAGGCAAAAAAAGAGGTTTTTACTATCAGAGACTTCATTATGAGTAGATAAAGATTTTATAATCCGTGTTAAAATGTCAACCCCAATGACATTTGATAAAAAGTATTGTTCAAGTTTTTGGAATAATTGTAATAATCGAGACTCGTTTTGACAAAAAAGTTAAGATCGGGTTTGTATTTATAATCCCACCTTGCCGCGAGATTTACCTTGGTATACCCCGCTGATAAGTAGGCAAAATTAGAATCGAGCAGGTCAAAAATTTGATTAACTTTTCGGTCGCTCAATGTCCTATCCGAACTTAAAATCCAGTTATGCTCCAACGAAATCGAAAGATTGATTAAGGATTGAGACAGGAGTTTTGAAACGGCAAAATCCAGTCGGCCAATACCTTGTTGTATGTCTACAGTTCTCAAAGGATCGCTATATTTTTCTGCAGTATTTTTTAAATTAAAACTTGGTGCAACCGACCACGTTAATCCTGGCGTTGGAACAGCGTATAATCCCGAAAATACAACCGATGTTACCTGATTGCTGTATTTCGTATGTTCGGCTATTTTAATGTAAGATGTTGTACTTTGATTGTCGAATATGTTTTCGGTTCCCGCTCTGTTGGTATAAAAAAGTCCAATCTTTGTACCCCAAAACTTTTCTTCTGATTTTTTCAAATAAGAAACGGCTGCTTCATAGCTATTTTCTAAAATAGCAGACGCAACAAGATTTTGAAATTCGGTCATTATTTTTTCATAATTAAACCGATCGTATCCTGCCGATAATCCAAAACCATTACGGTCTTTTGGAAAAAACTGCAAGCTTCCGCCGTATCCTCTTCCGTCGTAATAAGAGCTAAGTTTATTTCCGGTAAGCAGCTTATTGTATACACCAAGCCCCACCATATGATAAACCGCCGGAGCGCCCAATTCGCTAAAGAATTTCAAATTATCAGACTGTGTATATTTTTGCAGATTTAGCGCTGCTCCTAAAACATAATGATCTCCAATGTTTACCGAAATACCGCCCGAAACCTTAAGGTCTGAAACGGTATTTTTAGGCCTCGGGTCACTATCTCTGTACTCCATTAAAGCTCTGTAATTAGCTGAAATACCGAGGTTCATTTTACTAAAAGCTTTAGTATAACCACCATTAAAAGAATACTCCTCATACGAAAGATCACCTCCAATAGAATCAGCTGTTACATACGGATAAATGATTTGATAATCTGAGCTTTCATTCCAATGCACCTTTTTGCGTTTGCCATTCTTGTAATATGCGTTTCCAAAAACAGTATTTTCAGAATTAATTTTATAGTACGATTTAGCGTTGATCAGAAACTGGCCAATTCCATTCCCCAATTGCTGCATATTGGTTTGTTGTGAAGCCAAACTATACTCGGCACTCAGTTCTGATAATGAATAACGACGCGCATAACGCTGATTGGCAGGATTACTATAGAAGGTACCAACAAAATTATGCTCAGGAGACAAGTCTTCCTGAACGCGAACCAGCACCGAAGTACTGTCCTGCGCATACAGCATACCCGAACTCAAAATAAGAAATAGAAACAGGGAACGAAAGCTCATGATTACATTCATTAATTCATTAAAGAGGGTTTAGCCTCAGGACTAAAATCTAAAGTAGAATTGTTAGTGTCCTTTAATATTTTATTACCATTTGAAGTAGTTGAAAGCGCTTTACGACGAACACTTTTTCCGTAACGGGTAGCATCTGAATCTACTTTTCCACAATACGTCCAACCCTTATCCAATGATGGTGCTGTTACAATCCATTGAAATTCTGATTCGACACTTAAGTTAACAGCATCTACAATCCAAGTGTTTGGAATTGAATAAACACTTTCTCCCATTGGATAACTTTCTCCTCCAACTACCAAATTGTATTCGTAGTCATAGGTGTAATCCGTAAGATATTTTGCTTTGGTTATTGGCAGACGAGCGATAACAAAACTTTTAAATCCTCTGTTATGGATCACCATAGAAGAGAATAAACTTTCCATATTCGGAACGGCCGGATTATCAACATCATCGGCATCTTCAGTATAAAATTCAAAATTGGCTTTTCTCAAATCCATTGAGGCCGAGTTGTATTCTTTATGATCGATCGCATCTTCGGCAATAACAAAAAATTCACCCGGAGCAATTGGATAAGTGGTTCCGTTACCGGGAACAATTGCAACAGCTGATGCAGCAAACGATTGTGCCATAATATTTGGTGTATACTCCTGTTTATCGGTGGTCATAAATTCTGACTGTGCGATCATTAAACCATCTGCATACAATACTTTATCTGTATTATTGTGAATTTTAAAGTATTTGTCTCCTAAATACTGTTTGCCCTGTGGAGTCCTTGTTCCGGTAAAAAATACCTCTTCGATCACAAAATCAGACTGAGTTGTTTTCAGGAACAAATTCAAAGAAACAGCTGTACTTCCACCGGTAACCACCACCGATTCTTTATAACTGCTTACCGTAGCTTCAACCGTATTTCCATCTATGGTATACTTAATTTTTCCATCAACAGAAATTTCATAAGAACCTTCGCTTAACGCAACCGCAAGGGTGTTCGATACCGCTTTGCTTTGTGTGACTTTACCGGTATTGCGCTCTTTAAAGGAAACTGAAATTTCAGAAAAGGCAACACTGCTTAAATCCTCAGGATTTACAAGTGTTAAGGTTAAAGCCGTTTCCTTGCTGCTGTTATCATCATCTTTAGAACAGGATTGTAAGAGTGCCATTAGGGCTATTGTTAGATAAATGGGTAGTAATTTAATTCTCATAATTGGGTAATTTATTTAATATTAAAAGTTAAAAATTCAAGTTTAATTCCATCCCGAAATAAGGTGAAGTAAGCCCTCTGCGCTCGATCTTCTGACCATTGATTTCATAGTTTTGATAGTAGCTGAAGAGTCGGTTAACGAACATGGAAATTCTAAATCTCTTATAAAAATCTTTAGACACTTTCAGATTCATGTTCATTGACATTGGAACTGTTTTTTTTTGAAACAAAGTCTCATTGTACTTGATGTCCAGCCATTGTAAAACAGGATCTGATTTGTCTTTTTCAAGATAAGAATGCTGTTTGCTCGAAGGATCGATATAAGCAACAGGCGTTCCGTTCATTGGGGTAGACTGATCGTTTCTAAACCATAAAAACTGGAAGGAACCCGAAAACTCTAATCCGAGAGAAGGAACATAGGTATCCGCAATTATATTGGTATTGAACTGCTGTTTTTCAGAACCATCATCAAACTGGTAAAGTCCTAGATAAGGAAGTCTTTTTCCGTCGATGACAATATCTTTTTGTCCTCTTTTATAAACCGGGCTGCTGTTGGTGTACGTTGTTTTAAACCAAGCACCATTCAGCGTAAATCGGGTATTGATCGCGGTAAAACGCTTTGAGGAGAATTGAAACTCAATACCGCTTTTAAGCAGTTTACTTCCGTTATTGGTGATGTTGTAAGACGTTAATAAAGTATCCATGACAAAACGCAGCTGTGCCAGATCAGGCGGTGCGGTTAAAGTTGAAGGATCGATAGAATTATTGTCGTACTTTTTATACGAAAGCGCCTGATATCTCGAGTTGTTTCTAAATCCGGAATCCATACGTTCGTTAAAAAGAGTCACCGAAAATCGATTGCTGTCATACGAAAAATCGGCACGAAGCTCCCATTTTTTATTAATTGCCGGTGATAGATCGTAGTTTACCGGAGACGTTTTGTAGGTCATCAAATTAATTCTTCGGTACTCCGGTATATTGTGATAATAGTTGAGCTGTACCAAATCGTTATAGATAAAATCCGGGTAAAGCTGTGCCAGTGTTGGAAATTTAGTATACTGACCAAAACCCGCTGTAAATTCTGCTTTCATAACATGTTTCCCCATTTTAAAGGACGGAAGCACCCATTGGGTATTGACTCTGGGATCGAAATAGTATTTTCCGTGAATGGAGTAAGCCGACGGTACATTCAATAACGACATTGCCCGGATGCCTCCAGCCATGTTTAACCGATGTTTACCAAGTGGAATTGAAATGGCGTCTTCGGCAAAAAATGACAGATCTGTACTCGCAGGAATATCTTTGTAGGATCTCGGACGTGTAGACATTTCAGGCGATGGCGGATGTGTGGTGTCGTACACCTGCCCTTTTCCGTTGTTTTTAGAATAAGTCCACTCCGAGCCCGCTTTTAAAGCATGCGTAATTCCAAACAAACGAATTTCAAAATCTCCCATAGTTTTTAAGAATGCATCAAATGGTTTTCCGTCTACAGTAAGATTAGAAACATACTGTGGTGTTAGAAAAATCCCGTCAGATTCACCCTGTTGTCTAGTATTGGGTATGGCCGTTGCACTGGATACCTGTACCCATTTGGTCTGTTCTATTTTATCGTATTGCTGACTAATCGATGCCGATGTATGAAGTGCTTTTAAAAATGTGGCCGTTTTAAAGTTTAAATTGAAAGAGTTTGCCAGTGAAAATCGATTGTAACTTGAGGAATACCGGTCAATTTTAGTATAACCTACATCCGGATCTGCCCTTTCATTGTCGACAGACCCACTGTAATCTAAACTGGAATCCCATTGAAGCTGATGAGCATCATTTTCCCATGTTTTTTGTGCTCGTATAGATGCCGTGATTCTCTTATAGTTTTCAAAACTGTTTCGCGGATCTGATTTTGCATTCAGATAATCCAATCCAACGTTCAGTACCAATCGTTTCTCTTCCGATTCAAAACCTTTTCCTAAATAATATAATTTGCTAAATTCATCTGCTTTAAAGCGCGATTCCCAGTTACTTCGCCCTCTTTTTCGTTGAATTTTAATAAGTCCACTTGTTAAATCACCATACTCGACAGAAGGAATTCCTCTGATAATTTCGACTCTCTCGATTTGATCTGTAGAAATAGAGCGCATGTCTACCCCTTTCGATGTGGTGTTTCGGCGCGTATTGGCATATCCCGACCCCGGCGTTATCGTCAGGTTGGGTCCGGTGGTGTTTTGCAGGTTCGCATCGGTATTTAAAGGAATTCCGTCAATCACAAAAGAAGTACCCAGAGAGGAAATATCATAGTTCGAATCGGCTATACCCACTTCTCTTAGTTTGATATGATTGGAAGCATTAAATACAGGATCCTTCGAGCGTCCACCAGGCAGTAATTCCAATAAATCGGTAAAGCTTGATGGCTGTAAATGCTGCATTGCTTTTTTATCAATAATCGAGGTACTAGTTATCCCACGTGACTCTACGGCCGTTATGACCACTTCGTTTAGCTGAACGGTAGACAGAACTAATTCGAATGACAGCTTCTCATTTGTTTTCAATTCCAGATTCGTCTCGATCGTTTCATAACCCGGGTACATCAATTTTAGTTTGTAACGACCATTGTCTATATTTTTTATAATGATACCACCAAAATCATCCGACAGGGTTTCGTATTTCCGCGCTCCTTCGATAGAAAGCAAAACTCCTTTTAACGGAACTTTACTTTCGGCATCTTTAAGGGTAATCTGAAGGGTAATTTTAGGGATATTTTGAGCAAAAACCGGGTTAAAATGCAACAGAAATGCTACAGAAAGGACAGTTGCAATCCTTTTAAACAGGAATGCCGTAAGACTATTAAAAAGAAACATGGTATTAAATTTCTAGCAGCTGAGTAAGCTATATCACAAAAAGGCGGTTAATCGTTGCAAATATAACCTAATTTAGACTCAATAAAAATAATATTTTATAATACTAAAATTCAAACCACTTCTATCTTTCTTAAATTTTAGCTTAAAACGTTGATTATCAAAAATATTTACCGAAATTTGTTTGTACGCTTACTCTTTGTATACTATTTAAAAAATAAACACTTTTAATAGCAATTAAGTTGTAATTGACAGTGTCCTGTTGCCATCTGTAACCGTTCTTCTGCCAACTTACTACCAAATCTTCAATTTTCCTGTTTCAGGAGTAACCGAACGAATAAAGTTCGAAAATTCTATTACCGTTCCCAAAACCTACTATATAAGCAAATGCAGGGAACCTAAACTCAATAGCAACAAGCTGCTGTTTTTCTTTTTTGACAAACAGAATAAGCTCTTAAACGCATTGTCTGTGATGAAAATAACGAAGCACTCTGGACACAAAGTCCCATTCGACAAAGAAAAACTAAAACTTTCTCTCAAAAAATCGGGAGCTGCACCTGATCTTATTCAGGAATCTCTGGGCGAAATCGAAAAGCAAATCTATGATGGTATCACTACCAAAGAAATCTACAAAATGGCCTTTGCTATTCTAAAAAAAGCGGCAAATGGACATGCAGGGCGCTACAATATCAGGCTGGCGCTACAGATGCTTGGTCCGGCTGGTTTTTTCTTTGAGAAATTCATCGCCAGACTATATGCCGCAGACGGTTATAAAGCCAAAATAAATTTAACACTACAAGGAAAATGTGTGTCGCATGAAGTGGATGTGGCGATTATGAAGGAGAATCTAATTACCATGATTGAGTGTAAGTTTCACGGCAGCAAAGAAGGTTCTTCTGATGTAAAAGTACCGATGTACATCCTTTCTCGTTTTAATGACCTTAAGGCAAACCGACACACTATATTTACTAATAATGAAAGTATTAATTCCTGTATTATTGTCACTAACAATCGTTTTACCAAAGACGCGCAGGATTTTGCCAGTTGCAGCGGAATCTCTCTTGTAAGCTGGGATTATCCGCAGGACAATAGTCTTAAAAATAAAATAGACAAAGGAGCGCTCTACCCTATTACCTGTCTCACCACCTTATCACTTGTTGAAAAAGAAAAATTGCTTATTCTGGATCAGATATTGGTAAAAGACCTTATTGACGATCCACAAAGCCTGTCTAAAATAGGACTTAGCCAAAACCGAATCAAAAATATACTACACGAAGCTTCACAAATTTGTAAACTTATTTGATATGAAAGTAAAATTTATAGGAGGTGCAGGAACTGTCACAGGTTCAAAAACACTCATAGAAACTAAAAATAACAGAATATTGATTGATTGTGGTCTTTTTCAGGGGATAAAATCACTTCGGGAACTTAACTGGGATCCTTTACCTGTTTTACCCTCCAGTATCGATTTTGTCCTGCTTACTCATGGTCATCTGGATCATTGTGGCTGGCTTCCCCGGCTGGTAGCTCAGGGTTTTAAAGGCAAAATATACTGTACCGGTCCGACCAAATCGATAGCAAAACTGGTTCTTTTGGACAGTGCTAAAATTCAGGAGGAAGAAGCCGAAAGGGCCAACAAGGATCAATATTCGAAACACACACAGGCTGAGCCGCTTTATACCGTAGAACAGGCTGAGGCTGTGATGTCATTTTTTAAAGTCATCCCTCCTGATACAGCCGTAACGATTGAAGAGGATACCACCGCTGTTTTTGAAAATGCAGGACATATCTTAGGAGCCTGCAGTATTACGCTAACTGTCGAGGGCAAAACTTTAGTGTTTTCGGGCGATATAGGCCGCGATGATGACGTGTTGATGTTTCCGCCAACCAAACCCCTAAAGGCTGATTATATCTTTCTGGAAAGTACCTATGGAAACAAACTGCATCCAAATTTAGATGTAAAAAAAGAACTGGAAACACTGATTAATGCTGCTATAGCACAGAATGAAACCGTAATCATTCCCGGATTTGCTGTAGAGAGGGCCCAATCGGTTATGTTTTTGTTGTGGCAACTCAAACGAGAAGGCAGAATTCCTGATGTTCCGTATATACTCGATACTCCAATGGGCGCCAATGCCCTACATGTTTTTTTAGAGAATTTAAAGTGGCACAAGCTATCTGTTGAGGACTGTCATGACATGGCAAAAATGTTTAGAATTGTTTCCGAATACGAAGAAACACAGCGTATTATTGCAAACCCTCAGCCTAAAGTAGTTCTTGCTGCAAGTGGTATGGCAACTGGTGGGCGGATATTGTCGTATTTTGAACATTATATCAGTCTTGAAAAAACAACTGTTATTTTTGTGGGTTATCAGGCAGAAGGCACTCGCGGAAGAAAACTTCTTGAAGGTGATAAAGAAATTAAAATTTATGGAAACTACTATATTGTAAGAGCCAAAATCTTTCAGATAGAAGGCCTCTCTGCGCATGGAGACCAAAATGATCTTTTAAACTGGCTGTCTGCTCTTAAAAACACGCCTAAGTGTGTCTTTTTAGTACATGGCGAAAATTTGCCGGCTGATGAACTGCGAATTAAAATTCAGAATCGTTACCAGTTTAAATGTAATGTTCCGTTAATGGGAAATGAAATCGAAATTTAGGCTTTGTTTTAATTTTTAACCTTCAAAAGCAAACAGCCCCGCACCATTGGTTTAGTGCAGGGCTGTTTCTCAAAAAAAAACATTTTTTATAAATCAGTTATTTCCAAATAGGATTTAATTGGCATCAAACCATAGTTTTGTAGTCAGCAAATCTTTCCCCTGAGCGGATACTGCGGCCTGGTAGCTTGTTCCGTTCAATGATTGCTCTGTTCCCGGATAAAAGAAACGCGAAGGAATCTGTCCGTTCAAAACTGTAGCCGGACCCGCTTTTAATACCGGATAGTCAAGTCTTCTCCACTCTACAAAAGCGTCAAGACCTTGTCCGTAGAATGCAATCCATTTTTGTGTACCTATCGATTTGGCATAATTGGTTGCATCATATTTCACAGTAGCCTGATTCAAATACTTATTAATAGTTGCTGCATCCGTGATTCCAAATTGGTTGAACGAAGCAGTAATTGCATTTTTGTACAATTGCTCGGCATCTCCACCAATATAACCACGTGCTACCGCTTCTGAAAGGTTAAACAATACCTCGGAGTAAGAAACAATTACAGCCGGTGACGATGAAGTCAGGAAGTAAGTTCCCGGTTTCGACGTTTTAGCAAAACCCTGACTATTAGCATCACTATTGGATAACCCGTTTGCACCCCCCACATATTTACCAACAGTTTGATCTGTAGGCAGCTGAGCGTAAACTGGTAAACGTGGATCTGATAATTCATTTAACTTATCAACCAATGTCTTTGAAATACGAAAATCATCACGAGTTTCAAACCAGGCCGAAGCGGGATTTTGCTGAGGAGAACTCGTATAAGTAAACTTGAAAGTTTCACTATTGTTGCTAATTACTCCCGCAGCATCAGTTGTTGCTTCAATAGCCGCTTGTTTGGCTAATGCCGGTTCTTTATCGGAAATTCTCAATGCGATACGTAAACGAAGTGAATTAACGAGCTTCTTCCATTTTGAAATATCTCCTTTATAAGCCAAATCTCCTGTTACACTTCCGCTTGTCGGATTTAGTAAAGACTGCGCTTGTTTTAAATCTTCCAGCAATCCTGTATAAACTTCTTTTTGCGTATTGTAAGCCGGAGTCACTTTTAGACCCGCTTCTTTATAAGGAATACTTCCGTAAGCATCTGTTAGCAATAAAAATGTCCATGAACGCAGTGTCAGTGCTATTCCTTTATAATTTGGGTTTGCTTGTTGATCTGAAAATTTCAGAATTGTGTTCAAATCTGTAATCAAAGTTGCGTAACCTGTATTCCACAAAGAAGTGAAAGAAGTGTTCGATACATCGTACCTGTCCGGCTCTGTATACTGAATCTTAGCCCAGTGCTGTACAAATAATAAAGAGGCATTAAAGTTATTATCAGAACCCCAGTACAAATCGGCTCCCTGCTTTAGTGTTCCGGTTAATAAATAGGGTGCTAATGGTGTTTCAGTTGCATTTGGATTCTTATTAATATCATCCAGAGTGTCACCACAAGAGGTAAGTGATACCGCAAATAGAGTTATATAGGCTAATTTTTTTAGCATGATTTCTTGTTTTTAAAATTTAAGATTAACATTAAGACTGAAATTTCTGGTAGTTGGCAAAGCTAAGCTCTCCAATCCCTGGGCATTTCCTGTAGTGAAAGCCGTTTCAGGATCAATATTTGGTGCATCTTTATAGATAAATAGCAGGTTACGACCTACTGCAGTAATACTTGCTCCTTCTAATCCTAGTTTCTTAGCAAATTTCTTATTGAAATTATAAGCCAGTTTTACCTCTCTTAGTTTTACAAAAGTCGAACTGTAAATGTAGGCTTCGTTAATGTTGTAAGATGCTTTGTGAAACTCCTGTGCACTAATCACCTGAGAATTTGGGGTTCCGTCAGCATAAACTCCGTTAAAAATAACACCATCATCATATACCGTTGCTCCATTTGGAGCTACACCACCCGTTAACAATGTTTTCGGATTGGCCGAGTTGTTGTTTGGATAATAGTAATTTAAACCTCCATTTGCGGCATCACGGCCTGATAAAGTCTCCGCCAGTACACCGGTATAAGTACCTGTTCTGTTGGTTCCCGAATAAATGTCACCCCCTACACTGGCGTCAATAAGGAATGAAAATTCAAGATTTTTATACGTCAGGGTATTGGTAACACCCGCTAAATAATCCGGAGTATAGTGTCCTAATACTTTTTTTTGCGGATCGGCTTTAGGCAATCCGTTAGCGCCTACTACGATATTTCCGTTTGCATCACGCTGGTAGGCTGTGCCATAAAGAGCACCGTAAGCCTGTCCTACTGAAGCCAATACATCAACACCTCCTGAAGAACCAATTGTATAGTTTTGAATCTGTTTGTCGTAGTCCAAAATCTTTACTTCGCTAATATTCTTCGAGTAATTTACGCCTACATTCCATTTGAAATCCTCCGTTTGAACAGGAGTTCCGTCCAATTGAACTTCTATACCGCGGTTGTTAACTTTACCTGCGTTGATCAATTGCGAGTTGTAACCACTCGAAGCTGTGGTTTTTATTTCCAAAATCTGATCAAAACTATTGGTGTTGTAATACGCCACATCCAAATGCAGTCTGTTTTTCCAGAAAGAAGATTCTATACCTAATTCCGTAGAACGCGTCGTTTCAGGTTTCAGGTTCTCATTCAGTTTTTTCTTAGCTGAGGTTTGAATCGGGTTTCCGTCAAAGGCAGTTTGAAAATCATAAACAGTAGACAATTGGTAAGGATCTGCATCGTTACCTACTTCAGACCAGCCTCCGCGAAGCTTTAAGAAATCAAGTGTATTGCTTTTCAGATTGAAGGCGTCAGAAACTACAAAACTACCGTTAAAGGAAGGATAGAAATAAGAACGGTTGCTGCTTGGTAATGTAGACGACCAGTCGTTACGGGCAGTTACGTTCATGTAAGCATAATTTCTATATCCAAATTGTGCCGAAGCATAAGCGCTGTATACTTTTAATTTTGAAAGCGAATTCGATGACGTTAAAGGGTCTCTCGAATTGGTCAGTGTATACAAATCAGGTACAGCCAGACGTGGTGCTTTTTGATAGTTGTTGGCATCACTGTGGTTACGAATATTGAATCCCGCAAGAGCATCGACACTAAAATCATCGTTTACTTTTTTAGTATAGGTAAAAATCCCCTCCGTGTTTCTTTCGTTTACAGTATAAGCATCTTCTGCATACGATCCAAAAGGCGTTCCGTTTGTACCGTACTTAATCGTGTACTTTCTGCGATCGTTGTAATAATCAACTCCGGTACGGAATTTAAAATTAAGCCCCTCGATAATCTTGGCATCCAAATGAATGTCTCCGATGATACGGTTACGCTGTTGGCTGGTGGTGTTGTAATAGGCATTCCAATACGGATTGCTGTAATAACTGTTGTTCCAGTTCACATCTCTGTTCTTCTGAAGTTCGTTGATGTTTACCTGACGTCCGAACCAAAGAAACTGAAGCATTACACCGGCAGCACGGTTACCCTGTGGTCCACCTGGTAAGGCCGGAGCATCGGTAACAATATAGTTGGCCGTTACCCCTACTTTTATATTTTTAGAGATTTGGTAGTTTGTATTCACCGTAAAGTTTGTTTTATTTACTTCACTGTTGGGTACCGTTCCTAATTGTTTTTGATTGTTTATACCTAAACGGAAATCTGATTTTTCATCCGATTTCGCGATAGAAACGCTATTATCATAAGTGACACCGGTATTAAAAAAGTCCTTTACATTATTCGGATGTGCTACGAAAGGTACAGCAACACCATTGGAGTAAAATTGTGGGATAAGCCTTCCGTCCAGTTTAGGTCCCCAGCTTTCGTCAACTCCGTCATTGATACCGCCCCCTTTACCATCTACAAAGCTGAACTTTCCATTTGATCCTTGTCCAAATGAATTTTGGAATTTAGGTAAAGTAGCCACCTGAGAAATGGTGATTCCAGAGTTTACACTGATCCCTAATCCTTTTTGACTTTTCCCTGATTTTGTTGTGATCAAAACTACCCCATGTGCAGCACGAGATCCGTAAAGAGCCGCCGCATTAGGGCCTTTCAGTACGCTTAATGACTCAATATCTTGCGGATTTAAATCGGCAATTGCATTCTTAAAGTCGCGGGTAGTTCCACCAACACTTCCTAACTGCGAGTTGTCTACCGGAACTCCGTCAACCACAAATAATGGCTGATTGTTTCCGGATATCGAAGTTTCACCACGAATAACGATACGTGAAGATCCCATATCACCCTGCGAATTGGTAATACGAACACCCGCCAGTTTACCACTAAGGCTATTTAAGAAGTTGGTTTCTTTTGTGTCGGACAGCTCCTTACCTTTAAGTGCCTGCGTAGTATATCCTAAAGATTTCTTTTCTTTAGTAATACCCAGTGCTGTAACAACTACTTCTGAAAGAGCATTTTGCTCTTCAGTAAGACTAACGGTAATTGAATTTTCATTGGCTACAATTTCTGTTTTTTTATATCCCAAATAACTTACGATTAAAGTATAAGGAAGTTTTTGCCCGGTTTGAAAATGAAATCTCCCATCCATATCAGTTACAACCCCATGTGTAGTTCCTTTGATATTTACTGAAGCGCCAATAACAGGCTCTTTTGTTACGGCATCAATTACTGTTCCTTCAAGTTTGGACTGAATAAGCGGTTTCGTCTCCTGTGCTTTAATTCCAGTGGAAATCAACAAAATACATAGTGCTATATATCTATTTAATTTTTTTTTCATTACTTTGTTTTAGTTTAATAAATAAGGTGACCGTCGCCGGATATACTCCGCCCGTCCTTTCCTTATAGAGATGTACAATTTCTTTAAGCTTCGCCATTTCTGTTCCCGCAGAAATGGTTTTTTATTAGCTACACATTCGCTTTTTCATTTTCTTTTTTATTTTGGATTACTATTATTTGAATTTGATCTGCAGAATTTCAATCCTGACAACCTATCAAAAATGAATTTTCAGTTTAACTCCTGTTCGCTCAAAAAAGAAACGAATTTGGTAAATTTTATATTCTACTAATTTGATAGAACAAAAGTATATTAAAAATGCGAATGCCAAAATTTTAACTCTTTTTTTTATATAAAAAATGTTAAATAAATTAATCAAAATCCAATAACCAATTCAAAACAAAAGAGTTAATCATTATTGATTGTTTACTTCCTGTGTAAGATTTTTTCTAAAAGGAGAGAAAAGATTCAGCAAAAAAAAGTCGTCTATAGCAGACGACTTTTTTATCAGTAACATTTATTTAATAAATTAGGAATTACAAAGTTTCGAAGGTCTCTTAAAATGTTTTTCTTTAAGCTCTTCTATAAGTAAGACAAACAATTAGGCCGCTATCACCAGGTTTTGTATCAGTTCAAGTTTGATTCTTTCTACTAATACCGCATTGAATTTCGCTTCTCGTAAAACCTCTTCCGGTGATTCGGAATGTACAAAAACTGCCGTGATCAATAATCTGTTAAGCTCTTCATGAGACATCTGATCGCTTATTTTTTCAATTTCTACCTCAAAAGAGTGTCGTTTTTCCGCGTCAGTCCCTGCTTTTGCATAACCTTCCAATAACCATTTAAAAGCTAAAGATTTAATTTTATTACTGTTGGAATTTAACCAAACCTCTCTTTCAACATCATCGTCCGGCTCGCCACGGTAAGGATATTTGTCATCAATAATTCGTTTGGCCTTTATAAGCACCAAAGACGTATCTCCACCTGCATTTGCCATATCCAAAAACAGCTGTTTTTCCTGAATCAACCTCTCGTTAAACGCCCCTATGTACAGTTTAAAAATATAACTTACCTGATCTCCATTATTCACAGGCAGATCATTTTGTTTTAGACTATTTGCTAGTTCCTGAAATTCGACCCAACTTTCATCAAAAAATCCTTTTGAATAACTCAATTGTTTGTACAGCTCTCCAAGACTTTTAGTCGTATCGTTTAATTTGTTTTCGGTACTCTCATACCAGTCCATTAAATCGTTGGCCTCAGCAAGAGTATTAATAATATAATCTATGGAACCAATAATCAATAATATAGCCGCCAGTCCGGCAACAATCCAGCCCAACGGCCCAAGTGCAGTCGCAAGCAGGCCAACAGTCGCTACACCGGCAAAAAAACTGGTTCCTAAAGTAATCCATCCAAAAAGATAAAATTCTTTTTCAGTAAGTGTCTGCAGGTTGAAAGACGAGTCAATTTTTAAATCGGGAAGTCTGGAACTTACCAGATCTATAAAATTACTGTATTCTGTTATCACAGGCAGAATGTTATCCAATACTTCCAAATAATTTTTAGCAATGGCACGAGTCAAGCCAAGCATTCTTAGACACTCGTCGAGTGAAGTTCGAACATTGTCGTATCGCTTTGGATTATCAGGTCGCCAGAATGAACCTGCATCCCTCCTCATCTTTCGAAAATCGGTATCAAAACTAGCCAAACTATCATTAAGAACCGATAGTTTTGTTATGACCTCTTGCGCTGAATCTCTCCCTTCTTTTATAGCATTTAGCGAATAAGATTTATAAAAATTATTACTCATCTCAACAAACACATCACTATAGTAATCATTAGTAGTCTGATCTTTCTTCGTAACAAGCGGAATCCTCGCCTCGTTTCCTTCAAAGAAAAGGCTTAGAATTTTGGAAACATTATCTTTAACTTCCTGCTCTGTAAAATAAGCTTTTTGATCTGGAACCGATGCAGAACGAATCTTGATGTTTTCCGGATTTTTTAAAATTTGGGTCCACTGATCTACTGTATACTGGGCCTGAGGACTTTGTTGTTCTGCTATTGTGGTAACATCAAATACAAGTAGTTTTTCCAATGTATCATCTGTGTATTTCACCATTCTTGAAATGGCTGTAGCATTTGTTTTTGCACCCTTTGCCATGAAGTTCTGTAATACTTCCTGCTTTACGATTTCTTTAACTTCCATAATTTAAATTTGCATTTACCCTACTCGTAGGCTTTTCGGGTTCCGCCCTTATTTTATCTCAATAAAGCAGCTTTATACGGTACAATTTTCTAAGATTATCACTTACTTTTAGTTTGGAAATCTTAGCAGGACTGCCTGTTTAGTTGCTTTTGTAGTAAAGCTACTGCTTGATTCTAATAGAGATAAAAAAGATGCAACGAACGCGGAATTTAATGTCATGTGTCAACTATTTTCTGTTGCAAAGCCTTATAATTACAAGGAAATCTCAGAATAGTAAAGTTTAAAACTTCTGCCGTTGCGTGTAATTAACAACAAATGCTTTAACACATAGAAACATAGATTTTAGATCCGAAAGAAGAACAAAATAGAAATATATTTCTTTCACAGAGAAGGTTATGTGTATTTAAACGAAATAAAATGTATCGTTCCTCTGGAACTTTTTTTGAATACGTTTTATTTTCAACGGATTAAAATCCGTTGCTATAAAATTTGTCGTTCCTTCGGAACTTAATTATACGGTTGTTTTTTGTTGTTAACGGATTACGATCCATGCACCTAAAACAGGAACAGGTGATATATACCGAAATAGATTTTTATAAGATAAAGAATAACGTCATAAAAGAGTCATCGGCTCGAACGATAATATAACGACGGATTTTAATCCGTCACAAAAAATAGGTACAATCATAAAGAGCCATAGGCTCGATTCATATTGTAGCGACGGATTTTAATCCGTCGTAAAAAATAAGCACAACCATAAAAGAGCCGTAGGCTCGATCCATATTATTTATAGATGAATTTCCCCCGTTGAGTATAATTAATTCAACACATCAACACATAGATATATTAGGTGTAAAAAAATACCATCTCTTAATAATATAAAAGTAAAAAAGACGACCTGCATAGCCGTCTCTTTTACTTTTTATAGCTTATTTCTACCGTTTTAACAGGCCTAATAAGCCCCTGAAAGCGCATATTCTTTTTGATACAGTTTTTGATATAGTTTGTATGAAATCACCAATATACCAAGGAAAACTAAAGGTAATATCGCCTGAAACCCGAATCCGTCAACAGCAAAATGGCTGATGCTGGCAAATATAAACACAAAGCCAAAACCGGTGTACGCCCATTCTTTCGCAAATTTTGGTGCTTGCGGAATAATTACGGTTAGAGCTCCAATCACTTTAAAAACTACCAATGCATTGCCAAAATAAGCCGGATACTGCATGTGACTGATTCCTTGCTTGGCAAGCTCAGTTTGTGAAGTTAGGGCCGGAATAATGCCTTCCATAATAAAAATGATAATTGTTGTGGTCCAGAATAGTATTTTATCTTTTTTCATAAGTGTAAAGGTTAGTGGTTAAAAATAGTTTGCTATTAGCTCCTGATTCATAGCTTTTTTTTTAAGGAAGCTTATCCAATTGGGTATAATTATCAAAAACTAATTACACCCAACGGTTAAGGTTTTGTTTTCTTCTGACGAATAACAGAGCATCCACTGATGTCCAAATTTATCCGTAAGGTGTCCGAACAGGGCTCCGAAGAAGGTTTTCTCTAATGGATGGGTAGCCTGACCGTCTTTCGATAAGTCGGCATAAGCCTTTCGTGTTTCCTCTTCACTGTCAAAAGTGAGCATCATCGAAAAGGCATTCCCTTTTGTCAGGTTTTCCGGGGCCATATCCGATCCCATGATCACAAGAGTATCGCTTTTAAGCGTGGCGTGCAAAATACATCTTTTCATTTTCTCCGGCAGGCGTTTCCCTACTGGTGAATCGGCTATCGTTTGTAGCTCGAGTTCACCACCAAGGCATGCTTTGTAAAATAACATTGCATCCTTGCAGTTACCGTTAAATGTTAAATAAGAATTAAGCTGTGCCATTTTGATACTATTATTGTTGTGGGATTTTAGCCAGGTCCATGTATAAAACCTCCCAAAGATGTCCGTCTAAATCTTCAAAGCTACGTTGTTGCATAAAACCGTAATCTTTCGCTTCAGCAGTTTCTTTTCCGCCCGCTTTTAATGCATTATTTTGCATGGTATCAACCTCATCGATACTGTCTACTGACAATGAATTAATTACCGCCGCTTTTTGAAAAGCATTACCAATTTCTTTGTTGGTAAACTCATTGAACTTACTGTGTGTTAATAACATCACATAAATTTCTTCAGTTAAAACCATACAGGCTGCTGTTGCATCTGTAAATTGAGGATTGTTTGTAAATCCAATTGCTGTGTAAAAAGACATTGCTTTTTGTAAATCTGCTACCGGCAGATTGATGAAAATTTTTGTTGCCATTTGTTCTATATTTTTAGTTGTTAATTGATGGTACAAAGATGCAGCAGAAATAACAGACTGCGGATATGCAAAAACGACAACAAAAAGGGCATTTACGACAAACTATCTTTATCTTTGAAATTGTAAAAAGGAAAACGATTTGATTTTTAGGGACTTTGTACAACAAATAAGCCCTTACAGCCAGTTCTAAAAATAAAGAAGATGATAAAAAAAGTAAGTATTCTTGTTCCTGAAAGCTCCGTTCTGCAGGCTATAGCAGATCCACAATATTTATTTTCAGCAGTAAACCAGTTTATGACTGCATCGGGCAAACCCCTACTGTTTGATGTGCAGCTGGTAGGTTTAAAGAAAGAAGTCAAACTCAATAACGGATTGTACTCGGTTAATACGTCTCAACTCACAAAAGAAGTTACAACTACAGATTTAATTGTTATTCCTGCCTTATTTGGAGATATGAAAAGTGCGATTGCTCAAAATCAAGAGCTTTTGCCCTGGATAAACGAACACTATCACAAAGGAGCTGAAGTAGCTTCGCTCTGTGTTGGTGCCTTTTTACTGGCTTCTACCGGTTTATTGGATGGTAAAAAATGTTCTACACATTGGGGTTTTCAAAATGAGTTTCGCGAAATGTTTCCCGAAGTAGAAGTCATCGATGGAAGCATTATCACAGAAGAACACCGGATATATTCCAGTGGTGGTGCACATTCTTATTGGAATCTTCTACTCCACTTAGTCGAAAAGTATACAGACAGGCAAACCGCTATTTTAGCTTCTAAATATTTTGCTATCGATATTGACAGGGACAGTCAGGCTGCTTTTGCGATGTTTCAGGGGCAGAAAAATCACAACGACGAAGCAATTAAACAGGTACAGGACTTTATTGAAGACAATATACAGGAGAAAATTACAATTGATGAATTAGCTGATCTGGTGCTATTGGGAAGAAGGAGTTTTGAACGACGCTTTAAAGCCGCTACCAACAATTCTGTTTTAGAATACATCAATCGGGTGAAAATTGAGTTTGCCAAAAAAAGCTTCGAAAACAGCCGCAAAAATATCAATGAGGTAATGTACGATGTAGGTTATACCGATACAAAAGCATTTCGTACCATTTTTAAAAAAGTAACAGGTCTAAATCCGATCGAGTATCGCAATAAATACAACAAAATGGCTGTAAACTAGTCTTTATTTTCTAAACAGATTTGGTAAATTAGAAAGAATTCATTCTACATAATACAATGCAACAGAAATCTTAAATTGACCATTAAAAAAACGAAAAAAGTATTGATCTTCAGTTAAAAAAATCACTATTTTTAACGAACCATGATTCTTATACTATGACCGATAAATCACAACTACGAAGTTCAATTTTCAGACATCTTGACGGCTTAGCTGTTGCTCCCGTAGCGATAGCACTAAAAAACAATGCCGTTTTAGAGTATATACTAAACAAAAAACAAATACAATTATCAGAGCTGGTAACTGTTTTTAAAGCAAATGAAGGCTATTTGAATGTTGGTTTGAGAATTTTGGCTTCTCAGGGCTTTTTAGATTATGAAGTCGATAACCGTTCACAGGAAATTACGATCTCCATCAATGTAAGGACAGAAATGGCTTTTTCATTGTTTTATCTCTATCAGGATGTTGTTGATCTGCTTCAGTTTTCGGTGCAGTTTCATCCGCGTCTTTTTGAAGATGTACCCTTCGAAAAACTCAATATTATTTTTGAAAAATATAAGAAAAGGTATGGTATTGAACCTTCTGATGATCCTTTGGAAAATAGTCTTCAGGAACAGATTTTAAAACATATAGAAGGCTATTTGATAGGTCCGACAATTGTTCGTCTGGCAATGAAAGGGATGTTTCACAAATATTTCATGGAAACTTCATTCCAGCCCGAAGAGTTTCATAAATCTCCTGAAAATTTTAAAAAAATACTGGACTTTTTTGTGCATCTTGGATGGTTTTTGGAAAAAAATGGCAACTACCAATTTACAGAAACGGGTCTTTTTTATGCCAAAAGAGCCAGTGCCTATGGCGTAACGGTTTCGTATTTGCCAACATTTGCTAAAATTGAGGAATTAATCTTTGGTGATCCAGCGGTACTAAGAATGATAACCGATGGCGAAAACGAAATTCATGTTGACCGTGAAATGAACGTTTGGGGAAGCGGTGGTGCTCACGACACTTATTTTAAAGTTGTAGATGAAATTATAGTTACTCTTTTCAACCTGCCAATCGAACAACAACCTAAAGGAATTCTTGATATGGGCTGTGGTAATGGCGCTTTTCTACAGCATATTTTTGAAGTAATCGACCGACAAACGTTGCGTGGAAAAATGCTCGACGAATATCCCTTATTTTTGGTTGGAGCCGATTATAATCAGGCAGCACTGAAAGTAACCAGAGCCAATCTTATCAAGGCCGACATTTGGGCAAAGGTAATTTGGGGGGATATCGGACGTCCGCAACTACTTTCGGAAGATCTTAAAGAAAACTACAATATTGACCTGAAGGATTTGCTTAACGTAAGAACTTTTCTAGATCACAATCGAATCTGGAAAGATCCGGAACACATCGACAAAGACAGAATTAGTGCGTCTAACGGTGCATTTGCCTACAGAGGAAAAAGAATCAGTAACAATCTGGTCGAAGATAATCTTCTGGAACATTTGCAAAAGTGGTCTCCTTATGTACACAAATTTGGTTTACTGCTGATTGAACTACATACCATAGATCCAAAGCTTGCTGCCGACAATATCGGAAAAACTCCTGCTACAGCTTATGATGCTACTCATGGTTTTTCGGACCAGTATATTGTTGAAATAGATGTTTTTAATAAAGTTGCCGCAGAAGCGGGGTTATTCCCTGATAAATCAATTTTCAAACGATTTCCGGATGCTGATATCGCGACCGTAAGTATCAATTTATTAAAAGGACGTTAGAGCGGTAGTCTCATTAAACAGGTGCCGTTATTTTAAAATCATTTGATTCAAAAACCTTCAAAGACACTAGTCTTTGAAGGTTTTTGATTTTTAAGACATTTAGAACTTCACGCTTCTAATTTAAAACTTCTGCTTCCTCTGGAGTATGATATCAAAATTATACAGACAGTTTTTTCATTATACTTCTCATTCAAACAAAATTTTTCTATTAAAGATTCTACAGACCGCTATTGGTCGTTCAATAGAAAGCATTTCATTATCAAATCCTATACCTCTATAAAACAGGTATTTATACGTAATTTAAATCTACTTAGTTATTGTAATTTTATTCTTATTAATCAAATCGATAGTTTGATTAAAACACTGCATACAGGCCTTTTGTGATTTACTCCACACACGCATCTTAACATCCTTTCTCCACGCCCAGATTTTATACAGCCTTCAAAGCAACTCCCTTTTTAGATTATTTCAAACTGACCTATCATTATTGACTACTCGTCATTATATCAACAATTACAATTTTTATTAACCCCTTAAACCACAAACAATGAACCTAAAAGAAAAACTTAACGAGATTGGCCAAAAGCCGGACATGATTTTAATTATTACCGACGAGCAGCGCGCTACTCAACATTTCCCACCGGGATGGGAGGAAGAAAACCTTCCTACACTGACTTTTCTAAAAAAGAATGGTTTTAGTTTCGACCGTGCATTTTGCAACACCTGCATGTGCTCCCCTAGCCGTTCTACCCTGTTTACAGGCTTGTATCCTGCGAAACATGGCGTAAGCCAAACCCTGACCGAAGGCGGTCTGTTGTCGCCTCAGGAGCCTACGCTTAGCAATGCACTACCCAATATTATGAATACACTTTGGGCTGATGGCTATGATGTGCAATACCGGGGAAAATGGCACATGAGTAAAGGTGTCGCTCCTAATGGAACTAAAACAAACTACGAGGATTTAACGGCTGCCGATATTTCACTCTTTGGAGCTATGGGCTGGATTGCTCCTGACGCCGGTGAAGATGTCAATCCGCTTAATTTTGGAGGCGGATATGCCAATCATGATGCAAGGTATACGGCCGAAGCTATTCAATATCTAAAGAAAGTAAGAGCACAAAGAGCCGCAGGAAACCATAAACCCTATTGTCTTATTCTGTCTCTCGTAAATCCGCACGATGTATTGGCTTATCCAAAAACAGCAGGTACATCAGGATACCATCCGGAAAGTTGGCTGGGTCGAGAGATAGGTATTCCCGCTACCGTAAGTGAAAATCTACTCGAGAATAAAAAACCAATGGCACAGGAACAAATCCTGATCAATATGGCTTTAAGTCTCGGAGCAGTAAATAGCACCGAAGACAAACTGAATTATATCAATTTCTACGGTTATTTATTAAGTCTCGCGGATAAACAATATGGTTATCTGATTGACGAACTGTATAAGGAAGATGAAAATGGACATAAACTGGCCGATTCTGCAATCGTTACCATGACATCCGATCATGGCGAAATGGGGCTCGCTCATGGCGGATTACGTCAGAAAACTTTTGTTGCGTATGAAGAAGCTTTAAGAGTACCACTTGTTATATCAAATCCGATTCTGTTTAAGGATCATCCTGTCAAACACTCTATTAACTTAGCAACACTAGCAGATGTTTTTCCTACTTTTATTGAGATGACTAATGTTTCCAATCCGCCAACAGGGCTTGCAGGTACGAGTCTGTTGCCTATAATGGAGGACAATACACCGGTTCAGCATAGTCTTTTGTTTACTTATGATGATATTAAGGCAGGGTCAAATAGTACATGGACCATCGTAAGAGCGGCCAACCGCATTCGCTGCATCAGAACCGAAAAATGGAAATTTGACTACTATTTTGATGCCGCTACAGCCTATTTTAAACAATATGAGCTCTATGATTTAGTTAATGACCCGCTGGAAATTACAAATCTTGCCTACGATCCGGCTTATAGTGAGATCAGACACGAACTAGAAGAGCAATTGCACCAACTGGAGGTAGAAAAACTTTGGGTAAACGCTCCAAAAGATGTCTATAGTACCACAACATTTAACTAAAAGTAACTACAGGACACAGTTGTAAAAAAGTATAAAGCAATAATCTAAAAAGAAAAATTATGTCAGAAAATATAAATCTGGAAGTCAATACTGCAAAGTATACCGATTTCAATTATCCTAATGGTGGAGAAACCAGTATACAAGGTATAAGAGGCGTAACGGGATCTGAAAATGTATACATTTCAGGCAGTTTGATAGGTCTTAATGATATTGTTCAGGGCTTAATCTATGAAGGCCCAATTAATGGTAGTGGCAATAAAGGTAAATGGAACATTATAAATTTTCCAAGTACACCAACAGCAACGGTTATCAATACCTCTTGTTACGGCCCTAATAACGGACATGATGGCAAAGTGCAATTAGTTGGTTCCTATAAAATCTCTGCCTCTACCGGTAAAGCTCCGAGCGGAAATCTTGGTTTTTATTACGAAGGACCAGTGGACGGTTCAGGAACCTGGGTTCAGGTGTCACCAAATGGCGGTAATACCAATAATGTATTTGTTCATAGTATAATGGGCGGAATCGCTGTTGGGAATTATGATGTTGAGAAAGACAAAAATGGATATGCATTTCTGTATGATGTTGCCACTAAAGAATATATTGATTTTAAAGTTCCCGATTCCTTAACAACTACCTTGTATGGTATCTGGCACAATGGCGGTGATCATTACACTATGGCAGGTGGTTATTCGAGTGCTAAACTGGGGGAAATAAGCCAGGCTTTTCTGGTTGATTATAATTCCAAAACGCAGAAAACAAGTAATTTAAAATCGTTTAGTTATAAGAATGAAACAGCTCTTTCTGTCGTTACGCATTTTGAAGGTATTACTGCTGCCAAAGATAATGGTTATCATATGCCGTCTGACTGGATTAGTATTAACGGAAAAGAGATGGGAGCTTCTTTTGTTGCTGTAAATCGAAATTCAGATGGGTCGTTTGGAGAAGCCAACTGGATAGATATTGATTTTCCGGATGCTAACAGTACAAGTGCTAATACGGCTTATCAAAATAGTATTTTAGGCGTTTATACGCTTAAAAATGATTCGGATACCCTAACAGTGTCTTCGTATGTTGCAAAAGTTCATCCGTGAAGATAGAGCAATACTCATTTAAAAAAGTCTTTTAAATGATTCTAGTTTTTTTAGTAAGCGGTTAAGTTGAAAATCTTTCATCTTAACCGCTTATATTTTTCCTGCAGATTACTTTGTCTCTTTGCTATCGCCCTGTCGGGTATTTCTTTTATTGGTTTATAGCTTTATAACTTATCTACCAATCCTTATCATTAATTAATGATAAAAAAAATCGTCTCAACTTTTACATTGAGACGACTTTCTTCATTTTCATACATTCCTTAAAAGGATAAGTACTTCAATAGAAAAATATTAGTTTTTAATTATTTTTCTCGTCACTACTTTTCCGTTATCAGAAATAAACTGAACGATATAAATTCCGGGAGCTTGTTTGGAGATGTTCACACTAAACTCTTTTTGTTTATTCGTTTTTTCTTCAAAAACAACACTATTGAAAACACTTGTTATTTTTAAAGTTCCCTGTTCCTCGTTGTTGATTCCTACTTTAAATATTCCGTTTGTTGGATTTGGATAAATGGTAACAATTCGGGATTCAGCAGCTTCAACTAGTGATGTTGCACCAGCTTTAGTATTGGCTTTAGCTTTTACCAGTGCAAAACGTTCCCCTCCTTCAAGTTCTCCGCTTTTGGCATCTTCCTGAACAAGGTCTAAGGTAATTTGTTCTTCAACCGGGAAGTCTTTTGCAACTTTGAAATCAAATGTAATTCCGAAAGTTTCATCTATATCGATTGGTAAATTTGCTATGGATGCATCTCTGGAGGCAATAAGGATTTTATTTTTATCTAAAATCTGTACTCCTTTCAAGCTTCCATTGGCCTGTGCTCTTTCAAATAATTTCGGATCCAGTGTCGCTTCGATGGTACCGCCTAACTCAAAGAAATTATTCTTCAACTGTTCATTAAATCCTTTGTCAACAAATCTTACATTGATGTTTTTAGATCTGATTCCTCTAATAAATACAGCTGTTGGAGGAACAAAATCGGTCGTGTTCAGGTTGTAAACACTTAAATTTTTCCAGGCAATATTGTTGTTGTTTTTGGTATTAACCGCAATACTAACATTGTTTTGCTCATTAAACATAGGATCTTCTGATGATTCTATTCTTGCAGCTAAACAAAAATGATGTACATCGTAAGTGAAATCAGCAGGATTTGGCGGATACCAAGGAATAACCACCGTAGCATTTCCACCTGCAGCAATTGCCGGGATAGCTACCTCTCCAATGTAATCACCATGTAATACTGGTCCTACATAAAAATTAACAAAGTTCGTAGGCCATGTTAATCCTGAAGAAGCTTTTGCAAAATACAGTTTCACTTTTCCGGAAGCACTGGCAACGGTTCCTTTATTCGTAACTTTAACGTAAACTCCGTTTGGAGAACTTAATTTAAACTCAGGGTTTTCATGTGCAGTTCCTCCGTCAATCGTTTGTCTTACCCAGATATCATCACTGATCCACATAGGTCCTGAATCCGGATTAGGCTGTAATCCAACATCAAACAGTCTGTCTTTGATGTAAAGATCCGGTACTGTAATTCCGGTCACAACTGTTGAGAAATTCTGACTTCCATTTACCAAACTTCCTTTATGAGTTACGGTTATGGTATACGTTCCGGCTGCTCCAACAATTCTGATTCGCTCAAATGGATCTCTGGTATTATCGCCTAATCCGTTTGTTGTTGCTGTTAATAATCTATATGGAAAATTAGTACCAGCTCCATTGGTTACACGAATATCTAAATCATTTATCAATTTTGCCGTACCAATATTTGGTGTACTGCCGGAATAAGCAACACCGGCAGGATCTGTCCAGGAAATAGAAGCAATTAACGGATTAACACCATCTGAGGTTACCGACAATGTATAGGTACCTCCGTTAACCAGTGTACTTTCCTGAACGATAGATGCTGTTCCGTTTTTTGTAATGGTTTCCGCTGCAAATTTTGCATTCAATAAACCCCATCCAAAAATAGCATCAGGACCAACAGCTCCCGCGTCGTCTGCTGTGTGCAAAGCCAATCCTTTTAGAGTGGCAGCACGCATAAAGTTTCCGGTCAGATTTTTATAATGCTGTTGCAATAAAAGTAAAGTTCCGGTTACGTTTGGAGCTGCCATTGAAGTTCCACTGGCATTACCATAACTGCTATTGGTTAATGGTGTTACCGGATTTGTAAGTGTGGCTGTGGAATAAACGGAGGCTCCGTTTCCGGCAAGATCCGGTTTGATTCTCAAATCGTCTGTAGGTCCCTGACTGCTGGACCCGCTAATGGTAACGCTTGTTAAAGCTCCTGTTGAACTTATCACAGCATCGTTAGCATTAGCAATCACCAGATTGTTTTTAGAAGTCGAAAATCCTGTAAGTTTGTCGTAAGCGGTGAAACCTCCTAACGGACTTGTATTTGCAGTGTTATCACCACCATCATTTCCGGCTGATTTCACCTGCAGGTAGTAAGGAGCATTAAACATCAGATTGTCCCAGTCTCTGGCGGTAGTTTGATAAGCACCAAACTGCCAAGGAGCTATCAGAACCCCTCCGGAAGCATTTCTTGTGGCCCATCCATAAGAATGATTGGAGATCAACATTCCGTTTGCCGCTGCTGTAGTGGCTTCAGTCAAATCGTTAGTCCATTCGTTAGTTCTGGCATTTCCCTGAAAGGCCATTCCTTTGGACGCCGCTACAGTACCTGCCGCAACAATAGTACCTGTTACGTGATTGGCGTGTTGACTGTTGTTACTTCCGGCAACAATAGTAGTAACCCCATCATTAATGGACACTCTTCCGCCAAACTCATTGTGAGTAGGAAGTGTAGCACCGCCATCCCAAACATAAGCCGTCATGTTTTGTCCGTTAAGGTTCAATCCTAAACCACCACCGGAATTCAAGTAATTTGCTCGTGTGGATTTTGCGGCATTTACATTTTCAGTAGCAAAATAAATAGGCGTTTTACCATCGGTACTTACATCTACTAATTCGCTTGTGGTTCCATTTTTATTACTAAAGGAAGTGCGCCAACCATTAGCTTTCGCAAGATTACTGATTCTTTGTTTCTTCTGGTCGGCCTCGGTTTGGTATCTCTGACTCAGAGACTGTAGTTCAGACACATTACTTCCGGACCTAATTTTTGCAATATCATTCTGGGTTTGTGCGTAAGTGGCTCCACAGACACACAGTAACATAATTTTGTATAAATTTTTCATATAATTTGATTTAAGGGGTTAATCATTTTTTATATCTCAAAAATCTGTACAAACAAAAGGAGGGCTTCTAGTTTCCATAATTTGAATTATTTAAAGGTTAATAAAATAGGTAGCATGTTGTAAGACTTGACTGAATAGTAAGCCATAGTATGATTTACCTACAAAACGTCTAATTATTTGTAGGATTTTATTTCAAACATAACAAAACTCGTTAAACCAAACGAGGTGAAAAAGAGTATAAATACCTGATTTAAAGCTAATTGATCACAAATTAGTTTCTTATTAAAAAAAACACAAGCTCAAGCAGAATTGTAAGAATTACAGTTCTAAATATAAGTTTTTGAACTTGTTGCTCGTCAAGTTGACTACAAAGACATAATTCAGTTTCTAAATGACTTAGCAAAACTGAAAATATTATGAAAAATAAGTAGAGACATATCCCCCAAAAAAAACCTCCAAAATCAATTGATCTTGAAGGTTTAAAGATTTTATGCTATTCTTTTGAATAATTAGCTTGTATATTAAAATTTATGGCAATTAAAAAAAATTATCGTTTTTATTAATGTAGATAACTTTGAACATTTCAGTTATTTCTCCATTAATAATACTTGCTTTTTAAATAACTGTTAATGTTGTTCTTTGCCATTTGATCCCATAATGAATTTCCATTTTGAAGTGTAGCTTTCGAAGCATAATTTCTAAAACCCTGAACAGCTACCTGCTCCAGACTGTCCTTTTCGGTCATAAAATAATCGGTTCCGAACAATATCTGATTTCCATATGATTTATCAACCTCTTTATAAAATACTTCATAAAGATCATTATTCTCTTTTAAAAGACATTCTGCTACATCATACGATATATCTGTATAAACATTTGAATGCTGAGACATTAGATTTTGTATCTGATTGAACCAGTTCTTTCTTAACACGCCATAAGGATTAAGTTGATTGCTCTCTTTATTATTATCTCTTGTTGCCTGTATTTGCTTTACACCACCAAAGTGCGCAAAACATATTTTAAGGTCTTTAATTTGATTTAACATTGATTCGTAAGAATGTGGCTCGAGAAAATAAGAGCAACTGCTTTTACAGCTGTTTCGGCTTTGTTCTTTAAAAAGATTGCCTAACCAGCCTCCCTTCTCCTCAATAAATTTAGGTACTCCATATACGTTTCCGGTATAAGGATCAACGGGGTTAAGGTTACGTATAATATAATCTTTATCATAATTATAAATTCCGCCTAAATAATAGGTATGTGTCATTATCGGCACACCGTTGTCAGCGGCCCATTCCATGGTTTTTTTCAGTTTTGCATCAAAAGCATAATGACCGGTACTCGGATACATTTTTAATCCCTGAAAAGGATAAATATAGGTTCCGCCTACTTCGATTTTAGTTTCAAAATAGCGCTCTACCGTTTTTTGAATTTCGTCACCGCTGCTTTTCCATCTTGGATCGAGTCCGAAAAAAGGCAAAATGTTAGTTGGGTATTTTCTTTTTATATCAATCACTTCTTCAATTTGCCCTTCAAATCCGCTAACTGATCTGCCAACACCCAAATATTCTAAGTTCTGACATAGTGTAACAAACTGAAATGTTTCATTTGGATATCTGGACATCAGATCTTCAAAAATATCAGTCTGATATTTACTTTTACCAATTTGCAGGAATGTTGCATATCTTTTAGCCATTCCTTTATTTCCACTGGCCAAAAGCCTGATTGTCCAGGCACCAAGATCAGTATTGGTAAAATTGTCAACTCCTTTTGCCAAAAACGGTGGCAAGTATAATTCCAGGAAATTTTTCGGCGCATTATTCATCGTGAATATATGCGTGTGAGCATTTTTATAATTATTATTCATGATTTATACTACTTTAGTTACTGTTTGAGCTGTAGAAGTTGCTTTTTTCAAAACATCAAACCAGAATGGAGCTCCTAAACTTGCCACGAAAGCCGAAATAATGATACCTAATAGTTTTAACAAAATGCAAGAGAGAGTAAAACGATCTTGTCCCGAAGTGTTTTTCGTATCTGTGCATACTGCTTTATTCCAACCAATAGGCAAATCAAGATTCGTTCTAAGACTATCAATTTGTTTCGTTAAATCTTTAATGTCTTTTTTGGTCAACTCAATAGAGGCCTGATCTACAGCGCTATTTTGTCCTGCCGTACTATATTTTGCGCTTAGTACCTCTAATTGTTCTCTGTTCTTTGAATAATAATCAATCATCCCGGCTCTCGCCGTCGGATTACTGTCATAATACTTAAATAGAACAATACTATCAATATTTATAATTCCGCTCACTAAAAGCCCAATGATAAACAGACGTTTTCTCGAAAGCTTCTTATACCATACACTTGTTCTGTCGCTAAACTGATCAAACCAAATAGTAACTTCTTTTACTAATTCCTCATAAAGAGTCTTTTCTACAACCCTATCCCCGGACTCAGTAGCTTTAATTTTTGCCTTATTCAAGGCATTTTTGAGCATCATAATCAAATCACTTTGTCCCAAATAAGTAATCGCAAATTCAAAATTATTCAGCAAGTCATTGTCATACCTTCTTATATTGTTTTCTTTATGATCTTGCAGAAGTATTTTGGCAGCCTGAGCATTAGCGACAGTATCGATTAATACTTCTGCCAGAGTTTTGGAAGTAATTTCTGTTGGAGGTGCTTTTTCTGATTTCGTCAGTAATCTAATATTACTATTGTTGTACATCAACAATCCCCAATTAATCTGATTCGAATAATCAAAAAGCTTCTCTACAATTTTGTTTCTGAAAAAACGACCTCTTTCACTTTTTATTTGTACGGTTGTTTCAAGAATCATACTGCACAACAACGCAAATAGCGCCCAGCTGATGACCAATGAAATAGCAACCTGTACAATCGTCGAGGAAAAAAAACTAACATCCATTATCTCTAAATTTAAAGTTTTGCTTACTCTTTAAAGGATTTTTAGCATACTCCTTACTCTTCTTCTGAAAATTCCAAATTCCAAATTCCAAAACCGTAAATCTTTACTCTTTACTCTTTACTCTTTACTCTTTACTCTTTACTCTTTACTCTTTACTCTTTACTCTTTACTCTTTACTCTTTACTCTTTACTCTTTACTCTATACTCTATACTCTATACTCTATACTCTATACTCTATACTCTATACTCTATACTCTATACTCTATACTCTATACTCTATACTCTATACTCTATACTCTATACTCTATACTCTATACTCTATACTCTATACTCTATACTCTATACTCTATACTCTAATACACTTATAATCGACATCTTAAAACACAAAATCACAACAAGTATAGGTAAAATTACAGAATTATTAACAGGTAAATACACTTGATTTTAACACTATATCATCCGTTGGCATTAAAAGAAAATCAGACAGGGAGTCTTCTTTAAAACAATAAAAACAGGTGTTTTTACTTTAAACTGGCAACTTTAAATGTCTTATTTTTGAAACGATTGATTCTTAAATTATAAAAACTCCCTAAATGAAAGAGTCCCTGACCATTCTTGAAAAGTTATGGAAACGAACTTTACACCCTGACAGCACTACCGTACAAAACAATGATGAGACGTGGAATGCAGAAATTAAAATCTTATTCCAATTAGGTATTGGTATGGAAGACACCTTGCAGTTTTTATACTTTGAAAAACCAGATTTTGATACGTTTAAAAACTGGATTAGTAACAGAATGCGAAATGCAAGTTATGAATCTGAAGACGTTACTGCTAATGTTCTTTCTCAAGAGGATCTTAAATTTTGGGATGAAAACGGTTACGTTATTCTAAAAAATGCAATTTCAGAGGAAGATTGCGAAAAAACTCAACTGGCTATCTGGGACTTTTTAAAAATGGATCCTAGTAAAAAAGAAAGCTGGTATGAAAGACATGAGGATCAAAAAGGATTGATGCTTAATTTCTCCGATCACGAAACTTTAAATCGCAATCGGTTTTCGGTAAAAATTAAAAAGGCTTACGAGCAGCTTTACAACACAGATAAAATATACAAAACGATTGATAAGGTAAGTTTTAATCCTCCAGAAACTAAAAATTTTACTTTTCTGGGGAGTCCGTTACATTGGGATACCAGCTTAAAACAGCCTATAAAATTCGAACTGCAGGGACTGCTCTACCTCACCGATTGTGGTGTCGAGGATGGTGCTTTTCATTGTGTTGCGGGTTTTCATAACAAAATAGACGATTGGCTGAATAACCTTGATCCGAATGTTACCCCAAGGGAAGAAGCTGTAAAAACTCTGAAACCAAAACCCATACTTGGGAATGCAGGTGATTTTATCATTTGGAATAGTGCACTGCCCCATTGTGCAACACCCAACAAAGGTCAAAGCCCAAGGATGGTGCAGTACCTTACTTATTTACCAAACGATCATAACATCGCAGGAGAATGGATATAAATGCTATAACACATTTATCTTTTTAGCGAAAAATGCCCTGAAAAAACTAATTTATCACTTAAGTTAGCAGTAAACCAATAGTCGTCTGCGAGTAGTTCATTTCCATTATATAATCCATCCCATCCATAATCATTTGAAGATAATTCTTTTAACACTTTGCCATATCGATCAAATATAACAATCTTTGAATTTGGGTACTTTTCGACCCCAATTATTCTCCAAAAATCATTAAACCCATCATTATTTGGAGTAAAAAACTTTGGATAATCTATTAAAGTAACCTCTTTTAAATCCTGACCACACCCCTCTTTATCTCTTAAATAAACAGTGTAGGTTTTTCCCGGAATATTTGCAAAATAGTTGCTTTCCTGATAATTCATGCCGTCAATTGAATATTCATAATTTCCCATAACTGCTGAAACAATTTCAATAAAATTATTATCGGACAACTCTTTATATTTTACTTCTTTGATTTTTGGAAGAACGGATCGTATTAATTCAAAGTCAAAACTATTTTCACAATAAATATCATTTTTAGTTTTACCAATAGTCAGTGTATACTTTCCTGCATTTTCTAAATTTGCCTCTGCAATATTTGAAACAATAACATTATCCTGAGACTTCCAGGTATAGTTATCCCAATTATTATCGACAGTTATCTTCAACGAAGGTTCCAGATTGCACAAAAAATAAGTTTTCTGGATATTTACTGTTGGCAAGCTATTTACAAATAAATCAAAACTTGTTTCAGAATAGCACAGCTTATTTATTTCATTTTCAACCCTTACCAATATCGTCTGAGACCAGGCTTGGGTGTTTTTAAATAAAACAGGTAGAGGACTGGCCAATTGATTTCCATTATTATCAAAGTAAGTTACTTTTAATCCCAATTGATTTCCAATAATCTCTGTCTGTAGGTCAGACATTTCGAAAAAAGCAAATCCACCACCTTCATCGCAACTATATTTATTAGAAGGCTTTTTTATTCTTGGTTGTGAAGCTGTTTTTAAAACTAACTTTGTTTCTGTATAACAACTCGTTAAGGTATTTGTAACTCTTACAGTTATCAATTCCTCATTTTTTGTTGTATTTGTATACGGATTAGGCAATGGGCTTGGTAATGGAATTCCACTGGCATTAAAATAAGAAACTTTCATTCCAATCTGATGCCCCAAAACATTAGTTTCTACCTTTGAAGTGTCAAAATACTCTGAAATTCCGTCATTATTGTCGTCACAACCAATTATCTCGTCCAAAAGATTTGCCTTAGGCAATGGATTTACAACAAGTTTAAAAGTTGTTTCATTATAACAGTTCGTATTACTATTAATAACTTTTACTTTTATTACCTCTTCATTGATTACTAAATTTTTTACCGCATTTAAAGGAGTTTGTATTCTTTGACCATCCTGATGATAAAATTCAACTTTAATATTGTGAGCAGTTCCTATAATCAAAGTTTCTACCTGTTGCAAATTAAACATTGCAAAACCATCATTGTCATCATCACATAGACTTAAGTTTGAAATGGTGGCCAACTCTGGCAATGGATTTACAATTAAATCGAAAGTAGTTTCAGAATAGCAGCAAAAATTACCTTTATGAGACACTCTTACCGTAATTGTTTCTCTATTTTTAATAGTATTTGTAAAAGGATTTGGCAGTGTGCTATATTTCGTTCCTTTCCCATCAATAAAAGTAACAATTTTATCTGTTTGCCCTCCTAAAACCTGCTGTGTAATGATTGAAGTATCAAATGATGCCGAAATACCAGTATTAAAATTACTCTCGCAACCATAGATATTGTTGATTCCATATGCCTTTGGTGGTTCTTTAGCATCAATTGTTTCTGTTAAAATTTCTACTGTACCATCTTTACCTCTAACAGTAGCTGTAATTGCATATTTTCCATCTACTGAAAAATCGTGAAAAGGTGATAAATCATTAGAAGTGTTGGCTGCTCCGGATGCAGGGTCACCAAAGTTCCATTCTACCGAGGCAATTTCTGATGGGTTATCAATACTAAATTCTTTTAAAAATTCAGTACAAATATTTGAAAAATTCATTTCAAACTTATTTGAAACATGCTTTACATTTCCTGTTACATTGATGTAAAAATTAGCGTTAGGTTTTCCAAAATCAGCGGTGGAAACATACTTATCTCCAAAATCAGGACCACCGGGCAACATAGTACAGCCACGCTGCCACGATACATCATTATCTTGCTGTGAACCTGCAATAAAAGCCGTCCCTTCGCCTCCGTCAATTCCTTTATGAACTTCTACCAAAATTCTTTTGACACCCGCCGGAATTACTATTGGAGTATCAAAATTTACTTCCACAATTTGAGATTCAGGGCCGATGTTATATTGAAGACCTTTACGCTGACTACTTCCTATCAAATCTGTTTTTGAAAATGAGGCAGGAAAATTATCATCTATTTTATAAATATTAAATCCTACATCCGCACCCCAACTTGTCTTATTGATGCCGACCTGACCAGACTTAATCACAAATTCTTCATTATTTGATATACCGAAATCTTTTAAAGTAAAAGCTCTGGCCCAATAAATGTTACTGGAACTACATGAATGTATATCTGTTTCTATCACATCATCGCAAACATTATGAGATAATCTCGTGATTAATCCTGAACTTTTTGTATCAAAGACATCCCCAGTAACATTTATATAAAAATTGGCATTTGGAACAGGGATGGTTAAATCTGTTGTAGGAGATAAAGCATGTTCTTTGTCACAGCCTAAATACCATGATTCTCCGGTATCATGCTCAGTTCCGGCTATAAAAACTTCACTCGATGACGTATTATAAACTTCTTTATACTTGTTAACTGTTACCAAAATTCTTTGAGTACCTGCCGGAACAACTATAGGTTCATCAAAATCAATTTGAACAATTTCTGGAGCACCATTAATCAAAGGTGATTGTTTTGAGCCACGAGTTCCAAGTACTGTCCTCGGGAATGAAGAATAAAAAAAAACAGGAAAAGTTGAATCAATAGTGTAAACAGAAAAGGATAACTTTGCACCAACATCAGATTTACTAAGTCCAACCTGCCCCGATTTAATTATGAACTGTTCATTTGGTGCTATGCCAAAATCTGATAATTTAAATACTCGTGACCAAGTTTCACTTTCATCGCAAGAATACATATCGGTTTTAATTAATGTTGTTCCGATATTATTAGTTAGGGTTATTTGGGCATTTATGTATTGAAAAGAAAGAAAAATGAAAGCTATAATTGTATTTTTCAACTTATTTTTTTGAATCATTATTAATTATTTATGTCTAACCACTAGTTTTTAAAGCATTAGTAATCATATACTAAAACTTTATTTGTACACCTACTCTCAGTTTTACAATCAGGCAGCTAAAATAAGAAAAGGAATTCTAATTATTCATTTATATTTTAACAATGTGATTACTTAAAAATCAAAGATATAAAGTACATCTACAATAAAATTCTAATCTAAATTTACCAAATGATCACACTATTTCGAGAGCGAGAATAATAAGTTCTAAAACATAATTTTCTGTCTAATAATGCTATTTAAAATTCAGGAATCCCATTTCAATTAGAGATGGGATTTTGTTGTTCTTTTAAGGATCAAATTGCACAGAATTTAGAACAATGCGAGCATCAAAATTATGATACACTAAATGAAAAACCATCGTTTTCTTTCTTTTTTGGAACCAATTTAAAGTAAATAAGTGTTAAATAACTCAAAAAACGGCCTGTATTTTCGGCACTTTTATTGCTTTTTTATTGTTAATTTTTTCTTAAATACAAAACAAGCTTATTGCATCTCATTAGAATTTAAAAACCTAATAACCAACTAAATAAAACACCTCAACTCAAGTTTAAATTCATATTCATAATCTTTTACTTACTTAATTTTTGCTCATTCTGTAAAAAAAGTACTATTACTACTGTATTAATTATTATTTTTACCAAGTCTAAATAAGAATAGTGTAAAATTAATCTTTGATCACTATAGACAATGGATAACAATAAGAATGAAAAACAAAAACATTTACGGTCCTGCCAGAAAAACAATTATCACTTGTTTTTTTGTATTGTATATAACATTAACTCAGGCTCAAAACGGCACTAGCATCAACGGTTTTGTATCTCATGCCGGAAATCCGCTGCCGCAAGCATTGGTCACATTAGAGTCTTCGGGTAAATCAGTGGTATCCGATCCTACTGGCTTTTTTTCATTTAAAGGACTATTAAATGGAACTTACACTATCAGAATCACAACCATGGGATATAAAGATTACATCCAGCAGCTAGTTTTAAATGGAAAAGCAATACGCCCCTTGCAGGTGAACATGGAGCGAGGTATTGATCTGAATGAAGTGAGTATAAAAAGCCGTTCAAAGAAAAACAATCCTGAAACTCTTATCAATGCTCAATATAGTGCTATGCCTGTTACAGTCATAGACCGTAAAACCATTGAACTGATGGGCAGCAGAAGACTTGACGAGGTTTTAAAAGAGCAAACTGGTATCGCTATTGTCAATAATATTAGTGGCGGTGCCCGATCTGTAGGAGTGCAAATGCAGGGCTTTGGCAGCGAGTATATTATGGTGCTTATTGATGGTCAGCCTATGGTTGGACGGAATAACGGCAACTTCGATCTCTCGAGAATCAGTGTATCCAATATAGAACGTATTGAAATCATAAAAGGAGCTTCTTCCAGTCTTTATGGTAGCGAAGCTCTGGGCGGAACGATTAATATTATTACACGCCATGGTGTAATTGATCCGCAACTGCAAGCTTCTCTAAGTTATGGTTCTCTGAATATTATTGATGCTACTTTGGAAGGCGAAACACCCTTTTTGCAGAATAAAGGAACCGTAAATCTGGCGGTAAATTATTACCGAACCGATGGTTATAACACCAACTCCAAATTCATCAAAGGCACCACATCCCCACCCTATGACAATTATAGTATACAGGGAAGATCCCGTTATCAAACCGGTGAAAGCAGTTATTTAAATTTAAGTGGTCGTTACGGTCTGCGCCGTTCTTTTATGCAGAAGGATTTTGGCCTTGGTCATATTTCGGGAGACAATCAGGACGAGCAGGATCTCAATCTTTCACTTTCGTTTGATCATCGTTTTACTAGTAATCTAAGAAGTATTACCCGCTATTACCTTACCCACTATACGGCCGACATGAGTGTAGCCTGGCAGCAAAGCAACAGTGCCGTAAGTCAGGATGTGTTTAAACAGACGTTACACCGTTTGGAACAGCAATTTTCGTACAGCAACAACAATTCCTACCAGCTTGTTGGTGGTCTTGGCGGAAGTCTGGAGCACATGAACGACAAATCGCTTAATGGTGTCAATTCTCTCCAAACTTTCTTCTCCTATGTTCAGGGCGAATGGACTCCGTTTCAAAAAATAAAAGCGGTTGGCGGGTTGCGTTACGACCATACCAATAATTTTGGAGGAAGACTCAATCCTAGTTTTGGATTACAATACTACCTTACACCCAAATTGACTTTTAAAACCGGTATTGGAACCGGGTTTAAAGCACCCGATTTTAAAACAAACTATCTGGTATTCTTTAATCCAAACGGAAATTATCTGGTTATTGGTAATGCAGTCCTGGCTCCTACGCTTCAGCAATTAAAAGAGGACGGTCAGATAAGTGAAATCAGACAGTATGTACTAAATCAGACCGCCGGCAATCTTCAGGCGGAAAAGAGTATTTCGTACAATGCAGGATTAGTCTTCGAACCTGCCAAAAGTTTTAAAATAGAAGGAAATGCTTTTTATCATAAAATCACCAATCAAATCAATAGCATACAGGTGGCTACCGGAACCAATAGCCAAATTATTTATACGTATCAAAACCTGCCGGAAGCCGTTAACAAAGGATTTGAATTTGCTTTAAAATTCAGTCCGATCAAAAATATGGAAGTAAGTGCGGGTTATCAATACCTCATTGCCAAGGATCTTAGCGTTAAAGACAGCATTAGTGCAGGAAAATGGCCGTACAGTCAAAACATACATGATCCGGCAACCGGCAACTCTTATAAACCAAGGCCATCCGATTATTGGGGCATCGAAAATCGCTCGCGCCACATGGCCAATACTTCTATTTTTTATCGGTACGAACCATGGAAATTCAATGCCAATATCAGAATCAATTTCAGAGGTAAATATCCGTTCGGAGATCGCAATGGAAATCAATTCATCGACAAATACGACATTTTTGTCAAGGACTATTGGCTGACCAATGCGAGTTTTGAAAAACAGCTTTTAAAAGATCACCTCAGTATCCGATTCACGGCCGATAACATTTTTGACTACACAGATCCGCTAATGCCGGGGCAGCCGGGACGAATTTTACTTCTTGGTGTAAGCTACCGCTTCTTTAAAAATCAATAAAACTAATCCACATTAAATATTTCACAATGATAACAAACCATATACTCAAAAAAGGACTTTTAGCATTACTACTCATTATAACACTACAGGCTGTTTCGTGCAGCAGTAACGAAGAAAATACGGTAACCACTCTTGCCGATGGCAAAAGCACTGTAGTTTCAGATCTTGCCGGAGATACCGGAGCTGCAATGGGAGGTGAAACAAAAGGTAAAGAAAAAAGAAACTTTCATACTTTTCTTTTTCGCTTTAGCGATCAAAAACAGATCTGGCTGCATACAAAAGCAGACTCGTTGCAGTTTATGAAAACAAACGACTGGGACATTGCCTTTACCGGACCTTACAACAGCGAGGTTTTTATAAACAACAGCAAATACCAGTACAATCCGGGTTACAACGGCCCTGCCAAAAATACAGCAGTGGTTTTAGTCAAAGAGGCGTACAAAAATGTAAACCAGGCGGCGGCTGATGCTGATTTTAACAATAGTGAAATCACTAAAATTGGATGGTCTTCTTCTGAAAGCTCTGCTGGCTGGTTTTATTACAGTCTAAGCAGTCATATTATGCAGGCCATTCCCGATCGCACTTACGTATTGCGACTGCCAAATGGAAAATATGCAAAACTACAGCTCGTAAATGCCTACAAAGGCAATCCCCCGGCAGTGACCGACCTTAACTGGCCTGCACCTTATTTTACTTTTAAATATTATGTACAACAGGACGGAAGCAAAAATTTAAATACCAATTAATTTAATAACATGACAAAATTCAAAACCCTAACCGAAAAACTGTCCAGACCCCTACTGACCGTTTTTCTTCTCTCTGCATTGCTTACAGCCTGCTCTTCAGATGATCCCAAAGTGACCGATCCGGAAAACGGAAATGGTGGTAATCCCGGAACTGAAGTGCCTGCAACAGGCTTATTCTATAAAGTAATACATGTAAAAAACTATCAGGGAAGCACCTCTGATGCCAATCCTACCGCTCCATCGGCAACACTTTATTATAGCCTTGAAGAGAATAAAGCCGTAGAGGGATCCTATAAAAAAACCCGTAAATGGGACTTAGCTTTCGGCGGACTTTATGCCAGCTTTTTATCCGGTAATAACGGCAGCAACTCGCAGAATAACGGATCGCTTGCAGGTGGTATAGGCGGAATCACGATTGTAGCCAAGCCTTTTAACGAGGTAGTTGATATCCCGGCCGACAATCAGTTCAAAACCGGGATTGATCTTATTGGTACCGATGATGCCGGCTCTTTCGGAAATGGAACTGGCTGGTACTTATACGACTTTGGTGGCGATGTAGTATCGGACGGAAAGAATCCACAAAAAGCACATGTTGCTTATGCGCTTGGAGAATCTCTTAAAATTACAAATGGTACTGTGATTCCGGCCAGAACAGTAATCCTTAAGACTGCCAACGGTAGTTATGCCAAAATCAAAATGATCTCTGTTTATAAAGACGTATACAATTCTAAGGACTGGTACAAAGACACTCCTCACATGTATTACACTTTTGACTATGTAATGGTACCTGCCGGGAGCACTAAATTTGAAATCAAATAACCTAATTAATTCACATGAATACCAAAATTACTCCATTAAAATCAAGCCTTCTTTCTTCTGCTTTTACGCTGCTTGCCCTTCTGACAGGCTGTAGCAACGAGGAAGAAAGATGGACAGATGTAAAAGAAAAACCCATTACAGAAATAGTTACGGCTCTGGATGCCAAAAGAATTATCTCTTTTCGCGTAACAAATCCGGGGACTACACAGGTGATCCATAGTGCCGTAAACAATTTAAAGAAAACAGTTACGGTTTACCTGCCTTCTTATTATGAATACCAATATCTTGAAGCAGCCATAACAGTACCTACCAATACTACTATTTCGCCTGCTGCTAAGGAACTTATACCTGTTTTCAGCAAAACTCCGGTAACGTATACCACCAAAGCGGCCGACGGAACCACCGCTGTTTATACGGTGAATGTGGTGATACAACAGCCTAAATTAGTGGTAAATGAGGTTTCAAATGCAACTGATCCTTTTTTAATCAGTACAGACAGTCCGCTTACTGTAAAAGGACAAAACTTCCTGCCGTCGTATGAGGTTACAAAAATATTTGTAGTAGATGCGCAGGGCAATAAAAAATGGCAGATGAAACAATACAATGAAGGTTTGGACATTGGAAGTTTTTATGCAATGTACGTTTTTGCAGACAATGCCAATATTGTTATCCCCCTTAAACCGGATACCGATTACTGGTTCATGATGGAAAGTTACAACCTATCGGCCACAATGAAATATCCGTTCCGAATAACAAACTAAATTTCAGAAACATAAAAATGCCTGTTTATACTGCCGAGGTAATAAAAGAAGCCACTTAATCTATCAAATATAAATCATTATGAAAAAAATAATTCTATCAATTTTAGCAGTGGCTGCTATTACATTTACATCTTGTAGTACTGACGAACAAAATGCAGAAACACAAGCAGTAGCAAAAGAACAATCGCAAGGAACCAATTTAACTAAGAAATCGGCTTTGGCCCTTTGCACGGTTACTTCAACTTCTGTTACAGTAAACAGAACTGCAGCCCCTTCGTCTACTTACACAAACTGGACTCCTGTTGCTGCCGCAATTGGTGGTGTTAATGTTCAATGGGAAGGCATCTACGGAGGTTCAATCCGTCCGGTAGGTAATACCGGTAAATGGTATGTTGGTACTGTGAACTTAAACCAGACTTGTGATGACTGGGATAGCTGGAATGCAAACATCGTAGTTAAAAACGCATCAGGTAATGTTGGTACTTCTCCCGCAGATCCTTACAATGTATTGGGATACAACGGAACTATATCCGGAGCCAACTATGGTTTGGGATATTACTCTTACAACATCCTGACACACGTTATGACTCCTGCGAAAGCTATTGTGATCTGGAGAACAAATTCAGGAACAAATTCACAATCAGTTACCAGCCCTGCATCAGCTTTAGAAGCTTATTTGGTTAAAGTAACAAGCATTACTCCGGGATCTTCTAACAGTACAGTAAACTATAACTGGACACAGGTAAAATAATTAATAACAGTGTAAAAAAGAACATGGGAGCACGAAATAGATAAAGGTAACTGCAGCAAAAGCTGACCGGCGATCAACTGCTAAATACCCCCTGCCCTATATCATTCCCCCATGACCACAAACGGCTTTATAAAATTACCGTAAGCATTGTAAAACAGGCATTTTAAAAAATAAAAGCCTACTTATCCAATAAGTGGCAAAACTAATAAATAAAATCAATTAAAAATTAAATAGACAATACAATCATGAATAAAAGAATCCATTATCCTGTCTTTTTATATAAGATTGCCTTTCTTTTTATAACACTGCTATGCCTTTCGTGCGAAACAGAATATATCGACAAAGTCAATACTATTCCTGCGGATGTTATAAAAGTGCCGGGATATACCCATATTGAATCCTTTACTATTAAAGATGCTGATAATAATTCGATCAGTGCAGCACTGACAGAAGAGAATATCGTAATTACCTGGAGCAACCACCTGCTGCTTCCTGAAACCGTTAAACCCGAAATTATTCTGGGTACAGAAGCTCTTATTTCTCCTGCATCAGGTACAGAAGTGTCTTTTAAGGACGGTACCGTTTATACCGTTACTTCAAAAGCAGGTACGACAAAAAAGTACACGCTGAAAATAGATTTCAGGCAAAAAGAGCCGAGAACATGGACTTCGACCGCCGAAGAACCTATAACCAAAGGTTTTATGGCCAAGATGACCAATCGTGGTACCAGTGATCCGGCCATCATCAATGATTTGTGGATGAGCCTTAAAGATACCCGAGTTTATTTTGTGTCTGCTGCCGACCAAAAAACAGAGTATACCGCAGAAATTGCTTATTTAGGCAGTGGTGAAACTACCGCTCCATTTCTGGAATATGGCGTGTATTATTTTCTTCCCGAAAATATGCCATTGGGAATGTATGATCTGCGCATCAAAAACGGAGCTTACACTCTTCAGAACGCCAGTGTAGAAAACAGGTTTAAAATTGAAGTGGTCGAGCCCGATTATTTTAAAACGGAAAGATTTGGTTTTCCAACTACCAAACGTTCCGGTGAAACGCTTGAAGTACGAGGCGGTTTACTAGATTTATTGACTTCCGTAGAAATTTACAACACCACTAATACGGCTGTCACTTATCCTTTAGAAATTGTAAAACTTACTTCTTACAAAGCCACCTTAAAAATTCCTGCCGGAGTTCCTGCCGGAGTGTATGACAGAATGAGATTTAAAAGAGCGTCTGGTACTTCCAATCTAAGTTATGCTGTAACAATTCAATAATTTCAATCTCTTTTACTAGACAAAAAATCAAGAGCCTTTAGCTGCACGCTAAAGGCTCTTTTTTGTTTCAATGTTTCTTTCTCAAATACAATGCTGCCGATTCGCTCATGGTAATTAGTGAAGCTCCCAGAATAACAATATCTTTTAAAACCAGACGTCCCCTGCCGGACAAATAAGGAAATCCGTATTGATCATCAGTTAAATGCGGCACCCAGCTTTCGGGTGTTGTTGCTAAAAACGAAAGTGTACCAATCGTTAGTATAAAAACCAATATACTACCAATCATACTGGCCAAAGGTGCCCATTGATGAATGGCAACCAGAATTCCGATTCCAATTAATAAAATTCCCAGACCGTTGGCAAACCCGTAGGTATTGTTCTCAAGGTGCCATTCGTGATTTTTGGCAATTAACTCTCCTTCTTTATTCCCATATTCTTTGTATTCAGAAGGGTGCTCATAAAAGAAAGACATAAACGGACTGTTGGCGACAAACGGCACGATTCCATCTGCTTCGTAGGTAAAAAATTTAAGTCCGCCAATCCATAGAAAAACAACTACAATTCCGGCACGTACTGCTTTTTTACCGAGTTGATCTAAATTGGCGATGGCATTTAAAAGGGTATTTTTCATTGCTGCTGTTTTTAAATTAATTGTTTAAAAGTAACAGCGCAAAACTACGTCCGTAAGCCTCCGCAAAGAATGGACGAAAAAGGATATTAACTAGACAAATCTGCCACGATCGAGATTCCGGTTGTTTTTCTAAAGGTCTGTGGAGAAACGTTAGTCATTTTTTTAAAGACCCTGCTAAAATAGTATTCGTCCTGAAATTTTAAAGCAAAAGCAATTTCTTTAATGCTCATTCTGGTAAGATGCAGATGTTTTTTGGCTTCCAAAATCAATCGCTCCTGAATCATTTGTGTCGGAGTTTTATTGAAACGTTTGTTACATTGTTTGGTTAAACTATTAGAAGTCATCGCTAATAAAGAAGCATAATCACTTGCTTTATGAAGGTCTAAAAAATGTTCTTCGAGCAGCAGTTTAAACTGATCCATTTTTTCATCTTTTTGAAGTTCCAGTTTTTCGATGCAACTCATTTTGATACTGCTCGATTTCGCCAGAAAAAGCTGAATATAGGCTCTCAATACAATCTCGGAAGGTGTTTGCTGCCTGAGCTCATCCCCAATCTGATTCATTAACTGTGCATACAGCTCATGTTGTTCGGCAGACAGTTGTATAGACGGTTCTATATAAATATTATTAAAGAGTACCCCATTACAGGCCACTTCATTTCTATGGTATTCAATGCAATAAAAATCACCATGAAATTGTAAAACACTATACACAATTGGTTTCATTTCTTTTATGTGAATAGATTGTTGAGGTGTGGAAAACAATAAAACGGGACCCGAAAAATGAAACGAAGCAAAATCGGCATGATAGATCCCTTCCCCTTCACTAACAAACAAAACCGTGTATTCGCTAAACTGAACGGGCTTATTTAAGGCAAACTGTTCTGAGTTGGCTATTCCTAATAAAAAAGTACCCTGTTCTGAATATACTTTGTTCATGTTATCTTTTTAATGCATCTCTGCTTTTCTACAAAATTAAGAATGAATTGTTCTTTTGCTACACCCAATCCTCACAAAACAATACTAAAAAAGAGGATCTGTTTTAACGGAATGTTATCCTATCCTGAATTTTTAATATTTTCTAAAAATTTTAAGAATTCATTATTTTGCAATTGACTATATTTGGTCCCTTATCAAATATAAGCCTGTCTTTTCAGACTACAAGCTACAATTCTTTACGGCATACATGAAATCATTTAAGTTCATAGGTATATTTTTGCTATTCTTGCTTCCTCTTGTGGGTGGAGCAGAAATGGTCAAAACCCCTGTACAACTTACTATTTGCCAGGAACAGGAAAACTTTTTAGCTTCTGAAGTACCTCAATATTCTTCTTCCGCTCTTGTTACGCCTAAAGATCTTGACATCCATTTTATAGTCAAAAAGAAGATCAAACATCGTGCGACAACTTCTGATAGCAGTACTTTAAAAACACCGTACTTTACTAAACTAGTACATTTTAAGATTTTTGAAAATGGCTTAATCTATGGTATTGCGACTATATATCAGATTCAGCGACATACTCATCTGCATCTTTACCAACTTTTCTAGATCAACAATTTCATCATTTTTATATTCAGAAATCTTCTGTAATGCACTCTTTTGTTTCGCACAAAGGAGATGTTGTACTATAAAAATATTCCATCAGACTGATACTGCTTTCTAAAAGCGGTGATCGTTGCTTTTTTCATATTTAACATTTAAGTAATTCACAGCTCCCTATCACTCAGTATAAGGGAGAGCCTCCATTTATATACCCTTTTTAAAAATTCATTATGAACACTACAAAAAATCAATTCTTGTTAATTGTTTTATCTGTTTTATTCCTGACCTCTTGTGGGGATAAAACCAAAAAAGATGTTTCAAAAATTAAAACGCTGCCTGTTTACAAGGTTACGCTGCAGGACACCATTGTTTCCAACCGGTTTGTCGCTGACGTGCACGCCAAAAATAATGTAGAAATACATGTTCGCATCCCCGGATTACTGGACAAAGTTTTTGTGAGTGAAGGACAAAAGGTGCAAAAAGGTCAATTGTTGTTTAAAATCAGTGATGTCGAACTGCAAATACAATTGCTGAAAGCCCAGGCCGTGTACAAAAGTACCTTGGCAGATCTCCGAATTGCAACAGTTGAACTGGAGCAGGCACAAACACTTTTCAATAAAAAAGTCATCGCCGATAAGGAACTGGAACTTTCTAAAGCCAAACACGAAGCCGCTTCCGCTAAAGTTGCGCATGCTGTAGCGGAACGAAAAGCAATCAACCAGCAAATTAGTTTCACTACCATCAGAGCTCCTTTTGACGGAACAATCGACCGTATTCCATTCAAAGAAGGAAGCCTTGTAGAAAATGGTTCTCTGCTGACAACGGTTTCGCAATTGGATGACGTTTACGCTTATTTCTCCATTCCGGAAAACATTTATTTTCAAATGATGGCCGACAAAAGTTTAAACAAAGCCGGCGGTGATATTAAACTGGTTTTACCCAACGGTGCCGTTTACAACCAAAAAGGCGAATTAAGAACTGCCGACGGTGAAATCGACCGCCAAACGGGTTCTATTCAATACAAAGCTAAATTTCACAATCCGCAAGGTTTCATCAAACACGGAACATCCGGAAAACTGATCATTTCGGAACCTAAAAAAAATGTGATATTAATTCCACAAAAAGCCGTTTTCTCTATACAGGACAAACAGTTTGTATTTCTTGTAAATAAAGAAGGAATTGTAAAAATGACCAACATTACGATTAGCAGTACGCTCGACGATGTTTTTATCCTGAACAAAGGACTGAAAAGCAATGACCTGATTGTAGAAGAAGGCACGCAGTCGTTGCGGGACGGTGACAAGATCAACATCAAAGACGTACAAAACGTAAGCTTATAGTTTCTAATTAGTATCAAAAAAAACATAAAATGATAGAGTTATTTATCAAAAGAAAAATACTGTCGTTAATCATATCGGTTATGATAGTACTCCTGGGTATACTGGCCTTGTTTCAGCTGCCTATCACACAATTTCCTGACATTGTTCCGCCATCTGTAACGGTAACGGCTAAATATACGGGGGCCAATGCCGAAGTTTCAGCCAATGCCGTCGCACTGCCTTTAGAACGTGCCATTAACGGAGTTCCCGGAATGACCTACATGTCGACTGTTACTTCCAATGACGGTCTCACACTGATACAGGTCTTTTTTGAAGTAGGAACCGATCCGGATCTTGCGGCTGTAAACGTCCAAAACCGTGTTACAACTATATTGGATGAATTACCCGAAGAGGTAATTCGTGCCGGAGTAACCACCGAAAAAGAAGTAAACAGTATGCTGATGTATCTGAACATTACCAGTACAGATAAAACGCAGGACGAACAGTTTATTTTCAACTTCACCGATATCAATATTCTTCAGGAACTGAAAAGGATTGATGGTGTTGGACGTGCTGAAATCATGGGACAGAAAGAGTATTCCATGAGGGTTTGGCTTGATCCTCAAAAAATGCTTTCGTATGCTATTTCGGCAAATGAAGTGATTACTTCCCTTCAAAAACAAAATATATCGGCAGCTCCGGGTAAAGTGGGTGAAGGTTCAGGACAACTCGACAATCAGCTTCAGTATGTTATCAAATACGGAGGGAAATTCTACGAACCCAAACAGTACGAAGAAATTCCGCTTCGGGCAAATTCAGACGGAACGATCCTAAGATTAAAGGACATCTCTAAAATCGAATTTGGATCGATGAGTTACGGAATGGTTTCTAAAACCGACGGTAAACCTTCAGCTTCGATCATGTTAAAACAACGACCGGGTTCAAATGCTTCTGAAGTAATTGCCAGCGTAAAAGAAAAAATGGCCGAACTTCAAAAAACGTCCTTCCCTCCAGGAATGGATTACAACATTGCCTACGATGTATCACGTTTTCTTGACGCTTCGATCGATGAAGTTCTAAAAACACTTATCGAGGCCTTTATTCTGGTTGCCTTTGTTGTGTTTATCTTCCTTCAGGACTGGCGTTCTACCTTAATACCTGTTTTGGCGGTACCTGTAGCCCTTATTGGTTCATTTGCCTTCATGTCGATGATGGGCTTTTCGATCAACCTTCTTACATTGTTTGCCCTTGTATTATCGATAGGAATTGTAGTCGACAATGCCATTGTAGTCGTCGAAGCCGTTCACGTTAAAATCTCCGAAGAGCATATGGCACCACTTCCGGCTACGATTAGTGCCATGAAAGAAATTACCGGAGCTGTTATTGCCATTACCATCGTAATGAGTGCCGTGTTTATTCCGGTTGCATTCCTAAGTGGTCCCGTTGGAGTTTTCTACAGACAATTCTCTTTAACGATGGCTATCAGTATTGTAATTTCAGGAATCAATGCCCTTACCCTAACCCCTGCCCTTTGTGCTATTTTATTAAAACCACATAATCCGGAGGAGAAAAAGAATTCTTTGATCAATCGTTTTTTCAACAGTTTTAATACATGGTTTGATAAGGTTACGGCCGGTTATATCAGAATATTGGCAAAATTTGCGGATCGCACTACTGTTACTGCCGGTCTATTAGTTTTATTCTGTTTACTCACCTGGGGAACCAGTAAATTTGTTCCGGGTGGATTTATCCCTTCAGAAGATCAAGGAATGGTTTATGTAAGTGTGACTACTCCTCAGGGAGCCACAGTAGAACGTACCGAAAAAGTGCTGGATGAAGTAACCCGTCTGGCCAAAGAAATTAAAGGCGTAGACAATGTGACGACGCTTGCCGGATACAGTATTGTAACCGAAATTGCGGGAGCTTCTTATGGTATGGGAATGATCAATCTGAAAGACTGGAGCGATCGTGACATCTCGGTAAATGAATTCATCACCAAACTGGGAGAGAAAACAAAAAACATTTCTGATGCACAGATTGAGATTTTTGCACCGCCAACCGTTCCCGGTTTCGGAAATACAAGCGGATTTGAACTTCGATTACTCGACAAATCCGGAGGAACAATCACCAACACGGATGCTGTCACCAAAAACTTCATTAAGGAACTAAATGCGGCACCCGAAGTACAAAACTCTTTTAGTAGTTTTGATGCTACTTTTCCTCAGTATTTAATCCATATCGATTATGATCTTGCTGCCAAAAAAGGGATCTCTGTAGACAATGCCATGTCTACGCTGCAAACGATGTTGGGTTCTTTTTATGCAACCAATTTTATACGTTTCTCCCAAATGTATAAAGTAATGGTTCAGGCCAGTCCGCAGTTCAGAAAAAATCCCGAAAGTATTCTGGATATGTACCTTAAGAATGATGCCGGAGAAATGGTTCCGTTCTCCACCTTTATCAAACTGGAACGTGTTTATGGTCCTGAAGTGCTAACGCGTTACAACATGTACATGTCGGCTATGATCAACGGAGAGCCTGGTGAAGGATATAGCTCAGGAGAAGCAATCGCAGCCGTAGAGAAAATTGCAGCCGAAAAACTGCCAAGCAGGTTTGAATTGGAATGGTCGGGTATGACGCGCGAAGAAATTCTGTCCGGAAATCAAACTATTTACATTTTTGCATTGTGCATACTGTTTGTCTATTTGCTTCTTGCTGCTCAATACGAAAGTTTACTGCTCCCTTTTCCGGTGCTTTTAAGTCTACCGGTAGGTGTTTTTGGTTCGTACCTCGCCTTGTTAATGGTTGGACTGGACAATAACATTTATGCTCAGGTGGCACTCGTCATGCTTATTGGATTACTCGCTAAAAATGCCATTCTGATCGTAGAGTTTGCGATGGCACAGAACAAAATTGGACGTGATATTACCGAGGCTGCAATCGAAGGAGCCCGATTACGTTTCAGACCTATTTTAATGACTTCGTTTGCTTTTATTTCAGGGTTAATTCCTTTGTGTATTGCCTCGGGTGCCGGTGCTATTGGTAACCGTTCGATAGGTACTGCCGCCGCTGGAGGAATGCTTATAGGAACGGTGTTCGGACTAGTAATCATTCCGGGACTTTATATCCTGTTTGCCAAATTTGAAAAAGCATTGAAAAAATAAATATAATAATGAAAAAATCACTAAATCAATATAAAATAGCGCTTCATCTCAACTATAAATTTAAGATGTTCTCGTTCATACTGACAACCGGAACGCTGCTGCTAACTGCCTGTTCTGCGCCAAAAGTGAACGACAATCTGGCCGCTAAACCCCTGCCGAAGAATTTTGATGTTACCTCAAAAAAAGCTGCTGACAGTGGAACAACTTTTGTTCCGCTGCAAACAGCAACTTATTTCAAAGATGATAAACTAGAAAAATTATTAGATAAAGCTGTTGCTCAGAATCCGGATTATTTAGTCATGGAGCAGCGTATTTTAATCGCCAACTCTCATTTGAAAGTAGCCAAACTTGCTTTACTGCCTTCTTTTGATCTTCAGACAGATGCTTCCGGAACACGTTACGGAAAGTACACTATGGAAGGTGTTGGAAACTTTGATACCAATTTGTCTCAAAACATATCCGAAAGACAGCGAATTGCAACCGGCGCTACTCCTAACTTATTTCTAGGCGGAAAAGTGTCCTGGGAAGCCGATATATGGGGTAAACTAAGCAACCGGAAAAAAGCGGCACGTCAAAGATACTTTGCTTCACAACAAGGAATGCGATTACTGAAAACAAAACTATTAAGTGATATTGCTGAACTTTATTACGAGTTGGTAGCTTTAGACAAACAGGCTGTCATTTATAAGAGAAACCTGGATACCCAGCAGCATGCATTGGATATTATTTCGGCACAGCGATCTGTTGGAAAAGCAACAGAACTTGCGGTACAGCAGTTTCATGCACAAAACAATAATATACTTGCAGAAGCAGAACAGCTCAATCTAAAAATTAATCAGGCCGAGAAGGCACTGCTTACGCTGCTTGGAGAATATGGAGGAAAAGTCGAAAGAAGTACTGAGTTTTTATCCGGTCATCTTAAAGTTTTAAATCAAAAAATTAGTGTAGACTCTATCATACACAAAAGACCTGATGTCTCTGAAGCGTACTTTGAATTACTGGCTACAAACGCAGACGCAAAATCTGCACGTGCCGCCTTTTTTCCTACTTTAAATTTAGGCGGATATGTGGGAATGAATTCTTTTTCGTTTTCTACTTTTTTTGATAGCGGTTCATTTGCCTGGCAATTGCTTGGCGGAATTACGGCTCCCGTGTTCAATAAAGGGCAAATTAAACAGGAGTTCTTTACTGCTAATCGAAGACAGGAAATTTCTTTTCTACAGTATCAAAATACTATTACAACGGCCTATAATGAGTTAAGTGCTTTACTGCACCGAACCGAAGCTTTTGAAGATGTGTTGAAGTACAAATCCAAAGAAATCGAGCATCTTGAAATTGCCGTGGATGTTTCAAATGATCTATACCTTAGCGGATATGCCAATTATCTCGAAATCATCAGTGCTCAAAAAAACAAACTACAGGCCGAACTCGATTTTGTTGACATTCAGTTGAAAAATGCAAACGCACAGATTTTACTTTATAAAGCTTTAGGAGGTGGAATGTAACTTTTTTGAGTTTCAAGAGATCAAGAACAAATGTTGGGGAGAAAAGGGCTGAAAGCCCGAAAAGCAGTAGTATAGTGCAAAGCACTATGAACTAGATTAAGGTATAGAATTGCCCTGAAAGGGTAATAGCAATTTTCACCCCAACAAATCCCTATTAAAAAACGTTCCCACTCTTAAAGAATCTTACGCAAAATATACTGAATGCTTTTCTTTGTGATCAGGCTTTTGCCCTTTCAGGGCGTAACCCATAATTGTCATCATCGTTCATAGTGCTGCGCACGATGCTTTTGCTAAAGCTCTTTCAGAGCAAATCATCAGTTTTAGTATAAAAAATAGTCCTATTTAATAAGACTACATTGAATATGATCGGTATAATAACACAAGATATTCTTGCGCAAGAATACAAAACCCTTGCTAATTCACATTTTGCCTTGTGAATTCGTACGAGTTTAGAACTTAGACAAGCTTTCTAAAACAAAGAACCCCGTTTCTATACCGAAACGGGGTTCTTTGATTTTTATGCATTATTTATCGTTTACTGCAAAAGCACCATGTTTTTGCTAAAGCTCTTTCAGAGCAAATCATCAGTTTTAGTATAAAAAACAGTCCTATTTAATGAGGCTACATTGAATATGATCGGTATAATAACACAAGATATTCTTGCGCAAGAATACAAAATCCTTGCTAATTCACATTTTGCCTTGTGAATTCGTACGAGTTTAGAACTTAGACAAGCTTTTCTAAATCAAAGAACCCCGTTTCTATACCGAAACGGGGTTCTTTGATTTTTATGCATTATTTATTGTTTACTGCAAAAGCACCATGTTTTTGCTAAAGCACTTTCAGAGCAAATCATCAGTTTTAGTATAAAAAACAGTCCTATTTAATGAGACTACATTGAATATGATCGATATAATAACACAAGATATTCTTGCGCAAGAATACAAAATCCTTGCTAACTCACATTTTGCCTTGTGAATTCGTACGAGTTTAGAACTTAGACAAGCTTTTCTAAAACAAAGAGCCCCGTTTCTATACCGAAACGGGACTCTTTGTTTTATTTTATAACTGGTGAAAAACCTTATTTGAAAAACGATATGGTATCAGTTAGGTTTTCTCTATGGATAAAAGCTGTAATAAACTCCTGAACTTCATTAGTACTTTCAGATGGAGTTTCAAAAGAGTTGATGTGAAATTCATCATCCTGATCCAGGATATGTATGATTTCTGTGTATCCTTTAGAAATCAAACTTCCTTTAAGTTTAATGATATTCAACTGTTGGCGACCATCTAATTCCTTGCGAACTTTTAGTTTTATAGCTTTTTCCATAGTAGATGTTTTTAAATTGATAAACCTTTAGCCTACTATCAAATTTAATTATTATTCTTTTGCCTAGTTGTTAAAAAAATATTCATCTGTCATTATTTATTAACAAACTATAAACAATCGTCCAAAAAGTCCATCTATATCTATTACTAAAAATTCAAAACTCGTTCGCGTCAACCTATGAAAAATAATATTAAACACCCCAAAACATAGCGTTTTTATCCCACAAAGAATATTAAAAAGAAACACATTTCATTCACATAATACTATGCCTTTTTATTTGCAGTCAAACGCCTTTATACATTTTAAACTATGTTTCTATGTGTTAGAAACATTTGCCTCCAATAGAAAAAATATCCCGCTCTTCTTAGAAACAAAAAGCTCGTCAGTTTCAGTCTATTTTAATGCTTTAAACAATATCTCTACCGGGTGCTGCGCTTTTCGGCCTGTACCGTCTGCAATCTGATGTCTGCAGCTGGTTCCTGAAGCAGAGATCAAAGTAGCTTCTTCCTCAGAACGGATTGTTGGAAACAAAACCAGCTCTCCTATTTTCATCGATAACTCGTAGTGCTCTTTTTCATATCCAAAAGATCCTGCCATACCGCAACAGCCACTTGGAATGTTCAACACCGTATAATTCTCCGGCAAGCTGAGGATTTTTTTGAGTGGCACTAATGAAGATAATGCTTTTTGAAAACAATGCCCATGCATGCGTACACGTTCTGACTTCGTCGTAAAACTATCTGACGAGATTCTTCCTTCTTCCAGTTCTTTGGCTAAAAATTCCTCAATCAGAAAAGTTCTTGCGGCAAATGTTTTTGCTTTGGTTTTTAATTCTCCACGACATAAATCAGGATATTCATCTCGAAAAGTTAGTATTGCCGACGGTTCTATTCCGATCAAAATACCATTGTCGGGAATAGAAAACTCAAAGTTTCTGATGTTATTTTCCGCAATTTCGCGTGCTTCTTTCAACATTCCTTTCGAGAGATAAGTTCTACCGCTGATACCCATTTTTGAAATACCAACCTGATATCCTAAACGATTCAGTAGTTTAATGGCGGTCTGCCCTATTTCAACATCATAAAAGTTCAGAAACTCATCATTGTACAAATAGACTTTACCGTTTACAAAGTCTCCTTCCTGAATGTATTCTTTCATCCATTTGGCAAAAGTAATTTTATGCATGAGAGGAAGTTTGCGCTCTGTGGCAAAACCAGTTACTTTCTTAATCACATTTCCAAAAGCTCCTTTGGCCGATAAGTTGTAAACCCACGGCATCGTAGCAAACCATTGGTTAATTTTGGGGGTGTTCCCAATAAGTCTGGAACGGAATTTCACTCCATTCTTATCGTGATATTGCTGTAATGTTTCGGCTTTTAGTTTTGCCATGTCAACATTTGAAGGACATTCCGATTTACAACCTTTACAGCTTAAGCACAAATCGAGTACTTCAAGAAGGTTTTCGTCATCAAACCTATTTGCTTTTGTCGAGTTAGTTATGGTTTCTCTTAACATGTTTGCTCTTGCACGTGTCGTATGTTTTTCATCCCGCGTGGCCATATAACTCGGACACATGGTACCACCGCTTTTTTCGGTTTTTCTGCAGTCTCCCGATCCGTTGCACATCTCGGCTGCGCGTAAAATTCCGTTATGTTCTGAGAAATCAAAATAGGTTTCCGGCATAGGAGTGTCCTGTCCGGGAGTATACCTCAAACTGGTATCCATTGGTGGTGTATTGACAATTTTCCCCGGATTAAAAACGCCCCACGGGTCCCAAACTTGTTTAATCTGGAGAAACAATTGGTAAATCTCCTCCCCTAACATCAACGGAATAAATTCGCCTCTAAGTCTTCCATCACCGTGCTCACCGCTTAAGGAACCTTTATATTTTTTTACTAAATGGGCAATATCAGTTGCAATGGTCCTGAAAATGGCAGTCCCTTCTTTGGTTTTTAAATCAATAATCGGACGCAGGTGCAATTCACCTGTTGCTGCATGTGCATAATGTACACAGTTTAGATTTCGCTTTTTTAAGATCGCATTAAAGTCTTCGATAAAATCAGGTAGATCATTTACATCTACTGCCGTATCTTCAATCACCGCAACAGCTTTGGCATCACCGGGAATATTAGACAATAAACCCAATCCAGCTTTTCGCAAAGCCCAGACTTTATTGGTATCGTCACCATAAACTATCGGGAAATGATAACCAAGATTTTTAGACCGCATCAAGGTTTCCATTTCTTTGGCTATACTGTCGATTTCTTCGGGAGAATCCCTTAAGAATTCAACCGCTAAAATAGCCTGAGGATCTCCTTTTACAAAAAAACGATTCTTACTTTGTTCGATATTTTCTTTGGTACATTCCAGAATATAATGGTCGATTAGCTCTACACTATCAGGATTGAATTTTAAAGCTTCGATATTGGCTTTAAGGGATTCATTAATTCTTTCAAAATGCACACAAACCAAAGCCGAATACGGTTTTAGCGCCTCAACCAGATTCAGTTTTATAGCTGTCGAAAAGAATAAAGTACCCTCTGACCCAGCAATTAACTTACAGAAATTAAATTTCTCTTCCGAATCTGTAAACGGCATTGTATCTGCCAGTAAATCTAAAGCATAACCTGTGTTTCTTCTGGGAATGGATTTTTTTGGAAAGTTATCTTCAAATAAAATCCTATTTGATTTTGATGATAATATCTCTTTTGCCTGAACATAAATAGCCTGTTCTAAAGGGCTTACTACATTAATTCCGTTACATTTATCTTCAAATTCGGCATTCGTCAAAGCGCCAAAAGTAACTTCGTGACCATCGGCCAAAAAACCTTTAATTTCGAGTAAATGTTCGCGTGTCGATCCGTAAATCACCGATCTTGCACCACAGGCATTGTTTCCTACCATTCCACCAATCATACAGCGATTACTGGTCGAAGTTTCCGGCCCGAAGAACAGCTTGTACGGTTTCAAATAAAGATTAAGCTCATCACGAATGACACCCGGCTCTACCCAGGCAGTTTTCTCCTCCTGATCAACCGATATAATTTTGGTAAACTCCTGTGAAATGTCAACAATAATTCCGTTACCCACTACCTGTCCCGCAAGCGATGTTCCGGCAGCACGAGGAATGACACTACTTTTGTGTTCTCTCGCAAAAGCAATGATTTTTTGGATGTCTTCCTTTGTTTTGGGAATTGCAACGGCCAAAGGCATTTCTTTATAAGCACTGGCATCAGTCGCATAAAGCAAGCGCATGGTATGATCGTAGAATAATTTACCTTCTACTTGTTTTTCCAACTGTTCTAAAGGAACAGAACTATCGGAAAAGACATTATTGTTATTCATTTTTATTCTTTTATTAATTGGAGTTTGTCATTTCGAGGAACGAGAAATCTTCGCAAGTAACTCGACAAAGTATTTCAATCTTTGTAGAATATTGACGTGAAGATTTCTCGTTCCTCGAAATGACAATATTATGTGTTATTAGGTACCTACAATTCGCTTAAAGCGATATCTAAGAATTTCACCATTTCATCAGCATTCTGTTTGTTGAATGTCATGGGTGGTTTTATTTTCAAAACATTGTGTAAAGGTCCATCTGTACTTAATAAATAGCCTTGAGCTTTCATTTTTTCTACTACAATATCAATTTCAGGAACAGCGGGCTCCATAGTGATTTTATCTTTTACCATTTCGGCACCAATAAACAATCCATGTCCACGCACATCACTAATAATTGGGTACTTGGCCATTAAATCCCTTAAACCTTTCATTAAATGATTCCCTGTTTCCAAAGCATGTTGCTGCATTTCTTCTTCCTGAATTACATCCAGTACCGCCAAACCTGTGGTCATAGATACGGGATTACCACCAAAAGTGTTAAAGTACTCCATACCATTATTGAAAGCATCAGCAATTTCTTCAGTTACAATCACGGCGGCTAACGGATGTCCGTTACCAATTGGTTTTCCTAAAACTACTATGTCCGGAACTACATCTTGAAGTTCAAAGCCCCAAAAGTGATCTCCTATTCTTCCAAATCCAACCTGAACTTCATCGGCAATACAAACTCCTCCCGCAGCTCTGACATAGTCATAAACTGTTTTTAGATAATTTTCCGGTAACGGAATCTGACCACCAACTCCTAATAAGGTTTCACAAATGAATACAGCCGGAGCTTTGTCTTCTTTTTTTAATTCTTCGATAATTCGTTGTACATCGGCTGCATATTTTTCTCCTGCTGTAGTGTCACCATATTTGTAAGGTCCGCGGTATAAATCGGGATTAATTGCTTTGTGTATCCAGGACATCTGACCAAACCCGCCTTTACTATCAAATTTGTAGGGGCTCATTTCCATCGCCACAGTAGACGTTCCGTGATACGCATGATCCAATACAATAATGTCTTTTTGTTTGGTGAAATGACGGCTCATACGAATCGCCAAATCATTTGCCTCACTACCCGAATTAACAAAGTAACAAACGCTCAGTTTAGAAGGTAATGTTGCTGTTAGTTTTTCGGCATAAGCTGTTATAGCGTCATTTAAATATCGGGTATTGGTATTTAAAGTAGCGATTTGTTTTTGCATTTTTCGAACGACTACAGGATGACAATGTCCAACATGTGAAGGGTTATTAACACAATCCACAAAGGTTCTTCCTTTATCATCGTATAGATATTGCAGAGCTCCTTTTACTATTTTTAATTTATCCTGATACCCAATGCTTAGATTTCGTCCAATTTTACTTTTACGAACTTTCAGTAAATCACTGTAATCATCGGTAGTAATTACTCCATCAAAACCACAGGCTTTTCTAAAAGCATCCTGCGCCTTGATTGGGTTAATCTGAATCAATTTAAACAACAGATCCCAAGCCGGTTTTTCGGTAATAAAATGGTGTTCGTTATTGCTGTCTAATGAAGCATTATAAGCCGATTGTGTTACACTGATGCAAAGTCTTCCTGCAATCAGATAATACAACAAATCGACTTCCTGTTCAGTTAATGCATACGATTTATGATATCCCGCTACTAACGATGCCGCAACTGCCAAAGGATCTTCTTCGTCCAGCATAGCATACGTACAGGCGATAGCCAGATTGTTGATTAAAGCCGTATACACCATATCGCCAAAATCAATTAATCCGCTAACACGATTGTCCTGCACCAATACATTATAATCGTTGGCATCGTTATGTATGTAAGCATGACGCAGGCGATGTAGCTGAGGTAAAACTTCAGTATCAAACTGTAGCAGAAAATAACCTGCAATACGTCTTTTTTCGTGATTTAATATGTGCTTTAAATTATCTCCGGCTTCACTCGCATGACTTATATCCCAGGTGTAATTACGGTGCATGGCGGGATGTGAGAAATCCTGTAAGGCATGATCCATCTTACCTAAAAAACTTCCCAAATCATATTGCAATTCACTTGTTTTGGCGCTCTCATCAACCCAAAAAACTCCCTCTAAAAAGTTTAAGATTCTGATATAATAGGTATGCGAATTACTAACGATTTTGGTCAGCTCCTCCCCGTGTTTGTTGATGCTGAAATGCTGAAAACAATTTGAAATACTACTCTTTTTAAGATGTTGGATAATATTAATCTGCGCTTCTAAAAAAGGAAACGGATGACTTTCGTTTGATACTTTTAGAATGTACTTTTCATTCTTCTCATTCGATAAAAGAAAGTTCAGTTCGTCATATCCATTTAATGCTTTTACGGTAACGATTAATCCGTAATGTTCTTTTACTAAATCCTGAATAGTTGCTTCTGAAAAAATCATTGTTACTATATTAAATTGTTTTTGTTTATTTTTTTTAGCCACGAATTATATTACATTGTTTGCGTAATCTGGTAAAGTGATTCTTTTGCCACGAATTTCACAAATTAACGCGAATTATATCTTACTTACTTGCGTTGTCTTGTTAAGCGTTTTTTTGCCGCAAAATCATGACTTATTATCCGCATACTATTTAAAAAATTCGTGCTCATTCGTGAAATTCGTGGCGAACCTTTTTTCCAGATAATCGCCTGAGCCGAATGCAATGGATTATTTTTTTAGCCACGAATTATATTTTACTTACTTGCGTTGTCTTGTTAAGCGTCTTTTTGCCACAAATTCACGAATTATTATGTGCATACTATTTAAAAAATTCGTGCTCATTTGTGAAATTCGTGGCGAACCTTTTTTTTCCAGATAATCGCCTGAGCCGGATGCAATGGATTATTTTTTTAGCCACGAATTCCACAAATGAGCACGAATTATATTTTACTTATTTGCGTTGTTCTTGTTAAGCCTTTTTTTGCCACGAATTCATGACTTATTATCCGCATACTATTTAAAAAATTCGTGCTCATTCGTGAAATTCGTGTCTAACTTTTATTTCCAAATAATAGCCTGAGCCGGTTGTAAAGGGTTTTGTCCTACCAAAATTTTGCTTCCCTGAGGAATTGGTAACTGTATGGCCTCATTGGTATAATTTACACCTGTATAAAAACCGTCTCTCCATTCTACAAATACACCTTTTGGCAAATCATCAATCGTTACTTTGGCACGTTCGTAAACCGATCTTACCACTTGTCTTTCCAAATCTCCGTCTTTACTTTCTGCTCCTATATAAGTAACAGTTCCTTTACCTAATTTTCTGGTAATTGCTGCGGCTTTTCCTTTGTAAAACTGATCGGCATAAGTAGCCAGAACCTCTGTTCCCGGTTTCGGTTCTAAAACATCTGCCCAGGTATTCCATTTATAAGTACTGCTTCCGGCATTTATAGTTCCGTTTACATCTGCTACAAGCATGTCAAAAAAATCCACATCGGCACCAATTAGCGGAACGATCGGTGCACTCCATTTGGCTTCAAAGAAATGTCCGTTTTTATCTTTCTGACCAGTTCGGCAGGACAGAATCAAATTCCCTCCATTTTCTACATATTTAGTCCATTTATCTACCAATTTCTGATCGATAAGCTGGTAAGCAGGAGCTACAATAAAAGGATAAGTAGAGAAATCGTCTTCTTCAGTGATAAAATCCATTGGCGCAGCAGTCGATTTTACGGCAGATGTATAGGTATTTCTGTGTCTCCACGTGCTCCAGAATTCCGTTTGTTTTTGGTTTTCCAAATCCCAAAGATTCTCATGACTCCATAAAAAACCTGTTTTTCTTTTGGCAAGATCCGCTGGAAGTACTGCTTTTGGATTGTATTCTTTTCGAAGCAGTTTCATGTCTTCGATAGATTGTACAAACTCTTTTCCACCTGTTGTCAGGGTTACACCATCCGTACCTACAATTCCATCATGATACATTTCGCTGCTTCCTAGCGGATGTCTGTATCTGTACGTACAAGTAAACGAGCAACCTCCTCCGAAAGCTTGCGAGATCCACATATGAACGGTTCCCGGAAGCAATTGCGGGTTGATACTTGCCCAATTTACCTGTCCTGGCTGCATTTCCATAACACCGGTAACCCCGTTTATGGATCTGTAATAATCATTGGCTTCTGATATTTTGTTTGGATGTCCCATTCTAAAGTTCTGACCACCCAATTGGTTTCTTCCGCTTACCGGATACATGGTATAGGTAGCAAAATCCATTTTATCAGTTCTTCTTGGATCCGCTCCATACACTACATTGGTGTAATTGGTTGTAATCCATTGTTTTGGATCAACATATTTCCGAAGTGTTTCGGCCTGTAAATTCAAATATTCCGCTTGAGAATCTGCTGTAAATCTCTTGAAATCTAATATAGCATGCGGACTTAGTTTATCTTCAAAATAGATTTCGGCATTTGGAATCGCAATTTGTTCGAAATTGTTATAGCGAATGCTCCAAAAACTTCCCAGCCATTCGGCATTTAACTTCTCAATCGTACCATATTTGGCTTTCAACCATTTCTGAAATCCTTTTTGAGCAGAAGGACTAAAATCGTCCGGAGCTCCCGGCTCGTTATCCACTTGCCAGCCCATAATGTTTTTATTTTTCCCATATCTCTTTCCAAGTTCAGTAACCATTTTCTCTACAAAGGCCCTGTATTTTTCATTTGATACCGATTGATTGGCCCTGTTACCATGTTCTCTGCGACGTCCGCTTGCATCGACCAGATAAATCTCAGGGTATTTTTCCCCCATCCATGCCGGCGGAGTTGGTGTTGGTGTACAAAGAATAACTTTTAAACCTTCTTTCTCTGCGATTGCAAGAGCATCATCGAGCCATTTGAAATCGTACTTTCCTTCTTCAGGTTCCATATATGTCCAGGCAAATTCTGCAAAATGCGTAAACTCGAATCCTAGTTTTTTAATGTTTTTTAAATCACGTTCCCATTGCTCTCTTGGCCATTGCTCCGGATAATAATAAACCCCGATCTGCATTAAATCAGGCTTTGAGAAAAAACGCTGTGGATCTTTTTTTTCTGTAGCTGTAGTTTTTTTTGTTTGAGCAAAAACAGGTGCCGAATGGCTATTTGCAATAAGTAGCCCTGTTGCTACTATTTTTGTGAATGCTATTTTTTGGTTGAACATACTTTGTACTGTTGTTGTGTTAATCAAATTTAGATAGTTATTCTTAACTCGCTGTTGGTAATTTATAAAAGTTTAATTAAACACATAGAGACATAGATTTTTTCTTGAAAAAGAGAATACAATAAGAAACACATTTCTTCACACGTAGCTCTGTACATTAATGCTAACTGAAACGTCTTTTTTGTGCCTATATAATCTATGTCTCTATGTGTTAAAATTTTATACACAACAGCTTATTTAACTATTTATCTTCTAAAAGAAGCATTAAATAATGGGAAGCCGACCAGCTAAAATTGTAAGCTTCTAGTCCTTTTCCTGTAATTGGCTGATAATTCTCTCTGATAGAAGTTCCTTTGTCCAAAACTCCTTCTGCGTTATAAATCAGTTTGTGGGCCAGTTCGTTTGCTTCCTTTGTGTATCCGTATTTTTCCAGTCCGTTTATCCCAAAATAACTTTGATCAAGCCAAACCGGTCCTCTCCAGTACCCATTATTTGGTTTAAACTTCGGATGATTGGCTGCCAGTGTCGGCAACGGAACAAAGGTGTTCAAGCTGGCGGTATCCATCATATTCTTTTTCGCCAACTGAACTTGCTCCGCGGTAGCGACTTCTGCCCAAATAGGCAAGTATCCTTCACAACCCATTGCTTTTACCAGTGTTTTACCGTCGATGGTCGTGTCGTAAAACCAACCCGTCGCAGCATCCCAAAACTGATTTTGAATTTTAACTTTCAAAGCAGTACTTTCTTCTTTCCATTTCTTTGCTTCTTCTGTTAGTTTTAAAACTTCTGCCATCTTCTGCAGATAGTTCTTTTCGGCATATAAAAAAGAGTTTAAATCAACACTTTCCTGATCTAAGGAATATGCTTTCTCTCCATTTTTAAGGATTTTGCTATCATCAAAACGAACGGCATTGTCCATTCCGCTTTCCCATTTTGCTGCAATCACAGTTCCGTCGGTAGAGCCAAATTCGCATAAACCGTCCTGATCGTGGTCTCTGTCTTTGTACCACCAGTTGTGGTATAACTTTAACTTCGGATAGAACTCTTTTATAAAATTAACATCTTTTGTTTTTTCATAAATTTTCCAGATTGCCCAAGCCGCAAGCGGTGCTTTGGTGTTTCGGTAGTTGTTTTCTTCAAGAAAATTGTTTCTGTAAATACAATCCGGAATAAACCCATTCGGTTCCTGATAATCAAACAAAGCGCGCATTTGATCTTTCGCCAGTTCTGGATTGTAATTGGCTACTGCAACCGCATGTTTCCAGCTGTCCCACGCCCAAAAACCATGAAACCACTCGTAATTGTAACTAGGAAAGAGACCTCCGTGTTTTAAACCTTCGGCCGCAATTCGCGTATTGTTTTGTAAAGTCAATGCCAGTTTAGCTACCAGATCTGAGTAAACGACGTCTTTGTAAATATTTTTCTTTCTGGTAATTAATTGCGTTAATTGATTTTCTTTTTCTTTTTGTGTGTTGTTCAGCAGTGTAGTAAATACTGTTTTGGCAATGTTTTCGTTCTCACTTTTCCAGGAGTATTGCGGAAAAATAAAGGTTTGTGAAACGACTATTTCTTTGGTTTCATTTGGTTTTAATACCAGTTTCTCTGTTTGGGTATTGTACCCCTCTTTGGTGATCTCAATTTCGGGAGTACTATTCAAAAACTGAATATAACCTGTTGCAGTACTTTTTGTAGAAACAATTTTTAACATTTTGCCTTCTTTAGACAATTGTAAATCATTTAAAAAAAGTGTCGAACTGTACGAAGGAAAAAGTGTTATCGCTTTTCCTGATGTATTGGTAATGCTTGTTTTTTGTAAAGCTGAATGTCCCGATAAATAAACCAACTGCTGTTTTACCGTTAGTTTATCATTTTTAAACTCTTGCTCCAGATGGCTGTTGTAGCTGTTTTGACTAACCAAAGCATTTTTCCACTGGATAACCTCTTTTTTGTTTTCATCCTGAAGCTGCAACGAAACAAACGAAGGACTTAACCAAACACCGTTTTGTTCTGTCATTAAAAATGGTCCCGAGAATCCCCCCTGAACTGCTGAGGGCTCTAAAAATCCAAATGCGAACCATGCCCCTTTGTCTGAGAATGCCAGTGATTTTCGGTCTGTGGCATTGATTGGGTTTCCTTTATAGTTCAGACTGTTTTTGCCCGATTCTAAGTTTGGATAGCTCTTTTGTGTCCAACCGGATTGTACTATAAAAAAGGACGCAAGAATAAAAAGTATTTCCTTTTTGTTCATGTTATTTTGTTTTTTTTGGTGTGTTTTTTAGTTAGATAATGTAATAAATCTTTCTTTAACTTAAGTGCTATGCGTTAGATTTAGTGGATTTTTTTTAATCTTTTTTATCTTTCAATCTTTCAATCTTTCAATCTTTTTAATATGTGAGGTTTCTGGATATAAAAATTAAACCTACAAGGTCTGAAAAAGACCTTGCAGGATTAAAATCTTTATTGAAAATCAACTTTTAGGAATTGATTTCTTTTTGTTAAATCGTTAATTTGCTTGTGTTTCTGTTAATGGAATTGGGTAAAAGCTATTTTTTGCGGTATCAAAACCGGTACGCCCCACTGCATCAAGTGCTGCTTTAGTTTTTCCCCAACGACGTAAGTCATAAAAACGATAGTTTTCTAACGGAAACTCTATAATTCTTTCATGTTCGATCTGAGCTTTAACAGCTGCTGTAGTAGTTCCCGTCATCGCTGGCATATCAGCTCTTTCACGAACTTTGTTGATGTATGGAATAGCTTCTCCCGTGCGTCCCAACTCATTCAATACCTCAGCTTGCATCAACAATACATTTGCATATCTCATTAAAGGAATGTTGATCGCTGTAAACTCCTGATCCATTTTTTCCTGAGTATTTGGTATGTACCTGCGATAGACTGGTTTGTCTTTACCTTCAAATCTTTCATCATAAGTAGCGCCTAATACCATTGGATTATTCGCATCATTGAAATAAGGGTCTTTAAAGAAAATTGTGCTGTACAAACGGGTATCATAATTTCCTGTAGTAGCAATTTTTCCTTCTTTTTTGAATTCATTTATCAGCATCGCACTTGGAAGAATTTCATCCCATCCTCCTAGTTCTCCGGCTGCCATCCAATAGTGAAGAGCATTACGATAAAAAGCTCCATTGGCACTAGTTTCTGAAAATTGCAATTCAAAAATAGACTCTTTACTATTTTTTGTCGTTCCATCAAACATGGAAACATAGTCTTTAACTAACTCATACCCCTGTACTTTATTCAATGCAGTAAGTGCTTCGGTTAAGAAACTTTGTTTTTGAGCTGTTTCTTCGTAAGCTCTGGTTAAATATGCAAAACCAAGGTAACTATTCGCTGCACCACTTGTTGCGCGACCTGTTTTGTCTGTAGATTGTTTTGCAGGCAACACATCTGCAACCGCTTTAAATTCTTTTGTGATAAAATCCCAAGCTTCTGCACGTGTAGAAAGAGGAATATTCAGATCACTTTCTTTGGTTACATATTTATCTCTAACATAAATTTTGTCCCAGTTTAAAAGCAATTTCATGTGGTAATAGGCACGTAAAAAACGAGCTTCAGCTTCAATTTGTTTGCGATCCCCATCTGTTAATTTAGAAGCCGGAACCTGTGGTAATTTATCAATAACCTGATTGGCATTACTGATTCCTCTGTAATTAATTCCCCAATAGCTGGTAAACTGGCTGTTTCCATTGGTATAAGTAAAAGTCGAAAGTTCTACCCAATTTTGGTAATTTAAAGCATCACTCCCCAGTTCGTTTATATCTTCACGATATGCTTCTACCGGCCATTTTATCTCGGCGAAAGACCATCGGTTAGTGGCGCATTCAAGCTGTCCGTACGTTGCTGCCAAAGCTGATTCTGCATCAGTCTTATTTCTCCAGAAATTATCTGAGGTAAGTTGGTCTGGAGATTGTTGCTCCAGATAATCACTACAACTTGTAATAGTCAACAGACCTATAGTGGATAATAATAAAAATATCTTTTTCATGATGGTGTCTTTTATAAAATAGAATTAAAATATATACTGAATACCCGATACAAACGATCTTGTAAATGGATACACAAAACGATCAATACCAGTATTAAGCACAGATGCACGTGAAAACTCAGGATCAATACCAGAATAATTAGTGATAGTAAATAAATTCTCTACACTCACATAAAATCTAAGTTTGTCCATTTTTGCTTTGCCCAACATGCTGCTTGGGACAGTATATCCTAATTGCAATTGACGCATTCTTATAAAATTTCCACTTTCCAGAAAACGATCTGACTCACGGCTGTTTCCGTTAGGATCCTGCAATACAGCTCTTGGAATATCACTGCGGTTATCAGGTGTCCATGAATTTAAAGTCGAAGCCAGCATATTGGTTCCGGAGTTCATAGACTCATAAAAATAACGGTTTCCGTTGTACAATTTATTCCCCCAACCGCTTCCAATCAAAGCTGAGAAATCAAAGCCTTTATAACTTGCACCTAAAGTAAGATTTACTTCAACTTTTGGTAAACCGGTTCCGGCATAGGCTTTATCTTTATCATCAATAACACCATCATCGTTTAAATCTTTAAAGCGAATATCTCCCGGCTGAGCATTTGGCTGTAATAAAACACCATTTTTATTATGAGCCGCTACCTCTTGAGTAGTTTGAAAAATACCATCTGTTTTGTACAGATAGAATCCACTAATAGGGTTTCCTACGCGTGCCTGAGTTGGAAAATGCTCGTCTCCGAATTTTAATCCTTCTCCATAAATGGTCTGTCCTTCGTTTGCAAGTGCTACCACTTTGTTTTTAAGCGTTGTAAAATTTAAACCTGCATTGTATTTGAATTCATTAACCTGATCGCGGTAATTTACTTCAAATTCAAATCCGCTGTTACTAATTTTACCTACGTTAAGAATCGGGTCATCCACTCCTGCAGATGGAGCCAATCTTTTTGTGATTAATAAATTATCGGTCACATTGTGGTAGTAGTTCATCGAACCGCTAATTTTTCCTTTTAAAAGGGTATAATCGATACCAATATTTTTAGAATCTGTAGTTTCCCATTGCAGGTTTCTATTTTCCAAAGCTTTTGCAATGCTTCCAGGCCAAGGGTTGCTTCCAATTCCCTGAACATAACCTGAACCTAAGCTATTACCTGTATTAATCAATGTATTTGCAGAGTAATATCCTAAAGCTGCCTCGTTACCCAATTGTCCCCAGCTGGCACGTAATTTTAAAGTAGAGATAAAAATATCTTTCGGGAAAAAATCTTCCTGTTCAATTTTCCATCCTAATGCAATAGATGGGAAAGTTCCCCAACGGCTGTCGGCTCCAAACTTAGAAGAACCGTCTCTTCTAACGGTCATTTGTAACAAATAACGGTCATTGTAAGAATAATTTAACCTGCTAAAGAAAGAAACACGATTGTACTGAAACTTTGATCCATCTGCAGCATACGTTCCTCCTTTTCCGGCACCAATAGTTTCAAATCCCGGATCAAGAAATCCTGATGGACGGTCTATAGAAACCAATTGTCCGTTATCCACTGTATAATCTGTTGTTTTTCCTTCTACACTTACCTCATTCCAGTTAGATGCCTGGCTATTAAAAGTGTTACCAATCATTAAACCAAAAACATGTTTACCAAAAGTTTTATCAATTGTAATAATGTTGTCTAATATTTGCTCGTTCCAGGTTGTTCTTAACTCACTTTGCAACGGATAAAGATGTACCTCTTTTGGATTGGCAATGTACGGTGGAAAATGTGCAGTTTGCTGGTTGTTCTTCACACGGTAAGAATACGCTAATTTATATTTTAACCAAGGTGCAATATTAGCTGTTGCCGCAATATTAGCTGTAATATCCTGTCCTACATCATTGCTTTTCTTAAAATGTTCTTCGGCAACAGGGTTTGTTCCGGCTGGCAGACCATTTTTGTTCGTTAATCCATAACCATATTCTTCTTTATCATCATAAACAGGAACTAAAGGAGACATGGTGTATACCTCTTTCAATTGAAAATTAGGCAATGCATTTTGTGTTCCGATATAGGCCATTTTCCCGTCTATGTCAAAAATAGATTTTTTAAAACTTACTCTTGCACTGGCCGTTTGCGAACCAAATTGATTGTCAATTACAATTCCTTTCTGTTTTACGAAGTTACCATACAAAGCAAATTTAAAATCTCCTTGTCTTCCCTGAATTCCTAAACCGTAGTTTTGTGTAAATCCGGAACGAAAAACTTCATCCTGCCAATCTGTATTGATATCAGATGGAGCGTTTATATAAGCAGGAAGCGCTTTTGGCGAAGTTGCATATTTATTGTATTCATCATACATTCTTTTGTGAACGGTGCGATATCCGTCAGCATCTAATAAATCTAATGTTTTGGATGGATTTGTGATGCTTAAAAAAGAGCTAAAATCTACTTTTACACCTTCTTTTTGTCCGTTTTTAGTCGTTACAATAATGACACCATTCGCAGCAACAGATCCGTAAATTGCCGCTGCAGCACCATCTTTCAGTACCTCCATAGATTCAATATTGGTTGGATTTATAGTATTAATAGACCCTTGAAATCCATCAATAATATAAAGTGGTTCTGTAGCTCCAAAGGTATTTACCCCACGGATTTTTACGCTCACAGAAGCCCCTGCCACACCACCGCTTTTTTGCACGTTTACCCCTGCAACCAAGCCTTGAAGTGCTTCAGCCGGACTTGTTGTAGCTCTTGTTTCGAGGCTTTCCTTTTTAACGGTAGAAATTGCCCCGGTAACGTTACTTTTTTTCTGAGAACCATAACCAATAACCACTACTTCATTCAGTTTATTGGTTTCTTCCTGCATGGTAATTGAAAGTTCCGAACGGTTGTTTACCGCTTCACTTTTCTCAATAAATCCCATGTATGAAAAAACAATCACCGGATTAACAAGACTTGATGAATATACTAAAGTATAATTTCCGTCAATATCAGTTGCGGCATTATATTTAGAGTCTTTAATAGAAATACTCACGCCCGGCAACGTATTATTCTTATCATCAATGACTTTTCCGGAAATGGTTTTTTGCGCCTGATTTACTTGCGCAAAGTTGATGTTTGGCAACCACAAGCATAACAGTAAAGGAATAAAATTTAATTTCCTAATGAGTAGTTTTTTCATTTTGGTAATGGTTTTGGTTAATTAAAATTTCGTTTTTTGTTTGTTTTTTATTTGTAAGCGGGCACCTTATAAGACAGTCTTTTATAAAACTGTCTTATTCAATGCAGGTATTCTCTTTGTTTTGATTTTTATATAAGCTTTAGTTCTAATTCGGCTTATAAGTCAAATTTAATTCCTTGTGCCAATGGCAAACTAGTCGTGTAATTAATGGTATTGGTTTGTCTGCGCATATACACTTTCCAGGCATCGGAGCCGGATTCTCTCCCTCCGCCTGTTTCTTTTTCTCCGCCAAATGCTCCGCCAATTTCGGCACCGGATGTACCAATATTGACATTTGCAATTCCACAATCAGAACCTGTAACAGATAAAAACAATTCGGCTTCTCTTAAATTATTAGTCATAATTGCAGAAGACAAACCTTGTCCTACACCGTTTTGAATTGCGATTGCATTTTCGACAGTTCCGGAATATTTTAGTAAGTACAAGACTGGGGCAAAAGTTTCGTGCTGTACAATTTCAAATGAGTTCTCGGCCTCGGCTATAGCAGGTTTTACGTAACATCCGCTTTCATATCCGGAGCCTGAAAGTACACCGCCTTCTACCAGAATTTTTCCACCTTCAGCTACCACTTGCTCCAAAGCTTTTTGGTACATTTCGACCGCCTGAGTATCAATTAAAGGACCAACATGATTGTTCTCATCCAGCGGATTTCCAATGCGAAGTTGCTTGTAGGCAGCCACTATCGCATCTTTTACTTTATCGTAAATACTTTCGTGAATGATTAAACGACGGGTTGACGTGCATCTTTGCCCCGCCGTTCCAACGGCACCAAAAACAGCACCAATAACCGTCATCTTAATATCGGCATCAGGTGTTACAATGATCGCATTGTTTCCGCCTAATTCCAGTAATGATCTTCCCAAACGTCCTGCAACTACCTGCGCCACGATTTTCCCCATACGGGTAGAACCGGTAGCCGAAATTAAAGGGATACGAGTATCCTTGGTCAGTAGTTCTCCTATTTTATAATCACCATTGATTAACCCCGAAATACCTTCCGGTAAATTGTTTTCTCTGATGACTTCACTTATAATGTTTTGACAGGCAATCGCACAGATAGGTGTTTTTTCTGAAGGCTTCCAAACGCAAACATCACCACAAATCCACGCCAATGCTGTATTCCATGCCCAAACTGCCACCGGAAAGTTGAATGCCGAAATAATTCCTACCACTCCCAAAGAATGGTATTGCTCGTACATACGATGTCCCGGACGTTCTGAGTGCATCGTTAATCCGTGTAACTGACGTGAAAGCCCTACTGCAAAATCGCAGATATCAATCATTTCCTGCACTTCTCCATAACCTTCCTGCAAGGATTTCCCCATTTCGTACGAAACCAATTTTCCTAATGCTTCTTTGCGCTCACGCAACTTCTCACCAAATTGGCGTACGATTTCTCCACGTTGCGGTGCCGGCATCAATCTGAACTGTTTAAAAGCAGCCGTTGCCGACTCCATTACTTTCTCGTAATCTCCAGCCGTTGATGTTTTAACTTTTGCAATCAATTGCCCATCAACCGGAGAATAACTTTCAAGGATTTCGCCGTTTGAAAAATGGTTCAATCCGGTTGAAGTTCCCTCATTAATATCTTTTATGCCCAATTGGCTTAAAGCTTCTTTTATTCCGAATTGTAATTCTGTTACTGCCATTACGACTTTTTTAATATTGATTATTCAACTTTTAATCTCTTTAAAAAGAAGTTCGAAAGGCAAAAAATGACCTTCGTCTCTTCAACTATTTTTTTATCTTAAAAGCTCGTTGTAAAATGATTGTACTTAATTGGGGGAATTTCTTTTAAACACATAGAGACATAGGTTTTGTACTTATAAAAAGACGTTTCACTTATTTTAAATACGCATTACCGGCTATGTGAAAGAAATGTATTTCTTTTTTTACATTCTTTTTTTTCACATACAATCTATGTTTCTATGTGTTAAATCAGATTTTTTTCCTTATACTCAATGAATTTATTTCTTGTAATTATTTAATTTCCTGCAACTTTACATCTGTGCTCTCAAATATCTTATCGGCAGATGAGGCTACAAATCCCTGATACAATTCTCCGTTTGCCATTGGGTAACGAAGTGCAAACTCATAATAACAAGATGGTATTTCTAAGGCACCTTCTTCAAAATCGACTAGATACAAATCAGCAAGTGTACTGGATTGTTCCAGTAATTGCTCCGGAGTACCTTTGATTTTTCCACCCGATGCATTTAATTTCCATCCACTCTCTTCCAAAAAGTGATTAAGTTCTTCTAAAGTTTTAAACTCTTTTAAAGCATTGGTATTAATGGTAAAGTGATTGGCTCTGAATCCATACACATACATCCATGCCGCATACTCTGACTCGTCCAATAATGATTTATACACTGCCTGTGAATTTCCATTCCACACAGAACCACTCAAAACCAACTCAGGATTATTAAATAAATCTGCGTCACAACTGTTCAGAATACCCTGTACGGTCTCCTGCAATTCAGGAGAACATTTTTCCAACTCCAACTCCGAAATAAAAATTCTTGGAGCATCTTTATCTGTAAGGTGTTCGTAATGTCTGGCAAACAATTTTTTACTTTCAAAATTATATTCTCCTCTTGCTTCATAACCAACATTCAAAAAAGGCTTTTCCAGAACCTCAATATTTACACGCTTATCATTGAAAGTACGAATAGCGATATGGTCATTTTTTATCACTTCACCTCTTTCTTCTAGTAATTCATGTATTTTTCTTGCAGATGGGGTAATATTGGCATACTGCTCCCATAATTTCATAAGTAATTGATTTTTATCCATTTCTGTTTTGTTAAAATAGTGTGATTATGACACAAAATTATATATAATAGTGTTATTATAACACCATAGATATACGTTTATTTAAAATTCGACACTTCACACTGTTTTTTTTGTAATTTTGACATTTATAAAACCCGTTTTAACTTAAGAATTGTCAAAATAATAGAAATCTCTAAACTAGCACTAACCATGGCAAACATCAAGAAGAATGAAAATACTGACTATTTAGATCGCGAAATCATACAAATGCTAAGCAAAAATGGAAGAATCTCTTTTTCGGATTTAGCCAAAGAATTAAACATCTCCAATTCATTGGTACATTTAAGAGTTAAGAAGTTACAGGAATCGGGAGTGATTACCGGTTTTTCGGTAAAGTTAAATCCAAAAGAAATTGGTTTTGAGACTACTACGTACACCGGAATTGTAACCAAAGAGGCGCGTTTTTCCTATTCAATTGCCGAAAAATTAAAAGAAATTCCAGAGGTTGTAGAGTGCCATTGGGTTTCCGGAAAGTATGCTTTGTTCATAAAAATTGTCGCTATCAATAACGAAGAACTTCGTAAAATTTTATACGAACAAATTCACCAGATTGAAGGTGTTGGAAGTACAGATTCGTTTTTTTCTTTCGGATCGGCATTTGAGAAGAATCTTCCGGTTTGATTTTTTTTTAAAACCGCAAGGAGCGCAAGGGGCTACGCAAAGGCCTCAACTTCTTTTGTTTGCGTAGATTAGAATCTCTCGCTAAGATGGGGAGTCGTAAAGCTGTTGCAAAATATTATGATCTTTACATAAAACAAGATGTGTGACTCCACTAGGGTTCAAAATTTAAATGAGTCGTTCCTATGGAACTTTTTCCACATATTGTTTTTGGTTCCAACGGATTAAAATCCGTTGAAAAAAACAGGACACAGAAAGTTCCGCAGGAACGAGCCATATAAAAATTACGTCAATATCTAACCTTTTGCTACAGATTAAGAGGTTTATGCTTTTACATAAATCTCTCGTATTGTAATTACCATTTTCTATAATGCTTAATCAAATGAACATCTAGGTACTTTTGATTTCTGGGATTCCATTTCGTCCCGTCTGAAAAAACCACTTCGTAGGCTTGTGCCGCAATAATACGTTTCGCATCACTTGAAAACTCTTCGAAAACTACTGTTGATATTCTCTTTGTTTTTAAAAGATCTGTATAAAGTCCACAGCTTTCACCGCGGAGATAAAATGACGACTTTAAGTTTGATGGTTCTCCCAAAGCATTTTCTGTATACCACTGAAATTTAATTGCCTGAATATTTTTCTTTGTCACGTTTTTAAAAGTCAGACGAATGTCTTTAAAACTCGAATATTCATTGTTCATCAAAGTCGAGGATATTATTTTAACGGGAGCATTAACCCGAATACATTTATCCAGATATTTAGGTTTAGTAGTATCACCTAAAATTTCGGAAGTTTTGACTTCGATAGGTTTAACAGAGCGATAATTAGCCCCAGGAAAGGCTTCACTTTTCTTCTGAAAGGAAACTAAACTCAAAATCAGTATAACAATAATTTTTATCATGATGAACTTAGAACTTTATTTACTCAGGTTTGAATTTAAACCTAAAATCAATAATTATAATTTTAATGAAATCATTACTCGAAAAAAACTTAAAATCTTTTTCTTCTAATGAATATCCTATGGCTTATAGTAAAAGGATCTGGCAAAGCCTCAGCGTTAAAGAAGCGTCCTTAATTATAAAAAAAACTCAACTGTTTTTTACAACTAAATCTTCGGACGGACTTCTTCCCAAAAATTTAAAATACTCTTTTGAAAAGTGGTCAACTCTGGTAAAATTAAGATCGTATCCTAACTGAATAACAGAGTTGTAAGATCCACTGCAAAGTAATTTATGAGCAAGGACAATTTTCTCTCTCTTAAAAAAATCATTTGGTGTAACTCCTTCTATCTCTTTAAAAAGTTTCTTGTACTTACTTGCCGACATACTCGCTATTTCTGTCAGCTTTAAGATTCCGGGAAACTTATTTTTTAAATTTTTGATTAAATATTTTTTAGAAGCCTCCAACGCTTCCAAATCTATTTTTTTGATTCCTTGTGATACCGGAACAACATCCGAATAACGGTGAATAAAATTCCCCAACAGTTTTAAAGCTAGCCCTTTCAGGTAGAAATTAAAATACTGATTCGAAGCTGTTTTATGCATTATTGAATCGATTAGTATTCTACTGTTACTATCAATGGGATCTTGAAAATAGAGCTCTTTCCTATCAAATCTATCGTTGTGTTTTGAAGGTTCATTTTCGTCTGCTTTTTTTGTAAATAAAGGATCCAATAATTTTTGATCTACTATCAAACGTATTGCAAATATTCTTTTTCCAGCCGCATGTTCGTAGGTGTTTTCAATAGTATTTTTCCAGACAAAAAGCCCTAAATTAGCCTTGCTTCCAACTTTATAAGCGATATCGCGAATCTGAATCGTGTTGACTTCTTCGCTAAGATCAAAGTTTATAATGTACAAATCGTCCTGATTTCCTAAGTGCTTTACTCTAACCGGCGTCGTTAATACAAAATCTAATAAAATAACAGACATCCCCGGAATGACTTCCGTAAAAAACGAAAATCCGTTTCCGATACTATCCGGTAAAATCAGGATTTTATCTTCTTTTAACGTGCCACCCATTTTTTCCGCCAGCTCTATATACCAGGAGGGCGATAATCCATAATAATATTCAATTTCTTTCATGTCAGTTGTTGTGTGAATGTTTTTGGCGACATATTATATCTTTTTTTAAAAGCTGATCCAAAATATGCCGCATTGCAAAAACCAAATTGCTGCGAAATTTGAGTTACAGACAACTGTTGCTGTTCCAAAAGTTCTTTTGCCTGGTAAAGCTTAGTGTTCATATGATAAGATTGCGGACTCGTTTTTAGCACTTTTTTAAAAACATGTTTGAACTTAGAAGGCGACATGTTCACCTGATCACAAAGTATCTCTATCCCTGGAAAAGCGCCTTTTAAGCTCTGAGCCAGTACTTTTTCGGTGTCTATTATTTTCAATATATCGTTTTCAGTAATTCCCGAATTCTTAGTCTTGTCTACCAAAACGGTATCTAAAAGATCCGAAATTAGCAAATAAGCTGTAGCAGCCAAATCTATATTAAAGGCGCTGCTTCCAACTTTTTTTCGTCGCAAATCTGTAAGATGGGAAAAACTTTCAGGGCTCATTCTACCAAATTTTGCCAGAATACCATTTTCAGACTGAAAGAGATTGTGAAGCTTTTTATCTTTTTTATTAAAGGAATAGAATAAATCTTTTCGAACAAACAAGCACAAAGCAAATGTTCGACTTCCTTTCTTAACTAAACTTTCCAATTCTAATGTTCCATCAATAACAGATAAATCAAATCCCCATCTTCCAATTGCTTTCGAGTTATTTTTCGAGGAAAATTTAATTTCACCTACATCAGTCAAATCATAATAAATTCCAATAAAGTCGTTCTTTTTACTTTTTTGAACCATAATAAGATCCGCTTTGTATTCAATATCAAGATACAATGCAGATATGCCTTCTCCACAATCTAAAAAATAACGGCTTCCTGTATGTATTTGGGGGGAAGCTTTAATAAAATTTCCTTCTACTTTGCCTCTAAGTTGTTTGGCCAACGGTCCGGCCCAATTTAGACCAGAATCATAATGACATATAATCTTTTTCATAAAAAATAAATCTAGGAGGGTGAACATACTCAAATCTGAATTGTAAACCATTCCAATAAAAAGTATAACAATTTAAACTACTATACTTGTGCAATTAAATTGATACAATATTCCAATTCCAATCTCATTTCGGCTTTAACTTTGGCACAATCAAAAAGAACGACGTCTGTAATTTTCTCCAGTTTCAGTTTCAACTCCTTGTTCAGACAGGATACGATAAGCGGGACGCCCCTTTTATAAAGCCTCATCATGTCGATTATTTCATTTTCATTGTATATCATAAAAACTACCAGACTATAACTTTCTAACGAGTCTTCAAAGTGTTCGATACTTTTGTACGAATCGAATACAAAATCATGCTTAAACTCATACTTTAAAAAACGGCCAAAATAACTTTGACTGTCGAACACCAAACCTTTTTTCTTTTCCATAATCAATGTCTTTACATTTTATCTTTCTGACAATTAACTCTAACATACATTTATCCACAACTCTCTTCACAAAACCATAGATTGAATATCTCTACCAGATAATACCGGAGCATGTTTCATACGTTCTAATAATCTAAAAACAAATCGAGCCAACAAATAGCGCAAAAGCCATAGCTATAAATCCTGAAAAATTGAAACATTTTATAAAAACTAAATTTATATTAAACTGTTAACTTTAATTTGTTTTGACATATTAGGAACGTTTATTTATTCAAGTCTATAAATTCAGGTATTTTACTATAGTAAAGCAAACAGAGTTGTATCTTCTTCTATACGGTATTTCAAGTATCAAACCTTTATACTATATTTTAGATTACTAACCGTGAATAGATTTTTTTTCTTCTTTATTGAACCTTTATACAAAGTTAACTTCAGTTTACCGTTAACCAAGTGACTGTGTAATAACTGGCGCAACTGTGTAATAACTGGTCGTTATAGATACATAAGTGTATTTTCTAACACTTAAAAAATGTGTTACTAATTCAGTTTAATTAATAGCGTATCTAAAAAACAAACCCTACAGATTTAAAAATCTGTAGGGTTTAGAAAAAAAGTTGATTTCTCTCTTAATTTTTAACATAGAGATATCCTGTTTTTTCGTTCATGATACCATCTGCTTCGTAACGAAGAATGTAAAAATAAGTTCCGGTTGGTACTCCGCGTTGTTTATCGATTGTAACCCTTCCTTCTGAAATTCCTCTGAAAACATTACCATTGCTTCCATAATTACCAGTCTTGAAAATTTGAACTCCTCCTGGGTTAAAAATTTCAACAGAATTATTAGGATATTGGTCTAAACCATCTATTCTAAAATAATCGTTTAAATCATCACCGTTAGGAGAAACCGAATTGTGCACAATTACATCTTTAACTTTAATCGATGCTTCTGCTCTATTATTTGTTTCATTATTATCTACCGGATTTGAAGCCGTTAAATAAACGATATTCAAATAATCTCCTTTTTCTTTCACTTTTGCAGTTACCTTTAAAGTCTGACTTTCCTTTGATTGCAATACTGGTATTGTCCATATTCCACTAGTTGGATTATATTTTCCCGCAGAAGCTTCCGAAGCTACATAAACATATCCCGAAGGAAGTGCTTCGCTAATCGTTATATCCGTAGCTTGGTTAGTTCCAAAATTCTCTGCTGTAATCGTAAAGACAACCTCTTTTCCGATAAACGGATTAGCATTATCTACTACCTTTTTCAAACCAATATCCGAACAGGAATTAATCGTTACAGGGAAATCTACAGATACCAAAGGATCGAATTTCGACACATCAATATAGTCCACTTTTACAATCGCTTTCCCTACACTATTCCATAGAACAGTTATGTAATCGTCTGTTAGCTGCCCTCCGGCAACAATAGTACCTTCTTTAGAAACAAACCAATTATAATTTGACATTCCACTAAGTACCTTGTAAGTTGTTTCATCAAAAGCACAACCGTTACCATTCCAGTTTGGAGCAGGCTCCGGTGTACAACTTTTTACAATCACTTTTACCTCCAGACGTGTCGGACTCTCAAAGGCGCCTTCTTTTAAAGAAGCGTAATAATCCTTATTGTGTTCCAAGGCTGTTGTCGGATCTATTTTATTACCTCCCGTTGGAGCATCATACCAAGTCACACCGGTCTCTGTGGTGATTAAATCTGCTACAGTGCTGTTGCTTGTTTTACAAAACTCCTGAGTCGTAGGACCTGTTGGAGTCTTTGGATCACTGATCGTTACTGTTACCGGAAGTCGTGTCGGACTCTCACAAGCACCTTCTTTTAAGGAACCGTAATAGGTTTTATTGTTCTCTAACACCGTTGTCGGATCTACTTTATTACCTCCTGTTGGAGCGTCGTACCAAGTCACACCAGTCTCTGTGGTGATTAAATCCGCAACCGTTTTGTTGTCGGTTTTGGTAAACTCCTGAGCAGTGGCTCCTGTTGAGGTCTTCGGATCATGAAGGATAACTTTTACCTCCAGACGTGTCGGACTCTCACAAGTTCCCTCTTTTAAAGAACCGTAATAGTCTTTGTTATTTTCAAGAAGCGTAGACGGATCTACTTTGTTGCCTCCTGTGGCAGCGTCATACCAAGTCACTCCTGTTTCATTGGTCATTAAATCCCCTGCTGTTTTGTTATCCGTTTTACAGAATTCCTGTGTAGCAGGTCCTGTTGGAGTCTTAGGATCACTGATCGTTACCGTTACTTTATGACGTATCGGACTCTCAAAAGCGCCTTCTTTTAAAGAAGCATAATAATCCTTATTGTGTTCCAAGGCTGTTGTAGGATCTATTTTGTTGCCTCCCGTTGGAGCATCGTACCAGGTCACTCCGCTTTGGGTCGTGATTAAATCTGCTACAGTGCTGTTGCTTGTTTTACAAAACTCCTGAGTCGTAGGACCTGTTGGGGTCTTTGGATCACGGATCGTTACTGTGACCGGAAGTCGTGTCGGACTCTCACAAGCACCTTCTTTTAAGGAACCGTAATAGGTTTTATTGTTCTCTAACACCGTTGTCGGATCTACTTTATTACCTCCTGTTGGAGCGTCATACCAAGTCACTCCTGTCTCTGTGGTGATTAAATCCGCTACCGTTTTGTTGTCGGTTTTGGTAAACTCCTGAGCAGTGGCTCCTGTTGGGGTCTTCGGATCATGAAGGATAACTTTTACCTCCAGACGTGTCGGACTCTCACAAGTTCCCTCTTTTAAAGAACCGTAATAGTCTTTGTTGTGTTCCAAAAGTGTAGACGGATCTACTTTGTTACCTCCTGTGGCAGCGTCATACCAAGTCACACCTGTTTCATTGGTCATTAAATCTCCAGCTGTTTTGTTATCCGTTTTACAGAATTCCTGTGTAGCAGGTCCTGTTGGAGTCTTAGGATCGCTGATCGTTACCGTTACTTTATGACGTATCGGACTCTCAAAAGCGCCTTCTTTTAAAGAAGCATAATAATCCTTATTGTGTTCCAAGGCTGTTGTCGGATCTATTTTATTACCTCCTGTTGGAGCATCGTACCAAGTCACTCCGGTCTCTGTGGTGATTAAATCTGCTACAGTGCTGTTGCTTGTTTTACAAAACTCCTGAGTGGCAGGACCTGTTGGGGTCTTTGGATCACTGATCGTTACTGTTACCGGAAGTCGTGTCGGACTCTCACAAGCACCTTCTTTTAAAGAACCGTAATAGGTTTTATTGTTCTCTAACACTGTTGTTGGATCTACTTTATTACCTCCTGTTGGAGCGTCATACCAGGTCACACCGGTCTCTGTGGTGATTAAATCCGCTACTGTTTTGTTGTCGGTTTTGGTAAACTCCTGAGCAGTAGCTCCTGTTGGGGTCTTCGGATCATGAAGGATGACTTTTACCTCCAGACGTGTCGGACTCTCACAGGTGCCCTCTTTTAAAGAACCGTAATAGTCTTTGTTATTTTCAAGAAGTGTAGTTGAAGAAATGATATTTCCACCACTTGCTGAATCATACCAAGTCACTCCTGTTTCATTGGTCATTAAATCCCCTGCTGTTTTGTTATCCGTTTTACAGAATTCCTGTGTAGCAGGTCCTGTTGGAGTCTTAGGATCACTGATCGTTACCGTTACTTTATGACGTATCGGACTCTCAAAAGCGCCTTCTTTTAAAGAAGCATAATAATCCTTATTGTGTTCCAAGGCTGTTGTCGGATCTATTTTATTACCTCCTGTTGGAGCATCATACCAGGTCACACCGGTCTCTGTGGTGATTAAATCTGCTACAGTATTGTTGCTTGTTTTACAAAACTCCTGAGTCGCAGGACCTGTTGGGGTCTTTGGATCACTGATCGTTACCGTTACCGGAAGTCGTGTCGGACTCTCACAAGCACCTTCTTTTAAGGAACCGTAATAGGTTTTATTGTTCTCTAACACCGTTGTCGGATCTACTTTATTACCTCCTGTTGGAGCGTCATACCAAGTCACTCCTGTCTCTGTGGTGATTAAATCCGCTACCGTTTTGTTGTCGGTTTTGGTAAACTCCTGAGCAGTGGCTCCTGTTGGGGTCTTCGGATCATGAAGGATAACTTTTACCTCCAGACGTGTCGGACTCTCACAAGTTCCCTCTTTTAAAGAACCGTAATAGTCTTTGTTGTGTTCCAAAAGTGTAGACGGATCTACTTTGTTACCTCCTGTGGCAGCGTCATACCAAGTCACACCTGTTTCATTGGTCATTAAATCTCCAGCTGTTTTGTTATCCGTTTTACAGAATTCCTGTGTAGCAGGTCCTGTTGGAGTCTTAGGATCGCTGATCGTTACCGTTACTTTATGACGTATCGGACTCTCAAAAGCGCCTTCTTTTAAAGAAGCATAATAATCCTTATTGTGTTCCAAGGCTGTTGTCGGATCTATTTTATTACCTCCTGTTGGAGCATCGTACCAAGTCACACCGGTCTCTGTGGTGATTAAATCTGCTACAGTGCTGTTGCTTGTTTTACAAAACTCCTGAGTGGCAGGACCTGTTGGGGTCTTTGGATCACTGATCGTTACTGTTACCGGAAGTCGTGTCGGACTCTCACAAGCACCTTCTTTTAAAGAACCGTAATAGGTTTTATTGTTCTCTAACACCGTTGTCGGATCTACTTTATTACCTCCTGTTGGAGCGTCATACCAGGTCACACCAGTCTCTGTGGTAATTAAATCCGCTACTGTTTTGTTGTCGGTTTTGGTAAACTCCTGAGCAGTGGCTCCCGTTGGAGTCTTCGGATCATGAAGGATGACTTTTACCTCCAGACGTGTCGGACTCTCACAGGTTCCCTCTTTTAAAGAACCGTAATAGTCTTTGTTATTTTCAAGAAGTGTAGTTGAAGAAATGATATTTCCACCACTTGCTGAATCATACCAAGTCACTCCTGTTTCATTGGTCATTAAATCTCCTGCTGTTTTGTTATCCGTTTTACAGAATTCCTGTGTAGCAGGTCCTGTTGGAGTCTTAGGATCACTGATGGTTACCGTTACTTTATGACGTATCGGACTCTCAAAAGCGCCTTCTTTTAAAGAACCATAATAATCCTTATTGTGTTCCAAGGCTGTTGTAGGATCTATTTTGTTGCCTCCTGTTGGAGCATCATACCAAGTCACTCCGGTCTCTGTGGTGATTAAATCCGCTACAGTATTGTTACTTGTTTTACAAAACTCCTGAGTGGCAGGACCTGTTGGCGTCTTTGGATCACTGATCGTTACTGTGACCGGAAGTCGTGTCGGACTCTCACAAGCACCTTCTTTTAAAGAACCGTAATAGGTTTTATTGTTCTCTAAAACCGTTGTCGGATCTACTTTATTACCTCCTGTTGGAGCGTCATACCAGGTCACAGCTGTCTCAGTGGTGATTAAATCTGCTACTGTTTTGTTGTCGGTTTTAGTAAACTCCTGAGCAGTGGCACCCGTTGGAGTCTTCGGATCATGAAGGATTACTTTTACCTCCAGACGTGTCGGACTCTCACAGGTTCCCTCTTTTAAAGAACCATAATAGTCTTTGTTATTTTCAAGAAGTGTAGTTGAAGAAATGATATTTCCACCACTTGCTGAATCATACCAGGTCACTCCTGTTTCATTGGTCATTAAATCCCCTGCTGTTTTGTTATCTGTTTTACAGAATTCCTGTGTAGCAGGTCCTGTTGGAGTCTTAGGATCACTGATGGTTACCGTTACTTTATGACGTATCGGACTCTCAAAAGCGCCTTCTTTTAAAGAAGCATAATAATCCTTATTGTGTTCCAAGGCTGTTGTCGGGTCTATTTTGTTGCCTCCTGTTGGAGCATCATACCAAGTCACACCGGTCTCTGTGGTGATTAAATCTGCTACAGTGCTGTTGCTTGTTTTACAAAACTCCTGAGTCGTAGGACCTGATGGAGTCTTTGGATCACTGATCGTTACTGTTACCGGAAGTCGTGTCGGACTCTCACAAGCACCTTCTTTTAAAGAACCGTAATAGGTTTTATTGTTCTCTAACACCGTTGTCGGATCTACTTTATTACCTCCTGTTGGAGCGTCATACCAGGTCACACCGGTCTCTGTGGTGATTAAATCTGCTACTGTTTTGTTGTCGGTTTTGGTAAACTCCTGAGCAGTGGCTCCCGTTGGGGTCTTCGGATCATGAAGGATGACTTTTACCTCCAGACGTGTCGGACTCTCACAAGTTCCTTCTTTTAAAGAACCGTAATAGTCTTTGTTGTGTTCTAAAACTGTTGTCGGATCTACTTTGTTGCCTCCTGTGGCAGCGTCATACCAGGTCACTCCTGTTTCATTGGTCATTAAATCTCCTGCTGTTTTGTTATCCGTTTTACAGAATTCCTGTGTAGCAGGTCCTGTTGGAATCTTAGGATCGCTGATCGTTACCGTTACTTTATGACGTATCGGACTCTCAAAAGCGCCTTCTTTTAAAGAAGCATAATAATCCTTATTGTGTTCCAAGGCTGTTGTCGGGTCTATTTTGTTGCCTCCTGTTGGAGCATCATACCAAGTCACACCGGTCTCTGTGGTGATTAAATCTGCTACAGTGCTGTTGCTTGTTTTACAAAACTCCTGAGTCGTAGGACCTGATGGAGTCTTTGGATCACTGATCGTTACTGTTACCGGAAGTCGTGTCGGACTCTCACAAGCACCTTCTTTTAAAGAACCGTAATAGGTTTTATTGTTCTCTAACACCGTTGTCGGATCTACTTTATTACCTCCTGTTGGAGCGTCATACCAGGTCACACCGGTCTCTGTGGTGATTAAATCTGCTACTGTTTTGTTGTCGGTTTTGGTAAACTCCTGAGCAGTGGCTCCTGTTGGAGTCTTCGGATCATGAAGGATAACTTTTACCTCCAGACGTGTCGGACTCTCACAGGTTCCCTCTTTTAAAGAACCATAATAGTCTTTGTTATTTTCAAGAAGTGTAGTTGAAGAAATGATATTTCCACCACTTGCTGAATCATACCAAGTCACTCCTGTTTCATTGGTCATTAAATCCCCTGCTGTTTTGTTATCCGTTTTACAGAATTCCTGTGTAGCAGGTCCTGTTGGAGTCTTAGGATCACTGATCGTTACCGTTACTTTATGACGTATCGGACTCTCAAAGGCGCCTTCTTTTAAAGAAGCATAATAATCTTTATTGTGTTCCAAGGCTGTTGTAGGATCTATTTTATTACCTCCTGTTGGAGCATCATACCAAGTCACTCCGGTCTCTGTGGTGATTAAATCTGCTACAGTGCTGTTGCTTGTTTTACAAAACTCCTGAGTGGCAGGACCTGTTGGGGTCTTTGGATCACTGATCGTTACCGTTACCGGAAGTCGTGTCGGACTCTCACAAGCACCTTCTTTTAAGGAACCGTAATAGGTTTTATTGTTTTCTAACACCGTTGTCAGATCAACTTTATTACCTCCTGTTGGAGCGTCATACCAGGTCACACCGGTCTCTGTGGTGATTAAATCCGCAACCGTTTTGTTGTCGGTTTTGGTAAACTCCTGAGCAGTGGCACCTGTTGGAGTCTTCGGATCATGAAGGATAACTTTTACCTCCAGACGTGTCGGACTCTCACAGGTTCCCTCTTTTAAAGAACCGTAATAGTCTTTGTTGTGTTCTAAAACTGTTGTCGGATCTACTTTGTTGCCTCCTGTGGCAGCGTCATACCAAGTCACTCCTGTTTCATTGGTCATTAAATCCCCTGCTGTTTTGTTATCCGTTTTACAGAATTCCTGTGTGGCAGGTCCTGTTGGAGTCTTGGAATCACTGATCGTTACCGTTACTCCCAATCGTGTTGAACTCTCACAGGTTCCTACTTTTAGTGAACCATAATAAACCTTATTATTTTCTAAAGCAGTTGTGGAAGCAAGAACATTTCCTGCTGTGGCTGCATCGTACCATGTTACATTTGATTCTGTTGTTACTAAATCAAATAGCTTTTTATTATCATTTTTACAGAAAGTCTGGTTTGCAGTTCCCGTTGGCGTTTGTGAAGCAGCTACCGTAACAGTGGCCGTATCTGTAAAAGTACAACCGTGCAACGTGGTAACTTCAACTCTATATAAACCGCTATTTACTGGGGTTACGTTATTAATTTGTATCTGGTTGGTATTCAAAAATGTTCCATTCGGCAGAGTCCATTTAACAGATGAAACAGGACCTATACTACTTATATTAAGTGAGAGATTTCCTCCTACACAATAGGCTGTAATACCCGATATTAAACTTGAAGAGGATAGATTTAGATCAAATTTCTCCTCCAGCTCAAAACAAGTACTTTTAACTTTTACCCAATACCTTCCGGCCGAAAGTCCAGTAAATACAGAACTCGTTTGTCCCGTAGCAGGATAAGCAGCGTCTGTATCTTTTTTAAGAAAATACATGGCCGCACTATCTAAATTATCCACTTTTACAGAAAGTGTACCAGTTGTATTACCAGAACAAATAGCTCCTCCGCTATTATTCATATCAAAAACCGGAAAAACACTTGTAGACATTACAGACCCTGTTGTGGTGCCGGGCCACATATTATTAGGAAGTAAATAACCTGAATTAACTAGTTTACTATTATCTAGAATCCCTATTTCGTAGGTCCCGGCAGGTTGCGGACCAAAAACAAAATCAAAAACTCCTACTCTTAGATAAGAGCTCGTCCAAGGAAAATTATTGTTTTTAGGATCAAAATTTGCTAATGCACTACTAGGTCCAGAAACGATTCCTACATTGATCCTATTGTCATAAAAAGTAGTGCTTTCTGCGTTAGCGGTACCAGAAACGGTGACTTTAGCTGTTTTTACATGGCGATCACAAACAGTAGAAGAAGGTGAACTGCTAACCGACGTTAATTCGATCTTGGTGAAATAACTGTCCAGCACTACATCGAATACTTCATTAAAACAACCCGAATCCTTAATTCTGATCTTGTAGCTACCGGGTGTTAAATCATTTCCTAATCCAAATCTATAGGGAATCTGAAGGATATTCGTTCTAAGCGGAACCACGGTCAGTGCTGAAGGCCCACTTTCAAGACTGAAAGTCACTGGTCCTATTAGTCCTTTATTACTATTATCTGGAACAGGTATATCAACTACTAATTCTGATTTATTAAAATTATTTCCACTTGCACCTCTATAAAATCTTACCAGACTTCTAAAATCGACAGTACCCGGAGCAAAATATCCTGACTCGAAAACTACCGATTTTCCAACATTGCTAAATCTAAATCTATTTGGATTCGTTGTCGTATTACGAAAACTATATGAAGGTACTTCTAATCCTGACTTATCCATTAATTTAAAAGAATAGGACTTATCGTCTATGTCTTGTAAATAACTAATTTCAGAACTTCCTACAGTAGACGTATACGTTTTTTTTACACCTGTAACGTTACTGGTTACTTCTAAAGTATACGGCGAACATCCACCACTAGCAGAGGCAACTACCAAAACCTTTCCTGTAGAGGGACAGTTTGTTATATATGCCGGATCATCAGAAAAAACAATATCTCCCCTAGTTAACGCCGAGGTTATACCAACCGAAGATGTGCTAAAATCTAAAGATACTGTTTTTGAAAGCCCACAAATTGTCCCGGTTAAACGAACCAATCCCCATTTAGAACGGTCAGTGGGTAGCTCAAAACGATCAGTCTTACTATTTAAGTCAGTAGTATATTTTAAATTATCATAAACAGTCCAGCCTCCTGTAGCATTTTGAATCTCCAGTTTATAAACAAAATCTTCGTTGGCTCCTATATATCTGGGACTGGCTAAAACACTAAAAGAACCAAACGCCTGAGCCACATCAATGGAAGCTTTCTTTATACCGGAACACCAATCACCGGGAGTATTATACACCAAATCTACTTTATTATTATTCAAAAACGTTGGAACTGATATATTACTAGCTGTCAATACGGTATTTGCAGTCACAGAAATCGTTTGTCCGGTAGTAAAAGTTACACCACATTTATCTACCGCTCTTGCCGTATAAGTTCCTGCCGGAACATTCGTAAAATTATAATAACTACTGTTTGCTTTGGTTTGTACTACACTGCCGTCTGAAGTTTTTAATAAACTCACAACATAAGGCCATGTTCCTCCTCTCATAGTTACAACTACTTCTCCTCCCGGATCAGCTCCGTTTCCGCAATAGGTAAATCTAGAAGCGGTAAGACTGACAATAGTAGGCGAAATCCCTGAATTCGTATTTACTACAGTTATGGTTTGAGGCGCCTTAATAAAGGTATTGCCATCAAAATAGCCGTAATAATAGTCACCCGGTTCCAAATCTATAAAAAGACCGTTATTAGTATTACTGGTTTGAATACCTTTTAAGTTTGCAGGTGTTTTTTCTATAGCATAGTAAACTGTAGTGGGAACATTCGTAACTGTCACCTGAATTTTTCCATCTGCCGCACAACTGGCTGCAGTTTGACTAGCCGAAATACTTACCTGTTGGGCATGTGTGGTCAAATGGCATAAAAAAAGAATTGCTAAAAAAAGTCTAAATAATTTCATCTGGTTTGATTTTGTATTACATTCAGGTTAAAATCACTGACATGACCAAACAGTATATAATTCTCCCAAGGTATACCAGAAGTATACCCATAAATTCTCCATAAGCTGAGTGCCACAAAAGTGATATTATTCCTTCAAAATTTTGCGCAATATTAAGGCATTAGACCTTCTTGTACTTAGTTATTGTAATAAGTGGTATATCGATGTAATAAGTGGTCGTTTTAGCGACATAAGTGGTTCGCTTTTTTTTAACTTGGAGTTTAAAATGTTACCCATCTTCAAATTATGCAATTAACCCCTTAAATAATTTAACCATTGCTTGCGGTTTCAACTGGAGGAACACAATGCAAAATACCTAACTAATGTACCTCGCAGTTAAATCTGCGGGCTACGCTGAAATAACAGAAGATACAAAAGGTCTAAAAAAACAATACCACCAATATAAAAGCATACTCTTCAAATTAGCCAATCATCCTGTTTATTACAACCCCTTTAACACATAGAAATAGAGATTCTATGTAATCAAATAACCTGAATATAACCTGCGGTTTCAACCGCAGGAACGCAATACAAAATACCTAATTAATGTACCCCCGCAATTGAAACTGCGGGCTATGCTGAAACCTGAAAATTGTACAAAAAGTAAACCCGACAGGATTTTAAACCTGTCGGGTTAGAAAACAATGCCACCAATATAAAAGCATCCTCTTCAAATTATATAATTAGTTTTCAGCAAATCCTACAACTATAAACTCACTTCTTCTGTTCACAGCGTGTTCTTCCTCAGTGCAGGGAACTCCATCAACACATTTGTTAAGGATTTTTTCTTCTCCATATCCTTTACCTGATACTCTGCGGGGATCTATACCTCCCATATTTACTAACCAATTTACTGTAGCCCTGGCTCTTAAATCAGAAAGTTTGAGGTTAAAACTTTTAGTATAGCGACTGTCTGAATGGGCTCTTACTTCTATCCTGATATCAGGTCTTAGCTTCATTAATTCTGATATTTTTGCAAGCTCTACCTCCGCATCTTTTCTGATAGAAGATTTACCAAAATCAAAATAGATGTTGGCAATGTTAAGCACTTTGGCTAAATCGAGTCCTGGTTCTATTTTTCGAATCTTTTTCTCCAGAAATAATGTGTGAGGTTCTTTCTCTAAAACATCAGCTATGAAAATACTTTTCTCAATCGTTTCGTAATTTTCCTTCTCTGCTCTTATAAAATACACTTTTCCAACTTGCAGCTTATCAAAATGGTAAGTTCCTGAGCCATTGGAAATTCCTTTTTCTACCAAATTCATCTTTTCATCAAACAAAGAAACTTCAACGTCTGCGATAGGCTGATTGGTTTCTTTATCAACGATCAGGCCATCCCAATTTTTATAAATTTCGCGACTCAAAGGTTTATTTTCGATAAACTTATAAATATCATCAAACCCTTGTCCGCCCTCTCTGTTGGAAGAGAAAAAACCTCTTTTAGTTTTTAAATTAATACTATAGCTGAAATCATCAAACGGAGTGTTTATAGGTTCTCCCACATTTTCGGGTTTTGAAATAGTTCCATGCTCGTTAATCTGAGCTACGAAAACATCTAAACCTCCCAGTCCTAATTGTCCGTCAGAAGCGAAGAACAATTCGTTATTTTCTGAGACAAACGGAAAAGTTTCTCGTCCTTCTGTATTAACATTGGATCCCAGATTCTCAGGTTTTCCATAACTCCCATCTTCGTTAATCGCAACTTTAAACAAATCAGACTGTCCAATGGTACCCGGCATATTTGAAGAAAAATATAGTGTTTTTTCATCAGGACTTAAGGCCGGATGGGCAACGCTATAGGTGTTACTATTAAACGGAAGTTCGGTAATATTACTCCAGTCCTTCCCATTGTGGCTTGCTTTGTATAGTTTAAGAAGGATGACATTATCACTGTTTTTTCCTATTTTTCCTCTATTGTAATTGTTTCTGGTAAAATACACTGTTTTACCGTCTTTGGTGAATACGGGAGAAGATTCATTGAATTTCGAACTCAGCCTCTTTGAAAGTAATTCCGGCATCTCAAAATTTCCCTCCTCATTTACTTTAGACACCAGTAAACTTCCATAGCCCTGATTGTTCCATTTGTTTGACCGTTCCTCTTCTCTGTTATTGGGTCTCGAAGAGGTAAAAACAAAATCAGTGTTAAAAAATGTTCCTCCATAATCAGAGTACGGACCGTTAATATTTAAAGGGTTTATGGTGTATCGACCTGAATTATTTTTAATCTTTTCTAAATAATTTTTATTCTCTGTGTATAACTTGGCCCTATGTTCTTTTTGCGATTTTAAAGAAAACAACTCCAAGTATTCATTACCTTTTATGGGGTCTCCGACAGACTTTAAAGTCTGCGAATACCTGTAATAGTATTCGGGATCTATAAAATGATCTGAATATGCAATAGCTTCTAATTTAAAGAGTTCGGTGTACCACTTGTTAGCCTCTGATAGTTCTCCGTTAAAATAATAGGAGTTCCCTAATCTTTGAAATAGATCTATCGATTTAAAGCCTCTCTCAGCTATTTTTTTATAAATTTCTATCGCATCTATATAAGCAAGGTTATTATATTTTTCATCTGCCTTTTTTATTTTTCCACCCTGCGAAAAAGCCACGCAAGTGGTCATTAAAAGCGATAAAAGTGATATTTGTATTTTCATAATACTAGTTTTAAAAAAATCTTGGTGAATAAACTTTATTTATCTTTTTTGAAAGCTCAAAACGAAGAAAAATTTCATGTGAGCCTGAATTATAATTCCCTAAGTTGGTCGTATCAGCATCGTAAGCATAACCGGCAAAAAGTCCGTTTGTAATTTGAAATCCAACTAATGCACTACAAGCAGCACTCCATCTGTAGGCTACTCCCAGAGTTAGTTTTTCGTAAATCAGAAAATTACCGGATACATTGACCTGTAGCGCATTACCTGCAGTAAAATCTGTCAGAAGCGCCGGTTTAAATTTGATATCCTGCGACAGATCAAAAACATGACCAGCCATAAAATAATAGTGAATTCTTCGTTGTACTTGCGACGTTGTATTACCACTGTTATTGTAGGTTTCTAGAAGCCTTGGTGCTGATATTCCAATATAGGTCTGTTCAGACTGAAGGTACAGGCCGACTCCAATATTGGGCGCAAAATCATTATTAATATTGTACTGGAAATTAGGGTCACCGGGGTTGTATTGATTTAGTTTTGTATAATCTACATTCAGTACATCGGCAGATCCCTTAAGTCCAAAGAATAATCTGTAGTTGTAATTCAACCTGATATTATAAGACATGTCGGCCGAAATAGACGTTTCGTTAGATGGCCCGATTTTATGACTAAGTACTGACAGCCCCAAACCAACATTATCTGATACGGGCGCGCTCGCTGCAAATGTTATTGTTTTTGGAGCGCCCTCAAGCCCTAACCATTGGGTCCTGTGTAGTCCCATAATACTTACTACATCTCTACTCCCCGAATAAGCGGGATTGATCACTGCTGTATTATACATATATTGCGTATACTGAGAATCTTGCTGAGCTACAACACTCTGCACACCCAATAAAAAACTTAATAGTAAAATAATTAAACTCTTTTTCATTTTCGTTTAGATTAAAAATAGTATGATTAGTAATTCTTCTAATGAAGGTATCCTTGTGATAGCGGTAATAATTCAATAACAACTATTTCCTAAAAAACCATCATTTAAAAAGAGCGATAGTTGATACAAATTCAATAGATCACCCACTTTCTTTAGAATTATGGCAAAAGTAGTTCAGCTCCATTTATATCTTCATCAACTTGTAATAACTGGTTGAACTATGAAATAACTGGTCGTTTTACGGTCATAACTGATATAATTGGTAGAGATTTGAGTTCTGAATTAACGTTTATCAGTTTCGAAATTTTAATTGTAAAAAAAGCAAACCCTACAGGTATTAAAAATCTGTAGGGTTTGGAAACGTGTCTTTAGATCGGGTTCAAAAGTTGTGGAGTACTAAAACTAGTATCCTCTTTACTGTAAAGCACTTTAGGAATGTAAGTTTCAGGGCAATATGGTTCATTATCTTAATGTATAGTGCGTTGTATCATTTTTTGCTTTTGGGCTTTCAGCCCTTTTTTAAACATTTCACTTATTAATAGGAGAAAGAAAAAATAATTCTAAAATAAGCCGTAATAAAATGATCTCTTATTTATAATAAAGTCTAAAAAAGAGGAGATAAAAGCGTTAATAAATGGAATAACTCCCATCTGCCCACAACAATTTTTATTTACCCACGCTTTTATAATGTAGAATTGATAAACATTGCTTGTGGTTTCAACCACAGGAATACAATATCTGAAATCTAATTCCATATTTGTAATTGCGGAGTATATTGAAGTTTGATAAAATTGTAAAAATTGCAAACCCGATTAGAAACGGAAATACCAATTTAAAAGCGCCACTTCTCAAATAATCGAATCATCTAAATAAAAAAATCATTCAGAAGCATTGAATTCAAAATAATAAAGCGGCACCGTTATGACAACTCTAGTACCACATGGCACACCATCTTTTTCGAGGTCGATAATTTCTAATGTATGGCTCTTTTTTCTAAGTTTGCTTAAGATTCTGAATCTCTCCTGAATAATTAATGAAGCCAGCGGTTTATGATGGTGTTCATGATCACTAGCTGATTTGCTTCTGCCTACTCCATTGTCTTCAATAATGATTTTTAAACTGCTGTCCTGACGATAAATTTCGATAAGCAGTTCTTTTCTGTTCTTGCTGGCATGTAACCCGTGCATAATTGCATTTTCAATGATTGTCTGTACGACCATCACCGGAATTTCGATTCTTTCTAAATCGAGAGTTTCTTCTATTTTATAGGTAACAAACAATTCATTATTGCTTCTAAGTTGTTCAAAGTCCAGATAGATTTTAATGTATTTGATTTCCTCATCTAAAGAAGTAATTTTATCTCTGGTGACTTCTAATGTAGATCGCAACAATTGAGAAAACTTACTTAAGAACAGATTGGCCTCCTCAACTCCTTTTGTAAACAATATACCCTGCAGATTGTTTAATGCATTAAACAAAAAGTGAGGTTTCATTTGGTTTTTCAGTGATTTGAGCTCTAGGGTAATCAATTCTAATTTTAATTTATTTCTTTGATTTATTTTTCTTTTAAAATAGCGCAGAAAATAAAAAACCATCGTAAGATACATGGCAATTACAACTATAAAAAAGAAATTGGTTTCCCAAAAAAACGGTTCAACTTTAAAACTGACTTTTTCAAATGTTTTTTGGTTCGGGTCGCGTAAATTACGGGCACAGACTTCGAAAATATAATCTCCGTGAGACAAATCATTAAAAAGCACGTTTCGATTTTGCAATAGATTCCACGACGTCTTATCATAGTTTTCATTTTTTACTAATCGATAAAAAAGTTCAAAGCAATCTTTATTATCAAATGTGCGAAAAGAAGTCCTGATCATAACATTACCGGACTTGCCCTGCTTTATCATTTTTTCTTTTGTATTCATAATTGACTTTTCACCCACAAAAAAATCAACAATCTGAACCTGACCCGAAGCGTTTTTGTCCAAATAACTATTTTTAATAACCGAAATACCATTGTCGGTAATCACAATAAACTTATACTTTAGAAAAACAATATCCAAAATGCGGCCTCGCAATACTCCTTCGTCAAAATTTATCTTATTAAAAAAGTGCCATTTATCATTTTGCCGTTTGTAAACCGTAATGTCGTTATAGGTAGCCAAATATACTTTATCATCTTTGTATTTAATAAAATAACAATTGTCCTTAAGGCTTATCTTTTGCTTAACTTTTAAATTGTTATCCAGAAAATAGACCATTCGGTTACCGGTACTTACAATTACACCCTCTTTTGTTTTTCGGATAAAACTGGCTTGTTTTATGCTCGTATTTTTGTTTTTCGCTTTGGTACTAAAATTATAGGAAGCAACCATTTCTTCGTTACCAACCACAGCTAAATTATGATTCAGACAAAAATGTTTGAAACGTATGTCGGTAAAATCAAATGTAATTTTGTCGTTGTGCTCACTCTCTATAAAATTCTCCTTAATGGCAAATAAGTTGCTTTCATCATCTACAAATGTTTGTTCTAAATTGAGTTTGGCATGAATTTTTACAAAACTAAAATGATCACCCGAAGTATCATAAAAATACTTGCCTTTGTCGCTGATCAGACAAATTTTATCTCCCGAACTAAACAAATTAAAGAGCTTCTCTTCGAACTTCCGGATAATTTTCACTTCATAATTTGTGATATCCATCACTCCAAATAAATTAGAATTAGCGATAAAGTAGAGTTTATTACCTTCTAAACGGCTTTTTTTAATAAAAATATCATTGGAACCAAACAGGCTGTAATTTACCTTGTTCATAATTTCGAGACCACTGTATTTGACAAAATACAATCTGTTTTTATCATCAATCAACCAAAAATTCTTGCCCGAATCAATAAAAACCGATTTAAATTCTTTACCATTGAGATGGATTAAATTGCCAACATTTGTAAATCCTGAACCACTCTTGTTTTGAATAGCACCTGCAGCTAAATGTTGTTTCAGCGTATCTTTAGCAGTATAAAAAGGAGCTATTTGTTTTAGATTGTCAATGAGATAATCCATTTTATTATAATAGAAATTGTAAAGTTGTTTCTGGCTGCTTGAATCTACTTTTGCAGATTGGGTAAATAAGCCAAAACGACGCAAATCAATATTATTCGCATTGACTTTGTAAAAAGGTTTTAACCTGAACTTGTTTCCTGATTCTATAACAAAATGTCTCTTAAAAAAACGATCGTAACCGTAATACGTATCCGTTTTCTTATCATATTTGTGAATTTCAGTATCTTTCTTTTTGGGTTTATAGGGTATAAAAGAGTTACCGGGAGTGAGCACGTAACATTCTCCATTGGTTACCGAACTGAAGTAGATGCTTCCTTTTTTCTCAAAACAAAAAAAAAGCCCCGGAATTTTTCTGGCAGCTTTAATGTAATAAACCTGATGGCCTTTTATATAATTTAGTCCATAATAATAATCGCAAACCCAGATTCTGTTTTTTGAATCGATTCGGGAATACATTATATCATTCGAGTTTAAACCATTCTCAATCGAGAAATTTTTAAAAGTACTCCCATTAAACCGGGTCATTCCATTGTTTGTCGCAATCCAAATATTATGTTGCAAACCTTCACTCACGCTATAAACATAATCAGATTTCAGTCCGTTTCGCGAATCCATAATCACAAAATGATTGCGAAACTGCGCCTGAACACTCGTAGAAATTAATAAAATTAAAACGATTAAAAATTGTTTCATGTTACTATTTTTTTTGTAATATTATAAAATCAAAAAAAACTGACTAAAAAATAATTTGTTATAAAGATATGATATCTAAAATCAATGCCATACTAGTTGACGATGATTTTCAAAATCTGGAATTATTAAAATATTTCCTGACTAAATTCTGTCCCTTAATTAATATTATTGGTGAAGCCAGTAATGTCGAAGATTCTATAAAATTAATCAATAAGTTATCTCCTCAGGTAGTCTATCTGGACATACAACTGCATGAAAAAAACGCTTTTGAAATTTTAGACCGCATCGATTTTTCAGAAATTGAAATCATATTTGTCACAGCTTATAATGATTATGCGTTAAAAGCCTTTAAATACAATGCTATTGATTATATCATAAAACCTATCATTATTGATGACATTGTACTCGCCACCAATAAGGTCATCATGAAACTGAATGAAAAAGAACAATTTAATCATTTTTTAAAACAGAAACCTGAACCTGTTCATGAAGTGGTAACATTGCCATCAAAATCTGAATCTTTAATACACCCCTCCACTTCTGATGTAGCCAGCAATGAACATTTGACCATTAACTCATTAGACAAAATGGTCATTATGAGAAAAGAAGATATCCTGTTTTGCAAATCAGACGGGAGGTATACCACTTTTTTCCTCGATAATAATATAGAACATGTTTCAAGTAAAAACATTGGTGAATATAATGCAATGCTCGACAAGACTATTTTTTTTAGAATTCACCACTCTTATATTGTTAATGTAAATCATATTGCAAAAATTAATAAAAAACAGGGCTACTACTGTGAAATGTCTAATGGAGCAAAACTTCCTATCGCCAGAAGAAGACTTGATAACTTAAAAAGCATACTTGAGATCTGATTTTTGTTTGCCTGCTTTGTCATAGTTAAAAAAACAACCTTTTAGAACTTAATCATACAGGTTGAGGCAATGTTACGCACCTGTTGCTTTATTCTGCGGCATTACCCCATTTATCCTGTACAATTTTTTGTCAATTTATCTTTTAGAACAATAAAAAAAATATCAAACTGGCTAAAGACTTCGCAAAAAAATTCTTCCAAAAACACTTTTACAATTCAAAATTTCACAAAAAACCAACTAAATTATATTAAAAAAATATTTCATTTTTTAATGACTGTCTATTCAATTATTTAAATAAACGGCTTCTTCTTCAATTCTTTAAACCAGTTTGATAAGACTTCTTATTTTTCTGATTACAAATTTAAGATGATGATTTGAGATATACAGTCAACTTTCAATAACTGCACCATCTGTGAAATAACTGGTCGTTTTAATGACAAATCTGGAATATTGTCTCACTAGAAAGTATGTAGAAAAATATAAAAATCTGCAAAAAAATATTCAACATAAGCAAATTGCGTACGCATTGAGATAAAGCCACAGATTAAAAAGATTGGAAAACATTGTTCTCTTTACTGTAAAATGGGTTTAGGTATAGCGATATAATACTTTTGCTTTAACTAAAAGTTCTTACAGCTTTCTAAAATCCTCTATTATAAGATGGTGTACAGCTTAGTCTCAAAGTTTTAAATATTCAAGATCTATCGCTCTGAAAGAACCTTAGCAATAACATGGTACGACGCACCCAGAATAATAATGATGACTCTTTAAGCCCTCTAAGGGCGAAAGCTAGCACAAAATAAAGCACAATAATCTTTTGTTTATAACTGCGCCTCAAAAGCTTGACGAGCCAATATCATTAATAAATAGAATAATTATTATCAGTCCAAGACATTTAGTAATGATCTAAGAAATAGGAATAACCACAAAACGAAAAAAAACACTCAAATCTACGAGAAAACTAAACTTTACAACCCTCAAATTTAACTTGCCGCTAAAATTTATAAAACAAAAAAAGAGGGGATTTACTCCCCTCTCAAAAATGGTTAAATGTTAATAGTTACTTTGGTTTACTGGTTAAATTATTTTAATCTTAAAACTAAATCCCATGATATAGTTCTTTTATGCTTATGGCTGAATGCTTCAAATGTGTTTCTTATCCTATTAATTCATCGCAGTCGAACAAACCTAAATACATACTACTAACCTTACAAATGTAATCCAATTGCAACTAGCTGCCTAAAATTTTAAGAATTTAGACCATCCGTGTAATAACTGGATGCATTGAGGTAATATCTGGTAAAACAAACTTTAATTATATCCCTATCACGAACATACAAATCTCAAATAAAAAACACATTATGCGCTTACTGCATAATGTGTTTTTGTAGAGGCTAACGAACCTATTTTTTAAAACTTTGTTTATTCTAACCGAATAAAGCCATTCCATCCTGCATTCTACCTATTAATCCAATGCAAAGTATAAAGCAAAATAAAGCAACTACTAATGCAATAAAACCAAAGACCATCAGCAACCTTCGCACAGAAATAGGAGCAAAATGGTGTTGCTCTTCTTTTGATGTATATTGCCAGATATTTTTAAAATTTTTATAAATCACAATTCCAACAAGACCTACAGTGGCAAAAATAACGGCCGTACTAATAGTCAATACCTGAAAAAACAGTTGATTATCATGAATGAAAACATCACTCAATGTAACTAAGCTAAGCACAAAGAAACCTATTATAGCGATACTTGTTGAAACCCTGAAGAATGTAAACATTTAATACTGGTATTGAGTTAAATCGGAGCTTTTACGGCTTAAAACGAAAAATATAATAAGGTGGTTTTCCCTGATCGTCTGCACCGGTAAATGCAGGAGTGCTATTAAGCTGATTTACTGAAATATACATCCACCCGTTAGGACCTTTATATACATTATCCGGCCACTGCAATTTTTGAGCATCCTGTACAATAGTAGTCAATTTACCCGTAGCATCCAATTTTGTTATGGCATGTTCCTGAAGATTAGTAAAATAATGATTTCCTTCTTCATCTGTCAAAGCTCCATCGCTAAAAGGTTTGTTGCCCGCTTTTTTTATGGCGCTGCTAATTTCGGCATCACTTTTTCCTTCTCTAAATAATCTGGCAGGTACATTATACCACGAAGTTCCGTTCATTGCTCCAAAAAAGATTGTCTCTCTGTCATGCGAAAGTGTAATGGGATCAATGGCAACGCGGGCGGGTTTCCCTCCAAAATAAGTCACTTTACCGTCAATAATCATGTCTTTATCTTCTGCCTGTAAAGAAGCATGTCCGCTAAAGCGACGTGCTTTTTTGGATTTTAGATTCAATACGATGATTCCCGGATTGGCAATATCCGCCAGATAAGCAAAACCATTTTTTTCGTCGATGGCAACATCTTGTGTAAAAGTACCTTTTGGAGCTATTGTTTGAGGTAATTCGATCTTTTGTACTACCTTATTCTTACTAATATCAAAAGCCCAAAGTCTGGATTTTCCAAGTTCAAGTCCCATATCTGTTACCCAAAGTTGATTGTTTTTATCAAAGATTAATCCCAACATTGCATCAAATTTGGCATCGCTTGGTTTTGCACCATTCTTTTGATAAGAAACAGAAGGATACGGAACAGCCTTTCCGTTCACAATCTCAACCAGTTGCGTTTTTTGATTGCCCAGCGGATGTATGGTTGCAAAGATCCTGCCTTCTGCCGATACAGCCACATCACCCGGACGTATGTCCATAGCGGCAACCACCTCAAGAGCAGTAGCTGTTTTGTTTGTGTTTCCAAAATAACTGGCAGTACCTTCTATCCAGTCTTTACGTGGCGGAGCAAAAAAATCTATATCTAAAGTACCGTCTTCCAAACACTCAAACTGATGAGGAATATTCCCCGGAATAATCAATACCTCACCCGCACTAACAACATAATCTTTGCCTTGCATGCTCACTTTTACACTTCCTTTTGTAATATAAGTCGTTTGTTCGTTTGGATGCTGATGCAAAGGTACTTTTGCCCCCTTGTCCATCTTAAACAGCGCCAGCATGCCCTGTTCTCCATACACATATTTGCGTTGTAATTTATCGCCTAGTTGCTCCCATCCCAAATTATCAAATTTTAGATGCTGAATTTCTTTCGTTTGCTGTGCTGTCATAGCAGTAGCGAGCAAGATCATTGCAGAAATTGCTAATTTTAATTTTGTCATGTTTGTTGAATTTTAAATAATAAAGCGGTTTATACCGGCACTCTTTTAGTAAGAGCTTTTAACACCGTCTTGCTTTGTCCAGGGTTTGTTAAAAACTTTATTCTGCTGGGGCAAAATAACCTCATAACCCGGTTTTTCGTCTATGCTGACTTTTATAGTTACTGTCCTTAATTTTCCGGAAATCAGATGTCCGCCATATTTGTGGTCTCTGGAAATAAAATGAAAATGAAACGGAGATAAATCTATGGCTGAGAAATATGGAGGATTGTAAAAACCAACCATAGTCCCCGAGATATATTCTCTTGGATACAAAGGTCTTGTTTTCATGAGTTCCGCCAATCCGGTAGTATCATTTTCATCTAGACGTCTGGCACCACCTACTGTAATGGTTTCAAATTCACATTCTATACGAACGGCATAAGGTTTATTAGTAGAAGGAAGTCTTTTTATCACCTCATTCTGCAGTTCTTCGATATCTTTTATACGGGTAAGTTCAAACTGCATATCAGCTTTAAAGAAAGCAACTGAACCAAATGGTATTTTACGGCTGTTTGTTGCAACCCCAACCTCTCCGGAAGCATCTACCCGATAAAAAATACCATCCAGTGCAATCATTTCACCATCTAAATAATTGTAAGTACCAATTCCGAAATTTCCTTTTTTGGCAAGTTCTCCAATCGTAAGTTCACCCGAATAAACACCATTACGCATCGCATCCATTACAGAGTAATGAAAAAGAGGCTTTTCCTCCTTAACTTGCGCTTTTACAGGTATAAAACCTAATGCTGCAATAAAAAAAACTGCCAATCCGGTACTATTATTTCTCATGGTTTTACGTATTACATTACTTTGTTTCTTCATTACAATAGCAAAGATATTCCTAAATAAAGTAAGACAAATTGTACATGTAAACAATTTTCCTGTACAATTTTATCACCAGCTCTAAAAGTTAATCACCATTATCAGTTAGTTGTAATAATGTTTAATATCAAAATAGAATTAGAATCACGAGGCATTTTAAAATTAATTGTCTCAACGGGTTAATATAATACAGGTTTACGATAATAAACCAGCATTCAAACCCTGAGAAAGCAGTGATATTTGTTATTCTATACTTTCTAACTATGATCAAATTAATTCCTGTCAGATTTTAAACTATTGCTGTTATGAAAGCTGTTTTTTAGCACTCATCGGGTGCAAAATCCTTCATCAGAATATTACTCAATACAATTATATCACCGGAAAAAAAACAAAGGAGATTTGTCTTACATTTGTTATTCTATACTTCTAAAACTATGATAAAATTAATTCCTGTCAGATTTCAAAAATCTTACTGTTCTGCAAGCTGTTTTTTAGCACTCATCGGATGCAAACCCACTCATCAGAATCTTGTCCAACACAATTATATCGTCGGAGAAAGAAACAAAGGCGATTTGTTTTACAATTCATTATTGGATGTTTCCATCGACATCCCGGAAAATGTGAGTTATGAAGATCTTTCTAAGCTTAATAAAAGTACACTACGAAAAAGTATTGGGGATTTTAAAGATATTTCTTCTGCAAAGGCAATACTTAGTTACAAAACAAATCAAAATTTAGAAAGCTACTATTTCTTTGAAAAGATTGAAAAACCAATTGATACAATTACTCATGAAAAACTGGTTCGAAATGACAGTATCAATGGTATTATAATTTTTGAAAAACAAAAAGGAGCAAAAAAAGTCATTTCACTTACGCGAATGCCCGTGAATACGAATCATTTGGAAAAGGCTAACGAAAATATCCGAAGGGTCCATCTAGACAGTACCTCTTTGAATAAACTGTCTTATATGCACCTTTTTAATTATTATACCTATGAGCCTCATAAAAATTACCTGCAGGGAAGAGATAAAATAAAGCTGGCTCCTATAAAAGATCCAAAAAAAATAATGTTCAAAGACCCTTTGTACTTAACGATCAATTCTTATATAGGCAACAATAAAGAATATAATTTACTGATTAAGAAATATGAAAGTGATAAGAGTAATTTTAATCACACTGTTCTAAACTCACTATCAAAAAATGAAGTCAAAAAAGAGGAAGCTGTGATTGCAGCAATTGCAGATCTCGCTAACAACAATCAGATTATTATACTCAATGAGGACCATTTTTATCCCAAACATCGATTGTTTGCTCTAAATCTTCTTGACGTCTTGAAACAAAAAGGATTCACTGTAATTTCTATGGAAACCTTTACACCTAATTATGGTACTAATACCGCTCCCATTCCAAATGCCAAAAATGGATTTTATATCAAAGACCCTTATTTTGGTCATTTCGTAAGAAAAGCAAATGCTATGGGATTTACTCTTGTCGGACATGAAAACGCCGATCAGAAAATAGATAGAGAAATAGGACAAGCCAAAAATGTCATGAAAATATTAGAGAAAGATCCAAAAGCTAAAATTTTTATTTATGTAGGTCATGGTCATCTGGAAGAAAATGGGAAAAAGCGTTTTATGGCCAATTATTTAAAAGAATACTCTAACATAGATCCCGTTACCATCAATCAGGAAACTGTTATGATGAACACAAAAGAAAAACTAATTTTACTTCCTAAAGCTGTATTTGCAAAAGATACTTTAATGAAATCAAGTGCTGATTATTTTGTAATCAATAACCTTGAAGCCAACCTGCAATCGGTTTACCCGGATAAGACTTTCAAAAAGGTTAGCCTGAAAGACCTGAGATTTTCACAATTTAAAAACGAAGAACTATTGGTTGATGTTTTCTTATTAGAGGAATATAATGCAACTAAAAACGCAGATTTATTAATTCCGCTGCAATCTACTCTAATTGTTCAAAAGGATGGTAAAATTGAAACAGATTTACCTATTGGTGAATATTATATTACCGTAAAATCGGCAAATAATGATCTGTTTCAATTTAATCGTATCGAAGTCAATTAATGGCTACAGGTTATTTCAAAAAAAAATCCCGTTTTCAATTGATGAAAACGGGATTGTAAACGGTGTCTTATATTTTTAATGACTCAAATTCTCTATTTCTTTTGGGTCATGTTTGTGTTTGAATAAAATAGCAAAAGCAATCGCAATTACTAAGGCATAAGCTGCAAATGACAACCAGATATGATGCCAGTCTTTCATTAAAATTGGATTTGTAAAAATTCCGTCCGCCGAAATCGAATTACCCTGTCCTTTCACAAATTCCAGCATTTTTGAATTTGTACTGTCTGTTTGTAAAAATCCTGCCAACTCGGTAGTATTCGTGAATGATTTGGTAAAGAAACGGTCAATAGCCCAACCGGAAGTCAAGCTTCCTAAAACTGCTCCAACACCATTAGTCATCATCATGAATAATCCCTGCGCAGATGAACGTATTTTAGAATCTGTATTGCTTTCAACGAATAAAGAACCTGAGATGTTAAAGAAATCAAATGCCATTCCGTAAACGATACAAGATAAAATAATCATCCACAAACCGCCTACAGGATCTCCAAATCCAAATAATCCAAAACGAAGTACCCATGCCAGCATACTAATTAACATTACCTGTTTGATTCCAAAACGTCTTAAGAAAAATGGAATTGCCAGAATAAATAAGGTTTCAGATACCTGAGAGATCGACATGATTATAGTCGAATATTTGATCACGAAAGAATCTGCATATTTAGGAAAATGCTTGAATTCGTCTAAAAATACATCTCCGTAGGCATTCGTCAATTGTAAAGCTCCTCCTAAAAACATAGAGAATACAAAGAACAAAGCCATTTTGTAGTTTCCAAATAATTTAAAGGCCTCTAGTCCTAGAGTTTCTACCAGTGAAGCATCTTCTTTAGTCAAACGTTGTGGCTGGCATTTAGGCAATGTAAAGGCATAAAATCCAAGAATTAATGCACCAACTCCGGCGATATAAAACTGGTATTCTGTTGCTTTGCTTCCGCTTAAATTAGTGATCCACATTGCAGCAATAAAACCAATCGTTCCCCAAACACGGATAGGTGGAAAATCTTTTACAATGTTTTTATTATTGAGCTTAAGCGAAGTATACGAAATAGAATTGCTCAAAGCAATTGTAGGCATGTAACAGCACATTGCAATAAACATTACATATATAAAATTATCAGGTGTTGTAACATGTGCGATACCAAATAAAACTACGGCATAAAGAATGTGCAGTACACCATACAGTTTTTCTGCATTAATCCATCTGTCTGCAATAATTCCGGTTAAAGTGGGCATGAATAAAGAAGCAATTCCCATGGTTCCGAAAACAAGACCAAACTGGGTTCCTTCCCAATTTTTAGTTCCAAACCAATAATTTCCAATTGTTATAAGCCAGGCTCCCCAAACAAAAAATTGAAGAAAGCTCATTATAATCAACCTATTTTTAATTCCCATACGATGAAATTGTCTTTAAATAAATAAAGCGGTAAAACTACCATTAAAAATGATATCTACAAAAAATTAAACTGTTTTAACAACATCCTTTACTAATTCCAGAACTGCATCAAATTGTTCTTCCCTGTTTAAGTAAGAATTATCTATTTCTATCGCATCATCGGCAATGATTAAAGGTGAATCTTCGCGGTGTGTATCAATATAATCTCTTTCAACTACATTTTTCAAGACGTCTTCATAGGAAACGTTGTCTCCTTTTTGCTGTAATTCGTCAAAACGTCTTTGTGCACGGGTCTCGGCGCTGGCAGTCATGAAAACTTTAAGCTCGGCATTAGGAAAAACTACGGTACCAATGTCTCTTCCATCCATCACTATTGCTTTGTTTTTCCCCATTTCCTGTTGCTGCTCTACCAATTTAGAACGCACTTCAGAAACCTCGGCAACTTTACTCACAAAATTAGAAACCTCAATGGTTCTGATTTGTTTTTCCACATTTTCGCCATTAAGATACATCTCAGCAAAACCCAGATCAGCGTTGAATTTAAACTCTAACTGAATGTTTGGCAAAGCTGCTATAAGTGCTGCCTTATCAAAAAAATCTGCTGCAATAAGCTGATGCTGCATGGCAAAGTGTGCCACCGCACGGTACATTGCTCCGGTATCAACATAAACATATTCCAGCTCTTTCGCCAATTGTTTTGCCAAAGTACTCTTTCCTGTTGAGGAGAATCCATCAATTGCAATGGTAATTTTTTTCAATTTTTTTATTTTTAAATTTAAACTTATTTACTGTTCCAATCCGGTTTTAATAGTAAATACTCATCACAATATCGGATCCGGAATTATCAATTATTTTTGCCACTCTTTCAAAATATTTCTTGTTCACCATCGGGCATCCATAACTGTTGCAAATATATCCATTTTGCTCTTCATACGGAACATCAAAATAATAATGAAAAACAATATCACGATCAAATGCGTTCGAATTTGTGGTATCCAATCCATATAATTTGTAGGCCTTACCAAACTTTCCGTTATAATGCTCACCAATAGCGTATTTCCCTAATGAAGTGCTGAGCGAATTAGGAACATTACTAAATTTTAACTTACCTTTTATTTGGGTCTCTGACCCCGAACCATGAGCTACTAATCCTTTATCAATAATTTTATTGGCTTTTAGATCGTATACAAAAAAGCGGTTCTTGCCTGAGGGAATTTTCATATCAATAAAAAAAGCATATCTATCATTGTATTTTGAATCGCTCTTTATAACTTTCCTAATTTCATTGATTTTTTTGCTATCAATTGTACTTGCTACTAACAAAGGAGCTGCCTTCTCTTTCTTAATAACCTTATAACCAACAAAAAACAGGATTACAGCAAGAAAAATAAAAAGGATTTTTTTCATAGAATGATATTGATACAATGTGGAAATTTAAAATGGAATAAAAATCAGAGCAAAAAAAATGCTGTTGAAGAAAAAACAACAGCAATATTATGATTTAAGTTCATTAAAATTATATTCTAAGTTTTCTAATAATAAACATCCAGGATAATATTTGACTTAGAACAACTTATATATTTTTCGAGTCGTTTGAAGAATTGTTCGTTTACCATCGGACAGCCATGACTGTTGCTAATGTAGTAATCTTGTTCTTCATAAGGAACTGCTGAGTAATAATGCAATACAATCGCTCTTTTTAAAGCATTGTTATTGGTTTCATCCAGACCATTTAATTTATATGCCTTTCCGAAAATTCCTTTGTAACATTTTTGAATCACATAGCGCCCTAATGCAGTACAATTCGAATTAGGGGTGTTACTGAATCTCAAGCTGCCTTTCACACCTGTTTCAGATCCCGAACCATGTGCTACAAGGCCCTGATCTATAATTTTATTGTTTACCAGATCGTAAACAAAAAAACGATTTTTACCCGATGGTATTCTCATATCAACGAAAAAAGCAATTTTAGTATTGTATTTAGAGTCAATACTAATCATGTTTTTAATTTCGCTTACTCTGGTATTGATCCGCTCTACTTCCAGGCTGGAAATAGTAGTTTCATTTTTATAGTAATGTTTCGCACCCGTTAAAACACCTACCGTTAAAAATAAAAACAAACTAAGTATTTTCATATCATTATTGAAAATTTAAAATTAGACCAAAAAGACTTGTATTTGCTGCCAATGTATATCTGGAATACGAATAATTAAATTTTAATCTATTCATTTTTAAACCAAATCCTACCGAAACCCCTGAAAAATTACGCTGTTCATTCACCCGTAATTCTTCTCCCCTTCTAAAATTATATCCTAAACGCAAATTAAATGCTTTTTTTGGAAAAAGTTCTACTCCAAAAACCACATGCCTCAAAGCGTTATTGACAAACGAAACTTTCTCTTTACTTGTTGATCCATCGATGCCGGTTTCTCCACGAACGGGATTCGAAAAAGAGATATTCCACTGTTGCAAATTTTCTAATGAAAGATGCCAGCGAAGGGGCACATGCTCTAATTCCTGCGAAACTCCTGCCACGATTTCAAATGGTAAATTTTCTTTAATTCCTGAATACGTGGTAAATTGTGTACCAATATTGCGTATTACTAAAGCCAAATTTACGTCATTTTTTTCAATTACATACAAAAAACCTAAATCAATTGCACCTCCTATTGAATTATAACTCTCTAACGTTGAAGTCACTAACTTCATATTTGCACCTATATGCAAATCGGTGAACGGAACATTGTAAGCGTACCCCAATGAAAGTGCGCCCTCACTCCCCGTAAAATTTGAGGTAGCCTGTCCGTTTTCATCATAACCTTCAAATGAACCATAATTAACATAACTTACTCCTGCATAAAACGTCTGCACATGTCTGTCGTAAGTATAAGCGTACGAAGCAGTTCCATAAGAAGCTTCTCCGTAATAACTTCCATAATTCATCGCAAGATGATTGTCCATGTCTTCATTCAAAGCTGCCGGATTAGACATAGCCTGATTAACATCTTCATCGTAAATCGTTATCGTTTTACCTCCTAATGCCGCCTGTCTCGGCGAGGTTGTTAAATTTAAAAACTGATAGGTGTAGCGCCCTCCTATTTGCCCATAACTAATGGAGCAAATCGATACTAATAAAAATAAAACAAATTGTTTTAACATTCTTTTTGGGCGATCCTATAGAGGGATAACGCAAGTGCGAAGATAAAATTATATCATTTATAAAAATAAAATACGATAAAAATAAATTACAATAATAAAATTCCAAATTCCAATCTGAGAGTTCTGATTAAATTTCAATAAAAAAATTCCAAATTCCAAAACTGAAGTATCAGATTGGAATTTGGAATTTAAATTTTGGATTTTTTTAACTTTACTTCAGCGTTTTCGCGTTTTTAACATTCTGATCGGTCAAGGCCAAAGCCAGAACTTCGCTCATTTCTTTTACATAATGAAAAGTAAGTCCTTCTAAATATTCTTCTTTAATTTCATCAATATCACTTTTATTTTCATGACATAAGATGATTTCTTTAATATTTGCTCTTTTTGCTGCAAGGATTTTCTCTTTAATTCCACCTACCGGTAAAACTTTACCACGCAATGTAATTTCTCCTGTCATAGCCAGGCTCTTCTTTACTTTCTTTTGTGTCAGTAACGAAACTAAAGAAGTTAACATTGCAATACCGGCACTTGGTCCGTCTTTTGGCGTTGCTCCTTCCGGCACGTGTAAGTGAATGTTATATTTTTGAAACAATTCAACACTCAGACCTAGTTTTTTAGCATTGGCTTTAATGTATTCTAATGCAATAGTAGCCGATTCTTTCATGACATTACCAAGGTTTCCGGTAATAGTCAAAGCTCCTTTTCCTTCAGAAATTAAAGACTCTATAAACAAAATATCTCCACCAACACTTGTCCAGGCCAAACCTGTAACAACTCCGGCAATATCATTGTTTTCATATTTATCACGCTCTAGTCTTGGTACACCCAAAACTTTAACGATATCTTCGTCGGTAACTTTTTTATTGTACTCCTCTTCCATTGCAACTGATTTTGCTGCATTACGAATTACCTGAGCAATTTTAGTTTCAAGGTTACGAACTCCGGATTCACGTGTATATCCTTCTACAATTTTTTCCAATTGCTTTTTACCAATAGTCAAATCTTTAGTAGTTAATCCATGCGCTTCTAATTGTTTTGGGAAAAGGTGTCTTTTGGCAATTTCCACTTTTTCTTCAATAGTGTAACCGGACATTTTAATCACTTCCATTCTGTCACGCAAAGCTGGCTGAATGGCTGACATATTGTTTGAAGTTGCAATAAACATTACCTTAGACAAATCATATCCCATTTCAAGGAAATTATCATAAAAAGCATTGTTTTGTTCGGGATCTAATACTTCCAATAAGGCAGAGGAAGGGTCTCCACTGTTACCACTTGACAATTTATCAATCTCATCCAGAATAAAGACAGGATTTGAAGTTCCCGCTTTTTTCAAACTTTGAATGATTCGTCCCGGCATCGCACCGATATATGTTTTTCTGTGTCCGCGGATTTCAGCTTCATCACGTAAACCACCTAAAGAGATACGTACATATTCACGTCCTAAAGCTTCGGCAACAGAACGTCCAATAGAAGTTTTACCAACTCCCGGAGGCCCTGTTAAACATATAATTGGCGACCTCATATCGTTACGAAGTTTCAATACGGCCAAATGTTCAATCATTCTTTTCTTTACTTCTTCAAGTCCAAAATGATCTTTATCTAATACTTTCTGTGCATGTTTCAAATCGAATTTATCTTTAGAATACTCGCCCCAGGGCAATTCTAAAAATAATTCCAAATAGTTGCGCTGAATTCCAAAATCAGGTGATTGTGGGTTCATTCTACGCATTTTAGACAGTTCTTTCTCGAAATGTTTCTGCGTTTTCTCGTCCCACTTTTTAGCTTTGGCCTTCTGCCCCATTTCGTCCATTTCTTCCTCCTGCGAAACGCCTCCCAATTCTTCCTGAATGGTTTTCATTTGCTGGTGCAAGAAATATTCACGCTGTTGCTGGTCTAAATCAAAACGAACTTTTGACTGAATGTCATTTTTCAATTCTAATTTTTGCAGCTCAACGTTCATATAACGCAAAGTTTCAAGAGCACGATCTTTCAATCCATTTATAGACAACAAACCTTGCTTCTCTTTTACAGACAAGTTCATATTAGAAGAAACAAAGTTGATCAAGAACGATTGGCTTTCAATGTTTTTAATCGCAAAAGTAGCTTCTGACGGAATGTTCGGACTCTCTTTTATAATTTGAATTGCCAGTTCTTTTACAGAATCTAAAATTGCTTTAAACTCCGTATCATCTTCTGCCGGACGTTCTTCCGAAACTTCTTTGATCGTAGCAGTGATATAAGGTTCTTCGGAAACCACTTCATCAATTTCAAAGCGTTTTTTACCCTGTAAAATTACAGTTACGTTTCCATCAGGCATTTTTAAAACGCGAAGTATTCTGGCTACGGTTCCAATTTTATGAATATCATCTTTGGACGGATCTTCGTCTTCTTCATTAATCTGAGAAACTACACCAATAATTTTTCCGCCGGCATTGGCATCATTAATTAATTTGATTGATTTGTCTCTTCCTGCTGAAATTGGAATCACAACTCCCGGAAATAAAACGGTATTGCGCAACGGCAAAATTGGCAACGAGAGCGGAAGCTCCTCGTTGTTCATTTCCTCTTCATCTTCCGGAGTTAATAATGGAATCAAATCTGCCTCTGAATCAAATTCCTGAAGTGACAGATTGTCAATTGTAAGTATTTTATGGTTTGACATAATAGTATATAAGTCGTTTTGTCATTAAATATTTCATACCAGCCGTAAATATAACTGTACATACGGTAGTTTCTACTATAAATATGTAAAGTCTTTCGTTTACATGATAAGCCGTAAAAATAGACAATCATTATGCCAAAACCAAAAAAGACTGTTTTGAAATTAAGCCACAAGAGCCAAATAATACAAGAAAGAGAAGTATTTTGAAAAAAAATAAAATTAATTTTATCAAAAGTGTAACAAACCAAAAAAAGTAAAGTCATTATTAAAAACTAGCAACCATTACTTGAGTATAAATAATCAGAATATCGAAGAATTAATCACGCTTTGTAAGGAGAACAACCAAAAAGCTCAGTTTGAAGTTTACAATCGTTATTGTAAAGCTATGTACAATGTGGCATTCCGCATTGTGAAAGATGAACATTTTGCGCAAGACGTCATGCAGGAAGGTTTTCTAAAGGCTTTTACAAAAATCAATGACTATAAACAAGAAGTAGCATTTGGTGCGTGGTTAAAAAGAATAATTATCAATTACAGTATTGATTTTTATAAAAAGAATAATGCTTTCCAGGCAGAAGATTTAAACAAGACCCTTTACAAAATAGAGGAAAACGACAGTTTTTTTAGCGAAAACATCGACATGAATTCGCTTAAAGTGAAACAGGTCTTAGATACAATTTCAAACCTGAAAGACAATTACCGGATGGTTTTAACCCTGTTTTATATTGAGGGTTACGATCAGGAAGAAATTAGCGAAATTTTAAACATTAGTTACGCTAATTGCCGAACAACGCTAAGCAGAGCAAAAGAAAGTTTACGAAAAAAATTAGAGGAAATATGAAAAAGGAAAATGACGATTTAGATCAATTATTTAAAAAATTTGAGAATCAATGGGATGTAGAGGAACTAAGTTCCGACCATCAGCTGAATTTCTTAAATAAATTAAACCAAAAACAACCTAAAAAGAAAAATCATACGGTTTGGGCAATTGCTGCTTCAATTGTGGTACTGTTGAGTGTCTCTTTATTTTACAACAGTTACCACGAACCTAAACAGTATAAGTTTGCTTCGAAGGAAGCCCAAAGAACCGATTCGATATTTAGTATTTTAATCGATAATGAGCTAGTTAAATTAAAAGAAAAAAGTTCTCCTGAAAATGAACAGATTATCAGTGACGCCTTAAAGCAAATGAAGGTGTTCGATGCCGATTATGCAAAAATTATAAACGAATTGCAGAAAAATGGCGAAAACAAACAAATTATTTATGCCATGATCAGTAATCTGGAAACCCGAATTTCCTTTTTACAAACTGTTTTACAACGAATTGAAGAAAATGAAAATTTTAAAAATAACACTACACATGAAAAAACATTATAAAATACTCATCCTATTTCTTTTGCTTCCTTTTTTAGGATTCTCAAATGACGATAATTACAGTACTAAGCAAAAGAACATTAAAAAAACCTACATCGTAAATTCGAACGCAGGTATTGATATTGATAACAAATACGGTGACATTACAGTCAGTACCTGGAATGAGGATAAAATTGACATTGACATTACCATTAAGGTTACCAGCAACAATGAAGATTGGGTTAACGCAAAGCTCAACAGTATTGACGTAGACATTACCGCTCTTAAATCGATGGTTACTGCCGTTACAAATATTGGCAATTCGTCTTTAAAAAGTAGAGGAAGTGCTAATTTTTTCGAAATTAATTATGTGATTAAAATTCCTAAAAACGGAACTGTAAAACTTAATAATAAGTACGGAAATATCACTACTTTAACCTTGGAATCTACCACTGATATTACCTGCAAATATGGTAAAATAGTGTTAGGAAAACTAAACGGTTCAAACAATCGAATTGAACTGGGGTATTGTCAGAACTCTACCATTGATTACATCAAAAGCGGAGCTATTGAAGCGCGTTACTCGAACTTAAAGATAAACGAGTCCGGAAATTTAACGATAGATGCCAATTATACTGATTTGTATATCCTTCAGGAAGGCCAAAACATCAAATACGATAGTAATTACTGTACTTTTAAGCTGCAAAAAATCAACTCTCTGACAGGTTCCGGAAATTATTTAAGTGTTTCTGTTGGAGATTTATTAGGTAATCTGAATATCGACACTGATTATTCAAAAATAAATGTGGAAACGCTTACTGAAAAACAAAAAAATGTAAACATCACCAGCAATTATACCAATGTATCACTGGGATACAGCTCTAATCTTGCTTTTGATTTTGATATCAATACCAGATACGGAAGTATCAAATACGACAATTCATTAGATACTTCGGTAGCAGAAACTAAGGGCAGTTCTAAAAGGATAAGTGGTTTCAACAAGAAAAAAGGGCAAAGCAAGATAGCAGTAACCACCAGCTATGGCAATGCAGCATTAATTAAAAAATAACAATCTTAAAACAACCAAAAAATGAAAAAATCAGTTCAATTATTAGTTTGCAGTGCGCTTCTATTGAGTTCTATTGCAAATGCACAATGGTCCAACAAAAAAATAAAAGGTAATGGCAATGTAGTTACTGAAACCAGAACCACTTCAGAATATAACGCTATAAAGGTTTCCGGTTTTTTTGATGTGGATTTAGTGGCAGGAAAAGAGGGGAAAATTATAGTAAAAGGAGAACAAAATTTATTGTCTGCCATAAAAGTGGAAGTCGAAGATAATGTTTTAAAAGTTTATACTGAAAAGAGGGTTAACCTCTCACCAAGCCTTGGCAAAAAGATTGAAGTAACAGTTCCTTTTGAAACCATATCGGCATTAACGCTATCCGGTTCGGGAGATGTTCAATCCAAAGATCCTATCAAAAGCGACAAATTCCTGGCAAAATTATCAGGTTCTGGAAACTTTAATCTGGCGGTAAACTCTACTGATCTTGAGTTAAATTTAAGCGGATCAGGAGATGTAAACTTAAAAGGAAATACGGCTAACTTTATTACTAAATTATCAGGTTCTGGAGATATCGATGCAGCGAATCTTAAATCAAAAAATACAGATGTAACCATTTCGGGTTCAGGCGACATTCGCGTGAACTGTACTGAAAGTTTAACTGCGAGAGTTTCGGGTTCAGGGGATATTAGATACAGTGGAAATCCTGAAAAACGTGACGTAAAAGTTTCGGGATCAGGAAGCATCTCAAAAGCATAATTTCAAAAAAGCTCAATAATAAAAGAACTTTATCATCATCAAATCAAAAAACAAACAGCACTATTCTTCTTTTATTATTGAGCTTTATCTTTTAAAACCCGTATTCATCCAAAATTAAAACTAATGAAACAAACTCTTTTAGTTTCGCTTCTGGTTTTCTCCTGTACCTTCTCTTTTGCCCAAATAACAACAACTTCTAAAATTGAATCTCTGGACAGCTTAAAAAGCAGCACCACGGAAATGATGTCAAAATACAATCTTAAAGGATTAAGTGTTGCTGTTTTTGAGAACTACCAAATAATCTGGACGAGTCAATGGGGTGTTAAAGCTGCAAATTCTGAGGAAAAAATCGATCAGTATACTGCTTTCTCTACAGCCTCAATATCAAAACCTATAGTGGCTATCGTTTGTGCGATGCTGGAAGAAAAAGGACTAATCAACCTTGATGCTCCCATCTCAAAAGACCTCAAAACATGGCAATTGCCTAACAGTGCTTTCACCAAAGACAACCCGGTTACCTGGAAACAGCTGCTATCTCATACTGGTGGAACAAGTCAGAGTGGTTTTGAAGATTATTATCAGGGAGATTCGATCCCTACTATTGAACAGAGTCTGCAAGGCAAATTATTACCTCGCTCTAAAAAACCTATTGAATTTCTTTTTAAACCCGGAGCCGACTGGCAATACAGCGGTGGCGGTTATGTAATTGTTCAGTGTGCTCTCGAAAATCATTTCAAAAAGCCATTGGCACAACTTGTAAAAGAAAATCTGCTTGATCCGTTGCTGCTGCAAAATTCAACAATGCTTCAGCCCAATGAAAATGGCTTTCTTACCAATGTTGCCAAGGTACATAACCATAATGGAAAAATAATCCGAACAGGAATCCCTATAACTCCTCAGGTTGCACCTTCGGGATTGTGGTCTACCCCAGCCGATTTGGCCTTAATTGCGATCGAAATGCAAAAAGCATTAGCAGGAAAAGGCAATAAAGTAATTTCAAGAGCTGCGGCAACTAAGGTTACAAACATTGTTACCATGAAAGGTCCCCGTGGCTGGAGTTACGGCTGGCAGAGAAGTTTGGGATACGGAAATCTGGACTGGTTCTCTCATGATGGTTCTAATACCGGAACCGGAGGCGATTTGCTCGCTACAATGAAAAATGGCAACGGGATTGCCGTTTTAGCCAATGGTGACAAACCCAACAGGCTTCCTGTAATGGCTTATATCGAAAAAGAAGTTATCACAAAACTAGGCTGGTCAAAACCAATCAAAACACATCCTATCGCAATTCCATCCCACTTAAAAGAAGCTATAAAAGGTTATTATACTGAAATTCTCTACGGGTATGAAGGATTGGGGACGTCTAAAATAATTGAAGAAGATAATTTACTTTATCTCTGCTCTCCATTTTTAAAAGAAAATTTTGATACCGAGAAAACAAAAATGTATTATTTGGGAAATAATACTTTTAAAATTGATAATTACCCCAATCAGATACATTTTAACTTACTTAATAATAAATTACAAGCCATAACCATCACCCGTTCAACGGATACAACCCGATTTTTACATCTTACTCTGGAGCAAATCAGAACGCTGCACACGCAGTTAATAGAACTATTCAGTGAGCATACGTTTGAAACTGCTTTAGATGAGTTTAAAAAATTAAGATTAAAATATCCTGGTCATAATTTTGAAGATGATCTCAATACTTTAGGATACACTTTATTCAGTAATAAACTAACAGATCTTTCAGTTCAGATCTTTACACTTAATTGCACTGAACATCCAAATTCAGCAAATGCTTTTGACAGTTTGGGCGAAATTTATGAAGCAATTGGTCAATTGGGTCCTGCCAAAGAAAATTATTCAAAATCGCTGGAGCTAAATCCTAAAAATGAAAATGCTGCGCAAATGCTTTCAAAAATCAATACACAGCTTAAGTCTAAATAATATTGAAGTAAAACACGAATTCCACGAATTTACACAAATTAGTGTCAATTCATGGAATTTTTTTTATGTTTCTGTCCACCTACTAAGCTATAATCAATGTTTTAATGATTGGAACACTAAAATTTTTAGCACATAGAAACATAGATTTTAATTCTCAAAAGAGGATACAAAAGAAATAAATTTCTTTCACATAGTAATATGCGTTTTATTTGAAGTGAAACGCCTTCCCCTGCATTTTTAACTATATCTATGTGTTAAAATAATATTCACATAAATTTTAATCCGTTAACCTTATTTGTGAAATGAATTCCACAAACAAATTAGTGACAATTCGTGCAATTCGTGTTATTTTTTTATACTTCTATCCTTACTTAAAGTGCCTTTTTTGGTACTCTTCTTAAAAGGAAAATTGCAGTAACAAAAAAGACGGCTAAAATTACAATTGCGGCACGTGGACTTCCTGTTATTTGGTCAATGATTCCGTAAACACACATTCCGATTACAATTCCGATCTTCTCAGCTACATCATAAAAACTAAAGAAGGAAGCGGTATCCTCTGTCTCAGGTAATAGTTTTGAATAAGTAGAACGCGATAATGCCTGAATACCTCCCATCACAAATCCGGCGACGGTAGCCATAACATAAAAATGCATAGGCAAAATGATAAAATAAGCCAAAGCACAAAATACAGCCCAAATACTATTGATAAAAATTAAGGTAGGAATGTTTCCAAATTTAGCAGAAGCTCTGGAAGTCAGAACAGCTCCTACAACCGCAACTAACTGAATAATTAAAATACATTTTATTAATCCGATCGTACTGTCTTCTTTAGTTGCCCACTGAATTTCCTGTGCTCCAAAATAAGTAGCCACAAGCATTACGGTTTGTACTGCCATACTCGAAACAAAAAATCCACTTAAATATCTTCTTAAAGGAATATTTTCTTTTAGCAAAGCCCAAACTTTCTTTAACTCTTTAAAACCATTAAAAACAACAGCTCTTGTTAATTTTTGTCCACTAGCTTTACTTCCTTTTGGTAAGTAATAATAAGTATACTGGCTAAATAAAATCCACCAGACTCCCACCATAATAAAAGAATAACGCATTGCTTTCATCGCAGCCTCTCCATCAGTACCCGTAATACCAAAAAGTTTAGGTTTCATAATCATCAATAAATTGATGATCAACAAAATGACACTACCTATATATCCCATTGAATATCCTTTGGCACTAATTTTATCCTGCTGTTCTTCAAAAGCAATATCCGGTAAATAGGAGTTGTAAAAAACCAGACTCCCCCAATATCCCAGTAATCCAAAAAAGTAAAAAGCCAGTCCGACATAAATATTGCCAAGATCAAACCAGTATAACCCCATACAGGACAAGGCTCCCATATAACAGAAGAATTTCATGAATGCTTTTTTATTTCCCACATAATCCGCAATCCCGGATAACAAAGGGGATATAAAAGATACTACTAGAAAGGCCGCTGCTGTTATAAAACTAATTAAAGCTGAGTTTTTAAGGTGCATGCCAAATACATCAATATAATGGTCACGGTCTGAAAATAAAGCTTCATAAAAAATCGGAAATACTGCCGATGCGATAGTTAGTGTATAAACGGAGTTTGCCCAATCATAAAATGCCCAGGCATTCAATAGCTTCTTATCTCCTTTTTGTAGGTTTTTCATAGTAATGGTTTTGTTAACAGGCTACGAATTTATCTCTTTTTTATCATAATCAAATCAATTTTCATTAATTCGTGTATTAATAAATTATCACTAAAAAAAAAGCTACCCTAAAAAGAATAGCTTTAAATTGTTTATCGTAAAAAATATATTTTTAATACTTTGCGTGTAATTACTTTTAACACATAGTCACATAGGATTCTGTACTTGTAAGAAAGACGCCTCACTTTATTTGAATACACATATCTTCTCTATGCGAAAGAAATATATTTCTTTTTTAGCTCTTCTTAACACATGAAAATCTATGTATCTATGTGTTAAGACCATTTTTCTTTCTAAATAATCAATGAAGTTATTTAATAATTCCCACTTTAAGTGCTGTCGCTCTTGCTTCCGGAATTAAAGCTCTAATATTGGCAATCCTTGTAGCATCAGACGGGTGCGTACTCATAAATTCGGGTGTGCTTCCTCCTCCTGATTTCGCCGACATTCTGCTCCAGAATGAAATTGCATCATCCGGATTGTACCCCGCAATTGCCATCAGAGTCAGGCCTATTTTATCCGCTTCGGTTTCATTGCCCCGACTGAAAGGCAGCATTACACCAACCTGAGTCCCTAGACCATATGCCTGTGTAAATATCTCCTGTGTTTGTTGTGTTTTACCGCTTGTAGCTGCTCCTAAAGCAACGCTACCTATTTGCTGTAATTGTGCGGCACTCATTCTTTGTGCTCCATGATTGGCTAAAGCATGCGAAACTTCATGTCCCATAACAGTGGCTAAACCGGAATCATTTTGTGTTACGGGTAAAATCCCTGAGTATACTACAATTTTTCCTCCAGGCATACACCAGGCGTTTACCTCTTTATTGTCTACTAGTTTATACTCCCAGCGGTAATCTTTCAAATATTGCGATTGCCCTAAATAAATCAGGTATTTTTCGGCTGCCGCTTTAATTCTTGTTCCTACAGCTTCTACTTTTTTGGCATCTGCTGTTCCTGTAATCACTTTGTTTTCGGCTATAAAAGTATTGTATTGCTGAAACGAAGAAGGAAACAATTCGCTATTGGAAACAAAATTCAAGTTTTGTTTTCCCGTAATTGGATTTGTCGCACAACTGCCCGCCAGAATTACGACAAAAAGGCCTAATACTAAATATTTTTTCATAATAGTGGTATTTATAACAACACACAAAAATACAACTATTATTTTTTTCTTGTTTTATATAATTACCAAAAAAAATATCAGGATTTCTTTACTCACCACTAATATGAAGCTCCGTAAATCCTTTTTCGACGATTAAAAATTGATTTCGTTCTAAATCAATTTTATCAAACGGTACTTTTTCATTGTCAATTTCGATTTCAGTCACTGTAAACGGCAATCCTATTAAATTGATTTTGTATTTACTGTAGGGTGTATCGTATTTTCCTTCTTTGTGTAACTGAATGATTAGTTCTTTATCTTTTCCAATAGTACTGAAAGACAAAAAGCTATAACGTCCTTTTTTATAGTCGTATCCATCCTGTGCATCTTCATATACTACCGACTTTTCTTTACCTAGTTTAAAATACAAATCAAGTGTTAATTCATCAAATTCAAGTTCACCAACGTATTGCTGTACCGGATATTTCGGAATAATAGCTCCTGCTTTTACAAAAACCGGAATTTCATCAAATTTAGTATCAATCCACACTTCTCTTCCTCCCATGCTAAATTCGTTGGTCCAATAGTTGTACCACTCGCCTCTTGGGATATACATACGTCTCCCTACAGCATTAGGTTCAAGGATCGGACATACCAAAATTTGATTTCCAAAGATAAATTCATCATTGCGGTAATGCGTTTGTGTATCTTCCTGGTCGTAATACACTAACGGTTTTAACATAGGAACACCTTCCTCAATATACTGCCAGAACATGGTGTACAAATAAGGAAGCAACTGATAACGCAGACTCACAAACTTCCTGGTAATATTGATGACCTCTTCATCAAAAGCCCAAGGTTCCTGATTGCCATGATCTCCCGACGAATGCGTTCGACAAAACGGATGAAATACGCCTAACTGTATCCAGCGGGCGTACAATTCACCCGTAGGCTGTTCGGCAAAACCTCCAATATCAGAACCCGTAAAACCCATCCCTGAAATGCTCATTCGTTGCACCTGAATGTTGGCAATCCATAAATGCTCCCAGGTCGCTACATTATCGCCTGTCCAGGAAGAGGTATAACGCTGTGCTCCCGAATACGCCGATCTTGTAATTACAAAAGGACGTTTAGGATAGGCAAAACGTTTAACACCATGATAGGTGGCCCTTGCCATTTGTGTACCGTAAATATTGTGTGCTTTTCTGTGACTGCACGGGTTTCCGTCATATACGTGACGTACATCCATAGGGAATGTTTTATTTGGGACTTCCATAACAGCAGGCTCGTTCATATCATTCCAAACACCTTTTACTCCAATATCTGAAACTAATTCTTTAAATAAGCCTGCCCACCATTCTCTTACTGCAGGATTTGTATAATCGGGAAAATTACATTCACCCGGCCAGACTTTCCCTTTCATATAAGGGCCATCGGCTCTTTTGCAGAAATAATCTTTTTCTAATGCTTCTTGATAAACCCAGTAATCTTTGTCTATTTTGATTCCGGGATCAATGATGACTACGGTTTTAAATCCGTCCTCAGCCAATTCAGCGACCATTCTTTTAGGATCCGGAAAATAGTTTTTGTTCCAGGTAAAACATCGAAATCCTTCCATATAATCAATGTCAAGATAAATGGCGTCACACGGAATTTTTAGTTCTCTAAATTTTGAGGTGATTTCTTTTACTTTACTTTCGGGATAATAACTCCATTTGCATTGGTGGTAACCCAATACCCACAGCGGTGGTAATTCCGGTTTCCCTGTTAAATCAGTATAAGTGGTTACTACATCCTGCATTTGCGGACCGTAGATAAAATAATAATTCATTTCTCCTCCTTCAGCCCAAAAACTCGCAACGTTTCTTCTTTCCTGACAAAAATCAAAAAAGGTCCTGAAGGTATTGTCAAAAAAGATTCCGTAAGACTGTTTGTTGTGCAAACCAATATAAAACGGGACTACTTTGTATAGTGGATCTTGTTCTTTTTGATAAGCATATTGATCTGTGGCAAAGTTTTCAAGTCTCTTGCCTTTTAGATTCATCTGTGTTGCCTTATCCCCTAAACCGTAAAAACACTCTCCATCTTTAGAGGATTTACTCATTTTAACAATGTTGCCTCCGTATTCGTAACTTTCTTCCCAATGAAAACCAAGTTCGTCTTCCAGAATCAGGAAATCATTCAAATCATAAATCGCCAGACGCAAATCTGCTTTTTGAATTTTGCATTTTACCTTGCTGGTCCTGATTTGAAAATACGTTTCTTCTTCTGTGAGTTCCAGAAAATTGTACCCATGAAGCTGCGTTTTATCAATGGCATACGAAAAATCATTGCTAAAATATCCTTTTGTAGTAAAACGAAACCGGATTAAACTGTCTCTAAGAATAGTGACTTTTAAGATTACTTTGTTGTTGGTATGAAAAAAAATAGAGTCTCCTTCATGCTCATGCGAAATAATTTTTGAAGGATATAAGTCGCCTTTATATTCTAATGCTGTATTTGTAATCATATGGATTCTGTATTAATTGTATAACGCTAATCTCACTTTCAAACATACAAAAAAACTTGATAACCCTCTATGAATAAAAGGATTATTCACGAAAACGTTTTTCCTGAATGGCTGTTAAATATCCTCTTAAAAAATAAACAAATCAATAATATAAGAACGTATAACTGATAAAATGGAATTCGGGAGATCCCCTATTGTTTATGTAAAAGAATAAACGGTCACACTTAAAGGTGGTAAATTTAATGCTACCGAATAATCCCTGCCATCATAAGGCGACGATTCTATTTTTAATTCCTGAGCATTTCCAATACCGCTTCCTCCGTAAATAATGGCATCACTATTAAAAATCTCCTGCAGTTTTCCTTTTTGCGGTACACCTATTCTGTAATTTTCGCGCACGACCTGTGTAAAATTACAAACCACAACCAGATTTTCGTTAGAGTCGTTCCCTTTTCGGATATAAGACAAAACGGCATTTTGATGATCGGAATAGTTGATCCATTCAAAACCTTCTCCTGTAAATTGTTTTTCGTACAATGCAGGATGGGTTTTGTATAATTGATTTAAATCGGTAATTACCTTTTTGATTCCGGAATGGTAATCGTATTGCAGCAAGTGCCAATCCAGACTTTTCTCAAAATTCCATTCATCGCTTTGCCCAAACTCAGATCCCATAAACAATAACTTGGTACCGGGATGTGTGAACATATAACCGTACAACAATCTCAAGTTAGCAAATTTCTGCCATTCGTCGCCCGGCATTTTACCGGCAATTGATTTTTTTCCATACACTACTTCGTCATGCGAAAAAGGCAGCATAAAATTCTCAGTAAAAGCATAGGTCATCGAAAAGGTCAAATCGTTCTGATGGTACTTTCGATATACGGTTTCTTTCTGAAAATATTTTAAAGTATCATGCATCCAGCCCATCATCCATTTCATTCCAAAACCTAAACCACCGGTAAATGTTGGTCTGGACACCATTGGAAACGATGTACTCTCTTCTGCAATGGTTTGAACTCCGTCAAAATTAGCATAGATAACCTCATTAAATTCTTTAAGAAAACTTATGGTATCCAGATTTTCTCTTCCTCCATAAATATTCGGTTCCCACTCGCCTTCATTTCTGGAATAATCAAGATATAACATCGAGGCAACGGCATCAACCCGTAAACCATCGGCGTGGTAGTTCTGTAACCAAAAAACAGCATTGCTAATTAGAAAAGCACGAACTTCATTACGTCCGTAATTAAACACCAAGCTTTTCCAATCCGGATGATACCCTTTTCTGCGATCCGGATGTTCGTACAAATGCGATCCGTCAAAGAAACCCAAACCGTGTGCATCATCAGGAAAATGTGACGGTACCCAATCTAAAATAACGCCAATTCCTGCCTGATGTAGCTTGTCAACCAAAACCATAAAATCCTGTGGTTTTCCAAAACGCGAAGTAGGTGCAAAATATCCTGTCAATTGATACCCCCATGAAGGATCGTACGGATACTCCATTACAGGCATAAACTCTACATGAGTAAAGCCGGTTTCTTTGACATAGGCAACCAGATCATCAGCCAATTCTAAATACGTTAAAAAACGATTGTTCTCGCCACGTTTCCAGGAACCCAGATGTACTTCGTACACCGAATGAGGTTTGTCTAGTGTATTGTTCTCCCGGCGCGATTGCATCCATCTTTCATCCTTCCAGTTGTAATCCAAATCCCAAACCACCGAAGCAGTATGAGGCGGTTTTTCGCAATATAATGCAAATGGATCTGCTTTTTCGGTTACAATTCCATCAATATTCGATTGTATTTTATATTTGTACAAAGCTCCTTTTGAAACTTCGGGAATAAATCCTTCCCAAATGCCCGAAGAATCCCAGCGTACCTGTAAAAGATGTTCGCCCTGTGTCCAGTAATTAAAATCCCCCACAACAAAAACCGATTGTGCTGTAGGAGCCCAAACGGCAAAGTACACTCCTTTTACGCCATCAACTTCAATTAAATGTGCTCCTAATTTCTCGTACAATTGGAAGTGTTTTCCCGCTTTGAATAAATCAATATCAAATTCAGTAAAGAGAGAATGCGTGATTACTTTAGACATATTTGTTTTTTAAGGCAACAATTAATTTTAAGTCTTTTATTCAATTCTAAAATTATCAGAGAGAACCGCTCCTTTTTTAATCACAACAATACCATCTTTGATACTGTATAACTCGTTAGTAAAATTATCCAGATGTTTACCACCGCTGATATGAACATTGTTTCCAATTCTGACATTCTTATCGATCAGCGCATTTTGTATAAAACAATTTTCGCCAATACCCACATGGATTTTATTGATGATTGCTTCATGGTTCAGTTCGTCTAAGTCCTGATAGAAATCATTACCCATTACATAACAGTTCTCCAATATAGTTCCTTCTCCAATTCTGGAACGAATTCCAATGACTGAACTTTTAATTTCTTTGGCGTTAATAATACATCCCTCAGAAATCAGAGATTGGTTAATGGTTGAATTTCTAAATTTAGACGGCGGTAACAATCGGGGTCTTGTAAAAATTTTATTGTCATTATCAAACAGATTAAATTCCGGAATGTCGGCTGTTAGACCAATATTTGCTTCAAAAAAGGATTCAATATTTCCAATATCCGTCCAATATCCTTCGTATTGGTAACTCAGAATTTTATGTTTTCCAACGGCCTGCGGAATGATTTCTTTTCCAAAATCCTTTGTTTCCGGATCTGCCATGAGCTCTTCCAGTAATTGTCGGTTAAAAATATAAATTCCCATTGAAGCCAGGTACTTTTTACCTTTTTCCTTCATATGTTCACTCACATCAGATTCCCATTCCGGTAATAGCGAAGCATCGGGTTTCTCTATAAAAGCTTCTATACAACTCTCATGATTCGTTTTAAGAATTCCAAATTCAGGCGCATCTTTCGCATTTACAGGTAATGTTGCTATCGAAATGGCGGCATCGGCCGCAATATGAGCTTCTAACATTTCGTTAAAATCCATTTGATACAACTGGTCTCCTGACAAAATCAAAGCATGATCAAATTCGTGTTTCAAAAAGTGAGACATACATTGTCTGACAGCATCAGCAGTTCCCTGAAACCAGGTTGGATTATCGGGTGTTTGCTCTGCAGCCAGAATATCTACAAAAGATTGGCTGAAAATACTAAAGTTAAAAGTGTTTTTGATATGCGCGTTTAAAGATGCCGAGTTGAACTGTGTCAGAACAAATATTTTAAAAATATCGGAATTAATACAATTGGAAATTGGGATATCTACTAATCGGTACTTTCCTCCAATCGGAACGGCAGGTTTTGATCGGGTTTCTGTTAACGGGAACAAACGTGATCCTTGTCCTCCTCCTAAAATAATGGCAACTACATTTTTCTTCTTAAATTTCATTTTTCTCAATTATTAGGTTGTATATCTCGATGTATTCTTGGCAAACACGCTCCCAGGAATGATCTGTAGCCATTCCTTTCGCTCTTATTTTTTTTAAATTAATCTTATCCTCGTACAATTTCACGGCACGATTTATTGAATAGCAAATATCTCCTACCGAGACCTGATCGTGGCACACTCCGTTACCATCGTCTCCAAAATCAATTACGGTATCCTTCAATCCTCCTGTTCTTCTTACAATTGGAACAGTTCCGTAACGCAGTGCATACATTTGGTTTAAACCGCACGGTTCTACTCTCGAAGGCATCAAAATATAATCGGATCCGGCATAAATTAAATGTGCCAGTTCTTCATTATAACCAATAAAAACGTTGTAATTTCCCTTATAATCATTTCGCAATTGAACCAACTGTTCTTCAATTACCGAGTTCCCTGATCCTAAAATCAGTATATTAATACTTTCAAAATTTTCAGATAACGCCAGTGCGGAAGCCTGTGGCAATAAATCCCCGCCTTTTTCTTCAAACAAACGGCCAATAAAACTAAATAAAGGTTTTGATGCATCGAGTTCAAACTGCTCACACAATTTTTCTTTGTTCTTCTGCTTCCCGATCTCAAAAGTTTCAATCGAATAATTACTCGCAATCATTTGATCTTTGGCAGGATCCCAAACTTCAAAATCAATCCCGTTTAAAATCCCCTTCGATTTATACCTTACAGATTTAAACAATGTTTCTAACCCATTAGCGGCATTATTAATTTCGTCCAGATAACTTGGAGAAACGGTGGTTACGGCATGAGCGCACTTGATTCCTACCGCCAATGAATTAAGAGAATGATCCCATTCTAAAAAACCAACATGCCTTAAATCAAACTCAGGCAAATAATGCAATTTATCAAAACCAAACCAACCCTGATACAAACCATTGTGTATGGTAATTACACTTCGTATCTTGCTGAGGCTTTCATATTTATAGGTATATTTCACTAAAAACGGAATTAATCCGGTGTGGTGATCGTGACAATTTAAAATATCAGGAACCTTATTTCGTGCAGTGATCCAATCTAACGTTGCAATCTGAAATGACACAAATCTTTCTATGTCATCTTCATATCCATATACATTTGGACGATCGAACAATTCCTTAATTTCGATCAGGTACAATTCGTAACCCAACTTGTCTGTGGTCTCTTTTAGGACGCTGAAAGGAAAATCAAAATTCCCCAGCTTCACATTCCCCCAATGAACACATTCAAAATCATTTTCTTTCCTAAATTTGGTGTCATAACAAGGAATTACAACACGAACGTCATGGCCCGCATTAGTCTGATATTTAGGCAATGCGCCAACCACATCGGCCAGACCACCAACCTTTGCCATTGGATAACACTCTGCACTGATGTGAAATATTTCCATTCTTAAGATTTATATGCGTATTAAATACTATTTTGTGAATTATTTTTTTCAGTAAACATCTATTAATGTGCTACTTTTATGTTTTTTTAAATTTAGGAAAAAATAAACAAAGTCCAGCCCTCAAAAAAAAATTATTGATATGACAAAAAAGGAAAATAATCCTACTAAATCTCTAAAAATTCCCCGGTTTATTATTGTATCCGCTAAAATTTGCGCCTTTTTTTCGACAAAACTGGTTACCTCATATGCTGCAAAACTTTTCACAACCCCAATAAAACATAAGGTTCCAAAACGCGAACTGGAGATGGAGCAAAAAAGTATTCAAAAAACGATTTATGTCCCCGCAATTAATAAAAGTGTTGTTACCTATGAGTATGGAAAAAGCGACCACAAAATTTTACTGGTACACGGCTGGTCAGGAAGAGGCACTCAATTATTCAAAATAGCAGATGAACTTTTAAAAAATGGTTATTCGACTGTAAGTTTTGATGCTCCGGCACATGGAAAATCTGAAGGAAAAAGTACTATAATGTCTGAATTTATTGCTTCTATTTTAGAAATCGAAAAACAATTTGGCCCCTTTGAATTTGCTATAGGTCATTCCTTAGGCGGAATGTCGGTTCTAAATGCAATCAAAGACGGCTTACAGGTAAAAAAAGCAATAATAATTGGCAGTGGTGATATTGTACAGGATATACTGGACGATTTTGTCGCAAAACTGGAATTGAAACAAGAAATCAGTGAACGTATGCGTGCCCATTTTGAAGAGAAATACCAAGTAAAAATGGATGACTTTTCAGCCTATAAAGCCGCTAAAAAAGTTAAAATACCAGTACTGGTGATTCACGATCACGATGACCCTGAAGTTTCAGTAAAAGCCGGAATTCACATTCACAAACAACTGGAAAACGGAACTTTGCATTTAACAGAAGGTTTAGGACACCGAAAAATACTAGGCAATCAAAATGTCATCAAAAAAACACTAGATTTCATCAAAACATCTTAATTTTGTGATAGTTACATTTTATATTATTTAATTCTAAAGAAAATAAAAATGAACTTATTTGGAGAGACAACCGAATGGGAAACAAAACTTGAACCCATTTTAAGTAAATACAAAGGCAAGAGACATCCTTTAGAATATCAAAACACCTATCAATTACTGGTCATGGTGGTTCTATCTGCTCAGGATTCTGATGCCAATATCAATAAAATTGCGCCGGCTTTATTTGAAAAGTATCCAACTCTGAAAAGTCTCTCCGAAACCGATTCGGAAACTTTCATTCCTTACATAAGCAAGGTTCGAAATTACCCTACAAAAGCACAATGGCTTCTGGAAATTGCAAAAACCCTTCAAAATGATAATGCTATTCCATTAACTATGAAAGAATTGACAGCTTTAAAAGGAATTGGAAGAAAATCGGCCAATGTCATTCTCCGCGAAACACATCAGCCTGCAGAAGGCATTATTGCCGATTTACATGTCATTCGTGTTGCTCCAAGAATTGGAATTATCAAAGAAAGTAAAGATGGAAATAAAATAGAAAAAGACCTTATGCAGGTTTTACCTAAATCTATTTGGTCTGAAATCGGGATGGCAATTTCTTTTCTGGGACGAGAAACCTGTAGACCCAAACCTAAATGCGAAGAATGTCTAATTGTAGATTCCTGTCATTACTTCGCAACTGAAATAGCTTAGAAATGGCTATTTTCTCCGGGTATCGATCAGGTAGATAATTTTCCAAGTATCTTTTTCTTTAAACAAAGTAAATGTATTTACTCCTGAATGACTCAATTTATCATTCACATAAAACTGATAGGGTGCCCAAACATGTGCTATTGTTCCTTCAATTTGAATATTGTAACTTAAAATCTTTTCAGAAAATTTAATATTAGATGGAATTGTAGCAATTGATTTGTAGAATTTACCAGAGTTCTCCTCTGTAAGTTTGTTTCCTTTAACCAAACTCTCACTAATAGACTGCAACACTACCTTATCTGCACAAACAGATTTCATTCTTACAGTATCTCTCTCATGAAATCCTTCAAAAAAGGTTTCGATACTCTGCTGAACTTCCTGTTGCTGTGCATTTACAATTAGTCCTAAAAATAACAAAATCACTGTGTAAAATTCCTTCATAGACAAAATATAAAATTAAACTCCAAATTGACTCAGATGATGCTCCAGGTGTTTAGCAAACATATTACTCCATTCTGTCGAAGTTAACCTACCAAAAGAATGCGATTCTTTACCGTCGAAATCTTTTTCACCCAACAATTGCGTTTTATTAATATAAGCAATCAATCTATCTCTTTCAAGATCGAAATCACGACTATCATTTATAATAAATTGAGATGCAGTGGGATTATTATGTTTATACGGTGTCTCACTTACCACCTTACTTTTAACCAATGTCTTTAAAATAAACTTTAAAAAGAAACCTGGTTTTGGATGAATATCGTCGTAAACCATCTCATAGGAAACATTGCAATGCGCCAGCATTTGCGCCACATCCATTTTCCCCCAAAGACCTTTTGATTCCGGTTCAAGCAAATTGATACGCTTTACAAACTCATCACAATCTTCCTTTAAAAAAACATTTTTCATCGCATCTTATTATTAAAAATTAGTTAAAAATCTTGAAGTAAAAATATAAAAATTTCGAAATAAAGTGTAATTATTAAATCCAAATTAGAAAAATTTAAAATTTCAATTGTACGCCGCCTTGCAGTTCCTGCGGGACAATTGTAACAATCTTAATTTAACCGCGCCAAGAGCACAGTGTAAAAAAGGATAAAAGCATAAAGTTCGCAAAGCCATGATTATAAACTTTACGAACTTTATGCAAATCCACGCGAATTTAATTTATCTATCTCTGTCATCATTCAAAAAAACAAAGATGGAGAAACCTTCTCGCTTAATCCTTACTAATTTATCGGGGTGTATTGTGAAACAACTTGATCAATTCTACCAAAAACAGACTCTCCCTTGCTGTTTTTCATTTCGATTTCTATTCGGTCACCAAAAATCATAAACGGTGTCGAAGCTTTTCCATCTTTAATAATCTCCAAACAGCGTACTTCAGCCAAACAACTTGAACCATCAAGACTTCCTTTGTTGGCAACTGTACCGGAACCAATAATTGTTCCTGCCATTAAAGAACGTGATTTAGCAGCATGTGAAATCAATTGACCAAAATCAAAAACCATATCAACTCCCGCATTTGGTGATCCAATTTTTTGCTTATTTAAAACCGATATAAGCGGCAAATGCACTTTACCTCCATCCCAAGCATTTTCTAATTCGTCTGGTGTAACAGCGACAGGACTAAAAGCTGTCCAAGGTTTTGATTGATAAAAACCAAATTGCTTTGCCAATTCATTAGGAATTAAATTTCTAAGTGATACATCATTTACCAATGCAATCAATTTTATGTGTTCTTTTGCATTTGTCGCATTGATACCCGCAGGGACATCATCTGTAATAATTGCAACTTCCGATTCAAAATCAATTCCCCATTCTTCATTTTCTATCAAAATATCATCGTTTGCACCAATAAAAGCATCCGAAGCTCCCATATACAGCAAAGGATCAGTCCAGAAAGTCTCCGGCAATTCTGCATTACGCGCCTTGCGCACCAATTCTACATGCGTAACATAAGCACTCCCGTCTGCCCAATGATAAGCTCGCGGAATGGGAGCCATAACATTATTAGTCTCAAATAAAAAGGCATTTTCCAATTTATTTTCTTGTAATTCTTGAAATACAAATTCCAATTTTGGTTTGATGACATTCCAATCATCCAATGCATTTTGCATAGTTTTGGCGATTTCCGTTACCAAAACTGCTTTTGTCAATGCTCTATTTACTACTACCAATTGTCCGTCGCGGGATCCATCCTTTAGAGTGGCTAATTTCATATGATTAATATATTATTTGGTTAATTCAACAATTACAAGTCCATTAGAAGTCTTATAAATGCAGAAAAACAGAAAAAAAGCTTTAAATTTTGAATAATTATTACTTTATGTTTTATCAAAATTAGTTCAATTCTAACAATCTACAAAACCATTATTAAAATTTATAGTAGTCTTATCTTTCCTCTTTAATGAGTTTGCTAAACTTTTCTTTTGCTCTCCAAGTCACGAAGATGCAAAGTACATTTCAATCAGATACTGTTAAACTTTTTTAAGTAATTCCGTTAGGAGTCTAATATTGGCAACCACAGGTAACACCTCACAACCTGCCCACCATAAAGGTGTCCCGTAAGGACTACACTATCAAGCAGCATAAAAAAACATAAGATTAACCAAAGAATACAGGATCAGTAAAAAATCCGTTCTAATCCGCGTTTTCACGAAGTGAATCAGTACAATCCGCGATCTGTTTTTAACCGCAAAGTTCGCAAAGCATTACGCAAAGCACGCAAGAATTTAAAAAGCGCTATAAAACAAAAAACCCTATCCGATTTGGATAGGGTTTTAAAAAGAAAGGCGACGACATACTCTCCCACATAACTGCAGTACCATCTGCGCAGGCGGGCTTAACTACTCTGTTCGGGATGGGAAGAGGTGAGCCCCGCCGCAATAACCACCTTAAGGTTTTTAGTAATTAGTCCTTAGTGCATAGTAATTAGTCCTTAGACACTTTACTAGTTACTTTTCACTAGTTACTGCTCTTGCGCGAGCAAATATCTTAACATACTGAGATAAAGAAAAGTACTTTTATTTACTATTTTAGAAAGTTTCTCCCCGTCCGCCTTAACGGACGGGAAAAGGTGTACATAAGCTTACGGATTATTAGTACTACTCGACTATGACATTACTGCCTTTACATCTATAGCCTATCAACGTGGTCATCTTCCACGATCCTTAAAAGAAATCTCATCTTGTGGTGGGTTTCGCGCTTATATGCTTTCAGCGCTTATCCCTTCCAAACGTAGCTACTCTGCGGTGCCCCTGGCGGGACAACAGATACACTAGAGGTTTGTCCAATTCGGTCCTCTCGTACTAGAATCAGATCCACTCAAATTTCTAACGCCCACAGTAGATAGAGACCGAACTGTCTCACGACGTTCTGAACCCAGCTCGCGTGCCACTTTAATGGGCGAACAGCCCAACCCTTGGGACCTTCTCCAGCCCCAGGATGTGACGAGCCGACATCGAGGTGCCAAACCCCCCCGTCGATATGAGCTCTTGGGGGAGATCAGCCTGTTATCCCCGGCGTACCTTTTATCCTTTGAGCGATGGCCCTTCCATGCGGAACCACCGGATCACTATGCTCTACTTTCGTACCTGATCGACCTGTATGTCTCTCAGTCAAGCTCCCTTATGCCATTGCACTCTACGCACGGTTACCAAGCGTACTGAGGGAACCTTTAGAAGCCTCCGTTACTCTTTTGGAGGCGACCACCCCAGTCAAACTACCCACCAAGCAATGTCCCCCACATAGCGGGGTTAGGCCTCAGATAAACAAAGGGTTGTATTTCAACAATGACTCCACAACGCCTGGCGACGCCACTTCACAGTCTCCAACCTATCCTACACATCATTTATCCAAGGTCAATACTAAGCTATAGTAAAGGTGCACAGGGTCTTTTCGTCCCACTGCGGGTAAACGGCATCTTCACCGTTACTACAATTTCACCGAGCTCATGGCTGAGACAGTGTCCAGATCGTTACACCATTCGTGCAGGTCGGAACTTACCCGACAAGGAATTTCGCTACCTTAGGACCGTTATAGTTACGGCCGCCGTTTACTGGGGCTTCAATTCAATGCTTCTCCGAAGATAACATCTCCTCTTAACCTTCCAGCACCGGGCAGGTGTCAGGCCCTATACTTCATCTTACGATTTTGCAGAGCCCTGTGTTTTTGATAAACAGTCGCCTGGACCTCTTCACTGCGGCCAGCTTGCGCTGGCGACCTTTCTCCCGAAGTTACAGGTCTATTTTGCCTAATTCCTTAGCCATGAATCTCTCGAGCACCTTAGGATTCTCTCCTCAACTACCTGTGTCGGTTTACGGTACTGGTACTAATTACCTGAAGTTTAGAGGTTTTTCTTGGAAGCCCTTAGGCGCACTATCTCTTCGTCCGAAGACTCCGAGTACTATCGTATTTCCCCAAGATCTGTGGATTTGCCTGCAGATCTTATAGGTAGGTACTTCAACGAACTATTCCGTCAGTTCGCGGCGCTTTCATCACTCCGTCACCCCATCACAGTAATTAGTAGTACGGGAATATTAACCCGTTAGCCATCGACTGTCCCTTTCGGGTTCGCCTTAGGACCAGACTAACCCACAGCTGATTAGCATAGCTGTGGAAACCTTAGTTTTTCGGTGTGCGGGTTTCTCGCCCGCATTATCGTTACTTATGCCTACATTTTCTTTTCTAACCAGTCCAGCATACCTGACGATACACCTTCAACCCTGTTAGAATGCTCCCCTACCACTTACAGTCAGACTGTAAATCCATAGCTTCGGTAATACACTTATGCCCGATTATTATCCATGCTCGTCCGCTCGACTAGTGAGCTGTTACGCACTCTTTAAATGAATGGCTGCTTCCAAGCCAACATCCTAGCTGTCTGGGCAGACAAACCTCGTTCTTTCAACTTAGCGTATATTTGGGGACCTTAGCTGATGGTCTGGGTTCTTTCCCTCTCGGACTTGGACCTTAGCACCCAAGCCCTCACTGCTGAGAAACATTATATAGCATTCGGAGTTTGTCAGGAATTGGTAGGCGGTGAAGCCCCCGCATCCAATCAGTAGCTCTACCTCTATATAACTTTACGCTCAGCGCTGCACCTAAATGCATTTCGGGGAGTACGAGCTATTTCCGAGTTTGATTGGCCTTTCACCCCTACCCACAGGTCATCCGAAGACTTTTCAACGTCAACCGGTTCGGTCCTCCACTGTGTGTTACCACAGCTTCAACCTGCCCATGGGTAGATCACACGGTTTCGCGTCTAACACTACTGACTAAAGCGCCCTATTCAGACTCGCTTTCGCTACGGATCCGTGGCTTAACCACTTAACCTTGCCAGCAACGTTAACTCGTAGGCTCATTATGCAAAAGGCACGCCGTCACCCCACGAAAGGGCTCCGACCGCTTGTAAGCGTATGGTTTCAGGATCTATTTCACTCCGTTATTCACGGTTCTTTTCACCTTTCCCTCACGGTACTGGTTCACTATCGGTCTCTCAGGAGTATTTAGCCTTAGCGGATGGTCCCGCCAAATTCAGACAGGGTTTCACGTGCCCCGCCCTACTCAGGATACCACTATCTATTATACTCGTTACCCATACGGGACTATCACCCTCTATGGTGTCACTTTCCAGTAACTTCCGGTTCCTTGTACATAAAATATCGTGGTCCTACAACCCCAATCATGCCGTAACATCATTGGTTTGGGCTAATCCGCGTTCGCTCGCCACTACTTACGGAATCACTTTTGTTTTCTTCTCCTCCGCCTACTTAGATGTTTCAGTTCAGCGGGTTTGCCCACCTATCGGTGTACTATGTCTTCAACATAGTGGGTTGCCCCATTCAGGTATCTACGGATCAATCGGTGTGTGCCCGTCCCCGTAGCTTTTCGCAGCTTATCACGCCTTTCATCGCCTCTGAGAGCCTAGGCATCCCCCATACGCCCTTATTTTGCTTATTGTACCAATCTTAAAATTAATTAAGACCGTTTTTTTTTTTGTCTTTTACAATAAAATTGTAAAAAACGCTTTCTACTTTTTATTATTTTCTTATCTCAATATGTCAATGAACTTTATTAGCTGTAGGCTTTAAGCGATACGCTTTAAGCTTTCTTAGCTTACCGCCTAAAGCTTATAGCTTTCGGCTTTGTGGAGAATAACGGAGTCGAACCGTTGACCTCCTGCGTGCAAGGCAGGCGCTCTAGCCAGCTGAGCTAATCCCCCATTTTTAAATGATGAGTTATGAATTATGAGTTATGAATTCTCTCATAAACGCTCAACTTCTAAAATTTCCTTTATCTTAAGTATTTCAGTTTTTTTTAGTTTGTTGTTTTTTTATTATAACTTATAATTCATAATTTATAACTCTAAACTCTAAAAAAGTAGTCCCGGGCAGACTCGAACTGCCGACCCCTACATTATCAGTGTAGTACTCTAACCAGCTGAGCTACGAGACTCTGTTTTACTTAATTTTCATTATTTTTTAAATTAACAGCAAGAGTAAGTGAATGTTGTGATTCAGAACCTTCTAAATTAACATCTTTTTTCCTCAACGTGTATTACTACTAACATTTGAGGCTCTAGAAAGGAGGTGTTCCAGCCGCACCTTCCGGTACGGCTACCTTGTTACGACTTAGCCCTAGTTACCAGTTTTACCCTAGGCAGCTCCTTGCGGTCACCGACTTCAGGCACCCCCAGCTTCCATGGCTTGACGGGCGGTGTGTACAAGGCCCGGGAACGTATTCACCGGATCATGGCTGATATCCGATTACTAGCGATTCCAGCTTCACGGAGTCGAGTTGCAGACTCCGATCCGAACTGTGACCGGTTTTATAGATTCGCTCCTGGTCGCCCAGTGGCTGCTCTCTGTACCGGCCATTGTAGCACGTGTGTAGCCCAAGGCGTAAGGGCCGTGATGATTTGACGTCATCCCCACCTTCCTCACAGTTTGCACTGGCAGTCTTGTTAGAGTTCCCGACATGACTCGCTGGCAACTAACAACAGGGGTTGCGCTCGTTATAGGACTTAACCTGACACCTCACGGCACGAGCTGACGACAACCATGCAGCACCTTGTAAATTGTCTTGCGAAAGATCTGTTTCCAAACCGGTCAATCTACATTTAAGCCTTGGTAAGGTTCCTCGCGTATCATCGAATTAAACCACATGCTCCACCGCTTGTGCGGGCCCCCGTCAATTCCTTTGAGTTTCATTCTTGCGAACGTACTCCCCAGGTGGGATACTTATCACTTTCGCTTAGCCACTGAAATTGCTTCCAACAGCTAGTATCCATCGTTTACGGCGTGGACTACCAGGGTATCTAATCCTGTTCGCTACCCACGCTTTCGTCCATCAGCGTCAATCCATTAGTAGTAACCTGCCTTCGCAATTGGTATTCCATGTAATCTCTAAGCATTTCACCGCTACACTACATATTCTAGTTACTTCCTAATAATTCAAGTTTAACAGTATCAATGGCCGTTCCACCGTTGAGCGATGGGCTTTCACCACTGACTTATTAAACCGCCTACGGACCCTTTAAACCCAATGATTCCGGATAACGCTTGGATCCTCCGTATTACCGCGGCTGCTGGCACGGAGTTAGCCGATCCTTATTCTTACGATACCGTCAAGCTGCTTCACGAAGCAGTGTTTCTTCTCGTATAAAAGCAGTTTACAATCCATAGGACCGTCATCCTGCACGCGGCATGGCTGGATCAGGCTTGCGCCCATTGTCCAATATTCCTCACTGCTGCCTCCCGTAGGAGTCTGGTCCGTGTCTCAGTACCAGTGTGGGGGATCTCCCTCTCAGGACCCCTACCCATCGTAGCCTTGGTAAGCCGTTACCTTACCAACTAGCTAATGGGACGCATGCTCATCTTTTACCGTTGTGACTTTAATAGTAGAATCATGCGATTCAGCTATACTATGAGGTATTAATCCAAATTTCTCTGGGCTATCCCTCTGTAAAAGGTAGATTGCATACGCGTTACGCACCCGTGCGCCGGTCTCTGCTTCCGAAGAAGCATACCCCTCGACTTGCATGTGTTAAGCCTGCCGCTAGCGTTCATCCTGAGCCAGGATCAAACTCTTCATCGTATATTTTTTATATTATATTGCGATGCTTTATCTATCGGTTCTTCTCGAATCTCTCGATTCATTTACTCTTATTCTTTTGTTTTAACATCTCTGTTAAAACGGCTGTCAATTCAATATGTCTACGAACGTGTTTCTTTTCTTGTTTCGCTTGTTTCTCAAAGCGGGTGCAAAAGTAGAAAACTTATTTCTAAACGGCAAGAGATTTTTGAAGTTTTTTTTAAGAAAATTTCTTTCCTTTTTTCCTTCTCTCCTTACCAGTCTTTCAATGAGCTTCCCGTGTTTTGCGGGGTGCAAATGTAATATCCATTTTCAAATCTCACAAGCTTTTTCGAATCTTTTTTTTTGAAAATTTCTTTTCGTTTTAATTCGTTTGCTTGTCAGTATTTCAGTGAACGTCTATCGCTGTTGCGGGTGCAAAAGTAGTCACTTTATTGAGTTCTGCAAGCTTTTCATCGAACTATTTTTGATCTTTTTTCAAACTTTATCTTAACACTCTGATAACACCCCTTTTACAAATTAAACTATTTTTAGGTTTGAAAGGTTTTTCTCTAGTGAATTAGATTCAATACTACACCTTCCTTCGAAACACCCCTATTTTACTAGTCTCGCAAAGACACCAAGACGCCAAGTTTTGCTTTTTTGCCTTATTTTCCTCTGAAAACCCATCCCCTAGCCCCGATAGAAGCGGAAATCCTTTTGCTTTTTAAAGGAAAAAGCAAAAGATTGAAACCAATAGCGGGAGAAAGCTACTAAATACTCAAATTCCAAATTCCAAACCTCAAAGCTTCGACTTCGCTCAGCTGGACAAAAAACACTCTTATATATAGGTAGCAAAAAAAACAAACCCGACAGGTTATAAAACCTGTCGGGTTGTGGATTACAATTTATGGAAGAATACTTCCATTTTAAAAACGACTACATCTTTTCGATTAATCGTTTTCTATCACATACGAATGTTTATTTAATAATCAGCTTTTGCACAGAAGTGTTTCCGTCTTGCTCTACTTTTATTATATATACACCACTTGGTAAGCCTGAAATGTTTAATTCTGTTTTCTCTGTTTTAACGGAATGTACTTTTTTTCCGGACATATCAGAGATCAAAATGTTTTTAGCACTAGTAGAAGCAGATTCTATATGTACTTTTCCTTCCGTAACCGGATTAGGATACAACACAAAACCTTCTATTACATTAACCGGCAGCCCTAAAGTACATGCGGTACTTGATACATTTACTGTACGCGTTACTGTAGATTGGTTCTGCAAAGCATCTTTAACAGTGTAGGTAATTACATATTGCCCCGGAGTATTTACATCGACATTACCTGATACTACTACTGATGCAGTTATATCTGTATTTAAGTTGTCTTTAGCAGTATAACCAGCATCTGTGTACACACATCCTTTATCTATTGAAACTACGGCATTGCCTAAAAGCGTAATTGTAGGCTTAGCTATCTCTATTGTCACAGTCCAATTTTCAATAGATCTGTTTTGCGCTAACACATTGTACACTACAGGTCCGGTATAATTTAGGGTAGTTACACCACTATTTTGAATATAGGTTCCAATACGCAATGTTGCAAAATCCGAAACCTGAAAAACAGGCACCAAGGCACTTAAGTTAGCATTATTATTCACCACAACCTTAAGCGTTTTCAAAATCGGATCGATATGAGTTAGTCCAACCTGATTAGCTACTGAATAGTTAATAATACTTGCCTGAGAATTTTTCGCATTAATATCTACCGTATAATTTGTTCGAGAAAGCTTATTCTCTGAGACAACAGTTACTAAGAAGCTATTGCTATAATCTGAAGCAATTACTTTTGAGTTAAGTTGTTTTACCCCATCTACAAAAAGCTCAGCTCCCGGAGAAACAGTGAAATCTGCTACTAAATTCGATACATTATAACCAAATGGAACTGTTTTGCTTACGTTATTCCCTAAGATATCCGTATTGATCTCTTGCACTAAACCAGGGTTTGAAACTGTTTTAAAGTCATAGGAAAGCAATTTACTCTCATTACTTAAACCAGTAACTACTTTCACTGTATACGTTTCAGTTATTCCAGTATTAAAGCCAACTCCTTCAACTTTTAAAGTAATTGGATTGGTATAATCATTTGGTGTTACTCCATTAACTTGTGTAACACCACCTATTTTCGCAATACTTTTCATTCCTAAGGAATAATTTGCGATCGCAGCGGTTATATCCGCTCCGTCATTTAGTAATACTGAAAACGTTTTTGTAGGCGCATCATAACTCGTTGATAATTGATTTACAAACTCTATTTTTTGCAATAGAACTGGTACATTCCAGAATTTTCCATCACCCTGACCATTTGTATCGGCATTTGTTACAACAGCAGTGTTATCACTTATTGTACTATCAAATACAAACGGTTTGTCCCCTTCTGAAAAACTATAATACGCCAATAATCCAGGTTCGTTTCCAACGTATTTAGTTGTTGAATTTGCTGCAATTGTTGCCTGATTGCGAACTCCTGCCCATATACGAACTTCATCGATATTACCATTTAAACCACGAGCCAATCCTGCGTTATTACCTATATAGGCAGGTGCTGCAGCATTTGAAGTTGATGCCCCGGCAGTACCTGTACTGGTATAAGGAACTGAAACTCCATCAATATAAACTGTATACACGTTAGCAGCACTTACTGTATAAGCGATGTGGTGCCATGTATTTTGTTTAATGGTATTTACTCCTGTATTAATTACATATGGTCCGCCCGCTGTTGTAATAGAGATCACTAAACTATTTTCTTTATACAAACTCAAACTATTATTGGTATGAATAAAAGCCAACGCTGTGCTCTTATCTAAAAGCCTTGCAAAAGTTGTAGGTTGTTTTTGATTCACCCAAAGCTCATACGTATAATTATTAGTAAGATTCAAAGCTGGTGTAGCCCCTGTTATTATAAAGTCGTTTGCACCATCAAAAGTCCCTGTAACATTCGTAGCGTAATTTGCAGCATGTGAAAGTGTTATTGATTTAGAATCGTTTAAAGGATCTGTATCTGCAGGCAATTTTGTATAAACTTGAATTGTATAATCACCAGGCGCACCTAAATCTGCCTTAGTAGTAAATGTAATGGTAGCTGTTCCTCCTGCTGCAATTGAAGCAACTTGATTCTGAATTACTTCAGCACCATTGTTGATCTTATAAGCAACCGGGAAGTTCGAAATTGCTGCAGTTGAATAATTACGAATTACGGCCGAAACCGTCACAGGAGCATTTCCTGGTTTAATTGGTGCTGAAATTGCATCAATGCTGGCATCAGCAGCTGTAAAAGGCAGTACATTAATAGTGTACTCCTCTACTTCAAAATCACTTCTAGAACTTGTTAATCCATCAAAAGTTGGTCCAAGATTTACATTGAAATATTCTGATGGCGAACGGAACATGTGCAATACGCGCATTAATTTCTCACCAGAAGTTGTATTTGCCGGAATGGTAAACCCTCCTACCAATGTAGCCATATTTCTGAAATAATGTGTACTTGTGGTCGATGGTATAGCAGGTGAGGCAGAAGTTGGAGTAGTATTTACCCAAAAGTTTCCTGCATAAAATTCATCTGTTAAATTACCATCTCCGTTCAAATCGATCACAATCATTGTGAAAACCCCTGTTGCAGTTGCCGACAAATCTCTTGTAATTGGCGTTTCTGTCTTTGTAATAGTTACCTCTGGCTGATAAGTAAAGCCAGCATAAACCGGAATTTTTATGTTTTTAAAATCTGAATACGCTGTAGTTCCCGAATTGTTTACCACATCATTCCATTTGAAACGCGATATTGCGTATCCATTTGTATTGGTATGAACCGGTAATTCATTTTTATTATATACCACTTTTTCAACTGCATCATTAGCCGGGTTATTATCCGGCAAATCAGCTCCAGCTTTGATGGTATAAGTAGCATCAACCACTGATAAATCAGCTTTAGTCGTAAAAGTGAAACTTACTGTAGAATAGGCCGCTATCGTCGGAACATTTTCTGTAACTTTTGCTGCACCGTTTATTTGATAAAATACCGGATGATTAGTTAAAGTACTTCCTCCTAAATTACTAACTCTAATAGTCACATCATGCGTACTGGTCTTTTTTCCTAAAACTTCAGGAGTTGTAATCGAAACAACAGATACATCTGTTATCACTGGTTTTGCCACACATTCAATATCAGCTATCCATCCCAATTCATTTACATCACTATCTGAAGTAAATCTAAATGTTAGCTCTCCTCCTGCAGCTGTTGACGTTAATGAAGGAGGCAAAGTATTTCCTGTGAAGGTACCTAATAAAGGAGCCGATGTACTAGTTCCGTTATACACATATAAGTAGTCGTAATCCTGCTCAACATTAAAGGCAGAAAAAGTTACCTTAATACTATTTCCGGCTGTTGCAGGTTTAAAAGTTATCGTTTGCGAAAGATTGTTTGCGTAATTTGCATAACGCGAACCACTATCTGTAAATGTCGCTGCGCAAGTAGGTGCCGGAGCAGCTCCGCCCATTAAAACATCAGTTCCTGTATTACGAACACTTTTCTCTATCGTATTGTTGTCTGCAACCGCATCACCTGTATAGTTTACTTTTCCAACTACTGTGTAAAGTTTTGGAGTTGAAAAATCAGCCTTTTGCACAAAATCAAAAGATGCTTCCGTAAAAGGGTTAATTGGTCCAGGGATAGTTTCAATCACTTCTGCTCCACCATCAATTTTATATGAAACAGGTACATTGCTTACCGCAACAGGAGAATGATTGAATACTTTTACTTTTACAGTTTCACTGGCTGTTATTCCTGCATTTGGAATTAATGATGTTAATTCAAGATCTGTTGCAGTTGCCTCAAAAATCGAAACATTATCAATAAAAACAGAATTGTATACATTATCATTAGCGATAACTTGTACATCGTTATCCATAACCGACTCAAAAGCTACAGTAAATACTGTTCCTGCATAAGCCGATAAATCATATAATAATTCTGTATTGCCAGAGGTAGCCGTTCCCCCGTAAACACCAACATTCTCATAGCTATTTACCGGAGTACCATTTACAACAAGTCTAAAAAAGTTTTTGTTTGGTAATGGTGAAGCACCAACTGTACTCCAAATTAAATTAAATTTAAGTCCGATTGTTTTACCTGTTAAACTTGTCGCATCGATATTACAGAATGAGACTTTCTTAACGAAGTTTGGATTATTAGTAAATGCGTTAGCAGACGTACTGGCTACCCAAGGAGAAGAAGACGCATCTCCGGATCCTGCCATTTTTGCTCCGTCTACAAAATCTGCATTAATGTATTCATACTTCACTAAACCTGTTGTTCCTTTAGAAAACACATAATTAGCCGCTTTTCTGGAATTAAAATTCTCCACAAAAGGAAGAGTTGCAGCACTAACAACGGCTTGAGAAACCGGTTCTACATTTACTGCTCTTACTCTTTCAGAAACAATTCCTGACACAATATCAATAGTTCTAACTGAGAACCAGTTATCATCTCCTGTTGAAACTGTGAAAGTATAAGTAGGGTCAGTTACTGTTGCTACAACATCAAACTTGTACCCGTTCATTTTTAATACTTCATACTTTGCTCCCGGAATTGGATCCCAATCCATCTTATAGGACGAAACACCACATGCTGCAGGTGCTATCACTAAATTTCTAGGCTCTGTAATTATATTAAATACCTCTTTTGAAGTATCCACTTTCGAACCTACAATTACTCTTATTTTTGCGTTAGCAACAATTCCTGCAGGAACTTTCCATGCAAAATTTCTCGCAGCAGAAGGAACATCTTTCGCAATCAACTGATAGTTAATTCCTCCATCAACAGAATATTCGATTGTAAAAGGTTTTGCTTCTCCTTCATAATCCCAACGAATATACTCTGTACTATCTGTATCGAATTTTTCACCTCCGATAGGATAAGTCAAAATCAATTCAGGAGCTACTAAATCATACACCACTGAAAATTCTTGTGTACCAATTGGCACTCTTGAACCACTAACAATAATTTTATATGTTCCTGCTGCAGGATTATCCAAAGTGATTTGTTCAATATTATTCAAATTGTCCACACCGCGAACCGCATTAGCATTTGGCGTTGTAGCATTCAAAACCCATGGTAAAGTGGTTACACCATCTTTTACAATTTTTACATCAAGATCATTTACCAAAACAGAAGATGCTCCCGGTGTTCCTTGTAAATCTGTGTAAGCAAGCAGTACTTTCAAAGTCACTAATCCTGTCGGTACCACAATTTCTTTCTCATAGCTTTGACCATTAGATACTGTACTGGAATAAAAAGTTCTGTTATCTAAAGCTCTAACAGCTCTAAGACCGTTTAGATTTCCGAAACCATATTTATAATCCGGTCCAGGATTCCCTGCATCTTTAGAAGTACCCGTTACTAAGGCCTTCATTAAAGATGCTAACGGTTTTGCACCATAAATATTCTTGTATCTTTCGTAAAGTAAAGCAACTGTACCTGTAGTCCCAGGAGTAGCCATAGACGTACCACTCATGATCTGATAAGAATTGCTATAATCTAATGAATACACATTTGTTCCTACAGCTGCAATTTGAGGAACCAAACGCCCATCAATAGTTGGTCCAAAACTACTATAAGAACTGATTAAATCATCAGGATTATTTGCCGCTACATGCAGTGCATTTTTTGAATTTTTGGTTGAAGTATTAAATCCGCCTGGGTATGCTGTTTGTGCATTTCCATTTGAATAAATATTTAAAAGGTAAGGAAATGTTACAGTAACATTATCATCACCACGATCTCCGGTATCATATCTTCTGGTATTATAACCTGAAGTTAAATTTACTCCATACGAATTTGATGTTAATTCAATACCATCTTCATTCGCCGCTTTCACTCTTTCCTGCTGAACGCTTAAACCGTTAGACTGCGTATTAAAGTTCCAACCGAACATCTGTACTTCCGGAGCCATACCTCTTGCCTTAGGATCCAATAAACCGGCACCGCCAATAGTACCTGCCACGTGATCTCCATGCGAAGAATTTGATTCGTATTCTCTATTGATAACTCTACCAGTATGATCTTTATGAGGTTCAAGATTACCATCCCAAACACCAATTTTCACTCCTTTACCAGTTAATCCATAACCAAGACCAGGAATAGTAGACCCTAAAAGATTTGCTTTATGTGAAGTTACACCCGGCTTATTATCACTTTCTACTGGTGGTGCAACCAATTCAATGTTTTGTACCCAATTGAATTTTGCCACCTCCTCTAATTTTTCTTTAGAGGCCTGAATATAAATTTCATTAAAAGTCGTGTCATTGTTACTGTTTTTTAAAAACAAGCCTGCTAAATCCTGCTCGACACGTTTACGATCAACGCCTTTAAAATAGCTCACCACAACTTTAATTCCGTTACCACCTGCTGCAGCATAATCCGGAATTGCATTGTCTACAATCATTTGATCCAGTTTGAATTTTGGATCTACGGCAATCACAGCTCTTATATTGTCAGAAACACTACTCTTGTTATAAAATTCAGGAGCAATTTCGGCATAATAAGCGTTGTTCGATAAATAACTAAGTAATGTTATCCCTTGCGATTTTAACTTTTGTTGCTCTTCTACAGAAGGGATTTTTGTAAACTGCAACAGTGTGTACTCAGTTTTAAGGTTTTGTTTACTGGTACTTTTTTTGTCTTTAAACTGCTGTTTAAAATTGGAAGTGGTCGTGATTTTATTTCCGTTGACGGAAATGGCAAAATCACTGTCAGATGTCTTTTGTGACCATAAGGACATAGTCACTAATAACACAAATAGTGTAAGTAGTTTTATTCTCATAGATTAAATTGGTTTTGGTTAACATAGTGGTTGTTAATCAGTAAACCTACAAATTAAACTATAATTGACAAATTATATTTGTAATTAATTTGTTAAAAAACAAAGCAAAAACTCTTTTAACTACAAAAATTATAACAAAAACGCTTATTTTACGGGGCTTCAGCGAAAAATCAAAAAATCGCAAATTAAGTAAGTAAATTCTTTTGATTAAAACTTACTTTGTAATCCGAAACCAAAAACCGTAAAAAAAGACTTACAAAATAATTTGTAAGTCTTTTTTGAAAAATTTTTGAATATAATTTGATTATTTGTCTGCTTTTGTCTCTTTTACTTTTGTCTCCCAGTGACTCATTAAATCATCATAATTTACAGGATTAGCTGCTTTTTGATTCACGAGTTTTCCGGAATCAAATGCCCTGACCAAAATGGTTTCAATTAAATAATCCTCATTAGATTCAAAGGGCTTATATTCGGTTTTCAAGCTAATGTCAAATAAATTGGCTGTAGTATTTGACACAAAGGCTTTGAAACCACTTTTTAAAGTTTTGATTAACTCGTAAGTTGTTATTCCGGTTTGTCTGTGAACGAGTTTAACGAGTATCTGTCCTTGCTTACGTGAAAGTTTTTTAAGTCTTGCTTCAAATTCATTATTAAGATAATCTTCCACAATCTTAAAATATTTTTTCTTTTCTCGGTTGGTTTTCAGACGTGCCATTCCGCTATTCAATGCGGTCAACCGGTCTGCTGCAAGTCTTGCATAGGGATATACCTTATAGACACGGTTTTGAAGAATCATGAATTGCTTTTGCATTTCGGGATCCAGTTTTTCCTTAGAAATAATAATTTCAGGCAGTTCGATCGTATCATTCAAAATCGAATCCTGCTCAGTCAGTATGTAACCCATTTGCTCATTCTCTTTAGGTTTAACCTGAGCCTGACTAGTTAACGAAATCAATATAAAAAATAAAATAGGGGCAGTAAATCTCATCGAGTCATAATTTAAATGTAAAATTATATATTTATATACAACTCTGATACCAAATTTATAAATTAGCAAAAAAATATTTTTATGAGCACAAAATCGATCTTAAAAGATACCTCAATTGCTTTCCTCGAAAGCTACCTCAATAACGCTTCTCCTACAGGCTACGAAAGCGAAGGACAAAAACTTTGGATGAATTATCTAAAACCTTATGTAGATACTTTTATTACTGATACTTATGGAACAGCTGTAGGAGTTATTAATCCGGATGCACCGTTTAAAGTTGTAATTGAAGGTCATGCCGATGAAATTTCATGGTATGTTAACTATATCACAGATGATGGTTTATTGTACGTAATTAGAAATGGTGGTTCTGATCATCAGATTGCGCCTTCAAAGAGAGTACACATTCATACTAAAAAAGGAATTGTAAAGGGTGTTTTCGGGTGGCCTGCTATTCATACCCGTTTGCGCGATAAGGAAGAAGCACCAAAAATTAGTAATATTTTTATCGATTTAGGCTGCGAAACTAAAGAACAGGTCGAAGCAATGGGAGTACATGTAGGCTGTGTGATTACTTATCCGGACGAATTTATGATTTTGAACGAAAATAAATTTGTATGTCGTGCTATCGATAATAGAATGGGTGGTTTCATGATTGCTGAAGTAGCCCGTTTATTAAAAGAGAATAAAAAAACACTTCCTTTTGGTTTGTATATTGTAAACTCTGTTCAGGAAGAAATTGGGCTTCGCGGAGCCGAAATGATCGCTCAAACTATCAAGCCAAATGTGGCTATTGTAACGGATGTGTGCCATGATACCACTACTCCAATGATCGACAAAAAGGTAGAAGGAGATTTAAAAATGGGGAAAGGACCGGTTATTGCCTATGCGCCGGCAGTGCAAAATAAACTTCGTGATCTGATCGTAGATACCGCAGAAGAAAAGAAAATCCCGTTTCAGCGTCATGCCACTTCCCGTGCTACAGGAACCGATACCGATGCTTTTGCTTACAGTAATGGCGGTGTGGCTTCGGCATTGATTTCTCTGCCTTTGCGTTATATGCACACTACTGTAGAAATGGTTCAGAGAGAAGATGTTGAAAATGTAATTCAATTGATTTACGAGTCACTACTTAAAATTGAAAACAACGAAACTTTTTCTTATTTTAATTAGTTCTTAGTACTTAGTCCCTGGTTCCTGGTGATTTGTTATTACGATTAGTAGCCAGGGACTAGTTACTTTAAAAATTATAAAATATGTTTATGAGATCTAAGCTTAGAGCTAAGAACTAGGGACTAAGGACTAAAAACTCAACCAGAATATTATGAAAATACTACTACTCGAAGACGATTTTACCTTATCTAAAGAAATCTCCGCATTCTTTACTTCAAAGGAGTTTGAGTGTTTTCCTTATTACGATGGGGCATTATTGCTAAAGAAATATTTTCCTTATGAATATGATTTAATCATTCTGGACATTAATGTTCCAGGCAGTAATGGTATTGAAGTTTGCAAAGGTATTCGGGAAGTCGATAAAAAGACTCCCATTATTATGCTTACTGCTTTTAGCGAAATTGAGGACAAACTGGCTTCTTTTGAGAGTGGTGCCGATGATTATCTGGTTAAACCATTTCATTTCGAAGAACTCTATGCCCGAAGTTCCTCACTTTTACGACGAAAAGAAATTCCACAACAGGTAGAAACAAAAATAGTTATTGCCGATTTAGAGATTCTGGAAAGTGATATGAAAATATTTCGTTCAAATGAAGAAATCAAACTGACCCCTAAAGAATTCAAACTTATTTTGATTCTGGCTCATGCAAAAGGCAAAGTTCTGTCGAAACAATTCATTGCAGAAAAACTTTGGGATTATCACATCGAAACCAATCAGAATACCATTGAAGTTTACATTAATTTTTTAAGAAAAAAAATCGACAAGGACCACGACATTAAACTGATTCGGACCAAAGTCGGGTACGGATATTATTTGAGCGATCAGGAATGACTTTAAAAAATCGAATATCACTTTTAGTAAGCTTATTATTTACAATCCTTTTTGGATTGGCTTCTACATTGATATTTGTTTTGTATTCCAATTTTAGAAAAGAAGAATTTCGAGATCGACTGGAAATTAAGGCACTTTCAAATATCAAGCTTTTAGTCAATGTTAAAGAAGTTGACGATCAGCTTTTAAAAATGATCGATCAGAATTCTATTAACCAATTATATGATGAGAAAACACTGGTCTTTGATTCTAATTTTAAACTAATTTACAGCAGTATTGACGATGCCAAAATTAATTGGTCAGTTGACGATTTAAAATACCTCAAAAAGCATAAAACTTTTTTTAAACAACAAGGTGATTACGAAGTATACGGTGTTTTTTATGATACAAAAGACAGGGATTTTTATGCTTTAATATCTGCCACAGACGATTATGGTAAACGAAAATTGCTTTTTCTGCGCTATACCTTAGTGGTTTCATATATCTTTTTTACTTGTATTTGCTGGGTTCTAACCTCTTTTATGGTCAAAAAAGCCATGAGCCCACTGAGTATCTTTCATCAAAAAATAAAAAATATAAACGAGAATAATCTTGATACTCGAGTTGCTTCTAAAAACAATAAAAACGAAATTGATCTGATCGCCAATGAGTTTAATTTCATGATGGACCGAATTGAAGTTTCCTACCAAAAACAAAAAGAATTTACAGCCCACGCCTCACATGAGTTAAGAACTCCCCTATCGAGAATTACTTCACAAATTGAGAACACTATTGCCGATCCCGCAACATCTGATAAAGGCAAAAATTTTTTAAAAACCATTTTGTCGGATATCAATCAACTGACTGAATTGATTAACTCACTATTAATTCTGTCCAAAATTGACAATAAGAAAAACGAAAACAAGGAAATTCATCGTATGGACGAAATTTTGTTTTCGGCCATCGAAAATCTGAATAAAAGCTATCCTGAATTTTTAATTTTATTTGAAATAGAAGAAAACAATAATCTGGATACTACTTTAGAGGTTAATGGCAATAAAAATTTACTGGAAATTGCTATAACCAATATTCTTAAAAATGCCTGTGTTTACTCTGATAATCAACAAGCAAAAGTAATCATAAGTACTCAGGATGATCAATTAGTGCTCTCCATTTCAAACACAGGAGAGACTTTAAATGAGGAAGAACAAAAAAATCTTTTTCAACCTTTTATGCGTGGCAAAAATTCGAAAGGCACTTCGGGTTTTGGCCTTGGATTACGTATTGTTCAACGTATCCTAACACTTCATAACGCATCTATAACCTACAGTGTTCCAGATATTAACACGAATTTATTTCAATTATTTTTTCATTTGTAATTTATTTTAAGTTATTTTTAAGGTAGATTTTAAGGTATCTTAAAGTCTGGTGATAGCATATTTGTATAAATTAAAAATGATACAATGAGAAAACTCTGTGCATTCCTACTTGTACTTTTCGGTCCGGTAGTTTTGGCTCAAAAAACGGTCACCCTTCAGGACTGTGAAAGCCAATTTCTTAAAAACAACCTCTTTTTGTTGGCATCACAATATAATATCGATGCTTCTAAAGCGCTAACCATTCAAGCCCGAATTTGGGATAATCCCTCTCTGACGGCAGAATTAAATGCCTACAACCCCGAAAGAAATCAGTATTTTGATATTGGAAAGCAAGGGCAAAAAGCATTCGGTATTGAGCAGTTAATCTACTTAGGTGGAAAAAAACGCAACGAAATCAAGCTGGCCCAAACTAACGAACAATTGGCCGAATTACAGTTTAATGATTTACTAAGAACTTTAAAATTACAATTAAGAAAGAGCTTCTTCACAGTGTACTACAACAAAAAAAGTCTTGAAACTACCGACAATCAGCTAGCACATATTGAAGACCTGATAAGCTCTTACACAGTACAAGTACAAAAAGGCAATATTCCTCTAAGAGATCTTGTTCGTTTGCAATCGCTGTATTTGAATTTTAAAAATGAGCGTATGGAAGTAGTCAATGAAAACATTGAAGAACAGGCCAATTTAAAATTGCTTTTAAATTCAGCCGAAAATGTGATTCCGGAAGTCTCTAAAGAAGAATTTAATAAGTATACCAAAACAATTCCTTTTGATCTTAAGACCTTTCAGGACGAAGCGATTGCGAATCGTCCGGATTATTTAGCCAAACAAAAGGATATTGAAGCCAATGAAATAAATGTAAAATGGCAAAAAGCGCTTTCTGTCCCTGATATTAGTGTGGGAGCCACTTACGATCAGCGTAGCGGAGCTTTTAACAGAGAAGCAAATCTGACTCTTGGAATTCCACTACCTCTTTGGAATAAAAACAAAGGAAATATTAAATATGCAAAAACAATTTTAGAACAATCAAAAATTGAGAAGCAAAATTTTGACCTGCAATTGCAAACAGAAATTACATCGGCATGGAACAAATGGGAAGAATCCCGTAAAAACTATGTGGTCATAAAACCAACTGTTAATTCAGACTTTGAGGCGGTATATAATGGGATCCTGACCAACTTCCAGAAAAGAAATATCAGTTTATTAGAATTTACTGATTTTATGGAAAGTTACAATCAGGCTTCAATTCAGGTAAATGAACTGAAGAAAAAAGTTATCCTTTCAGGCGAAGAATTAAATAGTACCATCAACAAAGACTTATTCTAAAACTAAATAAAATGAAATATAAACTACTAATAGGAATTGCACTCGTGAGTTTATCCCTCACAAGCTGTAAAAAAGAAGTTGAAAATCCGAATACGAATACCTCTTTTGCTTTAAGTGACTCTATGTTAAAAACGACTACAACAGCAGAGGCACAAACACAACCGGTAAAAAATGTATTAAGTTTTTACGGAAAAATTACTGCCGATAATAACAAAATGATTGATGTTTACCCTCTTGTTGGCGGAAACGTAATTAAAGTAAATGTCGAACTTGGGGATTATGTTCGTAAAGGACAAGTTTTGGCGACCATAAAAAGTACGGATATTGCCGATTTTGAAAAGCAGTCTATCGATGCCAAAAATGATTTACTGGTCGCTAAAAATCATTTAAAAGTAGCTCAGGAATTATTTGACGGAAAATTAAATTCCGAAAGCGATGTCCTTCAGGCAAAATCAGAGGTCAATAAGGCACAATCGCAATTGAGTAAAGTTCAGGAAACCTATAAAATTTACAACATAAAAGCAGGTTCTATTTATGAAGTAACTGCACCAATTAGTGGTTTTATCATTCAAAAAAGTATCAATCAGGATATGCTTTTGCGAAATGACCGTTCTGAAAACATCTTTGATATTGCAGAAATCAGCGAAGTCTGGGCATTGGCAAATATTAATGAAATTGATATTAATAAAGTAAAACTGGGTATAGATGCCGACGTCACTACACTAAGTTATCCTGATAAAGTTTTTAAAGGAAAAGTAGATAAAATTTTCAATGTTATTGACCCTGAAACAAAGGCAATGCAGGCACGTATAAAATTGGAAAATCCCGGATATATGCTGAAACCTGATATGAATGCGAATATTAAGTTGTCGTATAGCGAAGGTGAGTCTATGATAGCCGTACCCAGTAAAGCAATTGTTTTTGATAAAAGTAAAAACTTTGTTATGATTTTTAAAGATCGTCATAACATTGAGACCAGACAAGTAGACATTTACAGAGTGGTAGGCGATGTAACCTATATTTCGAAAGGTCTGAAAGAAAGTGAAAAAGTAATTACCAATAATCAATTATTTATCTATCGTGCCTTAAACGAATAATGAAATGGAAAAGTCTGCAAAAATATTGGGGTTTGCCACGTTATTTATTTCCACGCTATCCTTTTCGCAAGAAACTGATTCGATACGAAAATATAGTCTGGGATTTCAAATGACGTCTATCTATCAATACCATCCGGCTTTTCATGCTAATTATTCCGGGACCAACAGTATGTCACCCGAAGCCGAAGGCGCTTTGTCATTAACATCAACCTTATATCTCGATGTTCCACTTTGGAAAGGAGCCACAATAACTTTTAATCCCGAAATGTCCGGAGGTGAAGGTTTATCTCAGGCCCGAGGATTGGGTGGTTTTCCTAACGGAGAAACTTTTAGAATTGGAGATACCAAACCAGTGGTTTATGTCGCCAGAATGCTTTTGGAACAAAAGTTTCAGTTTAAAAACAATAGATCATTACAGCTTGTTTTTGGGAAATTTGGACTATCAGACTATTTTGACAATAGTCCGTACTCGCACGACCCCAGAACACAATTTCTAAACTGGGCACTAATGACACATGGAGCGTGGGATTATGCCGCAAACACCCGAGGATATACAGATGGATTATATGTAAATTATCAATTTGATTCCTGGCAGATAAGAGCTTCATTGTCTGCTTTACCAACCTACGCTAACGGACCCAATGTCGAATTTAGTTTTAAAGATTCCAACGCCATCAACGTAGAAATTGAAAAGCAGATAATCTTTAAAAATATGGACATAGCCAACATCAAGTTACTAGGCTTTCGAAATGTAGCAGGAATGGGAAATTACGGTGAGGCTAATTCAAACTTTATCACATTTCCGGATATAAAAAGTACCAGACAAGATGGACGTACAAAATGTGGTATAGGTTTAAACATGGATTATACACACGGAGATAATTGGGGACTGTTTGCCAGAATGAGCTATAATGACGGTAAAAATGAAACCTGGGCTTTTACAGAGATTGACAGATCGGCACAGTTGGGAATAAACCTTAAAGGAAAAATGTGGAATAGAACCAATGATTTTGCCGGTATTGCCATAGTCGCCAACGGATTATCAAATCCACATAAACAATATCAAAAGCTCGGAGGAAATGGTTTTATGATTGGTGACGGTACACTAAATTACGGAATAGAGCAGATTGTAGAAGTTTACTATTCTTTCCTAGTGCCCAATACCCATATTACACTTTCCCCGGATTACCAGTTTGCCATGAATCCCGCCTATAATAAAGACAGAGGCCCCGTTCAGTTTTTTGCCTTACGTTTTCATACGGAATTCTAATTAGAAAATACAGATTATAAAGAATGCTCCGCACAGCAGCATCAGAAACAAAAATTCATCATTAAAAATACTTTTTAAAATGAACAAATTCATAAGAAACATTATAGCTTTTTCCCTAAAAAATAAAGCGTTTACCTTTTTCTGGGTAGGAATATTGGCCGTTGCAGGATTCATTTCTTTCAAGAACATGCCAATCGACGCTTTTCCGGATGTAACCAATACCCAAATTATTATCATCACTCAATGGAACGGAAAAAGTGCTGAAGAAGTAGAACGTTTTGTAACCTCGCCTATTGAGATCTCCATGAACTCAGTACAAAAGAAAACCAGTGTTCGTAGTATCACAATGTTTGGTCTGTCGGTAATCAAAATCATCTTTGATGATGGTGTCGATGATACATTTGCACGTCTTCAGGTTAATAATCTTTTAAAGAATGTTTCTCTTCCGGATGATGTAGAACCAGATGTTCAGCCTCCTTATGGACCAACGGGAGAAATTTTCAGATACATTGTAAAAAGCGACAGCAGAGACAGCAGGGAATTGTTAACCTATCAAAATTGGGTGATAGACAAACAATTACGTTCTGTTCCCGGTGTTGCCGATTTGAATGTTTTTGGAGGACAAACTAAAACCTATGAAGTTGGAGTTGATCCTATAAAACTAGCCAAATATAACATTACACCGCTTCAGGTTTACAATGCTGTAAATGGAGGAAATCTGAATGTTGGTGGGGATATCATTGAAAAAAACGGTCAGGCTTTTGTCGTGCGTGGAGTTGGGCTTCTGAAATCAATCCAGGATATCGAAAATATTATTGTAGACGATGCAAACGGAAATCCAATCTTAGTCAAAAATTTAGCAACCGTTTACGAAAGTGCGATGCCAAGAGTCGGACAAACGGGTCTGGCTAAAAATGATGATGTTGTAGAAGGTATTATTGTAATGCGAAAAGGTGAAAATCCTCAAGAAACATTAGCCTTAATAAAAGCCAAAATAAAAGACCTTAACGACAATGTTCTTCCAAAAGACATCAAACTGGTAACCTTTTACGATCGTGATAATTTAATGAATTTCACTACTGAAACGGTTATGCATAATTTATTCGAAGGAATTATACTGGTTACTTGCGTTGTATTTCTTTTCATGGCCGACTGGAGAACTACTTTTACGGTCTCGATTGTAATTCCGTTATCGCTATTATTTGCTTTCTTATGTCTAAAAATGATGGGAATGAGTGCCAACCTACTAAGTTTAGGCGCGGTCGATTTCGGGATTATCATCGATGGTGCTGTTGTAATGGTTGAAGGATTATTTGTAGTGTTAGATCATCGGGCGCATCAATTAGGAATGACGGCCTACAATAAAATTGCTAAAGGAAGTCTGATCAAAAAAACGGGAGCAGAAATGGGTAAAGCCATATTCTTTTCTAAGTTGATTATCATTACCGCTCTACTGCCAATATTCTCCTTTCAGAAAGTAGAAGGAAAAATGTTCTCGCCTTTGGCCTACACTCTTGGTTTTGCTTTAATGGGAGCCTTACTTTTCACTCTGACACTGGTACCTGTTCTATCGCATATTTTATTGAACAAAAATGTAAAGGAAAAAAACAATCCGTTTGTCAATTTCTGGGATCGAATTGTAGGTAAAAGTTTTGCATGGACTTTTAAACATAAAGTAAAAGCGCTAATTGGTTCCATAGCGCTGTTAGTAGCAGTTTTCTTCTCGGCAACATTTTTAGGTACAGAATTTTTACCGCAGTTAAATGAAGGGGCTTTATGGGTAACAGCCGAATTACCAATGAGTACCTCATTGCCTGAAAGTGTCAAAACTGCCGCTATCATCCGAAAAGATTTAGAGAGCTTTCCTGAAGTTAAAAATGTTTTATCACAAACCGGAAGAAGTAATGACGGAACAGATCCAAATGGTTTTGGATTTATACAACTCCAGGTGGATTTAAAACCAAAATCCGAATGGAAACGAAAAATTACAATGGATGAATTAATTAACGAAATGGATGAAAAACTAAGAGTTCATCAGGGAATTACCTATAATTATTCTCAGCCAGTAATTGATAACGTAGCTGAATCTGTTGCTGGTTTTAAAGCCTCAAACGCAGTAAAAATCTATGGTGATGACCTCGATAAACTTGACGAATTATCCAATGAAGTTTTGGCTCAAATAAAAAATATTCCAGGTATAAAAGATGCGGGAATACTACGAAATGTTGGTCAGCCTGAGATTAGTGTCGTCCTTGACCGAGATAAAATGGCTGCTTACGGCGTAACATTAAGTGATGCACAAGCTGTTTTGGAATTGGCTTTTGGAGGAAAAACAGCCACTCAAAAATATGAAGACGACAAAAAATTTGATGTAAGAGTCCGCTTTTCGAAAGAATATCGTAAAGATGAAAATGATATTGCAGAACTTAAAGTTCCAACTATCAGCGGAATAAAAATTCCGTTAAAAGAGATTTCCGATTTAAAAACTATAACTGGTCCTGCCTTTATCTACAGGGATAACACCAAACGTTTTATTGGAGTAAAATTCTCTGTACGTGATCGTGACTTAGGAAGTACCATTGCAGAAGCACAGGCAAAAGTAGCAAAAATGAAACTTCCAACAGGTTATACTGTTGGCTGGACGGGAGAATTTGAAAATCAGGTTCGTGCCAGTGCACGATTGGCTCAGGTTGTACCTATTAGTTTAATTGGAATTTTTGTACTGTTGTTTATATTGTTTGGAAATATTAAAGATTCTCTGTTGGTTTTAGCCAATGTTCCTTTTGCTATTATTGGAGGAATTATTGCCCTGCATCTAACCCGAATGAATTTTGGAATCTCGGCAGGTGTTGGTTTCATTGCATTACTTGGAATATGTATTCAAAACGGTGTGATTTTGATCTCCGAGTTTCATCATAATCTAAAAGCTAAGTTCTCACTCGAAGAATCTATTTTTAGGGGAGTAAAAGCCCGAACAAGAGCTGTAGTTATGACTGCCCTGATGGCTTCAATAGGTTTAATGCCAGCGGCTATTTCGACAGGAATTGGCTCTGAATCACAAAAACCATTGGCAATTGTTATTATTGGAGGTTTAATTACTGCCACGATTTTAACCCTCTTGGTTTTCCCAATCATTTTCTGGGTATTCAACCGTAAAAAACACGTTCCAATTGAATAAAGAGTTTTAAGATATATTAATTGGTTAAATTAATTTGATTCCGTTTTAACGAAAAAGCACCATTATTTTTTTAATGGTGCTTTTTTTATGTATCGCTATTCAGGGTGAGCAATCTTTATCAAAGAAAATCCTTCAACTTTCTTTCAAATTATTTTCCCTTTAGGAAAAGAAACTATGTGGTTCTCTGTACAGTCTTTTGCGTGACTTTGTGAAACAATTACCAGGATATAAAATGAAAAACGACCTTCTGCTCAAAGAAGGTCGTTTCCTATACTAACTCAAAACTCGATTTAAACTTTTATTTTAAATCTTTCAAAATGTCTATTGCTTCTGTTGCGTTTGATAATTGTGCATATTTCAAAGCGGTAAAACCTTTTTCATTTCTAGCAGAAGCATCAGCTCCTTTTGCTAATAATACTCTCATAATATCCACTTTGTTATAACGGGCAGCGATCATTAAAGGTGATAAACCTTCTGACATTTCATTTACGTCAGCTCCATATTCTAATAATTTTTTAACAAAATCTAAATCTCCTTTACCAACAGCCACATTTAATGGTGTTGAAAAACTATTTACAATTTCCAATTGTGGTTTCACAATTGATGTTTGATTTGACGCCATTGCTACATTTGCAAATGCTACTAAAGCAACTCCTAGATAAATGATTGAATTTTTCATAATGATTGATTGTTAATTGTTGATTGATTGATGATTTTTAAATTCTATGTAAATGTAATTCTATTTTATGTATTATGTATAACAAAGTACCATGTTTTAACTAATTCTTAACATTCAATTAATAAAAGCGATTTAAAGTAATTTGAATGTTAACTATCAGCTTTCTTAATAGACGCTTGAAAACCCAATATGTTACAGTTTACAGAAAAAAAACATATAAAATCTTATTATTTTTTTTCCACGTTGCAAATACGAACCGTAACTTTAATAACTTTACAAAACAAAAAGCCTTATAAATAAAGGAGTTATACTTTAAACTAGCTGAACAAAAAAAAAACAACCTAAAACCACAAAATATGAAAATCCTAAAAAGAATTCTAATCATTCTAATTCTTATTGTAGCCATCGTCCTGATTGCAGCTTATTTTATGCCTAAAAATTATGCTATAGAAAGAGAGATTACCATCAACAAACCTGTTGACAGCGTTTTTAATTATGTGAGATCTCTTAAAAATCAAAATGAATTTAGTGTTTGGGCCAATCTTGATCCCAAAATGAAATCTACTTATACAGGAACTGATGGAGATGTTGGATCGGTATCTGCCTGGGAAAGCACAGTAAAAGAAGTTGGTGAAGGAGAACAGGAAATCACAAAAATTACGGAAGGAAAACGCATTGACTTTGCTTTACGTTTCAAAAAACCAATGGACGATACAGCGATTGGTTTTATGTCGACAGAGACTGCACCGGGAAATCAAACCAAAGTAAAATGGGGAATCAGTGGCGTTATTCCTTACCCAATGAATATTATGCTGCCTATGATGAAAATGGACCAAATGATTGGCAATGACCTACAGAAAGGTCTGGAAAATTTAAAAGTCAAAATGGAAGAATAAAAATTGACCTAATTAGTATAAATCAAATCCGACAAGTTTTAAAAGCCTGTCGGATTTAATAAATTATTATTTTACTGAAAGATATTCTAATACATTTTTATTGATACGCTGATCAATATTATCAATATCTGCTTTTACGAACTTCTCTCCCAGAATATTTTCATACAATTCAATATATCTTTCGGAAACAGATTGAATATATTCGTCACTCATATCCGGAATTTGTTGTCCTTCCTGACCCTGAAACCCATTTTCGATTAACCAGCGACGCACAAACTCTTTTGACAATTGTTTTTGCTCCTCTCCTTTTTCCTGTCTTTCCTGATATCCGTCAGCATAGAAATAACGAGAAGAATCCGGTGTATGTATTTCATCAATTAAAACAATAACACCATCTTTCGTTTTTCCAAACTCATATTTAGTATCTACCAAAATTAAGCCACGGCTTGCTGCTATTTCAGTTCCTCTTTGAAACAAAGCACGGGTGTATTTTTCTAAAACAAGGTAATCTTCTTCAGAAACAATTCCTTTTGATAAAATGTCTTCACGCGAAATATCTTCATCGTGAGAGCCATTATCAGCTTTTGTAGTTGGTGTAATAATAGGTTCCGGAAATTTATCGTTCTCTTTTAAACCTTCTGCCATTGTAACGCCGCAGATTTGTCTTCTTCCGGCTGCATATTCACGCGCAGCATGCCCTGAAACATAACCACGAATCACCATTTCTACTTTAAAAGGCTCACATAAATGTCCCACAGCTACATTAGGATCCGGAGTTGCAATCAACCAATTTGGTACAATATCCTGCGTTAACTCCATAAATTTCGTTGCAATCTGATTCAGAATTTGTCCTTTGTACGGAATTCCCTTTGGCAAAACCACATCAAAAGCCGAAAGTCTGTCGGTTGCTACCATTACTAAAAGATTGTCATTGATATTGTAAACCTCTCTTACTTTTCCGCGATAAACCGATTTCTGATTTGGAAAACTGAAGTTTGTAGTTGTGATTGTATTACTCATTATTCTAGTGTTGTGTTGTTTTTTATGAATGCAAATTTAAAACTAATTAAAAGAAAAAAAGAACCTATTCAGATTCTTTTTTTTTTAGTCGCGGTCTCAGTCGCAGTTTACACTTTGCAAACTCTGATTCTTATTACCTTATGCATTTGTTAATTCCATATGTAAAATCGGATATGGTTTTCCGCAACCGTCTAAATCAGAAATAGATTTTACTTCAAAACCAAAATGTTTATAGAACTCCAGAGCTTGTACATTATCTTTATTAACATCAACTTTTGTCACCTCTAAATTCTGAATTGCATACAGCAAAAGAGCTTTTCCTATGCCTGTTCCAATTTCATTTGCCGAGACAAACAACATTTCTAAATTTTCATTTTTAGTGCCTATAAATCCAATCATTTTCTCTGCCTCATTTTTTACACCATGCAATGTTACGTGCTCAAAAAAGCCAGGAATCAACTTCTTATAAAATTCAAAATCTTCATTGTTTAAAAAATCGTGTGTAGCCTTTACCGAAGATTCCCAAACACGCATTAATGCTTTATGCTCCCTATTATCAATTTTGTAAATCACTTTATCCAAAATTTTAAATGTTAATTTCTAATTGTTCGTTTTTCTAAGTATAGTCACAGTCTCAGTATACGGTCTCAGTATACAGTCTCAGTATACAGTCGCAGTATACAGTCTCAGTATACAGTCTCAGTATACAGTCTCAGTATACAGTCTCAGTATACAGTCTCAGTATACAGTCGCAGTCACAGTTTACAGTTTTCAAACTGCGACTGAGACTGCGACTGAAAACTAAAAACTACTTGTTCAGTAAAGTCGAATTAAACAAATTCAGGATTCTGCTGTATTCGTCAATCCAGGAATAGGTTTCTTTAAATCCGTGTGCTTCAACAGGAAATGAAGCCAGACTCCAATTCTTTTTCTGAAGTTCGATAAAACGTTGTGACAGGCGAACAATGTCTTTATATTCTACATTATCATCTACCATTCCGTGTAACATTACCAGATTTCCTTTTAAATTATCAGCGTAATAAATTGGAGAACTTTTTTTGTAGGCCTCCGGATCTGTTTCAGGAAAGTTCAAAATGTTTCCGGTATATCCGTGATTGTAATGCGCCCAATCTGTAACAGAACGTAAGGCTGCACCCGAAGCAAATTCACCAGGAGTGGTTAACATTCCCATTAAAGTAATAAAACCACCGTATGATCCACCATAAATACCTACTCTGCTGGCATCAATTCCGTATTTTTCTACTAAATATTTTTTGCCATCAAGATGATCTGACAAATCTTTTCCTCCCATAAAACGGTAAATTCCGGTTCTGAAATCGCGTCCGTAACCATCACTTCCTCTATAATCTATGTCTAAAACCGTGTATCCTAAATCAGTCAGTAAATTATGAAACATATATTCTCTGTAATAGTTGCTCCAATAATTGTGTGCATTTTGCAGATAACCCGCACCGTGAACAAAAATGATTGCCGCTTTGTTGGCGTTTTCCGTTTTTGGTGTATACAATCTTGCATTTACAGGAGTTCCATCCTGTGCTTTGAAAGTAATTACCTCAGGTTCTCTCCATTTGTAATCTTTGAAACTTTCAGAAACAGAAGATGAAATTTGTTTTAAAGTAGTATTCTTTTTATTGTCGGCGACATAGAAATCCCAAGGAATATTTTTATACGAGTAACGCACCAAAAGTGATTTTTCATCTGGAGAAATGACTACTTCATGTGCACCGTCTTTGGTTAAAATAGATTCCAAAGTACCACCGGCAGCGGGTAATTTATAAAAATTTCTGTTTCCCGGATGTGTAGTGTTAGTCGTTAAATAAAACGTCTTTTTATCGTTAGACAGGGTCACATCACGAACTTCCCAATTTCCACTGGTTAATTGTGCCTTCTTACCTGTTTTTAAATTATAGGTATACAAATGGGAGTACCCTGTCACTTCTGACTGAAAATAAATAGTTTCATTATCTGCTAAAAAGCCAAGAACTCCCGAATCGAATGAATAAGATGGAATTCCGGGGCCAGCAATCCATGCATCATCATGCTGATGCTCAATTTCTTTAAACAATCCGTTCTCTGCATTCAAACTCACCAGCCATCTGTCTTTGTTGTCCTGGCTTCTAAGTTCAACAATTGCCAAAGAACCGTTTTCGTTATACACAGGAGCCTGAGCAGTAATCAATCGGTCTTCCTTTGCTTTATTTTTTAAATTATCGTAAGCTTCATAATACTTCGGATTATCCTGAATATGACTTAAAGTCGAGAAATTCACAAAATACACACTGTCTTTAGCAACAGAGTAAATTCCGAATTTCGTTTTGACAAGATTTGCCGTTGAAACCTTCTCTTTTGTATTAGGTGTTTGATTATAACCATCATCCGTTATAAAAACCTCCATTTTTTCTTTTTTATTATCTGATTCTTCAGCTAAACTAAAAGTGGCAAAATTTCCGTTTGGATTGGCTTTTAAATTGTAAAAGTTATCTTTTCCATAATAATATTCTTTAGCAAAATCAGATTTAACGGCTTTGCTTTTGGCAAGATTCCACTGCTTTTTGGCTGCTGCATCCCTGATAAACTGAAATAATTCTTTTTGTTGTGTCTTTAAAAAGGAATCTTTTTCGGGAGTTTTCTCCTTTTTTACTCCTTTAGTAAAGTTTGTTATTTGCAAAACGGTTCCCTCTTTTGCATTGTATTTAAAAATGTTGTCGTTTTGCTCGAAAAATACCGTCCCTTCTGCACTACCAAGTTCTACATTAGAAACCGGAGTACTTTGCTGAAGAATTTTTTTAACTGTTTTGGTACTGATTGAATATGAATACAAACCTCCTTTATCGCTATAATATACTACATCTGAAGTTGGTTTTCTTTTAAAATCCAGTTTCGAAAAAGCAGCTTCTTTGGGTTCCACCAAAACAGGCTTTACTGCTCCTTTTTGCCAGGAATACGTATTTGCGCCTAAATCATTGGTTGGATTCCATTCAAAATATACTTTTTTTCCATCCAAAGACCAGCGTCCGTAGGTAGGTTGATTTCCAATAAAAGATTCGCCTTTCATTATTTCTTCCAATTTCAAAGTTTGGCTATTGCCCGAAATCGCAAGCGTAAAAAAGGCAAGGATAAAAATGTTTTTTGTCATGGTATAGTTTTTTGATAAAACAAAAATACACTTTGAAAATTATTAAAAAAATGTTTTTACAACTTCACGCATTCAATCACTTATCATTATCAAAAAAAATCCCCAAAGATCACTTCGGGGATTCGTAAATTTTATGATACCATAAAGGCATAAACTTCCTGTACTCTATCTATTGCAAAAAAATGCTAAATCCTGAAAATGTTCAAAATTAACTAACAGCCAATTCTTTATTCAGAATCTTTGAGGCTATATATTTTGCAACTCCGTCTTCGGCATTGGTTTTAATTACTTCCAGTTCCGGCAGCGTTTCTTTTAACAAAGCCGGAGCATTTCCCATAATTAAACCTTTTCCGGTTGCCGATAACATTTGTACATCGTTAAACCCATCACCAAAGGAAACGGCTTCTTCTAAAGAAAACCCTTCTTTTTCTAAAACACGCTGAATTGAAACCGCTTTATCAACTGATTTATCCATGAATTCCAAACAAGTCGGCAAACTAAAAGCATGATGTAAATCACTTGAAGAATTTGCTAAAACGGCATCTTTTAAGGCTACTAGTTTTTCATGATTCTCATGAGAAAAGAATATTTTAATCGCTCCAAAATCTTCCAGCGTCTTATAATCCACTAATTCCGGACGGTATTTTAATTCGGCTTGAAAAGCGTTTAGTTTTTCATTTACCCTATTGGTTTGCCAAACATTTTCTTTGAATAAAACTACTGTGATTTCCGGGTCAATATCCACATTTAAAGCTGCTTTTACCACGTCGCTTTTTAAATCGAACGCAAAAAGTTCTTCTTTTTCAGGGGAATGAATCCTTGCTCCATTTGAACTTACAAGATAAACCGGAACTTCAAGTGTTGCAACAATAGCCATCGCATCGAGATGATGACGGCCTGTAGCTACCACGATAAGATAATTTTGATTGTGCAGTTCCTGAAAAATTGATTTGGTATAATCTGATATTCGGTGTTGAGGGTTGAGTAAAGTTCCGTCTAAGTCACTTACTACAACTTTTATATTTTTAAGCTTTGTCATATTAAAATTCAGGTATTTATCAGTTGCAAAAATACTGCTTTGTATGCAGAAGAGCAAAGATTTCCGGCTCTGAAAGCCCCAAATACGACAAGTTTATTATATATTTAACTATTTCGTTAAATACTGCATTTTAAACATTTAAAGCTTAATAATTCCGTTTTTGTATAAATTTAAAGCTTGTTCCAGAATCTTCTCAATTCTTCCTATGGGCAAATCCTCCTCAAAGTCGAGGAGCATAATTTTCATTCTGGATCGGGCTTCCTGAAGCAAAAATGGTTCTTCAAAGTGTTTCCCTTCTACAATTCCGATATAAGGTTGTTTGTATTTTTTGTGCATCCACAAATAACAAAACATTTTTCCTTTATAACAAAAAAAGGGCATACCGTATTTTAAAACGTTGGTAATGTCAGAATCTTGCTTGAGAATAATTTCTTTTACAGCAAGAAATATCCCTTTTATGGGTTCTTCTTGTTTTAAGTAGAAATCATCCAGTTGTTTCATTTTACAATTTAATCTATTTACTTTTTCAAATAATAAAATATTGCCTCAGCTTCACTTTTATTAAAAACAAAGCTATGAAAATAGGAGTTGTAATTCGACCATTCTTTAATTGCTAAAGCATCTTTATTGCCATTCCTTAACAAACTGTCTTGTTTTGTAATATAATCTCTAAAAAAATCAACTCTATACTTTTGATTTTTAATAGAATATTCTAAAAAATTATCCTTTGCTCCTTTGTTTGCGTGACAACCTAAACAATTCTTTTCAAAATATTTTTTTCCGATACCCTCCAGCAAAATCTCTTTTTTCTGCATCGCTAATTTTTCATAAAACTCATTTTTCTGAATTTCTTTTTTGTTACATGAAATCAAACAAAAAAATGATACGAAAATCAATATTTTAATTTCACATATACAGCTTACTTTATTCATCAAAAAAAATATTCGTTTTACACCTCTCTACTCAAAGATAGGTATAAAACGAATATTAATAAATGTCAAAACACATTTCACGATTTACATTTGACATTTTATAAAAAAATTAATCGTGATTTTCTATTTGTTTATAAGCGTCAATTACCTTTTTGACTAATCTGTGACGTACAATATCTTTATCGTCGAGATAAATAATTCCAATTCCGTCAACGTCTTTTAAAACCAGAATAGCTTCTTTCAGACCTGAAATGGTTCTGCGTGGCAAATCGACCTGTCCGGGATCACCTGTTATCATAAATTTGGCGTTTTTTCCCATACGGGTCAAAAACATTTTCATTTGCGAATGCGTGGTGTTTTGTGCCTCATCCAGAATTACGAAGGCATTATCAAGCGTACGTCCGCGCATAAAAGCCAAAGGCGCAATCTGAATAATTCCTTTTAAAATGTAATCTTCGAGCTTTTCATTGGGAAGCATATCTCGTAAAGCATCGTAAAGAGGCTGCATATAAGGATCCAGTTTTTCCTTCATATCGCCAGGTAAAAAACCCAGGTTTTCTCCTGCTTCTACCGCTGGTCGCGTCAATATGATCCTTTTTACTTCTTTGTCTTTAAGTGCTTTTACCGCCATTGCAACACCTGTGTAAGTCTTTCCGGTTCCCGCAGGTCCGACCGCAAATACCATGTCATTTTTTTTGATGGTATCTACCAGTAACTGCTGGTTAGGCGTCATGGCTTTAATAATTTTACCGCCAACACCATGAACTAGTATCTTGTCATGATCGTATGCTTTTTTTTCATCCTGACCATCACTCATGATTACGCGTTCGATTACATTATCGTCAATGTTGTTGTATCGGGTAAAATGAAGCATAAGCCTCTGAAACCTTTTTTCGAATTCATCCAAAACTTCTTTTTCGCCAAATGCTTTCAAAGTGGTACCTCTCGCTACTATTTTAAGCTTTGGGTAGTACTTTTTAATGATTTCAAGATGAGTGTCTTGAGCGCCCCAAAAGTCTTTTGGAGCGATGTCTATGAGCTCGATAATTCTTTCGTTCAAATGAGATAGTTTTAAATTAAAAATAAATCAGTTTTTATAAATCAGTAGTTGTCGGGTCTTTTTTAGTCGCAGTATCAATGGTGGTTTTCAGTTAGTGTGACTGAGACTGAAAACTCAGATCAATAATTGCAATTTATCATTTCATTTTTTCGTTTTTGCAATTACTATTACTAGCTTTGCATTTCTCAAATTTAATGAAAATTAGATTTAAATACTACCAATAGTTATAAACAAAATTATGTCAATAATTACCCTCACTACCGATTACGGCTTAAAAGACCACTTTGTTGGTTCGCTAAAGGGTAAAATATTATCTGAGTATCCAGAGGTTACACTTGTTGACATTTCGCATGACATTGACCCATTCAACACAGCCGAAGCAAGTTACGTTATCGGTGCATCCTATTTAAGCTTTCCAAAAGGAACTGTCCACCTGATCGGAGTAGATATCGAACGCAATAAAGAAAATCAACATATCGCCATGCAATGGAACGATCACTACTTTATTTGTGCCGATAATGGTATTTTGAGCATGCTTACGCAAAAGATTGTTCCACAGAAAATTGTTGCCGTCAATATACATGATCGATTCCCGAGTGAGTTTAGTGATTTGGATATTTTTATAAAAGTAGCCTGTCATATTTCTAAAGGCGGACTTCTTAATGTTATTGGTAAGGAAATTAAAGAAATAAAGCAGATCACAGAGCTACAGCCTGTAATTGCCAGTGATAACAATTCTATAAAAGGGTATGTGATCTATATCGATCATTTTGGAAATGTAGTCACCAATATCTCTAAAAGACAATTTAACGAAGTAGCTAAAGGACGATCTTATGAAATTGTGATGAAACCCAAAAGCATCAAGACTATTTTACCCAATTATTCAGCAATTGCGAGTTCGGAAAAATATCCAATAAAAACCTATGAAGGCGAAAAGTTAGCTATTTTTAACGAAGCCGGGTTTCTTGAAATTGCAATTTTCAGAAGCAATCCTTCCAAGGTGGGCTCTGCAAACAGTCTGTTAGGATTGAATTACAGAGATGTGATTACGATTAAATTTTTAACTTAGAAAATCAATATTGATTGCTAGATGGATTCTAATAAAAAAAAGTATATCGTTAATAACTTGAAGTGTCCAATTACTCATTTTGAGTATATTTCAAATTATTTCAGCCTAATTTTTCCCTTTATTTTTATTTATGCCGGTTTTAGCAAATATGATAAAGATGCAACTTCTTTAGGATTAATTATCTTTGCAGTAATTGTTTTGATTTATATAATTTTCAGAATAGAAAGTGAGAGAAAATTCAAAGAATTAAATTTCAGCAAAGATCTATCTACAAATGAAATTGGAAAATTACTAGAAATAAATGGATGGACTTTAATGGCGAATTCTAATACCAGCGGAATCATCAAACTAAACACAAGCACCTCCTTTTTAGATCAAGGTCAAACTATTACAATTATTAGGGTAACAAAAGAAAAAATATTAATCAATACTCAACCAAACGGAAGAGCTGTATTTACTTTTTTCAAAGACTTGCTCAATTATAATCAAATAAAAGAAGTATTGACAAAATAGGCGTTTCGTTTATATTTTTTTCTTCAAAAAAAGTAATTGTATTAAAAAGAAGAATCAATTTTGGTACTTTTGCGCGCTTATAATAGATTTTCAATCTAAAATCAGATATCTAAAATTACAAATATGTTTGTTCGAATAGTAAAAATGAGTTTTCATGAAGAAAAAATTCCTGCTTTTCTGGAGAATTTTGAAAGTGTGAAAGACAAAATACGAAATGCTGATGGAAATCGTTTTTTAGAACTGTATCAGGATAAAAATGATAAATGCATTTTCTTCACCTATAGCTATTGGGAAACTGTAGAAGACTTGGAAAATTACAGACAATCTGAACTTTTTAATTCTGTTTGGGACTTTACAAAAAAACTTTTCAATGCCAAACCCGAAGCATGGAGTTTGGATAAACTGGTTAGTTTAGATTAGTTTCAGGTTTCAGGTTTCATGTTTCATGTTATATACTGGATTTGAAAATTGGAATCTTTTAACGCAAAGAACGCAAAGATGATATTTAAAAGGTTTGATAAAACGCAAAGTTCGCAAAGGAAAGCAACCTGAAACTTGAAACCTTAAACAAAAAAAATTACACGATTAAACAAATAAACGAATAAACGTTATACATGAAATCAATCATTTTAAGAGAAATAAAATCCTTTTTTGGTTCTCCTATTGGCTATCTGGTCATTGCAATTTTCTTAATTAGCAATGGATTATTCTTATGGGTATTTGAAGGAGATTACAATATTTTAAACACCGGTTATGCGGATTTGACTCCTTTCTTTACTTTAGCTCCGTGGATTCTAATTTTCCTGATTCCTGCAGTTACTATGAGAAGTTTCTCTGATGAAAAAAAGCAAGGAACACTAGAGTTGTTGTTAACAAAACCTTTATCGATTTGGGAAATCGTAAACGGAAAATTTATTGGCTCTCTCTTATTAATTGTTTTAGCCATTATTCCAACGTTTATTTACGTAAAAGTAATATCGAATTTAGGTTCTCCTGAAGGGAATATCGATATGGGCAGTACTATAGGTTCATACTTCGGATTGTTGTTTTTGATTGCAGCTTATTCTGCAATTGGAATCTTTACTTCTACCCTGTCTGAAAATCAGATTGTAGCTTTTATTATTGCGGTTTTTCTATGTTTTCTTCTTTATTTTGGCTTTGAAGGTTTAGCGTCATTGATTCCAGGATCTTCTGGTATTATTTCGGCATTTGGCATGCAGGATCATTTTAAAAGTATGAGTCGGGGCGTAATCGATACCCGTGATGTAATTTATTTTTTAAGCATCACCGTATTGTTTCTGTCGTTTACTGTTTATCAATTAAAATCTTTTAAAGCGTAATGAAGTCATCTACTCAACAAAATATTAAAACATTAGGAATTACTGTTTTTGTATTAATCGTTTTAAATGTATTGGGAAGTTTATTTTTTCACCGATTCGATTTAACCAAAGACAAACGATATACCTTATCTGAAACTTCTTTACAGATCATAAAACAGGTTAAAAATCCATTATCGATCAAGATCTATATGCAGGGTGAACTTCCGGCAGATTTTAGGCGCCTTCAACAAGAAACCCGTCAGTTATTGGAGGAATTTCAGGCGTATAACAGCAATATTGTTTTTGAATTCGTTAATCCTTTAGAAAACGAAGACGACAGTATGGATGTTATCAAATCGCTTTATCAAAAAGGTCTTACACCCATAAATATTACGGTAGACGACAAAGGAAAACAATCACAGGCTATGGTTTTCCCGTGGGCTGTTGCGGTTTACAACAATAAAGAAGTCAATATTCCTTTGTTGAAAAACATAATGGGAGCCTCTACAACACAAAAAGTAACAGGATCAATTCAGCATTTAGAATATTCAATTGCTGATGCCATCAATAAAATTAGTAAAGACAGACAAAAGAAGGTTGCCATTATAAAAGGGAATGGAGAATTGAACGAGATTCACATTGCCAAAATGTTACAGCAAATTCGCGAAAGCTATTATATTGGTCCATTCACATTAGACTCTGTAGCCAAAAGTCCGACTGAAACTTTAGCTGCTCTTAAAAAATACGACTTAGCTATTATTTCAAAACCTACAGAAACTTTCTCTGACGAAGAAAAACAGGTTTTAGATCAGTTCATCATGAATGGAGGCAAAACATTATGGCTAATAGATCAGGTAGCTGCCGACATGGATAGTCTTTACAACCAGGCAGGCGCAACTCTGGCGTACCCAAGAGATCTGAATCTGAACGATATGTTTTTTAAATATGGCTTCAGAATCAATCCTGATCTGATCAAAGACGAACAGGGAAGCCCAATTAAACTGGCTACCGGCGAGCAAGGTAGCGCTACACAATATCAGGACTTTGTATGGAAATATGCTCCACAAGTGTACCCGACCAGCCAACATCCGATTGTGAAAAATTTGGGCGGAATCCGATTTGATTTTGCGAGTCCTATTGATACTTTAAAGAACGGAATTAAAAAAACGGTTTTACTGCAATCCTCTCAATACTCGAAAGCAATTGGAACTCCTGCTCCCATCAACTTAAATATTGTAACTGAAAAAACTTCTCCTCAGGATTATGTAAACAAAGGAAATATTCCGCTTTCTGTTTTATTAGAAGGATCATTCCATTCCGCTTTTGAGAATCGTGTTTTACCTTTTAAAGAAAACTCCTTTTTAGCAAAAGGAAAACCAAATAAAATGATTGTCATAGCCGATGGTGATCTGGCCAGAAATCAGTTGGACAAAAATATGATGCCAGTCGAATTGGGCTATGATCAGCGTACCGGAAACCTGTACGACAACAAAGATTTTATAATGAATTGTATTAATTATTTGTTGGATGATACCGGACTTATTAACATTAGAAGTAAAGATGTTAATCTTCCATTATTAGACAAAGAGAAAGTTTACGAAAATTACACACTCACGCAATTCATAACTATCGGACTTCCAATTCTAATTTTATTGATTTTTGGACTCGCATTTACCTATATGCGAAAAAGAAAATACAGTAAGTAGATGTTAATAAAAAAATTGCTAAACTTAAGATTGTTTACGATATATTTGTAAAACCTATCTTAGTTGAGGAAAAACTAAAGAAAAGAGCAAAAAAATAAAACAATAGAGATGAAATTTATAGTATCGAGTTCGTACTTATTAAAACAATTACAGGTTTTAGGTAGTGTAATTAACAGCAACAATACGTTGCCTATTTTAGACAACTTTTTATTTGAACTAGACAACAGCGAACTGACAGTTTCGGCTTCGGATCTTGAGACTACAATGTCTGCTACATTATCAATCGATTCTACAAGTAAAGGAAGCGTTGCCGTGCCTGCTAAACTTTTACTTGAAATTTTAAAAACGTTTCCGGAACAGCCTTTAACTTTTACGGTTGAAGAGAACAATACTGTTGAGATTAGTTCTAACTCTGGGAAATATGCTTTAGCATATGCTGCCGGTGAAGAATTTCCAAAATCAGTAAGTCTTGAAGAACCGTCAGTTACACTTGTTCCTGCTGATGTTTTGGCAACTGCAGTAAGTAAAACTATTTTTGCTGCCGGAAATGATGATTTACGTCCTGTAATGTCCGGAGTTTTCTTCCAATTCTCTCCTGAAGGATTAACTTTTGTAGCAACAGATGCTCATAAATTAGTGAAATATGCCCGTACAGATGTAAAAGCATCACAGGTAGCTGATTTTATTATGCCAAAGAAACCTTTAAATATCTTAAAAAGTATTTTAGGAACTTCTGATGCCGAAGTAAAAATTGAATACAACGATTCAAATGCGACTTTCTCATTTGACAATTATATTTTAACATGTCGTTTGATTGATGGAAAATACCCTAACTACGAAGCGGTAATTCCAAAAGAAAATCCAAACAAATTAATGATAGACCGTTCTTTATTTTTAAGTTCAGTTAAACGTGTGGCAATTTTCTCAAACAAAACTACACACCAAATTCGCTTAAAAATTGCCGGAGCCGAATTAAATGTTTCCGCAGAAGATATCGATTACTCTAACAAAGCCGAAGAAAGATTAACTTGTGATTATCAAGGAGATGATCTTCAAATTGGTTTCAACTCCCGTTTTTTAACTGAAATGCTAACTAACCTGCAATCAGATATGATTATGTTGGAGATGTCATTACCTAACAGAGCAGGAATCCTTACACCAGTAGATGGTTTAGAAGAAGGAGAAACTGTTACAATGCTGGTAATGCCTGTAATGTTAAATAGTTAACATCAAAACTTCTTTTTGTTACAGAGATTTTTTTTAGTTTCAAATTAAAGACATATCATTGTAAAAAAAAATAACATCGCTATTAACCAACCATTTTTTATACCTAGAAACCGCAATTCTTTTTTTAAGATTTGCGGTTTTTTATTTTTCTCTTTTTGTTTCTGCGTAGATGTTTCAGGTTTCAGGTTTCAGGTTTCAGGTTGAAATGCGATCAGGGATTGAGCTGATTTTTACCGCAAAGTGCGCTAGGTTTTTCTATACTCTGCATGTATGTTATAAATGTAAAAGTTCGCAAAGCTTTGTCTAAAAACATTGAGAACTCCTTACGTTGAAATCAACACAAACTTGAATTTGAAACCTAAAACAAATTTTTCTTATTTTTGTAATATGAAAATAGAAATTTGGTCGGACATCATGTGTCCGTTTTGTTATATCGGAAAAAGACAACTGGAAACAGCTTTAGCTGAATTTCCAAATGATAAATTTGAAATTGAATGGAAAAGCTTTCAGCTTGATCCAACCATCACACCGCAATCAGGTAAAGATGTTTATACCTTTTTGGCGGAGCGAAAAGGTTTTTCTGTTGAACAATCCATCGAAATGCATAAAGGTGTCACAGAACGTGCAAAAAGCGTAGGTTTGGACTATCACTTTGATAAAGCAATAATTTCAAATTCGCTAACGGCACACCGTATCATTCATTTGGCCAAAACCAAAAATCTTGGCGATCAAATGGAAGAAATTTTCTTTAAAGCTTATTTTACAGACGGAAAAGATTTAAACGATTCCCAAACCCTAATCAAATTAGGTACTGAAGCTGGTTTAGCCCCAAAAGAAGTGCAAGAAATCGTAGAAAACGAAAGCCTTTTCTTAAATGATGTTCATTCTGATATACATGAAGCAAATCAGATTGGTGTACAAGGAGTTCCGTTTTTTGTTTTTGACCGAAAATATGCCGTTTCCGGAGCTCAGCCAGTGGAGGCTTTTGTGAATACGATCAAAGAAATGCAGAAATAACTATTTCAGAACAGCTTTATTAACCTGGAGCTCAATTCTAAAAAAATAACCTTCAATAGCTCTATATCTCAGATATTCAAACAAATTCATATAGTTAAAGAATGAATTTGTTTGAATATCTGAGATTATAATTTATTCTTAAAACAGAGTAAGTCATTTATATACTTTTTGCATCAAAAAAAGTTAGACTTAAATTCTTCGGCGCTATTTACATACTCCTGTAATATTATTTTTTTACACCTAACCCTTTTAAATTCAATTGATTTAACACACTCAATTGCATAATTGTAAATTTTTCAGCTTTTAACTGTTTTATTTGTAAGATTTTGCAGTGTTTTTTCCTATATTTGTATGAATCGACTTTTATATATTAAATCTAATCCTGAGATTTTATGAAAAAGATGTTATCCTACCGCCTAAGATTTTTATTTTTTATCACATGTTTGGTAACACAAATATTCCTAAGGTATTTTCGATTTCAACTCTATACTTATTCCACATAATCTACACCTATCTAATACCATCTTTAGCATTAATAGACATTTCTATTTAGCATAGCTTAATTGATTCAAATCTATTACTTGAGCTTAGCAATAAAAAAAATCATAGCCAGCAACCTTTATTTTACCTCAAATTTTTTATTAATTATGAAACAAAATAAACTTTTAGCATTGATCCTCTGTTGTTTCGCTTTGCTATTATCCAGCTCTGTACAAGCCCAGTTTATGGCAGTTGAATCAAAAGATACTTTAAATGGAAAGCCAAAATTGACTGCAAAACTTCTTGGCAGATTAAAATTAAACGGAATTTACGATGTCAGAGGAAGTCTCAGTGGTAATAGCTCATTTCTTATTCATAAAAATGATGTTTCGGGAAAAGACATACCTGCTTTTAGCATGGACATGCGACAATCGCAATTGCGTTTTGTAAGTACAATACAACTCAATAATGGAAAAGAAATAAAATCAATGCTTGAAGCCGATTTTGAAGGAGCAAATAACACTTCTCAATTCAGACTACGCCATGCCTGGGTTCAATACGATCATTGGACGGTAGGTCAAACCTGGTCAAATTTTGGAGACTCCTCCTTGTGGCCTTCACCATTACTCGATTGGGATGGCCCTACAGGTATGGTACTTTCCCGCAGAATTCAGGTACGCTACACTGCTCGCTTTAAAGAAAACGGACACACTGCTTTTGAGCTTTCTGCGGAGTATATGGAACCACGTCGCTTGTACGATTACACCCTAAACCCCACTCAAGGTGTAGATTACGCGCCCTCCAGAGCACCTGATGCTGTTGCAGGCATAAGATATGCTTTTGACAACAAAGGCTTTATAAAAGTGGCCGGACTTTATCGTAGTGTTGCTTACGATTCTGAAAATGTTGCGGCCGGAGAAACACAATTTGATTTTGCTTCTCAAAATGGTGGCGGTATCACAGCAATTACAAGTATCTTTTTTAGGAAAAAATCAGGCTTAATAAATAATCTTCAGGCGCAATGGACAATAGGTAAAGGAATCGGTGATTATTTTCTGGCTGTGGGTGGTTCGGGGCTAGATGGTTTTGCCCGATCAGATTATTCGGGAAAACTAGACCTTTTGCCAGTACATGCAGGTTTTATTTCGTACGAACGTTTCTTCAATAAAAAATTTCATTCCATGATTATGGCCTCTTACAATCATTTTTATGACGGAGCTGCTACACAGGCCGGTTGGGACCGTATGACCAATTACCAGTTTACGCTTAATGCATCTTATGACTTTTTTGATTTCCTTACTGTCGGACTTGAACCACAAATAGGCTACAAACAATTACAATATGCAGATGGAAACACTCAAGGGGCTAACGCCGTTCGAATCAATTTTGGAATGTTATTCAATTTCTAATATCAGGATTAACCAAATAAATAATAAAAAAAATGAAAAAATTAGTACTCGTATTTTTGTTGTGCATCGCGACATCTATAACCTTTGGACAACAAAAACCCCGAATCATAATTCTTGCTACGGGTGGAACTATTGCAGGTGAGGGAAAGTCTTCGGATAGAGCCGGCTATACTGCGGGTAAAATTCCAATATCCGATCTTATAGGAAGCATTCCGAGCGTAAATTCGATTGCAGACATTAGCGGAGAACAAATATCTTCTGTAGGCAGTCAGGACATGAGTCTTGAAATATGGAAAAAACTAGCTACTCGTATCAATGAAATATTTAGTAAAAATGAAGCCGATGGCGTTGTTATAACACATGGTACCGATACGCAGGAAGAAACAGCCTATTTTCTTAATTTGGTCCTTCCACATGAATTACCTGTTGTAATTACGGGCTCTATGCGTCCGGCAACAGCTATTAGTGCTGACGGTCCTAAAAACCTGTTTGATGCTATTACGGTTGCTGCCGATCCTAAAAGCAGAAAACGTGGCGTTTTAGTTTCTTTTAATGAATCAATTTATGACTCCAGAGAAGTGACCAAAACCAGTACAACTAAAGTAAATGCTTTTAAATCACCAGATTCGGGACCACTTGGAGAAGTTTATGACGGTCGTGTAGAATACTATAAATCATCCGTGAGAGAAACCACTAAAGGAAGACCTTTTGAAGTGAATACAAACACAAAGCTGCCAAAAGTTGAAATTGTATATATGTATGCCGATGCCTCAGCTGATTATATCGATTATTTGGTAAAACAAAAAGTAGATGGTATTGTAATAGCCGGTGTTGGAAACGGGAATTTCTCTAAAGCTTTTACCGATGCTATTCAAAAAGCAACCAAAGCAAATATCTCTGTATGCCGTGCAAGTCGTTGCATTGAAGGCAGAGTCGTATTAGATGGTGAGACCAACGACAATGAACTAGGGACTATAGTATCTGATAATCTTAGCCCACAAAAAGCAAGAATTTTATTGATGCTTGGGCTAACGAAATCAAAGAATAAAAAAGAGTTACAAGATTATTTTTTCCATTTTTAAAATCTTTACTTACCACATTTACAACATTATCAGTAACTTTCGAATAAGATTCAATTCACAAACAATCTTGTTAATCTTCAAATTCATCACTATATGATACTACTACAATTTGCCATACTGCTTGCCATGATTCTTATTGGATCGAGACTTAAAGGAATTGGTCTGGGAGTAATGGGAATGATCGGACTACTTATATTTGTCCTGTTTTTTCATATGCGCCCTGCGGAGCCACCTGTAGCGGTACTTTTGATCATTCTGGCCATTGTAACCACTGCAGCTACATTACAGGCCGCCGGAGGTTTAGATTATCTAGTTAGTATCGCTGAGAAAATTATACGACGCAACCCCAAGTACATTACTTTTATTGCGCCATTTACCGTTTATTTCTTATGTCTCTTCGCCGGTACCGCGCACATAGTGTATTCACTGCTTCCAATTATAGCAGAAGTTTCTGCTAAGAAAAGAATACGACCTGAACGACCATTAAGTATTTCTGTTATCGCCTCTCATATGGCACTTACCGGAAGCCCAATGAGTGCTGCAACAGCCTCCTTAGCAGCTATACTTGCCTATTCTACCGCTGTTGTCGATATCATGAAGATATGTATCCCTGCTTGTCTCATAGGAATTGCCGCAGGTGTTTTTTCAGTTTGGAAAATAGGCAAAGAACTCAATGAAGACCCTGAGTTTATCGAAAAAATGAAGGATCCTGTATTTGCCGAAAGTATAGATAAAACATCTGAATCAGACAGAACGTTGAAACCAGGTGCTAAAACAGCCGTTTTCATATTCGCGAGTGCTATATTGCTTATTATTATTTTCGGGGCTTTTCCACAATTTCTTCCTTATGTAGGAGAAGGAGAAGCAGGTTTTGCTGTAGGAGCAGATGGAGCTGTTAATCTTACCGGATTGATTATTATGATTACACTATCGGCTTCGGCACTTATAATGATCGTTACAAAAACCTCCCCTATGTTAGTATCCAAAATGAGTCTGTTTACTTCTATGGCAACAGCTCTTGTATCAGTTCTTGGAGTCGTGTGGATGAGTGCCACTTTTATGGGAGCGAACAACAAATTAATCGAAAGTACTTTCAGAGACATCACATCAGAGTATCCCTTTACTTTTACTTTTGCGTTAATCATTATGGGAGCGTTAACATTCAGTCAGGCCGCAACGACCAAAATCATGATGCCAATAGGATTAGCATTAGGAATTGGACAACCACATCTTATTGCCATGTTTCCTGCTGTTAATGCTGATTTTATTTTACCAGGCTATCCCACGCTGGTTGCTGCAATGGACTTTGATCGTACAGGTACTACCCGAATAGGAAAATATGTAGTCAATCATAGTTTTATGTTGCCTGGTCTGGTCACTATAGCTGTAACTATAGCTTCAGGATTTTTGTTTAGTATGTTGATCTAAAAACCACCATACTATTTTTAATTACTACTTTGCTTTTTCTTACATACTTCATTGTAGTGTTTCAAAAAGCAAAGTAATAATTTACTTTTTTTTCTTCTCCTGTTTTTAATATTTCTAATAAGAGAAAACTACAAAATTAGGCTTCAATTACAAATTATAATAGAAGCGTTTCAATTAAAATCTACACTCAAACCTTCTAAATTACTCCCATTTTCTGCATCAGGAAAGTTGCGCTTTTATTTTTACAAATTCCGTTACGAAGTTTATAATCAAAATGAAGTTCGTTATTTTTAATTTCAACTTCAAAGCACTGATTCGTTAAAACATCAGGATATTCATTTGTTGTCAAACATACCTCAATATCGTGCGTAGCAATGGCACCAATCGCATTTTTAGCAATTACTTTTTTAACCACTTCAATTGTTCCGTTTCGTTTATCATCAGAGTTTGTTCCTCTTAGAATTTCATCTAACAAAACAAAAGCAGGACGTTCTTCTAACGCGTCCATAATTTGTTTTAAACGTTTAATTTCAGCAAAAAAGTAAGACTCACTATCCGCTAACGAATCAGACAATCGCATTGAAACTAAAACTGGAAGTGGGTGAATGTTAGCTTTTGAAGCACAAACAACTGAACCTATCCCTCCTAAAACCATATTGATTCCCAAACTTCTCAAAAAAGTACTTTTACCCGACATGTTTGAACCGGTCAGAATCATGAAGGATTCAGGATAAAAATGAGTATCATTCCCTACTCTGGTTGCCGGATTTAATAGCGGATGACTCAGATTTGAAAACCCAATTTTATATTCTGAATTGATTTCAGGGAAAACAAAATCCGGGTTATTGTATGCCAAATTTGCTAAACTATTCAACGCTTCAAATTCACCAATAATATCTATCCATTTTTCAAGTTCAGCCGAATAGTTTTGTTTCCATTTTAAAAGCGCCTTCAAAACGTGCAGATTAAACAAAAACATTCCGTTAAAGACAGTTGCAGTTACAAAATTATTAATGGTATCCATTCTAGAAAACAACTCCGAAAGGTCTTTTAAATGTTTGCTTGCGGTTGTATTTCTAAAAATAAGCTGTTGTTGTAAATCAATTAATCTTTTTGACTGAAAAGATTCAGTTTCGATCTTCTGAACCAATAAACTGTATTGTTTGATGATTTTATCTACATTATCGGCTTTGGCAATCTCCGACTGTATCCGCTTAAAGCAACTTCCCAAAACAATCATATTGGCAATAAAAATATAACTCAGATAGGATAATAAAATTGTTTTTGATGTAAAAAAGTATGCTGCTAAAAAGCCTAAAAATAAGGTTGGGAAAATAACCGATATTGCAATTAAAACTTTAGGTAAGATGTTATTTTTAAATGAATTCCAATAAATTAAAGAGCTATAAGATTCTTTTGTGTCATAACTTATCATTGCCAGAGCCATAAAATCCTGACGCCAATCTATTTTTGTTTTTAATTCGTCGATTGCTTTCTGATTTTCAAGAATAGTTTCATTGGAAGATAACTTCAGCAATTGATTTGCCAATGTCTTTTTACCAATGTAAGTAGCGGTTCTGTTTAGATTTTGAAACAGTGAATGATCTCCAAAAACATCCAGATCATAAGCATAGGGATGGCTAAAATCATTAAATTCTATTCCGTTCTCAAAAGGAATCTTTTCTCTTTTTAAATAGGTAATTTCATTCTGATTTAATTTCAAAATTGCTTTAGTAAGTTCCCGCTGAAAAGACAGAGCAGAATGAATTCGCATTAAAAAAAGAAAACCAACAAAAGACAAAAAAGCAAAAGCTACGTAAAGTATTTCATTGGTTTTTATGTAGTAAAACAATAAGAACAAACACAGAAATACGCTTAAAAGACGTAGAATACTAATGCTATTGTGTTTTTTGTTGATTTTATTAAAAAGTATTGTATAGTGCTCAACTTTATTCTGATATGCTTCCATTCCTTAAATTTAATGAAACACAAATATAGGTTTTACACTTACATTCCGGTATTAAATCACTAATAGATTTTAGGTTTCATGCATGACCAAAACAGGTATCGAAACTTCTTTGGTTATTTTTTTTGAGAAACTGGATTCAAAAATACTTTCAAAGAAAGATTTTTTGTGCGTGATAACCGTTAAAACATCTACATCTTTATAAAGTACAAAATCAAGAATAGTTTCTTTTACTTCATCACTTGGCAGGACCAAAAATTCTACATTTTCATTCGCAAATTCTTTATCCCATTCTTTAATTGTAGTATCTGGGACATCAGTATTTGAAGTTCTTACATAGAGGCTTTTTACTTTTGCATTTGTTTTTCTGGCAATTTCCAGAACTTTACGAAGCTCGGCTTTGTCTTTTTCACGATAACGCGTTGTAAAACCAATTATTTTTATTTTTTTGAATTTTGCATCTGCAGGGATACATAAAACAGGAACCTTAACCTCTGAAATTACTGAACTCGTATTTGATCCAAGGAAAAATTTTGTCCAGTCTGAAACCCCAGAAGTTCCCATGATTACAAAATCAATATGGTCCTCTTCTACTGCTTTTTTTAGATTGAAAACTAAGTCACCATCCATTAAACGATGTTTGATGACAATGTTATCCAATTTTCGCTCCGCTGCAATGGTTCTAAGCTTCGGGATCTCATCTTTAAACATTTCAAACTTTGCCAATTCAATAGAACTATAGATTGATGCATAATTTTCGGGGAAAAATTGGCTATCGTAAACCGGAATTTCAAAAGTGTGCAACAAAACGAGTTCGGCGTTTACAATCTTAGCAAATTCTAAAGCGTGAACAAAAGCATTTGTTGCCGCTTCAGAAAAATCTGTTGGAAATAATATCTTTTTCATTTTGTTTGAGATTAAAGGTTTGTTTCTCAAATTTAATCATTCTAGGTTCAAATCAAACTGATAATTATCAGTATTTTAACATTTAAAATTTTATTAAAATTAGCGTTTAGAAAAACTATAAACCTCATTTTCAAGCAAGCTTTGAGTTCGTAACTTTGTGCCTTTTTTTATACCTTTGCAACATGATAAATCAAGATTCTATAGTTGCATTGGCTACTCCATCAGGAGCTGGAGCTATTGCTATCATACGTATTTCAGGTTCTGACGCTATTACGATCGGAAACTCTGTTTTTAAATCCATAAAAAACAAGGACTTAACCACACAAAAAACACATACTTTACATTTGGGTCATATTGTTGATGACTCAAAAACATTGGATGAAGTATTGGTGTCTGTTTTTAAAGGACCTAACTCCTACACAGGCGAAAATACGATTGAAATTTCGTGTCACGGCTCAACTTATATCCAACAGCAAATTATTCAGCTGCTCTTAAGAAAAGGATGCCGAATCGCTGATCCGGGAGAATTTACACTTAGAGCTTTCCTAAACGGAAAACTTGATTTATCGCAGGCAGAGGCCGTTGCCGATTTGATTTCATCAGATAACGAAGCTTCACACCAAATCGCTATGCAGCAAATGCGCGGTGGTTTTAGCAACGAAATAGCCAAACTCCGTGAAGAGCTTTTAAATTTTGCTTCTCTAATCGAACTGGAACTGGATTTTGCCGAAGAAGATGTAGAATTTGCAGACCGTACACAATTTCATGAGTTATTAAATCGAATTGAATTTGTTCTAAAACGTCTGATTGATTCTTTTGCCGTTGGTAATGTTATTAAAAACGGTATTCCGGTAGCCATTGTTGGAGAACCAAATGTGGGTAAATCTACTTTACTCAATGCCTTGTTAAATGAAGAACGTGCCATTGTTTCTGATATCGCAGGAACAACACGCGACACAATCGAAGATGAATTAGTGATTGGCGGAATTGGTTTTAGATTTATTGATACAGCAGGAATTCGCGAAACCAAGGATGTTGTAGAAAGCATCGGAATCAAAAAAACATTTGAAAAAATCGACCAAGCACAGGTTGTGATTTACTTATTCGACGGTTTCAAGTTTCAGGTTTCAAGTTCTGAGTTTGTTTCTGAAATTGAACAAATCAAAAATAAGTACCCGTTAAAGCCTCTGCTAATTGTCGTCAATAAAAAAGATATATTGTCTACTGATGAAGTTGCAAACATCACCAATAAGCTTGAAAATTTAAATGCAAAGCTATTATTAATTTCGGCTAAAGAGAAAATTGGTGTTGATGATTTAAAAAATGAATTACTTTCTTTTGTCAATACCGGAGCACTTCGAAATAATGAAACGATAGTAACCAATACAAGACATTACGATTCTTTACTTAAAGCATTAGATGAAATTCAGAAAGTAAAATTCGGACTTGAAACTAATCTTTCCAGTGACCTAATTGCACTTGATATTCGCGAAGCTTTATACCAATTTGGTCTAATTACTGGTCAGGTTTCTAACGACGAATTGTTAGGGAATATTTTTGCTAATTTCTGTATTGGGAAATAAATGACTGTACAAGATTTAATTGGTAATTATTCCATTTCCGGAAGCAATCAGGATGAGAGTAATCAGGCAACTTACAAAGGTATTTTGAGTTTAACTTTAGATGAAAACAATCGGATTATTGCTCAATGGCTTATTAACAACACTCAGCAACAAAAAGGTCACGGTTTCTTTAAAGATAATATTCTGGTCATTAACTTTAGTTATAAAGGAGATGAAAATAAAACTTACAAAGGAATTGCTGTTTATAAATGTATCACTGCAGATGTACTAGAAGGTTTTTGGTCTGAAAAACACGGAGATCCGCTCTATTTAGGAACTGAACACTGTTTACGTATGAAAACTAAAAACCTAAACTAAATCGTTTTTATATTTTTACTTTAAAAAAAAATTACAATTAATAAAAAGCTAAATATTTGATGAAATCAGATATAATGGATTGTGTTATTCTTTTTTTACCAAAATCTTGAAAAAGTTATTTATAATTCTCGGTGGTTATCACTGAAGCAAAAACGGTATTAAAAAAAAGATATTTCTTTACTACTTACGCTTTCCCGTAAAACTAAAAATTATTTTTTCAATATCTTAGCAAAAATTATTTTTCACGATAAAGCTTAGTGAATTAAAAAAGGTTAAATAAAACAGGATTTATTTAACCTTTTTTTGTAGCCGCCATAAGACACACCAGCAACTATACAACTATAAATGAATAAATTACAAAGTTTCTTTTTTAAAAATCAAAAAAAAGAAATGCGCTAGATAGCAAAACCGTAAACCACTATATTTTATTTAACCACAGAAACATATAATCAAACTAACAATTATGACAATAAAACATTTAACTGCATTTTTGATTCTTGCCTTACTTGGCTGTAAAAGTAAACAGCAAAGTAATAACCAAAATATTGGAAATGCGATTACTAAAAATGTTCATCGGTTATTAGAGGACAAAAGATTTCATTCTGTTTCAGTAGCAGTATTTAAAAATGGGGAATCCACAATAAAACATTTTGGTGAATTATCTATTGGAAAAGGAAACAAACCAAACGATTCAACACTTTATGAATTAGCTTCTGTAACTAAAACTTTTACCGGTTATGTAGCCGCTAAAGCCATAATTGATAAAAAAATAAATTTAGATGATGATATTAGAATTTATCTTAACGAACCTTATCCCAATTTAGAGTTTAAAGGTAAACCTATAAAAATTAGGCATCTTCTCACGCATACGAGTGGGTTTCCTAATTTCCCTATAAAAGGCGAAAATAAAACGGCTTTTTTGGAAGGATTGAAATTAATCAAAATTGAAACAATTCCTGGAGAAACGTACTCCTATTCAAACACGGCTCCAGAGTTAACAGCTTATATACTTGAAAAAGTGTATCAAAAACCTTTCGAGGAATTGGTAACTGAATTTGTTTTGAAACCAAATAAAATGAACCAAACCAAATTTACACTTAATGATAATGAAAGAATAAGATTGGTAAAAGGTTACAACGATAAAAACGAGTTAATGCCCAACTTCAATAGAACTTTATGGGGAGGAATTTCAGGATTGCATTCTACTACTACAGATTTAGTAAAATATATGAAATTGCAACTTGACCAGTCAAATGTTGTTGTAAATGAATCTCACAAAAAATTATATAAAGAAGGCTCCGATTTTTGGGAAGGTTATCATTGGTACATATTAGAAAATGATAATGAATTAATTTACAGACATCACGGAGGTATATACGGAATGCAGAATTGGTTTGTAATTTATCCTAAACAAAATATCGGGATATCTATATTGACAAATACTAGCTTTAATGAAACAGGAGAAATTTTGGAAAAAGTAGTCGATAAACTATATGATGACATAAATAAATAAGTGTATTCTTGAAAAAAACAGCAACTAGAACGAAATTTCCTGGCATTTGAAAATTTAATAAAATTACCATTTCTTAGTTTTACCGAAATTAAAAAGTAATCAAGTACGAATTATTTTTAATATCATCAATTGTTGTTTTCATTGTTAAACAACTAAAATTCATGTAAACCTATACCCTCTTAAACTCTTAAAAGAAAAGAGAAGTTAGATATTGCATCGGCAAGTAGTTTTTACAAAATATTACCCAGCAAAGAATCCCCATTAAAACGCCATTATATAGTATTTTAACGGGGATTCTTTGTTTTCAGAATTCAAAAAAGAGCACTATAAAAACGTATTTTTTTACTTATTTTTATTATCTATTTTTGAATAAATAGGCACCTGTTTATAAGTTCACTTATTGTGGATTGTTTGATGCGGATCAAAAAACTCTACCACTCCAGTTTTCATATTGTAAACACCTCCAATTATTAGTATTTGGCCGTTTTGTTCCATCTCTTTTAAAATAATGCTCCTCTGACGAATTTGATCAATAGCAAGTTCAACGTTTGTAGCACATACTGCTTCTACAAATGCTTCATTCGAAGGTACCTTTTCACCCTTAAAATCTAAACTAGCTTTTTTAACTGCAGGTTGTATTTTATTCAACAGCAAGGTTATATTACCTAACTTGACATCACTTATAGCCGATTTAATAGCACCGCAATATTCATGTCCCAGCACCAATACTAATTTTGCGCCCGAAACTTTGCAGGCATATTCTAAACTTCCTAAAATATCATCATTTACAACATTCCCAGCTACTCTGGCAACGAATAAGTTACCAATACCACTATGAAAAACATCTTCAACGGGCACACGGGAGTCAAGACACGATAGTACTACCGCTTTTGGATATTGACCTAAAGATGCCTTCCTCACTCTCTCTGTAGTATTACGAATCGTTAAATTGTCTTCAGCAAAAGCTTTATTGCCACTTTTTAATCGTTCCAATACTTCAACAGGTGTGAGTTTTGCCTGTTGTTCAGCAGTTAAAATATCAGATGAAATAATATCGCTTTTATCAATAGATACCGTTTGATTTTCTTTTCCTTGACTCTCTACTGTATGATGATAGTTTTGGCATCCTATTATAAAGAATAAGAATACTATAACTAATTTTTTTTCCATATAATAATCATTAATAGTATTGATGTTAATGCGTTTAAATTGTTGTAAAAATCTTAATGGTAGAACTAAAATTTATTTTTTAAAGATAAAGACAAAAAATTAATTATCAATAGAATAAACTGATATCAAGTTTGGTAAATTATGGTTAATATAATAAATCCATCGCTGCAAAAAAATCACTAAGTATTTCATATTTTTTGTAATTGATCGTCTTACCCTATTTGTATATCATTCCTAAATAATACATGGCGTTAGGACTACCCACCTTTGCGGCCTTTTGAAACCACTCTAAAGCCAATTCAGAATTAATAAGCTTGCTTTTGGCAGACTTCCAACCAATATCTATTTCCCTGATCGTTTTCAAATCCCCTTTGTTTATTGCATATAAATTGTAATTATCCCCATTCAAAAGAATTGTATTACCCGAAACAAGCAACGAACTACAAAGTTCTTTAGATTGAAAATCCTCAAAAACAATATCTGATTTATAAATTTCTACTTGCGAGAAAATATTCGGGCAAACTAAATAATAATAATAATAATAATAAGTATAAAAAGAAAAGGTGTTTTTGATCATGAGATTTCTTTTTAATTTATACTCTTCTACAATTCTGAATAAAATTAATACAAGCATCAATTAAAAAAAATACATCCAAATGAATATTTTAAATGATTTGAGAAATATAAGCCTCCAAAATGATAAAAATTGAGCATCTTTTCACCTCCTATGACTTACGTTTTTCTCTGGAAACCTTAGAATCTTCCCCTATATACCTATAAAAAACAGGTACTTATACTCGTCTACAGAAATAATTGATAGTATATATTTGTCTGGTAGAAAGTTACTTCATTGACGGATTAGCAAATTTTATCAAGCATTTTCTAAATACCTCATTAGGAACATTTAACACGAACAAAACCAGAATTATATCTAACATTATATTTATCAAGTAGTTAAAAACAGTAAAAAATTAACCCTTAATTCTAAAATTCGTCTCCTGTAGTATAGCTATAATATTGATACAACTATCTGATTTTGTATTAATCTATTTTGAAAAAAAAGCAGAGAGTGCATTGACTATCTACTTACGGCGAATACATTAAAATTGTATTTAGTAGTACAATCAAAATTTATTTCGGGAAATTACTTTTTTAATCCTCCAGAAGGACTTTATGTCCTTTTCAATTCAATCATAACCTGATTCGCAATTGAGTTATTTGTTATGGAGTTTTTGTGCTTTTTATAAATATGATGAATTAAAACCTAATATTATGTATGAAAAATTAACCATGGTTGCCACTATGCTCTTTATCTTGAGTATGATTAGTGAAAGAGTGGTCACCTTCTTCAAATTATGGTGTGTAGAAGGAAATAGTTTCCTTTTTTTTATAGTTCCCAAAGCGCTTGACACATCAAAAAAATATGAAGATGCAACCCTAGAAAATAAAAGGCAGAGGGCAATTTTATCAATCAACTTAACAATATCTTTTTTTATTGCTTTGATTAGTAATGCAAGTTTATTTAAAATGTTTACTTACGATAGCGAAACAGATGTAAATTTTTTATTGGGATGGGATTTTGCATCATTGGATCTTCATGCATTTGGGTCAATGCTTGTTGGCTGTGCCTTAACGGCATGTTTTATCAGTTTGGGCTCTAAATTTTGGCACGACATGCTCGACATGCTTTTCTATGCTAAAAATTTAAAAGAAAAGTTGGTCGATAAAGCAACGTATGAAGCAACAAGTTTAAAGAATCTGGAACAATATCTTGAAACTAACAGTTATGAATTGGCTAAGATAGCCTTGGAACAAAATAAAATATTCATCGACAGTTTATCAGGTATTGTAAATTGTTACGTTGGTTTTTCTTCAGACTCCAAACCAGTTATAATACTAAACAGTACACTACCTTTTGGTGGTTCATATCCCCATTCACTAAATGGCAAATTAAATTATGGACAACCATTTACTGTACGAACTGAAATAATTTATAGCTATGAAATCCCTAAACTTCATTTAAATAGCGGAGACAATGTATATGAACAGAACAATGCCTATGTCAATGGAACAATTTGCTGTGCAGTTTCAAAAAACAATACCGAATATCTACTAACCTGCGCACATGTTCTTACCGGTGGAATCAGCCAGGTTACCAACACAGACAGTGAAGGATGGCTCCTGAATCCTACTGAAAAAGATATTTACAGCAATGATAGTAATGAAAATGCAATCGGCAGTTGGAAATATGGAGAAATTAACAACTTGTTTGACGCCGCATTAATTGAAATAGATCTTGGAATAGGAGAAATAACCAATCCGGTGCATTCCTTTGAAAGTTACCCTGAAGAACAATTGCATAAAAAAGTATTTGTAAATGGAGACATTAATAAATCAGAGGGATATGTAGTAGGTTATCAAAAACAAAAAATCGATTTTCATTACAATGGCAATACCCATCAGTTAAAAGAGCTCATTATAATTTCAAAAAATACGATAGGCAATTTAAAATCATTGACTGAAGGAGGTGATTCAGGAGCTCTTGTTTATCTGACCCAAGAAAAAAAAGCATTAGGAATGGTCGTAGGTGGTAATAGTCAATATACCTATGCAATTCCTATTGAAAGAATTTTAAGCAGGACAAAAACTATACTAACCTAAACCAATTATATTATGAAAATAACTTTAAGAACAGTCCTGTATTTGTTATTATGTGCCTTTCAGATGAATGGCCAAACCACCAATCACGGAATGAATTTTTCTGTATTCAATGATACTGAAAATTTATTAAATTCACCCGTAACTACGGCTAAACAAGTTGAAATACTTTCCCATTACTTCAAGAATAAAGCCGAAATTGATAACTTTAATAGTCTTTATAATTTTAGTTTGCCTAATCCAGACTTTGCTACATTCCTTATTATGGATAATAGCAATTCAATTCAGGGGTTATTCAGTTCCTCAGCCATAAGTCAATCTGCCGGAGTTGATGCTTTAGGAACTTTTATTGCCAACCGTTTCAAGCAGGAAATTAACATTGCTTTTTTAAATAAATTTAAAGAGGATTTGGAAACCATTCCTTTTCTGAAGGAGATTTTTCCAACAAGTTATCAGGTGTTGCAAAAAAGTGATCCGTATAATTACCCTGTTTTTATCAATAGTTTAAGAGAAGCTTTTGATAATGACTTAAATAATTTTTCTAAAAATCTACCTTTAATTGTCTCAAAATTAAATATAACTGATGTAAACATAAAATCACGCTTAATTGTAATCGCAACGTTGATGGATATCAAGAATATCTCAAATTTACCCGGAAGCATTTCTAACTTAATTGAAAATAACCAAACAAAATCGAATATGAACATCTTGACAAAAGATCTCAAAATTCTAGCATTGGGAATCAATATGTTCAAAAAAAATGGGGTTGGTTTAGGTTCCTTTATGAATAATGTCGATTTAGCGAAATTAAGTAATCCTGAATTTGCAAAAATTTATCTTGCTCTTTTAGTAAGACAAAACGAAAAGTATATTGAAGATTTGAGTATTCAGAAAGCTGATACCGGAAAATTGTTGAATATAGTACAGTCCCTTCAAACCGAATATGAAGCATTGGCAAATGAAATCAACAGGATAATAACGAATAACAAGAATAATAAGCTTTCCTTATCCGACATCCAGAAAAGTACAGAAGTTATGTTGGGTAGCTTTGAAAACACTATTGATGTTTTCGAAAAAAATTCAAATATAAAAGTTTCGACTGAACTAAAAGATGCTATTTTAAAAGGGAAAGAAGTAAATGTTATTGTTGGCTTTATAGCGGATAAAAAATATGGGCTGGCTTTGATCAACCTGACCGATTTTATTTTTACAATTGATCAGACTACATTAACTGCCGAGCAAAAAACAATGATTAAAAAATATACATCTTTTATTGCAAACTGTCTTGATGCAAAAACAAAAGACGAACTCATTGCAGCACTTGAAACCTCTGCTAATCCAGTAGGCAGCTATCGTATCAAGCGTAACTCTACCTTTAATATATCCTTGAATGCCTATGCTGGTGGCTTTGCAGGGACCAACTTTGAAAAAACCCAAATATTTGGTTTTACTGCACCTGCCGGTATTTATTTAGGATGGGGTAATTTAGGTAAAGAACCCTGTAAAGGAAGTACGGATAAATCTACAATACTAGAAAAAGTCAATGGTAAATCTTTCGGGATTTTCGTTTCGCTTATCGATGTTGGTGCAGTAACAGCTTTCAGACTAAAAGATAGTAAAACCGAGATGGCTGATGTTTCTTGGGACAATGTATTTGCACCAGGTGCCTACCTGACCTATGGTTTTGGTAAATGCCCAATTTCATTAAACTTAGGAGGGCAAATGGGACCTGAATTAAAATCGATAGCAGAAGACGGAACACCAAACTTTGTAGAAAAAGAATGGTTTTGGAGAGCTAGTATTGTTATTGATATATCCCTCTTTGACTTTTACACAAATCAAAAGGCATATAAGACATTAACTAGATAATATTCTAAAAAATAATACTCCTCTTTTCAATTTATCAAACAAAGCAAAAGTAAAATAGTATTAAAATATTTCATCTCGAAAACAAATCTTTATGGAACATTATAATCAGATTTCTAAGAAAAATCAAAATAACATCAACAAACAACAAGGAGGTACTTAATTTATCAAAACTATATTAAGAGTCGAAATTCCAAAAAAACGGCACAGCAATTATTTTATAGTACAAACTCTAAATAACATCGGTTTTATTATTGTGTTATAAAAAAACAAAGCAGGTAATCATCTAAAAAAATTACCTGCTTTTTTCTTCGTAACTTAGGCAGTACAAACAATATAAGGATCCCAATCATACTGCTGACTTCCATCATTAATTGTAATAGTAAAGCTATAGACTTCAGTACCTGTTGCAATCAAAGTTCCCTGAAATGTACCATCTGACTGAAGGCTAGGTTCGTTTGCAGAAAATAGATTTACTCCGCCTCTTACTACAAATTGTTTGAGATGAACTGTATCAGTTACATTTAAAGATACTGCTTTCCATCGTATTATTGTAGAAATCTTAGCATTTACCTGAATCTCACTTGAGCCCTGATTAGGATCTCCATTATCATCCGTTATAGTAATATACAAAGAACCTGTTTGAACAGTCTTAATAGTATCTACCGTCATTAATACAGTGATTGGGTAATACTTATTTACTTCTGTATAAATTGGTGTACCTGTATAGCCCGGAATACTTGCCAGTGCTTTGATCATAATTGCTCTGGAAAGCCCTGCATTTTTCCAAACGGAATACATCGCATCTCCAAATTCCTCGATTCCTGGTTTAGGATTTCTCGTATTGTAAACCTGTTGTAAACATAAATCCCAGGCCCCAAAGTTATTCTCAGGACTTAAATGCTCATTATCATAACATTGCTGAAATACGACTTCCAATGGCAATTGGTCGTTAGTTGCCAGTTCTACGGCTCCTCTTAATACATCGTTGATGCTGATTGTGTTGGTGTTTGACATAATTATTTATTTAAATTTATATTAATTTATAACCCGATGGATGTAACCATTTTTAATCCATAGTCATTTCATTTAAAAACACATATTCCCTTTTGTTAATTACACCTAACGGCTAACCTGTATATGCTTTTGTTAATGCCGCTCCCTGAACTTCCGGGCTCCAGGGTTGATTAACACTTCGATAATAAGATGCAACATATCGAAATGCATCACCTGCAGAGATACCCGCAAATTTGATAGCTACCCCTACTCCTGTTACATTTATACTACTTGAATTTTGTAAATTAAATTCTGTTACAACTTTAGTAATTACAACCAGAGGAGTCGCTCCCGAGAGAACTATTTTCTTCGCAAATACATTTATTTGGCCCTGAGATATCCCTTCCTCTAAATATATCCTACTCAGAATTCCTCCGTAAATAGCTACATCCCATTTCTCTCCCAGATTTCTATAATATTGTGGAATATATCTAAATGCATCACTGTCAATATAACCAGCTCTACAAATTGCGGTTGCAAGAGTTGTCAATGAGGTTGTAGTAAGCTCCGAAAGATTAAACCGATTGGCTACCTGTTCTATGACATACGCACAACCAAAGCTTTCCCATCTTAACTGCTTTGCATATTGATTTACTGTCTGAATAATAGTTATATACAACTGGTGTTGATCAAGTATGTTCCCCATTAGATCTGTGGAAATAAATGTCAATACAGTGTTTTGATAAAGATTTTTTATACTATAAACAGATTGATTAAGGTTAATATCATTATTGGATGACGAAAGATTAACAATAATTCCATTGTATAGATACTGGACCTGCAAATTTGCTACTGACTTTGTACTCCATGATAGAGAAACTCCTGTTTCATTAAATAATATGGTTTGGTTTGCTATGACCGATATATATTTCTCAACTTTATTGGGTGTTAAAGTTGGTATTTGATTAATCCCCAATTCTCCTGAGATTTTACTGCCCGGCAGATCAGGAATTAACGCAAGATTTATAACTCCTTTTATCTTTGTTGCATCTACCTCCGGAATTACTGCCGAAGAGAGAAGTCCTGTAATTTGAGCAGCGTCTAAAGCCTTTAATTTTGAACCATTGCCTATAAATTCGGCAGCTGTTAGGTTTCCTTTTAGATCTAAGTCTCCAGTAATCTCATCAGCCGGAATATTTTTCAAACCCGATGCATCTCCTGTAAAACGTGTTGCTGTTACATTGCCCGTCCCATCAACAGAAGCAACAGTAGCTCCGTTGATATCGACCAACTTTAAAAAATTACCTGCTGCAAAAGCTGTTGCATCTGCAATGGTATCGGCGAGAACATTTTTGACTGTTAATTGTGTATCGCTAGTGATTGCAACCACCTCGAAAACTGTTTTTGCAATCTGTATCTTTTGATTAACGGATAATTCCGTGTGAAACTTAGTACCTGTACCGTTTAAAGTCGTTGTACCTGTTGTACCACTTAATGTTCCTGTTATCTCTGCATCATACGTTTCTGTGATCGTTAGCAAACCTTCTATAGCCGATACTTTTACCGCAGGAAGGCTGCTTTCCGGTACGATACCTTTTAACTGATTGGCAGGAATATCAGTAAGACCCGATGCGTCTCCTCTAAAACCTGCTGCTGTTACATTGCCCGTCCCATCAACAGAAGCAACAGTAACTCCGTTGATGTCGACCAACTTTAAAAAATTACCTGCCGCAAAAGCTGTTGCATTTGTAATGGTATCGGTTAAGACATTCTTGACCGTTAATTGTGTATCGTTAGTGATTGCAGCCACCTCGAAAACTGTTTTTGCAATCTGTATCTTTTGATTAACGGATAATTCCGTGTGAAACTTAGTACCCGTACCGTTTAAAATCGTTGTGCCTGTTGTGCCACTTAATGTTCCTGTTATCTCTGTATCATACGTTTCTGTAATCGTTAGCAAACCTTCTATAGCCGATACTTTTACCGCAGGAAGGCTGCTTTCCGGTACGATACCTTTTAACTGATTGGCAGGAATATCCGTAAGACCCGATGCGTCTCCTCTAAAACCTGCTGCTTTTATATTCCCTAGTCCATCAATAGAAGCAACAGTAGCTCCGTTGATATCAACCAACTTTAAAAAATTACCTGCCGCAAAAGCTGTTGCATTTGTAATGGTATCGGTGAGAACATTCTTGACCGTTAATTGTGTATCGCTAGTGATTGCGACCACCTCGAAAACTGTTTTTGCAATCTGTATCTTTTGATTAACGGATAATTCCGTGTGAAACTTAGTACCTGTACCGTTTAAAGTCGTTGTGCCTGTTGTGCCACTTAATGTTCCTGTTATCTCTGTATCATACGTTTCTGTAATCGTTAGCAAACCTTCTATAGCCGATACTTTTGTTGCAGGAAGACTACTTTCCGGTACAATACCTATTAACTTATTGGCAGGTATATCCGTAAGACCCGATGCATCTCCTCTAAAACCTGCTGCTGTTACATTGCCCGTCCCATCAACAGAAGCAACAGTAGCTCCGTTGATGTCGACCAACTTTAAAAAATTACCTGCCGCAAAAGCTGTTGCATTTGTAATGGTATCGGTTAAGACATTCTTGACCGTTAATTGTGTATCCTTAGTGATTGCAGCCACCTCGAAAACTGTTTTTGCAATCTGTATCTTTTGATTAACGGACAATTCTGTTTGAAACTTAGTACCTGTACCCTTTAAAGTCGTTGTGCCTGTTGTGCCACTTAATGTTCCTGTTATCTCTGTATCATATGTTTCTGTAATCGTTAGCAAACCTTCTATAGCCGATACTTTTGTTGCAGGAAGACTACTTTCCGGTACAATACCTATTAACTTATTGGCAGGTATACCCGTAAGACCCGATGCATCTCCTCTAAAACCTGCTGCTGTTACATTGCCCGTCCCATCAATAGAAGCAACAGTAGCTCCGTTGATATCAACCAACTTTAAAAAATTACCTGCCGCAAAAGCTGTTGCATTTGTAATGGTATCGGTGAGAACATTCTTGACCGTTAATTGTGTATCACTAGTGATTGCAACCACCTCGAAAACTGTTTTTGCAATCTGTATCTTTTGATTAACGGACAATTCTGTTTGAAACTTAGTACCTGTACCCTTTAAAGTCGTTGTGCCTGTTGTGCCACTTAATGTTCCTGTTATCTCTGTATCATATGTTTCTGTAATCGTTAATAAACCTTCTATAGCCGATACTTTTACCGCAGGAAGACTGCTTTCCGGTACAATACCTATTAACTGATTGGCAGGAATATCCGTAAGACCATTACCGTTTCCTATAAATCTTTCCGCTTTTAAATTCCCTCCAATATCAACCAGTTCAGATGGATTGTTTTTTGAGAAACCAACTTTTCCATCCTTTGTCACGTAGATAATTGAATTTCCACTACTATTCAGTACCGAAAAAATGTCGTATACCTTTTGTATTAATGCATTGCTAATTGCTGTGGGAGTATTTTGTTGCGTTGTAAAAGAAATATCTGAAATTATTGAAGCGACTGTAAAGACTTGTCCATTTATTTGAATACTTTCCCCCACAACAAGTTGACTGGTAAAAGCAGTCATTACACCAGTAAATGAGTTAGACCCTACAGCTGCACTAACTGTTCCGGAAAGCTGAAATATTTTTGATTGAACGGATACATTCGTCAGAGGGTTTTGATTCCCAAATCCTATATTCCCGGAAGAAACAATAATATCATCCTCTTTTTTATTGATTACTGAATCAATAAAATTTGCAAACTGAGTTGAAGTCGGAATAGCATTCGTCTCAAAATAACTTTTTAATATGGTTCTATTTTGCTCACTCATTTCATTCTATTTTAAAATTGTATCCTACTCTTACATAACCAATACCCCATGGTATTTTAAATTTATCAGAAGTCCCCGTTAAACTATTTAAATCCGGATCTGTTGCCATAGCATTAATTTTTATCTGAAATAAATGCTCTGGATTTGGCATAAATCTTTGATCCAAAGGTGTCACCGGAATGGTATCTTTATATAAATCAAAAGTTACAGCCAATGATTTTGCAGGAAGAACTAGCGTTTGTTCTTTGAGTTTCGTATTCGTAGACGTATTCCAAAGCGATATATTGTATTCAAAACAAGTCACTGGATTTGGCGGATTTACAGGAATCACATGAACCGAAGCCCAGCTGATATCAATAATTCCTAATTTTTTTTGCTGTTCTGTTACCCATATTTTTTGAAGATCAATAGTTTTGGGAATAGGTACCGGTGTTTGTAAAATAGGTGTATTTATCGTTGCTTTTCCAGGATTATTGGATGAATACGATTCTCCATTGTAATTGAAATATGCTTTGACAGTTATAACTACAGCTACACCGTTTTGAAATTCTTCTCTTTGTAAATTTTGTGTATATGCGGTTCCAGTATCATTTCTGGCAATTCTTCTAGATTTTGTGGTTTCCGAATATCTCCAACTCATGATATAATAAACCTCTCCTCCTCCCGAATCTTTACCAGGAATATCATCCCAATTCACTTCTATATATTTATCAATTCCATTTTCCTGATAGTATGTAGCCGCCATATTATCAATTGCAAGTAATTCATTTTGGATTCTATTTGTATTTTCTTCTTTTTGTCTTTCAGCTTCCGATTTCTTTCCACTCAATGCATCGACAAGCCATTTAACTGCGCTCGCAATCGCGGCTAGCACACCAATTGCTGCTGCTACCGCTTCTGCTGCTGCGACTAGTGTATTTCCGGCAACAGACTTCAATAAATCTTCAAAAGCTTTTTTCAAAACTTCTCTGCCTACTTTACACGCCAATCTACAGGCCTGACTTTCTGTTACATTTTTAATTGTAATAAAAGTGAAAAATTCTGTTATCTGCGCTTTATTATTCCAAAGCCCTTCAGCTAACTTTTCACTACTGGCAATTAACGAGTCGCATATTGCTTCAGCCAGGTTATCAAAACTTGTTGGGATTTTAATTTCAAAATCGATCGGACTGAATGTAATATTTGAAACTGATTTTCCTACAGCAGCTATTTTATATGTTCCTTCTACAGATATTTGTACATATCCTTTTTTACTTGATGACCCTGGTGTAAATTTCAGATCATAAGAAGTTGTAATAAGTTCATTAAATGCCAAATCAACCAATTCACCACATTTCTCCGCACATTCATCTTTTGATGCATTTGCGAAATCCTTGATTTTTTTTCCCCAATCCATTGCCTTGGAAAGTGCATCCTGGTTAAATGGAAATTTGGTTATTCTAAATCCTCCTGTTTTTTTCCAGGCAAATCCAAGTCCTGGATTTCTTTGTCCTATTATAGTTCCCTGATAAGTAAGATCTCCGCTAAATTCATTCGTCTTATTTAAATATGTAAAATCAAAATCTAAAATTTCAGGAGTTTCAGAACCCGGAAAAAACTTCAACCCCCCAAATAGTGTTATTGATTTTGTGTTTGAAACGACAATCAATCCGGGTCCTGTAGCAGAAGTAATACTGGTACTTTTTTTTATCACCTCAACCAATCCAAATAATTTGATACTTTCTGATTGTGCTGAAATGCTAAATGTATCATTCACGATACTCATTGCTACCAAAAAGTTGGTATTCACAATCTCGATATCCAGTTGATCTAAGTTAAAACCCTTATTAAAATGAACTGGAAAAAGTGAGCCGTCTTCTTCAACATTTTGAAACGTAAAATCTGAAGATGCTTTATAGAGTCGAATAGGTTTGTCGGGGGCTTCAGGTTTAAAAATTGGTAAAAATGTCTTTACCTCAGCTGGTATAGTTATAGAAATTAAATCTTCTATAATTCCGGCCGGGTCTATTTCTTTAGTAATAAAAAGACTTAATGCATAATTTCCTCCAGAAGCAAAATAAAAATTTCCAGAACCAAAAGTAATCGGATCAGTACTCGTTCCGCCTGGCACATAAGAAATATCTGTTGACACCGATACGCTTGTATCCCATTCTTCATCCTTCTTTGGTGATACTGGTGAAATTTTAACAGATCTATTTAATGCTAATTTTAGATTGTCAAAACTTAGTGCATTATTGCTAAGTCCAAAAGGATTTGGAAGTATTACTTTAGACTCGGCATAAAACCTATAGTTTTTTTTATCCTTGGGGGAAAGTACGGCACTCCCGCCAAAAGAATTGAATGTGATATCAGGAACACTTTCTGGAAGTGTTAAATTAAAATTAGACAGAAATCGATTTATAAGATTCCTGATACTAATTGGATTGTCGAAAAAATTAACTTCTCCTGAAAATTTTGTAAGCCCTGTTGCGGAATCTTTGACTCCCATCAAAACCAACTCGTACCGATCTATCATTAAGATGATGGTCGTACCTATAGCCCATACTTTTATATCAGGTGAATTTTCTGCCATGGTTTATTAATAAAGCCTATTCGTATATAAGGAGATATTTCATTCTACTATCAAAATCAGGCATGTGATTGTATCCTGAACTATTATATCTTCTCACATTTTACTGTAATTGGACCTTCATTAAAGAAATCTTCAGATGCTGTTCCACCTATATTGTGAACCATTTGATGAGTGCCAAGGATATTGAAATAGTCTTTACACTCTATTTTGTTGTTTTAATTCCGTTTTTCATTTGTTGGATTTACTTATTGTATCGATAGAACTACCCCACAACCCAACCAATCAGTCCGCTACAATTGTTTGAGATCTTGAATTAGATTACTCTTTATTCACCTGAATACTTTTCACTTATGATAAACAATTGGCATAGTAGAGATATACTCACAAACCTTAAGAATAATATAATACAAGTTTATTTTGTTTTAAATTTTCTGAAACAGGTCCTTTCCAAAATCTCGATTTATAAATTATAGCCTCTCATGTTAGGTTATCCAACAGGAGGCTATTTTTATATCATCTTAAAGTGAACCATTTGTGCGTTTAAGAACCAATCCCATTTTAGATACTGATAAATGAGGAATTATATTGTTTAAAGGATTTGAAGCAGGTATATCCAATGAAATACTTAATGTGAAAAGATTGTTTCCTAAATCCACAATTAATTGATAGATATTTAAAGATCCGTCAATTGGCGTTCCATCCGGATAATTTTCGGGAGGATTTAAACCTAATGATGTTGCAAAAGTCTTGATATCATCATAAGTAATGGTAATAGGATTATCAGCAGATGCCGGTAATTGATAAATTTTGGAAGTCGCACCTGCAAATGTATTTTTTGTCAATGTGTATTCCTGATTTCCAATTTTAATGGTTAAGGTAGGACCTATAATCCAGTATATTTCTTTTCCCCACTCACTATTATCAGGACCCGAACCTGTAGCTGGAATTGCCTTAACTTCGGCTATGTAATCCTTTAATTTTACCGCATCTGCATTGGTTCCAAAAGTAAATACCACCTGATGTTTGTCAACAACTATAGTTGGTGCGCCTGTTTGCGCTACTGTTGGTACAATAATATCATTTGGATTACCTTTATTTACAAACTGGTAACTAAAAGTAGTTCCATCAGGATAATCCGGGTCAGGCTTAGTCCATGTAACTGTAACTGTTAATTCTGTGGTGCCACTAGGTGTTTCTTTACCTATTCCGGCCGGAGTAGTTAATTGTGCCATAATCTTATTTTTGCGAATCTTATCTATGTAAAAGAAAAAGAATAAAGTAAATGGCTTCTCAAAAAAATACCATTAAAAATTACTACGAGGACGTTTTTGTTCTATGGATAATCCTGAATGTAAATTCTACCCTTTACTAAACATACCTTTTATCTTACTTCTTTTACAAAAAAAACATTCTATTGATTTTTTCCTACTCTGTTTAATATAGGCTTTTCAGATTCCGCCTTTTTATCAAAAAACTAGTTATTTACTTGACTAATTTATTCTGTACTATATTTTTATATTGATTCTGTTGCATCTCCCGGATTTAACAGACATAAATGAAAATTTCAAAAAATCATAGGGCTAACTGCTATAATGATTTAACAATAGTCATCCCTAATTCGTTATTTGATTCTTCCTAAGTACTTCAATAATTTCTATTCTCATAAAAGCACATTTTGCAAATTGAAAATTTTTAGAGCTCAAAACATTCCCCGCCTCTATTTAAGAAGCTGATGTTTTTTGATAAAAGTAGGTTGCCTCTGTAGTACAAACTAAAAAAATGGCATGAGAGCCATTTTTTTATGTGTAGGAAACCGGAATAACAGTACAAGAGCGTTTTTTTGCTCTTAGAAAGGTGCTGTTACGAAATAGTGAAAATCAAATTTCAAAAGTAGAATTCACGCAAAACCCCAATAGAATTGCTCCTCTTGGGGTTTGCATTTTTGAGATGTATTAGTTAAACGAGAATGTGCTATCATCATGTATACTTGGCATAGCTACTTTTCCTATTTCATTCTGGTCTGCATAAAAAAGTATCAGGGTTGTATTTTAATATTGCGAAATAAAGAAATGTACTCTAAATCAATAATGAACACAGTAGCGAGATTAAAACTAATGGTGCAGTATTGCTTTATGGTAATTTAAATAAGATGCGTTTCATAAAAAAATAGCTTATCCCTTAGGTTTTAAAAGACTTGAATGTATCCAGCCTTCTATTTTAATACTGTGTTTCCAATCCTTGATGTCTTTAATATCATTCACGAGATAAACTTTAGACCATTGTCCGAAGGTTTCAATTAATCCCACTTCATAACCATTTTTTAGCTTTCGAATCGAACTTGAAGTTTTGTCTGGTTTTGTTCTAAACTCAGCAACGCCATCAGAAGCAGAGTCAACAATAAAAATCTTTCCTATATTATCCGTTTTTCCAAAAACATTAATTTTAAACTCATCCCAAGGAAAAGCAGGTCCCGGATCCGGTTTTCTTGCCGGTGAAATATCGTCGTGTCCCACTACAAAGGATAATTGATATGTATCTATCAACAGTTTGCTCAATTTGGAGACTGCTGCTATTTGGGCGTCTGTATATTTAAACCAATATTGATTTTCTTTACTGTCCCAAAATTTATGTTTGTGTTTCAATTTTACAATTCTGTCTTTTTCTGACGCAGGATATAGTTTATAACTAGGCGTTCCGTCTTTGTTTTCTCCTACTCTTCTTCTGAAACTGCCATCTGTCAATTTTTCACAGAATCCCGGATTTACGATTTCAATACCAATAGCATACTCATTCATTCCGGTTCGTCCGTCCCAACTGCTGTAGCCGGCGTGGTTGCATCTGGTGTTAAATGGAGCAAGCTGCGTAATCGTTCCGTCGAGATCAATTACAATATGAGCACAAATTCGGTCTGTATTTCCTTGTGCCGCTGTTTGCTTAAACCAGGTTATTGCTCCAGCTGCTTTATCTCCGGCCGTATAATGTATTATTAAATATTTTGGCGAAATTTGATATTGAAAATTCGAGGTAGGATCTTTTACTATTTTTTCTGCTTGGCTTTCCTGAACAAGCCAGTTTTTGTCAATTTTCATAAGGATTTGTTTTTTTAGGGTTTGAAATAAGATAGTTTTTAAACAATACTTTTAATTTGCATTTACGGATGATAAAATCACAAATACGAACCTCTTTACGCATAAAATCAATAGGTCGAAGTCATTGTTTAGGATTAAAAATGAGTAGTAGCGTTCGTTGCTTATCGTTTTATAAGCAACATCATTCAAAACATTAAAGCCTATCAAATATACTGACAATCAATATTTTACAAGCAAGTGTTTATACGTGATTTAAGGAACACATTTGCCGCTGAATTAATTCAAGTTCTGATTTTACTTTTCAGGTAATTCATTCGTAATTCAGTTCTTTGCGGTTGGGCTTTTAAATAAAGTGAAACGCCTTTTAAACGCAAATCAAACTATGTTTCTATATGTTTAAAAATAATTACGTGTCACGTTTTTTTAAATACCGTTCTACGACTCGGCAGCCAGCAACTGACTAAGTTCGCTCAAAAATTCAAGTTCATCCATAGGAAACAGCTGTAAGACCGTTTCCAAAATAAGCCCCACATTAATAGGCTCACACTCTTCTCTTTCCGAAAACTTAGGAGCATGCTGATCCAGTGTCACTATACACAATCTGAGCATATTGGTAATCACACTACCCAGCTCATAATAATTGACAAACTTCAGTTGAGCAGTATTGCTTTGTGTTTGATCTTCCCCCGGCTTTAAGGTGTGGAAATAACGCGCCGTTAGCTTTTTAAATTTCTCCAGATTCTCCATTTCATTTCTTTCCATAATCGTATTTTTTTTAGTGTACTTTTTACTTTCTTATAACCTATTGGGAGTAATTGGTTTGAACACATAGAAACATAGATTTTAAACTGGATAAAAGAATGCAAAAAAGAAACACGTTTCTTTCACATAGTTTACTATGCGCCTTTAAATAAAGTGAAACGCCTTATAAACGCAAACTAAACTATGATTCTATGTGTTTAAAAAATTTATCACTTCTATAAGAGAATTTCTTTCAAACAGCTTACTATGCACTTTTAAATAAAGTGAAACGCCTTATAAACGCAAACCAAACTATGTTTCTATGTGTTTAAAAAAATTACCTCTTCGAATATCAATTATAAGAAAAAGTGTACTTTTGTTTAACAAGCCGCAAGAAAAGAATAGATAACAGAAACGCCAATTATTTCAGGCTGTATGGTACACAACCAAATATGTTTCATACATCTTGTCTCTTATTATACTTAATTATTATCTTTGAATTATGAGCACACAAACGAAACCCAGCCATATAGGTCGAAAAATAAGTCGTATTCGTGAACTGAAAGACATGAAACAAGAAGCTTTGGCACAAGCCTTAGGAACCAACCAACAGGCAATTTCTATTATAGAAAACAGCGAAACCATAGATGAGGAAAAATTGATTCAGGTTGCAAAGGCATTAGGCATAAGTGTGGAAGCCATTAAAAATTTCTCAGAAGAAGCGGTTTTTAATTATTTCAATAGCTTTAATAACTTTAATGATAATTCATCATTAAATAGCCAGTGTACTTTTAACCCATTAGACAAATTAATGGAATCTGTAGACGAAAATAAAAAGCTTTACGAAAGGTTATTGAAAGCCGAGCAAGATAAGATCGAATATTTGGAAAAGCTATTGAAAAAATAGAATTCTATTATTATAATTACGAGAGACTGCTATTGCAGTCTTTTTTTATACATACTTCTAACAAAGCTGAATGTTACTCTCAAACATTCAGTACTCGAGCAATAATTTTAGTTTGATTCTGTACAATACCTGTTCCAATAGTCTATATTGTGATTATTTGCAAAATAATCTTTGTTGATTCTCTTTGTTGGAATGGCCAGGAGATTTCGCGTTTCAAAAGAATTCTAATGAGAAGTATCCATTATTTTTGGTGTCTATGAGATATTTTAAAAAGCCTTTTCTATTTATAATCCTATAAAGATATTTTTTTATTATTCTTTGTAACTTGAAATATTCATAAAAACAAAATCTTCTTTACCCGATGTCATTCCCATCATTTTACGTCCATCTTTAAAAAAAACATTAATTTTTTCATTATTATCCGATGTATACATATAAGAATCCATTCCTTTTAAAATACCGAGACTTACTTTGTCAGCTAAATTATATTCGTAAGTTTTTCCGTTAGGCATATCAATTATTATTTGCAATTCATCATTTTTTCCATCAACAAAAAGTACATTAGTTTCTGCTTCAACAACATTTCCTTTAGAGTATATATAATGATATACTTCAAATAGTTCATCGGTTGTTTGTTCTACTTTTTTCTTGACTGTGTTTTCATATTGTGTAAAAGTATCAGAAGCCTTTGAATATTGTTCCGAATTTGAATCGTATTCGTATTTAGATTCCGGTGTTAGGCTATTTGTTTCTTGTTTACCGCAAGAATTAATAAATAAGAGTACAATTATTAATATCGTTACCTTTTTAATCATCTTTTAAATTTTAGTTATTTATTAAAAATATTATCCCCACCGTACGAAGTCTCTCTACTTTCCAACCCAATCCAATTAATTTAACTATTTCTAATTTAAAATTCTTTTTACATCGCATCGCAAAAAAAATATTCGAGGAAAACCGGGGCTATTCACTTGATTCTTAACCTATAAAAACCTCAATCTGAAATAATCAATTTTGAGGTTTTAGTTTAAAATTTCAAGCATTCCAAACACTTTTAATCTTTAGGTTTATGCTTGTGAGGCTTTAAATCAGGATGCTTATCCTTGTTTGGCGGATTCACTCTCGGTCTTTTATCCGGTGTTCCATCTTCTTTTTTAGGTTTCGGACCAGGTTTAATTGCTTTAACATCGTTCATAATAATTTCTTTTAATTAAGTAATGATTTTTGTTTCTCAACAACAAATAACATTAAAAGATTTATTCTTTTTTTATGGAAAACCGTAACTAATAAATGTTTTTCAAATTGATGGACATCACGTATATATACTGGTTTCCATATTCGATCTTTTGTTTAGTTTTATCATTCAACATTTTTAAAAAACAACAATAAATAATATAACACATGAAAATAATTTTACTTGATGGGATCGGGTTCAATAAAATGATAAGAGCCAATAAATTAAAAAATTCATTTATGAGAGTATGCTAAACATAAAAAATGAAATTTTTCAATATATTAGAACATAGACAAATACTTTACAAATCCACACAATACTATACCGCAATACTATTACAACAGGTTTTGCGAAAAACATGACAGGAATAAGCAAAAAATTAATTAAATTAAAATTTATGAAACCAATTATTATCAATATAAATGATGAGTATAAAATAAAAATTGAAAACGGAAATGAATTTAAAGGTTCTATTTTTGAAGAGGTATATAACAATGCCGCAAAAAACCTATGTGACATAATATTTCAAAGTATTAATAATAATACATACGATACTTATAATAATATTATTGCTTTTACGGGTGAACGAGGCAAGGGAAAAAGTTCATCAATGATCTCTTTTAGAAATGCATTATTAGATTATAAAAATAAAGTCAAACATTCTTCTTTTTTTAATTCTCCTGATTTTGACAATATTAGTAAATCAAGTTTTGCTGAAATTGATATAATTGACCCATCATTGTTTAGAGGTAATGAAAGTCTATTTGAAATTATAGTAGCTAAAATGTTCTCAAAATTCCAAGAATTAATAAAAAAAGAAAATTGTGGGATTTCTGATGAGGATAGAAGGACTTTAATAAAACTTTTTCAACAAGTTTTTGATAATTTAAAAATTATAAATAGTGATAAAAAAGAAATCTATAATTTAGATTCACTTGAAGCTTTAAGTAATTTAGCATATAGTAGTAATTTAAGAAAGGGGTTTAGCGATTTAGTTGGCAAATACCTGAATGTACTTGATGATAAGAAAAGCTTCTTAATTGTATCAATAGATGACTTTGATTTAAATATATCCAAAGCATATGAAATGCTTGAGGACATTAGACATTTTTTAATCCAAAAAAGAATAATTCTTTTAATAGCTTGTAAAACGGAGCAATTAAAAGACTCAATAATTAATGAAATTGTAAAAGAATATAGGTATAAATTAAATTTAGAACAAAAAAGTAAAATACACAATTTTACTTCAATTGATGAAAGGAAATCATCAAGAATGGATAATAGGAAAATTACTACTGATTTTGAAATTACTAACGAATTTATTCTAACAGAATTATCAAATAAGGCAGAAAAATATATTGAAAAACTTATACCATTCAATCATCAAATTTTTATTCCTTCGCTAACAGACTTCTGTGATATACACTTTTCTTCATATCAGGAAATTGAAGATATAAAATTTACTTTTTTTGACTCTAACAATGACGACTTAAGTAAAATAAAAAATGAATCAATAATTTATATTGGAGATGTAGATTCTCTAAGGGGTATATCATTAGAGAACATACTGGAAGATAAAAATGAAGTCTTAAAGCAAGAACTTATAATCGATGAAAAACTATTTATTGAAAAGAATGTTTACGATTGTTTATTAAAATTAATTTATACAAAATCAAAAGTTTTTATTGACAAAACTGATTATAGATATCAATCTATTTTTCCTTCAACATTAAGAGAATTAAATGAACTTATTAAAGTGTTTGATAATGAAAATGTTTTGGAAAATTTTAGAAAATACATATTAAATAAAAGTATCAATGAACTACCTGAAAACTTAAAAAAAATCATTTTAGATATTGACAAACAAGATTTTTCTTCTTTAAACCTTCATATAATTCATCAACTTGTAAATATTGAAAAATCTTTTCAAGCATCTAATGATACTAACTTACAAATTGATTATCACAATTTAAATCCTTCATTAACATCAATAGGTGATGTCTTTTCAATAATGAAATTATTTTATGAGAACGTAAAAAGCACTAATATTTATTGGTACAAGTTTTTGGATTATTTAAGTATTTATTATTCTGTGAGAATCAATCAAATATATACTGAAAAGCCAAATGTTCTTTTAGAATACTGCAAAGGCGGTTTGTACGATGGAGAATATCGAATCTTCCCAGTAGCAAGAATAATAACTGAAGAAGGATCAAAAAATATTAATAGGGATTGGATTGAATATAAATTAGGCAGAAAACCAGGACATATAATTAATTCAATTAATTCAATTTTTAAATCTTTAGAAGAAACTGATGCGTACTGGTTGGCATTTTTCATACAGTTTTTTGGAGATCCTGACTCAATTAATGAATATAGCTACCCTTACTTTAGAAAAATCAATCAAGGAGGAGGAATTATTTCTCATTTAGTTTTTTCACCATTTGCTATTTTTACAAATATTCTATTTCCAGTGGAAGTTTGGAATTCAATTTTTAGTAAGGATTTTGATTTTGAGAACATCATTATGCAAGACATTCTAAAATGGAAACACGAACATTCCAAGTTTCAGATACTGCTCATGAACCCTATGTTTTTTAGAGAGTTAACTGAAAATCTATCCAGATACTCCGCTACTGCTTTCAAATCTTCAAATATTCAAAGTTATTATGATACAATATATGTTTACTTTAATGATAGTTTAAAGAAAGCAATTAATACACTTACTAAAAAGTATGATTATTTAAATTTAGATGAAAATTGTTTTGATTCTCATCCAATAATGTTGCATTGGAACAGAATTAACAGCATTGAAGAAAATAAAAATAAAATGTCCAACATATTTCAAGCTTTTATAAAAGTTGAAAATATTGAAATGTTGGAAACAGTAGAGCAAAATAGTGATGTCGATATAAATTACCTAAAAAAGAAATTTAACTACTATAAATCTTATCTTCTGGATGAAAATGAAAATACAAGGAGTTTAACTCATTTAGTTAATTCATTTCAAAAACATACTACCGTTTATAAAGATTTGTCTAAAATCAGAACTGACAAAAAAAAATCTGTAATGGTAAAAAAAACTGAAGCATATAATTACCTTTTAAATATTATAAATGGATAATCTTCGTAAATCTATACGTTTATTGTTTGCTGATTTTTGTCCAGATAAAGTTTTAAATTTAAAAGACGAAGAAAAATACATTAATAAGCAAAGTTTCTTAGAAAATGGATTTCATTCATTCTCTAATTATTCATTGGATGAAATTCAAAACATATTTACTAAGCTAGAGACAGATTGGTTTTTATTCAACCATAATAAATCTATATTTAATATTCTACCCCATTTTAATTCTAAAGTTTTAGTTGAAGAAAATTTAGAACCCTTTGTAGAGTATCAACATTTATTAAAATGGCGTGATTTATCATATTTTGTTGGGGAAGACCTATTGAATTGCTCTCACTTTGCTTATACAGATGTCATTTCATACCGAAGAAGGGATTTTTTTTCGTGGAGACCAACGGTTTTTTCTAATAATAAATCTTTGCGAACTTTATTAAAGAAAGGTTTGGCAGAAAATCACTTTCATTTAAAAGGTTCAGGTCCTGTTTTTGATTTGAGTTGGATAAATCTAATGAATAATGTCAATAACTTTGAAAAAGAATTTAATGAGTTAGAAAAAGACTTGACTTTACTTACGAAGATTACCAATGCCTCGGATGCTTCTAAAAAAGAATTAAAAATTTTAGTTTATAAAGCCTCTTATATTAGGTTGAAATTATTTAATGAAATAAATAACTTAAATTCTCAATTAGAAATTGACTTATCAAAAGATTCAAATGTAATTGATTCAAACGATTTAATTATAAAATTGAGTGAATTAGACCAAGAAATAAGGCTTAATAAAAAAGACTGTGGGCATCGTTTTAGACATTTCAAAAATGTGGAAGTGCTAGATTACGCAATTCCTAAAAATATACATATTCAAAATCTCTCTCGTTCCTTTATATTTTACGGTGAACGAAAGCTACTATATGATTGCTTTAGAAAAATTTATAATCAAGATAAGAGCTTTAAAAAGCTTGAGCATTTATTTCACGCCTATATACTTATTAAGCAACGATTCAGAGCGGAATTAATTCAGGTTAATAACAAAGTTGGTTTTGGAAACTTTTCTAAATATCAAGACCGAAAAGAAAAATTTCTACCTGATGGCTCAATTTATCATACTGCTTTTGTCAATCTTGCCGTTAACGATACTTTAATTCACAATGCAATTAGATCTTTTGAAGTGCGCATTGCGCCAAAAGATGAATACAATAAATTAACTCAGAGTATCTCCTCCTATAATAAAACTCTAAGAAAAAACACCATTCAATCTGAAAAGGACTTTATATATGAACTAATTACAGTTAAAAAAGACAGAAAACTGAATCATTTCTATACTATTCATTACATTAAAAAAGAAGATACACTAAAACCATCCAAAATTTCCAGTTATGTCACATGTAGGCATGCTAAATTAAGAAAGGAGATTAAGTATCAATCAATAGCCATAAGCACATTAAGGGAGAAAAGCGCTAAATATTCTGAATCTATTAGAGGCATTGATGCCGCTTCTAATGAATTTTCTGCTTCACCAGAGGTATTTGCCCAAGGTTTTAGATATTTAAAAAACCATAGATTAAAAGGAAGTTTAAATCATTTGAAAGAAGTTATGAGTGAACATAAAATGTATGCCACTTATCACGCTGGTGAAGATTTTTATGATCTAGTTGATGGATTGAGAACAATAGATGAATGTATCATTTTCCTAAATCTTGCACAAGGAGATCGAATCGGGCATGCTTTGGCTTTAGGCATTAATGTAAGAGATTACTACCAGTTTAAGAAAAATAAATTGATGCTTCCGAAGCAAATAGTATTAGATAATACAGTTTGGTTACTTGCTAAAATAAGAAAATATGGAATTGACATTTGCAGAAACGAAGTCAATAGATTAGAAAAATTATATGAAAATCTTTTTTCTGAATTATATCAACACAACATTGACAATGAAAGCGTTTTTAAAAACAAATATTTCCATCAAACGGTTTACTATGATGCTTGGAAATTAAGAGGTGATGATCCTTATCTTTACTTTGACAATCTAGACACTGATATTTACAGTAAAATAAACCTCACTTATTGGGAAAGATGTCGCATAAATGAGGAATCTCCAAAATCAAAAAACACACGGAAAAACATTGATGTGAAATTTTTATATCAACAATATCATTTTAATCCTCAAATTAAAATACAGGGTAAATTAATAAAGCAGTTTGAGATTACTCACGATTATATGAGACTGGTCGAAGTCGTTCAAGAAAAAATGATGTACGATATAAAGATTAAAAATATTGCAATTGAATGTAATCCAACTTCCAATTACTTAATTGGTACCTTTAAAAAATATGCTAAACATCCTATTAGTAAGTTTTTTAATCTTGGTCTCGAAACCTCACCAGATTTAATAAAAAACTGCCCTCAACTTTCAGTTTCAATTAACACAGATGATCAAGGTATATTTTCTACTTCATTAGAAAATGAATATGCCCTAATAGCAATCGCTATGGAAAAAGAGAAAGATGAATTTGGTAATAGAAAATATGATTCAACTATGATTTTTGAATGGCTAGATAAAATTAGACAAATGGGATTAGAACAAAGTTTTAAAGGTTGATGCCTTACTCACTTCACTTAACATTGTACAACACCCCATTCGTTAATGAATTAGTTAAAATGCCCCAACAGGTAAGATCATTTGGCCGTACAAGGCACGCACGATACCTTAGACTCGCACACATAAGCGTATTATTTAAGACATACTAAAATAAAAGCAGCTCATTAATTGGGCTGCTTTTATTAATCCACTAAAATCTCATCAACAAACAACCAACAACTTCCTCCTCTTAGGTCTTTTTTTAAATTGGAAGCAATTACTTTTACAAACCTAACCTCTTGTTTTTCAAAATTGATTTTAAAATCTTTCAACTCCGAATTCACATTCACCGCAAATGGACGTTTTATTTTTCCAACTTCTTTATAGTTAATACTGTCCTTAGACACCAAAACTTTTACTTGTGTTGGGAAATAAATCCCGGCACCCTGGCTTTCTAAAGTACCAATCACTACATTTTCGATACTTTGTACTTTTTCAAGGTCTACAACAATTTCCATATCATTGACCAGCCAAGCCTGCCATTGACCATCATGAAAATTTTTGGACCCTCTGATGGTATTGACCATTACAAAAGGTCCATCTCCTTTATAACTTTGGCTATAGGGTGTTAAATAACTAGCCTTATGTCCAAATGCCTTATGAAATACAATTGTATCAGTAAATACTCTTCCAACTGGTTTATCATTTTGAAACAAAGAGGCTTTTAAAACCGTTGTCTCTTTAAACGGAATAGGATTTACATATTTTATGGCATGATGTTCTATGTTTTTATCTCCCAGAACATAACGAATGTCCGAATCTTGAAATTCATTTTTAAGGGTAACCTGAATCGCTTTTTGGCTTAAATCAGCCACAGAAGTAGCCGTAACCAAATAAGCACTTTTGGCATAATTGATTCCTAGATAATCATATCGTTTCATCAAAGAAGGCAATCTAGAGGTAAAATCATTCCATTTTCGATTTTCTTTTGTACTCCACAAAACTTCAGACAAAGCTGCCAGTCTCGGAAAAATCATGTACTCAGAAGCTTTTGGACTTGTAATATATTCTGCCCACAAATTTGCTTGTCCGCCCAGAACATGACTGGCTTCCTGTGGGGTCATTGTAGCAACAACGGGATCAAACTCGTAAACCTTATTCAGAGGATTATAAGCATCAAAAGCCAAAGGCTCTACGTTTTGCGGTCCCTGATAAAAATTAAAATAACATGGCGATTCCGGCGACATGATGACGTCATGACCTTGTCTAGCTGCTTCGGTCCCTCCTACCGTTCCTCTCCAACTCATTACAGTAGCTTCGGGAGCCAAACCGCCTTCGAGTATTTCGTCCCAGCCAATTATTTTTTTGCCTTTAGAATTGATGTATTTCTCCATTCTTTTCACAAAATAACTTTGCAGTTCATGAGCATCTTTCAGTCCATTATCCTTCATCCTTTTTTGACAATCCGGACATTTATCCCAATTGGTTTTAGTTGCTTCGTCACCACCAATATGAATGTATTTTGAAGGAAAAATGGTAATGACTTCATCAATTACATCTTGCAAAAATTCGAAAGTAGTTTCTTTACCGGCACAGTAAATATCTGTAATGGGCCATAATCCGCCCGACGGAACTCCAATTCTCTGATTGAAACAAGCCAGTTCGGGGTAAGCCGCAATGGCAGAACTCACGTGTGCCGGCATTTCGATTTCGGGAATGATTTCTATATTTTTTGCTGCAGCATATTTTACAATTTCTTTTAGTTCTTCCTGAGTCAAAAAGCCTCCGTAAGTTCCTTTTTCATCCGGATTTGTAACCAATCTTGCATTCCAGGCCGCATTTTCCTGATCGACTCTCCAGGCTCCAACTTCTGTAAGTTTTGGGTGTTTTTTAATCTCAATTCTCCAACCCTGATCATCAACTAAATGCAAATGTAAAACATTCATTTTATGCATTGCCAATCGATCAATGGTCTCAATGATATAGTTTTTATCAAAGAAATGACGCGATAAATCCAACATTAATCCTCTCCATTGAAAACGAGGCTCATCTGTAATAGTTAGATTTGGAATCTCCCATTTCGTAGCTGTTCCGATGCTTTTACTTTCAATACCTTCAGGAAGCAATTGTCGAATGCTTTCTAAACCGTAAATAAAACCCGCATTTCCTTTTGCCGTAATTACAATGTTTTCTTTATTTACCTCCAACAAGTAGGCTTCGTTCTTTAAAGTTGCATCGACTTTAAACTGCACATAATTTCTTTTTGGAATGGTACTTGAAATTTCAGGACGAAATCCTGCTGCTGTTTCAAATTTGTTTATTAAAACCGTAGCGATTTCTTTCTGAGTGTCGCCACTTACCACAAATTTAGTTGCTGCAGAAAACTGAAAATTTCCTTCTTTAAGAACCAATTGCTTTGGTTTCGGAATAATTTGAATGTCTCTTTCTACCTCTACTTTTTGACCGTAAACGGTGCTTAAAACAGTCAGAAAAAGGACAACAAAGATTGGTTTTAGTATTTTCATACTTTATTATTTTAAGGATGGTAAAATTTTAAACTGATACTGATAACTTTTGTCTCCTAATAAAGAACCGCCAATAAAACATGATGTGTAAGTCGAAAGTTTACAAGTCAAAAGGGGTGATACCCAAAAAACTACTTAAAAATCTAAACACTATAATTTTATCTATTTTTTCTAGAATACGACATTACATTGTAATTATTACTTAATAGGTAAACCGGCCGCCTTTTAACTATTCTAAGAGCGTGGTTTTGGTAAGTTTCTGTCGTACATAATAATAGTTCCAGCGACAGCCACATTTAAACTCTTCACGGATTTAAACTTTACCAAATGATGGCATTTCTCCATTACTTTTTTAGACAGTCCATGATCTTCCGCACCCAATAAATAAACACAACGTCTTGGATGTTCATAGGTTTCTAAATCGGAAGCATTTTCGTTTAGTTCGACCCCTACTAAGCGTGCTCCTTTTGGTAAATTTTCGAGGAAAGCTTCAAAAGTATCGTAATGAAAATAAGGAATTGCTTTTACCGCATCATGGGTATCACAGGCTTGTTTGGCATATCGATTGCCGATAGTAAATATAAAGGTAGCACCCAAATTTTGAGCAGATCGCCACAAAACACCCAAATTCTCAGGCGTTTTACCATTTTGTATCCCTATCCCAAAATATTCATTTGTAAAATTATCATTCATAAAGGCAAAAGTACAAACTGTACCTACATAAATCAATATTTTATTGAGAGGAAACGAAGGCTCTGAATTAGTTATTAAATAGTATAGTTTTAGAACGTGTAACAGAATCAACTTATTGGCGTCTTATTTTAAATCCAAAACCAAATGAAGACACCTAAAAAAACAGCCCGAATTGCAGGTCTACTCTATTTAGCAGTAGTCCTGACAGGAATATTCAGTTTAGCTTATGTCCCCTCTAAACTTATTGTCTGGGATAATTTAACCGCAACACACAATAATATCAAAGCCGCTGAATCGCTTTTTAGATTTGGAATTGTAGCCGGATTGTCTTGTTACCTCTTCTTCTTTTTCTTGGTCCTACAGCTTTACAAACTATTTGAACCGGTTGATAAAAGTTATGCCAAAACGATGGCGCTTTTAGCTATTTTAAGTGTACCTGTTTACTTTTTGAATGCTCAGAATCAATTTAATGTGCTTTCTCTATTAACAGATAATAGTCTTGGTTTATCATTGGAGCAAATCAAATCGCAGGTTATGCTAAATCTCAATCAATACGATAACGGCATGCGAATAGTACATATCTTTTCGGGGCTTTGGCTATTCCCTTTTGGCTATTTGGTCTACAAATCCGGATTTTTACCTAAATTTTTCGGGATTTTATTAATGATGGGGTGTTTTGGATATTTAATCAACTTTTTAGGTAATACTTTGATTTCAGATTATTCAACACTTGGAATTTCTAAATATATAAGTATGCCTGCCACATTTGGTGAAATTGGAATTTGTTTGTGGTTATTAGTTTTTGGTGTAAAAGAGAAATAATTTGGTCCATGAAATATACGAAACGGCATTAAAAGAAAACTTGTATAAATACTATATCCTCAACTGTAAAATAGTTGAGGATTTTTTTCGTTTCAAAAGCCTTGATTTTACTCGTCTTTAGAAATATCTTTTACAAAATTGATTATTTTTCAGTATAATTTTATTGTTTATCAATAAATATTCATTACTTTCACATAAAACTTTTAAACTTAATGTTATGGAAATTAAAATTAGTACCCAAACCATACTGAAAGTATTACACGTACTTTCATGGATTATTTTTGTTGGATTATGCATCGAAGCGGTTGGAATACTGACAAAAACAGTTGCTACCCTAACGCTAAATCCCAATGATGCGGCTAAATTTTGGAAATCAGTTGATTTAACTGAATTGTACCAATATAATCAGAGCCAATACATAACACTTAGCAGTATTATCATTATTGCTGCTTCATTAAAAGCAATATTGTTTTATTGCATTATAAAAATTTTTCTAAACAAAAACCTCAACATTGCGGCACCGTTTAATAACTTATTCAGGAATTTTATACTGACACTGGCTTATATATCGTTGGGCATTGGTTTATTCTCTTCATGGGGAATAGAACTGGTAAACAATTTATCCAATAGCGGTCTTAAACTACAAGACATTCAGCAACTACAAATTGCCGGTTCTGACGTTTGGTTATTCATGGGTGTAATACTGTTTGTTGTAGCTTATATTTTCAAAAAAGGAATCGAATTACAAGAAGAAAACGAATTAACAATATAAGCTATGGCAATAATTGTAAACTTAGATGTGATGATGGCAAAACGAAAAATGTCATTAAACGAACTTTCCGAAAAAGTAGATTTAACCTTATCTAACCTTTCCATATTAAAAACCGGAAAGGCAAAAGCTATAAGATTTAGTACTCTCGAGGCCATTTGTAAAGTACTAGAGTGCCAACCTGGAGATATTCTAGAGTTCAAGAATTGAAAAAACTAACTCGAAAATCATGTAAAAAATGCAAAATCAAGAGATAAAAAAGCTGAAAGCAGTCAAGAAACGAAATTAACTTAAACACAAAATGAGAGATTCTTATACCCGATTTTTTGAACATTTTAATATAGAATTCAAGGAAATCATAAGCTTTGGAGTTGAAATGGATACTATTTATCCGGACTCTGATAAAATTAAGACAGAATGGAAAGATTTAATCGATTCGGTTACCAATGATAAACAGGTTTATATTCGCGGTTACGGAAGGGATGCTCATGCTACCGATTTATACAAAGAATTATACGAAATCTTATTGGGAAATGGCAAAATAAAGAAAGATTCAACCAACAATGCAAAACCAACCCAATTGTTACAAAAAATCACTGGCTTTTCAAAAACGATAAAAAAAGATAATGCAAAAAGTAAAAAAATAAGCAACTATCAGGTCACTCATATATTTGGGCGTACAAAAAATCCATTCCTTTTTACTGCACCATGGAATCTGGTCTGGAAATCGAAAATAATGGATCCCTTTACAGGCCACGAATCAAAAGGAAAAAATACGGATGAATATAAAACCGCTTTTCTAAAAAAATCTAAAGATAAGTACGCTGAATTTATAAAAGAATACAATGCTTTAGCTTCTCAATACTTTTCCGCCGAAAAAATTGATAATGCATTTAACCAAATGGAATCAAACTTGAAAGTAAGCATAACGGTATTTAATAAGTTTAAAAATGACGCAAGAAACGAACTAAAAAAAATAGAATAGATTTAAACTAAAATATACCCAAAATACTTAAAATCATTTCATAAGGAAAACACAATCAAAGAAATGACTCAAGTAAAACAAAAACTAATCTTTATATGTCATCAAAATAGATGCTTTACAGGTACTTTTTCTGCAGTAGTACAGATGATTCGAAAAGTGAACAAAAGAATTGCTGCTTCTTTTACCTGAGTCCTTCCTGATTGTAAATAATACTATGGTGTATTGTTTTTTGGAGGAAAAAAGAAATGTGATGGTTTATTTAAAAAATACCTGAAAATTGCTCCCGCCACGAGTCTTAACTCTAAAAGCGGAATGTTTCGGGAACGAAATGCAAGCCCTAGTGATAAGCTAAAACTAACCATAAAATTAACTAAACCAATAAGCCCAATACCTATAATTGACCACAAAAACATCCATTTGGTTACGCCGAAGTCAGCACCATACAAAGCCATTGCAAAATTCCCACTTGCAAAAGTAATATGTCTGATATCAATGTTTAATCCGAAGAAAATTCCAATGAAGGCTGTACTTCCCATAAAAACACCAAACCAAAAATTGGAAATGATTCCTGCCCACTTGTTTTCATATAATTTCGCCAGTTTCTTAGTCAGATTTTTTCCTAAACTCAATTTGAGTAACGGATGTTCCTGAATACGATAGTAAATATGATTATGTTTATCACGATTGGCAATACTACCCGCAATAATACCTGATAAAAATAAAAAGACTCCAGCTATCGCAGCATGGAAAATCGCCGCAGAATAAATTGGATTCAAATCATTGATTAAAGTTGGCCACTTTTCTTTTGCGATGTTATAATGAAACGTTTCATCGATAAGCCAGATTCCGAGTAATGAAACCGGAAAGGCAATAATTACATTCCCTACAAAAGCAATAAATTGCGAACGAAATACCCTGGCAAAAAATATGGCAAATTCTTTATACTTATAATCTATCTTTTCCTGCGTTTTTTGTTTAAATCCTTCCTGCAGCGCTCTAACCAAAGCAGAAGCTGTCATTGCCGGTTGCTTTGTTGCCAATGTAAATCCAAGGATGTAAATTATAATAAAACCTATAGAATAGTTCATGCTGTACAAAAAGACATGTCCAAATCCGCTGGTTTCTACTTTACCCAGTAAAAGTTTTATGATACATAGTATTCCCACTATAAAACCTCCCCCAGCCGCAGAGTATAACATTTTGTAATATTCTTTTCGACCATTAGTGATATAATGTTCTCCTGTATTGGCCGTATGCTGCGTTATTTCGTAAGATAGCAGTTGGGTACTTTCGTTAATTAGTTTCTGAATATTGTTTTTATCGCAATTGTATTTAATGAGTTTATAGGCGAGCGAAATTGTATTTTTCTTAGCAGTTTCTTCTTTGCCCTGAATCAAAAGTGGTAATAATGCTTTCAGGCGTTGGAGTTGTTGGCGGATTCGCAACAGACTTTGATTCACTCGCAATGAGATACCAAATTTATTACTGTTCCTGAAGGCCGTTTCTATATAATCTGTGCATTGTTTGTGCAAGATCAACAATTGTTTATACCCTAAATCATCTTCAACAATACAATTTTTAGGAGATTCGAGTAATCTCTCATTTATAAGCAGTAATTCGCGTTGAAAAGCAAGGAACGGACTTTCATAATTTTCATATTCGGGTACCATCTGGATTACATCTGTTTCCATCGCACATCCACAAATACGGTAAGTAATAACTTCCATTGCAAAAGCTAGTTCGGTAAGCGATGATCTCTCTGTTTCTAATCCGTAAATTGTTTGGAATTCTAATAACGAAAATAACTTTACTATTTGTTTCTTAGGTATTTTCTTAACCCATATTGGGTCGGTATTGACAAAAAACACCTGATTCAAGATAAATTGTAAGGTGTCTTTTTCCGGTTGCTCAGGAATTAATTTAGCAAAAATCCTCTTGCGTACTTCAAAAAAGAAATTAGCATCCTGAAGAATCCCTGCATCCGAAAGGATCTTATTGAATTTCTTCTTTTCTAAATGAGCGTTGATACAGTCCATCAGCCCATTGCGATAATTCGAATTTTCCTGAAGCAGATTAATGAGTTCCGAAAGATCAACCAGAGTAATTGTTTTTGGATCCTTAGGCCGAATCAAATTTACCAGTTGCACCAGTAATTCTACATTTTCATGCTTAGATTTCCATAACTGTTCGTTATTAAAGTTTTTTTCAAAATAGTCTTCTAATGTCATTTTTGATTTTCTTCTCAATTTCATTCTAATCCCGTTTAATTATTACCGTCTTTTTCAGCTGACACGAAAAAAAGTAATTTATTTCCATACTGCAATATACTGCTTAGGAATTATTATCATTTTAATTTTATCTTAAAGTATACTCATGATATTGTTTTGAGGTAGAATTTTAACTCTGACCGCATTTCTGATTTTACCTTGGAACGATCTGACACTAGAATATCATCTTTCGTGTTTAATTCTAATTTTATTTCTTTATCGAATGTGGAAAGGATCAGAGGAATATAAATTTCTATTTTTTCGCTTAAACATTATTTCAAATAAAGTGATTTACATTCTATTTTACGGTAACAAAACCTGAAGTTCTCTACCAACCTAAGATTTATAAATTTTGCAAAATTCAGCCAAAATTTTACAACAGTTATATGACATAATAAAGCAACCTTTGCAACTGATTATGAGAAAAGCACTTTTAATACTTCTTTCGGTTTTTTATCTGGTATTGTCGTCAGGCTTTACTACGATAACTCATTTTTGTAAAGGAGTACAACAGGAAACCAATCTTTTTGGTGATATTCCGGTTGGAAAAGTTTGCCCGAAATGCGTTGCGAAAAACCAGCAAAAAAGCAAAGATTGCTGTAAACATAAGGCGCAATTTCATAAAGTTACCGAAAAGGTACACCAAACGGCTCCCAGTGATTTAGTTCCTAAATTTATTGGAATTGCGCTCCCTATTCATTTTTACGATGTAGTATTTGGCTCTTATTCACCTAAAGTCAACAAAGCCGAATATTCTTTCTCCTCATTTATTCCGATACGGAATAACCCTCTGTATATTTTTTACTGCGTCTACCGTATTTGATTTTAGGCAATTGAACGAACTGTAGCATTTATCCCAAATGTTATACGATTTCTATTGTTTAATTTTAAATACATACTATGAAAATGCAATATTTTGCATTGGCAATGTTCTGTATTGTTTCCGGAAATCTCTGGGCACAAACGGTAACGTTACCCAATGCTCTTGAACGCTCTATTCAAAATTTTGAAAAAATAAAAGCCAAAGAAGCCATTGTCAATGCTTCAAAAGAAAACACCATCTATCAAAAAAGCCAGTATTTACCTGACTTTACTTTAATGGCACAACAAAGTTATGGTACCATTAATGCCCAAAACGGGCCCATGTATAGTTATGGCGGATTAGGCAGCGCTGCAACCTCAATGCCTTTGCAGGACCAAAACTGGAATGCCGCTTTTGGATCGCTGTATCTTGCCAATGTCAATTGGAATCTTTTCACTTTTGGAAAAATTAAGACACAGGTTGCCATTGCCAAAGCTGATGAAAATGTAGCACAAAAAGATCTTGAACAGATAAAATTTCAGCATCAGGTAAAAGTGGGTGCTGCCTACCTCAACCTGCTCGCTGCCCAACGCATTAAATTTGTACAGGACAAAAATCTGGAACGCGCCCAAGTGGTAGAAACGACTACAAAAAGCCGTGCAGAGAGCGGCCTGATTCCTGAAGTAGATTATTCTTTGGCAAGAGCCGAAGTTGCCAATGCCAAATCGGCTGTAATAAAGGCCTACGATATGGAATTGGATCATTCAAAATCACTGGCTGTAATGCTGGGTGAAGAATATCAGGTTTATAAACTCGATAGCGTGTTTACTACTAAAACACCTGAAATTCTTTCGGAGCCTGTTGCAGAAACAAGTAAACATCCCATACTCGAATGGCGAAGAAGTGATATTTTAAAAAGTGAGCAACAGGAAAAACTACAAACCGTATTGGCTTTACCAAACATTTCGGCATTTGGTGTCATGCAGGGACGCGGTTCGAGTTTTGACTGGAATTATGTACAGGACAATACAGCTTACTCAAAATCCTATGCAGACGGTATTGGAATAGATCGCAGCAATTATATAGTTGGAATCAACTTAAGCTGGAACTTAACCAACATCTACCGCCAGTCTTCTAAAAAACGCGAACAAAAGTTGGTTACCCAATCGCTTCAAAACGAATATGAGTACATGAATCAGGAACTTATTGCTCAGCAAAAACTTGCTAGTGACAAACTAAAAAATGCTTATGAAAATTTTGAAGAAACAAAAACACAAGTAATTGCTGCTACAGATGCTTACCGTCAGCATACTGCTTTGTATACTAATGGTCTTACCACAATTGTCGATTTAACGCAGTCTTACTACACCCTCAACAGGGCTGAAATTGAGTATGAAATTGCCCAGAATAACATCTGGCAGGCCTTATGGATTAAAGCCGCTGCGACAGGCAATTTAAACATTTTACTAAACGCGATACAATAAACCCGAAATTATGAATTTAATACGTTTTGCCTTGCGCAAGCCCATCTCTGTTATGGTGATGGTGCTGGGGCTTTTATTCTTCGGGATTAAAGCTTCTAAAGAAATAAAGGTCGACATCTTACCTGATATGAATCTTCCTGTGGTGTACATAGCCCATTCATTTAATGGATATACACCTCAGCAAATGGAAGGTTATTTTACAAAAATGTATGTAAACATGATGCTTTTTACCAGTGGTATCGAAAGCATTGAAACGAAAAATACTCAAGGACTTACCTTAATGAAAATTAATTTTTATGAAGGTACAGATATGGGACAGGCGATTGCCGAAATCAATGCACTATCCAATCGTTCGCAGGTATTTTTACCTCCGGGAGCCCCGCCTCCGTTCATTATTCGTTTTGATGCTTCCTCTCAGCCTGTTGGACAACTGGTATTTAAAAGTAAATCAAAAACAAACAATGAGTTACAGGATATAGCCAACTTTACGGCACGTCCGTTTTTGATTAAAATTCCGGGATTAACCACCGCTCCGCCATTTGGAGGAAGTCCAAGAACGATCGAAATAAACATCGATCCGAATAAACTGCGTACCCACCAGTTAACACCTGAGCAAATTGTTGAATCTATTAGCCGAAACAACATTACATCGCCTTCGGGTAATATATATGTTGACGATATTAATTATTTGACTCCTACGAACAATACCATAAAAGAGGTAGCTGATTTTGGAAACATTCCAATTTTTAAAAACGGGGTCGATAATATCTATATCCGTGATGTGGCTACCATAAAAGACGGAGCCGATATCACTACCGGTTATGCCCTTATTAATGGTACCAGATCGGTTTACATTAACATTGCAAAATCGGGTAACGCCTCCACCTGGGATGTGGTAAAAAACCTTAAAAAGGCGATTCCTGCTATTCAGAATAATTTACCGGATGATGTTACGATTTCATACGAATTCGATCAGTCCGTATATGTTATCAATGCCGTAAAAAGCTTAATTGTAGAAGGTGTTTTAGGAGCGATGCTAACCGGATTAATGGTGCTCTTATTTTTACGCGACCGAAGAGCCGCTTTAATTGTGGTGCTTACCATTCCGATCTCTATTATTTCAGGAGTATTATTCCTTAAATTATTTGGACAAAGCATCAATATCATGTCATTGTCCGGACTGGCATTGGCCATTGGAATTTTGGTGGATGAGAGTACAGTTACCATAGAAAATATTCACCAGCATTTTGCCATGGGTAAAACTAAAGCTAAAGCCATCTTAGATGCCTGTAGGGAAATTGCATTTCCTAAACTGTTAATCCTTTTGTGTATTCTTGCTGTATTTGCTCCTGCCTTTATGATGACAGGCATACCGGGATCGTTATTTATGCCACTGGCACTGGCCATCGGTTTCTCCATGTTACTTTCTTTTATACTATCACAAACCTTTGTTCCGGTAATGGCAAACTGGTTAATGGTAAACAAAGAAGATCACGAACCTACGGAAGATAAATTCGACAGATTCAAAAATCGTTTTGTACAATTTTTACAATCGATAATGGGCAAACGAAAGCCTATTTTAATCGTAAGCTTTATCGCAGTAGCTATAAGTGCCTTCTTAATGTACAACATTACAGGTAAAGACGTATTGCCTACCGTAAATTCGAGTCAGTTTCAGGTGCGTATTAAAGCTCCCGAAGGAACTCGTATAGAGAAGACAGAGCTAAAAATAAAACAGGTTTTACGCGAACTGGAAACTATCATTGGCAAAGATCATATTGCTATCTCATCAGTATTTATTGGTCAGCACCCTTCTTCTTTTGCGGTAAGTCCGATTTATTTGTACAATGCCGGTCCACATGAGGCCTTAATGCAAATTGCGCTGAAAGATTTTGACGGCAATACAAATGAACTAAAAGAAAAAATTCGTAAGCACATGAAGGAAAAAATGCCGGAACTTCATTTCTCTTTTGAACCAATCGAGCTTACAGAAAAGATTCTAAGCCAGGGAACCAACACTCCTATTGAGGTTCGTTTCTCCGGAATGATGAAAAAAATGAATGTAATGTATGCCAACAAGCTTTTGGCTAAACTAAAAGAAATTGATTATTTAAGAGATCAGCAAATTCCGCAATCCTTAAATTATCCGGCTTTCGAAATCAATATTGACAGAGTAAGAGCTGCTCAGCTGGGGATCGACGCGCAGGATATTGCACGTTCTTTAATACCTATCACAGCTTCTTCCCGTTACACAAGTAAAAACATGTGGGTAGGCGGAATGATGGGAATTGCCTACGATGTTCAGGTGCAAACGCCTCAGAATATTCTAAACAGTAAAGATGAGTTAATGAATGTTCCGTTAGGAAAAAATTCAGACCGACCAGTTTTGGGCGATGTTGCAACGATCACTCCAACAAAGGTAGTAGGCGAAAGTTACAATTTGGGAACCATGGGCTACACACCCGTTACGGCAAACATTCACAATGCCGATTTAGGAAGGGCACAAAAAGACGTACAGGCTGCAATAGATTCACTTGGCGAATTGCCTAAAGGAGTTAATATTCAGGTCTCTGGAATGGTTCCTGTTTTAGAAGAAACTATGAACAGTTTGGCTACAGGATTATTAATTGCCATAATCGTTATTTTCTTAATGCTAACGGCAAATTTTCAATCTTTTAAAGTATCCTTAGTTATCCTGACAACTGTACCATTTGTAATTCTGGGTTCTTTGATCTTAATGAAACTTACTGGTTCTACGCTGAACTTACAATCGTATATGGGGATTATTATGTCTGTAGGAGTTTCTATTGCGAATGCCGTTTTGCTGATTAGTAATGCCGAGTCTCTCCGTTTACAAAATGGCGATGCCCTTAGTTCGGCTGTTCAGGCGGCTGCATTACGTATACGCCCGATCATTATGACCACATTAGCGATGATCGCGGGTATGCTTCCAATGGCTATCGGACATGGAGAAGGCGGTGATCAGGTAGCTCCATTAGGAAGAGCGGTAATTGGCGGATTAATCGCGTCTTCGTTTAGTGTATTGATCCTATTACCATTGGTATTTGTATGGATACAAAATAAAACATCCACCAAATCACCTTCACTAGATCCTGAAGACGAAAACAGTATTCATTATATAACGTTAGAAAAATAAACCATGAAATTAGTCTATTATATCCTTATCGGAATTGTATTTGCATCCTGCAATTCAGAAAATAAAAAAGAAATGAAACCGGCAGCAATGCCCATGATGATGATGCAGAGTTTTGAAACGGTATCCCTGAAAAAGAGCAATCCGTTAGTTCCATTAAAACTTGCCGGGGAACTGGTTTCCGACAAGGAAACGGCTATCTATGCAAAAGTAAACAGCTACGTAAAAAAACTCTATGTCGACATTGGTTCTCCGGTTACTACCGGGCAAGTCATCATGGTTCTGGAAGCACCCGAAATTCAGGCACAACTGGCTGCTGCAAAATCCAAATGGAAAGCACAGGAAGCGATATACATTGCTACGAAATCTAATTATGACCGAATGTTTAAGGCCAATGAAACCAAAGGAGCTATTGCCAAAGATGCTTTAGACCAGATTACCGCCAGAAAACTATCCGATCAGTCACAATTAGAGGCTGCAAAATCTGCTTATCAGGAAATACAGGTTATGAATGACTATTTAGTTATCCGAGCGCCTTTTAACGGAATCGTTGCCGAAAGAAATGTTGATCCCGGTTCTTATGTAGGCCCAATGGGTAAAGGATCGGATAAACCTTTATTGATACTTCAGGATAATAAAAAACTGCGTGTTTCGCTCTCCATTCCGGAAGCCAATACACCTTATTTAAACTTAGGAGATTCGATACATTTTAAAGTAACGTCTCTTCCACAGAAAAAATATAAGGCAAAAATTTCACGTAAATCGGGAGTACTGGATTTCAAATTACGTTCAGAACGTATAGAAGCCGATATCCTGAAAACACACCCTGAATTAAAACCTTTAATGGTGGTAGAAGCTATGCTTTCGCTACAAGCCAATGAGGCCACATTCTTTGTGCCTAAAACAGCGTTAGTAGAAAGCAATATGGGAATGTATGTCATTCAGGTTATAGAAGGGAAAACCAAAAATATTCCGGTAGCCAAAGGGCGTGTATTGCCGGATCAGGTTGAAATATTTGGCGAATTAAACGAGGGTGAAGCTATTTTAATGAAAGCGACCGAAGAAATAATAGAAGGAACAAAAATTAAAAAATAACAATGATGAAAACAATTGGTAAATGTTTCCTTATCGCCGCAATGGCAATAGTAATGATTTCATGTAAAAATCAGGAAAACAAAGAAAAAAATGAGATTTCAGACCAGCAGGAATTAACTGCAAAAGATACTCCTGCTGTTGCAAAAGGAAATCACGTACCTAATGATGAAGTCTGCATGGTCAATGACCTTCATATGGGCAAAAAACAAATGGAAGTTCCGTTTGATGGAAAAATGTATTATGGTTGCTGTAATATGTGCGTAGAACGCATTCCAAGTGACGAAAGTGTCCGCAAAGCAATTGATCCGCATACCGGGGCAAAAGTCGATAAAGCATCGGCTTATATTGTTTCATTGAACAAACAGGGAAATGTAGCTTACTTTGAATCGGAAGAGAATTACCAGAACTTTCTTCTGTCAAACCAAGGAATAAAAAAGTAGGATCTGAGAAACAGATTTACTTTCAAATGAGAATACAAAAAGGGCAGTCCAAAATGATTTGGACTGCCCTTAATTATTTACCATTAAATAAAAGCTTTAGATATTACATCACTAAAGGTTCTGCTTTAAAACCTTTTGACTTGATAATAGCAATTATTTCTTCCTCTGTGGCACCATCCGATTGAACAGTAAGTATTTTATCGCTATTAGTAGTGTCTACATTCCATTCGCATATACCTTCTGCATGATCCAGATCTGATTGCACTTTCGCTACACATCCACCGCAATTAAGGTTTGTTTTAAATTGAAAATCTTTCTTTTCCATGGTATTGATATTTTAATCGTTATTTAATACTGTAAATTTCCGTTAATTAATCCTCAACTGTTATACACTATTTCTGGTTTGATTTATGACATTTACTGATTCCAAATTTCAAGTTTCAGGTTTCAGGTTTCAAGTTTCAAAACTGTCACTTTAATTCTACATCATACATTATACATTTTACATTATACATTTTACATCCCTACAAGCCTATCCCTTGTGCGACAATTCTTCTCTCGCAGATTTTGCAGATTTTACAGATCTTTAATCTATAGTCTTTATTCTTTATTCTTTCCTCTTTCCTCTTTGCTCTTTCTTCTTTCCTTTTTCCACATCTCACATTTTACATTTCACACTTCACATCTCACATTCTACAAATATCCATTTTCTTGTTAACCATTAGTTCAAAACCATTTATTTTAAGCATCACTTTAACAATATATTTTAAAACTTGAAATCTGAAACCTGAAACCATTGACAATGTTTTAGACGTTACTATTAACTAAAAATGACCTCATTTTAACCCAATCCAAAATGTTAAGGAAGGAAAAAAATGAGGTCATTACTACAAATCAATAATAATAAAAAATAAAAACGGCGGCTTCTAAATTTTGAAACCGCCGTTGGGCAAACGCATCAAGGAGTTTACTTTTTCCATTTTAAGCGAAGGCTGTTACTCACCACGCTTACGCTGCTTAAAGCCATTGCAGCACCGGCTATCATTGGGTTCAATAAGAACCCGTTTATAGGATACAATATTCCTGCAGCAAGCGGAATACCAATAAGGTTATAAATAAACGCCCAAAACAAGTTTTGTTTGATCGTGGCTACTGTTTGTTTAGACAGTCGTATAGCCTGAGGTATTTTAGTAAGATCTGACGAGATAATGGTCATCTTAGCCACATCCATTGCAATATCACTCCCCTTGCCCATTGCTATACTTACATCGGCGGTTGCCAAGGCTGTACTGTCGTTGATACCATCGCCAACCATCGCAACTGTTTTGCCTTGTTGTTGTAATTCTTTTATAAAGTCAGCTTTGTGTTGTGGCAATACTTCTGCCTTATAGTGTTTAATACCTGTTTGTGCCGCGATAGCTTTTGCAGTAGCTTCGTTATCACCTGTCAGCATGTAAAGTTCAATATTCATGTCCTGCAATTCTTTAATTGCCTGAACTGATGTTTCTTTGATCTTGTCTGAAATTGCAATAACCGAAAGTGCCTGCTTACTATTGGCAAACCAAATCACGGTCTTAGATTCTTTGCCCCATTCCTCTGACTGATTCAATAATGAATCTGCAATAACGATATTATTCTCTGCCAACAATTTCTTGTTCCCTACATAATACGTTTCCTCTTTGTAAGTGGCTTTTGCTCCTTTACCGGTAATACTGTCAAAATGGGATAGCACTACAGCTGGTATACCTTCCAGATTTTTTACTACGGCTTCTGCCAACGGATGTTCTGATTGCTTTTCAATACTTAGCAAAACATCTTTGGTTGCATCTGCATCATCTAGCCACTTTATACCCGTCACTTGAGGTCTTCCTTCAGTAATAGTTCCTGTTTTGTCCAGTACAATAGCAGTCACTTTTCTTGCCAGTTCTAAACTTTCAGCATCTTTAATTAATATTCCGTTTTCAGCACCTTTACCTACACCTACCATAATGGCCGTTGGTGTAGCCAATCCTAAAGCACAAGGGCAGGCAATAACCAATACTGTAACAGCAGCCAATAGCGCTTGAGCCACAGCATTATCTCCACCCAGAACAATCCAGGCAATAAAAGTTAGAAGTGCGATACCAATTACTATCGGAACAAATATACCGGCAATCTTATCAACTAATTTCTGTACGGGGGCTTTGCTTCCCTGCGCGTCCTGCACCATTCTGATAATTTGGGCAAGCATTGTTTCTTTACCTACTTTAACCGCTTTAAACTGAAAGCTTCCTTTTTGGTTAATTGTTCCCGCAAACACTTTTTCATTTTCTTTTTTCAATACCGGAACCGGTTCACCGCTTAGCATACTTTCATCCACATAAGAATGACCGGAAATAACCATACCGTCGACAGCAATTTTTTCACCTGGTTTTACCAGAATGATAGCTCCGACATTTACCTCTTCAATAGCCACTTGTTTTTCTGTACCGTCGGGCTGAATAACCATCACGGTTTTGGGCTGTAAACCCATTAACTTTTTGATGGCTGATGAAGTATTACCTTTGGCTTTTTCTTCTAATAATTTACCCAGAAGAATAAATGCAATGACGACTGCCGCTGCTTCAAAATATACGTGGGCATGTAGTCCGCGTTGGTGCCAGAAATCCATGAATAACATATTAAACACACTAAACAAATAGGCAATTCCTGTACTCAAAGCCACTAATGTATCCATATTTGCCGAACGATGTTTTGTTTGTTTCCATGCATTTACAAAGAAATCTTTACCCAGCCATAGAATTACGGGCGTAGAAAACAGCCACATGATCTCATTGGCATAAGGCATATCCATAAAGAACATTCCTATCACTACTACTGGTAACGACAGTAAAACAGCCCAGATGGTTTTGTTTTTTAGTTTTTTGAATTTCTCTGCATGAATAGCCTCTAAAGACTCCTGTTGTTTCGATTCCTCTAAAATGAGTAAATTATAACCAACGGCCTGAACAGCTTTTTGAAGTTTAGAAGCATCTGTAAGATTGGGAAGATACTCTACTGTAAGATTTCCTGTTGCAAAGTTTACCGATGCATCTACTACTCCCAATTCATAAGATACGATACTTTCTGCACTTCCTGCACAAGAGGCACAAGTCATTCCTAAAACTGGGAATGTATTTTTAACTGTTGGCACACCATATCCCAGGTCTTTTATCGCCTTTACGGCATTACCAACAGTTTCATTATCTTTAACCGTAATAGCAGCCCTGCGGTTGTTGACTTCTACTTTGTGGGTTTCAACGCCTTTAACTTCGGCTAATCCTTTCTCTACGATTAATGCACAGTGCTCGCTCTCTACATCTTCCAACGGAATGTAAATTGTTTCCTTACTATTATAATTTGTTGCCATAATTCGCTTCTTTTATTATACCTGCAAAGTTGGCAACAATAGCACTGAATTCTATTGTGGAATTATGGATTTGATTTGTAAAATTTACTTAGACCTCATCTAAAGGTTTTCTTTTCTCTGTCCGAATTTGTTTGAAGTGGCTTGGTGTTAATCCGGTTACTTTTTTAAACTGATTGCTCAGATAAGCAACACTTGAATAGTTTAAGCGTAAAGCTATCTCGCTAAGTGATAACTCATCGTAGACCAAAAGCTCTTTTATTTTTTCGATTTTTTGTGCTATAAAGTACTTTTCTATGGTAGTACCTTCTACCTCAGAAAACAAATTTGAAAGGTAGTTGTAGTCATGATTGATTTTCTCGCTCAGGATATCAGACAGGTTGTTTTTGGTATCATTATCCTGATGATGTACCAGGTCAATAATGATGTTTTTTATCTTTTCGATGATTCTGCTCTTTTTATCATCTATGACTTCAAATCCTAGCGGAACCAGTGCTCCCTCCAGTAAGTTTCTTTCCTCTTGGTTTAGTTCTCTTGTCAGTGTAACTTCTCCCAGCTTAATATTGGTAAAGTCCAAACCGAGTTTTTCGAGTTCGTTTTGAACTACCATAATACAACGGTTACAAACCATGTTTTTAACAAATAATGTACTCATAATCTCGTTTGATCAGAATTTTTAATTCAGTATGTATTTACAAACTTAGCACTAAAATTCAATTAATCATACAATCAGAAGATCTAACAAATTTTACTCAACAGATTAAAGAAGATTATAAATTGCGATAAAGAAAAAAATCACTCCCAATCCAAATGAAATTTCGCTGAGAATTAAAAAGATTCTCGAAAACAATAATGTTCGATGCAAACCCTTTTCTTCTTCAGCAGCTTTAGCCGCATTTCCATTGTTCTGAGCGCGCAATAAACAAATAAACCAACTCATCACGTCTGTGGCAAAATACCTGTGACACAGACAAGCGCCTGAACAAATAACAAAAAATACTAAGGCTACAATAAATTCAGAGTAATCTAATTTAGGAGCTAATCCTTCATTTTTTATTTTCGCAATGAAAAGTGCCCCAAACCCTGCAATGGCCAATAAAGAAAGCCGAAGTAGCTCAGCTGTAAATTTGATATAATTTTCATAAATCATAAAGTCAGCCTGATAATCTGCTTCATCAACTGCGTATACTTTTACCATAATAAATAATTGTTAATTGGTTAATCTCTACCTTTAAACTTATCACTATCAGCTGTTAACACTGAAATCACGGAGTAAAAAACAAATCAAATATACCAAACCCAAAAACATAAAAATCAAGTATTTATACTTGATTTTTATAAGCATAACAACTCAAAAAAATTATTAACCAAATACGGTTTTCCTTTTTATTCTTCCATATATATTCAATATTTTATTACATCAATTTTTATACAAAACGTTTTGGAAAACGGACGAACATACAAATTGTTCTAAAATTATCATTATTCTATCAATTGCAATTCTCCAAAAATATTTTTTTCGCATCTACCTGACCTAATATAGAGAGTTCTAACCATACTTGACAGGCATTTTTCTTATCTCCAGATTCAAAATATGCAATTGCTTTATTATACAAGGCGTCTATGTTTTTGGGATTAGATCTATATGATTCTGTAAAATAAACAATAGACTCTGGATACCTCTTTTCCTGATAAGCAATCAATCCTTTATTAAAACAATCCGAAGACCTTTTAAGATCATCCATACTTATCCCATATAACCGATCAAATTCAGTTAAATCATCTGTAAGAAATATTACTGAAATTCCCCTAAAACTCTTTGTGATTTCACTTTTTAGCACAAATGGAATCTCAATAGATTCATAATCCTGAAAATCTATGAGATTCCATTTTTTAAAGGAACCATCAATAACTCGTTTTACTATTCTTATCCTTGATGAATCATTTTGTGTTGAAAATGTTATTTCAGTCTTTATTTTTTTTTGTGCAGGATAAATTTTAAAACTCCCTACTAATTCAAAATTCGAATAATTGTTTTTAAATGCTTTATTCAAATCAAGTTCAATAGTTCCATTGCTTTTTGGTGTGAATAATTTTGAAGCAATTATACTTTTATCACCTAAATTTTCTTCTTTAAATTTGGAAATTAACACTTCTTGTTTGATAAAATATAATCTCTTGAGTTTAGCATCTTCCAATCCATCAATTTTTTCAGATAAAATTAAAGTATCATTGGTTACTTTTTCAATGATAAATCCTGAATATTGAGATGTCTTTATTAAGTTATCTATCAAAATAAAAGAGAAGCAACTCTCTCTCGTGCGATGAACTGGGTTTGAATTCATACACAATCTATTTTGACCAATCCTATACTCCGCATAACTAAAGTCATCGACAAATTCGTCTAAAAGATCACTCCCATCTTTCATTTCTGCTTTGCTCTTTACCCAATATCCTTGTATTTCTGAAAGCTTAATTTGTCCATAATTATTATTAAAAAAAAATATAATTATAATAAGAAAAAGTTTTTTCATTTTGTAATCGCATCCATAGCTTTTGCCGTTATTCTTTTAAGTAATCCAATATTAATAACCGCTTTTTTAATAAGTCTCTTTTAAATGATAAACTTACTGCTTAATTTGTCAGGTCCCAAACCAAAACTTCAAAACTGATTCTGAACTTAAACTCTGAATTAGAACTTTTTTACATAGTAAGCTTTAAACTCGTAATTGTTTTTCTTTCCATAAAATACCCCAAAATAGTATTTAACTTTTTTTGGGGCAGTTTAAAAGATTGTTGTTTATTCTTTCTTATAAGGACATTCCGAAGCAGTGCCTGAAGCTCCCGATGATCCGGCTTTATAACTTCCCGGGAATTGCTCTTCTATTAAACGTTTCTGATCAGGAGAAACATCTTCCATTTTGCGAAGTGTATTGACCTGAATGTGTGGCCAGCTTGTAGTGCCTCCATCATCTCCGAAATCAAATTCGAAAAATATAACTTGCTCGTATTGCAGCTGAAGAATTTCTTTATCATTTTCAAAAATTGTTTCTACCCACATTCTCATGTTCATTTCGACCGTAGGAACAAAACGATTTACAAACGGAACATTTAATATCCCTCCTTGCGCTCCCGTTTTATTTTTGGATGACAATTCGATCAGTACGTGGTTTCTTACCTCTTTTTCTCCTTTCAACGTATCACGAAGACGTAAATCCGGTCTTACAGAATACGGATACAAATGATTTGCCAGTATTCGCTGGGTGTAGATTTTATTTTCACCTTCATCATTTACATCGTTTAATTCCTCAAATACCCAAGGCGGTGGCGGTGCGTCAAGATTTATAGGCTCTTTACTTGCACCAGCTCCCCCCATTGTTCTAGAAATAGAGAGATGATTATAGTCCCAAGCCGCAAATCCTTCAGGAAACTCCGGCGCTCCTTTAACTAAATAGCCTTTTTTACCGGGAGTTAAATCGCCTAACAACGTGATTGTACTTCCATGTGGAATTACGCCGCTTCGGGAGATCGAATAATCGGGTATAAAATATGGTCCGGTCTGACCCGCTCCTGCTTTTAATTCTTTAGAAGCAATAATCTCATAATATTTGCGTCCGTTTAAGTTTTCCAGCGTTACATATTCTTTCTTCCCCTGATCGTTCTTGATTAGAAAAAGAGTTTCGTCCTGATATCCGTTTTTGTATAAATCTTTGTGCTTGTTATTTGGTGATACTGCATGTACACCGCGATCTTCTTTAATCGTTTTATCTGTTGCCGCATAATTAAAAATATCACTCAACCATAAATACATACCGTTCTCTTCGTGAATCGGAGTATACTGCAATGCATCCTGCCCTGGTATGCTGTTTACGCTTTTAATACTTTGTTCGTATTTTACTGCTCCACAAAACTGCTCATTTGCACCTCCGCGATTACGAACGCCTCCAGGCACGAGGTTAAAAGTTAATTTTTCGATATACTCTTCGCATTCAAAGCTGTACTTTCCAGGAATGGTTCCTGCATTAGTACCTGGAGAAGGCATGATGGTCGTGTGTATCCCGCTCCCTACTAGTTTTCTCTTACTCTGGTCTTCATTGTTATTGTTATAGCTCACCCAGGTACCTTCTAATACCCTTAAAATTCCGTAATCTACATTGTTTACAATTGTTTGTAGGTTTTCCTCATAAAAAGGTCGGATCGGGTCTTCAATCTGAACTTTTTGATACTTGGACATTAACTTATGCAATATTCCTTCTTCTTCCTGAAGAGCTCCAAATACCGCTTCATTTGCCTTTTGAGCAAAATCGGCCGTAAGCTGATTTAAATTTCCCCCTTCTTCAAGGTCTTTACGTTTTAACATAATATTCTTTTTTTAGCGTTAATAACTTGTGTATTTAAAAATTAACCCTTCATTCTCTTATCCGCTCAAAGTTTTTAATCTTGTAAAAACCTTTCAAACCCATCATTTTTTGATGTAAAATACGGGGTAATTTACCGTTAGATTAAAACCCAATCATACCGATCAAAAGGTGTCCAAGGCAATTTCTAAGGGATTAAATCTTTACCAATTAATTTCTTACAAGATTGTAAAGTAACCTAATTTATAGCGATTGAAGACAAGTATTAATACCTGTTTTGCGGGTAAGGAGACCAGAAAAAACACATCGTCCTTCTTCATTTTTCAGTTTAACAGTAACGAGAAAATAAAGTACAACTTACCCCGTAGTTGAAACTGTGTGTTATATTAAATAGGATGTATTTTCAAAACAGATTCAAAAACACTAACCAAATATTTGCATCAAGCATTGCCTCTGGTTTTGATAATAGAAATAGTATACATTACTACTCTCCCTGCAGTTGAAACTGCAAGCCATATTAAACTAGGATGAAATTTCATAACAGATTCAAAGACACTAACCGATTATTAGCAGGAAACACAGACCGCGCCTTAAATCGTTAAAAAAACAACACAATACGAAGTGAAAATTTGATTAAGACAGAAGTTCCAAATTTTCATAGAATTATTTTAAACAAAAAAACCTCCAAAATCAAATGACTTTGGAGGTTTCTATTTTTTTGTGGAATGAATCCCTATTTTACATTAGTTTATGTCGTTAAACTCGTGTAATGACTTCAATGTGCTTTCGTAAAATAAAATTGCAGCAATTAAATTCCCTTTATCTGAATAAGGCATCATTTTTCTCTGAAAATCTACCGTTGTATCCAAAAATATTGTTGTTCCTTCGGCTTGACCGTCTAATACTTTTTTGTGTTCACTATCGTCCGGAATACCTAAGTCAGACATCGTTACTCCAGGTTTTGTAACCAAAGCGATGTAAGGAAGTGTTTTTACTAAAACTTTAATACGCTCAATGTATAATTCCAAAAGTTCTCCTTTTTGCATACCACTCAATTCTTTTTGATCATGGTATTTGCGGATAATGGCTGTTGTACTGATTATACTTCTTGGAGCATTCTTTGCCTGTGCTGAAATAGCACCAGTTGCCAGAAAGAAAAAGAAACTTACTAAAATAATACTATTTTTCATTTTATTAATGTAATTGGTTGTTGAGGAAAACAAAAGTATACAATTTAACTTAAGCGGCAACTTTAATGATTCCTTTTTTTAAAAAAAAATTAACAATTTGCATTATATCAATCTATAGGACAATTCTGAGGTGCTGGAGAGCACATTTTACGGCTATAACAATTCATCATATTAAAAAAAAACTAAAAAATTTTACAGAAATTCTTCCGGTCGCTTACGATTTAATTACCCTAAAACGTCCCGGATACTTTATCCAGATACTTTTTTTATTTCCGTAATAATCCATAAAATCTTCACAAACAAAAACGGCATGTGCCGTAGACCAGGCAACAACTCCACAAAATTCACTTCCCGATTGTCGCTTTAACTTTAACACTTGTTTGCCTTCTTTAAACCCTAAATATTTGTAAATGGTTGGAGTATATACTGAACCATCTTCCAAATCCTCCAATGCTTCATCAAAAGTTGATATCTTATCTATAATTTGCTTGTATTTTGCCATTACAGCGTAGGTCAATATTGCATAATCTGTTATTTTTTCGCTTTCACAATTGTCTTTTATATAGATAAAACCAGCAGATATTGTGGCTTTATTTATTTCTTCTTCTTTCAGATTGAATGATGCATTATTTTTTAAAATGATTTTATGTGAGTTATCCTCCATTTTCTCATTTACAAAAAGATTGTCTAACCCATAAACATTTAAAGAGGCTTTAATAAAAGCAATCGATGAACAATTGGTGCGTTCTCCCTGCTTAAAACTTTCGAATATTTTATCTGAACTTAATTGTGAATAAGAAGTTGAACTGACAAACATTAAAAATAAAAATATTGAAGTAACAGCTTTCATTGTCTTAAAGTTTTGTAATTGCTCCCCAATTCATTTTTGGGAATATAATTGATTCTACAAATCTATAAAAATCAACTCATACTTGTTCTTAAGTTTTATCAAAAAATGTTAAGGACACACTAAGTAAATCCTTTTAAAATAGTTACGACAATGTTAACCAAAAGCTTACCCTGTTTTTGCATAATTGTTTTGACTTTCCGTGATTTTAAATCAATTAAATACGATGGTAATCTGTTAGAACCAATGAATATCTAATCGCGTTTTTTTGTATCGAAAATCTCTATTCCACAATTAACCTGCTTCTATTAAACAAAATCTACCCTTCAATAAAACCGTATAAATACCTGTTTTAAAACCAGTTAAAACCACTAATCCATTTTTTAACTAATTTTACATTATCCAAACTTACCCCCTCTAACTATCATCCAAGATCATACTATTCCGGAAGATAGAAAAATGATTTTTTTTAGAAGTACTTCATTTTGAAAATAAAACAGAACCAATTCATAAATTATAACAAACTATCATGGCAACAACAGTACCTCCAGACAAAAAAAGCAATTACGAAAAATTATTTTCTTCCTGTATCATAAAAGAAGCTAAGTATCCTGAAATTGATACACTAGTAGCAAAAATAGTCTCGAATAAAACCAGATATCAATCTGTGGGTAATCCCTTAAATATTCCCTGGTATGTCATCTCAATTATACATTGTATGGAAGGAAGTTTAAGGTTTGACACTCATCTTCACAACGGTGATCCGCTTACCAAGCGTACGGTTCACATTCCCGCGGGACTTCCAAAAGCCGGAAATCCGCCATTTACATGGGAATTCAGCGCTAATGATGCTTTAATCTATGACAAACTAAACTCATGGACCGATTGGAGTATCTCGGGAATTCTCTACAGACTGGAATTGTTTAATGGCTTAGGTTATTACAAACAAGGAATTAATTCACCTTATTTATGGAGTTATTCCAACCATTATATCAAAGGTAAATATGTTCAGGATGGTAAGTATGATCCAAACGCAGTTTCTAAACAATGTGGCGCTGCCGTTTTATTGCGACGTATGATGGAGCAGCATTTGATTACACTTCCCAATCCCCACATCGTAGAGCGCATACTACTTCAGGGAAATAAAACAAGCTATTACTCGGGAACGGTTACCAGCGAAGCAACAGAATTACAAAAACTGCTAAATAGTGCTGGAAGCGTCCTAAGAATTGACGGCAAAGCGGGAGAAAGAACTTCAACCGAGTATTTTAAATATAGCAAAACGTATCTAAAAGGAGATCCCAGAAGAGTTTAAACCCCATCTTTAATTAGTCACTATTTTTTTTTCCATTCTACATTCAATCGTATAACTTTGTAGAGATGAAAATTTTAGTAGTAGAAGACGACCAAAGAGTGGCTGAGTTGATTCAGCGGGGACTTACTGAACATGGATTTTTCCCTACAGTGGCTTATGATGGTCTCTCTGCGAAAAAACTGATGTTGCAGAATCCTTTCGATCTGGTTATTACCGATATCATCCTCCCCAAAATGGACGGGCTTGATTTGTGTAAAGAGATACGTTTGATAAAACCTGATCTTCCTATCATTATGTTAACTGCTTTGGGCTCAACAGATGATAAAGTGGAAGGTTTTGATGCGGGAGCCGATGACTATCTCACAAAACCCTTTGAAATGAGGGAACTGTTAGTTCGTATCAGAGCTTTGCTAAAAAGAAGCGGTAGTAATTCAATCCATACCACTGGGTTTATTTTGAAGTATGACGAACTTGAAATGAACCTGCAAACCAAAAGTATCAGAAGAAATCAAACTGAAATAAGCCTTACTCCAAAAGAGTTTAAACTTTTAGAGTATATGCTCCAAAATCCCGAACGGGTGCTTTCCCGAGTAGAAATAGCCGAAAAAGTGTGGGATACTCATTTTGATACCGGCACCAATTTTATTGATGTCTATATCAACTATCTGAGGAAAAAAATTGACAGGGATTACGATAAAAAACTCATTCATACAAAATCGGGGATGGGATTTATTTTGAAAACAGAATGAAAACAAGAACCCGACTAACCCTATTATTTACCCTTGTCACGGCCACTATTCTATTAGTGTTTGCTGCTATTATTTTGATTTCGGCAAAAGAAAACAGAGAAAAAGAATTCTATGCATTGTTAAAGAAAGAGGCGATCACCAAAGCCAATTTATTTTTGAATGCTGAAGTCGACAGTAAAACACTACAGGATATTTACAAAAACAACAGAGCCACCTTAAACGAGGTTGAAGTAGCCATCTATACCCCTGCTTTCCAATTACTCTATCATGATGCTGTTGAGATTGATGTGGTCAAAGAAACCAAGTCAATGATTAATGAAATTGCCCGTAAAGGCGAAATAAAATTTTATCAAAAAGATTGGCAAGTTATAGGCATGACCTATCGATTCCAGGGAAAAGAATACATTATTACTGCCGCTGCATACGACGGATTTGGATACATCAAATTCTACAACCTCCTTGAGACCTGCATCATTGTTTTTATCTTATCGATTTTGTTGCTGTACGTTGCCGGTCGTTTTTTTTCGAAAAAAGCGTTTGAACCTATTGTTAAAATGACCAACAAAGCCAAAACCATTTCGGCTACAAATCTTGATCTGCGACTGGACACTTCCAAAAACAAAGATGAAATTACCGAACTGGCTACTACGTTCAATAAAATGCTAAACCGTCTCGAAAATTCCTTCGACTCTCAGAAACAATTTGTTTCAAACATTTCACACGAACTACGAACACCGCTTTCTGCAATTATTGCCGAATTAGAACTCTCAACCCATAAAGAACGCAATAACAACGAATATAAAATGGTCATTCAAAACACTTTACAGGATGCCAAAAAACTGGCCAAACTCTCCAACAGTTTACTCGATCTTGCGAAAGCCAATTACGATCCTTCGGAAATTGCTTTTAAACAGCTTCGTATTGATGAAGTGCTGTTAGATGCCCGCCAACAAGTTCAAAAGTCAAATCCGGACTATAACATTACCATCCACTTTGAGAACGATTTTGAAGAGGACAGTCAGATTTCCATCCATGGAAACGAATATCTCTTAAAAGTTGCTTTTGCCAATTTATTTGAAAATGGCTGTAAATTTTCTGCCGATCAGCAAAGCATGGTCTCCATTTCCTTTCTCAGCAATACAATAGAACTTCGTTTTTCGGACAATGGAATTGGTATTTTACCGGAAGAACTGGAGCTTATTTTTACTCCATTTTACAGAGGTTCCAATAAAACGCACGCCGATGGAAATGGTATTGGTCTTTCCTTAACAAGGAAAATCATTCTGCTCCACAAAGGGGGTATCACCGTTGCTTCCAAAAAAAATCAGGGAACAACTTTTACGGTAACCTTCAACTTACAATAGCATTCTTTCAATTCGATACCTTCTGTTAAGCAGGGTCAAACAGTCGTCATAAAAAAGCATGACAAGCCAAATTAGACCATTACACAGAACTACTCTATTTCAACACCTTAACACAAACCACTTCATTCTCAACTTAAAGAAGTGTCAGCTTGTTTTTTCTTCCTATACGTACTCCAAAAAGCGATACATTCTCTTTATTTTACCCGGTTATTTTCTAAAATCCAAAAGCGGGTTTGCCCTATTTTCTAATAGAATTCTAATTTTTTTCTAAAAGGTCTCTAATGGCTCTTTCGGGAATGCCTGTCTAATTTTGCGCCAGATTTAAGGATCATGATTTGTTGCTGTAGCACACGATGTGTTACCCCTACCAATACTACTGTTCCCAAATTTTCTGCGGTCATGCTGTACCTATAGCGAACCACAAAATTTAATTAATGCGTAAAAATCAAAATGACATGACATTAAACACTACAAAACTTTTCAGGCTTCAACTATCAAAAATCTATCCTCGAAATCCCGAATGTAAAAACCTCTTACTCGCTATAACGGCCGCTTCAATGTTAGTGGCCTGCCAGAACAAAACCGAAAAAAAAGAGGTTGAAAACTTTTCTTTAAAAGGAGATACGGTCCTGATTCCGCAAAAATCAAATATTGCCTTCAAACTAAAGTTCCAAACCGTTAAAAATGAGCCCTATCAGTTCGAATTACAAACTGCCGGAACTGTCAAAGCAATTCCAAATTCGTATGCCGAAATTGCTCCTCCGTTTTCCGGAAGGATTACCAAAGTTCATGCAAAACTGGGAATGAAAACATTGCCCGGGACACCTTTATTTGAAATGGTTTCTCCTGATTTTACAACAGCTCAGAAAAACTTCTTCCAGGCCAAATCGGGGTATGAGGTTGCCAGACTCTCGTTAAAACGGCAAAAAGACTTAAAAACTCACGGTGTTGGTTCCCAGAAAGATCTCGAAGAAGCCGAAACCAACTTCGAAATCAGTGAAAAAGAATATCAAAATGCAATTGCCAGTCTTAAAATTTTTGGAGTAAACACAAACAAACTGGTTTTCGGTCAGCCCTTAGTCATCACCTCACCCATTGCCGGTGAAGTGATCACCAATGAACTGGTATTGGGACAGTATTTAAAAGAAGATGCCGGACCGAAAGCTAAAGTTGCTGATCTCAAAAAAGTATGGGTTGCCGGCCAGATTAAAGAAAAAGACATTCATTTTTTGCAAGAACTACAAGGGGCCGAAATCAGTTCCGGCGCTTATCCGAACACAAAAATTTCAGGGAAAATCTATCATGTCGACGAAATAATAGATGAGGATACCCGAAGCGTACAGGTGTTAATAGCCTGCAACAATACCGATCATATCCTTAAACCGGGAATGTTTGTCTCTGTAAAATTTACAGACAAGCCCATGAATACCTTGTTCATACCCGCCAAAGCAGTATTACAAATCAATAACAAAAGCTTCGTCTTTGTTCAATCAGAGCCGGGCAAATACGTCCGTCGTCACATCGAGACCGGAATATCGCAAAATGGAAAAATAGCCGTGCTCTCAGGATTAAAATCAAATGAAACAATTATCAGTGAAGGAGCTTTTTATCTCCTTGAAGCGAAATAAATGACTTTATGAAACAAAATATATTTGAAACAACAATAGCAAAACGCTGGTTAATACTGGCATTATTCTTACTTCTTTCTTTGTTTGGATATTATTCCTGGAAGCAACTTTCTGTTGAGGCTTATCCTGATATCGGCGATGTCACCTCACAAGTCGTAACGCAGGTTCCGGGTCTGGCAGCGGAAGAAGTTGAGCAGCAAATCACCATTCCGATAGAACGAGCCATAAACGGTTTACCTGGCTTACATGTAATGCGAAGCAAAAGTACTTTTGGTTTATCAATGGTAACGATCGTTTTTGAAGACGGTATCGAAGATTATTTTGCCCGCACCAGAATTCAAGAGCGTTTAAATGATGTCCAACTGCCTTATGGTGCTGTTCCGGGTTTAGACCCACTAACCTCTCCTACAGGCGAAATTTACCGTTATATTATTGAAAGCAGCAACCACGAACTAAGAGAGCTGAGCGAACTACAGGAGTACACCATTATTCCGCGTATCAAACAGGTATCAGGAGTGGCTGATGTCACTAATTTTGGAGGAATCACAACACAATATCAGGTTGAACTCGATCCCGCTAAACTTGAGCAATATAGTTTATCCTTAAGTGAAGTAACGGAAACCATCGAAAAAAATAATGCAAATACAGGAGGAAGTGTTATCGATCGCGGAGACCAGTCGTATGTGGTACGCGGAATCGGTTTGGTAAAAAATCTGGAAGATATTGGACGCATTGTTGTAAAATCGGTAAATGGAGTCTCTATTTATTTGAGTGATATCGGAAAGTTAAAATATGGTAATCTGGAACGTAAAGGAGCTTTAGGGTACACCGACAAACGCGGAGTTGACTATTCGGACAATATCGAAGGAATTGTATTGCTGCTCAAAAACCAAAACCCCTCTGTGGTATTAAAAGGGGTCAACGAAGCAGTGGACGACCTCAATAAAAATTACCTTCCTGAAGGTGTTAAAATCCACGCTTTTCTCGACCGCACTAGTCTGGTAGAAACAACACTTACTACTGTCTCTCATACATTGTTGGAAGGAATGGTACTCGTAATTATTGTTTTAATTGTTTTTCTGGGCAGTTGGAGAGGTGCTTTATTGGTTGCTATTACCATTCCTATTTCGCTTTTGATTGCTTTTATTCTGATGAAATTCACTCATATTCCTGCCAATTTACTTTCTCTTGGAGCAATTGATTTTGGTATTATTGTCGATGGAGCCATTGTAATGATGGAAACCATTCTAAAAAAACGGGAAGATAACGAAGGTGAAGAACTCACCGAAAATAATATTGCCAGCAGTGTAAAAAGTGTGGCACGTCCCATCTTTTTTGCCACTCTGATTATCATAACAGCGTATTTGCCATTGTTTGCATTTGAGCGTGTAGAGAAAAAATTATTCACTCCTATGGCTTTTACAGTAGGATATGCGCTTTTTGGTGCTTTATTGGTTGCTTTACTGCTGATACCCGGATTGGCTTATTTCATCTATCGCAAGCCACAAAAAATGTATCATAACAAATGGCTGGAAAAACTAACCAGTGCTTACCATCATCGCATACAGAAAATCATGCTGGTCCCTAAAAAAGTATTTACACCTCTGATTGCAGTATTAGTTCTCGCTTTTATACTTACTGCCGTGGTCGGAAAAGATTTTTTACCACCATTGGATGAAGGATCGATCTGGCTGCAGGTGACCTTACCTCCCGGTATTACTTTAGAAAAATCGAAGGAAATGAGCGACACACTACGTCATCGTACTTTAAAACACGAAGAAGTAACCTACATGATGGTACAGGCAGGTCGTAATGATGACGGGACTGATGCCTGGACGCCTTCGCATTACGAATGCAGCGTGGGCCTAAAACCCTACAAGCAATGGAAATCAGGAAAAACAAAAGAGGATTTAATAAAAGAATTATCCGCCGAATATGCTACTATGCCGGGCTACAATATTGGTTTTTCGCAACCCATGATCGACGGGGTGATGGACAAAATCTCAGGTGCTCACAGTGAACTGGTGGTAAAAATATATGGCGAGGATTATAAAGAAACCAGACGAATTGCGGAAGATGTCATTAAAACCCTTCAGGAGGTAAAAGGTGCCGTCGATCTTGCTATCGATCAGGAACCGCCATTGCCTCAGGTACAAATAATTGCAGACCGCCAGAAAATAGCGCAATACGGATTAAATATCGATGCTGTTTCGGAATTAATAGAAGTGGCTATGGGTGGAAAAGCCATTTCGCAAATTTTTGTCGGCAATAAAGTATATGACATTACCGCACGCTATAACGAAGAAAGCCGAAATGATCCTGAAAAAATAAGCAACCTGATGCTCACCAATTCCGAAGGTGTCAAAATCCCGTTGTCACAAGTATGCGATATCAAACTTAATACCGGTGAAAGTACCATTGCCCGTGAAATGAACAAGCGCCATCTAACGGTTCGCCTGAATTTAAGAGGAGCCGATTTAAGTTCTTTCTTAAAGGAAGCACAATCTAAAATTGAAGAAAAAGTAAAATACAACCACGCAAAATTTAAACTAAAATGGGGAGGACAATTCGAAAATCAGGAACGAGCTTATAGTCATTTAGCCATTATTCTCCCTCTTGCATTAGCCTTAATGTTTGTGCTGCTATACGGTGCGTTTGGAAAATTTCGTCAGGCAGGACTGTTAATGAGTATTGTTCCATTGGCATTATTTGGTGGCATGTTAGCCCTTACTGTCCGCGGGATGACGCTCAATGTATCCTCAGCAGTAGGTTTTATCGCTTTATTTGGTGTTGCAATACAAAATGGAGTTATTATGATTTCACACATTAGTCAGCTTCGTAAAAACGGAATAGCATTACTCGAAGCCGTAATCACTGGCGCTAAACAACGCTTCCGTCCTGTTTTAATGACGGCTACTGTCGCAATACTAGGTTTATTGCCCGCTTCATTAGCCACAGGAATAGGCAGTGACGTGCAAAGACCATTAGCAACGGTTATCGTTTACGGACTACTATTTTCTACCGTTCTAACACTTTTTGCTTTACCCTCACTTTATTATTTGATCGAGAAAAAATTTGATCTCCCAAAAGAGCACCTGCAAAATGAAATCAATAATCCATAAAATGAACCCTTATGATTAAGAAGAACATACAAAACTGGGGAATTATATTGATACTGCTAAATATTTCGGCAGTATCAAATGCTCAGATTGACACTACTTTCACAAAAATAAAGATGAATTACACTGATTTTCTCGCCTTAGTCAGTAAAAAAAATCTAGAGTTTACTGCTCAAAAATTTAATGTAAATATCGCAGAAGCTAATGTGCTGGCTTCAAAAGTTTTCCCCGATCCGGAACTGGCTATAGGAGCTAATGATAATGGCCAGCGGCGAATGCAAATGGGTTACGGTTTTTCATCAGAACTTAGCTGGACGCTCGAACTTGGCGGAAAACGAAAAGCACGCATAAATGTAGCAAAAAGCACAGCGGAACTATCTAAAACCTTACTGGAAGATTACTTTCGAAACTTACGTGCAGATGCTACCTTAAGTTTTCTAACGAGCTTAAAACAAAAAGAAATTCTTTTGGTACAATTAAACTCTTACCATATTCTAAAGAATATCGCTGCTACTGACAGTATTCGGTTTAAGCTCGGAAGTATTGCCGAAATTGATGCCCGTCAAAGTAAACTTGGTGCTAATTCGATGTTAAATGAGGTATATCAAAGTGAAGCCGATTGGAAAAACTCTTTACTGGAATTAGGAGCTTTTATTGGAGAGCAAAAAAAGGATAGTCTAAATTCTCCTTATGGTGATTTAAACAAATTTGATCGTGCTTTTGGTTTAAGTGAGCTCGTGATTACTGCTCAAAACAATCGTGCTGATTTACTAGCTGCTCTACAGAATAAAAATGTCTCACAAGATATTCTAAAACTAACAAAAGCTAATAGAGTTTTAGATTTGGGAATACACTTTGGCATGCAAAACACATCGGTTGTGAGTAATGTTGTGGCTCCTACTCCATCAACAAATGCTGTATCAGCTGGTATAACCATTCCCTTAAAATTCTCAAACCAAAATAAGGGAGAACTAAAAGCAGCTGAATACGGATTGCTTCAGTCTGATGTATTATACAAACAAACAGAGTTGCAGGTTCAGACAGAAGTTAAAAAAGCATGGTTTGTCTATGTAACGGCACAAAAACAGGTTCGTCAGTTTAATACGGGTCTATTAACCGATGCCGAAAAATTACTCAATGGAAAAATATACAGTTACAAACGTGGAGAAACTACTCTACTTGATGTCTTAAATGCCCAGCATACTTACAATGAGACCCAGCTCAACTACTATGAAACATTATATCGTTATGCAGCCTCTTTAGTAGAACTTGAAAAAGCGGCTGGGATTTGGGATATTAATTTTTAAAACAAGAAGAAATCATGAAAAAAACATATACAATTTGCCTGATATTCCTTTTCACGATGCAAATGAGCGCACAACAGGAAGGCATTACTTTTGGTATCAGCGCCGGTACAAACTGGTCATTACTAAAAGGAAAAGATATAGACAGTCTGTCTAATAACGGGGCTTCAAAAAGTTTGAACGGCCTGACAATCGGAATCACTTTAGACAATAAAATTTCCCCATATTTCGGTTTAAAACACGAATTATTTTACAGCAGAAAACAAACAGCTCTACAAATCGCAGATACCATAAACGGAGGATTCACCAGCAGGCTAAAACGCCAATATATTGATTTATTTCCCATTAGTCCTGCTTTTTACTACAAAGGCTTACAAGTTTATGTGGGGCCTTACATCGGTTTTTTACTGAACGCCTCTGTGCAGCGCAAAGATGCCGATGGAAATTTATATACGGATACCGCATTTTACGGAACGGGGAAAGCTTCGAATAGCTACAGCCAGAAAATGGATGCGGGTTTTGTAACCGGTTTAACGTATGAGTTTCCGAACGGTTTTACTCTTGGCGCAAGGTATCTACACGGTTTTGTTCCTCTTATCGAAAATGCAGCCACTATCCCGCAATGGAAAATTTACAACGAGAATTTTTTAATAACACTGGGTTATAATTTTAAAAAGCGATGATTTCAGCTCTCAAAGATAAAATTCTTAAACAACGAATTTACAAATTTAGAATGATTCAATATTTTAAAAACTTCCATTAAGATCTCTTAGAAAAACGATCATCATAACCTAAAACTTGTTAATTTTATATTCTAAAACTTTTCCTATGAAAAAATACTTCACCCTAATGTTGGCAGCTGTTGCCTTAGTTTTCACTTCTTGCAACTGCACAAAAAATACCACGCAAAGTACCGCTCTTTATGACACAACCTGGGAACTGGAATACATTTCCGGTCCTCGTATTGCTTTTGAAGGCTTGTATCCTGACAAAAAACCTTTTATAAAGTTTGATCAAAGTACGGGTCAGGTATCCGGAAACGCAGGATGTAATGGCTACAGCGCTCCTTATACTTTAAAAGGACAAACCATCAGCTTTGGAGAACAAGGCCCTACAACAATGATGTTCTGCGAAGGCGGCGGGGAGCAAACTTTTACCGAAATGATTAGAAAAATCAACACCTATTCTATTGATAAAGATGATAAACTGAACTTGTTACTGAATGATGTTCCAATGATGCGCTTTAAAAAAGTGGCGAAGTAATTTTACTACTCTCAAAATAAAACAAAAAATGGACTTTCTTACAAGTCCATTTTTTGTATCCCATATTCATAAAAAAACATCTGACATAAATATTTATATGCCAGATGCCGTTACAAATCAACCTTCAATTAAAATCTTACTTGCTCGGATAGACAATGTTATCGTTCTCTTTTACAACATAGGTAAAGGTATCTGCTTCGCAAAGCCTGAAATAACCAAAAGCAAAATTATTGGCATTCGTAGTATTTATAATATTGCCTCGGATATTTCCAGGGGGAATAGAAAAAGGACTACCTCCATATATCTCTAAAAGCAAGCTCATATAATTATAAAAATTCTTAGAAACACCACGATTTATAACCGCAACACTTTTCCCCGGTTTCAATTTGGTGTCAGAAAATCGTGGATTTATTTCATTTCCATTAAACAATTCATCGTCCAATAAAGTGTAGGTCGGAAAAATAAGAACATCAGTTTTATAATCTGTCAGATAAAAATTTACCTGATCAATCGGATCTTTAAAGAAAAACCCTATTTCATACAGGTCATCTCCTCCTACATCCGGAACAAGTTTCTGCTCTATTCTGTCAATTGGAGTTACTGAAATCAACTTTTCTGTTGCTGTGAAACTCTGTCCTTCTGCCTCAACAGAAAGTGCATAATCCATGTTGATAACAGGCACGAAATTAGTACATACATAAAAACCTGGTTCTTTTTCATTAAAAATGAAAATATCGCCCTTACTATTCGTGATTTTTACTTTCGCTCCCGAAACTTTTGGCGTGGTATTGTTGTAATAAGGAGCCGTTTTGCTGACCTTTATGACTTGTTCGCTTCCCGTTGTTCCTTTTTTCCAGATAATTTCGGCATCTACCACAATTCTTGTTTCACCGGTTTCTAAATCAAGTTTTACCACGTCTTCACAAGATGAGAAAAACAGCACCAAAACCAGACTTAAAATAGCTATTACTTTCTTTTTAAAAGTTTTTATATCTATCCTTTGCATATTCATTAAAATTTAAAATTATAAGAAACACCTGGTACTATTCCAAAAATAGAAAGTCTTCTGGTTTCATTCGCTCCTGTATCATCATTTGTTCTAAAGGTCATTGAAGCCGCATTTTGTCGATTATAAATATTATAAAGACTAAATACCCAATAACTCTGCCATCCTTTCTTTTTATCCGGCTTTGGCGTATACGTGGCTGCCACATCCAGGTGATGGAAAAGTGGAAGCCTGTTTTCATTCCTTAATGAGAAGTTTGGAATGTTAATACCTCCAAATTCATAATACCCATTGGCATACGTTACCGGCTGGCCCGACTGTAAGCTAAAGTTGGCATTAAAAGACCATTTTTTATTGTATTCATAATTCCCCACAATACTTAAATTGTGCAGTTTGTCATATCCTGATAAATACCATCCGCCATTTGCGATTCCAGATTCTTCGGGCGTCCTGCCAGGTGTTTTTTGTTCAGCTCTCGACAAAGTATAAGAAACCCATCCGGTCAATCTTCCTGTATTTTTTCTCAACATTAACTCCATACCGTATGATCTGGCTCTACCATTCAAAATCACCTGTTCTATATTGTCATTTGCCAGGATATTTGCTCCGTCAATATAGTCAATACGATTTTGAATTTTCTTGTAGAATAACTCTCCTTCAAAAGAATATTCCTTATCCTTAAAATTCTTAAAATAACCAACGGCATATTGATCTAACAACTGAGGTTTTGTAAAAGGTCCGCTTGGTGTCCAGATCGTCGTTGGCAATGGAAACTGGGTATTGGATAGCATGTGAATGTATTGCGCCATTCGATTATAACTTGCCTTTACTGATGTATTTTCATCAAAGGCGTATGATAATGCGACACGTGGTTCGAAATTATCAAACTTACTTATGGTCGCTCCACTTTTATAAGATATACTTCCTGTTGGAGTTCCATTTTCATAAATTTTATACAATGGATTAAAAACTACTGCCTTTCCATCCTCATAAGTACTTATTTCCTCCCCTCCTAAACGGTAAAACATACTATAACGAAGACCGTAACGAAGGTTCAGTTTTTCAGTTAGCTGATGTTCGAAGTCCAGATAAACAGCAGATTCAAAAGCATACTTTTTAGCCAACTGCTTGTAATTAAACTGTGAACCCGCAGTAGTAGGCTTCGCTGTTCCTGGGTTAAAATCATAATACTGGCCGTCTATTCCGTAGTTAAGTTTTAATTTTTCTGATAAAGTCTGACTCCAGCCATATTTAAAACCATAAGTCTGAATGTTATTATTCCATTTAAAACCTTCTCTTTCTAATCCCAGATTAAATTTATAATCACTGAAGTAAACAGACAAATTGGTATTTAAATTCTCCGAAAACTTGTGTTTCCAGCTTAAGATCCCCATCGTATTTCCGTAGGTACTGTCAAAAAGATTGTTCAAATCAAAAACATCGTTTCCGAAATATCCCGAAAAAGACAGCGTATTGTTGGCTCCAAAACGATAATTAAACTTAGCATTCAAATCATAAAACATAGCGGAGTTCTTGTTATCAGTCAGTTTCATAAATACGTGAGCATACGAAGCACGTCCTGCAATGATGAAAGATCCTTTTTCTTTCTGAATAGGTCCCTGTACCAATAAACGGCTCGAGATTAAACCAATCCCTCCATTTACTTTGTACTCTTCATAGTCTCCGGTTTGCTGTGAAATATCTAAAACAGAAGAAACACGTCCTCCATATTTAGAAGGAATTCCTCCCTTGTATAAATCTAACCCATTTACAATATCGGCATTAAAAATAGAGAAAAACCCAAACATGTGTGAATCAGCGTAAACCGGACCTCCATCTATCAAAATCAAGTTCTGATCGGCCGCTCCTCCACGCACATTAAAACCAGATGAAAGTTCTCCGGCGTTGGTTACTCCCGGTAATGTCAATATCGATTTTAAAGGATCTGCTTCCCCCATAGCAACCGGAATTCTTTTAATCTCGGCCATCGAAAGTTTGTTCACACTCATCTGAGTATTTTTAACATCAACCGCTTTATTGGAGGTGATGACTACCTGCTCGAGTTCGTGACTATCGGCGTCCATGTAAAAATTGATTCTTGAATCGTCAGCAACTTCAATTTGTTTCTCTTTGTTTTTTAGGCCGAGATATGTAATTAATACGGTATAATTTCCTTTATCTACTTCTATCGCAAATTTTCCATCTGCATCGGTTGTAGCGCCAGTAGAAAGCTCTTTGATAAATATATTCGCACCAATAACCGGTTCTTTGTTTTCATCAAAGACCTGACCGGTCAGCTTATTTTTTTTTTTAGGTGCTTTGGTTACTTTTTGCTTTACAAAAATATTATTACCTACGATGGAGAACTGAACCGATGCGCTCTTATTAAGTTCATTGACAAGTTCTTTTACGCTGATATTTTTGTAAGTCCTGGTTTGAGTAAAATACTTTTGACCGGTATTAATCTGATCCGTGTGGGCAAACTTGAAATCGGTTTGGCTTTCAATTTGCTTAAAGAATTCTTTTAAGGTTACTGATTTATCAACAGTTACGGTTACATTTTGAGAAAACACCGCCCAACTGAATAAAAAAAAGCATGCTGAAATTATATGCTTCATGAATTTTTGTATTTTTGAAAATTATTAAATGAGATAGTTTCGTACTATCTTGACCATGAGGAGGATGTTTAGTTTCGCGGCTAGTGCATCCTTTTTCTTTTCTATTGAAAAGTAATTACTTTTAATTCTTCATTTATTTCAAAGTTTAGGTTATACATTTCGGATATTAATTGGATAAGTTTTTTAAAATCTTCTTTTTTATTAATTCGCATTGTAATACGATGGTCATAGTACTCCTGCGGAAATTTTAACGTATAACAAAAACAGGCTGAAATTATATGTTTCATAAAATTTTGTATTTTTGAATATTATTAAACAGGATAGTTTCCTATTATCCTGACCATGAGAAGGATGTTTAGTTTCGCGGCTAGTGCATCCTTTTTCTTTTCTATTGAAAAGTAACTTCTTTTAATTTTTCATTTATTTCAAAATTTAGGTTATACATTTCGGATATGAGTTGGATAATTATTTTTAAATCTTCTTTCTTATTAATTCTCAATGTGATGCGCTGCTCATAATACTCCTTTGGAAATGTCATCGTGTAGCCGTAATTGGTTTTAATGTAGGTAGTTAAAACCGTTAGCTTTTCATTTTCAAAATCGGTAAATCTTTCAAACTCTGTTACCTCAACCGTATTGTTGGCATAGGTAAACTTTTCACCCGGAACCAGTATCCATTTTTTGTCCTGATCTTTCACACTCATTTCAACGCTTCCTTCAAAAAGCTCCACCGTTACCTCTTTCTGTGTATATCCTTTTACTAAAAAAGAAGTTCCTAAAACAGTGGTTGTGGTTTCATTGCAAAAAACCTGAAAAGGGTGTTTTTTATCTTTCTTTACATGAAAGTACGCCTCTCCTTTAATTTCAATTTTACGATTGGTTGTAAAATTATTAGCATACTCAATTTTAGAATTAGGACTTAACTCTACCTTCGAACTGTCCGGTAAAAAAACTGTTTTTACAATTGAAGTGGTATTTTCAATTACGTTCGAAGCCAATTTAACTTCTGATTGGTCCTGATTTCTATTAAAGAACAACCCTGAACCAATAAACCCGAAAAGTAAAACAGCTGCCGCTGTGGCATAATGCCATACTTTAAATTTCGATTGCTTCGAAGCGAAGGTTTTAGATTGAAACGCTTCCCACGAAGCTTCTTTCTCCTCGTTGGAATGCGAAATAGGAATATCATCCCAGATCTTTTTTAATTCTTCTTCTACTTTTTTATCATTCATATCTTTGGAGCGTTAAAGTTTCTGACAATAAAATCCCTGCTTATTAAAAACACCGTAAACCATTTCTTTAATCTCCCTGTTGGTTTCGATTCTCAGAATATGATTTGTATCTTCTACATCAAAATTCATGATACAATCAGAAATAACAAATTGAAGAAGCGTTACAACAAATCTTGCATCTTCTTTAGTTGTAACGTCCGTTTTATAAGTTTCAATATTCATTTTATGTTCCCATTTTTATAGATAACAAACGAGAACAAAAAAGTTCCTAATGGTTTTCGACTTTTTTTCGAATAAATTTACTGGCAAGATAAATATGATTAGCTATAGTCTTTTCAGAAAGATCCGTCAAGGCTGCAATCTCCTTATAGCTAAGGTTTTCCAGTTTATGTAAGGTATAAATTTTTTGTTGCTGTTCCGGAAGCAGATTTATAAAACTATTTAGCTTTTCCTCTCTTTCCTCAAAAATTTCAGTATCATTATCTTCCTCCTCGATTACCACATGCAACGGATCGAGCTGTACTATTTTATTTTCTCTGTTGAGATGATTAAGGATGATGTTCTTGCAGATGACAAATATTTGTTTGTCTAATAAAACATCTTCGTGAAGCAATTCTCTTTTATTATACAATCGTAAGAATGTTTCCTGAACAAAATCTTGTGGGGTAAGTACTGTAAAGTTAAAGCGTTTGGCTATGTTTATCAGTTTATCATAGTAATTGAGATAAGCTTCTTTGAAAGTGGCTTCATTACCTTTTTTTAAACTTAATATAAACTTCCTGTTGTCCATAACGCAAATATGATAATTAGTCTAAACTCGATGTCTAAAATAATATTGTGCTCGAAAGCGAATCACCTAAGACTTCCTTAGTCTTTTTCTTAACCAATCTTAAGCTACAAAGAACAGAAATTTTCTTGTAAAAGTTTTTAACAGAAAATGAAATTAATCCTAAAAAATTCACAATTTTACACAGCTATATTTAATCCTATTTTTCTTATTTAATTTATTTATAAACTTTAGAACCCCACTAAAATAAAGCCATTTGCCGCTTTTTCAAAAACAGTTTTTTCTAAAAACATCTCATTTATTTAAAAGTATTTAAGACACTTATTACAAAACAAAAGCAGTAACAAAAAAATCGTTACTGCTTATTTTAAAGAATAAAATTAAATGATGTCTACTGCTTCGCAAAAAGCGCTTCGAGTATTTTGGTATAAATTTCTGTGTTTTGATACACTCCCATGAAATTCGAAGCACCGGGTCCGTAAGCAAAAACCGGAACTGGTACTGCTGTATGGTCGTTGGTACTGAAACTTCCCTGTACATATCCTTTTGCAATACTGCCATCAATTAAGGAGAGTCCTCCGGTTTCGTGATCTGCCGTTACAATTAAAAGCGTTTCCTGATTCTGATCTACAAATTCCATGGCCTGACCAACCAGTTTATCAAAATCAAGCATTTCACGAACCACATACTCCAGATCATTTTTATGCCCGCCGTAGTCAATTTGTGCTCCTTCGGCCATTATGAAAAATGGATTCTTTGTTTTTGAAAAAACAGTTGTCGTCTTTGATAAAGACTTACTTAAAAAATCACCTCTACCCTCTTTCATCGAAACTACTGCAGCATCTTCTAAAACCACAAATCGGTTATTTTTAATAGTGTCCAGAGTTTTAAACTGATCTGAAAAAGTATATCCTTTCTTCTCCAATACCTTAGACAGGTCCTTACCGTCTTTTCTGTTTTTAAATTCTTTTGCTCCTCCTCCAATCAGAATATCGGAAGGGTTTGTGATAAAATCTGCTGCAATTGGTTCGCTAAAACTTCTTTCAGGCTGGTGTGCATAATAAGCGGCCGGAGTAGCATCTGTAATATTTCCGGCAGAAATAATGGCTGTTTTGTACTTTTTCTTCGCCAGTTGCTGTGTGATTAATTCCAGCGCTTTTCCATTTTCGTCGACACTAATAAAGCGGTTGTTGGTTTTATGCCCGGTTGCCATTGCCGTAGCACCCGCGGCCGAATCGGTAATATAACTGTCTGACGATTTAGTGATCGACAACCCCTGAGTTGGTATATTAAAAAGACTCAACTGCCCTTTATTGGCTGTATATCCCGCATAAATCTGAGTAAGTCCCATTCCGTCACCAATCAGCAAAATTATATTTTTAGGTCTTTTGTTTTTAGAAAACAAAGCTGCATTCCTTGGTACATAGGCCTCATGGAATTCAGTATTCTGATAAAAAGTAGTTTTTATTCTCTGAATGAATTGCGTCAGTGCCGGCACATTATCAGTTCCAATATAATCGACTTTTAGATTCATTAAAGTCATCCAGGTGTTTACATTATCTTGTGTCGACCAAAATCGTATTTTTTTATTCTGATCGTGAACTTTTTTAATGATAGCTTGTATTTTTTCTAAATCAGCCTGCGTCATCACGCCTTTACCGTTCCAAACAGTGTGTTCTTTTAAATCATCGCTAATCATTTCTACACGTGACAATTGCTCTGTGGTATAATTTTCATTCAGCCTTCCGTCAAAATAGATAAAGTCAGGATACTCTTTCCAACTTGGCGGTGAAGGTCTGCTTCCTGAAATGACTATTTTTAGATTTTTATTCGAAATCAGCTCCGGATACGTTTTTAACTGCTGAACAATCGCTTTAAGAGTTGCCGCTGCTTCTGACTTGATGTCGATCATCAAAATTAAAGGTTTGCTGTCAGGGTATGCTTTGCCGTCTAAGGTTTTTAGCTTTTTCGACAAAGGGTCTAAATAAAGACTTCGCAGTGTGTTGTAGGTCTTGATCTCTTCTGAAGTATGTGCGACAGACAGCTCGTTATTTACCAGAAAAACATCGGCTTCGATAACACCTGCTTCATTGGAGTAGGCTTCATAAAATGGTAATTTACCTGCGTAATCATTGTGCGAATGAATATTGACAGAACTGTATTCCTGAGCTTGTGCAAACAGAAAAAAATGAAGGCACAAAAGGATTATTGTTTTTTTCATGGAAATATACTTTATATAAAAATTACCCCATTGGGTTTAATTTATTTCAACACATAGTTACATGGATACTGTATTCCTAAAAAAGACATTTCACTCCATTTTAATACACATATTTTACTATGTGAAAGAAATATATTTGTTTTTTGTTCTCTTTTTTCAACTAAAATCGATGTATCTATGTGTTATTTATAAAAAAAAAATAAACCTAGCGGGTTAAAAATCATTTGTTTTTTTACTACTGCAAGCTTCACAACTAAGCTTGCAGCGTAAAAAAAACAAACAAAATGAAACTACTAACTACCAACCCTTATTCTGGAAAAGGGCTCCTTTGCTCACTGCAATCTCATCCGGTGGTATTGGCCACACATGGTGAATAGCAGGGTTAAAATTACGGGCGGGATAAATCACCGTTCCGTTATAATGGTGTAAAGGTTTTGCATAGGTTGCCTGAGCGTCGCCCCAGCGTACTAAATCAAAATGACGGTCTGTCCATTCTCCAGCCAATTCACAACGTCTTTCTCTTTTCAGATCGGTTAAGGTTGCTCCTCCGATACTTGGTAAACCAGCACGATTTCTAATCATGTTTATTTCAGTATCAGCGCTCAGTCCTTTCATTAATTTTGCTTCTGCCAGCATTAAGATTACATCAGCATAACGCAAAAGGGGAACATTTAAAGCAGTTGAAGGCTTATCTCCGTTTGCATTTACATAACGAATGTCAATTCCGCCCGAAGTTGTTTTTGGGTAACCAAACGGCTCCATGTATTTTTTAAACTGATAACCGGTTCTGTTACTTGAACTTACTATATATTTTCCTTCATTAAAAGTCACTAATTCACCAAAATACATAAACTTATCTCCTTTTTGTAAAATGGTCGCACTACGTCTTTTATCTGCCGGATCATAGGTATCAAATAACTCCTTGGTAGGATAAAAATTTCCCCAGCCATTGTAAACACCCCAGCCTTTATCTTCAAGGCATACTCCCGGAAAAATAGAGCCCAGACTTGTATTTTCGGCACTGGAAGTTACAGACCAGATGTATTCTGATGACCAGTTGTTTTTAATTTTAAAAACATCTTCAAAATTATCCAGTAACTTGTGTTTTCCGCTGTTCACAATCAAATTCGCATACTTAATAGCATTGTCCCAGTCTTTTGCATACAAGTAGGTACGCACTAAATAAGCCCATGCGGCTGTTTTATGGGCACGTCCGTAATTGTCTGTAGTCAGCTCATTAAAATAAGGCAGTAAATCGGCTGCTTTCACCAAATCTGCGGCGATGTAAGCATAGTTTTCGGCTACGTTTTTAGCACGTGGTACATATACATTGGTTGGATTGTCTCTGTCCTGAATCGGAATTCCGGCACGTTCGTCTCCGTAGTGATAGGCTAATTCCAGGTGCATTACGGCATGATTAAAATAAGCCTCTCCCAACATCATATTTTTTGTTTTATCGTCTAAAGAAATCTTCGGAATGTTACGAATCACATCGTTGCAACGTTTCATTACTTCATAATGCAGTCTCCAAATGTCTTTGGTATCCGACTCTGCTCCGTCTACAATAAAGTTCTTGATTCGTTCTGCATTTTGCCTTGGCTTGGTCCCAATGTCATCACTTGCATTGTTGAGCCAGAAAAATCCACGACCGTACATATTGTCATCAGAATAAAGGGCATAGATTGCATTTACTCCTGCTTTTGCATCGGCAGGTGTTTTCCAGAAATTACCACTTGAAGGTGCTCCCTGAGGCACTAAATCAAGTTCATTTTCACAAGCCGAGCTGCCTATTAAAAGCATAAAACTCAATACTAAAAGACTTAATTTTTTCATTTTATTTGTATATTTTTTAAAAAGTTGCGTTTACACCCGTCATATAAATACGGGAAAGTGGATATTTCCCTAAGTCCATACCAAAATTCTTAAGTCCTACTTCCGGATCCATTCCGGAATACTTGGTAATGGTAAATAGGTTTTGCGCAGAGATAAAAAATCTAAGTTTTGCTTTTCCATTCAACCATTGTTCTTTTGCGGTATATCCTATCGACAGGTTTCTTAATCTCACAAAAGAAGCGTCTTCGATATAAAAATCAGAGATTCGTCCAAAATTATTATTGTTGTCTGTTGACGAAAGAACCGGAATATTGGTATTGGTGTTTGTTGGTGACCAGGCATTTTTAGAATCAGCCAGTAAATTGTAGCCCGGGAAAGAGGCATTCAGACCTGTATGTTTTACAGCATTAAAAACACTGTTTCCGGCTGTTCCGCTTAAAAAGATGTTCATATCAAATCCTTTGTATCTGAAATTGGTATTCAGGCTGAAAGTAGTTTTCGGAAAAGGATTTCCAAGCACTACTCTATCGTTGTTATTGATTACTCCATCACCGTTTATATCTTTAAATTTAATATCTCCGGCAACCGCATTTGGCTGATATACGACTCCTTTATCGTTTACATATGCTTTTACTTCGGCATTACTCTGAAATAATCCGTCTGTCGAATATCCGTAAAAAGCTCCTACAGGACTTCCAACCTGATAAATATTAGCCAAAGGCAAACTACGTACTCTGCTTAAATTCAGCGGTTCAAGGGATGTTAAATCATCTTTGATTGAAGCAATTTTATTGCTTAAGAAAGCTGCATTTGCCGTTATATCAAACTTAAATTCACCACGTGTTTTTTGATACGTCAAGCTTGCCTCGATTCCTTTATTCTCAACATTTCCGGAGTTTACGATTCTTCCTAACGGAGTTCCCGAAACACCTGGCAACTGATCACGCACCAGCATATCCTTATTGGTTTTGATGTACGCATCAATAGAACCTGACAACGCATTGTTAAACATCGTGAAATCCAATCCAACGTTGGTCTGTTCGGAGCTTTCCCATCTTAAGTTCGGATTCGACAATTCGCTCTCTGAATAACCGTAACTGATTACCGGACTGCTTCCGATTAAAGCTTGTGTTTGTTTTAAAGGCACACTAAACTGATATGGACCAAGGTTTCCTAAGTTTCCAATTTGTCCCCAGCTAGCACGTAATTTTAAGTTGCTGACAATTGGATTTATATTTTTCATAAATCCTTCTTCTGAGATTAACCATCCGGCAGAAACAGAAGGATATACTTTCCAACGGTTCTCAGAAATCAATTTTGAAGTACCGTCGCGGCGTACAATTCCCGAAATTAAATATTTTTGATTAAAGTCATAATTCAGCCTTCCTACATAAGAAGAAATGATCTCCTCAGACATTCCTGCATCCAATTGCTGCACTAATTTAGCATTCAATAAATAACGTTGTGAGGCATCTTCATTGTCAAAACCGGTTCCCTGTACGGTATAAAAATCTCTTTTGGTTTGTTGGTAGGTGTATCCTGCCAATGCTTTAAAATTGTGTTTCCCTAATGATTTTTCATAAGAAAGTGTCTGCTCACTTAATAAATCAGTTGTGGTAGAAGCCGTTTGTGTCAATCGGTTAAAATCGAATATTTTACCCGGTTCTGTTATTTTAACCGCAAAGTCGGTGGCATTGTTCTGAATTCTGGTATAACCCCAGTTGGATTTGAATTTTAAACCCGATACAATTTCCCACTCCGCATAAGGATTAATTAAAACGGTAGAAATCGGATTGCGGTTGTCCAGTCTTTTTAAATAGGCTACCGGATTGATTACGTCTCCATATGAACCGATATATTTTTCAGGAACTCCACCAAAACTTCCGGAACCGTCTTCTCTGTAAATAGTAGCATTAGGCGGGTAAAAAATGGCTGCTAAAATTGCTCCTGTATACCCACTGGAAGTATTGGCTGCCTGACCGTCTGTTAAGGAATACGACAGGTTTTCACCTATTGTAAAATTGGGCGCGAGTTTAAATGATGAATTGGCTCTTGCGGTATAACGGGTTCCGAAAGTATTAAGTAATATCCCTTCGTTTTTTCGATAACTTCCTGAGATAAAGAAATTAGATTTTTCGGTTTTACCATTTACAGAAATGGAAAGATCCTGAATTTCTCCTGTACGGAAAATTTCATCCATCCAGTTGGTTTTAGTGGTTCTGGCTGTTGGTTCAAAGGCAGGATCAAAAGCCGGAATCCTTGGCATACCAGCATTGTCTCTGGCTGTATTCATAGCATCAGCATATTCGGCAGCATTTAAAACATCTAACTTTTTTGCTACACTTTGAAAACCTCCCTGGTAATTTACATTGATGTTAATTCGCTCTGAAACTCCTTTTTTAGAAGTAATTAAAATTACTCCACCAGAAGCTCTTGCTCCGTAGATTGCAGCAGAGGCAGCATCTTTTAAAACACTGATCGAAGCAATATCGTTCGGATTTAAGGTATTTAAAGAACCGCTGTAAATAATTCCGTCTAAAACAATCAAAGGTGTTTCGGCATTCAAAGATCCAATACCACGAATATTGATTGTTGGCTCGGCAGTTGGGTCACCACCATTATTAATTACGGTAACACCAGCCACTGTACCCTGCAATAATTCTGCTGCACTATTGTAAGTTCTGCTCGAAGTTTCTTTCATCGAAACAGTGCCCACAGCTCCCAAAACTTCATTCTTTTTTACACTTCCATATCCCATTACTACAACTTCCTGCAGTTGTTTCATATCGGCTAATAATTTTATTTTTATATTTTTATCCGATTGTGTTACTTTTACTTCTTGCGTAACATAACCAACATAGGAAAAAACAAGGACTGCCGCAGATGAATTGATTTCCATCTTAAAAGTTCCATCAAAATCTGTCGTTGCAGTTGCATCTGAATCTTTATCTTTAATTCCTACACCCGGCAGCGGCATTCCATCATCTCCTCCAAAAACAGTTCCCGAAATACTTATTTTACCCTGAGCAGCATCTGATATTTTCAAGTTTTTCTTGATGACAATATTATTGCTTACAATCTCGTATCTCAATAATAAATTGCTGCATATTTTATCCAGCGCCTGTTCTAAGGGTACATTGTTGAGTTTTAAACTAATCTTTTGATTGGTATTCACCTGATTGGTTTCGTACATGAAATGCACATCAATTTGTTTTTCAATCTTCTGAAAAACATTTCTTATGCTTTCATTTTCTACTTTTAATGTTACTCTCTTACCAATATCGTAGCTGCCGGCTTTTACGCTTAATCCGATAAAAAATAGAGCTATAAAAAGCAGCGCTCTCGTTAGTACCGATTTTTTAATGCTCTCGCGGTTTGGAACATACCGCATTTGCTTTCTAGTCATGTTTGTGATTTTTTAATTGTTTTTGATTATGGATCAGTTTTCTACGTAGATTTTTTTTTAATTGGATTGGTAACGAATTGTTCTCTGACGAATAGATACAGTTACTCCCACTAAATCGCATAGCGCTATACGAATGGTGTTACTGTATGTTATGTTTCTTTTGCCCGTTCTACGATTTATCGTATCACATAAGTCCCTGCTTCTACTTTATAATCGGCGTTGATGATGTTGCACACCAAAGCAACAACCTGCCCTACCGGAAGCTCTTTGAAATAAGCACTGATTTTTAAATTATTTAAATTCTTATTTCCAATTTCGACGGTTACATTATAATTCCGATTGATGGTTGCTATCACTTCTGGTAAAGGAGCATCTTCAAAAACGATAATATTTTTACGCCAAAGCGAAATAGAATTCACCGGAACATCCTTGAAAGCCTGCAACTTGTTATCATGTGATTTAAAAACCACTTTTTGACCGGGAGTTACATATACGTTTTCTTCGGTGACGGTTGATTTTACATTTACTCTTCCGGTAAGAACCGAAACTTCCTGAGTCGTCTGATCCGGATAGGCTTGCACATTAAAACTGGTTCCCAGTACTTTTGTATCCATTTTAGCAGTATGAATAATAAAAGGATGTTTTTTGTCTTTGGCTACATCAAAAAAAGCTTCTCCGGTTAAATAAATTTCTCTTGTGTCTCCTTTAAAGGCAAGAGGATACTTTACACGACTTCCCGCGTTAAGCCATATTTGGGTTCCATCGCTTAAAACTATTCTGGCATGTTCTCCCGCCTTGGTAGCGTATTGTCTCGAAATCGTTTTTGCGGTTGATAAATAAAAAAAACAGGATAATCCCATTAAAAGAAAGAGAGAAGCTGCCATCGTCCAATTCCTATATTGAAGAAAAATAACCTTATCGGTTTTTTTTATTTGTTGAATCTCTTTTTTTAATTTCGAACGATCTGAGGTAATAGTCGCTATAGTATCAAAGATTTCTTCAGGGTGATTGTACCAGTTATTCCATAATTCTTCCCCATTTAGAGAAGGCTTACCTTCTAAAAAATGTTTTATATCTTGATTTAATTTTTCAGGCATTATAATATGTTTATCTCTTTAATGGTATGTCTTAGAAATAGTATTTTCAGGTAGGTGGCTAAGGTTACGCTTTTGTTAAGAAAAGAAAGCGCAACCTTACATCCGAAATCTGCTTTTAATTGAACTCGCCCAGATAGCTTCGCATAAACTTTAAAGCATAGGCAATATGATACTTTACTGTTTCGTGCGAAACATTTAGTTCTTCGGCTATTTCTTTGTTGGTATAATGCTTGATCCTGCTGAGAATAAAAACTTCTTTTGATTTTTTTGGAAGTAATAAAGTTGCTTTGTCGACTGCTTCCTGCAGTTCTTCATAATAAATGGAATCTTCAGTAGTGTTACTTCCGTTAAAATCATTTGTATTTCTATCTATAACCTCTTTCACATATTGGTCAGTAATAGTATGCGATTTTATATAGTCTAAAGTCACATATCGAACCGAGGTATAGATGTAAGCCGAAAATTTCTTTTGGATAACCAGAATCTTTCTCCTTTCCCAAATAGCAGTAAAAACTTCCTGAACAATCTCTTCAGAAACCGAAACCGATTTCATTCTGATATAAACAAAACGAACCAATACATCACGATAACGGAAATACAACTCATCAAATGCCTTGTCTTTTCCTTGTCTTAATAATTCAACAAGTTCCTCATCCGTAAACTTTTTATACATAATGCATCAGTTTTGAATGATTTGGCGAACAAATCGCTCTTACTAAAACATCCATTCCTATTATGATACTGCGATGTATTCTTATTTTAAAAAATGACATATACTACAATTGTGTTGTTTTATAATATGTCTCCAAAATTAAAGCTGAGGGTAGGTCTGCAAGGTTACGTTTACATTAATAAAAAGCCTTTATTATAAAACATTATATTAACATCTGATGTGTTATGTTATGAAGGTCTTTAAATGACACTTTGTTAGACACCGGCTTTGTAAAGTGTTACTTATTAAACCTGATAATATCGCTACTAATTATGAATTTGGTCAAGCATGTTATGCCTTACTGAAAACAAATTTCCTATTACTTTAATTCTGATGTTTCAATAGAACATCAAACTTGTATTATACTTCCTACAGCTATCAACTTTTTCTAGCTAAAAGAGATAAAACACCAGTAAATACAGTATGTGGTCTATTTTTAAGCGATTTGTGATTTTTCTATCCTCAATATATCTTTTTCCAACACAAATAAGATATTTCATGACAATAAAAACCCGCCTTATGACATATTTTTCAGTTTCGGTGCAGAAGATGTTTAGTTTTAACCTGTTTTAGAAGAGAAAAACAGGTAGAAACACCTGTTTTTGAGAGTTTTATATTTTATATCTTAGTTGAAATATAAAAATTGTCCTTTTATTTCTTAGTTACAAACACAAGTAATATCAAAAACAAATATAAACACTAACCTATTAACACTAAACACTATGGAAGAATTCATTGGAGTTGTAAAACTTTTTGCGGGAAATTTTGCCCCGAGAGGCTGGGCATTTTGTAACGGACAAATATTGTCAATTGCACAAAATACGGCATTATTCTCAATCCTTGGTACAACCTATGGAGGAAATGGTCAGACTACTTTCGCTTTACCAAATCTACAAGGTGCAACAGCTATTGGACAAGGAACTTCACCTGGAGGGACTTACGTTCTTGGACAAGCTGCAGGTACACCAAACGTTTCAATTTTAACAAGCAACCTTCCTGCTCACGTTCACGCAGGACCAGGTAAAATTTCTGTAAGTGCGGGAAATTCGACAGACTCAGTGCCCGTAGCAGGAGCCTCAATTGCAGTACCTGGAGCTCTTGTATCCAGAGTTTTCGCACCAACATTAGGTTTTGCAACTGCAACCCCAAGTGTTGATCTATTAAGCAATGTAACAACAGGTGCAACTGGTAGTAATCTTCCTATCTCAGTAATGCAGCCTTACGTAGCATTGTCTTATATCATTTGTTTAGAAGGAATTTTCCCTTCCAGAAATTAAACTAGTTAAGCACATTTTTTACATTATAAGACCATTTGGGTATATCGCTGAAGTCATACAAAAATTGAATTTCAGCATATTCAGTAAGACTATAAATAGAAGCAATGCAAAAAGGGTTTGTAATATAAGACTCCGCAGTTTTTAATTCGATGTCTTCAAATATCGTGATTTCAGTAAAAATGCACACATCAGGATAATTACTGAAATCAGCCGGCAAGTTATAAAAGTCACTTTTAAATTCTAAGTCCTGACTTGCATTGCCAAAAAGTTCTTTGCTTATTGTAAATAATCTATCTACAAATACACTATGAGGATAGGGCTGCATTTCATTGCGGCCCTTAACCTCTGTTTTAGCATCTTTAAGTGACGGCTCATGATCGAAAAAGGTAAAAGCCAAATCGATTTTGATTTCTTCGGGAATTAAAATTCCGTGTGAAGACAATTGCGAAACAATGTTTCGTGTAATCGCCACTTGCGGCTCTCGGGTAAGAGCATAATGCATCGTTTCGGAAATGGCCAAATCAATTGTAAACTCCTGTGGTTTTGTATACGTGATGGCATCTGTTTCGACTAATTCTAATGAATAATCGTTTAGACCGGTCACCGATAAAATATGATGTACAGATGCTATTGAAGCAGTATTGATATCTAACAAAATGGCTTTAATTCTATCTTTATGAAACAAGGGAAGTAAAGGAAGAATTAAAGTTGCATAAGGGCCACAACCCGCATAAAGAATATTAATACTTCTCTCAGGGAAATCATTACACAATTTTGTCAGAGCCTTATAAACGCCTTTTATGAAATAAACTGTGCGTAAATAATCGTCAACACAGTCTGCCGCACCAGAGCTTGACAAAGCAATGCCACCTTTAACAAGAACTTCGTTGTTCTCAAAGTGGTCAACTGTTGCGATTTTTTCATAAAATTCTGAAAGGTTTCGCGCACATGTGGTGTGTTCATCAATAGTATTTGACGCAATGATAGATTGAACAATAATCGTAAGCTCTTGTTTATACATGATACTCAATTTTAGTTAAAGCTTTAAAGTTGAAACTGGAAAAACAAATGTAAGAATACAAAATGATAAATCTAATATCAGTTAATTATGAAAAAATTCTACTTATTACTAATCCTACTGTTTTTTACGCTGCAGCAATTGACTGCGCAAACAGTAGAAACCTTTGAAAGTGTACCTACAGGTCAGCCCAACTTTGTAAGCAATGGTAAGACCTTTAACTTAACCAGCACTTATATTAATTTTACTAGTGTTCAGTTTGCAGGCCAAGGGTATAACGGTTCAAACAGATTTATACAGGTTACAGATGGTCCTACAACAGAAAGTCTAGGACAAAGCGGATTCATTACTGCAGCTACAGGAAGCTTTAAAATGAATAGTTTATGGATTTACCTTACAGGTACTTCTGGTCAGACCCCTAATAGTACCTTTGACGGCGCACCTGGTTCGGTTACCTTAATCGGGAAACTTGGTGGTGTAACGCAGTTCACGATTGTAAAAAACACAACCGGAGCTAACATAGGCGTTGCCTTACCTGGAAAGGGTTTTACCCCTGTCAACTTTGCGACAGACGGAGTTTCTAATTTTACCAATATCAACATTGACCAACTTGAAATTCAGCTAAGCGCCAATTACGATTATTTTGCAATTGATAATTTTACCTGGGTCGATGGTGTAGGTTTACCAGCAGTAACTACGACAACAGCTACAAATGTTGGTTCAACTAAAGCAATTATTGGAGGTAATGTAACTGCAGATGGCGGAGATGTCAGCGTAGAAAGAGGAATCGTTTGGGCAGTAACAGCAAACCCAACTATCGCAAACAATAAATTTCAAATAGGAACCGGAAGTGGAATTTTTAGTAATACCGTAACAGGGCTTACTGCCGGTTCGACTATTCACTACAGAGCTTATGCAAAGAATAGTGCAGGAACAGCTTATGGTGCCGAATCAACATTTGTTACATCAGCAGCTTTAAGCACTTCTTCGACCTCATTTACCAATATCAGCTGTAATGCCGGTACAAATGGATCGGCTACAGTGGTTGCAACAGGAGGCGTTCCTCCTTATACCTATTCATGGTCACCAGCTGGTGGTACCGGAGCATCAGCTACCGGGTTGTCAGCAGGATCTTATACAGCCACTATTACAGATGCAGAATTGGTACAAATTACCAGACCTTTTACATTAATAGCCCCTCCTGCACTAAATGGAACTCCTTCGGTTACAAATGTATCTTGTTTTGGATCGTCAAATGGTACAGCTACCATTACTCCGTCAGGAGGAACTCCAGGCTATACTTACAACTGGTCTAACGGAGCTACGACTGCTTCTGCAACCGGACTTGCCGCAGGAACTTATAGTGTTACTATTACAGATGCTAACGGCTGTCCAAAAACGATAACTGGTATTGTTGTAGGACAACCAGCAACAGCTTTAAACGGGACGACTTCTACTACTTCTGTCTCTTGCTTTGGATTGGCAAATGGTACAGCTACTGTTACTCCAACGGGCGGAGTACCTGGTTATACCTATTCTTGGTCTCCATCAGGAGGTACTGCAGCAACTGCATCAGGGCTTACAGCAGGAACTTACAGTGTTACGATTACGGATGGGAATGGCTGTCCAAAAACGATAACCGGTATTGTCGTAGGACAACCAGCTGCCGCTCTTGATGGAACATCTTCTACTACATCAGTTTCTTGTTTTGGAGGATCAAATGGTACAGCTACTGTTGTTGCATCAGGAGGAACTCCGGGTTATACTTATTCATGGTCACCATCTGGCGGTACTGCAGCAACTGCTTCAGGACTTCAGGCAGGAACTTACAGCGTTACCATAACCGATGCTAACGGTTGTCCAAAAACGATAACCGGTATTGTTGTTGCACAGCCCGCAGCTTCCCTTAATGGGTCTATAAGCACCACTTCAGTTTCTTGCTTTGGAGCTTCTACCGGTTCTGCAACTGTGAGTGCTTTTGGAGGAACTCCGGGTTATACTTACAACTGGTCCAACGGAGCCACCACTGCTACTGCATCTGGACTTACAGCAGGAATTTATAGTGTTACCATCACTGATGCTACTACTATATGTTCCAGAACAATCAATAATATTATAATAGGAACGGCTACACCTATCCTTGCACATCCAACTCAGGTTAATGTAAGCTGTAATGGTGGCGCTAATGGTTCAGCATCAGTTGCGCCTACTGGCGGAGCGGGTTCTTATACCTATCTTTGGTCTAATAGTGCTACAACCGCATCAATAAACGGTCTTTCACAAGGAACATACAGTGTCGTTATAAAAGACGCTAACAACTGTACGGTTACACAAAACTTTTTCATTACTCAACCTACAACCCTAATAGCTTCTCAGGGTACATTCACTAGTCCGACTTGTAATAATGCAACTAACGGTAGTGCAACTGTAGTTGCTTCAGGCGGAACCCCTGGATATACCTATTCATGGACACCTACCGGAGGTACTGGAGCAACAGCTACTGGTTTAGCGGCCGGCACTTATACAGCAACGGTTACAGATGCAAATGATTGTAGTACTACACAATCTTTCATTCTTACCAACCCTCCTGCATTTTCAGTAACAACTTCGCAAACTGATATTTTATGTAACGGAGATGCAACAGGAAGCGCGGGCGTAGTTGTAAGTGGCGGAACTGCACCTTACACCTATTCATGGTCACCATCTGGCGGTACTGCTGCTACAGCTACAGGATTAATTGCCGGTACTTATACGGTAACCATCACAGATGCTAATATCTGTCCAACAACCAGAACTTTCATTCTAACTCAGCCTTTAACCCCTTTAGTAGCTTCACAAGGTTCAATTACTCATGTGAATTGTCATGGAGATGCAACCGGAGCTGCTACTGTAAGTGCAACCGGAGGAACAGGAGCTTACACCTATTCATGGTCACCATCCGGCGGTACTGCTGCTACAGCTACAGATTTAACAGCCGGCACTTATAACGTAACTGTTACAGACGCCAATAACTGTTCTACTATACAAAGCTTTACGATCAATCAACCAGCGGCAATACTTAGTGCTTCAACTGCGACCACAGATGTTAGTTGTTTTGGAAACACAAATGGTAGCGCAACGGTGACTCCAAGCGGAGGAACACCTGGATACTCTTATGTATGGGCACCATCAGGAGGTACTGCAGCTACAGCTACAGGATTGTCATCCGGTACTTATACTTGTACCATCACAGATAGTAAAGGGTGTAGCTTAATCAAAACAATTGTAATAGGTACGCCAACTGCATTAGTAGCTACAATATCAAAAACAGATCTATTATGTAACGGTGACAGCAATGGTTCGGCTACAGTAAATGTAACCGGAGGTACACCTGGATATACTTATGTATGGACTCCAACAGGAGGAAATGCTGCAACAGCTTCAGGATTATCAGCCGGAACTTATACGGTTACAGTGACGGATGCAAATGGTTGTTCAACTACTGCAAGTACTACTTTAAATCCACCAGCGGCTTTAACAGCAACAACATCACAAACAGATGTTTTATGTAATGGAACAGCAACCGGAACAGCTAGTGTAACCGTTTTAGGAGGAACTGGAGCTTATACTTATGCATGGTCTCCGACAGGAGGTACTGCGGCTACAGCTACAGAGTTAGCAACCGGAAACTACAGCTGTTTAATTACAGATGCTAACGGTTGTTCTATCACCAAAACATTCTTTATTGATCAGCCGGCAGTACTAGCTGCAACGACATCTAAAGTAGATGCCACTTGTTCGACTACAGGTCAGGCTACCGTAAATCCAACTGGCGGAGTACTTCCTTTTACTTACCAATGGTCATCAGGAGCTACAACAGCCACTGCTACAGGCTTAACAGCTGGAAACTATACCTGTACCATCACAGACGGAAACGGATGTACCAATACGCAAAGCGTAACCATTAATACAACCAACACTTTAGTAGCGGTCGTTAATAAAACTGATGTTTTATGTAATGGCGGTAACACAGGTTCTGCAACGGTAACACCATCAGGTGCTCCTGGTCCATTTACTTATGTATGGGCTCCTTCAGGAGGTTCTAATGCTACCGCCAACAATCTTACTGCCGGTAACTATACTGTAACGATTACCTCTGCAAACGGTTGTTCTATTGTTAAAAATATTACTATTGGCGAACCTACTCCTTTGGTAGTTGTACCAACACAAACAAATGTAGCTTGTAATGGAGGTACTACTGGAGCTGCTTCTGTAACAGTAACTGGAGGAACAGGTGCTTATACTTATGTATGGTCTCCTACCGGAGGTACTGCAGCTACAGCTACAGGATTAACTGCAGGTACTTATGTTGTAACGATTACAGATGGTAATGGCTGTAACGTGACACAAAATTTCAATATTACGCAACCAACGGCAGTTGGTGGAACTATAGTTGCAACAAATGTTACTTGTAATGGGGCAAATAATGGCTCTGCTACTGTAACTGCAACTGGAGGAACAGGTGCTTATACTTATGTATGGTCTCCTACCGGAGGTACTGCAGCTACAGCTACAGGATTGGCTCCTGGTAACTACGCTGTTTTAATCACCGATGCAAATTCTTGCACAACAACAGTAAGTACTATTATAACCCAACCTACTGTAGTAGTAGCAAGCATATCATCTCAAACGAATATCTCCTGCAACGGACTAAGTGATGGTGCTATAAATGTAACTGTAACCGGTGGTACGCTTCCTTACACCTATTTATGGTCTAATGGTAGTACAACCAAAAATATTAGCGGATTAGCAGCAGGAACTTATACGTTAACTGTTACTGATGCCAACAGTTGTACCGCTACACAAACTGTGACTTTAATTACAACTCCGGATGTAACAGCGCCAGTACCAAATCTGGCAACTCTCCCTGTAATTACAAATTCTTGTGCTGTTTTATCGGCTCAAATTCCAGTTCCAACTGCAACCGATAATTGCAGCGGTAGTATCACGGCAACAACAACAAGTCCGTTAAACTACAATACACCGGGAACTTATACCATTACATGGAAATATACTGATGCAAGTGGAAACTCTAGTACACAAACACAAACTGTACAAGTACTCAATTCAGCACTTCAACAAGTAACCTTTAGCAATGCGACATTTACCTATGACAAAAATCCACATGCGGTGCAAGTTGCTAATTTACCGTCAGGAGCGACTGTTACTTATTCCATCGCACCTTCAGGTTCAGGAAACTCAGCAACAAATGCGGGGACTTATACAGTTACTGCCGTAGTATCTCCTTCAACAAGTACACCAAATTGTTTACCAATTACGCTTACTGCACAACTTACGATTCAAAAAGCAGCACAGCAAATTACTTTTCCAATATTGGGAATAAAAACTCTTGGAGGATCAAATACTTTCAATCTGGGGGCTACTGCCAGTTCAGGTCTAACGGTAAACTATGCCTTTACCTATAAAACTGCGTTACCTCCTGCTACTGTCGCTCCATTAACTGGTGTAGTAAATATGTTAAGACCTGGAGAAGTAACAATTGTAGCCGCTCAGGCTGGTGACAACAATTATTTACCTGCTCCGGATGTTACACAGCTATTGGTAATCAAAAACAACGACATTACCGTTACTCAAATTACCATTGGAACTAAAGTATACCCTAATCCGGCTAAGACTCTTAACTACCTAATGGGATGTGACGAAAACAACGTAAATGTAGCACTGACCAATACAACGAATGCAACCTTTACTCCATCGGCTAATTTTACCATTAATACTCCTAAACCGGGAATTTATGCGCAAAATGTAACAGTTACTTCTGAAGATGGAAGTACAAGTGCTACATATGCTATAACTGTTGAAAAACCATTTGGATTCTATGATATCGTACACCAAAAATTCAATAATGTACTTATCGTAAACAACAATCCTCAAACCAATGGAGGTTACGAGTTTGTTTCGTACCAATGGTTTAAAAATGGACAATTAATTGGTACAAACCAATACTTTTCAGCAGGAGACGATCTGGCGAATAAATTAGATCTAACTGCCGACTACAGTGTAAAAATGACTACTAAAGATGGTAAGGTATTGCAAACATGCCCTGCTAAAATTAAGACACAGAAATCACTTGAGGTTAAATTGTATCCAAATCCGGTTGAAACAGGAAAAATGCTTACTGTAGATGCCGATTTACCAGAAGGTGATTTAGAAAACATGCAAATAAGTCTTTACTCTGTTACAGGTAAACTACTTACAACAATGAAATCATCTACTGCTCAAACACAGGTACAATTACCTCCAAGTACTGAAAGTAATATGGTTCTTGTAGTTATTGAGTCAGGCAATATCAAAAAGTCATTCAAAGTAATTGTAAAATAATCAAAATCATGCCAGTACCACCTCAAAATGGTACTGGCTAATACAACTTTAAGATGAAAAAATATATCAGTACCTCTATAAAATCTATAGCTACAGTTACGGCATTTTTAGCGATTTGCCTCCAGGGCTATAGTCAGGACAAAAAACAGGAAATATCGATCTCCGTCGCAGGACCCGGTTCTTTTCTAAAGTACAGTGGCGGTGGTACTATCGTACCCGGAAACGGAATTAGTGCAGGAATCAGATACTCCTATTATTTAAACGAAGGCTTAAGCATTGGAATTGGAGCCGAGTACCAATCCTATAATTCTGATGCAAAGTACGCTTCTTTTAGTGGGCAATATGTTACTAAAGATGCCGAAAATGAAACCTTTCAGTTTAGATACAAAGCCACTAACTTCAGAGAAGAACAAAGTCTAAGTTACATAAATGTTCCAATCGCAATTCAATTTGAAACTCCGGGGACTACTCAATTGTACGTTGCTGCAGGTGCTAAAGTAGGATTTGCGATTAAAGGATGTTATCAAAGTACCTTTCAAAACCTTACTACAAGCGGTTACTATCCGCAATACAATGTAGAATTATTTAACCCTGCTTTTGCCGGTTTTGCAAGTACTAATGATTTAAAAACCAGCGAACAGGATTTAGATACTAAAGTGTCCTACTCTGCTACATTTGAAACAGGTGTAAAACAAAAGATTGGAAACAGAACTTCATTCTATCTCGGTGCTTATATCGATTATGGTCTAAATAACATCTACAATAAAAATGGAGACAAAAGTCTGGTTCAGTACAATCCGGAACTTCCTGTGCAGCTGCAATACAACAGCGTATTGGATTCTCCATCCGTCAACAATGTCAGACTAGTTTCTTACGGACTTAAACTGAGATTTGCTTTACGTTAATTATCAAATAAAAATATTAAACAACTACTTTTCCCGCTCGGGAAAAATTAAAAAAGTCGGTTTCTTGGGGGAAATCGGCTTTTTTTTTTATGGATTAAAAACCATCTTCAAGATTTAAATAAAAGTATTGAGAATAGTATTCAAAGCTGCAATATCTTTTACGATATGGTCTGATCTAAAAGATATTACTATTCCAAACCAGCTCTGAAAGAGCACAAGCAACAGCATAGTGCAACGCACTATGAAATAAACAAACCATCTATCAAAGCCTTGTAAGGGCGAAAGAGTAATCTTCAAAAAAACAATCAAATTAGCAACTCATTCAAATTTAAATTGATTTCTCGATGAGCAAACGTCGATATAAACTATGTTTGCTTTTACCCTTTCAGGGTAATGCTTAACCTTAATTTACTACATAGTGCGTTGCACTATGAAATAAATAAACCATCTATCAAAGCCCTGTAAGGGCGAAAGATTAAATTCCAGAAAAACAATCAAATTAGCAACTCATTAAAATTTAAACTGATTTCTTGATGAGCAAACACCAGTATAACTATAATTGCTTTTACCCTTTCAGGGTAATAGTCAACCTTAATTTACTACATAGTACGTTGCACTATGCTTTTGCTTTTGAACTTTCAGCCCATCTTCAAGATTTAAATAAAAGTATTGAGAATAGTATTCAAAGTTGCAATATTTTTTACGATACAGTCTGATCTAAAAGATATTACTATTCCAAACCAGCTCTGAAAGAGCACAAGCAACAGCATAGTGCAACGCACTATGAAATAAATAAACAATCTATCAAAGCCCTGTAAGGGCGAAAGAGTAATCTTCAGAAAAACAATCAAATTAGCAACTCATTCAAATTTAAATTGATTTCTCGATGAGCAAACACCTGTATAACTATATTTACTTTTACCCTTTCAGGGTAATGCTCAACCTTAATTTACTACATAGTGCGTTGCACTATGCTTTTGCTTTTGGGCTTTCAGCCCATCTTCAAGATTTAAATAAAAGTATTTAGAATAGTATTCAAAGTTGCAATATTTTTTACGATACGGTCTCATCTAAAAGATATTACTATTCCAAACCAGCTCTGAAAGAGCACAAGCAAAAGCATAGTGCAACGCACTATGAAATAAATAAACCATCTATCAAAGCCCTGTAAGGGCGAAAGAGTAATCTTCAGAAAAACAATCAAATTAGCAACTCATTCAAATTTAAACTGATTTCTTGATGAGCAAACACCTGTATAACTATATTTGCTTTTACCCTTTCAGGGTAATAGTCAACCTTAATTTACTACATAGTGCGTTGCAATATGCTTTTGCTTTTGGGCTTTCAGCCCATCTTCAAGATTTAAATAAAAGTATTGAGAATAATATTCAAAGTTGCAATATTTTTTATGATACGGTCTGATCTAAAAGATATTACTATTCCAAACCAGCTCTGAAAGAGCACAAGCAGCAGCATAGTGCAACGCACTATGAAATAAATAAACCATCTATCAAAGCCCTATAAGGGCGAAAGATCAAACTCCAATCTATACATCTCGTTTAATCCCTATATATTTCTATCATTTTTTGTTTGAAGGCGCACTTTTAATTACTTTTATGGTATTAAATCTAATCACCATCAATGATTATAAAGAAAAAGAATACCTGGTTTAAAATGCTCTTTGAATGGCGAGGTTCCGTTTTGCCACAGCTTCTCCCTAGACTTTTATTATTACTGCTGTTTTCCTTTGTCGTCGTTTATTTTAAACCCTGGCTCCTTCACTATAATCTGCACATCAATCCTGCTATTTTTACATTATTTGGAATTGCACTGGCCATTTTCCTCGGTTTTAGAAACAGTGTGAGTTACGATCGTTTTTGGGAAGGACGAAAACTTTGGGGTGCATTACTCAACGATACCCGATCTCTTGCCCGACAAAGCATCACTCTTGTCCCAGACAAAGAATACGATGCCAAACGCGAAAAATTCACTAATTTGCTTATTTCATTTGTATACAGTCTCAAACATCAGCTTCGGGAAACCAATTCTGATGCAGATATGAGTCGATTACTACCCAAAGAGTTTGCCGACCAATTAAGAGAAACTCGCTATAAACCCATACTTATCTTAAGAGAATTGGGACTTTGGGTAAAAGACGCCAAATCTGAAAATAAAATAGACAGTGTTACACAACTGGCTTTTGAAGAAAATCTCAATAAACTGTCCGATATTGTTGGTGGATGTGAGCGAATTGCCGGTACACCTATCCCCTACACCTACAGTGTATTATTACACCGAACGGTTTATATTTATTGCTTTTTATTGTCTTTTGGTTTTGTCGAAACTATGGGCTGGATTACACCGTTTATCATTGTTTTTATTGCTTATACTTTTGTGGCGTTGGAAGCCATTGCAGACGAACTCGAAAATCCATTTGGTCTGCAGCCTAACGATCTTGCTCTCGATGCAATGTCTGAAATGATCGAAAACACCTTATTAGAATTAAACGATAAAAAAATAAATCCGGTAACGCATCATAAAAATTACTTTATTACCTAAAGAGGAATCACACCTCAATTATATTTCGAATATGAACAGAGTGTTATTAGTTGAAGACGATCCCAGAGTTGCATCATTTATCACAAGAGGATTAGAAGAACATTTGTATGAAGTTAAAACCATTACCAAAGGTTTTGAAGCCATCAAAGAGGTCATGGAAAACGAGTACAATATCATTATTCTTGATATCATGCTTCCGGACATTACCGGCTTTGAAGTTTGCGAAGTTTTACGAAGCAGAAAAATTATAGTGCCTATCCTTATTTTAAGTGCACTCGATACACCACAGGAAAAAGTAAAAGGTCTACAATCCGGAGCCGACGATTATCTCGCCAAACCCTTTTTGTTTGAAGAACTTTTGGCCCGAATTAATGCACAGCTTCGTCGTGCCGAATTTAGTACCGGAATTCTCGATTTTCAGTCATATGCCGGAATCGAAATTAATATGAAAGAACAAAGTGCTACAAGAGACGGCAAAGAGCTCAACCTTTCGTCAAGAGAACTCAAACTCCTGATTTTCTTTATGAAAAATCGCGAAACTGCCTTGTCAAGAGTGGCCATTGCACAGGCGGTCTGGAACATTGATTTTGACAGTACCTCCAATACCGTTGACGTGTATATTAATTATCTGCGGAATAAAATCGACAAGAACTTCCCTACTCCACTCATTCATACGATAAAAGGAACGGGGTATATGTTGAAGCAGAAGAGTTGAAAGAGTAAAGAGGTGAGAAAATAGAACAAAGAGTAAAGAGTAAAGAGTAAAGAGTAAAGAGTAAAGAGTGAAGAGTGAAGAGTGAAGAGTGAAGAGTGAAGAGCAAAGATTAAAAATCTGCTGAATCTGCTAACCCGAGCGATAGCGAACAGGCGAAGCAATCTGCGAGAGGAAATAAATACATCGCTATACCTACTTATTTTGAATTATGTTCCCATATATTAAAAACAGACCTAAAGCGTTATGAATCTTAAAAATAAATTAGCGGTAAATTCGACCCTGCTTTTTGCTTTTATCGTCGGATTACTCATGACCGGATCATTCCTGCTTTTCAGAAGTCATATGAAAGATCTTTATTATGACAATCTGGAAGATCATGCCTTGACCGCTGCTTTATTTTATTTTAAGAAGGATGAAATAAAAGAATTTACAAACGAACGATACCGTGAGATTGAAGTTCAGTACCACCGAATCAATAATGAATCCATTCGGGTTTACGATGCTAAAACCAAAAAAATATACTTAAAAGATTCAATTGATATTGAGCTTAGTGACCATGAACTGAATAGTATTGTAAAAAACAAAATAGAATCGTTCACCATAAAGAACAGGCAGTTTGTAGGTTTATTTTACAAAGACAATCAGGGCGATTTTATAATTGTAGTCTCTGGTATCAATCACACGGGAAACCGACAGCTTGAGATTCTGGGCCTAATGTTTATCCTTTTTTACCTGGCAGGCATTCCTCTAAATTATCTTTTGGGAACATTTTTAGCCAAACAAACCTTCCGTCCATTTAAAGAAGTCATTGCAAAGGTAAATACCATCACCACCGAAAATCTGCATTCGAGATTAGAAGTGCAGCAAGCTCAGGAGAAAGATGAAATTAAAGAACTTGTAACCACTTTCAATTATCTCTTAGAAAGACTTGAAACCGGTGTGATGACGCAGAAAAATTTTCTAAAAAACGCCTCACACGAGCTCAAAACTCCCTTGACCATCATCATTGGTGATATTGACGTATCCCTGCAACAGCCAAGAACCAACGAGCAATATGAAGAAATTTTAAAATCACTCAGAAAAGATACCCTGCACTTAAAAGCAACCTTAGATGGTCTTCTGGTACTATCGGGACTTCAACTGTCTGAACCTCAACAAATGGAAACCATAAGAATTGATGAAATACTATGGAATGTACTGGAGAAAAAAGCAATTGAATACCCCGAATCTAAAGTATCAGTAGATCTAAGTGCTTTAGCCGATCGTGAAAATTTACTTTCGGTTCATGCCAATAAACATATGCTTTTTATAGCCCTTTACAATATTTTAGACAATGCAATTAAGTTTTCATCTCCAAAACCGGTAAATGTTTTAACTTTCTCTGAGCACAATAAACTTTTAATACAAATTACAGATCAGGGTTCCGGAATTTCAGAACAGGACAAAGAATCTATTTTTGATCTTTTTTTCAGAAGCGATCATACCCGCCACATACAAGGACAAGGTTTAGGTCTCTTCATTACCATGCAGATACTCAAACTGCATCAAATTAATGTTAGAGTAGATTCTGAAGTTGGAAAAGGTACCTCTGTTACCTTAATATTTCCATAATTTGATTCGTTTCTCTGCTGTTTTAGCAAGCCTTAATCCAGTCTGTTTTGGCAGTTGATAACCTTTACTTAACACTCTAATCTTTCTTTAATCTACTTTAAACACAACTCTAATCCGTTTGTTTTTAACAATTTACACAAATCATTGATTTTAAAGACCTAAAAGATTCTACAAACCTAACAGCTTGATAATTTTAAATTAACACTAACTATTTTTATCATTTTAAGTTAACAAAAGCGTTAAATCCGATCGGAGCAAACTGAGTTTCTTTGTCAAATAAAAACTCAAAAATCAATGACAAAACTAAAACTCATTTTTTCGGCTGTAATGCTCCTTGTTATGGGAAACATTTTTGCTCAGATTACCACCTCTTCATTATCTGCAAAAGTTAATGATGGTACAAGCCCACTTACAGGTGCAGATGTTACTTTAACTCATTTACCTACTAATGCAGTGTACAAAGCTGTAACTGACAAACAAGGTAGATTTAGTTTCGAAAATTTAAATGCCGGCGGACCTTATGAATTAGAAATTAAAAGTTCTGCTACTAAAGACTACTCTAATGCACAAATACACTTAGCACTTGGCGATAATGACCTGCCGGTGATAGTGGTTGGCAAAGCAGACAACAATGTACTGGAAGAAGTTGTGATTACAAGTTCTAAACCCTCTTCTAAAAATAACGGAACGAATATTAATGAAAAACAGGTCAATGGTCTTCCGTTAATCAATCGCGGGATTCAGGATGTGACAAAATTAGTTCCTCAAAGTTCCAACAACTCTTTTGCCGGTACCAATTTCAGATACAACAACGTCACGATCGATGGTTCGATCAACAATGATGCGATCGGTTTTAGCCCGTCTTTAGGGGGACAATCAGGAACTTCAGGAATGCCAGGAAGCAGTACACGTTCCAACTCTATAAGTCTTGATGCTATACAGGATATTCAGGTTTATATTGCTCCTTACGATATTAAATTAGGAAACTTTTTAGGAGGAAGCGTTAATGCTGTTACCAGAAGTGGTAGCAACAATGTTACGGGATCGATTTACAGTTACGGAAGAAACGCAGCTATTACAGGCCGTAACAATGCCGGCGACGGTTCTAAAATGCCAAATTCTTTTGGTGATTATCAAATTGGATTCCGATTAGGTTTACCGATCGTAAAAGATAAATTGTTCTTCTTTACGAATATGGAATATGCCGAAAGAACTGATCCTATATTTTACAATGCAGGACAAACCGATTCTAACGGAAAACTGACTTCATTGGTAGACAACACTACCGCACAACAAATCTCAGACTTCGTAAAAACAAACTACGGATTTGACACCGGAACTTTCGGTGGGTACAACAACTTTGCAAAAAGTCAAAAATTCTTCAACAAATTAGATTGGAAAATTAATGAAAAACACTCGTTATCATTAAGAAACAATACCGTTATCTCACAGGCTTCAAACTTAGAGCGTGATGCGGCAAATTTCAGATTTTCAAGCATGGATTTCACTCAAAAAAACCAATCTATCAGTACCGTTTTAGAACTTAAAAGTCATTTTAACAGCCAATGGTCCAACTCGTTCATTGCAAGTTACTCGGCTATCAAAGATTATCGTGATCCAAAATCAAGCAATATCATGTTTCCCCAAACAGAAATTGGATATAATGGCGGAACCATCTTTTTAGGAAACGATCGTGAAGCAACAGTATTCAATATGAAACAAAATACTGCCGAAATCACAGACAACCTTACCTATAAAACCGGAAATCATACTTTATTATTTGGTACACACAATGAGTTCTACGACATCAATTACGGATTCGTAAATGCCCTTAACGGAAGGGTATCCTACAAATCTCTGGCAGATTTCTACAACAAACTTCCTACCCGTGTTCGTGGAACTTATCCTTTTGACGGTTCAACAAGAGATCAAATCTTCAACAATCCTTATGCACAGTTTAAAGTAAACCTTTACAGTGTTTATGTACAGGACGAAATTAGAATTGGAAACAAGTTAAAAGTTACTCCAGGTGTAAGAATTGATTATACTGACTTGCCTAATAAACCAAAATTAAGCCCACAGGTACAAAATTCTCCAGCTGATCCTAATTACGGTAACACGTATACATACACGCCATTGAGCCAGATTAAAAACAACTTCTTCAGTACAGCATTGGTTTCGCCAAGAATTGGATTTACATACAATGTAGACGAAGATAAAACACTTGTTATTCGTGGCGGATCAGGAGTATTTACCGGAAGAATTCCATTTGCATGGCTAGGATATGCTTACTACAATGATGGTGTAGGTTACGGAAGTTATGACAAAAATAACCTTACTCCGGCACAAGTTGCTGCAGCTGGAGATCCTTTAGCAACAAACGGATTAAACGGTTATCACGATGCAACGCCAAAAGTACAGGCTGATTTAGTGGATAACAAATTTAAAATGCCGGCAGTGTTGAGAAACTCACTTGCAATCGATAAGATCATCAACGGTTATAAATTTACCACCGAAGGTATTTATACCAAAGTAATTCGTGACCTGGAATTCCAACAAGTGAATAAGACTGATAACCCGATTTATTTTTCTTATGATACCAATCATCAGATGCCAATTTATGCAGCCAATATAAATCCTGCATTTTCAAATGCTTATTTATTATCAAACACCAACAAAGGATACCGATACAGTATTACGGAGATGATCTCAAAAACGTATGATTTTGGTCTTAACTTTATGGTGGCTTATACCTACGGAAATTCTAAAGATATTACTAATGGAATCCGTAACTCGATGGAAAGTAACTTCCAGATGAACCAGTCGTTAACACCAAATAATCCACAATTAGCAACTTCAAACTTCAATATCAAGCACAGAATTGTTTCTAATGTTGGATATGCTGTAAAAGTGGCCGATAACAATACCTTCTCAGCAAATGTATATTTCAATGCTCAATCCGGAAATCCGTTTTCATGGGGATTTGTAAACTCTACAATTGCAGGAACAGGTCAGGCAGCAGGATTGGCTTATATCTTCAAAGATGCAGCAGAAGCAGCGAAATACATTGGTGTAAATGCAGCAGGAGTTCCATCGGCTACAGCAGCGCAGCAGGTAGCAGATTACGAAGCTTTTATTAATGGAAATGATTATTTGAAAAGCAGAAGAGGAAACTTCACAGAAAGAAACGGTGCCACTACACCATGGAACATACAAGCTGATTTGAAATTAATGGATGAAATCAAAATTAATAAAGCAGGTGCTTTACAGCTTTCATTCAGCATAGCAAATGTCGGAAACCTGATCAATAAAGATTGGGGAAGAAGCTATTTTGTTCCAAACACTTACAATTCAACGGCAAATCTTGGGTTAACAAAATCAGGAAATTTAGGCGGAGTTGCTACTGGCGATCCAACTTATACTTTCCAGAAACCTTCGACATCACCTTATACTGTAGATCAGTTAGCCTCCAGATTCCAAGGACAATTTGGAGTGAGGTATACGTTCTAAAGATTGTGTTTTATTTTTTTATTATCCCCCAGTTCCAATCCCTATGGAGCTGGGGGATTCTTTTTAACTTAAAATTACTGCTCTCCTCCGTTTCTGAAAGCCATCAAAAGCGTGTAAGCATTTTTGATTACAATAGCCGAAGAAGTATCGATAGCCGAAGATTTGATCTGACGATATCCTTCACTGGCAGTACCTAATTCAATTGGAAGCATTTTAAAATTGTGCCCGCCAGTTTTCAAAAAAACAAAAAACTTACCCTGCCATCTTACCACGGCATCTTCCGGAACTGTAAGAGCTTTTTCGTTATCAAATTCTGCCTCGGCATTAATAAAAAGTCCCGGAATTAATGACTTTTCATATTGATTCACTTTACAAATCACCTCTGCTGCACGATCGTCATTCAGACTTTGATTGATGTAAGCAATTTTTGCCTTGTACTTTTTAGACGGATTAGCATTGGTATATGCCGAAACGGTCTGTCCAACCGAAAGCAGGTTTACGTCTTTTTCAAAAGCATTCATGACCAGCACAATGTCAGTCATTTCGATTAGCTCAAAAAGCATATCTGTTGGCGAAATGTATTTCCCTACATTCACATTAATCTTCGAGACCAAACCATTTATAGGCGAATGAATTGCAACCGTTTTGCTTATCGTTGAAGCGGTAAGTTTTTTGACATTAATCCCCAACAATCCCAGTTTTTGTGCCAACGATGCCATGTAAATACGTTGTGTTTGCATCTCAGTCGAAGTCTGTTCAAACAACTTATCACTGCTGGCCTTCTTCGCATTAAGCTCTTTCTGGCGGTTAAATTCACTTTGGGCCAGTTGAAACTTTTCTTTTGCGGTAAGATAATCCTGTTGCAGCTGTATGTATTGCATGTCCTCTACTACCGCCAGCAATTGCCCTTTTCTTACGTGCATTCCGGCCATTAAATCGGTCTTTTTGATATAACCTCCCAAAGGGATACTAACCGTTACCACGCTTTTTGGCGGTACCGTAACCGTTCCCTGAAGCTGTAATATTCCTTTTACAGTTCGTTCCTCGGGATGACCAACCATCAATCCTGCGTTTTTTACTTGTGTATCGCTTAATTGAATGCTATTTTCCTGTTTTATTTCTTTTTTAGTTTGTTGCTCTTTTTTGTCACCCTGGCAGGAAACCAAGCATAAAAAAACAAAAATGATGCTGCTATATGTTTTCATTATTTTATAAATTATTAAGGGTTTGCCAATTAATCACAGCCTTATTGTAATCGTTAATCCTATCGAAATATTCATTCTTTATGGTGATCGCCTGATTGACTACCAAAACCCATTGCAGGTAATCGATATCACCGTTTTCCAATTGACTATTCGCTGCGTCGATAATTACCGTCGCGTTCTTTAGTCCTTCGTTTTCGTAATAAAAAAGGCTTTCCTTGTATTTTTCGATCTCGCTTTCGGCGTTACTAATCTCCGTCTGCATTTCAATCTTTGTCGTTTCTGCCCTCATCTTATACGTTTCATAATCTACTTTCGCAGCTTTGTTACGAGCTGACTGACTGCTGAAAAACAATGGAACAGACAACCCAAGATTAACATAACTAAACCTTTGACTGTTATTATAATAAACATCCTGACCTGAAGAACTCGTTTGTGTACCAACAATACTCAAATTATTATACCCTATTGTAACATCGGGCATTAATCTGGCTTGTTCCGTTTTCCATTTCCACTTTGCTGCTTCTGCTTCATACATCGAAAGTTGTATCTGAGGAAGCGTTGCAATATTTTTATTTTGATTTAAAGCAACAGCAAAATCATTCTTGATCTTATCAGAAAAAGGCACATGAACGATACTATCCTGAAGAACCGTATTAAACATTTTTAAGATAATAGTAATATCTTTATTAACCATTGTTAGCTGGTTTGTATAGAACTGTCGTGCCGATTGAGAGGCGCTTTTTTCCAGTACATTTGTTTCCCCTGTCTTATAACGCAATTCCGATTTCTGCTCCATTAACCTGTAAATCGAATCGGCATAAGCCAATAATTCCTTTTTACTATTAAGCCAGATATAGTAATAAAATAAGTTCCTCACATTCGACTTAATCTGCTGCACGGTTAACTGCGATTCTGCTTTTGCGGCATTGTAATTTTCCCTCAAAGCTTTTTTTTGATTGGTATACAGTGTCGGAAATGCAAAAGTCTGGCTAATACCAAAACGCGTATCGTTTACAGCACTGTTAAACTGACCATAATCGGCACTCAGAGCTGCTTTAGGAAGATCAAAAGCCGTTTTTTCCAACTGTTCTTTTGATCTTTCATTCAATTGCGAAGATTTAATTCTTCTGTTATGCTGAAGCGCTATCGACAAAGATTCGTCAAGAGATATGGGTACTTCTTGTGCCTGAACCGAAGCCGTAAGAAACAAAGCCAGCAATAGTAAAGTCAGTTTATCCATCTTGTGTTTTTTAATTTTTTTTGAAAAAACTTTAGTATGATACGTCATTAAATAAATAGCCGGAAGTACAAAGAGCGTCAGCAAAGTAGCTGTAATCAGTCCGCCAATCACAACGGTTGCAAGCGGGCGTTGTACCTCTGCTCCTGCGCCATTGCTCAAAGCCATAGGTAAAAACCCTAAAGAAGCAACAGCAGCTGTCATCAATACAGGACGCAACCTGTTTTTTGTTCCGGTAATGATAATTTGAAGCGAATCGGTAATTTCGCCGTGTTTTTGTATACGGTTGAACTCGGAGATTAAAACAATTCCGTTCAAAACGGCTACGCCAAAGAGCGCAATAAAACCAACTCCAGCAGAAATACTAAACGGCATATCGCGCAAAGCCAGTCCAAACACGCCGCCAATTGCCGATAATGGAATGGCTGTAAAAATGATAATTCCTTCTTTAAAAGATCGGAAAGCAAAATATAACAATGCCAAAATCATAAACAAAGCCGCCGGAACCGCAACTCCCAGACGGGATTTTGCTTGTTGCAGGTTTTCAAAAGTACCGCCATAGGTAATATAATAACCAGGCTCAAATTTGATCTGACTGTTTACTTTCTTTTGTAATTCTTCTACAATAGATTCTACGTCTCTCCCTCTCACATTAAAACCAACGATAATCCTTCTCTTAGCGTCTTCACGCTGAATCTGATTTGGACCTTCCACTTCTTTTACAGAAGCCACCTGATACAACGGAATCTGCATTCCGGAACGGGTTGCAATCAATAAATTGCGAACATCATCAATATCTTTTCGTCCGCTGGCTTCTACACGTACCACCATATCAAACTTTTTTTCTCCTTCATAAATGCTTCCTGCTACAGCTCCTGCAAAAGCGGCATTTACTGTTTGATTGATGTCTGAAACATAAATTCCGTACTTCGCCATTTCGGCCCAATCATAATCAATAACAATCTGAGGCATTCCGGTAACTTTCTCCACATAAAGATCCGTAGCACCTTCTACAGTAGTGCTAATCGCGCCTAACTGCTCGGCATATTTTGCCAGTTTATCGAGATCTTCGCCATAAATTTTGCAAACCAAATCCTGCTTTGCTCCTGTCATTAATTCGTTAAAACGCATTTGAACCGGAAACTGAAAACCAGTCGTAACTCCGGGTGCAACCTCTTTAACCGTTTGCGTCATTTTATCGGCCAGTTCAGGAAACGAAGAAGCACTTGTCCATTCTGATTTGTCTTTTAAGACAATAATCATATCGCCTCCTTCTATAGGCATAGGATCTGTTGGAATCTCGGCACTACCAATTCTGGAAACTACTTTTTCTACTTCCGGATAGGTATTTTTTAATGCCGTCGAAATTTTCTCAATGGTTGCTGTGGTCGTTGACAAATTTGTCCCCAGTAATAAACGAGTTTCTACGGCAAAATCGCCTTCTTCCAGCTGTGGGATAAACTCACCTCCCATTCGACTAAAAAGCAACAAGGCGATACCAAACAGAACGAAAGCTGAAATCACAATCCCTTTTCGGACTTGTAATGCTCTGGACAACCCAATTTCATAATAAGATTCAAGTTTTACCATTATGCGATCCGATAAATTGGGCTTATGGCTTATTTTCTTGCTAATAAACAAGGCACTCACCATTGGAACATAAGTAAGGGATAATATAAAAGCACCCAAAATAGCAAAGGCAACAGTTTGTGCCATTGGTTTGAACATTTTTCCTTCGATACCTTCTAAAGACAATATTGGGAGGTAAACGATCAGAATAATAATCTGTCCGAATACTGCTGCATTCATCATACGTCCTGCCGAACCAGTTACTTCTTTATCCATCTCCTCTTGCGAAATAGAATCGATTTCTTTGTATTTTTTAGCAGAATGAATATGATGTAAAATGGCTTCCACAATAATTACCGCACCATCGACAATCAAACCAAAATCAAGCGCGCCCAGACTCATTAAATTCCCGCTTACGCCAAAGGTGTTCATCATAATAATAGCAAAAAGCATCGCTAACGGAATTACAGAAGCCACAATAAAACCTGCTCTTAAATTCCCAAGAAAAAGTACCAGAACAAGGACTACAATCAAGGCACCTTCGATAAGATTCTTCTGAACAGTCCCAATGGCATTATCGACCATTTTTGTACGATCTAAAAAAGGTTCTATTTTCAAACCTTTGGGTAAGATCTTCTCAATTTCGGCAACTCGTTTTTTGACATTTACGATCACATTATTGGCATTCTCTCCTTTAAGCATCATTACAATTCCACCAACCGATTCGCCAATATCAGCTGTCGTTAAGGCTCCGTAGCGTATGGCCGAAGACATTTTTACTTCTGCAATATCTTTGATTAAAATAGGAGTTCCGGCCTGTGTATTTTTGACAATAATATTCTGAATGTCTTTGATGTTTCGGGTTAGTCCGACACTTCGGATGTACAGTACCGTTGGGCCTTTTTCAATATACGCGCCACCAGTATTTTCGTTATTACTGTTCAATGCTGTAAAAACCTCTTTTATAGTCAGGTTTTGTGCTTTTAAGCGTGACGGATTAACGGCAATTTCATACTGCTTTAATTTCCCTCCAAAAGTAGCGACATCTGCAATTCCAGGGGTTCCCAAAAGCTGTCTTCTAATGGTCCAATCCTGAATAGTACGCAAATCTTCCAGAGAATACTTTGTTTCATATCCGGGTTGCGGCTTAAGAACATACTGGTAAATTTCCCCCAAACCTGTTGTTGCCGGCGCCATTTCAGGAATACTGGCGTTCTCTGCAATTTCTACTTTTTGCAATCGTTCGGCCACCTGCTGACGCGCCCAATACACATCTGTGTCGTCTGCAAAAACAATCGTAACCAACGAAAGTCCAAAGCGCGAAATACTGCGGCTTTCTTTCAGCTGTGGGATGTTGCTAATTGCCTGTTCTATTGGAAATGTAATTAAACGCTCTACATCTTCTGCCCCCAAAGACGGGGCCGTTGTAATAATTTGTACCTGATTGTTGGTGATGTCAGGAACGGCATCAATAGGTAAACGGGTTACTTCAAACACGCCATAGATAATCCATAGCAACGTGAAGATCCCAATTACCAGCTTATTTTTAACTGAGAATTGTATGATCTTATTAAGCATAATTTAATTTATTTGAATATAGTAATGCCAGGGCTAAAACATCAAAAATGTCTTAACCACAATAAAAATTCTATAAAATCAAATTAGGCTATAGGAGGGCGAAATACCGAAAACAAGGAAGGATTTGAATACAAATCTGAGGTATAAGGAATTGTACCCGATTGTGAAAATCCAACAGTAAAAGGAATATAAAATATGGGTTTGTCCTGCGGAACAAACACCAACTGTACGTAAGGTCCGGATATGTTCTTAAACGGAAGCTGCATATCACGATCAGAATCATTGTCTTTTAAATCTTCTCCCCAGTAATGCATTTCTAAAAAATCAAAAAAACTGATATCATGCCTTTGCTGATGTTCCTTAAAATGCTCGAGCAATATCGGTAATTTATAAAACTGCTGAAAGAACCCAATATTGGATACAATTAAAAAGATGAACAGGTATATAATGAGTTTTCGCACTTCACAAATTTAAACGATGTCGCAAAATAATTTTACACTTACAACAAGAAGCTAATAACTTTTATGACTTTACTTATTTACAGCGACAAAAATTACAATTATCACATTCAAAACTAAAAATTAAAGCATTTTATCAAGTTTAAAAGTTAATTTAGAACAGCTATTCTCAATTCAAAATTAAATTGATCCATCCTAAGCCATTTTTACTCAAAAAAAACTTCAAAATTCTAAAATTCCAAACCCTTTTCTATTTCAAAATGGACGAGAATAATTCCATTAAAATTTTGCTAAAAACTTCCTAAAACCAGGCTAAATGCTCCTTCCCTGCTGGTCTGCTCTTCTTTTTTAACTTCTTGTAAGAATCCAAAATAAAACAAGTATTCTCGCCTCTCTTTTTATCTGTGTAAATTACACGTAACTTCTTTTTTACAATTTAATAATAGCTGTAAAAAGACTTTAAACCATGAAACACAAACTACTTACAATCAATACGTTAAGAAACAACAATCAAATAAACACAAAGACAAGTGTACGGTCATTCGTATAAATTTTAAAAAAAACATTTTTTTCTATCAGATTAATTTATACTTTTGTTTTATACTATTCTTATTCATTCTAAATAAGAATTACTTACAAATTTATTTTTATTTGGCCAAAATAAAAAAGAATTTTCTTAGAAAAACTTCCAAAATAAATGAAAATTAAGAACAACCTCAGTAAAATCAAGCTATCAGACTCTTCTTATAAATTAAACAAAATTTCGAAGAACATCCGTAACAGGAGAAGCGTCTATGCCAATCAGTTTATCAAGGGAGAATTACCGGATCAATTGCTTGAAGAAATTTTGACGAATGCCACCTGGGCTCCTACCCATAAAATGACAGAACCCTGGAGGTTTATCGTTTTTAGGGGCAAATATTTGAAGAAGTACGGTGAATATATGGCTCACTATTACAGAGATTTCTATAATGAATTATCTCCCGAAGATCAAAAAGACAAGCTTTCGTATCTCGAAAATTATCCGCTCAATGCAGCCTGTATGATTGGAGTAGTCATGGTGAAAAACACCAAAATTGACCTGCCTGAATGGGAAGAAATTGCTGCAGTCTCTTCTGCTGTACAAAATATTGCGCTTACCTGCCATGCTCATAAAATGGGCAGTTACTGGAGTACCAAAGGAGTAGCTATCGATTATGTGGCAAAATTTGGTCTCTCAGAAAATGAAAAATCACTAGGGCTTCTTTATCTGGGGTATTATCCCGAAGCCTTAAAACCCTCCAAAAAAAAGAGAACCCCTTTATCTAAAAAAGTCGTCTACCTCGACTGAAAAATAACTTTAACCCCTTAAACAACTATTTTATGAATACCACATTGATTCGTACAGAAGTCACCGAAAAAGGAGTCCAGCAGGACCAGGATTTTTACAAAGACATTTTCCATCAAAACTCCGGAACAGAATACGCTCAAGCCATGAAATTAGCACAGGAGCGTGTTTCGAATTTCCTAAAAAATAATAAAAAACCTTTCAGCGGAATCAAACCTGAGGAAATAAGAGCTAAAGTTGAAGAGATAGATTTTGACACTCCACTACCCGATTACGAAAGTCTGCTGAACGAAGTAGACGAGCTTTATGTAAACCACGCCACCGCTTTTCACCTTCCGGAATATATTGCACACTTAAACTGTCCGGTTGTTATTCCGGCACTAGCGGCAGAAATTCTGATCAGTGCCATCAACTCCTCACAAGATACTTATGACCAAAGCGCTGGCGGAACTTTTATCGAAAGAAAATTAATTGACTGGACCAGCGAGCAGGTGGGTTATACACAAGGCGATGGCGTTTTTACAGCAGGAGGATCTCAAAGTAATTTAATGGGTCTACTTCTGGCGAGAGATTACTATGCCATGCAATATCAAAAATGGAATATTAAAATGGAAGGACTTCCTCCTGATGCTCACAAGTACAGGATTTTTGTTTCGGATAAAGCGCATTTCAGCAATCATAAAACCACCTGGGTTTTAGGTCTCGGAGAACAAGCTATTGTAAATGTGGGTGTAGACAAAAGATACCGTATGGATCCGGAAAAACTCGAAAAGGCGATCGCTGACGAAATTAAAAAAGGAAACATTCCAATTGCCATTACCGCTACGGCCGGCACAACCGATTTTGGTAACATCGATCCGTTAAAAACAATCGCCGCTATTGCCAGCCAGCACAATTTATGGCTTCATGTAGATGCTGCCTATGGATGCGGATTGCTTTTAACAGAGAAACAAAGATATTTATTAAACGGCATAGAACTGGCCGATTCTGTAACCGTCGATTACCACAAATCATTCTTCCAGCCAGTAAGCAGCAGTGCCTTTATTGTTAAAAATAAACTTCACCTCAACCTGATCAAGCATCACGCTGATTATCTGAATCCTAAAGAGCAAAATTACGATGCACTTCCGGCTCAGGTCAATAAATCGATTGTTCAAACTACACGTCGTTTTGATGCTTTGAAACTTTGGTTTACCCTTCGTTATATGGGCAAGAAAAAGCTCGGACAGTTTACTGAGACCTTAATCGAAACTACCCAACAAACCGCTGCCTATATTGAAGCCGATCCTAATTTTGAACTGTTATGCCACTCTGATATTGGTATTTTACTCTTCCGTTATCTCGACGGACCGGCTGAATCTAATTCTTGTGAAGTCAACAAATACATCAAAGAGAAACTGTTCTTTGGCGGCGAAGTTCTGGTCGCCAGCACCAAAGTAGATGGAGAATTCTATTTGAAATTCACCATTTTAAATCCCCTTACAACCCTAAATGATATTAAAAACATTCTTAACCTCATAAAACAAAACGGAGATGAATACCACAGACTTAACTAATTTTAAACAACTTGCAGAACAAGTAAATTACAAATCCCTCCTCAACTGTTATTGCAGAGAATTCAGCAACTGGAGCCAATACGAAGGTGTTCCGAAATACGACCCTGCTTTGGCTGAATTTATGCAGACTATCGATCACAGCTCTTTTCTTCGATTTGACTTTAGCACTGTTGGCCAGGAAGTTTTTGCTCCTTTGATTTACTTTTCCGAAAGTGGCGTTCATGCTTTTGGCTTTCCGATAGTGTCCCGCACTATTGCAACGGATGAATTCAGAGAAATAAATCCTATCGCGTTTACAGAAATTGTTGCCGCTTATTGCAAAGCAGAATATCCGGATATTGATCCGCTTCCTACACAAAAACGTATGGAAAACAGTATTGACAATCTGGCGCTTTACCTGGAGCATTATAAAAATAGCGGCCGGAACGCCAGCAACCCGGAACAAACTTTTATATCAGCAGAACAATCGTTAATTCTAGGACATACGGTACATCCACTGCCAAAAAGTAGAGAAGGATTTACCAAAGACGAATTGCTTCACTATTCTCCTGAAACCGAGGGGCAGTTTCCATTACACTTTTTTCTGGTGCATCCTGAAAATGTTATCGAAAAAAGTGCCGAAGACTATCTGATCACCGATTATCTGAGAAATGAAATTTCAAAATATGCCAATAAAAACGCCAAAGAATTACTGGATTTTTATTCGCAATACAAAGTAGTACCGGCACACCCATGGGAAGCCAAGTATCTATTAGAGCAAAAAGAAGTAAAAGAAATGCAATCCAGACAACTGCTCTTCAGTCTGGGACAATTTGGTCCTTCCTATGCGGCAACCTCATCGGTTCGTACGGTGTACAATGACGAAAGCGAATGGATGTATAAATTCTCACTGCACGTGAAAATCACCAACTCTTTCCGCGTCAATTACCTACACGAACTTAATCGTGGTTATGATGCAGCGCAGTTGATGAAAACAGATTGGGGAAAAGGCATTCAGAAAGACTATCCACAAATTCAGCTGATTACCGATCCTGCATTCATCACGGTGGTTTTTGAAGATAAAATTATCGATGGTTTCAGTACTAGTATCCGTCAAAATCCTTTTCATGGAGCCAACGCCAATAAAAATGTAACACTGGTTGCTGCTTTGTCTCAGGATAATATTTTGAATGAACTGCCAAGAATCGTAACCCTGATTGAGGAATCCGCCAAAAGACAAGATACAACAGTAGCTGACACTGCTATTGCCTGGTTCAAACAATACCTGAATATTAGTCTTACTCCTTTAATTGGCGTTTTTAATAAATACGGATTTGGATCAGAATTTCACCAACAGAATGTAATGGTTGAATTTGATGAAAATCTTTTTCCATCAAAACTATATTTCAGAGACAATCAGGGGTACTTTTTCCGCGAAGGAATCGTACCGGAACTGGAGCGTTTAATCCCTGATTTTGGAAAAGAAAGCCGCTCTTTTATTGCCGAAAAAAGAATTATTGATTTCTGGGGGTATTACCTGTTAATCAATCATTTGTTAGGAATTGTGAGCGCTTTGGGTAAAAACAAACTTGCTAACGAAACGGTATTATTGGATCTTATATACAATGCCTTAAAAAAAGAAGAAGATTCAGATGTAACAGGTTTGGTTTCTCATTTTACGAACAGTGTCAAACTAATCGTAAAAGGAAATTTACTGACCAGTTTAAACAATATGGACGAAGCCAGTGCGCCACGAACCAATCCGGCGGTGTACAAAACGTATCCTAATCCGTTAAACAAACACTTTTTCTCCAAAAAATTGATTCAGCCAAAACCAAACACTACGGTTTTCAGCCGCTTTTTTGAGAAAGACAACGTAACGATCAGTCTGCGTCCGGTAGATGTAGACAACGATCTGGAGATGCTTCACGAGTGGTTTCACCGCGAACATGCTTTGAAAATCTGGCAAATGAACTGGTCGTTACGCGAGTTGGAGGTATTCTATCGCACCATGCTTCCGGGAGGCCATTCGCACAGTTATATCGGAGAGGCCAACGGAGTTCCAACTTTTAATATTGAAGTGTACTGGCCATGCCGTGACATCGTTGGAGAATACTATGACGTACTTCCCTCCGATTACGGAACACACCAATTTATCGCACCAACCGATCCGAAATTAAAATACGGTTCTCCAGCAACGCAGTCTATGATGGATTTTGTTTTGAGCGAAGCCAAAGTAGGCAAAATGGTGGGGGAAGGTTCTGTAGACTCTATCGCTTCGATGATGAACAAGGCTCACGTTGGGTTTAAAATTCAGAAAGTCATCGAAATGCCGCACAAAAAAGCCAATCTGAACTTCTGTTACAGAGAATGGTATTGGGCTAAATTCCCGGCTGCCGAAGAGTTTCAAAAAAACACCGTTTCAACCTCACAAGTTTAATTCTCAAAATAACCACAATGAATACAGAAAAAATATATTCGGTAATCGGAATTGGAATTGGTCCTTTCAACCTTGGACTTGCCGCACTTATCGAACCCATTGAAGATTTATCAGCACTGTTTTTTGATCAGTCGGAAGGCTTTGACTGGCACCCGGGTTTAATGTTAAACAATGCCACTTTACAGGTTCCGTTTTTAGCCGATTTGGTTACAATGGCCGATCCAACGAATAAATACAGCTTCTTAAATTACATCAAACAAAGCGGACGTGCTTATAAATTTTACATCCGTGAAAATTTCTTTATCTACAGAAGAGAGTACAATGAATATTGCAAATGGGCGGCTGCTCAGTTAAGCAACCTTAAATTTTCGCACAAGGTGATTTCAATTGACCCTGTTGATGATGTGTACAAAGTTACGGTGATCAATACTCAGACGTGTGTTACGACTGTTTATTATACGCATAAAATAGTTTTGGGTACGGGAACTTCACCACATGTACCTGATTTCATTGACACTGAAACTCTTCCAAATGTGATTCATGCTTCTCAATATTTGTACTTTAAACCTCAGATTCAGAAAAATGCGTCGGTAACAATCATTGGATCAGGACAAAGTGCTGCCGAGGTATTCCGTGATCTTTTACCGGATACGGAAGACGGATTGCAATTGAAATGGTTCACCCGTTCGTCACACTTCTTCCCGCTTGACAATAAATCAAAGCTGACTCTGGAGTTGACTTCTCCGGAATATGTAGATCATTTTCACAGTCTTTCGTCACAAAAAAGAAAACAGCTTTTAGACAGTCAGCACGGGCTATACAAAGGGATCGATCACGAATTGATCAATGAGATTTTCGACAGCTTGTACGAGATGAGCTTAGAAGACACTCCACTAAATGTAGAATTACGTTCAAATATGCGTCTGACATCGGTAAAAGAAGATACGGATGGTTCGCATTTACTTGATTTTGTGCAGACAGAACTGGAACAGCCTTTCGAGGATCAAACCGATTATGTGATTCTGGCAACGGGTTACAAATACAAAGAACCCGCAATTCTTTCAGGAATTCAGGACAAAATTGGCCGACTGGAAAATGGCTTATTCA